>NZ_JAGDEB010000001.1:0-1597541 GCF_040148725.1 Erythrobacter sp. NFXS35 | reverse complement strand
CTCCGATGACCAGAACTTTCATCAATCTCGCACCCTTTTCTCGGGACTTACGTTGCCGCAATTAGGGGGCAAATACAACCAATGCGGCACGCTTGCGCCCATACTGCGAGCGGCCGCAAAGGGGTCGCTAGCCGAACGGCAGGTTTTTTCTGGTACCACCGAAAAGCGGACGTCTCTCCACGACTGCTGCTTGCACACACAATGCGTGCGCGCATCGGCCTCGCCTGTCCGATGCCCTGCCGCTGGATCGAAGGCGCGCTTTCCTACTTGGGGCTGACTTGCCAGCTATGCCCGCATGACCTACCGGCATCTCCCCGTACTCTGTCCCGCGCAGCTGCGCTCCGCCGGCCTGCGCTGGGCTGGCGGTTTTTGTGTTCCTGGACAGTGTCTCATGTGTCTCCTACCGGCGCGCCGGCAGGAGCGGGGGCGGTCTAGTGATCCCGCCCGAAATCGGGCCGCTCGTCGTCCTGCCCCTGCTCGATCACCTGTCGCCGGATCGCGCGGGTGCGGGTGAACAGGTCGAACAGAGTGTCCCCGTCGCCCGATCGGATCGCGCGTTGCAACGCGGTGAGGTCTTCGGAAAAGCGCCCCAGCATCTCCAGCACGGCGCCGCGATTGGTCAGGAACACGTCGCGCCACATCACCGGATCGGAGGCGGCGATGCGGGTGAAATCGCGGAAGCCCCCTGCCGAATACTTGATGACTTCACTCTGGGTCACGTCCTCCAGATCGCTGGCGGTGCCGACGATGGTGTAGGCGATGAGGTGCGGGATGTGGCTGGTGACGGCGAGCACCAGATCGTGGTGGGCTGCGTCCATCAGTTCCACCTTGGAGCCGAGCGCCGTCCAGAATTCGGACAGCGCCGCAAGCGCCGCCGGATCGCAGTCTTCAGGGGGCGTGATGATGCACCAGCGGCCCGCGAACAGGGTGGCAAAGCCCGCCTCCGGTCCGCTCTGCTCGGTGCCGGCGACCGGGTGGGCGGGGATGATGCAGGCGCCAGGCAGCGCGGCGGCGAGCGCCTTGGCCACGGCGGCCTTGGACGATCCGACGTCGCTGACGATGGCGTGCGGGGCGAGGCCGGGCGCAAGCTCACGCGCCGCTGCGCCCATCGCGCCGACGGGGACGCACAGGATCACGAGATCGGCCTCGGCCACGGCCTCGGCGGCGGTATCGCACACCGTGTCGACCAGCCCGCGCCCCCCGGCCCGCTTGCGCACCTCCGGATCTCGGTCGAAGCCGGTGGTGGCGATGTCCAGCCCGCGCGCCTTGACCGCCAGCCCGATCGAGCCGCCCAGCAGGCCCAGCCCGATGATTGCGACGCGGGTAATGGTCATGCCGCCTCGCCGCACAGGGTTCGCAAGGCGGCAATCACGCGGGTCATGTCGTCCGACTTGCCGATGGTTATGCGCAGGGCATTGGGCAGGCCTTGCGAGGGCAGATGGCGCACGGCATATCCGGCATCCGATAGCGCATCCAGCGCCTGCGCGGCGGTCACCTCGCCATCGAAATGCACCAGCAGGAAGTTGGCTTCGCTAGGAGAGGCCGACACGCCGTGATTGCCCAATGCCGCAATCGCTTCGGCCAGCCGCGCCCGCTCGGCGGTGTTGTGAGTGCGGGATGCGGTGACGAAATCCTGATCGCCCAGCGCCGCCAGCGCGGCCTTCTGCCCGCTGACCGAGACATTGAACGCCCCGCGCAGCCGGTTGACGAGATCGATCAGGTGCGGCGACCCCGTCACCCAGCCGACCCGCTCGGACGCGAGGCCGTAAGCCTTGGAGAAGGTGCGGCTGACCAGCACGTTGTCATGGCGCGCCGCCAGTTCGAACGCGGCGTGCTGATGCGCCGGATCGACATACTCGCCGTAGGCCTCGTCCACCACCAGCAGCACATCGGAAGGCAGGGCGGCGTGCAGGCGCGCGACTTCGGACGGGGGCAGGAAGCTGCCGACCGGGTTGTTCGGGTTGTCGAGCAGCACCACGCGGGTCTGCGGGGTCACCGCCGCCAGCAGGTTATCGACCGAGGCGGCATAGCCATCATCCTCGGCGAACACCGGTGTCGCTCCGACCTTGTGCGCCAGCAGCGGGTAGAGCGAGAAGGAATAGCGCGAGGCCAGCACTTCGTCCCCCGGCCCCGCGAGCGCCTGCACTGCGCAATGCAGCAACTCGCCGGAGCCTGTGCCGCATACGATCCCCGCCGGATCGAGACCGTGCACCGCAGCGATTGCCTCGCGCAGCGCGCGGGCATCGGGGTCCGGGTAATCGGCGGGATTGTGTCCCTCAGCCAGCGCCGCCCGCGCTGCAGGGCTGCTGCCGAGCGGGTTCTCGTTGGCGGAAAGCTTGGTCAGCGGCTGACCGCTCGCCGACTTGGACTTGCCCGGCACATAGGCGCGGATCTGTTCGATCCAGGGTTTGGGCCAGGGTTTGGGTTGAGGTCTGGTGATGGTCATCGTGATGCGCCGCTTGAAGAAAAGGCAGTGCTTCGACAAGCTAAGCACGAACGGAAATTCGAAAAAATGCTCCTAACCGTTCGTCCTGAGCTTGTCGAAGGGGTGTTTTTCCGCTTTCGCATCCGGGCAATGAACGCCGCCCCGCTTTCTTCGGTCTATTCGCTCCCGCATCCCCTGCCGCTTGACAGCGGGCAGGTGCTGGAGGGCGCGCAGATTGCCTATGAGACTTACGGCACGCTCGCGCCGGACAAGAGCAACGCGGTGCTGGTGTGCCACGCGCTGACGGGTGACCAGTACCTCGCCAGCCCGCATCCGATCACCGGCAAGCCGGGGTGGTGGGAGCGGATGGTCGGGGCGGGCAAGCCAATCGATACCAATCGCCACTTCGTGATCTGCGCCAATGTCATCGGTTCCTGCATGGGATCGACCGGCCCCGCCAGCCTCGCGCCCGATGGCGCGCCTTACGCGATGCGCTTTCCCGTCATCACCATCCGCGACATGGTGCGCGGGCTGGTGGCACTGCTGGATGGGCTGGAGATTGCACGCCTGCACGCCGTGGTCGGCGGATCGATGGGCGGGATGCAGGCATTGAGCCTCGCCGCCAACTGGCCCGAACGCGCGGCACGGGTACTGGTGATCGCGTCGACCGCGCGCCATTCGGCGCAGAACATCGCCTTTCACGAAGTCGGGCGGCAGGCGATCATGGCCGATCCGGCATGGGCGGACGGCGATTACTACGCCAGCGACGCCAGGCCCGACAACGGCCTCGCCGTGGCGCGGATGGCGGCGCATATCACCTATCTTTCGGAAGCGGGGCTGACCGAGAAGTTCGGGCGGCGGCTGCAGGATCGGGACGCCAAGGGCTTCGGCTTCGACGCGGATTTCCAGGTGGAAAGCTACCTGCGCTATCAGGGCAGCGGGTTCACCCGCCGGTTCGATGCCAACAGCTACCTCTACATCACCCGTGCGATGGATTATTTCGATATCGCGGAGGAGTTTTCCGACGATTCGGGGGGCGGCAAGCTGGCCACGGCCTTCGCAGGCACCAATGCGCGGTTCTGCCTTGTCAGCTTCGATACCGACTGGCTGTATCCCACCGCCGAAAGCCGCCACATCGTCCATGCATTGAACGCAGCGGGGGCGAAAGTCAGCTTCGTCGAGCTTTCCGCGCCCAATGGACATGACAGCTTCCTGCTGGAACACGACCAGCTCGACCGGGTGGTGAGGGGATTCGTCGAATGAGCCCCCAAGGTTCCCGGCTACGGCCAGACCTCGCCGCCATCGCCGCCCATGTCGTGCCCGGCAGCCGGGTGCTCGATATCGGCTGCGGCGACGGCGCGCTGATGGCCGAGTTGGAAAGTGCGAGCGGTTGCGATGCGCGCGGTATGGAACTGGACGGCGCACTGGTCGAACGCTGCGTGTCACGCGGACTTTCGGTGGTGCAGGGCGATGCCAATCTCGATCTTGCCAATTATCCCGACAAGGCGTTCGACTACGCGATCCTCAGCCAGACCTTGCAAACCGCGACACGGCCCGATCTGATCCTCGACGAATTGCTGCGGGTGGGGCGGCGGGCGTTCGTTTCATTCCCCAATTTTGCGCATTGGCGCACGCGCGCGGCGCTGATGCTGGGCGGACGGATGCCGGTGACGCGCGCGCTGCCGGTGAGCTGGTACGAAACGCAGAATATCCATCATGTGACGGTGGATGATTTCCGCGATCTGGCGCGGCTGAAAGGCGCGGCTATCGAGCGCGCGTGGTTTTTCGCCAACGAAACGGAAATCGGCGCGCCAGCAGCAAACTGGCGCGCCGAATTCGCGGTGTTCGAATTGAGCAGGTAGCGTTCAGCCTGCGCGGTGCAGCGCACACAGCTTGTGCCCATCGGGATCGAGCACATAGGCAAGGTTGAGCGTGCCCATCGAGCCGGTGCGCGGGCCCGGCGGGTCTTCGATCGACTTGCCACCGGCGGCAACCGCCGCATCATGGAACGCCTGCACCTGCTCCAGACTGTCGCAGGCAAAGCCGAACGTCGCTCCGTTGGCACAGCTCGCAGGCTCGTCGTTGATCGGCTGCGAGATCCCGAAGATGCTGCCGGCATGCATGTAGAACAGGCGCTTGTGGCCGGTGCCGGCTTCGTTGATCATCGCCGGACCTGCGCCGAGCACGGCCAGCGTGGCATCATAGAACGCCTTGGCACGGTCGATATCATTGGTGCCGATCATTACGTGACTGAACATTGCGTGCGGTCTCCTCTCATAAGACAGGCTTGCGGACTAGGACGGATTGTTCCGTGCGGCAATCGGCTTTTCCGGTAGCCACAGGTTCATCCGGCGGTGCATAGGAGGGGGCATGATCCATGCTCTTATTGCCGCAGCGCTCATGCTTCAGGCCGCGCCCGCCGCGCCTGCGCCAGCCCCATCCGCTGCGCCCGCGCCGTCCGTCAGCCTCGAAGACCTCACCCTTCAGCAATCCGCCGCCTTGCGCTGCGCGGTCGCCTTCGCCTTTGTCAGCGATTGGCAAAAGGCGGGCGATGCGCGCGGCGCGGCGGGTCCGCAAGGGCTCGATCAGGACGGCGGGCGCGAATTCTTCGTGCGCACCATGGCGCAATTGATGGATGATCGCGGGCTCGACCGGCGCGGCGCATTCGATCTGATCGCGCTACAGGGCGAGCGGCTGAAGGCCAGCCCGGAGGATATTCCGGCGATGATGCCCGCGTGCCTGCTGATGAAGTCCGCTGCCGGGCTGTAAGCATCGACATATCCCCCGTGCCCGTCCCATGCGCTGCTGGATTTGCCCCCGGAATTGAGGCAAGGATAGCTGCAGCATGTGGCAACTCCATCAATTCCCGCTCTGCCCGTTCAGCCGCAAGATCCGCCTGTTGCTGAGCGAAAAGAATATCGCCTATGATCTGGTGCGCGAAGATCCGTGGGCGGCGTCGGACATGTTCTTCAACCTCAATCCGGCCGGGCGCACGCCGGTGATCGTCAATCCCGAAAAGAACATCGCCATCGCCGATAGCCGGGCGATCGCCGAGTATTTCGAGGAGACGGTCGAACGCACACCGATGATCAACGGAACCGCCACCCAGCGCGCCGAGATCCGGCGGCTGGTCGCGCTGTTCGACGAGAATTTCTACGCCGATGTCACCGCGCCCCTGCTGTCCGAACGGATGCGCAAACGCATCCTGCGCCAGCCGCCCGATAGCGGCGCACTGCGCAACGCGATGAAGCTGGCCCACGGGCATCTCGACTATCTCGACTGGCTGATCGACAACCGCCCGTGGGTGGCGGGATCGACCATGAGCCTCGCTGATCTGGCGGCGGCGGCGCAGATTTCGGTCGCGGATTATCTCGGCGGAATCGACTGGGCCGGGCACGAACAGTCACGCGGCTGGTATGCCGTGTTCAAGAGCCGCCCGAGCTTCCGCCCGCTGCTGACCGAGCGGATGGACGTGATCCAGCCGCCTGCGCATTATGCACTGGTGGACGGATAGGGCGCACGCCGGAGCCCTAGTCCGGCTTGCCCCCGCTCTTGAGCGTGCTCTGGGCGATCACCAGCAGTGCGATGCCCATCGTGATCTGACTGACGATGATGGCGGGCGAGATGTCCAGGCCGCCGAAAATCCGGCCGCCCAGCATTCCCAACGCCAATATGAACAGGATGGCAGCCAACGTGCGTAGGACTATCAGCGGACCGGTTTTGTCTTGCATCGCCATTTCGCAACCCTTTGACTGAGTTTGCCAAGCTGTCACACTTGCTCCGCCTCATCAAGCGACCATATGCTGACCAGATCGCCAGAGAGGCAAATTGCGGGAGAAGGCCATGATCGACAAGCTGGAACTAACCGACGCCGAATGGCGCGAGAAGCTCGACCCGATGCAGTACCACGTGCTGCGCGAAGCGGGCACCGAACGCGCCTTCACGGGCGAATACGACAAGTTCTATGACGAGGGCGAATATCACTGCGCGGCCTGCGGTACGCAGCTGTTCTACTCCACCGCCAAATACAATTCCGGCTGCGGCTGGCCCGCCTTCACCAAGCCCGCCGATGAGGAAGTGGTGGAGGAGCACCGCGACGTCAGCTTCGGCATGGTCCGCACCGAAGTGCGCTGCGGCAAGTGCGGCGGGCATCTGGGCCATGTGTTTCCCGATGGCCCGCCCGAGCAGGGTGGCCTGCGCTACTGCATCAACTCCGCCGCGCTGGTGTTCACCCCTGCCGACAGCTGAGGCGTGTCTGCCGCAACGGGGGACAGGGCGGCCGGCGCGGTTCACCCCCGGTTACAACTTGCCTATGCACAGGCCTGCTACGCCCGGTCGTGACGGGCAGTAACGGATAGAACGTCAGGCCATGTCCAAAAGGGGTGACCGGTTGCAGAACAAGGGTGCGCGCGGAAGCCGCCGGGCAGCAGCAGGGCGAGCCGAGGCTCCGCCTGCGCGCAACAAGACGGCTAGCGGCGGCGGGAGCAAGCCGCCCTCGCGCTGGCGGACGTGGCTGAAGCGGGGCTTCTGGACTGCGACCGGGCTGGCGCTGCTGGGCGTCATATTCCTCGGCTTCGCTGTTGCGTTCGCAGCACGTTCGATCCCCAGCTATTCCGCGCTCGTGGCCAATCAGCCGGGCCAGACCATCGTCGTCCGCGCGCGCGACGGGCGCGAAATCGTCGAACTGGGTCCAAGCTTCGGGGAGTGGCTCGATTACGGCGAAATCCCCGACAACATGAAGAACGCGATGATCGCGGTCGAGGACAAGCGCTTCCATTCGCATATCGGGGTAGATCCCGTGCGGCTGACCGGCGCGCTGGTCGAAGGTGTAACCGGTTCGCGCGCGCGGCTTGGCGGCACGTCCACCATCACCCAGCAGCTGGCCCGCAACCTGTTTCTCAATTCCAACCGCACGTTCGACCGCAAGGCGCGCGAGGCGGTGCTGGCGCTGGCGCTCGAATGGAAGTTCTCCAAGGAGGAAATCCTCGAGCTGTATCTCAACAAGGTCTATTTCGGTGGCGGTGCCTACGGCATCGACAGCGCAAGCCGGAAGTTCTTCAGCCACCCCGCGACCGAACTCAGCGTCGGCGAGGCGGCGATCATCGCCGGGCTGGTCAAGGCGCCGAGCCGCTATGCCCCCACCGCAGATGTACAGGCCGCCGTCGACCGCGCGCAGGTGGTGCTGCGGCTGATGCGCGAACAGGGCTACATCACCTCCGATCAGGCGAGGGTGGATGTCAGCGCCGTGCAGCTGAAGCAGCAGGCGGGGCAGAATTCGGTGCGGTATTTCACCGATTGGGTGCTGCCGCAGCTCGACATCATCCTGCCCGAAACCTTCGAGCCGATCGAGGTGTGGACCACGCTCGACATCGGGATGCAGCGCGCCGCCACCACCGCGATCGAGGCCAACACGCCCGGCAATGCGCAAGGTGCGCTGGTGAGTCTCGACCGCGACGGCGCGATCCTCGCGCTGGTGGGCGGCACGGATTATGTCGCCACAAATTTCAACCGCGCCACCGATGCGATGCGCCAGCCGGGTTCGTCGTGGAAGCTGTTCGTCTACCTTGCCGCATTGGAAGCGGGATACACGCCCGAGGATCTGGTGGTCGATACCCCGGTGACGATCGACGGCTGGAGCCCGCGCAATTCCAGCGGACGCAATATCGGCGAGACCGATCTGCGCACCGCCTTCGCCTTCTCGATCAACACTGTCGCAGCGCAGCTCGGCAACGAGGTCGGCTTCGGCACGGTTGCTTCGATGGCGCGGCGGTTCGGCATCACGTCGGAAGTTTCGACCTTCCCGGCGATGGTGCTGGGATCGTCCGAAGTGCGCCTGATCGAAATGACCCGCGCGTTTGCCGCTGTCTCGGCCAAGGGAGTGGGCGTGGAGCCCTATGGCATCGCCAAGGTGACCACCGCCGACGGAGAACTGCTCTACCAGCACGAACGCGCCCGGGAACGGGCTCTGGTCCCTGACTACGTGGCGGCGGGAATGACCGATCTGTTGCAGGCCGCAGTGCAGACCGGGACAGGCCGTGCAGCGCAGATCGGGCGGCCGGTGGCGGGCAAGACCGGCACCACCTCATCGAACAAGGACGGCTGGTTCGTCGGCTTTTCCAGCGGCATCACGACCGGGGTCTGGATGGGCCGCGACGATGCCAAGGCGGTGCCCGGCCTGCAGGGCGGGCGCGCCCCGGCACAGGCGTTTGCGGCCTATATGCGCTATGCGGTCAAGGACCGGGCGGTGGAGGACTTCGATACTACGGTCGAACTGCCGGAATGGCAGCTGGAACCCGACGAGGAAGCGATGTTCGGCGAGCCGGATGATTATTACTATATCGACGAGCAGGGTAACCTGATCGAGCCGGGCCGCCGCGAACCGACCCCCAGCCCGTTCGGCATCGAAGGGGAGCGCCCCCTCGATCGCGAGCGTGAACGGGACCGGGAGCGCCAACGGGCACGCCCGCAGGATGGTCCGCCGGCGGCAAGCCAGGATTTTCTGGAGGAAGCCACCGGCGGTGCGATCCCGCCCGAACCGCGCCGCCCTCCGCCTCAGCCGCAGATCATCCTCCCGCCCGAATACTAGGGCAGAGCATCAACGGAAAAAGGGCGCCGGGATCTGTTCCCGGCGCCCTTTTCGTGTGCTTTGAGGCTGGCGATCAGCGCAGGCGGATCGGGAAGAAGGCCGGAGGCTGGGTGCGCCGCTGGATGCGCAGCAGGATGGCCTCGCGGTTTTCGGCACTGGCGGCATTCACCTGCGCCAGCAGATCCTCGATCGAGGCCGTCGCCTGATAATTGGCCGACAGGATGATGTCGCCGCGGCGCAGGCCCTTGCGCGCCGCGTCCGAATTGGGATCGACAGCGCCGATCACCACACCGCTGGTGTCCACCGGAACGCCAAGCGAGCGGGCGATCTGCGGGGTCATGCCGAGCACCTGCAGGCCGAGTTTTTCCTCGATCGTGCCGTCCGAAGTGCCGGGTTCCATCGGCTCTTCGGCATCGGGATCGAAAGTCTGGGACTGCTGCTGCAATTCAGCTTCCGTTGGTCGCTTGCCGAGCGTGACGTTGAGCGCCAGTCGCTGGCCGTCGCGCTGCAGTTCGACCGGCACGACCGCGCCCGGTTCGAGATTGGCGACGAGGAAGGACACGGTCTGGTCGGCGGTCACGTCCTTGCCGTTGATCTTGGTGATGATGTCGCCCGGCCGCAGCCCGGCGCGCGCGGCAGGGCTATCGTCCTGCACCGTCTGCACGAATTCGCCGCGGCGCTTTTCGAGGCCGAGCGAAGCGGCGAAATCCTCGTTGATCGGGGCAAGGCCCACGCCGAGATAGCCGCGCTCGATCTCCTGCCCGGCCTTCAACTGATCGACGATCGGCGCAGCGATTTCGGCGGGGATGGCAAAGCCGATGCCGACGCTGCCGCCCGAGGGCGAGAAGATCGCGTTGTTGATGCCGATCACATTGCCGCGCATGTCGAACAGCGGACCGCCCGAATTGCCGCGGTTGATGCTGGCATCGGTCTGGATGTAGCGGTCATACGCGCCGCCCTGCCCGGTGTTGCGATAGACCGCCGAAACGATTCCGCTGGTGACAGTGCCGCCAAGACCGAAGGGGTTGCCGATTGCCACCACCCAGTCACCCACACGCGCCGCGCTGGAATCGCCGAAGGTGACGAAGGGGAAGGTCCGGCTGGCATTGATCTTGAGCACCGCAAGGTCGCTCGCCGCGTCGGAGCCGACCAGTTCCGCCTCGTATTCGGTCCCGTCGGGCATGGTGACGGTGATTTCTTCCAGCGTCGCATTGGTGTTGGGCGGTGAGACCACGTGGTTGTTGGTCACCACGAAGCCATCGGCCGAAATGATGAAGCCCGAACCCAGCGACTGCGCCTCGCGCGTCTGGGGCTGGCCGCCGCCGCGACGGTTGAACAGTTCCGCGAACGGCGTGCCTGCGAACGGGTTGTTGCTCACCTCGATCCGCTGGCGGGTGGAGATGTTGACGACCGCCGGCTGCAACTGCGCGGTGAGATCGGCGAAGCTGGCCGGCGCGCCGGCAATCGGCACCACCCGCTCCATCACCGCATCATCGTTCTGCGCCACCTGCGCGCCCAATGGCGTGCCGGTGATCAGCGAGACCGCAGCGCCGCCGACCAGCAGCGCGCTCGTGAGTCCATATACATAGCGCACTTTGTTCACGTCCTCTTGATCCTTATCTTGTGGCGGAACGCGCAGGTGCCCCGCGATGTTCCTTGAAACCCAGTTCCGGCGACCGCGGGGGCGCGGTGCCGAACTTGCCCAATGCGCCCCCGAAAAAGCGTTTCGGCCCTGAATGCCGATTGAACGCGGCTTTTCATTCGCCGAATGTCGGAGGACGCCCGTCCAACGACGTTCAGCGCTCGCCCTGGAACTGGCGGAAATATTCGCTGTCGTCCGACAACACCATGGCGCTCTGCCCCTCGCCATTGAGGAAGGTCTGACGATAGCTCTGCATCGCGCGGTAGAAATCGTAGAAGCCGGGATCCTTGTTATAGGCATCGGCATAGATCCGCGCAGCTTCGGCCTGGGCTTCGGCCTGGATGATCTGCGCATCGCGGTTGCCCGCCGCACGGATCGTCGCGGCTTCTTCCTGACGATCGGTTTCCATCCGGGTGAAGGCAGCATCGAGCGGGCGGCCTTCGGGCAGGTCAGCCGCCTTGATCCGCACGTCGAGCACCTGCGCGCCGTAATTGCGCGCCTGTTCGTCAAGCGTGCGGGTGATGTTGGCCATCGCGGTCCCGCGCTCTGCGGAAATCAGCGAGGCGAACGGCCGCCGACCGAGTTCCTGCCGCACCACCGAGGTGAGGATCGGCAGCAGCTGCGATTCGAGCTGGCGTTCGTTGCCGGCGCGTTCGACCAGCTTGACCGGATCGATGATGCGATAGCGCGCATAGGCATCGACCTGCAGCCGCTGCTGATCGTTGGAGAGCACTTGCGTGCGCTCCATGTCGAGATCGAGCACGCGGCGATCGACCATCTGCACCTGTTCGACGAAGGGGATGCGCAATTGCACCCCGGCGCCGGTCTGCCCATAGGGCTGATCGGGCCGGAACATGTTGAAGATGCGCACCGGCTGACCGGTACGGACCACCACCGCCTGATGGGTTTCGGGCACGATCACCACTGCGGACAGCAGCGCCACCACCACCGCAATCAGGGCAATGGCCACTACCTTGTAGTTTTGCTTCAGAGCATTCATGACCTTATTCTCCCTGCGGCCGCGGCGGCTGGACCGCGCCCTGCGAGCGACGCTGCAATTCGGGCAGCGGCAGGTAGGGGGTGACATTGCCGGACTCGACGATGGTCTTGTCGGTCTTGGACAGGACCGCCTCCATGGTCTCGTAATACAGGCGGCGGCGCGTCACTTCGGGGGCGAGGCGGTATTCCTCGTAGATGTTGTTGAACTCGCTCGCGTCGCCCTGTGCGCGGGCCAGCATCTGCTGTGCGACCGCACGCGAACGGTTGATCGCGGCATCGGCATCCTGCTGAGCCGAAGACACGTCCTTGAACGCCTCTTCCACCCGGCCTGGGGGGTCGACCTTGTTGATTTCGATCCCCTGCACCATGATGCC
Source organism: Erythrobacter sp. NFXS35 (assembly GCF_040148725.1). Classification (NCBI taxonomy): domain Bacteria; kingdom Pseudomonadati; phylum Pseudomonadota; class Alphaproteobacteria; order Sphingomonadales; family Erythrobacteraceae; genus Erythrobacter; species Erythrobacter sp. NFXS35. Next base: position 1,585,515 of record NZ_JAGDEB010000001.1, on the reverse strand, counting down.
TGAACGATAGGCATTGAGCCGCGCCTGCATGCGCTGGCGCACGTCCTGTTCGATCTCGGCGCGGCCTGCACCGGTGAGCACCGTGTCGAGGTTGCGGCGCGCCACAGCGGCGCGCATCGCGGCCTCACCGATTTCGAGCAACGCGTTGCGCGGGTCATTGAGCTGGTACTTGTACAGCGCAAGGTCGGAGATATTCCAGCGGATCAGGTAGCTGAGGTCGACCAGGTTCTGGTCGGAGGTAAGGATCAGTTTTTCGGTGTTGGTGCCGGGCACTTCTTCCGAACGGATCTGAGTGACGTTTTCCTTTTCGACCATCTGGATCGGCCAGGGTGCGGTAAAGTTGGTGCCGGAATCGAGCGTGCCGGAATAGGCGCCGCCCAACCACGTGACCACTGCCTGTTCGCCGGGCTGAACGAAATGCACGCTGCTGACAGCAAGCCACAGCGCGGCGACCCCGCCGGCAATGATCGGAACCCAGCTCTTGCCGCCGGGCCGTTCGGGCAGGCGGAAGGTCGGGCCGCCGGGGCCGCCCCCGCCAGAACGACGCGGGCCTTCCGGGCCGCGGCCCTTGAAGATATCCTCTATACTGGCGGAGCGCCGCTTTCCGGGCTCGCCGCCGCCGGGCGGCAGCCACGGGTTGCGCGGGCCGTCCCCGTCACCGCCCGAACCGCGATCCGCGCTCGGGCCGTCCACGCCGGGCTCATCGCCCTTGCCGGCATTGCCCCAGGGGTTCTTGTTGCCAGCCATGGCAAGGCCGCGAGCGGCCCCGCCAAGACGTTCTCTCCAACCGTCCAATCTTTGCATAATGCCCTTATAGGTACGCCTTCACACGAAAAACAGGGGTTGGCTGTGTGAAATTGATGGTAGAGGCGTGACGCCATGAGCAAGTCACAGGATTCAACCCGCCAGTCCCCCCGTCAGCCGGAAGCCGAAGAAGCGTTGATTCGCGCCGCTTTGACGCCCGAAATCAACCACCGCGTGCGCTCTGCCCGGATCGTCGCGGCGCGCGCGGTGATCGTTGCCGAGGCGGGCGATCTGTCCTCTGCCGACCGCGCGGCGCTGGAGGCCGATATCACCGCCGCGCTCGCCCCGCTGGCCGGGATCGACGAGGTGCGCGTCGCGCTGACCGGCGAACGCCGCCGCCGCCGCCTGATCGCGGTCGGATCGGGCAAGGGCGGGGTCGGCAAGTCGACGCTCACCACCAACATCGCGGTCGCGCTCGCGCGGACGGGCCGCAAGATCGGCGTGATCGATGGCGACATCTATGGCCCCTCGCAGCCCAAGCTGCTCAAGACCGAGGGGATCAAGCCCGGTGCTACGCCCGACGGCAAGCAGCTTGTGGCGATCGACAGCCCCTACGGGGTCAAGGTCCTGTCGATGGGCCACATCGTCGCACCGGGCAAGGCGCTGGCGTGGCGCGGACCGATGACCGGCAAGGCGCTGAGCCAGCTGGTCGATGCCGAATGGGGTGATACAGATCTGCTGCTGGTCGACCTGCCGCCGGGCACGGGCGATGTGCAGCTGTCGATGCTGTCCGCGCACAAGCCCGATGGCGCGATACTGGTTTCGACCCCGCAGGACCTTGCGCTGATCGATGCCGCGCGCGCCGGGCAATTGTTCGAACAGGGCGAGGTGCCGATCATCGGGCTGGTCGAGAACATGGCGGGCTATTGCTGCCCCGAATGCGGGCATATCAGCGATCCCTTCGGACAGGGCGGGGTGGAGAAATTCGCCGCCGCATTGGAAATCCCGTTCCTCGGCCGGGTGCCGTTGACGCTGGAGACCCGGATCGCGGGCGACAAGGGCGAACCGCCCGCCGCCGGCGATAGCGAGGCTGCCGCACCATTTGCCGCGATCGCGCAGAAACTGTCGCGCTGGCTTGATACCGGGACGGTCTGAGTGATGCCGGTATCGCGGCGCGGCGTGCTGGCCGGAGCGGCTGCCGGAGGCGGTCTGCTGGTGGCGTGGTGGCTGGTTCCCCGCGCCTACGGCACCCCGCTGGTCGCGGCCAAGGGCGAGCATGTGTTCGGCGCCTGGCTCAAGATCGCCGCCGATGGGGTGGTGACGGTCGCCGTTCCGCAGCTTGAGATGGGTCAGGGCATCACCACGCTGCTGCCGCAGATCGTCGCCCATGAGCTGGGGGCAGACTGGCGGCAGATCGCAGTCGAGCCTGCGCCGGTTTCGGGCGCCTATGGCAATGTTCCGCTAGCGCAGAAATGGATTGCGCTGTGGGATCCGCTGGCTGCGGGGCTTTCGGCGCGCACCGATGCTTTGATGGCGACCCGGTTCGCCGGGGCGCAGCGGTTCAATGCGACTGCGGAAGGAACCTCGCTTCCCGCCTATGAAATGAGCTGCCGCGAAGCCGCCGCCGCTGCCCGCGCGATGCTGGCGCAGGAGGCCGCATCGCGCTGGGGTGTGACATGGGAGGAATGCGAGGTCGAAGGCGGCTTCGTCATCCACGGCGAACGCCGCGCCAGTTTCGGTGAGCTGGCCGAGGCGGCGGCGGGATACAGCCCGCACGATCCCCCGCCTTTGCGCCCCGAGCCTTTGCGCGAGGCCCCACTCCCGGCGGATTCCGATCAGGCCCCCGCCTATCCCCGTATCGATCTGCCGTCCAAGGTCGATGGCTCCTGGCGCTTTGCCGGGGACGTGCGCCTGCCGGGCATGGTGTTCGCCTCGATCCGTCACGGGCCGACCGATGGTTCCGAACTGACCGGGTTCGACCGCGATGCGGCGGGCGAAATCCGCGGGCTGGCGGGCATCGTCGAAAGCAAGCGCTGGCTGGCGGTTGCCGCCGAGACATGGTGGAGCGCGGATGCGGCGCTGGAGGCGATGAAGCCCAAATTCGCTGTCAGCGCGCCAGTCAGCAGCAACGAAATTGCCGCCAAGCTCGATACCTTCCTAACCGGCGGGGAGGGTTTCATCATCGCCGAAACCGGATTTGGCGCCGCCGCCATGACCCGGGTGGACATGGCCCGCCGTTACGAGATCGAGCCGCACCACGCCGCGCCGGTCGAAACCGCCACCGCTGCGGCGCGCTTTGCCGACGGCCGGCTCGATCTGTGGCTGGCTAGTCAGGCGCCCGAGCAGGCGCGCATCGCCGCCGCCCGCGCCATCGGCATCGCGACCGAGGACGTAGCGCTTTATCCCATGCCCGCAGGCGGCAGCTTCGACGCCCGGCTGGAGCACGACCATGCGATCGAAATTGCGCTTATCGCGCGCGAGCTTGCCAAAGACGGCCCGCGCCCGGTGCAACTCACATGGCCGCGCCGTGACGAGCTGATCCGCAGTCGCCCGCGCCCGCCCGCTTGGCTGCTGTTGGGCGCGCAGCTCTCCGGGGCCGATGACGGCGCGATCGATGCCTTGCGCGTGCGCATCGCCACCCCGCCCGCCGCGCGTGAATTCGGCCAGCGCCTGTTCGGCAACCTCACCACCATGGCGGCGATCCGCGAAACCAGCGGTCAGCCCGATCCGCTCGCCTGCGAAGGCGCGGTGCCGCCCTACGAACTGCCGGGCGTAGTGGTCGAGCATGTGCCGGTGGAAATCGGCCTGCCGGTCGGCCGGGTGCGCGGCAATTCTCACGGGCCGACCACCTTCGCGATTGAAAGCTTCATCGACGAGATCGCAGCGAAGTATGGGCGCGAACCGCTGTCGTTTCGCATGGCGATGCTTGGCAATGATGTGCGGCTGGCGGCGTGCCTGCAACGCGCAGCGCAGCTTGCCGGGTGGGACGGGGGCGCCGACCAGAGCGGGCAGGGCCTTGCCTGTGCGCGCATCGGCGATGGACCGGAGGCTGCGCGTATCGCCTGCATCGCCACCGCGCGGCAGGGCGAAGGCGGGGTGCGCGTGATCCAGTTGGCCGCAGCCGCGGATATCGGACGGATCGTCAACCACGACATCGCCCGCCAGCAGATCGAAGGCGGGCTGGTGTTTGGGATGGGTATTGCGCTGGGCAATCCGGTCAAGCTGCGCAGCGGGATGCCCGAAAACCGTGATTACGCCGGGCTGGGCCTGCCGCTGCTGGCCGATTGCCCGGCAATGCGTATCGAATTTATCGCCAGCGAAGCCCCGCCCGCCGATCCCGGCGAGCTTGGCGCGGTGGTCGCCCCGCCTGCGATTGCCAATGCGCTGTTTTCGGCTACAGGCTTGCGGCTGAGACGATTGCCCCTACTTTCGGACGGCATATGACCCGGACAAAATTGCAACACCTTGTCCGGGCCACGGCCAGTGCCCGGAAACGAAAGCCCTGCGATACGTTGGGACGGCTATGACCTGGCAGACCCAGCGCCTTCCGGGCGACCACCCCCCCGTTTCCAGCGGCATGATCGGCGTATTGTTGGTCAATCTGGGCACGCCCGACGGGCCGGACCCGGATTCGGTGCGGCGCTATCTAAAGCAGTTCCTGTCCGACCGGCGGGTGATCGAAATCCCGCCGATTGCGTGGCAGCCGATTCTGCGCGGGATCATTCTCAACACCCGCCCTCAGAAGAGCGCCAGGGCCTATGCCAAGATCTGGACCGACCGCGGATCGCCGTTGGCGGACATCACCGCCGGGCAGGCCGAGGCGATGGCCAAGATCTTCGTTGCCCGGTTCGGCGACAAGGTCGTGGTCGATTACGCGATGCGTTACGGCAAGCCCTCGATCGAGCAGCGCATCGGCGAGATGATGGCCAAGGGCTGCGACCGCATCCTGATCGCGCCGATGTATCCGCAATATTGCGCCGCCACCACCGCCACCGTGTTCGACGAGGTCGCCCGCGTGCTGGGCGACATGCGTTGGCAGCCGGCGATGCGGTTCGTGCCGCCCTATCACGACGACCCCGCTTACCTCGGTGCGCTGGCCGATGATCTGACCCGGCAGGTGCAAGGCCTGGCGTTCCAACCCGAAGTGATGCTGCTGAGTTTCCACGGGATGCCGCTGCGCACGCTGGAGAAGGGCGATCCCTATTACTGCCATTGTTCCAAGACTTCGCGCCTGCTGCGCGAGTTGCTGGCCGAGCGGCCCGAATTCGCGGGGGTACGGTTCGAAACCACCTTCCAGTCGCGCTTCGGCCCGGCGCGCTGGCTGGAACCGTCGACCGATACCACTCTGATCGAGGAAGGGCAGAAGGGCACCAAGCGCCTCGTTGTCGCCGCGCCGGGCTTTGCTGCCGATTGCGTCGAGACGCTGGAGGAACTGGCGCTCGAAGGCCGCGACGAATTCATCGAAGCCGGCGGCGAGGATTACGCCGTGCTCGATTGCCTCAACACCTCGGATCACGGATTGGCGATGGTCGAGGCGATATTGCGGCGCGAGCTTTCGGGCTGGATTTAACCTCGCGAGTTATTTACACCAAGGTCAGTTGCTAATCCGAACCTTAAACGGAGCGCCGAGACCACCATGGCCACCCTTGCCGAAGCCCCGCATCCTGCTGACCCCGGCCCTGCCGATGCGCCCCGCCACTGGAGCGAGCGGCGGCTGACCGAGGCCGACCTAGCCCACATTCCGGGCGACGCGGGCTGGCCTCTGGTGGGCAACACCTTCACCATGCTGGCCGATCCGCACGCCTTTGCCGAGCGGATGATTGCGACCCACGGCAAGGTCTACAAGAACCGCGCCTTCGGCGGTTGGCAGGTCGCGCTGATCGGCGCGGAAGCCAACGAACTGCTGTTGTTCAACAAGGACAAGATCTTCTCGTCAGAGCAAGGCTGGGGCCCGATCCTCGACCAGCTATTTCCGCGCGGGTTGATGCTGATGGATTTCGACCATCACCGGATCGATCGCCGCGCATTGTCGATCGCGTTCAAGCCCGAACCGATGCGGCATTATTCGGGCGCGCTCAATCGCGGCATCGCCCGCGAAGTCGCCGGCTGGGCCGGGCCGATGGAATTCTACCCGGCGATCAAGAAACTCACCCTCGATCTCGCGGCGGACAGCTTTATCGGCCTGCCGTGGGGGCCGGAAGCCGACAAGATCAACGAGGCTTTCGTCGACATGGTGCAGGCCTCGGTCGCGCCAGTGCGCAAGCCGCTGCCCTTCACCAAGATGAAGAAGGGTGTCGACGGGCGCGCTTTCCTCGTCGATTACTTCACCCGCGAAACCCTGCGGCGGCGCGCGGAAGGCGGCGGACAGGACATGTTCAGCCAGTTCGCCACCGCCACCCGCGAGGATGGATCGCTGCTTCCGGTCGATGAAGTGGTCGATCACATGAATTTCCTGATGATGGCCGCGCACGACACCATTACCTCGTCAGCCACATCGCTGATCTATTATCTCGCCACCAATCCCGAATGGCAGGAAAAGCTGCGCGAGGAGATTTTCGCGGTCACCGGCGGGCCGGACGGTGGCGGCAACCCGCGTGCCCTCGATTACGACGATCTGGCGAAGCTCGACCTCACCGAAATGGCGTTCAAGGAATCGCTGCGGATGGTTCCGCCCGTGCCCTCAATGCCGCGCCGGGCGCTGCGCGAATTCGAATATGGCGGCTACCGCATTCCGGCAGGCACGATGGTGGGGATCAATATCTATTGGACCCACCATTCCGAGGAATACTGGGACAACCCCTTCGCCTTCGATCCGATGCGCTTCACGCCCGAACAGGTGAAGGCGCGGCACAAATATGCCTGGGTGCCGTTCGGCGGCGGCGCGCATATGTGTCTCGGCCTGCACTTTGCCTATATGCAGGTGAAGGTGCTGCTGGCGCAGTTGCTGCAACGCTACCGGATCGAGGCCGCGCCGGGTTACAAGCCCGACTGGCAGGACTGGCCGATCCCGCAGCCCAAGGATGGACTGAAGGTCACGTTCGTCCGTCTTTGAGCTTACGCACGCCCCTCCGGGCGTGCGTCCTCGACGCCGTTCCTCCGCTTCGCTCCGGGCGTCTGCGGGCGGGCGGTCGCCCTTGCGGCGGCTTGCGCCGCCGAGTGGCTCCATCCACTTGCACTGTGTCCGTCTTCAAAAATCCCACGCGATCCCGTCCTTCTCCCAATCGCCATAGCGGGTCGGGGAAAGCTCGCGCGGTTCGTCTTTCAGCGGATCGGTCTGTCTTGGCGCGGGCACCGGATCGTTGGTCCAATGGGCGGGCTTCTTGAACGCCTTGGCGGCTTCGGACTTCTGTTTGGTCATGTAAGGCAAATGCCCATGCTGGCACTTGGTTTCAATACTGGTTAGAGGCGGGCGATGCCAGCTACCCCCGGACTTCCCGTGCGCCGCGCCGCGCTTCGCCTGCTCGATGCCGTGTTCCGGCGGGGCGAGACGCTCGAACAGGCCGAAGGCGCCGCGCTGGGCGACATCCGCACCGCGCCCGACCGTGCGCTCGCCAAGGCGATTGCGGGCGAGAGCTTGCGCTGGCTGACCGATCTCGACGCTCTGATCGACAGCGCAACCAAGCAGAACCTGCCCGATGACGCCAAGGCGCGGATGGTGCTGCGGATCATGCTGACGCAGGCGCTGCGGCTCGACACGCCGCCGCATGCCGTGATCGCGACCGGATTGCCACTGCTGACAGGCGGGCCGCGCCGGTTGGCGCATGGCGTGTTCTCGGCGCTGGTGAAGCCGGGCCGAAGCGTGCTGCCCGAAGCGCCGACCTTGCCCGATGCCGTGCGCGCCCGCTGGGGCGAGGAACGCGCCGCCGCGATCGCCTCCGGCCTCGCCTTCCCGCCCGAACTCGATCTGGCGCTCAAAGACACAGGCGAGACCGAAACCCGCGCTGTCCAGATGGGCGGCATCAGCCTTGCCCCCGGCCATATCCGCCTGCCGCGCGGTGCGGCGGTGGAGAGTTTGGCCGATTTCAAGGCGGGCGATTGGTGGGTGCAGGATCTTGCGGCCTCGATCCCCGCCCGGCTGCTGGGCGCGGGGGAGGGCAAACACGCGCTCGACCTTTGCGCCGCGCCCGGCGGCAAGACGATGCAACTGGCCGCAGCCGGCTGGAACGTCACCGCGCTCGACAGCTCCAAACGGCGGCTGGAACTGCTGAAAGACAACCTCAAGCGCACCGGACTGAAAGCCTCGCCCGTGCGCGCCGATGCGCTGACGTGGGAGCCGAAACACCGCTTCGACGCAATCCTGATCGACGCACCTTGCACCGCGACCGGCACCTGCCGCCGCCATCCCGACGTGCTGCACCGTATCGGCGCCCGCCAGATTCCAGAGCTCGTCGAACTGCAACGCGCACTGGCGGCCAAGGCGGCAGAATGGCTCAATCCCGGCGGGGTGCTGGTCTATGCGGTATGTTCGCTAGAGGCCGAAGAGGGCGAGGAACAGGCGGCGTGGATCGACGCCAATTGCGGCCTTGCGGCCCAGCCGATCACGCCTGAAGAACTCCCCGCTGGCCTCACCCCCACAGGCAAAGGCTGGCTGCGCACCCATCCGGGTATGCTGCTTGACCAAGGCGGGTTGGACGGGTTTTTTGCAGGGCGGTGGAGCAAGCGCTGAAAACGCTTTGCAGCGCTGGACAGCCATGCAACACACCGATGTCTAGGGGGTGTTCATGATGTGGCGCGTGATCGGTCCGGCCTTGCTGTTTTCCGGAGCGGCGATCGGCACCTCGCATCTTGTCCAGTCGACCCGAGCGGGCGCGCTATACGGCCTCGCTCTGCTGATCGTCATCGCGCTGATCTGCATCCTGAAATATCCCGCTTTCCGCTTCGGTGTCGATTACGGGCATGCCACGCGCCGGTCGCTGCTGGTCGGATATCGCGAACTGGGCGTTTGGGCGCCGCTGCTTTTCGCGACCATCTCTCTGGCCGTGTTCCCGATCATTTACGCAGCACTGGCGTCTGCGACTGCCGGAATTGTCGTCGCGGTTTTTGGCCTGACATGGCCGGTGCCCGCCCTTGGCCTTATCATTCTGGTCACGGCGACAGCCCTGCTGCTTGCGGGCGGATACAGTTGGCTCGACATCGTCAACAGAGTGCTGGTGGCCTTCCTTGTCGTATCGACGCTGATCGTAACCGCCCTGGTACTCCCCCGCGTCGATTGGGGGACGCTGGGTGCAACGGGCTGGGTCAGCGATCCCAAGGCGATCCTGTTCATCGTGGCGCTTGCGGGTTTCATGCCCAACCCGCTCGACGTTTCGGTGACCTTGTCGATGTGGACCGCTGAAGCCGAGCGCGCAGAGGGAGGGAGCAAGGTATCCCTTCATGAAACCCGGCTGACGTTTCTTTCCGGCTATCTGCTGACCGCGTTTCTTGCCCTGTGCTTCTGCATCATTGGCGCAGGGGTCATGCATGCGCGCCAGATTGCCCCCGAAACGAGCGCGCCCGGCTTCGCGCAGCAGATCGTCGCCCTCTACAGCGAAACGCTGGGTCAAGGAGCGGCGCTGTTGGCTGCGATTGCCGCGCTCTCGGTCATGGCGACGACCGTTCTGGCAGCCATCGATATCGGCGGACGAAATGCCGCCTCGACATGGCAGCAGATCGCCCGCGACGACAGCGAGGCCGTTTTCCAGCGGGTCTACCGGATCACGATCCCGGCCATGATTGTCGCGACTGCTGCCGTCCTCTACCTTTTCACAAGCACCTTCACGGCCTTGCTGGACCTCGCAACGAGCGCGGCTTTTGTCGCCGCGCCGGTCATCGCGACGCTCAATCATCTCGTTGTGACGCGGTGCGCCATGCCGGAGGACAGTCGGCCAGGACGCGCCATGCGGGCGCTCAACATCGCGGCGATTATCGTGATGACCAGCCTCGCGGCTGTTTATTTCCTGATGTGACTAGCCGTCCGACTTCACATACTTCTGAAAAGACTTGCGCAGTTTCATCAGCTTGGGTGGGATCACCGCCTGACAATAGGGATTGCGTTGACCTTCGCCGTCCCAGTATTCCTGATGATAGCCTTCCGCCGGATACCACTCCATCAGCTGTGTCCCGCCGTCGAGACCTTCGATAGTGGTCACCGCCATCTTGCCGTTCTCGGCATTCCAGCGCCCGATTGCGGCCTTGGCTTCCTCGCCCTGTTCGTCTGATAACGGGAAGATTGCTGAACGGTATTGCGTGCCGACATCGCCGCCCTGGCGGTTCAATTGCGTCGGATCATGCGTGCCGAGGAACACGTCGTACATCTCGCCAAGGCTGATGGTACCGGGATCATAGGTCACGCGAATCGCTTCGGCATGGCCGGTGCTGCCGGTGCATACTTCCTTGTAGGTCGGGTTGGGTTTGCTGCCGCCGATATAGCCGCTTTCGACCTCGCTTACGCCGACAACATCGCGGAACACCGCTTCGGTGCACCAGAAGCATCCGCCTGCGACAATCACCGTTTCCAAATTGCTCATCGAAATCTCCGCTTATTTCTGCCAGAGATAGGACGGCGGATCGGAAATGCCACATGTGTGTTCCGGTTCAACTGCATTTCCCAAGGGAGAATACCCATGAAGAAGCTGATCCTTGCCCTCGCCACCGCGAGCGGCCTTGCCATCGCCGCGCCTGTTCTCGCCGATCATCACGGCGGCAAAGGCGAAAAGGCAATGATGCACGAAGGCATGACGCAGAACGAGATGGCTGCCATGTTCGCCAAGCATCATGGCGAGGCGCTGTCGGCTGCGATCAATCACCCTACCCGCGCCGACGATGCCAAACGTGATGAATACCGTAACCCATCGGAAACGCTCGCGTTCTTCCATGTCGCGCCGCACATGAAGGTGGGTGAATATGCGCCCGGCGGCGGCTGGTATTCGCGCCTGCTGGGCCATTATCTGGGCGGCGAGGGGCAGCTTGTCGGCCTCTACACCAACCCGCTTACCGCCACCTCCGATCCGGCGCGCCAGCAGCGCGTGCGTGACATGGCCGCAGGCTTTGGTGCGGAAGTTGCCGGCTACACCGGTCTGCCGGCCGAGAAATTCTCCGGCATGACTCTGGATGCCATTCCCGATGACCAGAAGGGCACCTTCGACCGCATTCTCGTGTTCCGCGCGTTGCACAGCCCGACCCGTTCGGGCACCGCCGACACCGAAATCCGGGCGATGCGCGAACTGCTCAAGGATGACGGCATGATCGGCATCGTCCAGCACCGTGCAAAGGCCGATGCGGCGTGGTCCTATGCCAATGGTTCGAAGGGATACCTGCGCGAAGCCGACATGATCGATTTCATGCGCCTGCAGGGCTTCGAACTGGTCGAACGCAGCGATATCAACGCCAACCCCAACGACACCGCCGATCACGCGCAAGGTGTGTGGGAAATGCCGCCTTCGCTGGCGACCAAGCGTGAAGATCTGAAGGGCAAGGGCGAAAGCGACCGGATGACTCTTCTGTTCAAGAAGGCACAATAACCCGCTAAGGGCGGCGGCATGACCGCTATCACTGTCGCCGCCCTTCAGCTTGCCTTGGCCTCTGCGGATGAGGCCGCCAACATCGCCGCTGTCAGCGCGCTGGTGGAGGAAGCCGCCGCCAAGGGTGCGCAGCTGATTCTGCCACCCGAACTGTTTTCGGGCGAATATTTCTGCCGAGCGGAGGACGAGGCGCTGTTCGCGCTCGCACGCCCCTGCGCCGAGCATCCCAGCGTGATCGCGATGCAGGAACTCGCCGCGCGGCTGAAGGTGACGATCCCCACCAGCTTTTTCGAGCGGGACGGGCATCACTATTACAACACGCTGGCGATGATCGGCCCCGATGGCGCGCTGATGGGCACCTACCGCAAAAGCCACATTCCCGATGGGCCGGGATACGAGGAAAAATACTATTTCCGCCCCGGCAATGATGGTTTCAAGGTGTGGGACGTGCCGGGCGAGGATGGCGCGCTGGTCAAGGTCGGTGTCGGCGTGTGCTGGGATCAGTGGTATCCCGAGGCCGCGCGCGTGATGGCGCTGCTGGGCGCGGAACTGCTGCTCTATCCCACCGCGATCGGGTCCGAGCCGTATGACGCCGCGCTCGATACCAGCCGAATGTGGCGGCGGGCGATGATCGGCCATGCGGTGTCGAATTGCATGCCGGTGGTCGCCAGCAACCGCATCGGCCCGGAAGGCCCGGCGGAGCGCGCGCAAAGTTTCTACGGCCATTCCTTTATCACCGACGAGTGGGGCGATTACCTCGCCGAATACGGCGCGGCGGAAAGCGGCGTGCTGATCGCCCGGCTCGATCTGGCACGTGCGGCGATGCACCGCGCCGGCATGGGCTTCTTCCGCGACCGCCGCCCGCAGCTTTACGGCCGGATTGCCGAAGATATCTAGATCGGCGCCCGCTTGAGCAGCCTTTACCTGATCGCCCTGGGCAGCAACCGGCGGCACGGCCTCTATGGTCCGCCGCCGCAAGTGGTGCGCGCCGCGATGGAGGAGTTTGCCGGTTTCGGCACGGTCCTGTCCCGCGCGCCGGTGATCGCCAGCGCAGCCATGGGCGCGGCCCGGCGGCGGTTTGCCAATGCCGCGCTGGTGCTGGAAAGCGACCTTGCGCCGTCCGCCTTGCTGGCCGCGTGCAAACGCACCGAGCGGGCGTTCGGGCGGCGACCGGGACAACGCTGGGGCGACCGCGTGCTCGATTGCGATATCGTGCTGTGGAGCGGCGGGGTGTGGCGTTCGGGAGGGGCATCGGCGGGCCTCGCCATCCCGCACCCGGCGTTCCGCAATCGCACCTTTGTGCTCGGCCCGGCGGCGGCGATCGCTCCACGCTGGCGCGATCCGGTGAGCGGATTGACCCTGTCGCAACTCCATGCCCGCTTGACCCGCCCGCGCCCCCTGCCTAGGTGAGCCCCGCTCCCGGCACTGTTGCCGGAGCATGTGGGCCCGTAGCTCAGTAGGTAGAGCAGCTGACTTTTAATCAGCGGGTCACAGGTTCGAATCCTGTCGGGCTCACCATTTGTTTTAAATAGATTTTTTCTTAAAAGTGGCGCTCGTTCCGGGAGGGCCCGAATCGGCATAGCAATCACTTAGCTATCACGGGGCAAGCTTTGTTACTGCTTTGACGCTCGTGCTTGGCGTTGATACGCTCCGAGCATGGCAGTTGATCCTACCGCAATCGTGAAGCCTCTCGAAGCTTTGGCATCGTCCGAAACGATCCAAGGTGCGCTTTACGATGCATGGCAGGCAGTTATTGGTGACCGCATAGCCGCATACCGCCTAAAGAACGCGGCGAAGTTGCAGTTGAAGGCGCAGAAGCACTTTGACCAACTAGGGCTGAGTCCGGATAAAGACCGCGTCCCAGAGCGGTTCGCTATCACTTGGTTCGAAGAGGCAACGAAGCAGGACGAGGACGAAATCCAAGACCTGTTCGCTCGCCTTCTCGCCAATGCCGCCACGGGAGACGAGGACGCGCTTGATCGTCGTAACCTAGAGATTGTTTCAAAGCTTACCCCCAATGACGCCGCCCTTTTTCTCGAACTGGGACAAGGGGAATGGGGGGCGCGGCGAATTGGAACAACGCTGACGTGGGAGGATCGAGGACGTTGGATCGCGCCGACAGATAGTAAGGTTACAATGCAACTTGCGGAGCGCTCTTTCGAGCATCTTCAGACCATTGGCCTTCTAACCCGCATCACGGTAGGCCATGCGAGGATGAACAATCGCTCATTAAGAACACCGCCAACGCTCGAAACCCAAATGCAGTATCTCCTGTATCTGACCGAAGCGGGAAAATCAGTTTACAAGGCAGTCACCGGATTGTCAGTGCAATGCGCGTAGACGACGCACAGATTGTCGCCCCTAGTCTCTGCGTCCGGCCGACTGCGAAGAGGTGTCTGTGAAGCAAGCGAACCTATGGCCAGCTCTTTTCGTCTTTGGATGGCTTGGATTCCTATCCGGCGGCCACATCGAGGGCCGCAAAAAGGAAAAGGTTGCGCTTGATTGGGCGGTTCTCCAGGTCAGCAAATGCGAAAGTGCAAAGGCTGATGACCCCAACAATAGTATTTCTTTCTGCCTTGAACTCGCGATCAGCAAAGCTGAAGACGAGCGGCGAGCATGGGAGCAACAGGAGGGTCAGGACGCTCTGCCTTAGGTTTCCTCAGATGTAACGGGGGCAGGGTTGCGCGGGATTGCCGCTAAGGTGGGCAGCGCTGGTAGAAGGGCGCGATCAAGACAAGAGGGCGGAAGATATGCGAACGGTTTGGGCTGTCTTGGCAGCGGCACTACTTGCAGCGGGCTCCCCAGCCGACGCGAAATCAGTTCACAAAGAATTTTCGGAGGCGTGGTCTCAACGCGACGATGCATACGCCGAAGAGTTCACCGGATTGCTTGAGGAAGCGAATGCGGCAGTCAGCGCTTACAGGGCGGCGGTAGTCGAGAACCAGCCGCCAGAGCGGCAGGCAGCGCTTTTCAGGACGGCTATGGACAAGGCCCATGCTGCATCAGCTGCGCGCGGGCGTGGAATGCTCCTCATCGAGTTTCGCGAGTTCATGGCTGACAAGCCGTCGGCAGCACGAACGGAAGTTTGGACACAAGAGATAGCGGCAAAGCTTCAGCGGGATGAGGCAGCGTTAGACCGCCTACAGAAGAACATCGAAGCTATGCCCGAAGGCACATCCGACGATGAGTTCGCTGGTGCCATGCAAAATTGGATCGAGGCGCATGGAAACTTTCAAGGCGAGGTCGGCGAGATACTGTTGATCGACGCGAACCTGCGTAGCTACTTTGCTGGAAGGGGCGAGGAGAAGGCCAGATCGCGCAGCGCTTTAGCGGGTATCCTCGGAGGACTTGCAGCGGGATTACAGCAGCAACAAAATGGATTTGCCCCTGCGCCCCCGCTGCCTGTGACGACGCGGTGCAATACCTATTTCAGCGGCACGGTCTGCACGACCAACTAGCGCCCCGCCTTGCGCTTCAATCCGTTTAGCAGGAGCGCAGCGACTTGCTCAATCGTCGCATCGAGCAATTCGCCCATTGTCGTCAAGTGACCGCCGCAGGACGTGCAGTCTATCGCGTCGCCCCTGTCGCCAAGCACCAGCCGCACGGTCAGCATATCGCCGCAATGCTGGCAGCGCGTCCTAACGCTATGCTTCAAGTCAGCCTTCGCCATTGCTCACGCGGCATGGCGATCGACGCCGGAGTCCATGTCTACGGTTGGTCCAATGAACGGGCTATCGCCTACGCGCAGGAGTCGGGTCGATTCCTCGGCGATTCAGGGTTCGATCTGCTTGATCGCATCGCTGTCTGGCCCGGCCAATTGACTGCCTATGATACAGGCGGACTCGAAATCATCGCATTGCGCGCCGAGGCCGAGGCGCGGCTTGGCGACAGGTTCGACATCCGGTTGTTCCACGACCGGATCCTTGAGAACGGCGCGATCCCGCTCGGGGCGCTGCGTGCTCATGTCGAGGCGTGGATCGCGGAGATAGAAGCGAAGCAGTAGGAGGACGGGGCGCGAACCTGACGCTGGGAGACACGGATGCGAATGACAAATTTCCACCCCGTTGCAGTATCAGCGGGATCGGGGCTCGATCCCGAAAGCCGCCTGGCGGTTTCTGGAGGAACCAGACGTTCAACGCGGTAAGCGTGAACGGCCGCCCTCTGGGTCGATTGCGGAATGTCCGTCATCCGGCGGCCCATAGCTTATATTTGCGGTTGAATTGCCGAGCGAAGGAACGTCACTTGGACGCATCTTGGCTCATAATCAGACTTACTTTGCCAGCATATCCAATTCGCGGCGGGTCTGATCAATCCGCTTCCTCAATCCAGCCGGGATACTATTCGAGTAGCCTTCATTGAATTTGAGTTCGGAATATTCCAGCGCGCGCAAAAGGTCTTTGGCTGCGGCCTTTGCGGATTGAGGGTCGGTGCTCCCGATTTTGCCAATCCAGACGGGTGACGAATGCGCAAACTGGAATACTGTCATGCTCGGCCAACCCGTTTCGCCCCCTACGGCCCGTGCTGCAATCCAGCCTCCTTCAGGCAGGTCGACTGTTCCTGAATATCTTTTCGAACCCCGGCCTTTGAATCCAGCAATCGTTTCCACGACTTTTCCATTCACGATGATTTCGAGCCGCTCGACCGGGAGAACGCTGAATAGCTCGATTCCCCAATTTTGAATTCCTGACTTAACCGTGCTGCCTGGCGCACTCCCGCTCACTTCAAACAGCAGAGCCGGACCTGTGGTTACGAAACCAGTTCCCTTGCGGACCTGCTCTACCACCGCATCGAACACATTTTCATTGGTAGTTGTAGGAACGTAGGCGCGAGCCGTGCCGATGGCCGGAGTGCGGTAGAAGTTGGCCATCATATCAGTGCCCGAGGTGGCGGGCATCGCTTTGCCGATATTGAGGAACCGATACCATACCTCCGACGTGCCGAGCGAACTTGTCCATTGGCAAACTATTTCAAGCCCGACACCCTCGTTGAGCACCCCGTCAATTACCAGTTCATAGGGTAACGGGTTAGAAGAAAGATCAACGAAGGGATCCTTGTCACCGTCGATTGGGTGGACATAGGTGGCCAGTGCACCGCGGGCCTGAGCGAAGGAAATGGCCTGTCCGTTGTTCAAATCCTTCGTCGAATAGACAGGTTCTCTCGGACCGAAGAACCAGGGGTTGAATGGCTCCTTCAGTCCGATCATTCCGACGTGGCCATGGAAGTCTGATCGCACCTCCTGCGACAGCACGGCAGCAGTGCCGTCCGGTCTAGTTTGAACTTGCCCGATCCGCTGTGCGTCGATGTATCGATTATACTGGTTCCATGCCATGGGTGCGGCAGAATCCAGGTCTTCTCCCTGCATCGGCAGCAAGAGGTCGGACAATTCGAGCTCGGTCACGCCGCTCGCGTTCAGATGAACGTGATGGTCGGCCGAGGCATATCCGGCCTGCCTTGGCTGCCAGATTGTCTTGATGGACTGCACCAAGTTCTGCGTTTGGGTGCCAGACACTTTGATTACATCTTCGACCGGTATCGAGAATGGACCGCGTGTCACAACCACACGGTATTGGCCCTCTGGGAGCGTCAACTCCATGCTGCCGGGCGAGTAGAAATAGACTTCGCCATTGTTGTTATCCACGAAAGTCGGACCGGCAGGGTTGGCGATCGGATGTCCGTCCAGTCGCTTTACTGAAACTCTTGCGGGAGCAGGCTCACCCTTCGCCGTCGTCGTCACCAGATTGACCTTGCCGACGGCGCTTCCGTAATCCCATCGGGAAATTTCTACCTTCGATGGCTGGCCTCCGGCGACGTTGATGCGATTAAGGTGAAATTGTTGATCAGAGTTGGCCTCTACAAAATAGATGATCGTGCCATCTGACGAAAAGGCAGGATGCAATGGCTTCGCGCCGGCAGGTGTGAGCCTGCGCGGGAAACTGGGCTGATCAATGTCCATTATCTCAAGGTGCAGGCTGTTGCTGTCGCCTGCAGTGTAAACCATCGAGCGAGCCGTGGGATGCACATCGGGGTCGAAATGGGCCATCCAGCCTTGCTCAAGCAGCAATCTATCTGACTGCCCATCGGCCTCACGGACTCGCAAGGCGTAAGATGGGTATCCCATCGCATGATAGACTATTGCGCCATCTGCCATTGACCTTGCAGCGCGTCGAAGACGACCGCCCTCAATCAGTTTTTCATCCACACCTGTCGCAAGATCGCGCTGCCATATCGCCAGCCGACCGGAGCGCGCCGATGTGTAATACAGCTCCTTGCCGCTGGGGGTAAACTCAGGGTCAAGCTCAATGGCAGGGGTGTCGATTACGGTTTCAACCCCATCGCTAAGCCGCTTCAGAACCAGCGAAGTGTCACGTCCGCTGTCACGAACGAACGCGAGCAGCGCGCCATCGGGTGACCAGCGCGGCCGCCCATCTATGCCGCTACTATTTGTCAATCTGCGGGCTACACCGCTTTCGAGATCCAACACCCAGATCCAACCTTGGTGCGAAAAAGCGAGCTGTGTGCCGTCCGGCGAAGGTGCCGGATTGATAGGCCCGGACGAGAGTATCGGAAGGTTTTCCTGCTCAAGGTAAAGTTGATGGGAGAAACCTTCGACCTTGGGGTAATGATTGGTCCACTGGGCCATCGAAGTCTGAGAAATAGCCGCAAGCGAAATGGCCAACGCCATTGCTGTTAATGTCTTCATCGACTGCCCCCAAAGCATCACCCACGGTTTTCTATCGCAAACTGACGATGCTGGCGAGCAACCTTTGGTCCGCTTACCACATCCCATAGGCTAGCCGGAAATTCAGGAAATCGCGTCCGCCCTTGGGAGCCGCCAAAGCTGCTGTAAATGCCTGAGATTATCGCGCAAAGCTGAAGGTCTGCTTCGGGACGTCCAGACGGCAGCTTCTATCAAGAGCAGACATACACTGTGGTTGATCTGAACGATCGGGTCTGGGTCGCCTGCTGCTGGAAGCTCTTGGAACCAAGCCGTAGTTCCTAAATGGCATCCTGAATGACTGGCTTTGCCAGAAGCGGACGCAACCCTGCTCGGGAGCTTAGATGGCGGCTATCCAAGTTTCGCTTTCTGAAAGCCGACATGCAAGAAGCGAACCCGAAGCGGTCGTTCAGGGCAGGCCTTCTCGGGCTTGACCCGGGATCCAGCTTTGCTCCCAATCTGGCGGCCGTGAACGACCGGCTGTGGGTCGGCAGCCGACGCTGCCCTGCTCAGCCTATAAATGACTGCTACTCGACCCCGGCGAGCTTACAATTGTTATGCGAGTATCTGATCAGAATGACATGAACAGGTTCACGTTTGCGACGTGGTCCATGCGGTTCTCGCCTTCGCGGAAGACCGCCTGGTTGAGATAGCCCGGCACCACCTCGATCCTTTCCGCAATCGGGATCGAGACCCCGGCGAAATTGCGCCAGACACTGAGGCCGCCGCGCTGGAAATCGGTTTCGTTCAGCTCGATGAAGGGCTCGGTGTAGGCGACCAGCTTGTTGTTTTCGCTGATCGGCACCCGCAGCTGGACGAAATTACGGAACCGCCACGAGGTGCTTTCACCCTCTTCGAAGGTGCGCTGTTCGAGGCGCGTGCGGCTGTCGAGGGTAATGCCGTCCCGATCGAAAAGCCTGACATTCAGCTCCTGATAGTAACGGTGTTCGTTCAGTTTGACCGGGCCGATAGGGTCGGTGAGGATATAGGCATAGCCTCCGCCGATGCTCACGTCCTTGTTCAGGCGATAGCCGACCAGCATGCGCAGCAGCAGCTGGCCGAGCCGGTCGGCATCATTCGTGAACCGTTCCTGCGCTTCCCCCCGCACGAACCAATCGCCATCCTCGTCCACGTCGGCCACGACGAACTGACCGGCCCAGACGTTCAAGTCGTCCTCGGTTGCAGCGGCAGGGGAGGCGGCGAAAGCGAGCGCACTCGCGCCCACAGCAATCTTGAGAGCCGCGTTATGCGTCATGAGAAGGAATACTCGGTTAGAGGCCTGAAGGAGGGCGGAAGCAAAGCCATGGTCGCCGCTGCGCCGATCCTCCCGGAAGCGGCGCAGCGGACCTGGCCGGTTCAACCGCCGCTATAAGGAATGGTCGAACTGTGAACGGCCATCTTCAGCTTGCCTTGCGCGTCGCGGATGTACCCGATCGTGTATTCGACCTTGGTCTCTGCGCCTCCATCGGCCGGGGTGAAGTAGTAGTTCCCCATCGCCACGGCCATGTGACACACATTGTTCATGATCCCGGCGTTCTGCCAGCGGACGTTGGTCCATGGCTTGATCGCGAAGCCCTTGTCTTCGGGAAAGGATTCGTTGCCGCCCACGAAGTAGGAGAGCGCGCCGTCAAAACCAGGACGGAACTGTTCGACCGCGGCAAGCGTCGGCTTGAACAGCACAAGGCTGAGATCATAGGCGTAGAACTCGTCGATGTGGTCTGCGGCTGCCTCGCGGTAGTCGCCGCCATCGCGGAAGACCTTGCCGATCCGCACGATTCCGTCACCCCATTCGTCCTGCCGCGCGATCACCTCCTTTTCGGTGATGCATTCGAGCTGGGCTTCGGTCGGCTGCATATTGGTGCCCGCGCCAATGGGTGCGGTCATGGCCTGAGCATAGGTGGGCGTGCCCACGGCGAGGGCAATGCTCGCAGCGGCGATGGCGAGGGATGTCTTGGTCATGGCAGGTGTCTCCATTAGCACGTGGTCCGAACGCGCGTCGCAGCATTGCCGCCTGTCGTCAGGGGCTCGGTCGCAGCACGTGGAAGAGAGATACTGTGTTGCGCACTCCGGAAAATCGGCCATTCGGATCCCCTTGCGGCCTAGGCCGGGTGGCCTATGCGCTTTTGCCTCAAGGCTCTAAACTGGAGAGCATGGTGACGCGCCCCTACGCCCTTTCTTCCGATGCCGAGACGGTTGCCGAATTGCGCGAGCTCTACCGCGCTTCAGAGGCGCGCGCGGCGCGTTTACGGTTGCTGTCGACATCGGGGCGCGAATTGGCGAAGGCCGATGACGGGACGTTGAACCACGTGCTGCAGACGTGCGCTGAGCGCCTCGCATTTTTCGCCGGCCGCCAGTCCGCCGAGATCGCCCGTGCCGATGGTGGGCGAGGCATTGCGATCAAGGCGCCAGGAGCGGGCGGCGCGGTGGTGGCGCGGCTTGTCATCCCCGATCTAGAAGAGATTGATGCGGTCCCGGATGTCGAGGATCGCGAAGCTTTTCGGATGCATCTCGAACTGATGGGCACGACCATCGACCGGATTGCGCGCGAGCGCGAACGCAGCGAGTTGCTCGCCGCGCTGCAGGAGCGCGAGAAGCGGCTCGCGCTGATGCTGGAGAAGGTGTTCACTGCGCAGGAGGAGGAACGCCGGCGGGTCAGCCATGAACTGCATGACGGGGTGGCGCAGACGGCAACCGCGCTTGTCCGCCTGCTGGAGGGTGCGGAAAGTGCCGGCGCTGCGGCTGTCGGCCCCGCACCCAAGCAGGTTGCGCGCGGCCTGGTGTCCGAACTGCGCCGTGTCATCGCCGGCCTGCGCCCGACTCTGCTCGATGACCTCGGCCTGCTGGCCGCGCTGCAGTCACTGGGCGAAGGGCTCGCAGCCGAAGGCTTTGCTGTGCGGATGGTGCTCGAAGGGAAGAACGCAAGGCTCGCTCCGATGATCGAGACTGCGCTGTTCCGGGTCGCGCAGGAGGCGATTGCGAACATCCACAAGCATGCGGGCGGCCCTTGCGCAGTCACCATCGAGGCGCGGCTGGATGACGATCCCGTTGTCCTCAGGATCATCGACGAGGGCCGCGGCCCCGCTGTCCCGGTGCGCGGTCAGGACGGCGCGACTGGCCACCGGGTCGGGATCGACGTCATGAACGAACGTATGAGCGCGCTCGGAGGCACACTCGAATGGTCCGGCAAGCCGGGGCGGGGGGTCACGGTCGAAGCGCGGCTGCCGCGCGGGAGTCTATGATGAGCAGCGCTCGGATACTCATCGTCGACGATCACCAACTCGCGCGCGAGGGCCTCGCTGCGGTGTTGACCGGAAAGGGATACGACGTCGTCGGGCTTGCCGACACCGGCGAACAGGCGGTCGAACACGCGCGTGAACTGGTGCCGGACGTGGTGCTGATGGACGTGCGCCTCGGCGCCGGGATCGATGGTCTGGAGGCAACAAGGCGCATCGCCGCGCTCGGCCTGCCGGTCCGGGTGCTGATGCTGACGCTGCATGACATGCCCGGCTATGTCCGCGAAGCGCTTGGCGCAGGGGCGGCGGGCTATGTGCTCAAGGACACGGCAATCGGCGATCTGTGCGCCGCGGTAGAGCAGGTCCTCGCCGGACAGTCGGCCCTGCCGCTCGAGCTTGTCACCGCCGCCTTGCGGGCACCTGTGCTGGCCGCGCCGTCACCGTCCAGCCTCGCGCAGGTTCTTACGACACGCGAACAGCAAGTGGTCGCGCTGGTTGCGGAGGGCCTCACCAACAAGGAAATCGCGCGCGAACTCGGCATCAGCCCGGCGACTGTGAAGGTCCATGTCGAGCGGTTGATCGGCAAGCTCGGCGTCGCGGACAGAACGCAGGCGGCTGTGCTGGCGGTAAAGATGCAGGCGGGAGAGGCCGCGCGATGAGCGCCCGGCGTTCCGCCTTGCTGATGCGAATATGGACCGATCGGCCGCTCGCCTTCAAGGGGTTGGTGGTTGTGGCGATGCCGCTTACCATCCTGCTCGGTTCACTGGTTTCGCTCTACCTCGCAAGTAGCGCAGAGACACGCGCCGAGGACGACGTGCGCCGCGCCTTCGCGATCCAGCGCGACATTTACCAGGTCCACGCGCTGCTGGCCGAGGCGGCAACCGGGGTGCGGGGCTATGCCCTCACCCGCGAGGACCGCTTCCTCGTGCCCTACCGCGCCGCCGAGATCGAGCTTCCCGCGACCTTGCGGCGGCTCGATATTGCAATCGAGGATCCGGTGGTGAGCCGCTATTTCGTCGACTTGCTACAGGTCACCGAGGAAAAGCGCGCAAGCCTCCGGGCCACGGTCGAACTTGCCCGGAGCGAAGAGGCGGCTTCGTCCGAAGCGATCGAGCAGGCGCTGATGGCCAACAAGCTGACACTCGATACCGTGCGGCGCGAGATCGAGAAAATCCAAGCGCGCGAAGCGGTGGTGCTGGATGAACGCCGCGCGCTTGTCGACGAAGTGCGCCGCCGCTTCCTCACGCTGACGGCGGTTAGCGGGCTGGTCGGCCTGCTTGGCAGCCTCGCGGCGGTTTATCTCTTCTCCACCGGCATCGTGCGGCGGGTCAGCAAGCTCGAACATAATGCAGAACTGCTCGCCCGGGGCGAGCGGCTGGTGGATCTGCCCGAGGAAGCGGACGAAATCGGGAGGCTGACGGTCAAACTGGGCCGTGCCAGCGCCCTGCTTCGCGAGCGCGAGGATGACCTGCGCACCAGCGAGGAACGTTTTCGCCTCGTGATTGAGCGGGTGCGCGACTACGGTATCTTCACGCTCGACCGGCAGGGTATCGTAACCAGTTGGAACCTTGGCGCTGAACGCATCAAGGGTTGGCAATCGGACGAGGTCCTCGGCAAGCACTTCAGCCGCTTCTACCCTGACGAGACCCGCGATTTTCTTCCTGCCCTGATGCTTGAACGCGCACGTGCGAACGGCTCGGCCGAGGATGAGGGCTGGCGGGTGCGCAAGGACGGCACGCGCTTCTGGGCCAATGTTGTGATCACCGCCCTGCGCGATGAAAACGGCGCCTTGCAAGGCTTCGCCAAGGTCACCCGAGACATGACCGAGCGGCGCCGGAGTGAGGAGGCCCTGCAACTGGCGCGCGAGGAGGCGGTCGCGGCCAGCCTGGCCAAGAGCGAATTTCTGTCGCGCACCAGCCATGAATTGCGCACGCCGCTGAACGCCATTCTCGGCTTTGGGCAATTGCTCGAGATCGACGCGGAAAACCTGAGCGGACGGCATCAGGAGGCGGTCGAGAGGATCACCCGCGCAGGCCGCCACTTGCTGGCACTGATCGACGACCTGCTCGACATTTCGACCATCGAGGCGGGCGGGGCGGAGATCGAACCCGAACGCATCGACGTCGCGGCGCTGTTGCGCGAAGCACGCGACCTTGCCGAACCGATCGTGGCGAGCGCCGGTCTGCGGTTCGACCTCACGCTGCCCGCCGGATCGCCGAGCGTACATGCCGACCGCCGGCGCTTGACGCAGGTAATCCTCAACCTCGTCGGCAACGCGGCCAAATACAACACGGGCGGGGAGTTCGTCCGGCTCGGAGCCGAGGCGGCCCCAGACGGCCCAGACGGCGGCGTCATTTTCTTCGTCGAGGATGATGGGCCGGGCATCGATCCCGGCAAGATCAATCGGCTGTTCACCGCCTTCGACCGCCTAGGGCAGAACCAAAGGACCAAGACGGAGGGAACCGGGCTTGGCCTCGCGCTCTCCAAAACCCTAGTGCAGTCGATGGGCGGCGAAATCGGTTACACGGCTGGCCAACCGGGCGCGCGTTTCTGGTTTCGGCTGGGCAGCAAGGTGGTGAGAGACGAGGCCGTTACGCAAGCGCAGGAAGGATGACGCGATGGCCGTCCAATTGATCGACAGCGAGGAAATCCTTGCCTGCCGCATCCTCGCGATCGACGACGAGGAAGCAAACGTGCGCCTGCTCGCCAACATCCTCGAGCGCGAAGGCTACCGCGATGTGCATTGCCTGACCGAAAGCACGCGCGCGCTCGAGACCTACATCGCCCTTCAGCCGGACCTCGTCCTGCTCGACCTGATGATGCCCGAGGTCGACGGGTTCCAATTGCTCGAAGCGTTCTCGCGCCATGATGCGGTGGATGAATTTCGCCCGGTCCTTGTGCTTACAGCCGACACCACAATTCAGGCCCGCCGCCGGGCGCTCGCATTGGGCGCCAAGGACTTCGTCTCGAAGCCCTTCGACGTTATCGAGGTCGGGTTGCGCATCGCAAACTTGCTTGAGACGAGGCTGCTCTACGAACGGCTGCGTAGTCGCAAGGCTCTCGCCTCTTTTGTCTCGCCTCCATGCGTATAGCTGGGCGGCGCGCTGGAAGCTTTTCTGTCACATCTCGGTCGCTTCACCCTTGCGGACAGCGCACGCCGACCCGGTGCGATCCGGGAACGGCTGTTGCAGGTTGCGCTCTAGCCCGGGCGACTGCGGGTCCGAGCGGCGCTCACATCCCGCGCGGCACGGCCACCTTCCGGCAGGTCATCGGAGCCATGCGGCCGACGGTCCACATCGCCTCGTCCCCCTTCGACCAGAACTGGTGGGTGGCGCTCATGTATTTCGCGCCTGAGGCTGCGCGATCGGCGAGGATGGTGACCGGGGCGTTGTCGTTCATCTGCACCATCACGCTGCCTGTATCGACATAATCGACCTTCAGGCGCGTGCCGCCGCCGCAATCGTAATAGGTGCTCGCACCCGGCCCGCCGACGCTTTCGTTGCAGGCGCCGAGCGCAATGGTGCCGGCAAGCAGGACTATGACTGCGATTTTCATGTGACATTCTCCCCCGTTATGGCGAAAGGATAACCCACGTCCGCGCAGCCTCAAAGCGCTGAATCGCGGCCCCGCCGATCCAGCCAGCGCGCCGCGCGCACCCCGAAGGTGATCAGGAATGGCACCAGAATGACGCTCAGCACCACCTTGGCGATCACTTGCCCGATCAGCAGATTGCCTATCTCGCGTTCCCCGTAAAACGCAAGTGTGACGAAGATAATCGAATCTACTGCTTGACTGAGCGCTGATGCAACCGCGCCGCGTGCCATCAAGCCTAAGGTCGTCGCCTCTCCCTCACCCTTCAGTCTGTCAAAGATCCAGATGTTGAGAAGCAAGGAAACAAAATATGCTGCTGGGCCCGCCGCCATGATCCTAGGGGTGGTGGCATGGATTAGCTGAAATGCCTCCAGCCCCTCGGGCCACATCTTTGGGTCTGCTGGGAGAGAGAGAACGAAAAAAATCAACGCTATGGACGCTGCGAGAGGCAGAAAGCCCCATATTACCAACCGATTGGCGAGACCTTTTCCATGAACCTGAGCAATTGAACTTGAGAGAACAACAAGGATCAGGAACGCGAATATGCCTGCTTCGACGCCAAGCTGTGTAGGCCAAAGTTGAACTTGCTTAACGGCGAGAAAGCCAGCCAACACTGTCATTCCGCCATACAGCAGACAAAATACGAACAGTGACATCGGGAGTGCCGCAGGCTGGGTGTCGTTCATCGCAAAGGGGGTAGCCAGCGCACGGGCAAAAGAAAAGCGCCGCCAACCGTGATGTCACCACAATGTCGTATCGCCTTGCGGTTCCCGGCTTGCAACTGCCTGCGCAAACTGCCACGCCCGTATCGCGGCAGCGGCGGAGCCATCCTTCGCAGGCCATCGGGGATCAGGTCGCATTTGCGCAAAACAAGGGGCAGTTCGCAGCCGTGAACGAAAGTATCACGTCCATCCTGCTGAGCCTGGCAGGGGTCGTCGCCATTCTGGCCATCGCTTTTCTGTTGTCCTCCGCCAAGCGCAAGATCAACCTGCGCGTGGTCGGATCGGCCTTCGCCTTGCAGGCCTTCACCGCGCTGATCGTGCTGCGTACCGATATCGGCGTGGCGGTGATCGGTGGGCTTTCGGGCGGCGTGATCGCGCTGCTCGATTTCTCCAAGGTCGGGATCACCAGCGTGTTCGGGCCGATGGAAAGCAATCCCTTCGCCAACACCTTCGTGATCGCCGCATTGCCGGTGATCGTGTTCTTCGCCGCGATCGTTTCGATCCTTTACCACCTCGGCATCATGCAGCGGCTGGTGCGCTGGGTCGGCGGGGCGATCGGCTGGATCACCGGCATCAGCCGGGTCGAGGCGCTGGGCGCCGCGGCGAATATTTTCGTCGGTCAGTCGGAAAGCCCGCTGGTGGTGCGGCCCTATCTCGCTTCGCTCTCGCCCGCGCGTCTGTTCACGCTGATGGTGGTCGGCATGGCGGGCGTGGCCGGCACCATTCTGGCGGCCTATGCCAGCTTTATCGGCACGGACGCCGTCCCGTTCCTGCTGGCGGCGGCGTTCATGTCAGCGCCGGGCGGCATTCTGATGGCGAAGATCATCATGCCCGACGATGCGCCGTTCGCGCCCAGCCGCGATAACGGAGTTGGCGCGGCTGCCGTGCTGCGCGCGCGGGGCAAGTCCAATGTCGTTGCCGAAGCGACCCGCGTGGTGATGTATGACGAAAACGGGCAGGAAGTGGAATTGCCGCAAGCCCGGATCAGCGCGGTCGGCTCGGCCGCCATGGTCGAAAGCGGCAAGTCCGACGAGGTAACGGCGGCAGAAACTTTCGAAGAAGGCCATCGCCCCGCCAACATCATCGAAGCCGCAGCGCAAGGCACGCAGACCGGTGTGAAGCTGGCGGTCGCGGTCGGCGCTATGGTGATGGTGTTCGTTGCGCTGGTGGCGCTTGCCAACGGGATGCTTGGCGGCATCGGTTCGGGCATCGTCGCGCTCTCCGCCGGGGTCGGAGCGCCGATGGGGCCGGAAACCGCCGTGTGGTTCGAAACCCTCAGCTTCCAGAAACTGCTCGGCTATCTGTTTGCCCCTGTGATGTTCCTGATCGGCATCCCCGACTGGGAACAGGCGCGCATCGCGGGCGGATTGTTCGGCACCAAGATCGTGCTCAACGAATTCGTCGCCTTCATCGATCTGGGCGCGATGACCGGCGATCAGCTGACGGCGCGCAGCCGCGCCATCGTCACTTTCGCGCTGTGCGGGTTCGCCAATTTCAGCTCGATCGCGATCCAGATGGCCGTGACCGGCGGCCTGGCCCCGAACCAGCGCCCGGTGATCGCGCGGCTGGGGCTGAAGGCGCTCGCCGCAGGCAGCCTCGCCAACCTGATGAGCGCCGCGCTGGCGAGTCTGTTCCTGCCGTTCTGAACCGCTTGATCCCGGACCCTCTTGGCAGCCGCGCGGGCGCGGGTGTAAGGGCACGCACATGAACGCTATCGCATCCGTCTCCCTCGCCCAACCGCTTGACACCATCGCCGACGAACTGGGGCGCAGCTTTGCCGAATACGGCTTTGCCGTGGTGCGCGATCACGGCATTCCGCAGCACTTGATCGACGAGGCCGAGGCGGTCTCCAAAGCATTCTTCGCACTGCCGGACAGCGTCAAGCGCAGCTACAAGGTCGATGGCGGCGGCGGCGCGCGCGGCTACACCCCGTTCGGCACCGAAAAGGCGAAGGACGCCGAGGTGTTCGACCTCAAGGAGTTCTGGCACGTCGGCCGCAGCCTGCCGCCCGGCCACCCCCTCACCGAATTCATGGCGCCCAACATCTGGCCCGACGAAGTCGAAGGCTTCCGCGAGACCATGAGCGCACTGTTCGCCGCGTTCGAGGCCGCCGGCGCGCGCGTGCTGGAAGCGATTGCGCTGCACCTTGGCCGCCCGCGCGACTTCTTCGCCGCCAGCGTGGAAGACGGCAATTCGGTGATGCGCCTGCTGCATTACCCGCCGCTCGGCGAAGGCGCGCCCGAAGGTGCGATTCGCGCCGCCGCGCATGGCGACATCAACACCATCACCCTGCTGCTCGGCGCCGAGGAAGCGGGCCTCGAACTGCTGACCCGGCAGGGCGAATGGCTGCCCATTCCCGCAGCGGAAGGCGCGTTGGTAATCAATGTCGGCGATATGCTCGAACGCCAGACCAACGGCCGCCTGCGGTCGACCACGCACCGGGTCGTCAACCCGCGCGGGGAAGCGGCGCGCCGGTCTCGCTATTCGATGCCGTTCTTCCTGCATTTCCGGCCCGATTTCCTGATCGAACCGCTGCCGGAATGCGTGGGCGCAGACGATCCGGCCCCGCCGCCCGAGCCGATTTCCGCACATGATTTCCTGATGCAGCGCCTGCGCGAGATCAATCTCGCCTGAGTCGGCCGCGGCGGCCCCAAAAAGCGGTGCTGCCAAAAACCTTCTGCTCGTTGCACGGATGCAACACCTGATTCCGGAAGTCGCAGAAATGCGCGCGAAATTGTGCGCTGCAGGATAGCCTACGTTAGGAAACGCATTGTGAGCCCGGGCGGTTTCATCAAACTGTCACAGAACAGTCGCTTTTCCGCAGTCAGGCGGGCCTAGTGGAGCCCGACACCCTCTCTCGTTCACCCTCTCCATTGTCATCAGGGGCTACTTTCATGAAACTCAGGTACCTGCTCGCAGCAAGCGTCGTCAGCCTTGCTGCCACCACCACGACCTTCGTCGCGCCGGCCGCGGCCCAGCAGATCACTTCGGGCGTCGAAGGCCAGATCACCGACGACAGCGGCAACGCCATCTCGGGCGCTGTGGTGACCGTCACCAACACCTCGACCAATGCGACCCGCACCACCACCACCGGTTCGGACGGCGGTTTCCGCATCACCTCGCTGCAGCCGGGTGAGTATGACATCACCGTGGTCGCCGACGGTTACGAAGGCCAGACGGTCGAAAACGTCGCCACCAACATCGGCGGCCGTACCGCGTTCAACTTCACGCTCGCATCGACCGCCGCCGGCGGCAGCGACAACACCATCGTCGTGACCGGCGCCCGCGCACGGGTCAGCCAGGTCGCTGTCGGGCCGGGCACCGCCTTCGGTAAGGAAGAGCTCGAATCCTTCCCGTCGATCACCCGCGACATTCGCGACATCATCCGCATCGATCCGCGCGTCGCGCTCGACAACCAGAACGACGTGGAGCGCATTTCCTGCCTCGGCGGCAATGACCGTTCGAACACCTTCACCGTCGACGGTATCGTGCAGGCCGACGTGTTCGGCCTCAACGGCACCCCGTTCGCCGCGCGTAACGCGCTGCCGCTGCCGTTCGACGTGGTCGACCAGGTTTCGGTTGAATTCGCGCCGTTCGATGTCGAATATTCGGACTTCACCGGCTGTCTCGTGAACGTCGTCACCAAGGGCGGCGGCAACGAGTTCAGCGGATCGGCCTTCATCACCTATTTCGATGGCGGCATGGTCGGCGATCTCGACACCGGCAGCCAGGAAAAGCGCTGGGGCGCGACGCTCTCCGGCCCGATCATCAAGGATCGTCTGTTCTTCAGCTTCGGCTATGAAGAAACCGATCTGGGCGACGGCAACGAATTCGGCCCCACGGGCGGCGGCTTCGTCAACGAAGCCAACTTCGTGACCCAGGACCAGTTCGACGAATTCTCGCAGATCGCGAATAACGTCTACGGCATCGACACCGGTGGCTACCCGCTCCAGCTTCCCGAAGCTTCGGTGCGTTATTTCGGTCGTCTCGACGCCGTGCTCGCTGAAGGCCACCGTCTCGAAGCCACCTACCAGCGTCTCGAAGAAACCAACGTCGAGTCCGATGTCGGCGACCAGAACCTGACCGGCCTCAATTCCTTCGAGGACGAAGGCACGATTTCGAATTACTACTCGGTCCGTCTCTACTCCGAGTGGAACGATATGATCTCGACCGAACTGCGCGTCAGCCGCGCCGAAGTGGGCGACGTGCAGGGTCCGTTCGGCGGCGGGGAAGCGCAGTCGGACAACCCGATCGTGCGCCTTGCCGTTGGCGTTCCGGCTGTACCGGGTGAAACCACCCAGAACGGCTTGCTGACCACCGGACCGGGCATCTTCCGTTCGGCCAACCAGCTCGATACCAAGATCGATCAGGCCCGCTTCCAGATGAACATCGATGCTGGCGGCGGCCACTTCTTCAAGTTGGGCGCCGAAATCAACGATCTGGAAGTGTTCAACCTGTTCGCAGTCAACGCGACCGGCACGCTGTTCTTCCGCAGCCTCGACGATTTCCGCAACGGGATCGTCGCGGGAGGCGATTTCTCCAGCGTGTTCGGCGATCTTGCCGACGATCTGATCGACGGCAATTCCGATGGTGAGTTCCTCGGCGGCGGTACCATCAATGCCTCGCCCACCGGCGACATCAACGAAGCGGGCGCGCTGTTCAGCCGCCAGATCTATTCGTTCTATGCCCAGGACGAATGGCAGGCGACCGACCAGCTGGCGATTACTGCCGGTATCCGCGCGCAGATCTTCGATGGCGATGCGCCGCGCGCAAACCCGACCTTCTTCGCTCGCTACGGCTTCAGCAATGCCACCCCGTTCAGCCGGCTCGACACGCAGCTGCTGCCGCGTCTTTCGGCGACCTACGAATTCGACAATGACGGGTTCTTCTCGAATTCGCGTCTGACTGGCGGCGTGGGCGTGTTCTCGGGCGGCGATCCGGTGGTGTATTTCTCCAACGCCTTCTCGAACAACGGGTTTGCGGTTGGCGAAGGAAGCACCTTCAATTCGCGGTGCGATGGCTTCACCAACCCGGATGGTTCGTTCAGCGTGGTGCAGGGCGGTACTTTCACCGGCTTCCCGAGCTGTGCCATTGCCGCAGGCTCGGCCCAGGCCGCTGCCGGTCTGGCCGACACCCAGTCGACCGATCCCGAATTCGACGTGCCGACCGTGGTGCGCGCAAATCTGGGCTTCAAGACCACCTTCGGCACCCAGACCGGGTTCTTCAGCAACTGGAACCTGAACCTCGATTACATCTACTCGCGGTTCAACGACACGCTGAACTTCGTCGATCTGGCGCAGAGCCCCAACATCACCCGCGGTCTCAACGGCTTCACGGTTGACGGGCGCCCGATCTACGCGGCGATCGATCCGACAGATTCCGATGCTGCTGGCTGCAACGCCACGCTTGATTACTCGGGCGGTACGCCGCCGGTGTGGCAGGGCGTGACCGCTGCTTGCTTCAACCGCATCGGCCGTGACGACGAAATCCAGCTCACCAACGGGCCGAGCTACGAAAGCCACGTCGCCTCGATCATTCTGTCGAAGCGGTTCCAGGGCGGGCTGTTCACCGATGGCGGTTCGTTCAACGTGAACCTGGGCTACGCCTTCACCGACTCGGAAAACAACCGCAATAATGGTTCGTCGACCGCTACCTCGTCATACGACATCACGGCGGCCTTCGACCGGCAGAACCCGGCGGTGTCGACTTCGAACTTCGAAACCCGGCACAACATCACCGCCACCTTCAACCTGCAGGAAGAATTCATCGATGGGTATGACACCAACATCGGCGTGTTCTTCCGGGCGCGTTCGGGTCTGCCTTACAGCCTGACCTTCGATGGCGGTGCGGTGTTCAACGACTCCTCGTCGGGTTCGGACAATGCGCTGCTCTACGTGCCGACCGGACCGAACGATCCGAACCTGACAACTTTTTCAGGCGGCACTTTTTCGGCAACCCAGCTGGCGGCGTTGCAGGCCGCGCAGACCAATGCGGTCAACTCGCTCACCCAGTATGTCGCAGACAGTGGTTGCGACTTCACCCCCGGTGCGTCGATCCAGCGCAACACCTGTAATCAGGACTGGCATTTCGATGTCGACCTGCGGTTCAGCCAGGAACTGCCGTTCATCGGCAAGCTGACCGGTATCAAGCAGGACCGTGTGACCCTGTTCGCTGACTTCCAGAACTTCCTCAACCTGCTCGACAATGACTGGAACGTGCTTCGCAGCCGCCCGGAATTCGTCGATCTGGTCGATGCCGGGATCAACATCGATGATCCGGACAGCGCCAACCCTGATGATCGTCTGATTGTCGGCGGCGTGGACAGCCAAGGGCGCTACGCGATCAGCGGCTTCGCACCGGACGATCAGAACTTCATCGCTCCCGGACCGTCGGCCTGGCGGATCCAGATCGGTGCGCGCTACGAATTCTAATTCGCAGCCTGCCTGACACGAGACATGAGCGGCGGGGCCTTCGGGCTCCGCCGTTAGTGTTTGGGGGCCGTTAGAAACCTGAAGGCGTTGATATCGTGCCGGGCACCCCGGCAGATCAGCTGGCCGCGCTGCCGACCTCGTTCAGCCCCGGATCACCGGAACGATGGGCCAGCGCCAGCAGGTCGCGCGCCAGTGCCGCGCAGGTCTCCCCCGCTTGCGCGGTCGCCAGCGCCCTTTCCAGTGCGCTCGCGCTGTCGCCCAGTTCCGGTTCGCCGAACATGCCCGCACTGCCCGCGAGCTTGTGCAGCAGCGCCGCCAGCTTCCGCGCAGCCGGAGACGCCGCACGCCCGGCCGACAGCGTATCGTCGTGCAAGGCCGCCCGCACCGCCTCGACCGCTTCGTGCCGCCGCCGCTCCCACCGGGCGACGAGGTGCGGCGAAATACTGGCCGCCGCAGCGCATTGAGCGGGCAGGGCCTTGCCGTGCGGCGGTGTCTCGACGATCCGGGTCGGCAGCCAGCGTTGCAGCGCCCGCGCCAGATCGGTCAGCGCAATCGGCTTGGCCAGATGCGCCTGCATCCCCGCCGCACGGGCTGCCGCGATATCTTCCGGAAAGGCATTGGCGGTGAGCGCGACGATCGGCAGCAGGTCTGGCCCGATCCCCTCGGCCCGGATGGCGCGGGTCGCGGCATAGCCGTCGCAGCCGGGCATCTGCACATCCATGAGCACCAGATCGAACAGCGTGCCGCGCATCACGGTGTCGATCACCATCGCGATGGCCTCGTTCCCGTCATGCGCAATCGCCACCTCCTGCCCGCAGCTTTCGAGCATTTCGGTCATCAGCATCCGGTTGATGTCGTGATCCTCGACCAGCAGGATGCACGAGGCTGCCGGGAGATCGGCGGGCGCAATCGGTTCGGCTTCCGCGCGCGCGCGATCCGGACTGGCGAGCCGCGCGGGCAGAGAAAGGGTGAAGCGCGAACCTGTGCCCGGTTCGCTCTCCACCGCGATCCGCCCGCCGAGCAGGGTGGCAAGCTGGCGGCTAATGGACAGGCCAAGCCCGGTTCCGCCGAACCGGCGCGCGGTGCTGCTTTCGCCCTGAATAAAGGGCTGGAAGATCGTCTCAAGCCGGGCATTGGTGATACCGATCCCGGTATCGGCCACGGTGATGCACACATCGCCTTCGCTCACTTGGTAAGAGAGCCGGATACTGCCCGTCTCGGTGAACTTGACCGCATTGCCGAGCAGATTGAGCATGATCTGCCTCAGTCTGAGGCCATCGGTGACCACCCATGGTTGCCGTTCATCGTCACGGCGGCCATCGGGCGCATCGCCGGCCCCACCCGCGAATTCCAGCGTCAGCCCTTTCTGCTCCGCCGCGTGCCGGTGCAGCGCGGCGCATTCCGCCAATGTGGCGCGCAGATCCACAGGGGCGTGATCGACGGTGAACTGCCCGCTTTCGATCTTGCTGAGATCGAGCACGTCGTTGAGCAGCATCATCATCGAGCGGCCTGATTGCACGATCATTTCGGCATGGCGCTGTTGATCGGCGTCCAGTTCGCCCTGCAGCAGCAGTTCGGCAAAGCCCAGCACCCCGTTCATGGGTGTGCGGATTTCGTGGCTCATATTGGCGAGGAATTCCGATTTGGCCTGCGCCGCATTTTCGGCATGGCGGCGGGCGCGGGTCAGCAGCAGTTCCAGCTCGACCCGCTCGGTCACGTCGCGCGCGGCCACCACCACGCCTTCGCGCAGCCCAGTCGCGGGATCGCGGATAATCGCGCAGTCGGCCTCGAGGAACACCGGCGTGCCATCGGGACTGTCCTTGAACCGGCGATAGGTCACGCGCTCCTTGTCAGAAGTGCCATCGCGCAGCCGGCCGAAAGCCAGCACCACCCGGTCGCGCGCATCGGCATGGAGCCGGGCTGCCACCGGCCTGCCGATGAACGCTTCGGGCAGTGCTCCCATCACTTCAAGCACCGAGGGCGAGGCATAGGTGCACACTCCGTCAAGATCGTAACGCAGCACCGCATCGGTGATGTTGTCGGCGAGCAGATCGACCTGCTGCTTGCCCGCTTCAAGCTGGGCCATCATCCGGTCGCGCCCCGCGAGGATCGCGGCGACCGGCAGCCCGGTGAGGAAATTGGCGGCGATGAAGGCTTGCAGCAGGTGCAGTTGCGCAATGCTGCTGATCGATGCCGCCGCAATCGGGCCCAGCCCGGCCCAGGTCATCGCCGCCGCCACCAGCGCAACCCCCGTCACATGCACTGCGGTGCCGAGGCTGCCGAGCCGGAACGCGTGCAGCAGAGTGATCGGCTGGATCAGGAAGATCAGCGGATAGGGCGCCTGATTGAACACCAGCAGCGCGCAGGTCATGCCGCCCATCAGCAGCGCCAGCTGTTCGAGCCGGTTCGCAGGTGCCGCCCGCAGCGTGCCGCGCAGCCGGTCTACCAGCAGCAGGCAGGCAGGTACGATCAGCACCATCGCCATGCTGTCTGTCAGGAACCATGTCACCGCACCTTCGCGCAGCGCCGCAAGATCGCTGCCCATGACCGGTGCGGCGAGCAGCCCCGACAGCAGCGGCCCGACCAGCCCGCCCGCCCAGACAAAGCGCGCCAGATCGGACAGGCGGGTCATATCGCACGAATGCCCCGCGCCTTGCCGGGTCAGCGCCAGCACCAGCGCGATCTCCACCGTGTTGGCGAAGGAAAACACCAACACCACCTCCCCCGGCAACTGCGCGACCATATTGGCAGCAAGCCCGGCGAAGAAGGTCAGCGCCAGGAACAGCCATTCATTGCCGATCCGGGCGCGCAGCAGCACGGCCACCGCCACCGCATTGGGGAGCCATATCGGCGTCACCGTGTCGCCGCTGCCTGCCAGAATGAGGCTTATGCAGGCCAGCGCAAGAAAACCAGCGCCGCCGATCAACGCCGCGATCAGCGCATGGCGATCGATCGGTCCGGACGCAATCCGCAGGGCAGCCAGCCATGGGCGCTGCGGCAGGGCCAGGGGGAGAGGTGCAGGAAGGTCAAGGCGAATGGCTTGCGCGCACGGAGGCACACCGTCCCGGCTGGCGGAATCGCTGCTGGTGTCCGGGCTATCATGCCCGGCACCGTCGCCAGAGTTCATTGCGCGATCGATCCTCGGGCTCCATCGCCAAAATCCATCGCTATGCTATAGGAAGTCGCGTCGAGTTTCCGTCATAACCTCACCCGAAACGGAGGTAATCGCGTTTGATCCGGATGCCAGAATGACGGGGCGCAGCGGCTTCCGGCGCCGCCGTCGCCGTCCCAGCTTGCCGCTGCTGGCGGGCATCGTGCTGCTGCACGTGGCCGGCCTGTACGGTCTCGCCAGCGCGTTTGCGCCCGATTTTACCGCCTCGGTGGAGGGTCGGGTGGTGTCCGCCTTTACTGTCACCGTTACCACGCCGCCCGATCCGCCGCCGCCGGAAAACCAGCCCGAACCCGATGAGGGCGAGCAGGGCGATCCTGGACGCGATGCCGTGCCGCAGCCAACTCCGCCGCGAAACCTGCGCGAGGAACCGCCCCGTCCGCGTGCTTCTTCCACCGGCACCGCCACCCGTTCCGGGGCGACAGAAGCAGGTTCAGGCACCGGGGCCGCGGGCAGCGGGCTGGGCACCGGCAGCGGAAACCGCGGCGGCGGGCAGGGGGGCGTGGCGGTGAGCAAGCCGGTGCACATTTCCGGCAGCATCGACAATGCCCGCGACTTTCCGGTGCCAGCGGGTGGGCGGGGAGCCCGGCAGGGCACCGAAGTGATCGTGCGGGTGATTGTGGGGTCGGACGGACGCGCGCGCGATTGCAGCATATACCGCCCCAGTCCCGACCCTGAGGCCGATCGCCTCACCTGCCAACTGGTCGAGGCGCGGCTGGGTTTCCGTCCGGCGATGGATCGCGAAGGCAACCCGGTCGCCGCGCCGTTCTATTGGCGGCAGCGGTGGTTCTGACCAGCGCGGAGGCAAACGTGGATGGAATAAGTAGCGGTGCAGACTCGTTTCCACACAGTCATCTGATATAGCGGCGCAAATCGAGGAATCTCCAAGTGACAGCCATTCATCCGGTCATTCTGTGCGGCGGCAGCGGCACGCGCCTGTGGCCGCTCAGCCGCAAATCCCTGCCCAAGCCGTTCCTGCCGCTGGTAAGCGATGAAACCCTGTTCGAGCAGGCGGTTCGCCGGGTCGCCGGGGATGAACGCTTTGCCCCGCCGATGGTGGTGGCAGGCGCGGCGCATGGCGATCTGATCATGGCGCAACTGGGCGATGCATCGGCCTCGCGGCTGGTGGTGGAGCCTTGCGCCCGTAACACCGCGCCTGCCATCGCACTCGCCGCGGCGCTGCTGCCGGAAGATGCGGTGATGCTGGTCTGCCCGAGCGATCACCACATTGCCGATGCCGCCGCCTTCCGTTCTGCGGCACTGGCTGCGGCCCAGCTGGCGCGGCAGGATTACCTTGTGTCGTTCGGCATTGCGCCCGACCGACCCGAAACCGGCTATGGCTATCTCGAACGCGGGGAGCCGCTGCCGGGCGGCTATGCCATTGCCCGCTTCGTCGAAAAGCCCGATCTGGCGCGGGCGCAGGAATACCTCGCCAGCGGGCAGTTCAGCTGGAACGGCGGGATTTTCGCCTTTCGCGCAGGCCATCTGCTGGATGAACTCGCCGCCCACCGCCCGGATATGGCGCGGCTGGTGAAGCAGGCGGTGGCCGAGGGCCGCGAAGACGGCGTACGGTTCCTCCCGGCGCCCGCCCCCTTTGCCGCGATCGAAGGGGATTCGATTGATTATGCGGTGATGGAAAACACCGCCCGCGCCGCGATGGTGCCCGCCAGCATGGGCTGGTCCGACATCGGCAATTGGGCCGCGCTTGCCGATGCGCTGGCGGACGCGGCGGACGTGCACGGCAATGTCGCGCGCGGCGGGACAGTCAATCTCGATCAATGCAGCGGTGTCTTCGCGCAGACCGATGGCCCGTGCATCTCTGCGGTAGGGCTGAAGGACGTAAGCATCATCGTGTCCGGCAACGAGGTGCTGGTCACCACCCGCGAAGGCGCGCAGCGCGTCGGCAAGCTTCCGGGCGCGGTGAACCAATGATGACGGCAGCGCGCCA
Organism: Erythrobacter sp. NFXS35; assembly: GCF_040148725.1. Taxonomy (NCBI): domain Bacteria; kingdom Pseudomonadati; phylum Pseudomonadota; class Alphaproteobacteria; order Sphingomonadales; family Erythrobacteraceae; genus Erythrobacter; species Erythrobacter sp. NFXS35. Next base: position 1,548,463 of record NZ_JAGDEB010000001.1, on the reverse strand, counting down.
GCTTCCCACCCGCATGGTCGCCAAGGTTTGGGGCCGCGAGCATCTGCCTGCCCCCTTCGCGGCGCCGCCAGGCGAGCGGATCGGCGAAATCTGGTTCGAACCGCCGCCCGAATTGCCGCAGGTGCTGGTCAAATACCTGTTCACCTCGGAAAAGCTTTCGGTGCAGGTCCATCCCTCCGATGCCGAGGCGCAGCCGGATGAGGGGGGCAAGGAGGAATGCTGGTTGGTGCTCGATGCCGAACCCGATGCGCGGTTGGCCATCGGCTTCGAACGCGCCGTGACGCCGGAGGAGATCGAAGCGGCGGCGCGGGACGGGACGATCGAGCGCCTGCTGACCTGGCACCCGGCCAGCGCCGGCGACCTGTTCTATCTGCCAGCGGGCACCGTTCATGCGATCGGCCCCGGTCTGTCGCTGGTCGAAGTACAGCAGAACAGCGACACCACCTTCCGCCTGTATGATTATGGCCGCCCGCGCGAACTGCATCTCGAACGCGGGCTGGCTGTGGCGCAGGGTGTGCCTTATGCCGCCGAACATCGCGGAAGCGTGGCAACGCGCGGGCAGGTGCTGGTCGATGGGCCGCATTTCCGGCTCGGCCGGGTCGAAGGCAAGCCCGATGCTGCGACCCACGCCGCCTTTTCAGGCGCGCTGTTGGCGCTGCCGCTGGCCGGCGAAGTGGCATCGCAGGATGGCGCGGCGCGGGCCGGGGCGGGGGAATGCCTGTTTGCGGGAAGCCTCGACAGCCTCGATTTCAGCGGGGCCGAAGTGACATTACTGGTGCGGGCGGCATAGCCTCTGCCAGTGGATCAGGGGGTGAGCAGGCGCTGGCCTTCCTTTGTCACCGCATGTTCGAGCGGGCCGCGCATCACGCTCAGCAGCATCGGCAGGTCCATTTCGATCACCACCTCGTGATCGCCCACGTCGACTCCGCCGGGGATGGTGAAGCCCATCACCTCGGCGGCGATGTCCATCCGGTCTTCGCTGCTCCATGTGGTGGTGACGGTGGCCAGACCCGGAGGAAAGAACCCAGCGATTTCATCGGCATGGGCGCGCATCCGGCGGCGGACTTCCTCGCGGGTGAGATCATGGGCCAAGGTGACGCGCATCGCTCAGCGTTCCTGCTTCGACTTGGGTGCGGCTGCAAAATCGGGCGAAAAATCGGGCAGGGGCACGCCGGTGTCCGGCGCGGTTTCGCGCATGTCCTCAAGCGCTTCGGCGCCGCCATAGCGGTATTCGAGATAACGGCTCTTGATCGCCAGATCATCCAGCGCACCTTCGGCCAGCCGCCGCGTGACGCGGTCGACCTCGCCCGAAAGCTTGGAGAGGCTGTCGGACAGACGTTCGTCAGCGGTCTTGCCCGCGTGTTCTTCCTTGCGCAGGTGCGCGGGAATCTTGCGGTAGTTGTCGATCGTTTCGGGGATATATTCGCCCACCAGCTCGCGCACTTCACCCATCGCCGGATGCGCGGCATCAATGGTGCGCAATTGAAGGCCGAGCGCATCGAGCTGCACGCCCAACTGGTCGACGATCCCCTGCGCCGGCGGCGGCAGGGCAGGGCGCTGCGCCTCCAGCCACAATTCCGCGCGGGCTACCATTTGCGCCGGATTGCCGAGCGTAAGTTCGGCGCGCTTGGGCACCTTGACCTTGGGAAAAATCCCGAGGACGCCGACAGCAACCACGGTGGCAAGCAGCGTGGCCATCAAGCCCCAGAACAGCAGTGGCCCGACCACCGCACTGAAAATGCCCGCCCCGATCCAGATTGCCACCACCGCCATCGCGATGTTGCGCACCCGTTTCAGCAGGCTCTTCATCTTGAGTTCTGCCGAACCCTTGCCGATGCTGCGCGGGCCGGGCCGGTGCGTCCCGCCATCGCGCTGGACCGCGAGGCTGGTTTTCGCCTCACGCAGGATACGGTCGGATTCGCGGGTCGTGTCGGGCATCACTTATCCAGTGCGAGCAACGATGGCGTTTGCGAGGCGACCTTGGCCTGTGCCTGCGCCTGCCCTTCGGCGCGGGCGATGTAGCCCTTCGACTTCTCGACTTCGGCGGACAGCGTCGTGACCGTCTGCTTCATCGAATCGAGTGCACGCACCTTGAAATTATCAACCTCGTCCATCGTGTCATAGATGTTCTGGAACGCGCGTTGCAGCGTCTCCAGCGGGATTGTGCTGGATGCTGCCTGTTCGTGGATTTGCGCGGTCTGTTCGCGCAGCAGCGTGCTGGTCGAATCGATAATATCGCTGGTGGTCTGGTTCAGCGCGGTGATCTGGCCCAGCACCAACCGCTGATTGGTCATCGCTTGCGCCACCGTGACCGCCGTGCGCAGCGCGCCGACGGTGGTGGTGCTGGCGCGGTCGACGCCCTTCACCAGTTCGACATTGTTCTTCTTGACCAGATCGAGCGCAAGATAGCCCTGCACGCTCACCGCCATCTGGGTCAGCAAGTCCTGCGTGCGCTGGCGGACATAGAACAGCGCGGATTCGCGCAGCGCCTTGGCCTTGGCCGGATCGCTGCTGTCGAGTTCAAGCGCCTTCGCCTCCAGCCGCGCGTCCAGCGTCTTGGCGATGTGGATCATCTGTTCCAACTCGCCCATCGCCGCCCACAGCTTCTGGCGTTCTGTATCGATCGCGGCGTTATCGAGGTGGAGTTCCTTCTTCCCGCTTTCGAGCCGCTGCAGGATCGAAGAGATATGTCCCTGTGCGCTGGTGTAGCTGTCGAAATAGTTCTTCAGCTTGTTGCCGAACGGGATGATGCCCAGGATCTTGCGCGGGCCGGACAGCTTGCCCTTGCGGCCCGGATCGAGATCCTCGACCGTGCGGCGCAGTTCGGCCAAATCCTTGCCCACCGTGCCATCGCCGTCCATCGCGCGCACCGGACGATCCAGAAATCGGTTCGACATCGCAGATGCGGCGCGGATCTGTTCCTGTCCCATGCGGGTGATCTGATCGACCTTCTCGCCGAACGCCGGCGAATTGGCATCGGCCGAGACCAGATCGTTCACGAAGGCATCGACCTTGGTATCGAGCTTCGATTTCTGTTCGGTGCTGACCGGTACCAGCCCGATCGCCTGTTCGGGCGCGACGTTCGGCACCGGATCGGGCGGAGTGAGCGAAAATTCGCTGGCGGTGGCGGTCGCTGTCGCCGTCTGGGTCTCGGTGCTCATGCCTTTCTCGTGCTCCCTGTCAGCCGGCGCTGTTCGCGCGGGTCGATACCGACTGTATTAGTGATCTAAAACACGCGTTTCAAGTTCGGCTTGCACGCTACTCCGGATCGGCCTCCCGCGTCCATTGCTGTTGCGGTAAAGCGCGGTGCGATTGGCATTTGTCCGTTCCGCAGTTTAGGGCGATGGCGTTGAGGCATTTCATGAAGGCACGCCGATGATCGACACGCCCCGTTCCCAGACCGCACCCCAGCCCGGAGCCGACATCGGCGCCGAGGATGTCGCGCTTGTGCGGGAACGCGACGACGATGCCAACAGCAGGCCGGATGAAGCATCGCCGGGCGCCGCCCGCTCCGGTTCTACAGAAACCGCCAATGTCCAATCCTCGCTGAGCGAGCTGATCGAATTCGTCCGCACGCGGTGGGTGGAAAAGGTCGTCGGCCAGGTCGATCAGGCCGAAGTGATCGAGCGGCGGCGCGAGGATGGGTCACTATCCGAACGATACTTGTTCATGACCGCGATGAGCGGCGGGATCGCGGTGCTCGGCCTGCTTTTGTCCTCGCCTGCGGTGGTGATCGGGGCGATGCTGTTGTCGCCGTTGATGGGGCCGATCATGGGGCTGGGCTTCGCGCTCGCCATCGGGGACTGGGACTGGATCAAGCAATGCGCACGCACCCTGCTGCTGGGTAGCCTGATGGCGGTGCTGCTGTGCGGCGCGCTGGTCTATCTGTCGCCGATCCAGACCATCACCGAAGAAATCGCCGCGCGCACGCGGCCCAACCTGTTCGACCTGTTCGTGGCGCTGTTTTCCGCGCTTGCCGGTGCCTATGCGATGATCCGCGGGCGCGAAGGCACGATTGTCGGCGTGGCGATCGCCACCGCCTTGATGCCGCCGCTGGCGGTGGTCGGCTTCGGCCTTGCGACCTTCAACTGGACGGTGTTTTCCGGATCGCTGCTGCTGTTCGTCACCAACCTGCTGACCATCGCGCTGACAGCCTTCGTGATGGCCAAGCTCTATGGATTCCGCAACTCGCTGAGCGCGCGCAACACCATGTTCCAGAACGTCGCCTTGCTGACGGTGTTCATGGGGCTGGCCGTGCCGCTGGGCTTTTCGCTGCAACAGATCGCGTGGGAAACCAATGCCCAGCGGATCGTCAGCGATGCCATTCGCGAGCGGTTCGATGGCCCTGCGCAGCTCGATGCGTTGCAGATCGATTTCTCGTCCGCGCCGCTGAACGTCAGTGCGATCATGTTCACGCCGGTGATCCGGCCCGACGCCGAAAGCGAGATCACCCGCGCGCTTACCAATCGGCTGGGCCGCCCTGTGGCGTTGACCCTTACCCAGACGCAGACCGAGACCGGGGCGGGCGCGGCCCAGCGGGCGCAGCTTTCCGCGACCCGTGCGCGCGAGGCCGCCGCCGCCAACGAGCGCTTGACGGCGCTTGCCACCCGCCTCTCGCTCGCTTCCGGGGTGCCCGAGAACGACGTGCTGATCGACCGAAGCCGCCGCCGGGCACTGGTGCGATCACGGCGGCTGGGCGATGCCGGACTGGATGCCTATCGCACGCTTGAACAGCGGATCGCCGTGACCGAGCCGGAATGGACGATCGAACTGATCCCGCCCAGAGCCGCGCTTCCGGAGACCATCCCGTTCGGCGAGGACGGACCCAACGCGCAAGGTAACGAGGCATTGGCGGTGATCGCCTGGGCAGCGCAGCGGCTTGACCGCGGCGTGGTGCTGACCGGCGATCCCGAGGAGGGCGAGCGCGCCGCCGAACTGCTGCGCGAACAGGGCGCGCGCGTGGCCGTGCGGGGCGGCTCGGGAACGCTGCGCGCAGGGTGGGCGGCAGAGGAAGAGTAGCCTTGGCCCGTAATCCTATCCGCACCCGGCGGTTGCCTTGTCAGCTCTGCTGAATTTCTGGAAGAACCTGCCGCTCGGGTTGCGACCTCACAGCGGACTCCCGACAGGCTCGGCCGATCTCTCCAGTTAAAGGTCGAAATGTGCGAAGCAGCTGAAGAATAAGAGGGTTTTCGTGTGCTCGCGTCGCCGACAGGGATGCGATGCATTTAAAGATTCTTAACTTTTGCCCTGCACCAAGCGGCCTCGATGGCAGGCAAGTTGGTGAAAGCAAATGGTTAAGACTCCGAACAGGCTTTTTGAAGACACCTGCGGTACGGCTGCGACTGAGTACGCATTGCTAACCGCATTGATCGCACTCGGCGCAATCGGCGCGCTCAGCGCGCTGGGAATCACAACGACAGATACGTTCTCGGCCGCCGCAGCCAGCATGGCCGATCCGGGTGGCAGCCCAGGCGAGAGCGACGGAAGCGGTGGCGGCGGTGGCGGCGGTAGCGGCGGTAGCGGCGGCGGCGGCGGCGGCGGTGGTGGCGGTGGCGACGATAGCGGTGGCAACGGCAACGGCAACGGCAACGGCAACGGCAACGGCAACGGCAACGGCAACGGCAGCGGCAGCGGCAGCGGCAGCGGCAGCGGCAGCGGCAGCGGCAACGGCAGCGGCAACGGCAGCGGCAACGGCAGCGGCAACGGCAACGGTAACGGTAACGGTAACGGTAACGGTAACGGTAACGGTAACGGTAACGGTAACGGTAACGGTAACGGTAACGGTAACGGCAACGGCAACGGCAATGACAATGGCAGCGGCGACGATGACGATGACGATGATAAGGAAGGCAACGGCAAGGGCAGAGGCAAAGGCAAGGGCGACAACCGGTAACCTCTTGCTTAGGCCGACCTCTTGAACCTGCTCGGCGCACGGAGATCACCCGGTCCGAGGATGCTGCGCTCTCACCTGCGGGCTATGTTTCCGCTCCTCACCCGATACCAGCCATTCACGCTTTGAAGCGCAGCGCTCCAAAGCGGACGATCAGGTGGGGGTTCTTGCGTGAACCCGGATCCGGCAAAGCGTAGGCGGCTCGCCCTTGCGCCGGGCCTGCTGCCCGCCCGCCTTCAGGCCGCCAGCTGGATCGGTACGATCTCGCCCGCCAAGTACAGCTTCTTCGCCTTGGCGCGGCTGAGCTTGCCTGACGACGTGCGTGGCAGGGTGCGCGGGGGGACCAGTTCGACGATGCAGCTCATGCCGGTAACCGAACGCACCTTGTCGGCGATCTGTTCGCGCAGTTTGATCCGTTCGACCGGATCGGACACGCGGCAATGCACCAGTACGGCGGGCGCTTCCTCGCCGTTCTCCATCTCGATCGAGAAGGCGGCGATATCGCCGTGGTTGAAACCGGGCAGCTGTTCCACCGCCCATTCGATATCCTGCGGCCAGTGGTTCTTGCCGTTGATGATGATCATGTCCTTCGCCCGTCCGACGATGAACAGATAGCCATTGGCGGTGTAGCCCATGTCCCCGGTGTCGAGCCAATTGTCGACCAGGCAATCGGTGGTCGCTTCGGCATTGCGGAAATAGGAGTGCATCACGCTGGGCCCGCGGCACCAGACCTTGCCGATCTGGTGATCGCTGCGGCTGTGGCCATCCTCTCCGCGGATCGCGACTTCCATGTCGGGCAGCGCCTTGCCGCAATTGACGATGGCGCGGTAGCGGGCCGGACGCGACAGATCGCGCGGGGCGCCCGACAGGCGTTCCTCCTCGACCAGTTCGACCCGGATGCCTTCGCCCGGCGGCATCACCGTCACCGCCAGCACCGCTTCGGCCAAACCATAGGACGGGGTGAAGGACGATGCCTTGAACCCCGCAGGCGCGAACGCATTGACGAAGCTCTGCATCACGTCCGGGCGGATCATGTCCGCGCCGTTGCCCGCAATCCGCCAGCGCGACAGGTCGAAGCGTTCGGCGACCTGGCTCTGGCTGGAAATGCGGCGCGCGCAGATATCGTAGCCGAAGGTCGGCGAATAGGAGAGCGTGTTGCCCGGATTGCGGCTAATCATATCGAGCCACGCCAGCGGACGGCGGGCGAAGGCATCGGGCTTCAGGTAATCGCCCGACACCTGATTGGCGATCAGCGACAATAGGCACCCGACCAGCCCCATGTCGTGATACCACGGCAGCCAGCTGACGCAGCGGTCATTCTCGCCCAGTTCCATGGTGGTGGAATGGCCGTACAGATTGTGCAGCAGCGCCTTATGGGTCACCGCCACGCCGGTCGGGAAACGGGTCGATCCGCTGGAATATTGCAGATAGCAGATATCCTCCGGGCTGGCGGCGGGCAGGGCGACGTCGGGCGCTTCGCGGGCAGCGAAATCCTGCCAGCTTTCCGCGCTGCAACCCTGCCGCGCGGCGGCAGCCTCGGCCATTTCAGTGATTTCGGCGGGGTAGAGCAGCAGCTTGGGGTCGCAGCTCACCAGTTGCACCGCCAGCTGGTCGATAAAGTTTTCCTTGCCGCCGAAGCTGGTCGGCAGCGGCAGTGGCACCGGCCACGCCCCGGCATAGACGCAGGCGCAGAACAATGCGGCGAATTCCGCCCCGGTCTCTGCGATCAGCGCGACGCGGTCTTCCTTGCCGATTCCGGCTGCGACCAGACGGCGTGCCATCGCCAGGGCATCCTCGCGCATTTCGGCATAGGGGTACACCCGCGCCAGTTCGCCTCGCATGTCGTGGAAGTTAAGCCCCTTGCGGCTCTTCGCGGCATAGTCGATCGCATCGTTGAACGTGGCGAACTGCGCGCGAATCCGCGGCAGATCGCAATCATTCGGCGTCGGCGTCAAAACGGCGTCGGTCATAGTTTATCGCGATACCCGTAAGTTGCGGCGCTTATCGAGGGAATTCTCCTGCTGCGCTCTGGCATTGCCCCGTTGTGCCGGGCATAATCCGGCCCTGTCCAGCTATCCGCATTGATAAGGAAAGTGGCACGAATAAGGCGAAATGGTTTCAGGTAAAGCGAATTCGTCATCCCGCGGTAGTGATGCCGCAGGGGATCGCCCTCGCCGGGAACGGGGCGAAAAGCGCGTCAAGCCGCCGCTGGACGAGCGCGCCTTGCGCGACCTGGCGCTGTCCTATGCCGCGCGTTTCGCCAGCACCGGGGCGCGGCTGGAGGCCTATCTGCTGCGCAAATTGAGAGAGCGCGGCACCGCCACGGATGCGGATGGACGGGACGTGCGGATCGATATTCCGGCGCTGGTCGCCCGGCTGGTCGAACTCGGATATGTCGATGATGCCGCCTATGCCCGCGCACGGGCGCGCGATCTTGGCGCAAGGGGATACGGCGCCCGGCGCGTCGAACAGGCGCTGTGGGCGGCCGGCGTCGATGAAGGCATCCGGCAAGACACCGCCCCCGGCGAGAGCGCGAGCCGCAAGGCCGCCGCGCTGATGGCGCAGAAAAAACGGATCGGCCCGTGGGGCGCCGGACGCGAGGTCAGCAGCGATCCGCTGGCGCGGCGCAAGGCGCACGAAAAAGCCGTTGCAGCAATGCTGCGCGCAGGCCACCAGTACGATCATGTGCGTTTCATCCTTGCCGCAAGCCGGGAGGAGGATGTCGCGCAATGGCTGGATGAAGCCGCGGACGAAGAAGGGATCGAAGACACATGGTAAGGCGCATGATCAGGCAGGCACTGGTGGTCGGAGTGATCGCAATGGGGCCGCTGGCGGCATGTTCGCCGGGCGAAGTCACCGCGGCACGGGCGCAGACACCGGCTGCCGCAACGAGCGCGGAGGTCGCGCGCCACCCGGTGTCCGGGCTTCAGGTGATCGATCTGACGGTGATGCGCGGCGACAAACGCCTGCCGTTCAGGGTCGAACTCGCTGACAGTCCGCAGGCGCAGGCGAAGGGGCTGATGTTCCGCACCGAACTCGGCGATTTCGAAGGGATGATCTTTCCCTCCGCAGTGCTGGAGCCGCGCAGCTTCTGGATGAAGAACACGCCGCTGTCGCTCGATATCATCTTCATCGGACCTGACGGACGGATCACCAATATCGCGGCCAATACCGTGCCCTATTCGCTCGATTCGGTGTCATCATCGGGGGTGGCCGCCGCGGTGCTCGAACTGCGTGCCGGGCGGGCGGCGGAACTGGGCATCGTGCCGGGGGATCGGGTAACTTACGCCCTGCCGAGGTAGCGCCGACCATTGCGCGCACTTGCCCGTCGAAAAGAGGCTCCGATGTCCGCTCACGTTATCGCGGTATCCAGAGACGCCTGCCACAATTTCTCCAAGCAGGTCGTCTCCGTAATCGACATCGTGGCCGGATTGGGCGTTGCAGGCGACGCGCACAGCGGGGTTACGGTCAAGCATCGTTCGCGAATCAAGGTCGATCCGTCGCAGCCGAATTTGCGTCAGGTGCATCTCATTCACAGCGAACTTTTCGATGAGCTTAGCGCGCGTGGCTTTCTTGTCAGGCCGGGCGATCTCGGCGAAAACATCACCACCAGCGGAATTGACCTGCTCAGCCTGCCTCGCGGTGCTATTCTGCGGATCGGCGGGTCTGTGCGACTGCAAGTGACCGGATTGCGGAACCCGTGCGCGCAGATCGACAACTTCCAGTCCGGCTTGCTAGCCGCTGTGCTTGATCGGGGCACTGACGGAACGCTGATTCGCAAGTCAGGCATCATGGCTATTGCTCTGGACGGCGGCCCCGTTCGTTCCGGCAATGCAATCGCGGTCGAGTTCCCTGGCCTACCATTCCTACCGCTAGAGCGAGTTTAGCGGCGGCTTCCACTCTGTCCCATCATCTTCCTTCTTGGCGGTACGAGCGGTTTGGGGTAGGCGCGCGCTCATGGGAATCCTCGCAAAAATATTCACCTGGTGGGACGGTGCCACCATCGGCACGCACCTCTGGGCCAGCCGCGCGGGCGGCGAGCATGTCGGCACCGATGCCGCGGGTAACAAATATTACCGTGCCAAGGCGCAGGGCGGGGCGAACAACGGCTCCTACACCCAACGCGGAAAGCGCTGGGTGATCTACGCCGGCGTCAATGATGCCAGCTGCGTGCCATCCGAATGGCACGGCTGGCTGCACGGCACCTATGACGAAGTGCCCGAAAGCCACTTGCCCCCGCCCAAGGTGTGGGAAGTGGATTATACCCCCAACGCAACCGGTACCGCGCAGGCCTATTTCCCCCAAGGCGCGTTGGAGCGCGGCGGCAAGCGCGCCCGCGCTGTGGGCGATTACGAGGCCTGGACGCCCGGCAGCACCGAGGGCTGACGCACGCCATGCGGCTTTCGTTTCCTGCCGCGCCGCTGGTCTGCGCTCTCGTGCTCGCTCTGGCTGCGTGCGACGGCGCGGGTGAAGCCGAAACTGCGAATGTCCCGCTGGACGATGCAGCGCCGACCGCCGCAGGGTCACCAGCCCCTGCCGAGGACGCGGCCAGCGACGATGGCGCAACCCCGATGGATCAGCGGATCGCGACGCTGGGCCTGCTCAACAAACGCAACAATGTCGCGCAGGACATCATCCTGAAGCCGGGTGAGAGCGCCGAGTTCGGCCCGGTGATCGTTCGCCTGTCCGCGTGCGAGCGCACTGCGCCGTGGGAACTGCCGCAGGAAACGGGCGCATTCGTGCAGGTCGACATTCAGGAGCGCGGCGCCAGCCAGCATGCCCGGGTGTTCTCCGGCTGGCTGTTCCGCGAATCGCCCAGCCTCAACGTGGTCGAACACCCGGTCTATGATGTATGGGTCAAGGATTGCGCGATGCGCTGGCCTGGCGAGGACGCGGCGGTTGGGCCCTCTGCTTCACCGACTCCATAATCTGTCCCTTCGCTGAAATACCGCCATGCCGTGCCGAGGCTTGTGGCCGGGCGCCCATGCGCCAGATCGACCCGGCGGCGATAATCGCGCTGCGGGATTTCGGTCGCCCCCATGGTGCGCAGATGTTCGGTCATGAACTGGCAATCGAGCAGCGCAAATCCGGCCTGCCGCAGCAGCGCCACCAGCCATGCCAGCGCCACCTTGCTGGCATTGGGCGCGCGGCTGAACATGCTCTCTCCGCAGAACACCCGGTCGAAACTGACTCCGTAGAGCCCGCCCGCCAGTTCGCTCTGGCCGCTGGCTCCTTCCACCCAGCATTCGACCGAATGGGCGTGGCCGGCGCGGTGCAGGCCGATATAGCTGTGCACGATGCGTTCGCTGATCCAGGTTTCGGGATGATCGGGGCGCGGCTCGGCGCAGGCGCGGACGACCTGTTCGAAGGCGCGATCGAGCGTCACGGTGAAGCGATCGGTCCGCAGCACCTTGCGCAGGGATTTGGAGATATGCAGGCCGTCCAGCGGCAGAATCGCCCGCTCGCGCGGCTCGACCCAGAACACCTCGGTATCCTCACGCCGGTCGGCCATCGGGAAAATCCCGCTGCGATAGGCGAGCAGCAAGGTTTCGACCGGGATCGGAGGGCGCAGGGGAGCGTGCATGGCAGCGCTGCACAATACATGCGTCTGGCGCGCGATGCCAGCGCGCAGAGGCCTGAAGGTCAGTCCTTTGCGATCGGGCCGGCCTGCAAAGAGGATTGCCTATCCTCGGAGGCTTCGATAAAGGGCGCCTTCCAACGCGCTGCAGGGGTGTAGCTCAGTTGGTAGAGCATCGGTCTCCAAAACCGAGGGCCTGCGGTTCGAGTCCGCACACCCCTGCCAATTTTTCGCCGCATGAACCGCCCTCCGCCGGTTCGCCCTCCCGGCTGATCCTTCATTTCGGGTCTTTGTGTTCCGCACGCCATCCGGCGCGCGAAATCCTCACTCACGCTGGCTGAGCCAGCGTCGCTGCGGGCGGGCGCCACAAGGCTTTGGCGCCCTTGTGCCGCCTGTGGCGTCGATCACCACTGACCAAGCACGAACGCCCGCTATTCCGCCGGTTCTGCAGCCGCGTCGCCGGCAAAATCCTTGCCGGCTGTGCGATTCCCGCGGGACAGCGCGAACACCACGCCCGACAGCATCAGCAGGGCGAGCAGGTTGGGCAGGGCCATCGCCGCGTTGGAGATGTCGCCAAGCCGCCAGACCAGCTGCGAAGGCTGGGTCGCGCCGACATAGATGCCTGCGCACCACAGCACCCGCCAGCCGATATGCAGCGCCTTTTCGCCGCGGCGGCTCGCGCCGGGGATGCGGTCATACAGGAAGGTGATCGCGCGTTCGCCGTAATAGCTCCACGTCAGCAGCGTGGTGAACACGAACAGGATCAGCGCGACCGAAGCGACCAGCGTGCCCAGCGGGATGCCCGCGATCGGGAACGGGAACGCCGCGGCAAACGCGCCGGATGTCGTCACGAACCCGCTCATCGCAGTGGTGCCGAGATCGGACTGCCACACGTGTTCGACGCTCTGTCCCTGATAGGCGAAGTCGCCCTGCACCGTCAGGATCACCAGCGCGGTCATGGTGCAGATGATGATGGTATCGATGAAGGTGCCCATCATCGCCATGCGGCCCTGCAGTTCGGGATCGTCGGTCTGGGCGACGGCATGGGCCATCGCGGTCGAACCCTGACCCGCCTCGTTCGAGAACAGCCCGCGCGCCACCCCGGCGCGCAGCGCGAGGATCAGCGCCGCGCCTGCGAACCCGCCGCTGGCGCTCTGGAAATTGAACGCGCCGGTAAAGATGCGGCTGAAGGTTTCGGGCAGGTCGCCGAAGTTCAACGCCAATGCCACCAGCGCCATGACGATGTAGGTCGCCGCCATGAACGGGACGACCTTTTCCGCGACAGTGCCGATCGACTTGATCCCGCCGATGATGACGATGAACACCGCCACCGCCACCACCGCGCCGCCGAACCAGCGTTCCCAACCGAACAATTCGTTCAGCCCGCTGGCGACTTCGTTGGCCTGGATCGAATTGCCGGTGACCAGCGCGGAAAACAGCGTGCCGATGCAGAACACCACCGCCAGCCACGTCCACTTCGGGCCGAGGCCCATCATGATGTAGGTCATCGGTCCGCCGCGATACACGCCATCCGCAGTGCGTTCACGGTAACGGATCGCAAGGCTTCCTTCCGCAAAGGCCAAGGCCATGCCGAACAGCGCGGTGATCCACATCCAGAAGATCGCGCCCGGCCCGCCCAGCGCGATCGCGGTGGCGACCCCCGCCAGATTGCCGGTGCCGACCTGCCCCGACAGCGCGGTGGAGAGCGCGGCAAAGGGGCTGATCTCGCCCGCGCCCGAACCCTTGCGGCTGGCGAACAGTCCGGCAAAGGCGCTGCCCAGCTTGACGATCGGATAGAACCTCAGGCCGACCATGATCCACAGGCCGATGCCCAGCAGGATGATCGTCATCGGCGGGATCGACTGACCATCGATCGACAGCCACCACAATGGCTTCCCGTCCCAGGTGCCCGCCCAGATAAAGTCCGAGACATTGGTGACGGGCGCGACCAGCCGCTCCCCCAGCGACATCGTGCTGCCTGCTGCCATGTTGATGTGATCCCCGAAGTTGCGGCCTCATGCAAACCTGTTGCTGGAGCCATGATGTGTCAGGGCGTGCACGCTAGTGCGGCGCTTTCGCCTTGCCTAGTCCTGCCGTCCGGCTTTTCCGCCATCGGCGCGCCGCCTGATGCATGCGAGCATCATCTTGCATTTGCTGTGCACCGGACGTAAAGGAGCGCGGTCTTCCCGACATCGGCGATCATCCAGCCCCTCCGAGACCTTGTCCCGGACGGCGCGGCCCCCTACCTGAAAGCCGACCGGCGAAGACGCAGGCACTACCGAAGGAACGAGGCTCAGATGGCCGAGCAGAAGAATGTGACCGAAGAAAAGAAGCGCAAGACCTCGGTGGCGGAATTCGTCAACCAGGTGCGTGCCGAAACCGCGAAGATCGTGTGGCCGACCCGCGACGAGACGGTGCGCACGGCGATCTTCGTGTTCATCTTCATGGTGATCCTGTCGCTGTTCTTCCTCGCCATCGACAGCGCCTTTGCGGCGCTGGTGGGCGCAGCGATCGGCCTGCTGAAGTAATTCGCGCCCGTTCAGGGCTGCCCGTCAGACGTCATTCCAAGGACAATCCATGGCTCGCTGGTACATCATTCACGCTTATTCCGGGTTCGAGAACAAGGTTCGCGACGCGATCATTTCCGAGGCCGAACGGCTGGGCCTGTCCGAAGGGGTCGAGGAAGTGCAGGTCCCGACCGAGACCATCACCGAGGTCAAGCGCGGCAAGAAGGTGCAGGTCGAACGCAAGTTCATGCCCGGTTATGTGCTGGCCAAGCTGAACATGACCGATGATGTCTATCACCTGGTCAAGAACACCCCCAAGGTCACCGGTTTCCTGGGCTCGGGCAACAAGCCGCAGCCGATTTCGGAAAAAGAAGCCTCGCGCTATTTCGGCGGCGTCGCCGAAGCCCAGTCCGCGCCCAAGCGCGAAATCAGCGTCGATTATGAGATCGGCGATTCGGTCAAGGTATTGGATGGCCCTTTCGCCAGCTTCAACGGCATCGTGGAAGAACTCGATTTCGACAAGGCTAAGGTCAAGGTCGGCGTGTCGATCTTCGGCCGCGCCACCCCGGTCGAGCTGGACTTCGAACAGGTCGAATTGTCGAAGTAGTGGTTGCGCACCCGCCTCCGCGGGTGCGTCCTCGGCGAGTGCTTGTAGCCCTATCGGTTCAGCCTGTGGCTGTGCTTCGCGTCCGCTACTTGAGGGCGGGTTTCCTCCGCTACGCTCCGCTCCTACGGGCGCCTGCGGCTCGTGCGCGTGCGCTCGCGGCCTCTGGCGAGGCCGGTTCAGCGCGAATATCGATGCCCTAACGGCAGGTCATGAAAACCAGCCTCGGCATCTGTCAGCGCAAGCGCCGCTTCGCCACTCGCGACGAGGCCGATGCGGTGGCCCTGCGGGCCGACACAACCTTGCGCGCTTACAAGTGCACCTTGTGCCGCGCATTCCACCTCACCAGCCGCACCAAGGGCCTGCGTCCGCCCGTCCCGCAGCCGAAGCCGCCCGGCGAATGAGCCATCGGCTTGCTGCCGCCCGGCGCGCAGCAGCCGTTTCCTACACCACCGGGCCAAGCTAGGCCTGATCCCTGTCCTCTCCCGCCGCTGCGCATTCCCCCATTGGCCCACTCTCTCGCCACCTCCTGCAGAATCCACGTGCGGTGAGGGCGGTTTTCCTGTTCCTGGACAGTGTCTCATGTGTCTCCTGCTTCAGCTCGCAGGCGCGAAAGCTGAACGGCGATCAGGCAGAGCAGCCTTGCATTCCGCCTGCAAACCGCTATGCGCGCGCCTTCGCTGAACCTCGGGTGCAGCGATTCCGTGCGGGAGCCCCTGCAATGCACGAAGCAGGGGCGTTTGACCGCTCAACATGAGCCCCGGTCGAAAGAACGGGGCAATAGTGCGACAGGAGTAAGGCCTCATGGCCAAGAAAATCGAAGGCTATATCAAGTTGCAGGTGCCCGCGGGCTCCGCAACGCCCTCGCCCCCGATCGGCCCGGCACTGGGTCAGCGCGGCGTGAACATCATGGAATTCTGCAAGGCATTCAACGCCTCGACGCAGGAAATGGAAAAGGGCATGCCGATCCCGACCGTGATCACGGTCTATGCGGATCGCTCGTTCACCTTCATCACCAAGACCCCGCCGGCGTCCTACTTCCTGAAGAAGGCGGCTGGCCTGAAATCGGGCTCGAAGGAGCCCAGCAAGATTTCGGCCGGAACCATCAAGCAGTCGCAGATCAAGGAAATCGCGGAAGCCAAGATGGCCGATCTGAACGCGAACGACATTGATCAGGCGATGAAGATCATCGCAGGCAGCGCCCGTTCGATGGGCCTCGAAGTGGTGGAGGGCTAATCCGATGGTGAAGATTTCCAAGCAGGCCAAGGAAATGGCCAATCTCGATCGCGAGAAGCTCTATTCGGTTGAGGAAGCGCTGGCCACTCTGCGCCAGTTCAAGCGCAAGTTCGACGAAACCGTCGAAGTCGCGATGAACCTCGGCGTCGATCCGCGTCACGCCGATCAGATGGTGCGCGGCATGGTGTCGCTGCCGTCGGGCACCGGCAAGGACGTGCGCGTTGCAGTGTTCGCGCGCGGCGACAACGCTGAAAAGGCGCTGGCTGCCGGGGCTGACAAGGTCGGCGCGGAAGACCTGATGGAAGACATGATGGCGGGCAATCTCGATTACGACCGCGTGATCGCATCGCCCGACATGATGGGCATTGTCGGCCGTCTGGGCAAGACGCTCGGCCCCAAGGGGCTGATGCCGAACCCCAAGCTGGGCACGGTGACCCCGAATGTCGAACAGGCGGTGAAGGATGCCAAGGCCGGCCAGGTCGAATTCCGCGTGGAAAAGCAGGGCATCATCCATTCGGGCATCGGCAGGCTGAGCTTTTCCGATGATGCGCTGAAGGCCAACTTCAAGGCGCTGACCGAAGCGGTGGTCAAGGCCAAGCCGAGCGGGTCCAAGGGCAAGTATGTCCGCAAGATCTCGCTCACTTCGTCGATGGGCCCGGGCCTCAAGGTCGACCTCGGCGAAGTCGAAGGGGCATAATCTGTTGCGCCTCAGGCGCCGGCGGGGCCGTCCGGCCCCTTGGCTACCGCGCCATTAGGCGCGGCGGCCAGTCGGCCTTGCGATCCCTGCGGGATCGAGAGGCGCGTCGGTTGATCTGAGCACTTTCCTACAGCGCCTCTGATGAGGCAACTGGGGGCCGGATGCCGTGTGCATCCGGCCCCTTTTGCGTCGGGCGGCGGCGGGGCCGCGACGGGTGGTCGACAACCGGGGATCATGCGCGCGCCCTCTCGCGTTGATCAAGGGAAGGAGTAAACCATGACCAAAGCCGCTGTCATCGTCGTCGTGCTCGTGATCCTCGTCGCGGTTTATCTCACCGATTCGCGGCTGGCGCCTCCGGTCGGTGCTGGCCTGCTGCTTATTGCGATCATCTACGGGTGGCTTGCCAATCGCCGCGCCGGTCGCGCCAATCTGCGCAAGGCCGAGGAAGCGGCCCACCGCCAACGCGAGGAGCGCGCGCGCAAGAATAGCTGAGGGGGCCAAATGTCCCATTGATTTTCCTGAACTGTGTCACCATCTTAGGTGTCAAGGCGTGCTCCCCGGCATCCTCTCCCGGCGCGCCTGAAAAAGGACAATCGAATGGGCGCTTCCCCCGACGACGGGTCGTTTCTCGATCCCAAGTGGTTTGTGATCGGCTTTGCCGTCGCCGCATTTGCGCTGATCCTGCATTACGATCTCCGCCTTGGTCTGGCCGTGGGCTCGCTGCTCGGCGTTTTTGCTGCGCTGTGGCTGTATCTGGCGCTGCGGTTCGGTCTGCTGGGCGGATCGCCCCCTTCCGAACGGCGGGCAATGCAGGAGCGGTTTCGTAAGCAGGGCAGCAATCGCCGCCATGCTGCCGACAGTGATCCGAATCGCGATCCGCGCTCAGGCGCGTAAGGCTGCACGTATCCGGCCGAGCGCGCCGGATTTCCCGGCAAGCGCCTTGGCCTGCGCCACACCCCCATCGAAGGCTCCGCGCGATGCGAGCAGGGCGCGATTGGCCAGCGTCGGGCGCAGCAGCATCACGCTCGTGCACGCCGCGCTGTGGGTGCCGAACATGGCCTTGTGTGCGCCTTCGCCTTCGGTGAAGTCGAACCAGCGATAGCGCCTTTGCGCAAACAGCACCTCCAACGCGTCCATCTGCAGCACCGTGCCGGGTGACAGGCGGGCTTGATCGGGATCGTATCCGAGATGGGCATAGACCAGCGTATCGCCCACGACCGGCAGTGACAGATAGGCGATCGGCTGCCCGCCTGCGTGCAGCATAAAGGCGCGCATCCGGTCGTCCTCCGCCGCTTCCAGCATGGCGCGGCGGACGGCGGGAGTGTCGGGCAGGCCGGCATCGAGCAACCGGGCCTGATAGGTGCGCGCCGACAAGGGCAGGGCGGCGGCCAGAAAGGCCTCGATCTCGGCCGGGGTGCGATGTTCGGTGATGAAATAGCCGCCGGTCTCTTCGCTCAGCTTGCGCGCCTTGCGTCTGAGGGTCGAGCGGGTCTTGGCGGAGAACCGCGCGAGGTAATCGGCGAAGCTTTGCTCCATGTCGATATAGTGGCGCCGGTAATCCTGCCGCCCACCAGCGACGAAGCTGGGATAGCGGGCGGCGAGTTCGGCCAGCCGTTCGGTCGGGGCGGATAGCACGCGCAAGCCGTCGGGGCCGGGGGCCGGGGGATCGGGCAAGCTGCGCGCGAGCACCTGTTCGAGGCTGAAGCTCCAGGTGGCAAGGCTGCGCGGGATCACGGCCAAGCGCCGCGCGCCGATGGTGAAATCGATCCCGACCTGACGCACCTCTGCCATCGCCGCCCCCTTAGAGCGCGCCGTAGAGCGAGTTCGAGACGATCTGCTCGGCCAGCCGCATGCCGGTGCGCATCGGACTGACGGGGAGCGGCTGACTGCTGCCGCCAAGCGCCGAGAGTGGTGGCGGGTTGTCCGCGAAGGTGGCGGTATCGACCCCGCGCATGGCAGCGAGCGCGCGAACCAGTCCGGTGAAGCGGCGGCGGACGATGCGATTCACCGCCATCCGGCGGCGATTGATGAGTTCGAAGGAGTGGCTGACCAGCGTGAAGCTTTCGCGTCCGGTGTCGCGGGCATGGCGGATCGCGGCGAGCATTTCAGCAAGCGTCAGGGCGGTGATCTGGGCGTGGCGCTGCCCGCCGCCAATGGTGCCGATGGAGCCGGCCGGGATTTCGATGACGCCCTGATGCAGCACGGGATCGCGGTCTTCCGGGCTGAGGCTGATCCGGCACGCTCCGTCCGTGAGCGCAGGGCAGTGGCTGGAATCATAGGCAAGGCCGATTGCGGCCAGCGCTCGCAGCGTATCGTCGTTGGCGCCGTAATTGCCCGCGCGAAACGCCACCGGCGCGGGCGCGCCTGCCGCCATCAGGGTCGTGCGAGCGAAGTCGAGGACTTGGCACTGCTCGTCGAACGGAAAATCGGCGATGTTGCGGCCGGTCCGTTGCGAACGCAGCGGATTGGCGGCGCCTGCCAGTTCGAGCCATTCGGTGTGGCAATGCAACTGCACGTCCTGCCCGCCAGCGATGATCGGACCGACGACGTCCTCGATTGCCGCCACGCCCCACACCAGCGCCGGCATGGGGTCGACAAAGAACACCGCTTTCTGGCCGTATTCGTTCAGCAGCGCGATCTTGTGCGTGATACCCGCAGGGCCTTGGGGTGTGATGCAGGCGATCGACCGGGCGTAGTTTTCCGCCCGGTCCGCCCGTCCCGGCCCGGTATAAAGACCCGAGGAATACTCGGTATCGATGGTTATGTAGACGCGGGTCATGGCCGCAAAGCCCATAAAGGCAAAGGGTTAAGGGCCCGTGATGATGTCTCCTGAACGACCCGAAGGTCAGATCCCGCCGGGCGTGACCTCGCGCCCGCTGGTGACAAGCCCATCGGTAAGGCTGTCGCAGCAGCGTCTGAGATCTTCGGCGCTGGTGGATCGCACCACGAAATTGGCGCCCACCCGGCCTTCGCGGAAGAACGGGTAGGAGCCGATCTGGCAGGTGTCATGCGCCGCTTCGACCTGCCGGAGCAGGTCGGCGATCTCGCTTTCGGCGACCCAGCAGCCGATGGTCTCGGTCAGCAGCGGCGCGCCGCCTTCGAGCTGGCCGGTTAGCGCATCGAGCATCCCGGCGGTGATGTGCGGCACGCCCGCCATCAGGAACAGGTTGCCGCGCCTGATGCCGGGCGCTCCGGACATGCGGTTGGGGATCAGTTCCGATCCTTCGGGCACCCGCGCCATCCGCAGACGGCCTTCGTTGAGCCCGCCCTTGGTCGCGTAGTAGTTTTCAAGCAGCGCGCGCGCTTCGGGATGGATGACGACCGGCACGCCCAAGGCGGCGGCGACGGCATCCACGGTGATGTCGTCATGGGTGGGGCCGATCCCGCCAGTGGTGAACAGATAGTCGTTGCCGGCCCGCAATTCGTTCACCGCCGCGACGATCCGCGCCTCGACATCGGGCACCACTCGCACCTCGGCAAGGCGGATGCCCTGCACCTGCAGCCAGCTTGCCACCTGCGCGATGTTCTTGTCCTGCGTGCGGCCGGAGAGGATTTCATCGCCGATCACCACAAGCGCGGCGGTCCAGATCTTTTCGGGAGAGGTCATGCCAAGGGGATTAGGCCAAGCCGGAGCCAAGCAAAAGAGATTCCTCGCGGCGCGGCGCAGATGCCCCCCGCCGCGAGGATGATCGGTTATTCAGCAGCTTCGAGCTCGGGCTCGGAAGGTCGTGCGATTGCGCCTGCGCGGGAGAATGTCAGGATGCCGTCGAGCAGCGGATCTGCCTTCATGCGCTTGCGATCCAGCACATATTCCTGATTGAGCCGCCACGGGTAGCTGACCGAATTGCGCGGCATGATGTGCTTGCCGCGCTGGATGTAGCCGCTGGAGAAATCGAACACGTCGTCTTCGGTGATGGCGGCCTCGCCTTCCGGGGTCAGCACCGGGGTCGCGATGGTTGTGCCGGTCGTGCGCATGTGTTCAAGCACCCGGCAGACGTAATCGGAATTGATGTCTGCGCGCAGAGTCCAGCTGGCGTTCAAATATCCGAACACCACCGCCAGATTGGGCAGGTTCGAGAACATGCAGCCCTTGTAATAGAACCGCTGGTTGAATGCGACCGGCTCGCCATCGACATGGATGGCGATCTTCCCGGCAACCGCCAGTTTCAGACCCGTCGCCGTGACGACGATGTCGGCGGGCAGAAAATCGCCGTTGGCAAGCCGCACGCCGCCTTTTTCGAAACCGGCGATGTGGCCCGTGACGATATCGGCCTTGTCTGCCTTCATCGCCTGGAACAGGTCTTCGTCGGGCACCAGGCACAAGCGCTGTTCCCAGGGGTTGTAGGGCGGCGTGAAGCTGTCCTTTTCGTAATCCGGGCCGAGCGCGGCTTCGATCTTCTTGTAGAGCGCGTCCTTCACCTTCTGCGGATTGTCGCGCGCCAGCTTGAAGCTGAAGTCCTGCATCTTGATGTTCTTGAACCGGGTGAGCCGGTAAGCGAGTTTTTCCGGCAGGACCTTGCGCAGGAAATTGGCGATGGCGTCCTTGGCGGGCCGCGTGAACATCCATGTGGGGGTGCGCTGGAGCATCGTGACGTGCGCGGCCTTCTCAGCCATTGCCGGGACGATCGTTACCGCCGTCGCGCCCGAGCCGATCACCACCACCCGCTTGTTCGCGTAGTCGAGATCTTCGGGCCAGAATTGCGGGTGAACGACTTGCCCTTCGAATTCCCCCAGATCGAAGCCCGGATCATAGGCTTCGTCGTAATCATAATAGCCCGAACCGAGATAGATGAAGTTCGCGGTCATGCGGGTGCGCGACCCGTCGGCCAGTTCCATCTCGACATGCCAGCGCGCGTCGGCATGGTGGAAATCGGCGCTGAGAACCTTGTGGCCGAAACGGATATGCTGGCGGATGCCGCGTTCGTCCACGATCCGATCAAGGTAGTCGAGGATTGCCGGGGCATCGGCGATCGACTTTTCATGCCGCCAGGGTTCGAAATCGAAGCCGAGCGTGTGCATATCGCTGTCCGAACGGATGCCGGGATAACGGAACAGATCCCAGGTTCCGCCGAGTTTGTCGCGCTGTTCGACGACGGCGTAGCTGTGATGCGGTGCCTTCATTTCCATATGCGCGGCCATGCCGATGCCGGAAATCCCGGCGCCGACGATCAGCACGTCGTAATCTGGCGGTGTGTTAGGCATGGGCCTCTCTCTCCCTTGTTGACACGGATGTAACCACACACGTCGGGCAAAAGCCAGCCTTGAATGGCAATCTGCAACTGAGTTTGGGGCCGATGCCGACGGCGCATCACCGATGGGGCGGTGGCAGCCGGGCTGCTGCGCCTGCGCAACTATGCTTCACAAATTCGGGTCACCATTATCTTCATGCTGCGCCGCAGCAAGCCATGTTGCATTTTTGCTACTCTTATTCAGAACTTTTCTATGACTCTTGTTAGGTGGCGGGACCCTGATAGGCTCTGCTTCACAAACCCGAGATCGGCGAAAAGTCGGCTGGATTGTGGAGAGAGGATCAACATGACACGCAAGCTTTCAGCTTTTGCTGGCGGCCTTATGGCCTGCAGCGCGCTTACCACCCCCGCCTTTGCCCAGGACGAAGTGCCCGAGGCGCCCCAGGTCAGGGACGACAACGTCATCATCGTGACCGCCACCCGCCGCGCGCAGGACGTGCAGGATATTCCCTTGGCGGTGACGGCGATCTCGCCCCAGCAGCTCGACAATCAAGGCGTGGTCAACATCCAGCAGATCTCGGCGCTGGCACCCAGCTTCACCAGTTCGCAGGCGCAGCTTGCCTCTGGCTCGGTCGTGTTGCGTGTCCGCGGGGTCGGCACAACTTCGAACAATATCGGCTTCGAAAGCGCAGTCGGCATCTTCGTCGACGGCGCCTACCAGTCGCGGCCCGGCGTCGCGCTGAGCGAATTCGTCGATGTCGAGCGGGTCGAAGTGCTGCGCGGGCCGCAAGGCACGCTGTTCGGCCGCAACACCTCGGCCGGGGCACTGACCATCACCAACGTCCGCCCGGATGTCACCGAATTCGGCGGCTTCGTGAATGCAGGCTACGGCAATTTCGACGAGATCAGCGTGCAAGGCGCAATCAACGCTCCGATCGTGAAGGATACGGTGGCAGTGCGGCTCACCGGTGCCTATCGTCAGCGTGACGGTTTCCTCGATGTGGTCGATCGCACCGGCACCAAGATCGGCGACACCAACGATGTCGACCAGTGGCTCGTACGCGGCCAGATCGGCTGGGACACCGATAGCGGCCTGCGCGGGCGCATCATCGCCGATTATTCCAAGAGCCAGTCGAGCTGCTGCGGTGCGATCGAACTGTATCAGTCTCCGCTGGTCACCGACGGAGACTACGCCGACGTCGGGCTCGGTGCCAATGGCGGTAACGGGCAGCCTTCGGTTTCCACCACGCGGCGTGATCAGGGTGCCTTCGAACAGGCGCTCGACAACCGTGTGGTCTCCGCCAATTTCGCGCCGCGCGCCGATGTCGACAATTATGGTATCACGGGCGAACTCGAGTTTCCGGTCTCGGACAGCGCAGACCTGATCTTCATCGGCTCTTATCGCAAGTATGAAAGCTCGGAGACCTACGATTCCGATTTCACCGGGCTCGACATCTTCAATGTCGTGCCGTTGAACCTCGAAATCGACACTTGGTCCGCCGAACTGCGGCTGCAGGGTGAGAGCCTGGGCGGCAAGCTGAACTACATGGTCGGCGGGTTCTATTCCGATGAGCAGATCGATCAGTCGGCGACCTTTGCATTGGGGGCGGATTTCGAGGAAAACTTCGGCGCACTTCTCGGCGCAAATTTTGGGCCGAACCCGCTGCAGCTGGTTCACAGCGAAACGCCAGGTGTGACGCCGGTTGACCCGGCTGGGACGCGGACTACGAATCGCTTCCAGCAGGATGCCAAAAGCTACGCGATCTTCACGCATAATTCGCTGGAACTGACCGACGGACTCGAACTGACAGTCGGTGCGCGCTATTCGTGGGAGGATAAGTCCGGCGGCTTCACCCAGACCGGGACAAACAACCAGGTCTGCCCTGCAACCTTGGCATCGCTTGGCACCGTTCCCAGCCTGTTTCCGGCAGGAACACCGGCAGAAATTATTCAGGCAACGGCCAACGCGTTCTTCGGCATTGGCTGCTTCGGTTTTGCCGCTCCGGCCGATCTGCCGCAGGCTGCCGTTTTGCCGCTGGTGCGGACGTTCCAGTCCGATTTCGACGATGAGGAACTGATCTACACCATCAATCTCGGCTATGAATTCAGTCCCTCGGTCAATGCCTATGCCAGCTTCACGCACGGCTACAAAGCGGGCGGCATCAACCTCGATACCACCGCTGCCGTGGCGGGCGCCGATCCGACCTTCCTGTCGGAAGAGGTCGACGCCTATGAAATCGGGCTCAAGGCGCAGACCGCCAACGGAAAGGCAAAGGTCAACATCGCGGCCTTCTACGAGGAGTTCAGCAACTTCCAGGTGCTCGAATTCACCGGAACGGCGTTCGCCACCTTCAACGTGCCCGTGGCGGAAAGCCGCGGGGTCGAAATCGAAGGCCTGCTCCGTCCGAATGACGAACTGACAATCAACCTCGGGGCGACCTTCCTGGAAGCGAGCTATCCCGACGATTGCGCCGGCACCCAAACCTCTGTTCAGGTGTTGTCGCTGTGCGGTTATGATCTGACCAACGCTCCGCGCATCATCGCGTTGCTGGGTGGTCTGTGGGAAAAGCCAATCAACGATACGACCGAGTTCTTCGTCTCTGGACAGGTTCGCATCGAAGACGATCAGCGCACCTCGACGCAGGCGATCATCCTGCCCGGCGCTGCTGAAATCGCCGCGGCCGGAGGGCTCCAGCAAGCGATCGACACTGCGCCGCCGATCATCGCCGACATTCAGGACGGCAAGGCCTTCGTCAACTTGCGTGCAGGCTTGCGCTTTGCCGGCGGCGCCTACGCGATCGAGGGCTGGGTCACGAACCTCACCGATGAAGTGGTGCGCGGGGTGACCTTCAACACCACATTGCGTGGGAGCGGGGCGGCGAATTCGCGCTCGGCCTTCGTCCTGCCGCCGCGCCAATACGGCGTGACGCTGCGCGCCAGGTTCTGACGCGCGTAACAAGTTAGCTCCGGAACGGAGCGGGAGAGGGGGCGGCTCGCGATAAGCGAGCTGCCCTTTGTCTTTTTTGTTTGCAGGCCTGCCTCCGCAGGCCTGTCCTGGGTGCGTTTCAAGCCGTCCCGGCTTGAGCACCTGCGGGCGCGCGGGCGCGCTTGCGACGCCTTCGGCGCCGTCACAGCGCGACCTGCAAGGCTTAAGGCGGGCACGAAAAAGGCGGCCCGTTGCGGGGGCCGCCTTTCTACATCGATCCTCGCACCAAATCGGTCGCGTTAGCGACCGCAAGGCCACGCGGCCGCCCCGCAGGTGCCCGGGGCGCAGCCCCGGAACAGCGCCGAGGACGTGCCCGCGGAGGCGGGCACGCTCACATAGAACGCGCGATCAGCATCTTCATGATCTCGTTCGAACCGCCGTAGATGCGGGCGATGCGGGTGTCGCGGTACATCCGGGCGATGGCATAATCGTTGATGTAGCCTGCGCCGCCATGGAATTGCAGGCATTTGTCGACGACCTCGCTCTGCAACTCGGTGACCCAGTATTTCGCCATGCTGGCAGTCGCCACGTCCAGCTTGCCTTCGAGCAGCTTGGCGATGCAATCATTGACGAACACCCGCGCCGCGGTGCCGCGCGCCTTGAGGTCGGCCAGCACGAACTGGGTGTTCTGGAAATCCCAGATCGTCTTGCCGAATGCCTTGCGGTTCTTGACGTAATCGACCGTCACATCGAGCGCCTTTTCGATACCGGTAATAGCGTTCATCGCGATCACCAGCCGTTCCTGCGGCAGTTCGCCCATCAGCTGATAGAACCCGCGCCCCTCGACCCCGCCGAGCAGATTGTCGGCCGGAATGAAGACGTTGTCGAAGAACAATTCGCTGGTGTCCTGCGCATCCAGCCCGATCTTGTCGAGCTTCTTGCCGCGCGCGAAGCCTTCCGCGCCTTCGGTTTCGAGCAGCAGCAGCGAAATGCCCTTCGCGCCCTCGGCCGGATCGGTCTTGGCGACGACGATGATGAAATCGGCAAGCTGGCCGTTCGAAATCCATGTTTTCGAGCCGTTCAGCCGGTAGCCGTTGCCGTCTTTCAAAGCGGTGGTCTTGATGCTTTGCAGGTCGGACCCGGCATCCGGCTCGCTCATCGCGATCGCGCTGACGAGGTCGCCGGTGACGAGACGCGGCAGGTATTTCTGCTTCTGCTCCTCGGTTCCGTGGCGCACCAGATAGGGCAGGATGATGGTGTTGTGGAGCGACGCGCCGAAGCCTTCGACGCCGTGCTTGGCCTGCTGGTCGATCACCACCATGTCATGCCGGAAATCGCCGCCGTGGCCGCCATAGGCTTCGGGAACCGACACGCCGAGCAGGCCCGCCGCGCCCGCCTCGCGCCAGAATTCGCGTTCGACCTGCCCGTCTTCGCGCCATTTCTCGATCCGCTTCTGCGGGGCGTGCTGCGCGTAGAACTTGCCGACTGCATCAGCAAAAATGGCGATTTCTTCTTCTTCCATGAAGGCCGGTTGCGGCACATCGATGACGGGCATTGTGGTTCCTCTCGCTCAATTCTCTATCTCGGTGCTCCCCCGCGCAGGCGGGGGGTCTCGGGCATTCGGCTCTGCGCTGGCGGCATGAGATCCCCGCCTTCGCGGGGACTTGCGCGCTTTACTTGCCCGTCCAATTGGGCTTGCGCTTTTCCGCGAACGCCGCCGCACCTTCGCGGGCGTCGTGGCTGACGAACACAGGGCCGATCAATTCGCCCTGCTTGGCGTAGCGGTCTTCCATCGCCCAGCCGCGCGATTGCTTCATCACCGCCTTGGACACCTTCACCGCCAGCGGGCCGTTGGCGGCGATCTTCGCAGCGAGCGCCTTGGCCGCATCGAGCGCGGGACCATCGGTCACTTCATTGATCATGCCGAGGCTGTAAGCGCGCTCGGCACCGATGAAATCACCGGTGAGCGCCAGTTCGAGCGCGATCCGTTCGGGAATCTGGTCGGGCAGCATCATCACGCCGCCCGCTGCCGCCACAAGCCCGCGCTTCACTTCGGGAATGCCGAATTTGGCATTGGCATTGGCGACCACCAGATCGCAGGCGATCATCAGTTCCAGCCCGCCAGCCAGTGCATAGCCTTCGACCGCGGCAATCAGTGGCTTGGCCGGAGGGGCCTGCACCACGCCGCCGAACCCGCGCCCTTCCACGCTGGGGGTTTCGCCGCGCAGGAAGCCCTTCAGGTCCATGCCCGAACAGAAGGTGCCGCCCGCGCCGGTGATGATGCCGACGCGCAGATCGTCTTCGGCATCCAGCCGGTCCATCGCTGCCGCAATGCCCTCAGCTGCGGCCTTGGTCATCGCGTTCTTGGCTTCGGGGCGGTTGATCGTGACGATCAGGACGCCGTCCTGAACTTCGGTCAAAACTTCTTGTGTGGCGGTTTCGCTCACGGTTCTCTCCCTTGGTAGCTTGGCCCTGACAGCTTGGGCCCTATCGAATTTGGCATTTCGAATTGAAACTCAATTCTTGTGCGAGTGGTGCAGGCGCTTTACGAACGCGTCAACCGCATTTTCAAGAGATCGGAGAGGATCACCATGGCAGACGCTTACATCATCGACGCAGTGCGCACCCCGCGCGGGATCGGCAAGCAGGGCAAGGGCGCGCTGGCCGCGCAGCATCCGCAGCACCTCGCCGCGACCGTGATGAAGGCGATCAAGGACCGCAACAATCTCGACACCAAGACCGTCGATGACGTGATCTGGTCGGTCAGCACGCAGGACGGAATGCAGGCGGGCGATCTCGGTCGCATGGCGGCGCTTGATGCGGGCTATGACATCACCTCGTCCGGCACCACACTCGATCGCTTCTGCGGCGGCGGGATCACCAGTGTGGCGCTGGCCGCCGCGCAGGTGATGAGCGGGATGGAGGATTGCGTCGTCGCAGGCGGCACCGAGATGATGAGCCTCACCGGCGCGATGGCGAAGGAGAAGATGCAGGCCGGGCTGAAGCCGCCGATGATGGGCAGCTATAACGAGCGGCTGCAGGCGGTTCACCCGCAGTCGCACCAGGGCATTTGCGGCGATGCGATTGCGTCGCTGGAAGGCTTCACCCGCGCCGAACTGGACGAAGTCGGCTACCGTTCGCAGCAACGCGCTGCCGAAGCGATGGCGGAAGGGCGCTTCGCCAAGTCGGTGGTGCCGGTGGTGGCGGATGATGGCACCGTGCTGCTCGACCATGACGAATACCCTCGTCCGCAGACCACGATGGACGATCTGGGCAAGCTGGAGCCGGCCTTTACCAAGATCGCCGACGTGCCGCTGGACGCGAGTGGCACCACTTTCCGGGGGCTGATCAACCAGAAGTATCCCGATCTGGAGATCGAGCACTTCCACCATGCGGGCAATTCCTCGGGCGTTGTGGACGGAGCGGCGGCCGTGCTCGTGACGAGCAAGGACTACGCCCAGAAGCATGGGCTGAAGCCGCGCGCGCGGATCGTCGCCACCGCCAATATGGGCGATGATCCGACGCTTATGCTGAATGCGCCGGTGCCAGCGGCCAAGAAGGTGCTGGCCAAGGCTGGGCTCACCACCGACGATATCGACCTGTTCGAAATCAACGAGGCTTTCGCGGTCGTCGCCGCCAAGTTCGTGCGCGATCTTCAGCTTGATTGGGACAAGGTGAACGTCAACGGAGGCTCGATTGCGCTGGGTCACCCCATCGGCGCCACGGGGTCGATCCTGATCGGCACCATCGTCGACGAACTGGAACGGCGCGGCGGGCGTTATGGGCTTGTCACCATGTGTGCGGCGGGCGGGATGGCCCCGGCGATCATCGTCGAGCGGGTGGATGGCTTTGCCGATTGACGTGCCGGACAACACCCCGGTGATCATCGGGGTGGGTCAATATTCGGAGAGGGTGGGCGAGCCGGGTTACGCCGCCCTGTCCTACATGGATCTCGGCGGACGGGCGCTGGCAGCGGCAATTGCGGATTCGGGTGCGAGCGGGTCGGTGGCGGGCGCCATCGACACCCTCGCTGCGATCCGGGCCTTCGAAATGTCGCGCCCGGACCGCGTGCCGCCGTTCGGAGCGCCGAACAATGTGCCGCGGGCTATCGCGAAGCGGGTCGGTGCGAACCCGACGCGGGCGATCCTGACCACCACCGGCGGGCAGACCAATCAGCAGTTGGTGGGCGAGTTCGCGGCGACCATCGCGGCGGGGAACAGCCACTGCGCGGTGATCGTCGGCGCCGAGGCGATCTCGACCGTGCTGGCGCTGTCGGCCAAGGACGAAAAGCCCGACTGGTCCGAGGACATCCCCGGCGATTTCGAGGATCAGGGCTTCGGGGTCGAGGAATTGCTGGAACCCGCGCTGTTCGCCCACGGCGCGAGCGGAGCGATCCCCCTTTATGCGCTGGCGGAAAATGCGCGGCGGGCGAAGCTGAGGTTGGGCCTTGCGGAGTACCGGCGGGAAATCGGCAAGCTGTTCGCGCCGTTCACCAAGGTCGCGGCGGCCAATCCGCACTCCGCCGCGCCGGTGGAGCGTAGCGCGGAAGAACTCGCCACCATTACCGACCGTAACCGAATCGTTGCCGAACCCTATCCGCGCATGACGGTGGCGCGCGATCAGGTGAACCAGGCTGCAGCCATCATCCTCGCCAGCGCCGGGCTGGCCCGCGCACTGGGCGTTCCGCAAGACAGGTGGGTGCATGTCCACGCTGTCACCGCCGCGACGGAACGCAAGCTGTCCGAGCGGCCCGACCTTGCCGCCAACCCCGCGTCGATCGCCAGCGTCGCAGCGGCGCTCGCACGGGCGAGCAAGACAATCGGCGAGATGCGCTATCTCGATTTCTACTCATGCTTCGCGATCCCCGTCTTCAACCAGTGCGACCATTTCGGCCTCGCGGTTGATGACCCGCGCGGGCTGACGCTGACCGGAGGCTTGCCGTTCTTCGGCGGGGCGGGGAACAACTATTCGGCCCACGCAATTGCAGAAGCCGTCCAGCGGGTGCGCGGCGACCGGGGCAGCTTTGCGCTGGTCGGCGCGAATGGCGGCTGGATGAGCAAGTATGCGTCTGGCATTTACTCGACCACGCCGGCTGACTGGGCCGCGAATGACCGTTTCGCCAGGCTGCCAAAGGCGACCGACTCAGTGCCGCTGGCACGCGGGCCGGTGGAGACGGCGACGGTCGAAACCTACACCATCAACCGCGTTCCGAAGGGCGATGAGGCGATCGTCATTGGCCGCAGCGATGCGGGTGAACGAGTGATCGCCAACGCCGACCTTGCCGACGCTGCCACCGCCGCGCTGTTCGAGGGCGGGGAGCCCTTCGGCGCGCGGCTCACGCTTGCGCAGGACGAAGGCGGGCGTTTGGCGGGACGGGTGGACTAACCTTAATTCATGGCCCGCACCGCGCCGCTATGCTTGCGCGAATCGGCGTTTGCGCGTATTTGGTTTCAATTGAAACTAAATGCTTGCCGGAGGAGTCCCCGCATGAACGCCCCGACCAAAGACCTGTTCGACAACCCCGCCGGCCTCGACGGCTTCGAATTCGTTGAGTTCTGCGCGCCCGAAAAGGGCGTGCTGGAACCGGTGTTCGAAGCGATGGGCTTCACCCGCGTGGCGCAGCACCGGTCCAAGGACGTGCACCTATGGCGTCAGGGCGGCATCAACCTCATCGCCAATTACGAACCGCGCAGCGCGGCCTGGTATTTCGCGCGCGAACATGGTGCTTCGGCCTGCGGGATGGCATTCCGGGTGCGCGATGCGGCCAAGGCCTATGCCCACCTGATCGCGCAAGGGGCAGAGCCGGTCGCCAATGATCCCGGACCGATGGAACTGCGCATCCCGGCGATCCGCGGCATCGGCGGCGCGATCCTGTACCTCGTCGACCGCTATGAAGGGGCAGGCAACAACCTCACCATCTACGACATCGATTTCGAATACCTGCCCGGCGTCGATCAGCATCCGGTGGGGGCGGGCTTCCACACGATCGATCACCTCACCCACAACGTTTACACCGGGCGGATGAAGTATTGGGCCGATTACTACGAGACCCTGTTCAACTTCCGCGAGATTCGGTTCTTCGACATCAAGGGCGAATATACCGGCCTTACCTCGCAGGCGCTGACCGCGCCCGACGGCAAGATCCGCATCCCGCTCAATGAGGAAGGCGAAGGCGGGAAAGGCCAGATCGACGAGTTCCTGAAGGCTTTCAACGGCGAGGGCATCCAGCACATCGCTCTCATCTGCGACGATCTTCCGGCATGCTGGGATCGCCTGCAAAAGCTCGGCGTGCCCTTCATGACCGCGCCGCCGGCCACCTATTACGAGATGCTCGACGAACGTCTGCCCGGCCACGGCGAGGACGTGGACAGCCTGAAGATGCGCGGCATTCTGCTGGACGGCACTACGGAAGGCGGCAGCCCCCGGCTCCTCCTCCAGATCTTCGCGCAGGCGCAGGTCGGCCCGGTGTTCTTCGAATTCATCCAGCGCAAGGGCGACGAAGGCTTCGGCGAGGGCAACTTCAAGGCCCTGTTCGAAAGCCTTGAACGCGACCAGATCATCCGCGGCGTGCTGAATGTCGAGGAACCGGCGCAATGACCCATCCAGTAAACCACCCGGTAAAGTTGGGGGGCATCCATCACGCCGCCTATCGCTGCAAGGACGCCAAGGAGACCGTGGAGTGGTACGCCCGTGTTCTCGGCATGACCTACACCACCGCGTTTGCGGAGGATCACGTGCCGTCCACGGGCGAGTACGATCCTTACATGCACATCTTCCTCGATGCGGGGAACGGCAACATCCTGGCGTTTTTCGAACTGCCGAACCAGCCGGAGATGGGCCGCGACGCCAACACCCCGCAATGGGTGCAGCATCTGGCGCTCAAAGTGCCCGACGAGGCCGCACTTCTCGCCGCCAAGGCGCATATCGAGGCCGAGGGCATCGACGTGCTCGGCCCGACGCATCACGGCATCTTCAAATCGATCTACTTCTTCGATCCCAACGGCCACCGCGTGGAACTGGCCGCCGATATCGGCACGGACGAACAATATGCCGAACTCGCCCGCGTTGCGCCTATCATGCTGGAGGAATGGTCGCAGACCAAGAAAGCCCCCCGTCACGCCGACTGGCTGCATGAACTGGCGCGCAAGGAACATGCTGAAAAGCAGGGCTGATCGCCTGTTGCGCTAATTTGATCTGACGCAAAGCGTAGCTGCGCACACTCCCCCATTCTGGACAAATCCAGTGAGGGGGAGTCGGCCCATGCGCATTCTGTTCGTTCATCCCAATTACCGTTCCGGCGGGGCCGAGATCGCAGGCACCTGGCCGCCCGCATGGGTGCCCTACCTCACCGGCCCGCTGCGCCGCGCCGGATTTGACGACATCCACTTCATCGACGCGATGACCGAAGGCCTGTCGGATGACGAGCTCGCCGCCCGCATGGCCGCGCTCCAACCCGATGTGGTCGGCACCACCGCGATCACCCCTTCAATCTACGCCGCCGAGCGTGTGCTCGAAGTCGCCGCGCTGACCGTTCCCGGCGCCGTGCGAGTGCTGGGCGGCATCCACGCGACCTTCATGTACGGGCAGGTTCTGGCCGAAGCACCGCATATCGACGTGATTGTGCGCGGCGAGGGCGAGGAGATTGCGGTCGAACTGTTCACCGCGATTGCCGAAGGCCGCTGGATTGCCGACCGCCGCAACATCCAGGGTTTGGCCTACCGCGACGGCGAGCAGATCATCGCCACCGAGGCCGCGCCCACGATCAAGGACATGGCCAGCATCAAACCCGATTGGGACATCCTCGATTGGGACCAGTACAAATACATCCCGCTGGGCACCCGCGTCGCCATTCCCAACCTCGCGCGCGGCTGCCCGTTCACCTGTTCGTTCTGTTCGCAATGGAAGTTCTGGCGCGATTACCGCGTGCGCGACCCGAAAGACGTGGTCGACGAAATTCAGGAACTGCACGAAAAGCACGGCGTCGGCTTCTTCATCCTCGCGGACGAGGAACCGACCATCAACCGCAAGGCTTTCATCAAGTTCTGCCAGGAGCTGATCGACCGCGGCCTGCCCGACAAGGTGAAGTGGGGCATCAACACCCGCGTCACCGATATCTACCGCGACAAGGAATTGCTTGGCTTCTACCGCAAGGCGGGCCTTGTCCATGTCAGCCTGGGCACCGAGGCGGCGGCCCAGATGAAGCTCGACCGGTTCAACAAGGAAACCAAGGTCGGCGAGAACAAGGAAGCCATCCGCCTGCTGCGCGAAGCCGATATTTTCGTTGAGGCGCAGTTCATCGTCGGCCTTGACAACGAAACGCCCGAAACGCTGGAGGAAACCTACCAGATGGCGTGGGACTGGCAGCCCGATCTCGCCAATTGGGCGATGTACACGCCGTGGCCCTACACGCCCTTGTTCGAAGAGCTGAAGGATCAGGTCGAGGTCCACGATTTCTCGAAATACAATTTCGTCACTCCGATCATGAAGCCCGCCGCGATGGAGCGCGGGGAACTGCTCAACGGGGTGATGAAGAACTACCGCCGGTTCTATATGCAAAAGGCGCTGTTCCACTATCCGTGGCGTGGCACCGGCTTCCGGCGGCGATACCTGCTAGGGTGCCTCTATGCCTTCCTCAGGGCCGGGTTCAAGCGGACGTTCTACGATCTCGGCAAAGCCGGATATTGGGGGCCGCAGACATCGAAGAAGGTCGATTTCCATTTCGACGAAAGCCGAGCGGCGGCAGCCGATGCCGCGACCGATTGGGAAACCAATGCCGACAAGGCCGCGCAGGCACAGGAACGCCGCGATGCGGTGCGGGCGCAGATGAAAGCGCGCGGGCAAGAGCGTGCGGCAGGGCGCGTGCAGGACCGGCTGGAGCTGTGATGTGGACAGCGCACCTGTTGCGGCGCTGATCGGACCAAACGCCGTGCTGCAGGCGGTCGCGGTGATGGAGGAATGCCTGGGCCATGCCGAGACCCGAGCGATCCTCGCCGACGCCCGGATCGATCAGTTGCCTTCGGGAGAGTCCATGATCCCCGAGATCCACGCGCTGAGGCTTCATCGCTGGCTAGCGCTGCACGATCCGCTCGGCAGTTTCACCATCGCAGAAGAAGCGGGCAGTCGCACCGCCGATTACATCATCGCCAACCGCATCCCCAAACCTGCCGTCTGGCTGCTCGGGCACCTGCCCGCGCGCCTTGGCGCACCGCTGCTAATGGCGGCGATCCGCAAACATGCGTGGACGTTTATCGGCGCGGGCGTGTTTGCACCGCAAGGGGCGTGGCGTTTCAGCATAGATCGCAGCGCCGCCGGTGACGTCATCCCGCCGCCCGAGAGCCTGTTTCTCTGGTACGCGGCGGTGTTCACGCGGCTCTATCAGCGTCTGGTCGCCGAGGATTGCATCTGCTGTGTCGAGGCCACCACGGGCGGCGACCCGCGTGCGCGGCGTTACCGGATCGCACGCGGCGGCTGAGCCGGGCCGTCGCCCTATTCCTGCCGGTCAGCGCAGAACAGCCGGATTTCGCGCCGCTCGACATCATAGGTCAAGCGCGAACAATGCGCGATCTGGTCGTGGCCGATCCGGGTCAGCAGATCGGGCTTGCCGCGCCCTTTGCGGCGGCTGACGAGGATCTGGCCTTTCCGGAAGCGCGGATCGTTTTCGCCGATCTCGCCCACCCGTTTGGGGTCGCCGTAATCCTCCACCCGCACCGCGAATTTGTCGATCAGCAACTCGCCCAGTTCCAGCGGCCGGGCGATACGCATGGTCCGGGTCGGGCGTTCGACCGCGAAGTCCATGATCGCGGTGCCGTCCGAACCCGGCACGAACCCGCCGTCGAGATGGGTCGCGATGAAATTGGCAGTGGGCGCGGTGATCAGGTTTTCGGCCCGTTCGGGCACGAACACCATCATCAGCCGCCTCTTGCCCACCGTCACCTCGGTGCCGAGCCGGGCATTATTGCGCCCGCCTGCCCGTGCCAGCGTGAAGATATGAGTCCGCTCGCCGGAAACGGGTGCCGCAAGTTCGAAGGTGATGCGCTTGTGCGGCAGGTTGTGCACGCCGATCAAACCATCGGCGCGGGTCGAGACCGGACGATCCGCCCAGCTGATCGTCATCGTCTGGGCCCCGGCGCCGAAATCGATCGTTTCCACGCTGCTCCAGCCGGGTACCGAGACGGGGCCAAATAGCCACCCGCGCTGTCCCGTCGCGACCAGTTGCAGCCGGGCGGCAAGATCGGGATTGACGATCGGCGGGCCGAACGCCTCGGCGCTGACTTCCAGACGGACCGGCGCGCCGTTCAGCAGCACTTCGATGAAGGCATCACCGCGCAGCGCCAGTTCGTCGGGGAGGGCAGAAGCCTGGGCAGCGCGGGCTCGATCCGAAGGCAGGAGCGCTATCGCCAGCGCCATCATGATCAAAAGCCGAACATACATGAGGTAGGCCTCCGATGCCTGGAGCGGCAGGCTATCGGCTTTGTGCGGGCCGGGCAAGTCGCCCGCGTCCGAGCGTTTTCCCCGCTGGCACCAATGCCGCATTCCGGTTTCATCAGGCCTTCGGCTCAGATGGCTTGACCGCCTCCGCCGCGCCGCAATCCGTCCATCCAAGGCCGCAGCTAAGCTGAAAGAGGCGCTTGATGCGCTTCACGCCGCGCAGGGCGATGATCCGATGGTCTTCGGCGTGGTCGATAGCGACGCGGTTTCCGCCGTGGTCGCCGATTGGACCGGCATTCCGGTCGGGCGGATGGTCAAGGACGAAATCCGCTCCACGCTCGACCTTGCCGAACGGATGAAAGCGCGCGTGATCGGACAGGATCACGCGATGGACGCGATCGCCAAACGCATCCAGACCAGCCGCGCCAAGCTCGATAATCCGAACAAGCCGGTCGGCGTGTTCATGCTGTGCGGCCCGTCAGGCGTCGGCAAGACCGAGACTGCAGTGGTGCTGTCCGAACTGCTGTTCGCGGGTGAGGAATCGATGATCACCATCAACATGAGCGAATTTCAGGAGGCACACACCGTCTCCACGCTCAAGGGCGCGCCGGCTGGCTATGTCGGTTACGGGCAGGGCGGGGTGCTGACCGAAGCGGTGCGGCGGCGGCCCTATTCGGTGGTGCTTCTCGACGAGGTCGAAAAAGCCCACCCCGACGTGCACGAGATGTTCTTCCAGGTGTTCGACAAGGGCTTCATGAACGATGCCGAGGGGCGGTATATCGATTTCAAAAACACCCTGATTCTGCTCACCAGCAATTGCGGCACGGACCTGATCATGGACATGACCTCCGATCCCGAACTGGCGCCCGAGCCCGAGGCGATGGCCACCGCGCTGCGTCCCGAACTGCTCAAGGTGTTTCCGCCCGCGTTGATCGGGCGCACCGTGCAGCTGGCGTATGTGCCGCTCAGCCAGGAAATGCTGGGCAGGATCGTACGCATCCAGCTCGACCGGATCAAGAAGCGCATCCAGAGCAACCACAAGATTGCTTTCACCTACGGCGATGACGTGATCGAATACATCGTCGCGCGCTGCACCGACGGGGATTCGGGCGGGCGCATGATCGACAACATCCTGACCAACACGATGCTGCCGGAAATGTCGGTGCAACTGCTCGAAAAGCAGATGGACGGCGAAGCGGTGACGCGGATCGAGGTATCGGCGGGCGAGAGCGGGTTCGTTTACGGGTTCGGGTGAGCAAGACGGGGGATGCAGATGAATGATGAAATTGATCTCGGCGGGCGCTACTTCGCGCGGGCGATGCCGCGCAACATGCTCAACCACATTCAGGAAGGCGCCGAAATACGGGTCACCTTTCTCGATGCAACAGACGTCTCCTTCGAAATGATCAGGGACAACGGATCCTATCCGAAACGCAACATGCGAATTGCGCGCATGCTATTTCGCGAACATTTCATGGTACATATTCAAACGCTTCCGAGCCGCGGTTATGTCAAATCGAAGCATTTCGACTTTCGTTACAAGTGAACGTGCGCGCGTAATGTGCAGGCGCCTGGCCGATGTCCAGGTGAGAAAGGGACTAGACGATGGCAACCAGCAGGAAAGTCAATACGAGCCTTCTCGATACCTTCTCCGTCGCCAAGATGTGCGTCGATGCCGCACGGCCGAGGGCGCTGCTTGAGAACACCCGATCGGAATGGAAGACCGACAAAAGCTACAAGGATGACTGG
Organism: Erythrobacter sp. NFXS35; assembly: GCF_040148725.1. NCBI lineage: Bacteria > Pseudomonadati > Pseudomonadota > Alphaproteobacteria > Sphingomonadales > Erythrobacteraceae > Erythrobacter > Erythrobacter sp. NFXS35. The sequence continues at coordinate 1,511,659 of NZ_JAGDEB010000001.1, read as the reverse complement.
CTGTTTTCCACCGCCTACAAGGTCCTCCCTTGGAAAGCGCCTCCTGGTACCCAAGAGATCGAAACCGACCATGAGCAGGTCAAGAAGCGAACCTTTACCCTCGCATCAAGTTATCAAGCCACTTTCTACAGGAAACTCATGGAAAGTCCTGTCGCTGCCGACAAGTATGCAGACAGCCTCGTGAAGATGGCTGCCGATGCCAAGGATCTCTACCTGGAGGCTCTGAAGGACACACGCAAACTCAATCAGGAAGTGGCAAACTACTGGACCGAGCACGTCATTGCTCTGAAAAGTCTCAAGACTTTCGGAGGCTTGGCCGCCACTCTGTCGGGGGGGCCAGCGGCCGCAATCGTGACGGCCCAGGGTTGGGCAAGCGCCGGGATCGAACTCGTTCAGGCCACATCGCTGGGCCAGGCGGGGCTGGTCGTGGGCTTGAAGGCCAGCCAAAAGGCATCGGACAAGGTGGTCGGGAAATTCGCCGAAAATGCCGCCATGACCCACTTCAAGAACGCCAACGTTACCTGGAAGCTGGCACAGGAAGGGCAGGCGCAAATGGACGAGGTCGGAGCCAAGATGCTAGGCAAGAGGTCTCCCAAGAAACTTGCCAAACTTGCCCGGAAAATGGACCATATCGAGGCGCAACGCGCGAGCAAGCTCGCGAGCACGAGCCGATCTCTGACCAAGGCCAAACTGAGCCGCAAGCTGATACCTGCTAGCGTGACCATCCTCTTCGCTCTCGCCGATGTGCGCGAAATAATTGAGGAGTATGCGACGCTTGATTGACCTCCTGCCGGTGCTGGACAAGCGCCGTCAGTCCCAATCGCTCGTCCGCCCCCGTAGCGTTCCGTTTCGGTGAGGGGGTCTTTACCTCGCGCCGGTCCAACACCTTGCGCAGCAGCACTTCGAACCCGGCGTCGATATGATCATGTCATCATCCGTCTCGAAATTGGGAGACGGGCCGCACAGCTTCCGGAATGTTGTGGGCGGTCAGCGACCCCTGCGGCCCCGCCAGCGCGCTTGCGCCTTCAGCATGGCCGCGAACAGCGCGCGGCGCCGGGTGCCGCCGATCGCAACGGCAAAGCTGCCCAGTTCCCGGCGGTCCGGCCAGAACGCGTCGCTCGGCGTGTCCGGTGGGTTGCAGGTGTCGAACAGCAGCGGTGCGTCCCCGTCCAACAGGCGCAAGACGCGGCGCATCAACAGGCGGCCCGGTGCCAGCGGGCGCAATGCCTCGTCATAGGCCATCTTGAACCCGTAGCCGTGGCCCTGCGCGACGAACCAGCACGTCATGGCGATGATATCGTCGCCCGCCCGCAGGCTTGCGAGCCGCACCGCACCGACCCGCTGACCATGGCGGATCGCTTCGCGGAACAGGCCGGCGGTCGCAGCGCTGCTGGCGAGCGCGCTGCCCGCACGGCCTTTCCATCCGGCCCGTTCGAGCGCGAGAAAAGCGCCGATCCAGACCTCGGTTTCTTCCGCATTGGTGTGCAGCAACAGGCTGACAGGGCCCATTGCCTGCTCCAGCCGCTGCTCCAGCGTGTCGAGCCGTTTCTCCAGCTTACGGTTGGCGCGTGGATGGGAAGCCGCCTTGCCTTGCGGAATGCGGGCCGGTCGTTCGAACCGTTCGGTGCAGTGAATCAGGCGACCCTGCTCCGCACACAGGCTGGTCAAGGCGGCCGTCCCCGGATCGTCGAGCGGCAAAGCGTGGCAGCACAGCCCCAGCGCGATCCCCGGCCGATGATCGAGGTGGGCCAGCAAGGCCTGCCAGAAGGCCCGCTGCGCGCCCGGCAAAATCATTGGCGATCCGAGGAACTGGTTGGTCGCGTGCCAGCCGTGGAAACTTGGCAGAGGGCAGCGACCGAGAGCGGCTTCGAAGGTGATCGGCAACACGCCCAGCCATTCATTGGAGGCCTGCCGCACCACCGCTAGTTTTACTGATGCATCCGTACCGCAGTGCCGCAGCGCAGGTTCCATGAACCAGTCCTGCGCGAAGATATTGCCCGGAGCAGCGCGCGCACTCAGCCGCGCCCAGCGTGCGCGTTCGCCTGCAGGCAGACCGGCGGGCGCGAGGACATCAACCGACAGCGGCACCGCACTTTCTTGCGGTGAGTGTGCGTTACGAGTCGCCCCGGCCGGCGTGAAAGTGCTTTGAACATCATACTTCATAGCAGCCCCACCCGCTGACCGATCCGGCTGGCTGCCGCCCGCAGCCACGGGACTCGGGCGGCAGCGGCTGGATCATAATATGGTAGCCCGATCCGCCGCAGTGCCGGGTTCAGCGCCAGCGCGTCGGCCTCTGCCCGGCTCGCGCGGGTCTGCCATGTAACCGACAGCGATACCGACGGTGTGTCCCCGGCATGCACCCAGTGCGGCGCTGCATAGGGCACGAACAACGCATCGCCGGGCGCGAGCATATGTTGTTGCCCGGCTGCCGCGAACCCCGGCTCCCAGCCCAGCATGTTTGCGCCTGAAACATGAAATGCCTCGCGTGCGTCAAGATCGACGAACGGCGGCGCGGGCGGATAGGTCGCGAACACCTTGTCTCCGGCGATCTGGAATAGGATGTTGTATTCGGCATCGAAGTGGAATGGCGTGTGGGTGCCGGGCGCGGAGATGAAGGCAAAGCCCTTCACATCGCGCACTGGGCCGCTGGCGGGGGTGATGACCGGGGCGAGTTCGGCCAGCAGGCGATGGAGCAGCGCCCGGTAGTCCGGCAATTGCTCGATACAACGTAGCATGATCCACGCCGCGTCGATCCCGCCTTGTGCGATTGCATCGGCGCTGTCGCGCTGGTCGCCCGACATGCGGAACGCCGCGCCATCTTCGGCGTCATGCACCCGCTTTTCGACATGGGTGGGCGGAAGCGCGCGGGCGGCCTCGGCCAATGCGGCATGGGACAGCAACGGCTCGGCGGCGAGCTTATGCTGCAAGCGCCCTGCTGCATGCGGATAGCACGCAGCAAGGCGCGGAAGTGACGATGGGTCGATCAGCGTCATGACAGCGGCCCTTGGCGATAAAACCATAATCAATATCAGAGCTTTAGGCGGGAACCGGTGAAAGCCTCGTTAACGCTTTGCGGAATGTGCGGGGCACGGGTGGGCGGGATGCTCAACCCAGCAGCATCACGTTCATCAGGCGTCCGGGCAGGACGAAGGCGAAGATGCCAGGGATCATCAGTGCTGTCAGGTACGTCAGGACAAGGTGGTTCTTGTGCGCCTTGAAGTCACCGCGCCGGGCTGTGGCAATGGTCTTCCACGCGGCATGGAATGTCACCGGGATAAAGACATGGATGAAGCTGAAGCCGCCCGAAGACTGGATGAAAATCGCCGATGTCGCGGTGATCAGCATCAGCGCCAGCCACAGCTTGCCCAGCTGCTTGTGGAGCGCCGTGCCCTTGCGGGCGAGCAGCAGATACCCGCCTAAGGGGATCGTCGGCAGCACGGTCGCGACATGAATGATAACCGGCAGCTTGTTGTAGTGGTGGAGATTGTCGACCATGCCGAGCCCCGCTCGGCCGAGTGCCACCAGCACAGCAAAACTCATGGTAAAGCAGGCGAGGCTGACGGCGGTGCGGGCCACAGGGCCGATATCGAAACCTTGCGCTGCCGGAGCAGCAAGACGGGCGGCGAAGGGCAGCGAAAGAGCGTTCATGGCAGATTTCCTCAAGGGTCGATTGGTGCTTCCCTGCCGAGAATGTCGCAGGCCCGTTTGCGGACAACCGCGACTGCGCCGATGGCGCAATGCTTGCGTGAAATGTCCCGCAAATCGGCACCTTGCCACTTTACGAAGCGTGAACTGGCAGGCACCTACGAGGTGATGGATCAATCGCTCCCCCCGCAGCGCCGCCAGTTTATGCGGCGGATCGTGATCGATCTGGCCGTGATGGTGGCGATCGGGGCATTTCTCGGCGTGCTTGGACCGTTCGGCAGCATCGACGCGCCGCTGCCGGTGCGGATCGTCAGCTGGGTCGGGTTCGCTCTGCTGGGCTATGTGTTCTACCGTCCGATGGACCCGCTGGCGACTTGGGCGCATCGAACGCTCGATTTGCCACGCTGGGCGTTGCTGATCGGAACCTGCCTGATCGCGACTTTCCCGATGTCCTTTGCGATCATCGCCATAGTCAGCTTGCCGGACGCGCCATCATGGCCGGGCCTGGAATCGGCGATGGCGACCTATTTATCGGTGCTGGTGATCGGCGGCGCCGTGACGGCGTTCTTCAATCTCGCCAGGCCGGGTGAACGCGATGCTGCCGCTGTCCCGCCCCCGATGGCCGCCCCCGGCCCGATGCCCGCGCCCATGCTTTCGCCGGTTTTTGCCCCGGCCACGGCACCGGCACCCGCCCCGGCACCCAGCCCGCCTCCGGCGCCCAACCCGCTGTTCGACCAGCTACCGCCTGAACTGGGCAGCGACATCATCGCGCTGGAAATGGAGGACCACTATGTCCGCGTCCATACGGCATTGGGATCGGCGCTGGTGCTGATGCGGCTGCGCGACGGAATCGCGCTGGTGGGCGATCTGGAGGGGATGCAGGTGCACCGCAGCTGGTGGGTGGCGCGCGGCGCGGTGGAGGACATCATTCGCGAGGGGCGCAACGTCCGCCTGAAGCTGGCGCGCGGGATCGAGGCCCCGGTGGCCCGCGCCAAACTCGCCGAATTGAAGGACGCACGCTGGATCTAGACCGGAGATCTAACCGCGCGCGGCGCGATACATCGGCACCATGACCGGCGATGTGCCTGCCTGAATCTCGCCCATCACCGCGAACCCGTGCCGTTCATAGAGCGATATGTTGCGGGGGTTCGACGATTCCAGGTACGCGGGCAGACCGGTTTCGTCGACGACTGCCAGGGCGTGCTTCATCAGGGCAGCTCCCAAACCCTGTCCGGTTGCGAAGGGATCGGCGGCGATCATCGGCAGGTACCAGCACGGCGCTTCCGGGTGATAATTTTCCATCTGCGCCATGAATGCGCCGATTTCCTCCAACCGTTCCGGTGCAACGCTCTGCGCGGCGAGCAGCATCATCCGTTCGGAATCGGGCTCGACCTCGGGCGGCAGCCACATTGCAGCGGCGCGCCGGCAGGCGGTCTCGTAGACGCTGCCATGCGCAAATCCGTTGCCACCGAAGGCGTCGACGAATTGCGGCTGAACCTCGAAATATTTGGCCGGATCGGGCCACACCCAGCGCGCGACCGGATCGGTTGCGAAGCCAAGAGTGATGGTACGCGAAATCGCCTCGCGGCGATCTTCGCTTGCCGCGTCAACTCCGACCGGTTGCATCGATTAATCCTCCCGCCACCTCATACCCGCTGGCCAGCATAGAAGCACGGCGCAGGATCGCAAACCGGCACGAAAAGGCCCCCGGTATCGCTACCAGGGGCCTTCATGGTTCAAGCCGTCACACCTCAGTGATACTTGGCGTAGCTCACATCGAAGCGGTCAGCGTTCATCACCTTGTTCCAGGCCGAGATGAAGTCGCACACGAATTTGCCCTCGCATCCGCTTTCGGCATAGACCTCGGCCTGTGCGCGCAGCTGCGAGTTCGATCCGAACACCAGATCGGTGCGGGTCGCACGCCACTTTTCCGCGCCGGTAGCGCGGTCGGTGCCGACATATTCCTCGTCCCCGCTTTCATCCACGGGCGACCACTTGGTCCCCATGTCGAGCAGGTTGCGGAAGAAGTCGGGGGTGAGCTTGCCCGGGGTCTCGGTCAGCACGCCGATTTTGTAGCCGTGATGCGCGTGCTTGCTTACCGCGCCCAAGGCCCGAAGTCCGCCGACCAGCACCGTCATTTCCGGGATCGACAGGCCGAGCAGATGCGCCCGGTCGATCAGCATTTCCTCGGTCTTCACGCTGGCCTTGGTCTTGAGATAGTTGCGGAAGCCATCGGCGAACGGCTCCATCGGTTCAAAGCTGGCCGCGTCGGTGTGGTCTTCGGTCGCATCGCCGCGCCCGCCCATGAATGGCACGGTCACGTCGAACCCGGCATCCTTGGCCGCCTTCTCGACCGCTGCCGAGCCTGCCAGCACGATCGCATCGGCCATGCTGAGGTTGCCGCGATGCTGTTCGATGGTGTCCAGCACCTTGCCCAGTTCCTCGGGATCGTTGACCGCCCAACCGCGCTGCGGTTCCAGCCGCACGCGCGCGCCGTTGGCGCCGCCGCGATGGTCGGAATTGCGGTAGGTCGAGGCCGAAGCCCACGCCGCTTTGACCAGTTCGCGCACTGACAATCCGCTGCCGAGGATCGCATCCTTGAAGCGGGCGATGTCCGCATCCGAAGGCACGGTGCCTGCGGGAACCGGGTCCTGCCAGATCAGGTCTTCGGCCGGGACTTCGGGGCCCATGTACCGGATCTTCGGCCCCATGTCGCGGTGGCACAGCTTGAACCATGCGCGCGCAAAGGCATCGTCCAGCGCCGCCTGGTCGTTCAGGAATCGCTCGGAAATCTTGCGGTATTCGGGATCGCGCTTCAGCGCCATGTCGGCGGTGGTCATGATCGTCGGCACCTTCTTCGACGGGTCGCGCGCGTCAGGGGCCATGTCCTCGGGATCGGGGTTGATCGGGGTCCACTGGTTGGCCCCTGCAGGCGACTGCACCAGCTCGAATTCGTACTTGAACAGCAGCCGGAAATAGTCGTTGCCCCACGCGGTTGGGTTGGGCGTCCACGCACCTTCGATGCCGGAGGTGGTGATGTTGCCGTTGGCGATCTCCTCCTCGTCGTTCAGCCAGCCGAAGCCCATCAGGTGCAGGTCTTCGCTTTCCGGAGCGCCGCCGAAGGTATCGGCCGGGTGCGCGCCGTGGCACTTGCCGAAGGCGTGGCCTCCGGCGGTCAGCGCGACGGTTTCCTCGTCGTTCATCGCCATCCGGGCGAAGGTTTCACGCATGTCGCGGGCCATGCCTTCGGGGTCATGCGGGTTGCCCTGCGGCCCTTCGGGATTGACGTAGATCAGGCCCATCTGGATTGCGGCGAGCGGGTTTTCGAGCGCGCGACCTTCCTTGGGGTGGATGCGGGTGGCAACGCCTTCATTGACCCACTGCTCCTCGGTACCCCAGTAGACGCTTTCAGGTTCGAACACGTCCGCGCGTCCGCCGCCGAAGCCGAACACCGGCCCGCCCATCGATTCAATCGCCACGTTGCCTGTGAGGATGAACAGGTCGGCCCAGCTGATATTCTTGCCGTATTTCTGCTTGATCGGCCACAACAGGCGGCGCGCCTTGTCGAGGTTGCCGTTGTCGGGCCAGGAATTGAGCGGAGCAAAGCGCTGCTGACCGGAGTTGGCACCGCCGCGCCCGTCACCGGTGCGGTAAGTACCTGCGGCGTGCCACGCCATGCGGATGAAGAACGGGCCGTAATGCCCGTAATCCGCCGGCCACCATGGCTGGCTGTCGGTCATCAGTGCGGTGAGGTCAGCCTTCAGTGCATTGTAATCGAGCGCATTGAAAGCCTCGGCGTAATCGAAATCCTCGCCATAGGGGTTCGCGCTCTTGCCCTGCTCGGTCAGAATGTCGAGCTGCAGCGCATCGGGCCACCAGTCGCGGTTGGTGCGGCCCAGCAGGTTGCGCATTTCGCTCGATCCGTGGAACGGGCATCCGCCGCTCATTTCTCCGGTCTTGGCATCCATGATCGTGTCTCCTCTCGCCTGTTATCTATTCAGACTCGCCCCGCTGGGGTGAGCCTATGGCGAGAAGATTACGCTTTCAGGATGGTGCGTCCAATCGATTAATGCGCGGCGATTGATTGGCTCAACCGATTACACGATCGGCGGCACGCAAACGCAAACGGACTCCCGCATGGGCAGCCCGTCTTCGCTCGGCCTCTGCTGCACCAGGCTACGCCGCTTCAGCGATCGCCTCGACCGGCTCGTTGCGGATCAGGAAGTCGAACGCGCCGAGGCCGGCCTTCGCGCCTTCGCCCATCGCAACCACAATCTGCTTGTGCGGCACAGTGGTGCAATCGCCCGCAGCGTAGATGCCGGGGAGGTTGGTCGCGCCGTGATCGTCGATGATGATCTCGCCGAACTTGCTGAGTTCAAGGCCAGTTTCGCGCAGCCATTCGGTGTTAGGGACAAGGCCGATCTGGATGAACACGCCTTCGAGCGTGATCCGCCGCTCGTCGCCGCTGGCACGGTCTTTCACCACCAGCCCATTCACCCGCGTGCCGTCACCCAGCACCTCGGTGGTCTGGCCGTTCGTGATGATTTCCACATTGGGAATGGAACGCAGCTTGCGTTGCAGCACTTCATCGGCGCGCAGCTTGGTATCGAATTCGATCAGCGTCACGTGGCCGACGATCTTCGCCAAGTCGATCGCCGCTTCGACGCCGGAGTTGCCGCCGCCGATCACCGCGATGCGCTTGCCCTTGAACAGCGGGCCGTCGCAGTGCGGGCAATAGGCCACGCCCTTGTTGCGATATTCCGCTTCGCCCGGCACGCCGAGATTGCGCCAGCGTGCGCCGGTGGACAGCACCAGCGAACGCGCCTTGAGGCTCGCGCCGTTGGCCATCACCACTTCATGATAGCCGCCGGTTTCCTTGGCTGGCTTGAGTTCCACCGCGCGGGCCAAGTCCATCAAATCGATCTCGTATTCGCCGACGTGGGCCTTCAGGCTGTCGGTCAGCTTCGGCCCTTCGGTATAGGAGGTGCCGGGCAGGTTCTCGATCCCGAGCGTATCCATCAACTGCCCACCGAAACGTTCCGCCGCGATCCCGGTGCTGAAGCCCTTTCGCGCGGTATAGACCGCCGCGGCTGCACCCGCAGGCCCGCCGCCGACCACCAGCACCTCAAACGGAGCCTTGGCGGCAAGCTTTTCCGCCGCACGCGCATCGGCATTGACGTCGAGCTTCGACAGGATCTCGGCCAGTTCCATCTTGCCGTTGTAGAACGGTTCGCCATTCAAGAAGGTCGCAGGCACCGCCATGATGTCGCGGCGCTCGACCTCGTCCTGGAACGTGCCGCCTTCGATCAGGGTCGCGGTGATGCGCGGGTTCTCGAATGCCATCAGCGTCAGCGCCTGCACCACGTCGGGGCAGTTGTGACAGCTCAGCGAGAAAAACATCTCGAAATTGAAATCGCCTTCCAGCGCGCGCACCTGTTCGATCAGGTCGGCATCCACCTTGGGCGGGTGGCCACCGGCCCACAGGAGCGCGAGCACCAGCGACGTGAATTCATGCCCCATCGGCAGGCCCGCAAAGCGCACCCACTTGGCCGGGTCGCTGGCGCGGCGGATCACGAAGCTGGGCTTGCGATCATCGGTGCCGTCGAACTGCGCGGACACCAGATCATGCTGCGCGGCGATCTGTTCGATCAGAGCGCGGGTCTGGCGCGACTTCTCGCTATCATCGAGCGAGGCGACCAGTTCGATCCCTTCGCGCAAATTGCCGAGATATTGCTTCAGCTGGGCCTGCATTGCGGCGTCGAGCATGATGTCCTCCGGGCGCGGCGGGCGCGCGTGAATTCTGGGGTGACCCCCGATAATGGCTGCTGTTCGGGTAACGCGGGACCGGCTGCCATCCGCCCTACAAAGGGGGGGAGTGGGCGGGAACATCCGGTCCCGGCTACGACCCGAGGGCTTGGGTAGCCTCGGGATTTTACGGCCAGCGCGAGGTTTCGAGGGGGGGAATCCCCCGCGCCGGCCGGTCTTGTTACGTCAGATCTTGCCGACGAGGTCGAGCGAGGGAGCCAGCGTGTCGCTGCCTTCTTCCCACGCTGCCGGGCAGACCTGACCGGGGTTGGCGCGCACATACTGCGCGGCCTTGATCTTGCGGGTCAGTTCGTTGGCATTGCGGCCCACACCCTCGCAGGTGATTTCCATGATCTGGATCACACCGTCGGGATCGACCACGAAGGTCGCACGGTCGGCCAGACCAACGCCTTCGCGCAGCACGCCGAACTGGTTCGACAGCACGTGGTTCTGGTCACCCAGGAACGGGAAGGTCAGCTTGCCGATCTTGTCCGAGGTGTCGTGCCAAGCCTTGTGGCTGAAATGCGTGTCGGTGCTGACGGCAAAGACTTCAACGCCCATGCTCTGCAGCACGGCGTACTTTTCGCCCATATCTTCCAGTTCGGTCGGGCACACGAAGGTGAAGTCGGCCGGGTAGAAGAAGAACACCGACCACTTGCCGGCGAGGTCTTCGTTGGTGACGTCGAAGAAGTCCTTGCCCGCCTGAAACGCGGTCGCCTTGAACGGCTGGATGGTCGAACCGATAATACCCATGGGAATTTTCCTTTTGATGGGGTTGAGAGAGAGGGTTGAAACTGATGCTGCCCAGATAGGCGTTTCTGCGCTGCACAAAAGGTGATTGTTGCGATTGCGAAGATCGCTTTTTTCAATCGTGGAGGCGGGAACCGGGTTGGTTTGACCTTCACCCGCTCGTCAACGATGTCGCCCCGGAATTGATCCGGGGGCGTAGCGATAGCGCAGAGTATGATTCAATTTGGCCCACCCGATTGCCAATGTGAAGATAGGCTAGCGTTGCGCTTGGTCTGCTTTTGGAGGTTGGCAACCTCTTTCGCTATGACCGCATGTGGGTGGGAAGGCGAATGGCGGGTCTTGGCACTCTCGTGACATAAGCAGGCGCTACGTTAGTCGGCTTTTTTGGGTCGCCCACGTCGAAGATCGAGCAGCTTCGCCTCGAAATCTTGAAGCAGATGCGCCCCGCTTTGAATGTCGCCACTTTTGAAAGCAGCATATGATGCTTCCAGCAGTGTCGTGACTTGTGGGATTGCCTCTTTGTCCTTGATTCGGTCAAACGAGACCGGAAGACCACTACGTAAGATATCATAGGCTTTTTCGAGCGTCATTTGCTCTTCAAAGTCTTCTTTTGGAAACCCGAGCGAAGCGCCCATTACGACATAGGCAATGTGATTTCGATACTCCCAGAACCGACCGAACCCATATTCCCTTTCCTTCTGCCGCTCGTCCATGCTGCCCCCAGATCGGAATGTCCGCTGGCAGATGATCTGTCACAGCAAAAGAACGGCGGCAATGGGGTCGATTGCAGAAGGTCGGCTTATGGCAAGGTCGGGGCTGAAGCCGACATGCCGCTTTCGGGAGCGAGCCTCGGCGACCGTTTTGGCTGCTCGTGTGTGAAACAGCCGTCGCACCATGCCCACCCCGCTGCGACTAAGCGCGCCTGCGGCCCGCTAAGTCTCGCTCCCCTCCCGCTTGCGGGAGGGGCTGGGGGTGGGCCCGCGCGACTGCCGCAACGCGTCGTTTGCAGGCGTGCGGGTTTCATGCGCTTCTTGCTGCGCTACCGCTTACGCTACCTGCCTGCGTTCTTAACGCGCTACGCTTACGCTACTTGAGCGCGGTGCAGCAGCTTGTGATCGGCCAGCACCAGCGCCATCATCGCTTCGACCACCGGCGTGCCGCGGATGCCGACGCAGGGGTCGTGGCGGCCCTTGGTGACGACTTCCACCGCCTCGCCCGCCGAGTTGATCGATTCCACCGGGGTGAGGATCGAGCTTGTCGGCTTGAACGCCACCCGGCACACCACCGGCTGTCCGGTCGAAATGCCGCCCGCCGTGCCGCCTGCGTGGTTGCTGGCATAGGTGGGCAGGCCGTCCGCACCGGGGCGCATCCGGTCGGCGTTTTGTTCGCCGGTCAGGCGCGCGGCTTCAAAGCCGTCGCCGATCTCGACACCCTTGACCGCGTTGATTGTCATCATTGCCGCGGCGAGATCGCTGTCGAGCTTGGCGTAGATCGGCGCCCCCCAGCCTGCCGGGACGCCGGTGGCGACGCATTCGACGATGGCACCGAGTGACGATCCGGCCTTGCGCGCTTCATCGACCTTTGCCTCCCAGCGCTTGGCGGCTTCGGGATCGGGGCAGAAGAACGGGTTGTTGGCGATTTCGGCGTGGTCGATCCGCGCCGGGTCGATCCGGTCGCCGCCGAGTTCGCACACGTAGGCGGTGATGGTGACCTCGGGGATCACCAGCCGCGCAACCGCGCCCGCGGCCACCCGCGCCGCCGTCTCGCGCGCCGATGATCGCCCGCCGCCGCGATAATCGCGGATGCCGTATTTGGCGTCATAGGCGTAGTCGGCATGGCCCGGGCGGTATTGCTGGGCGATGGCGCTGTAGTCCTTCGAGCGCTGATCGGTGTTTTCGATCATCAGGCTGATCGGCGTGCCCGTGGTCTTGCCCTCGAACACGCCCGAAAGGATGCGCACCAGATCATCCTCGCGCCGCTGGGTGGTGAAGCGGCTGGTGCCGGGCTTCCTCGCATCCATGAACGGCTGGATGAACTCCTCGCTGATCGCCAGCCCCGGCGGGCACCCGTCGACAATCGCGCCCAGTGCAGGCCCGTGGCTTTCGCCCCAAGTGGTAAAGCGCAGCACGCGCCCGAAGGTGTTCCAGCTCATGCCGCTTCCCTTACCGCAAAAGCGCCGCCTGTCGAGATTGCGCTGATTTCCTACTGCGAGCGCCGCCGGTATGCCCGCCGCCATGAACCGCCATTCCCCCGTTTTGCGCCCGGCTGTCCGAGGTGTCCTGCGAGGGCAGGTTTTCGTTCCTTGGACAGTGTCTCATGTGTCTCCTACAGGCCGCCACGCGAATTGCGGACAGGTGCAGGGGCGCTCTGGCATTTGGGCCGGGGTTGGGGCACTTATCAGCGATGATCGCGAAACTCTCAGGCAGGCTCGATGCCACGGGCGAGGATTGGGCCATCGTCGATGTCGGCGGGGTCGGCTACCTCGTCCATTGCTCCAGCCGCACGCTCGCCGCGCTGGGTGAGGTCGGTGAGGGGTGCACCGTCCACACGCAGTTGCAGGTGAGCGAGAACGACATGCGCCTGCTCGGCTTTGCGGAAAGTGCCGAGCGGGACTGGTTCCGGCTGCTGACAGCGGTGCAGGGTGTGGGCAGCAAGGTCGCGCTGGCGATCCTGTCCGCGCTTGCGACCGGCGAATTGCGCGAGGCCTGCGGACGCGGCGATGCGGCGCAAGTGGCGCGGGCCAATGGGGTGGGGCCGAAGCTGGCGGCCCGGATCGTCAACGAGTTGAAGGACAAGGCGGGCGCGATGCCGGGCGGCAGCGGCGGCTTTGCGGGCGTGGCGGCGGCTCCGGTCGCAGGCGCAAGCGCGGACGCGGTGAGCGCGCTCGAAAACCTTGGGTTCAAACCCGCCGTCGCCGCGCAGGCTGTCGCGCGGGCGCAGGCAGAACTGGGCGAGGGCGCGAGCGAAGGCGATCTGATCCGCGTGGCGCTTAAGAAGGCGGCATCCTAGGAGGACGAATGATGCGTATCGCAATGACTATCGCTCTGTCACTTGCCGCAGCCCCGCTCGCCGCGCAGGATATGAGCGCGTTCCAGCCCGGCCCGGTGCTGACCGAGTTCGGCGCCCACGCGCCCGTGCCGGGGGTGGAGCAACTGCCCGCCGACACCGAATTCGCCATCGCCTTCGATGTCAGCACGCCCGCCGCCGAAGGCTCGTCCAATCGCGGGTTCGACAGCGCGGCGCGGTTCCTCAACATGCACGTGGCGAACGGCGTGCCGCAGGACAATGTCCGCCTCGTGGTGGTGGTGCACGGCAAGGCCGCGCTCGAACTGCTGACCAATGCCGCCCACGCCGCCAACCCGCTCTCGCGCCAGGGCGACAACCCCTCGGGCAAGCTGGTGGAGGCGCTGCTGGCCGAGGACGTACGCTTCATCCTGTGCGGCCAGAGCGCAGCGGCCAATGGCATCGCGCCCGAAGATCTGATCCCCGGCGTGGAGATGGCGCTTTCCGCGATGACGGCCCACGCGCTGTTGCAGAGCAGCGGCTTTACGCTGAACCCGTTTTGATGGGGTTGGTTAGCCCCATCATTCGTCATGCTGAACTTGTTTCAGCACCCGTCCCGCGCTCAACTTGTGGCGAGGGTGACCTGATCCGCGTACCATCGAAAAAGGCGGCGGGATGATGACCCGGAGCAATGGAATCTCAACCTCTTGCTGCGACCATGGCACAAACCTGAAGGGGGGCCGCCGTGTTCGAACCGTCACTCTACGAAGCCATCGTGCGCACCGGATTCGAGCATCGCGCGACGCAGCAGGCAGATGGCAGCTGGGTCTACATGCTGCGGGACAAGAGCGGGGCCGTGCTGGTCCCGGCGCGCAAATGGGAACAGATCGGGGAAGCCTACAGCCGACCGGTTCGTGCGGCCAAGCGACGAGCAATGATGATCGTCTTCGGGCTCCCCTTTGTGATTCTGGTCTTCGCGCTGTTCATTGCGCAGGCCCTGCCGCACATTGTCGCGATCACGCTGCTGGTGAGCAGCTTGCTAGGCTGGGCGCTGAGTTGGATAATGTGGTTTCCATGGAAGGTGCATCAGGCGAGCCGCACTGCCGAACAGAGCTTGCGGCAATATCCGAAAACCCGTCCTGTCCCCCTCGACCCGAAGCGTGCGCCGCGGGTCCTGCAACTCATCTTTCTGGTATTGGTCGGACCGAACCTGATCATCTCCATCATCGGCGAGATCGGCGGTACCGGTACCTTCCGCAACACGCCGATGGTGGGCGCGGGCATGGGTTCGTTTCAATACGCGGCGCTGGCAGTGCTGACACTCTGGGTGCTGTGGCCGGCGATCGCGAGAAAGCTGCGTCCGGCGTAATCGATTATAGTGATCGGGGAGCAAGGCGAGCGTGACATCTGCCGAGCCGCCCCTCCACACCCCCGCCCGCCAACCGGGCGACCCGGATGCAGCGCTCCGCCCGCGGCGGCTTGCGGAGTTCGTCGGGCAGGAAGCCGCAAAGGGCAACCTTGCGGTCTTCATCGCCGCCGCGCGGGCGCGCGGGGAGGCGATGGATCATACGCTGTTCTTCGGCCCACCCGGCCTCGGCAAGACCACGCTGGCGCAGATCATTGCGGGCGAATTGGGCGTCGGCTTTCGCGCCACCAGCGGCCCCGTCATTGCCAAGGCGGGCGATCTGGCCGCGCTGCTCACCAATCTCGAACCGCATGACGTGCTGTTCATCGACGAGATCCACCGCCTGTCGCCGGTGGTCGAGGAAGTGCTCTATCCCGCAATGGAGGACCGCGCGCTGGATCTCATCATCGGGGAGGGGCCATCGGCGCGCTCTGTGCGGATCGACCTGCCGCCCTTCACGCTGATAGGGGCGACCACCCGCCAAGGCCTTCTGACCACGCCGTTGCGCGACCGCTTCGGCATCCCCGTCCGTCTTAATTTCTACAGTCATGAGGAGCTGGAACGCGTCGTCACCCGCGCCGCCGGGTTGCTCGGCCTCGCAATTCAGCCGGATGGCGCGCATGAAATCGCCCGCCGTTCGCGCGGCACCCCGCGTGTGGCAGGACGCCTGCTGCGGCGGGTGCGCGACTTCGCCGATGTCGCGGGCGCGGCCAGCGTGACCCGCCATGTCGCAGACGAGGCGCTGACGCGGCTGGAGATCGACCGGCTCGGCCTCGACGCGATGGACCGGCGCTACCTCACCATGATCGCCACGACCTACAAGGGTGGGCCGGTGGGGATCGAAACGCTGGCGGCTGGCCTCGCTGAGCCGCGCGACACGGTCGAGGAGGTGGTCGAACCCTACCTCATCCAACTCGGCCTGATTGCCCGCACGGCGCGTGGGCGGATGCTCAATGATGCCGGGTGGGAACACATGGAGATGGTGCCGCCCCGCACAGGGCCGAGCGATTCCGGGCGGGGCGATTCTCTGGCTGGGCAGGCCGGACTGTTCGAGGAAGATGGTTAACACTGCGGCTAACCAAGCAGCGGTTTTCGGTGCCAGATCGGGACATGCCCGCGCAAAACCCATGATTTTGGGGCGATTAGCGCGATTCGGCGGGCTGCGCACTGGTTAACCCGATTGCCCTTCGCGGCTTTCTCCCATCAAATGAAAGCTGATCAGGTGATGCATGCGGATTGGCCGCTGCCCGTCACCACAGGCAAACAGGGTTATCGACTATGTCGCTCAAACTGGCCATCGCGAAGCTTTCCGCCGCTGCTGCGGGGGTCGCATTGTTGCAGGGCGGCGCGGTGCGCGTGGCTGAGCCGATGAACACCGACGCCCCCGATTACTCCACCAACATCGATGGCAAGCTGATTGCGGTCGATCCGGAAACCGGGGCGCGTTACATCAAGTCGCGTGAGCGCATCGTGCCGATGCCGGAAGAACGCCGCCGCCGGATCGTTGAGCGGACGATCGAGTGCCAGCCGGTTGCTCCGGGGCAGAGCGTCCCCAGCATGCCGACGGGCGCGGTGCAGGCCTATTTCGACCCGAACGAATGCCCGCCGATCGCGCAGGTCGCCTACATGCCCGCGCCGCTGCCTCCGCTTCCGCCGATCCAGGGCGGCGGCGGCTTTGGCGGCGGACCGATCATCGGCGGCGGTCTGGGCTTCGGCGGCGGCTTTGGTGGCGGTTTCTTCGGCGGTTTCTTCGGCGGCGGCGGTGGTTCGTCATCGGGCGATGTTTCGGTGTCGACCACCACCTCGACCTCCGGCGGATCGTCATCGGGCGATGTCAGTTCCTCGACCTCGTCCGGCGGCAGCAGCGGCGTCGTGATCGACATCGATATCGACAATTCGACTTCGACCACCTCGTCCTCGGGCCAGATCAGTTCCTCGACCGGTCAGGTTTCGACCTCGACCTCGACCGGCACAATATCGAGCAGCACCGGAGCGGTTTCGTCTTCGGGCAATGTCTCCTCGTCGACCGGCGCGGTGTCGAGCTCCGGGGACGTCAGCTCCTCCACCGGCGCGGTTTCGAGTTCCACCGGGGCAGTGTCCAGCTCGACCGGGGGCGTTTCGAGTTCCTCGGGCAATGTTTCGAGCAGCTCGGGCAACGTCTCCAGTTCTTCCGGCAACGTGTCGAGCAGTTCGGGGAACGTCAGTTCTTCGACCGGCGCGGTTTCGAGTTCGGGGTCTTCCTCCTCGTCGTCGTCGTCGAGTTCTTCCTCCTCGTCCTCCTCGTCGTCCAGTTCCTCGGGCGGGAGTGGCGGTTCGAGCGGTCATCCGGGCACCACCACCACTTCGGGCGGTTCCTCGGGCGGCAGTTCGTCCTCGTCCTCGAGCAGCGGCTCGTCCTCGTCCTCCTCGTCCGGCGGAGCGACCAGCGGTGGCAGCACTTCGGGCGACATGACGACCAGCACCAGCAGCAGTTCGTCGACGTCTTCGTCATCGTCCTCCTCGTCGTCCTCGGGCAGCTCCAGCGGCTCCTCGGGTTCGTCTGGCAGCAGCGGCTCGTCGTCGTCGGGCAGTTCCTCGTCGTCCTCGTCCTCGTCGTCGTCCTCGTCATCGAGCAGCAGCGGCGGGCACGAAGTCCCGGCTCCGCCGATGGTGGTGCTATTCGGTCTGGCGGCAGCGGCGATCCTCGGGCGGCGCAAGCTGCATGCCGGGCAGGGCGCCTGACAGCGAAACGTCTGCGGTGCACCGCAACGCGAAGGGCGGCATCCGGGGGGAGCCGCCCTTCTTGATTCGATACGCTTAACTCGGCTTTCCGGGGTCAGGGTTTTTCGAGCGGCTCGCCGGCTTCTTCCCACGCCAGGATACCTCCGGCGAGATGTTCGACCGGTGCGCCTGTCACCTCTGCCAGCTTGGCCCCGGCCATCGCGGAACGCTTGCCCGATCGGCAATAGAGCACCACGCCGCGCCCGTCCGGCGGGCCGAGCCTGGCCGGATCGAACCGATCGAGCGGGATGTGTTCGGCGCCGGGGATCACGCCTTCTGCAACTTCCGCATCGGTGCGCACATCGATCAGCCGGGTGTTCCCGGCAGCGAGGCGTCTCGCCAGCTGTTCCGGCGAGAGGTCGATCATCGGTGATGCAGAGGCGTGCGCCTCTGGCACTGCGGCAGCATCATCGGCCGTGGCAGCACCCGCTCCGGCGAACGCCAGTTCGAACCCTAGCGGCGCGGAGGGTGCGTCCCGCTTCTTGCTTGCCTGAGAATCGCCACTGCAGGCGGTAATCGCCAGCAACGCCGATGCGGCAAGCAGAAGTTTGCGGGACGCGTTCATCGGCCTCCTTATGCCGCAAGCTTGCGCAGAACGTAATGGAGAATTCCGCCATGGCGGTAATATTCCATCTCGTTTGCGGTATCTATGCGACACAGCGCGGTGAAGCTGAAGGTGGTTCCGTCTGCGCGGGTGACCTCGACCTCGATGTCCTGACCGGGCTTGAGGTCAGCCAAGCCCCGGATCGAGAAGATGTCGTCGGCAGTGAGGCCGAGCGTTTCGCGGGTGTCGCCGTCTTTGAACTGCAGCGGCAGCACGCCCATTCCGACGAGGTTCGAACGGTGGATGCGTTCGAAGCTTTCGACGATCACCATCCGCACGCCGAGCAGGATCGTGCCCTTCGCCGCCCAGTCGCGGCTGGAGCCTGTCCCGTATTCCTTGCCGCCGATGACCACCAGCGGCGTGCCGTCTTCCTTGTGCTTCATCGCCGCGTCGTAAATCGGCATGGTCTCGCCATTATAGGTCGAGAACCCGCCTTCGACGCCGGGGACCATTTCGTTCTTGATGCGGATATTGGCGAAGGTGCCGCGCATCATCACTTCGTGGTTGCCGCGGCGCGAGCCGTAGGAGTTGAAGTCCTTCTTCGCGACCTGATTCGATACGAGGTAGGCGCCTGCGGGCGAATCTTCCTTGATCGAGCCGGCCGGGCTGATGTGATCGGTGGTGACCGAATCACCCAGCACCGCCAGCGGCTTGGCATCGACGATGTCGGTGATCGGCGCCGGGGTCATGGTCATGCCCTCGAAATAGGGCGGGTTGGCGACATAGGTCGATCCGGCGCGCCACTGATAGGTGTCCGACGGTTCGACCGTGATTGCCTGCCAGTGCTCGTCGCCGTCGTAGACATTGGCATAGCGGCTGACGAACATCGAGCGGTCGATGTTGGCGGCGCGGTTTTCCGCGATTTCGGCATTGGTCGGCCACAGATCGGCGAGCATCACGTCATTACCGTCCTGGTCCTGCCCGATCGGGGTCGTGGTGATGTCTTCGGTCACCGTGCCCTTCAGCGCATAGGCGACCACCAGCGGCGGCGAGGCGAGAAAGTTGGCGCGCACATCGGGGCTGACCCGGCCTTCGAAGTTGCGGTTGCCTGACAGCACGGATGCCGCAACGATATCATTGCCGTTGATGGCCGCGCTGATCGGCGGGGCGAGCGGGCCGGAATTGCCGATGCAGGTGGTGCAGCCATAGCCGACCAGATCGAACCCGATCGCGTCGAGATGTTGTTGCAGGCCGGACTTCACGAGGTAATCGGTCACCACCTGCGATCCTGGCGCGAGGCTGGTCTTGACCCACGGCTTGGGCTTCAGGCCCTTCTCGTTCGCCTTCTTGGCCACCAGACCGGCGGCGATCAGCACATCGGGGTTGGAGGTGTTGGTGCAGCTGGTGATCGCGGCGATCACCACGTCACCATCGCCGATGTCGTGGGACTTGCCTTCGACCGCGACCCGTGCCGGGCCGCTCTTGCCGTAGACCTTCGACAGGTCGCCGTTGAACAGATCGTCCACCTCTTGCAGGATCACCTTGTCCTGCGGGCGCTTGGGTCCGGCGAGGCTGGGGACGACGCTCGCCATGTCCAGGCTCAGGGTCTTGGTGAAGACCGGGACATTGGTCGGATCGAACCACATGCCCTGCGCGCGGGCATAGGCTTCGACCAGCGCGATGGTGTCTTCGCTGCGGCCAGTCAGGCGCATGTATTCGATGGTCTTGTCGTCGATCCCGAAGAAGCCGCAGGTCGCGCCATATTCGGGCGCCATGTTGGCGATGGTCGCACGGTCGGCCAGCGTGAGGTTGGCGACGCCCGGGCCGTAGAACTCCACAAAGCGGCCCACCACACCGACTTCGCGCAGCATCTGCACGCAGGTCAGCACCAGATCGGTGGCGGTCACGCCCTCGGCCATCGCGCCTTCGAGATAGAAGCCGACCACTTCGGGGATCAGCATCGACACCGGCTGGCCGAGCATCGCGGCTTCGGCCTCGATCCCGCCGACGCCCCAGCCCAGCACGCCCAGACCGTTGATCATGGTGGTGTGGCTGTCAGTGCCGACGCAGGTGTCGGGATAGGCGACCATCACGCCGTCCGGCCCTTCGGACGACCACACACCGCGGGCGATGTGTTCGAGGTTCACCTGATGGCAGATGCCCGTGCCCGGCGGCACGGCGGAGAAATTCTTGAAGCTCTTGGAGCCCCATTTCAGGAAGTCGTAGCGTTCGGCGTTGCGATCATATTCCAACGCCATGTTGGCTTCCATCGCCTTGGGGTGGCCGAATTCGTCGACCATCACCGAGTGGTCGATCACGAGGTTGACCGGCACCAGCGGATTGATCTTCTGGGTATCGCCGCCGAGCTGCTTGATCGCATCGCGCATCGCAGCCAGATCGACCACGCAGGGCACGCCGGTGAAATCCTGCAGCAGCACGCGGGCGGGGCGGTACTGGATTTCATTGCCGGTCGAGGGATTGTTCTGCCAGTCGACGATCGCCTGGATATGCTCGCGCCCGACGGTGAAGCCGCCGTCTTCGAAGCGCAGCAGGTTTTCCAGCAGCACCTTCATCGAAATCGGCAGTTTCGAGACATCGCCCAACTGTTCCGCAGCCTTCGCCAGCGAGTAATAGGCGTAGTCGGTCCCGTTCACAGAGAGGGTCTGGCGGATTGCGAGGGTGTCCTTGCCGATGTCGGTCATGGGGCGTTTTCATCCTTTTGAATTGATCCGCACCCCGATCCGTAAAAAGGCGCGGTTTTCGGGCGCGCACTGCGCTTTCAGGCGCGCGAGGTCAAGGGGTCTGCCCTAGGGAAATGGTATCAGGCGGGCAGGTTTCGGGTCGCGGCGTCGCGCCGGGTGACGAGCCAGCATCCGGCGACGATCAGTGCGGTGCCCGCCAGCGTCGGCAGGGTTACGGTCTCGCGGAAGAACAGCCAGCCGAACGCGCTGGCCCAGACGAAGCCGGAATATTCGATCGGCACCAGCGCCTGCGCTTCCTCGCGGGCATAGGCCCAGGCGATCGCCATTGATCCCGCCACGGTCAGCGCGCCTGCGGCGATCAGCGGCAGCAGGGCGGGCGCGCTGGGCGTGACCCAAGCGAACGGCGCGAAGGTCAGCAGCACCGCTCCGCCGATCCCGCTGTGAAACGTCGCGATCTCCACCGGGCCTGCGACCTGCGACTGCCGGCGGATGACGATGAAATTGTAGGCATAGAGCACCGCCGAAAACAGCATCGCGGCCAATCCCAGCCCGGCATCGCGGTCGAACCCGCCTGCTCCGATCCGCCCGCCAACGATCACCAGCGTGCCCGCAAAGCCGAGGATGCTGGCGATGATCGCGTTCCTGGCGATGGTTTCGCCCAGCAGCACCCGCGCCAGATAGAGCGCCAGAAGCGGCGCGACGAAGCTCAGCGCGATTGCCTCGGCCAATGGCAGGCGGGTAAGCGCGAAGAAGAACGATAACGCCATGAAGGCCGAAACCACGCCGCGGGTCAGATGCAGCTTCATCACTGCCTTTGTCGGCCATGCCGGGCCGCGCGCCAGCCAGAACGGCGCGATGATTCCCGCCCCGATCCCGGCGCGCAGCACCGTGGCGGTATAGGCGCCGATCAGCAGCGCGGCTTCTTTCATGAAGGCATCCATCAGCGACAGGAAACCGACGCCTGCAAAGGCGGCAGCAAACGGCAGCAGGGGATGGGCGCGCATCGGCATGGCAAGGGCGCGCTTAACCGCATGCGCGGTTCACGTCACGCGCAGGTTGGCGCGGACGAGGTGCATCGCCGCTTATTCACCCCGCAGTAAGCGAAGGCAGTTGATAGGGGGCGCCCCCAGCGCGTATGATGCGTAGCGACGGCACGTGTCGGCAAGGCTGGCACAACAGGGTTGGAAAGCATTTTGATGAAGCATTCAGCGGGCAGATTGGCGTGCGGGATCGCGGCAGCGGCGCTGCTGGCGGGCTCGGCTGTTGCCCAGACGCAGGGCAGCCGCGAAGACATGATCCCCGGCGGCGAGAATTGGACGGGGCCGGCACGGGTGGAGCTGCCCCCTGCCCGACCCACTCCCACGCCCGCGCCGACGCCCAGCGAAACGTTCGACGCTGCCTTCCCGCGCATGATCTCCGAACCAGTGGTGCAGGGTGGGCTGGAATTGCCCGCGCCGCTGGTGCAGCCGTGGACCATCACCAACGCGACCAAACTGGTCGCCGCGATTGAGGGGATCGGGGCCGAAGGGTTGGATCCTGCCGATTACGATCTGCAACCGCTCAAGGTGGCGCTCACTTCCGGCCCGTCGGAAGAACTCGATGCGCTCGCCTCGCAAAGCTTCGTGTGGCTGGTCGAGGATCTGCGCGATGGGCGCACCCCGATGGACGCGCGCGAACAGTGGTTCGTGGTCGATCCCGACCGCGAGACCTTCCGTACGGGCGACTTGCTGGCCGAAGCTGTGGCGAGCGGCGACATTGCCGCCACGCTGGACAAGCTTGCGCCCACGCATCCGGACTATGCCCGGCTGCGCGATGCGCTTGCCACCACGCCGGAAAGCGAAGCGGACAAGCGCAAGCTGATCCGCGCCAACATGGACCGCTGGCGCTGGCTGGCGCGCGACCTCGGCTCGCAATACCTCATCACCAACGTGCCGGAATTCCAGCTGCGGCTGACGGTCAAGGACCGCATCATCAGCACCTATCGCACGGTGGTGGGCAAGCCGGGTCGCACCGCCACGCCGCAATTGGCCGAGATGGTCGAAGGGGTGGTGTTCAACCCGACCTGGACGGTCCCCCAATCGATCGTCAAGGGCGAGGGGCTGGGCGCAAAGGTGCTCGCCAACCCCGCCTGGGCCAAGCGCAACGGCTATGTCGGCACCAAGGGCGCGAACGGGTACATCACCGTCGTCCAGCAGCCCGGACCGGGCAATTCGCTGGGGCAGATGAAGCTGGAGATGCCCAACCCGCACGCGATCTTCTTCCACGACACGCCCTCGCGCCACCTGTTCGCCAATGATAGCCGCGCACTGTCCCACGGCTGTATCCGCACGGAACGCGCGCTGGAACTGGCGATCACCATGGCGATCCTCGGCAAGGGCGCGAGCAAGGACGAGGCGGTCGCGATCTCGACCTCGGGCAAGTACACCAAGGTGATGCTGGAGAAGCAGCTGCCCGCCTACATCACCTATTTCACCATGGCGTCCGACATCAACGGCGAGATGGCGACCTTCAAGGACATCTACGGCCGCGACGCCCCGGTGCTTGCCAGCCTCGACAAGCCGCGCGTGCGCAACCGCAGCATCCTGCCGACCGACGAGGTGATCGTCATCGAGGACGACTTGCAGGATAGCTAGGTGCGCTTTTCGCGGGTCAGCCGCCACCACAGGACAAACGCCGCGCCCAGCGCAAAGGGCGTGGTGAACAGGAAGTCGGCGGGCTCATGCCATTCCTGCCAGAACATCACCCGGACGCAGGCGACCTGTGTGGTGGTGGCGGTGATGATGCACACGGCCAGCGCTGCCGGGCGGCTAAGCAGCAGGTGATTGATGAGCGCCGCGCTGATGAGGCCGAACAGGATTGTGCAGGGCGCAACGACGAAAAGGCTGAAGGCGCCGACGCCAATTGGCCCGAATATCAGCGCCAGGGGCTCTTCCAGCAGGCGCTGACCACCGCTCTGGACGATCATCCAGAGCGTCAGTCCCAAGCCACCGATCAGTGCGCCGCCGATCACCGCCCAGAGCAGCGCGGCAGTGATTTCATCCGCTGTGCTGCGCCTGTCGGCTGCCATCAGTAACCGGAGATTGACGGACGCTTCAACAGGTCGAGCGGCTGGCGCTCGATCATCGCCAGTTCCGGCACCGGCTGGATGCTGCCGTCTTCCTCCAGCCCCAGCGAATCCGCGAACAGCAGCCGCCCGCCTGAAAGGTGCATCAGCGCGATGCGGAACTGTTCCTCGCCCATCGCGAAGCAGCCGTTCGAGCGGCCCAGACGCCCCCAGCGGCTGATGTGCGAGGCTTCGGCATAGTCGGCGCGGTGCATCACGATGTAGCGGCGCAGCGCAGCATTGTTGCTTGCGTCCAGCCCGCCCAATCGCACCGATGTGCCATACCGGCCCTTGTACCACTCCCACGTCACATAGGCGCCGCGGCTGGTCGCGTTGGAACCTTCGGTGTTGGAGAACTGCTTGAGCCAGCCGTCGTGCTGCGGATCGGAGCCCATGCCGTGGCTGACATAGTGGGACTGCACCTCGCCCCGGTCGAGATTCACGAAGTGGAACCGGGGTTTCGCCGAATGCAGGCCGAAATCAGCGATGCCCACGATATCACGCTTCCAGATCGCATCGCCCGCCCGGTCAAGCTCCCGCTTGGCGAGGGCGAACAGCATCCGGTCACGCGGGGAGCCGGACATCGGCGCGGCGGGGACAGTGGTGGCGAGCAGGGAGGCAGGTGCGGCCAATGCCGCCCCGGCAACCAGAGTGCCCTTGAGTAGGTCGCGCCGCTTCATCCTGTCACAACTTATAGCGCGCGGATTGCGTTCCCGGTAACGGAAAATGGCGTTTCGTCGCACCCCAGCGCCATGTCATAGCCGTTGGGCCGCGGTTTCGTGAATCGCCTTGGCCGCCATGCCCAGCCGGATCACCGCCGGCATCGCCTGCTTCACCGCGTTCCGGAACCCGCTGAGCGCCGCCAGCCGCGGATCGCCCGCTGCCATCATCCGCGCAACCGTCGGCCCGGTCGGATCGAGTCGCGCTGTCGCCAGCCACGTTGCAATCTCCGGGGTCTGCGACCAGGTGCCGCGGTTCATCAGGTTCATCATGAAGGCATAGGGGAAAGTTTCGGGCGTGTCGGTCAGCGGCCCGGTGCGCGCAAGCTGGTTCTTGGTCGCATCGTCCGGAAAATGCGCTTCGAGAAACGCGGTGATCGCGGCGCTGAGCGTCACCAGCGGGACGTGCACCGGTTGCAGCACGATGGTGTCGCCGCGAAACTGCGGCCCGCTGTTGGCCTCGGCGGTGAAGGGCACCGCGCGGGCGGTGCAATCGATGAACAGCGTGTTGTCGGGGACGGGGTGCGAAACCGCTCCGAAGTGCAGTTTGCCCCGCTCGATAGACGTCACGCGGCCGGTGCGGATGACCTGCGTGATCCGCCGCAGCAGCGCGATCTCGCCTTCGGATATCACCGCGTAGTGATACATTTCGGGGCGCACGTCAGGGTCGATCCGCAGCATATAGCCGCCGCGTTCAAGCGTTTCGAACACCTCATGGCCATCCTTGGCCTGCGCGATGGCATCCAGATGCGCGATCTGATTTTCGACCGTGGCGGCAAGGAAGTCCTCGCCCGGCTGGATGTACTTGCGGTTGTTCAGCCAGCTGTCGCGCGGTCGCACCCACTGGATGCGGTCGGGCGCGACCCCGGCCTCGATTAGCCACACGCCGGTATCCATCGCGGTCTTGCCGCCGCCTAGGATGACGAAATGGCCGGGCGCGCGAGCAGGGTCTTTCCACAGATCGGGCAGCGCGCCGGGCGCGATCACCTCAACACCGTCCGCCACGGCGAAGGCGCGCTTGTGCGTTGAGGGCACAGAGGTCTGATAGAAGGTCGCATCCACCAGCTTGCGACGTACCGTTATGCTGTGCTCCTCACCGGACAGCACGCCTGCGATCCGTGCCGTGCCGGAATCGTCTCGGCCCCTGAATTCGCTCAGCCGGTGATAGGCTACCCGGCCGCTGGGCAGCAGGCGGTGGTTCATCACCCGCTCGAAATAGGCGGTGACTTCGGCCCCGCTGGCAAGCGCATACAGCCCTTTGTTGGGGCCATGATCGTCGATCTGTTCGCTGGGGAAGGCCATCGAATTGACGCCGTAGAACGCCGATGGCTGGTGCAGCGCGACGAAGGGGTAGGCATCGTTCCAGTGGCCGCCGGGCCGGGCGTGCTTGTCGACGAAGGTGATGTGGCTTGTCGGGTCTTCGTCCAGCAGCGTATCGGCAAAGGCGAGGCCCACCGCGCCAGCGCCGATGATCAGGTAATCGGTTTCACGATCGGCCATGCATTGTCCCCCCGGTTGTGCGTGCACGCTGCTGTAGCATCATGCTGGCCGCGCGGCGCGTGCATTTTCGTCCGCCATCGCCA
The DNA here is from genome assembly GCF_040148725.1 of Erythrobacter sp. NFXS35. Classification (NCBI taxonomy): domain Bacteria; kingdom Pseudomonadati; phylum Pseudomonadota; class Alphaproteobacteria; order Sphingomonadales; family Erythrobacteraceae; genus Erythrobacter; species Erythrobacter sp. NFXS35. The sequence goes on along the minus strand of NZ_JAGDEB010000001.1, from coordinate 1,485,640 downwards.
GCATCGAGGCAGCGTGGCGTGCGGCGACGGCGCGTTGATCGTCGCCATATCCGCCGCCGAGCGCGCTGGCGATGGCAAGGCCGCGGCGGCGCGCTTCGCTCACTACAAAACGTTCGCGCAACGCCAGCCCGGCATCGGTCAGCGCCAGCCTGCCGAGCTTGTCGTGTGCGTGGGGATCGACGCCTGCCTGATACAGCACGAAATCGGGCGCGAAGTCGGCCATCACCTCTGGCAGGTGGCGGGTCAGCGCGGCCATGTAGCCATCATCGTCGACCCCGTCCGGCAGGCCGACATCGCGGGTGGAGCGGGCTTTCCTCACCGGGAAGTTCTTCTCGGCATGGAGCGACAGGGTGAAGATATCGGTGCGCCCGGCGGTGAGGCTGGCGGTGCCATCGCCCTGATGCACGTCGCAATCGACGATCAGGATACGCCGCGCATCACCTTCGGCAATCAGGCGATTGGACGCGACCGCAAGGTCGTTGAAGACGCAGTACCCTGCGCCGGTATCATGCAGCGCGTGGTGGCTGCCCGCGGCGGAGTTGGCGGCGTAACCGTGCAGCATGGCCAGCTTGGCCGCCAGCCATGTTCCGCCATTGGTGTGGCGCACGCGGGAGGTGATCGCGGGCGTCACCGGAAAGCCGATGCGACGTTCCTTGTCGCGCGGAACCTCGGCCCGGAACACCTGATCGACGTAGTCGGGGCAATGCACCGCTTCGAGCCATTCGCGCGGCATGGGCTCCGGGGCGTGTTCGGTCAGCGGCGCTCCGCTGGCGCGCAGTTCCTCCATCACCAGGTAGTACTTGTCGAACCGGAACGACCCGCGTTCGGGGCGCGGGGCCATGTAGTCGGCGTGGTGAACGACGTGGAGCATCACGCGGTCAGCCCGGCCTGTAGGAGACACATGAGACACTGTCCAAGGAAGCAAAACCTGCCGCAGATTCGATGGACACGGGCGCGGTCAGGAACAGGCGGCACGGGATGTTCATTGGCACCGCCATGCCAGCTTCGCTTCCAGTAGGACAGGCCAGTGTGCCGGTCACAGCCAGCCGGTGTGTTCGGCTAGGATCTTGACGCCCAGCCCGATCAGGATGACGCCGCCCACGCGCTCCGCCCATGCGCCCCAGCGATCCACCGCGCCGCGTCCCAGTGCCACGCCCGCGAGACTCAAGCCGAAGGTGACGAGGCCGATCAGCGCGGCGGCCACCAGCGGAGCGACATCCAGCGTCGGCAGGGTGATCCCGGCGGCGAGCGCATCGATGCTGGTCGCCACCCCCGCGACCAGCAGGGCTCTGCCGGTCAGCTTGCGCGCCGCCCCGTCCTCGCCGACATCGCCGCCCAGCATCCGCACCCCGAGAAAGGTCAGCAGGCCGAACGCGATCCAGTGATCGACCGCCTCGACATAGGAAAGCGCGAAGGCGCCGATGGCCCAGCCGATCAGCGGCATGACGCCCTGAAACACGCCGAACGTCAGCGCGATGGCCAGCGCGCCGCCCCAGCCGGGCCGGAACCGCGCGCCCTGCGTCAATGCTACGGCAAAGGCATCCATCGCCAGCGCGAGTGCGAGGAGAAAGGCGGCGATCATCCCAAGCGCCCGCTCAGTCAGCGGCGGGGGCGGGTGCCTCTGCCAGCGCGGCGAGTTCGGCGTGAATTGCGTCCTCGCTGCGAGTGGCGGCGTTGCGCCAGCTTTGCGCGGTGTCGGCGTTGACCAATTGGCCTTCCGCCGTCAGCACCAGCAGCGCAGGCGTGCCCGGAAAGCCTTCGAGGCCGAACCGCTCGGCAATCGCCAGATTATGCCCGTCGCCAGACTGTGGTAGGCCGACATTGACAAAGACCAGTTCGTACCGCTCGGCCACCAGCGCGGCGAAGCGCGGGGTTTCCAGCCACCCGGCCAGTGCGCGGCTATCGTGGCACCAGTTGGCGCCCATCACCAGCAGCACGCGTTTGCCATTGGCGGACGCGCGGGCGAGCGCAGCGTCGACATCGCCCATCGCGTCGGGCGTGACGGCATAGGATTTCGCCTCGGGGTGTGCGGGGGCGGGCGGAGTGGTCGCACAAGCGCCAAGCGCCAGCGCCAGCGTTCCTGCAATGGCGGCGCGGATCACTCGGCGGCTTCGGCAGGTTGCTGCGGCGCGGCGTGCGGATCGAAGGCAGCGGCTTCGCCCGCGTCGATTGCGGCGGCCTTCTCCTCAACCAGCCGGACAATGTGATCCAGCATGGCCTCGTCGTCGATTGCGTGCGCTTTCATGCCGGACAGGTAGACCATGTGCTTGCCATTGCCGCCGCCGGTCAGGCCAATATCGGTCTCGCGCGCTTCGCCCGGGCCGTTGACGACGCAGCCCAGCACCGAAAGGCTCATTGGAGTCTTGATGTGTTCGAGCCGCTTTTCAAGCGTTTCGACCGTGCGGATCACGTCGAAGCCCTGCCGCGAGCATGACGGGCACGACACCACGCGAACGCCGCGGGTGCGCAGGCCCAATGCCTTGAGCATGTGGTAGCCGACCTTGATCTCTTCCTCCGGTTCCGCCGACAGGCTGACGCGGATGGTATCGCCGATGCCCGCCCACAACAGGCTGCCCATGCCGATGCTCGATTTCACTGTGCCGCCGATCAGCCCGCCCGCCTCGGTGATGCCGAGATGCAGCGGGCAATCGACCGTTTCGGCCAGCCCGTGATAGGCCGCAACCGCGAGGAACACGTCGGACGCCTTCACCGCCACCTTGAATTCGTGGAAATCGTGATCCTGCAACAGCTTGATGTGATCCAGCGCGCTTTCGATCAGCGCTTCGGGGCACGGCTCACCATATTTTTCGAGCAGGTCTTTTTCGAGGCTTCCTGCGTTGACCCCGATGCGGATCGCGCAGCCATTAGCCTTGGCGGCGCGCACGACCTCTGCCACGCGCTGCGATGAACCGATATTGCCGGGGTTGATCCGCAGGCATGCCGCGCCTGCATCGGCGGCTTCGAGCGCGCGTTTGTAGTGGAAGTGGATGTCCGCCACGATCGGAATGTTCGCGCCTTGGGTGATCTTCTTAAAATCGCGGGTCGATTCCTCGGTCGGACAGGATACGCGGATGATGTCCGCGCCCACCTCTTCGCACCGCCGGATCTGGTCGAGCGTGGCGCGCACGTCCTCGGTCGGGGTGTTGGTCATGGTCTGCACGGTGATGGGCGCATCACCGCCAACGGGGACATTCCCCACCATGATCTGGCGACATTTGCGCCGTTCGATTGTGCGCCAGGGCCGAATGGAAGACATGGGGCTACATATAGCCATCCGTGCGTGACTGGGCAATGACAAGCACGCTGGCTTGACTTGGCCCGGTGCAGCGTCAGTCTGGCGGCAAAGGGGAATGCCGATGCCGACCGACACCGCGACCGAACTGCGCAGCGCCAAGCCCAGCCTGATCCTGCGCGGGGTCAAGTGGCTGATGGGGCTAGGCAAGCCGGTGTTCCCGCACACCGCCGAGGGATTTCGCCAGCGCATGGCGAACCGCCGCCTGCCCGAAGACGCGCCGATGCCGGACAAGTTTCGCCGCGATTTTCAGGTCGCAGACTGGGAAGCGGAGGGGCATCGGGTGGTGACGATCCACCCCAAAGGCGGCCCCGGCGCCTGGCACATGCTGTATTTCCACGGCGGCGGGTTCGTGCAGCCGATGTTCAAGGTGCACTGGCCGCTGGTGGCCGCGATGGTGAAGTCCTGCGGAATCAGCGTCACCGTGCCGCTCTATCCGGTGGTGCCCGAAGCTCCGCATGCGGCGCAGGATGCGATGGCCGATGCGGTGTTCGCCGCGCTGGCCGAGCATCACGATCCGGCGCGCATCATCCTCAACGGCGATAGCGCGGGCGGGCATATGGCGCTGGCGCTGGCGTTGCGGCTGGCGCGGGCGGGCGCGCCGATGCCGGGAAAGCTTGCGCTGTTCGCGCCGTGGCTCGATCTGACGCTGGCCGACCCTGCGATCAAGGCGGTCGAGCCGCATGATATCATGCTCAAGATCGGCACCCTGCGCGCCTGCGGGGAAATGGTGGCAGGGACGCGCGATCCGGCAAGTGCCGAGGTCAGCCCGCTCTACACGCCGGGAACGGAATTGGCGCTGCTGCCCCCCACCCGCATCTGGACCGGACGGCACGACCTGTTCATCGTCGATTCGCGCAGCTTCGCGGACCGCTTGCGCGCCGCCGGAGTGGACGCGAAGCTGTATGAATACGAAGCCGCCCCGCACGTGTTCATGGCGATCACCCCGACGCGCGAGGCAAGGGACGTGTTCGCGCTGCTGAAGGATTTTCTCGCCAGCTAGTCTGGGTATTGAACCCCGGTCATTTCCTCGCTGATCGTCCACAGCCGCCGCGCCGCGTCGGGGTCGAGCGCGTAGGAGCGCACGCCGCCAGCGGAGGATTGGTCGTCCACTTCGGCAACGTGGCAATCCTCGCAATAGGCCCCGCCCTTGCCTTCCAGTTCGGGCGCGGTCGCGGCCCAGCAGGTGGTCGCCGCGCCCTGCGGGATCGTTTTGAAGGCAAAGTTGCTGTCGCTTTTCTTCACCCGCTCGATCAGAGCAGCGGTCATTTCCTCGTCGAGGTGGCGGCTGAGATTGGTGTTGATGCCGCCCGGGTGCACCGCATAGGCATGAATGTCGCGCAGCGCGTAGCGGCGTTCGAGCTCGACGGTGAACAGCACGTTGGCGGTCTTGGCATTGCCGTAGCTGACCCACGGGTTGTAGTCGCGGTGCTCGAAATTGGGATCGTCGAGATTGGCCGGTGCCATGTGGTGCGCGCGGCTGGAGAGGTTGACGATGCGCTTGGCCGTGCCCCGCTCGATCAGCGGCATCAACTCGCCGGTCAGCGCAAAGTGGCCGAGATGATTGGTGCCGAACTGCAGCTCGAACCCGTCTGCGGTGTGCATCAGGGGCGATGCCATGACTCCGGCATTGTTGATCAGGACGTCGATTGTGTCGAAGCGCTGGCGCGCGCGCGAGGTCGCGGCGCGGATGCTTTCAAGGTTGCCCAGATCGCACACGATGGTGTCGAGCTTCGCATCGGGATGTTCGGCGCGGATCGCGGACACGGCATCGTCCAGCTTGCCCTGATCGCGCCCCGCCATCACCACATGCGCGCCCTTTGCTGCCATGGCGCGGGCGGTTTCCTGCCCCAGCCCGGAATTGGCGCCGGTGATGAAAACGGTCTGCCCGCTCAGATCCTTGTCTGCCAGCACTTCGTCAGCCGTGGTGTCTTTGTCGAAGGTGGTCATGCGTTCTCTCCCAGTCGCAGTTCGTAAAGGAATTCCGGGTCGAGTTGTTCGCCCACCGGAAAGGTAATGTCGGCAATCTTGCCAAAGCCATAGCGATGATAGAACCGCTGTGCGCCGAAATTCTCCGAATAGACAGACAGGAGGACGCTCTCGTGCGCCCGCTCGCGCGCTAAGCCAAGCGCCCAGTCCATCAGCCTCGCCCCGAGCCCCGCGCCGGTATATCCCGGCAGCGCGTAAAGCTGGCCGAGTTCGATCGGATCGCGCGCTGCGGAATGGTGGGCGTAGTGGCTGGGGTAGCGCAGCTTGCAGAAGGCGACGAGTGCGCCCCCGTCATCGACGAGGCAATGGGTGCATTCGTCGCCCGCGATTTCCTCGGCCACGGCGGCGGGATCGTGCACTTCGCCAAGGAAGGCGGCGAGGTCTTGCTCGCGGTAAAGATGGCCGAAAGCGGCGACGAAACTCTCCGCGCCAAGGCGGGCGAGGGCGGGCGCATCGGCGATGGTGGCAGGGCGCAGGATCATGGCCGCGCTCTAGCGGGGATGAAGCGCGCTGTTAAGCTGGCGCAAGCCTCAGGTGCGCGTTACACCTGCCGTCCATGAAGAACCTCATCACGCTGATCGCGCTCGCCCTTATGCCCGCCGCCGCCCTTGCCCAGGATGACGCACCGCCGCCGCCCAAGTGGTCGCTGGCGATCCACGGCGGAGCGGGGACGCTCAACCGCGACGCGATGACGCCGGAGCGCCGCGCCGCGTATGAGGCCGCGTTGCAGCAGGCGCTCGACGCCGGGGCGAAGGTGCTGGCCGAAGGCGGCAGTGCGATGGATGCGATCAAGGCCGCGATCATCCCGATGGAGGATTCGCCGTTGTTCAACGCGGGCAAGGGCGCGGTGTTCACGTGGGACGGGACGAACGAACTCGATTCGTCGATCATGGACGGGCGCGACCGTTCGGCGGGTGCGGTTGCGGGGGTCAAGACGGTCAAGAACCCGATCCTGCTGGCCGATACCGTCCGCACCCAGAGCGAGCACGTCATGCTGATGGGCGCGGGCGCGGAGGCGTTTGCGGTGGAGAAGGGCTTTGCCGTCACCCCGCCCGAATATTTCGCCACGCCTGCGCGGCGCGAGGCGCTGGAGCGGATGAAGGCGCGGCAGCTTTCGGCGCTGGATGTGGATTTGAAGTTCGGCACGGTGGGCGCAGTGGCGCTCGACATGGAGGGCAACCTTGCGGCGGGTACCTCGACCGGTGGGATGACCGGCAAGCGCTGGGGCCGAGTGGGCGATGCGCCGGTGATCGGGGCGGGCACTTATGCGGATAATCGCTCTTGTGCCGTTTCGGCTACGGGTTGGGGTGAATACTTCCTCCGCGTCGGCGTGGCGCACGAGATTTGCGCGAAGCTGCGGGCGCGGCAAGAACTGCTGGCGTTGCTGGCCGCAGGGGTTGAACCACATCCGGTCGTCAAACAGGCTGAAGCTCAGAATTTCGCCGACGAGGTCATGGCCGACGTCAAGCAACTCGGCGGCGATGGCGGGGTGATCCTCGTCACGCCCGAGGGCGATGCGATCTTCAGCTTCAACACCAGCGGCATGTATCGCGGCCGCGCAACCAGCGAAGGCGTGAACGAGGTTGCGATCTTCGGCGGTGAGGACAAGGTTTCGGCCACGCCGGATCATTGATCGAGATACACCCCTCCCCTTGTGGGAGGGGGAGAAGTCAGTAAAGCTTGCCCACCAGCGGCAACCCGCGCTCTTCTTCCGCAAACTCCTTGATTACACCGCCCACCCGCGCCAGCGCCGCTTCGGCGGCCGGGTCCATGTCGTCATGCGTTTCGCGGGCGCGGAAATAGGTGGCGAAGGTGATCGGCGCGCGGCCCTCCGGCGCTTCGGCAAACCCGATGTCAACGTAAAGCGAACCCATGCCCGGCCAGATCGAAGTGCCGGTCTTGTCGCCTGCCGCCCAGCCTTCGGGCAGGCCTGCACGCACGCGGCGCACACCCGTCGGCGTGTCGATCATCCATTGCCGCAAACTCGCGCGCTCCGCTTCGGGCAGCACGTCGCCGTAAACCAGCTTCGCCACGGTGCGCGCCATTGCGGCGGGCGTGGTGGTGTCGCGGAATTCGGTGACCGGGACATTATTGAGTTCCGGCTCGTATCGATCAAGCCGGCTTACCCCGTCGCCGATGCTGCGCCAGAACGCGGTCAGCGCCGCCGGGCCGCCAAGCTCGCGCAGCAGCACGTTGGCGGCGGTGTTGTCGGAAAATTTCTGCGTGAACTCGGCCAGTTCGCGCAATGTGGCGCCGTCCTCCAGCCTCCGTGTGGTGAAGGGCGAGACATGCATCAGGTCATCCTGCGACCAGCGCACCAGCTTATCTGCGTCGATTGCCCCTCCCGCATCGCGTTCCAGCACCATCGCCGCCAGCGACAGCTTGAACGATGAGCAATGGCCGAACCGCCGATCACTGTTCAGGCCGACCGACATCCCGCTGCCGGTGTCGAACAATTCGACCCCCAGCGTACCGTTCGCCTCGCCCTCGATCAGTCGCAATTGCGCGGCGAGCCTGTCCGCCGGGCTTTGATCCGGCGGAATGCAGGCGGCCGCGCCCAGCGCCAGCGTGCCGCCTATGAAATGTCGCCGGTCGATCATCATGAAAACTTGTCCGCTTTCCGTTTGCCGAAGCGCATCTCGCCTTCCAGCTTGGCGCGCAATTGCCCATAGAAGGCTTCGAGAAAAGCCCGCTCGTCCCCCGCGCCCGGATCCCAGCCGATCTTGCGGCAAATGGCGGCGTGGACTGCGGCGAGCGCTTCGGGCGAGGAATCGCGCAGCATCCGTTCGAGCGTCTGCAATTCCTTTTCGCCATAGACCGAAAGTTCCGCCTCGCCGAATTCATACCGCGTGCCGGTGACATCGCTTGCTCCGCGCGCCGCTGCGGCGCCCTGGGTCGATAGCGTTTTGGCGAGCCGGGTGCGCGGCGTTTCGACCACCCATGTCCCGGCAATGATGTCGCCTGCGCGCAGCGCCTCGCGGTTGAAGAACGGCAGCAGCAGAAACAGCGCGAACCACGCGGTTGCCGCCCATGCCAGCGGGCCGATGTCTTCGCCCATCGTCGCGCCGACCAGCAGCACCAAGATGAACACCAACGGATAGAACAGTTCGATGTCGCGCAGCAGGTTGCGGGCGATCACCGCTTCGGCCGCCAGACGCCCGCCGCTGCGCGCGGCGATCCGGATGCCCACCAGCCGTTTTCCAAGCGTCGCTCCGCGCGGGCCGAGTTCCTGAACCAGGAAATAGCCGTACCACGTCACGAAGCCAACGATCACCAGCAGGATCTGCAGGAATTCCTGCGCCCCGCGCGGTGCGGCTTCGACATCGAGCACGGTGCCTTCCAGCAGCCCGCCCGCGATCCAGTTCATCAGCAGGTTGAAGGCGATCAGCCCGGCGATGATGATGATCACATCGATGATCAGCGCCCCGGCCCGGCTCCCGCGCGAGGCAATAGTGATCGGCAGCGCCAGCCCTTCGGGCGTGATCATCATGCGCCTGCGCTTGTTCGCAGGGACGGCGGCGGCGTTCATGCCTGTTCCGGCCCCGCCCGGCGCGGGCGATAAAGGAAGAAATAGGCGAGCCAGAAGGCCAGCATCATGCCGCCGATCAGGAACCGCGGCCCAGTGCCGTCGACCAACTGGCGCGGGAAGGCTTCGAGCAGGGCGGCGATAATCATCATGACGACCACACCCACCATCACCACCGCGCCGCGTTGCCCGGCCTCGGCAGCGGCGGTCAGCACCGGCCGCGTTCCGGGAAAGGCCATGCTGCGCCCGATATGCAGCCCCGCTGCGCCCGACAGCATGATGCCGAAAATTTCGGTGGTGCCGTGGACGCTGAGCCACGCGGATAGTTCGGCCGTCAGCCCTTGGCCCGCAAACAGCCACAGGATCGCGCCCAGCATCGCCATGTTGTGCACCATCAGCAGCAGCGACGGGATACCAAAGGCAAAGCCCAGCGCAAAGGCGAGGATGCACACGGCGGCATTGTTGCTGAACAGATTGGCGGCGAAGGTCGACAGGCCGATCGCGCTTTCCTCGGTCGCCAGTGTGGCCAGCAATTCCTCGCGGCTTGCTCCCGGCACACGGGTATCGGCCAGCCCGCCGGGAACGAGCCGGTAATACCATGCCTCCTCGCGCGCCACGAGCAGCCAGCCGACGATAGCGCCCGCCACCATCACGAACATGGTGATGCAGATATCCAGCCAGATCGCCCGCACCGCGCGGCTCCATCCGCCCAGCACGAAGTCGCGCAGCCACGCGGCGAACCCCTTGGGCGGGCCGTAGACCTGAAACCAAGCGCGTTGTACCAACCCTTCGAGATAGGCGAGCGTGGACGCATCGAGGCTGGTTTCCCGCGCCACCGCAAGGCTGGACGCGGCGGTGCGATAGAGCGCGGGCAGGGCCAGCAGATCATCGTCCGCGATGCGCTTCAATCCGCCGCTTTCCATCCGAGTGACGATGCTTTCCAGCCGCCGCCACTCACCTTCGCGCTCCAGCCGGAAACGATCCGAACGCAGCGCGGCGCCGGCGATGTCGGGCGGAGCGGCCATCGCGCCGCGCCCAAACCATGCTGACAGAACCGGCGCCTTCATCCTCCCCTCCTCATCCGATCATCTCGCTGTTCTTGATGAGGAAATAGCGGTCGATCAGCTGCGGCCCGATGGCGTCCCACGGCGCCTCGATCACGTCGATGCCCATCCGCCGCAAGCGCTGCAGCACCAGCTTGCGCTGCTGCGCAAGCGTATCGGCCGTGACCGAGCGGGCGAGGGTAGCGATATCGCCCGGCGGGGCGGCGATCAGCTCCTCGAGCTCGGCATCGGCCATGGTGACGAACAGCACCAGATGCTTATTCGCCAGCCGCCCGAGGCTTTCGACCATGATTTCAGCCGCAGTCGGATCGGTGAAGTCGGAAAACACCACCACCAGCGAACGGCGTTTCAGCTTGGTCGTCAGCGTCGCGAGCGCGAGGGTGAAATTGGGCTCGGCCGCGGTGTAATCGAGGCCGGCGGCGGCGCTCTGCAAGCGGTGGAAGGCGCGGGTGTCGCCGATGAACGGGGTCATCAGCTGCGGGGTCTGCGCAAAGCCGAACAATGCGCATTTGTCCCCGCCCTTCAGCGCGACATAGGCGCAGGTCAGCGCAGCCGAGACCGCGCGGTCGATGCGCGGCAACCCGTCCACCGGCTCGCACATCGCCTGCCCGCAATCGAAGGCGAAAACGATCTGGTTGTTGCGCTCGCTTTCGTTCTCGCGGGCGTAGAGGTGGTTGTGGCGCGCGCTCGCCTTCCAGTCGATCCGGCGGCGGTCCATCCCGGCCTCGTATTCCGAAAGCGCTTCGAACTGGGTGCCTTCGCCGCGGATGCGCCGCGCGATCAGGCCGGTCTGGGCGTTGCGCAGGAAGGTCTGCAAGTCCTTCGATCGCACCGGCGACAGATCGGGCCAGATGCGCACCGCCTTGTCCTGCATGACCTTGACCTGCCGCGCGCCGAGGCCAAGCGGCCCTTCCCAGCGCAGCCAGGCACGGGTGATGGCGGCAGTGCCGCGCCGGACCGGGGTGACGTGCGCCTCGCCGCGCCAGCCCGGTGTATCGACCTCGGGCGAAAGCGTGAATGTCACCCGCCCGGCTTCGGCCAGTCGCGGATCGCAGGCGAGCGCCGCCTGCACCGCCTTGCGCCGTCCTCCGGCAAAGCGCGCGGTGACGGCAAGCAGGACAGGCTGCCCGATCTCGGTGTCGGCGGGGGCGTGGATATCCCACCCGGCGTTGCGTCCGGACAGCAGCGCGTCGATCACTACCAGCGCGATCAGCGCAGCCCCCAGCACCGGCGCGATCACCCATGCACCCGGCGCGGTGGCGGCGATCACCAGCGCCACCGGCGCAAGGCCTGCAATCGCCCAGACCGCCCGTTCCGTCGGCGCGATGACCAGCAGCGGCCCCAGCGGGGCGAAGATCATGCTAAGGAGGCGGCGGAGCACGGCCATCGGGTTAGCGGGGTGCCTCGGTGCTTTCGACCAGATCGGCCACCAGCGCTTCGATATCGCGCCCTTCGATTTCGGCGGCGGGCGACAGGGTGAGGCGGTGGCGCAGCACCGGCACCGCCAGCGCCTTCACATCATCGGGGATCACGTAATCGCGCCCTTCCAGCGCGGCGCGGGCGCGGGCGGCGCCTGCCAGCAGCACGGCGGCGCGCGGCGATGCGCCCACGATCAGTTCGGCATGGTCGCGGGTGGCGCGGATCAGCCGGACGACATAGCCGGTGATCTCCTCGGCCACCGCCACCTGCGCCAAGGCTGCGCTCGCTGCGCCGATGCCGGCAGCGTTGGTGACAGCCGCCACGCCCAGATCGGCGGGACGCTGCGGGCCGGAACGCTGGCCATAGGTGGCAACGATCCGCGTTTCCTCCTCTTCGGCCGGGTAGGGCACCAGCAGCTTGAACAGGAAGCGGTCAAGCTGGGCTTCGGGCAGGGGATAGACGCCCTGATTCTCGATCGGGTTCTGGGTCGCGACCACCATGAAGCGATCGGGCAGCCGGTGGGTTTCCCCGTCGAGCGTAACCCGGCGTTCCTGCATCGCTTCGAGCAGTGCGGCCTGCGTCTTGGGCGGAGTGCGGTTGATCTCGTCCGCCAGCAGCAGGTCGCAGAAGATCGGCCCGCGCGTCAGAGTGAACTGGCTGGTCTGGAAGTTGAACAGGTTCGACCCGAGGATATCGCCCGGCAGCAGGTCAGGCGTGAACTGGATGCGCCCGAAGTCGAGGCCCAGCGCGGTCGCGAAGCTTTGCGCAAGGAAGGTCTTGGCAGTGCCCGGCGGGCCTTCCATCAACACGTGGCCTTCCGAAAGCAGAGCCACCAGCAGCATATCGACCATACCGTCCTGCCCGACGATCGCCTTGGCGATTTCGGCGCGGATGGCATCGGCGAGGCTGCGCACGTCACTCAGGCTCATGGTCATTATTCGCGTATCCCTGTCACAGCTTGGCGGTAAGATCGTCCAGCGCCTGAGCGGCGCTGAGGATGTCGGCGGGCCTATCGGCGGATTCGAGCCGCGCGGCGCGGCGGGAGAAGGGTTCTTCGTTCGGCAGACGGCGGGCGAGCGCGGCGTCGATCGCACCCGGATCATGCCGCGCAAGGCCGAGCCGTCCGGCGATCCGGCGGGCGGCAAGCGCGGCATAGGGCGTCCCCAGCAGGCCAAAGCGCCGTGCGCGCAGGATCAGGCCCGCTCCGTTGGCGATCAGCCGTTCCTTGCCGAACGCGATGGCCGGGCCGTTGCCCGCCGCCGCCGGGCCGAACCGCTGAAACGCACGCCAGCCGATGATCAGCAGCGCCAGCAGCAGGCACAGGGTCGCAGCGAGGAAGGGCGGGCGGAAGGCGAGCGTCAGCAGGTTTTCCGACGCGCCGAAGCCATTGAGCGTGAGGTCGAAAGTGATCTCGCTGATGTCGCCGTCATACGTCGCCTCGCTCACCAGCGCCAGCACCGCGGCGGCGCGCGTCTGATCGGCCAGCCCGTAATTATTGGCAAAATCGGGATCGGCGAGGAACAGCGTCCAGTGCGCGTCCTGATAGTAATCGCTGTCTTGCTCGCCCAGCACCTTCAGCGCCAGCCAGTGCCCCGCCGCGTCGAACAGCAGCGGTTCGTGAATGTCCTTTTCGCCGGTATAAAGGATCGTGCGGGTCGGCAATTGGCCGCTGAGGCCGAAGCCGTCCCAAGCCGGTTCCTCGTCCGCCTCAAGCCTCTCGATCTTGTGTTCGAAGGCATAGGGGACGGGCAGTTTGGCGGGCCATTCGAGTTCATAGGCATCAGTGAGGACAACCCAGCCCGGCTTGAACTTGTCGCGCACTTCGGCCGGCAGCATCGGCGGCGGACGCAGCGCAGACCATTTGGGCAGGATCACCAGCGTCGGGCCGATATTCTCGCGCTTGCGCAGCAGTTCGCCCAGCTCCTCAGCATCGGTGGCGGGCGGCGGGGTCAGCACCAGAAGTGCATTGGTCTCCAGCCCCGCAGGACTGCGCGAACGGGTGACGTCGTAGCCCTCGGCCTCCAGCAGCCGGACCAGCCCGGCATAGCCGTTCAACCCCTTGCTCGCCGCATGGGCTTGGCCGTTATTGCCGCCGCCGCCGAAATCCTCACCCGAGGCGATCAGCCAGATCAGCGCGACGAACAGCGCGAAGCCCCCCGCCACCAGCGCCAGCGTTCCGCCGCGCGAGAAGGCGACACCCTGGCTCATGCGGCGCGTTCCCGGGTGCTCAGGCGGGCGAGCGCGAAATCGGCATAGGCGGCGCGGGCGGCCTCCCAGTCGGCGCGTTCCAGCCCGCGCAGGGCGAACAGGCTGCTTTCGACCCGCTGGGCGATGATCCGAAACGCGGTGCGCGCAGCCTCGGGCAAGGCGGGCAGCGCCGATAATTCGCGCGCGGTGCTGGACGGTTCTACCCAGTCAGGCCGCGCGGCAGCAATCTGGCCGATGCTGCGTTGCAGCAGCAGACGCGTGGCCTCGTCGAACCGGCCCTCCGCAGCCAGCCGGTCGGCATCTTCCAGCAGGGCGAGGCTGGCGGCGACTTCCGGCTGCCAATCCGCCTCGGCCTCGGCAGCGTCGCCGCGCCGGCGTTCAGCGCCCGGCCCGAAGGCGCGCACCAGCAGCACCGCCACGAAGCCGACGACCAGCGCCAGCAGCGCCCATTGCAGCCACCACCACGATGCGCCCAGCATCTGTCCTACCGGCCCGAACAGATCGGCGAGAAACCCGAACACCTCGGCCAGCATGCGTTCGAACCAGCTCGGCTCGGGCGGTTTGATTTCGGGGATTTCGACAGGGCTGAACTGCAGGTCGCCATCATCGCGCAGGCGCTGCCACGCCGCCGCATCGATGCCAGACGATGCGCCTGAATCTTCAGGCGATTCGGTCGGGAGAGTCTGCGCCGCTGCGGTCATGCCTGAAAGGTGGTGGCATGGCGCGCACGCGGGTGCAACCGGGAAACCGGGCCTGCGCGCTCTATCCTCGTGCGCGGGCCTGCCGGTAGGTGCCGAGGATGCGCAATTCCTTGGAATGGAAGGCGCATTCCTCCAGCGCGCGGTCGACCGCCGGATCGCCCGGAGCGCCGATGATGTCGGCATAGAACGCCGTCGCGGAAAAGCTGGTGCCCTTCTGATAGGATTCCAGCTTGGTCATGTTGACCCCGTTGGTCGCGAACCCGCCCAATGCCTTGTAAAGCGCGGCGGGGATGTTCTTCACTTCGAACACGAAAGTGGTCATCACCGGCTGGCCCGCCAGCGATCCGGCAGGCAGGGGCGCGCTGGCGAGGATCACGAAGCGGGTCATGTTGTCGGGGCTGTCCTCGACATTGTGTTCGATGATGGTCAGGCCATAAAGCTCGGCCGCGATGGCCGGGGCGATGGCGGCGACGTTCGGATCGCCGCGTTCGGCAACGAAGGCCGCCGCGCCCGCGGTATCGGCATGGCTGAGCGGCACGATGCCCTTTGCCCGCAGATAATGGCGCGACTGGCCGAGCGCCTGCGGGTGCGAATAGGCCGCTTCGAACGGGCCTTTTCCCAATGCCATCAGCGCGTGATGGATCGGCATGAAGAATTCGCCGACGATGCCCAGTCCGCTTTCGGGCAGCAGGAAGTGGATATCGGCGACGCGCCCGTGCTGCGAGTTTTCGATCGGGATGATCGCATGGCCCGCACGCCCGTCCTTCACCGCGTCCAGCGCGTCCTCGAAGCTGAAGCACGGCAGCGGCAGCAGGTCCGGACGGGCTTCGGTGGCGGCGCGGTGCGAATTGGCGCCGGGCGAGCCCTGAAAGGCGATAGCATGCGCCGGATCGGCAGCAGCGGCGGCGCGCATCCGGTCGACGATTTCAAGAGCAGGGCCGGGGAAAGATCGCATGGTGGCCACGCTGCTAGAGCGCTGGGGGCACGTGGGCAAGCCCGCTTGCAAAAGGTGCAAGGATTCGTGCCATGATGACTCTTGCGCAGGGCCGTGGGCAACACTATGGGCCTGCCTCAATGACACAGGACAATTCTACGCAACCGACAGCCGACGTCCAGAATAGCGGCGGCGATCTGTTCAACACCGCCGCCGGATGGGTGCTGTTCGCAGCCGGACTGGGGCTCGGGCTCTCGATTCTTTCGAGCATGTTCTTCCATGGCACCGATCCCGAACGACCCGAGCAGCTCGGCTACGTGATCGAAGGCGTGGTCGAGGACACTGCCGGCCCTGCAGAAATGTCGATCGACGAAGCGCTCAACGCGATACCGGTCGCCGATCTGGTGACTGCGGGCGAAAAAGCCTTCGCCAAGTGCCAGAGCTGTCACAGCGTCGAAGCGGGCGGCGCCAACGGGGTGGGCCCCAATCTGCACGCCATCATGGGCGCCAACATCGCGGCCAAGCCGGGATTCGCCTACAGCGCCGAACTGGCTGCGCTGGACGGCCAGTGGACCTGGGAAAAGATGGACGCTTGGCTCAAAAGCCCCAAGGGCTACGTTCCCGGCACCAAGATGAGTTTCGCTGGCCTGGGCAAAATCGAGGAACGCGCTGCGATTTCGGCCTATCTCAACTCACTCGGTTCCGGACTGCCGCTGCCGGAATTCACTCCGGACGTGCCCGACACCGAAGCCGACGCGCCCGCCGGGCCGATCGAAGGTTCGGATGTCCAGCCGCGCGAAGCCGCTGGCGCTATGGGTGCCGACGAGCCTGTCTCTCCCGACACGCTCATTACTGAATAAACCCCGTTCCCATCGGGCGCGCGCTGATCTAGCCGCGCCCCTTGAACTTCTGCGCGATCACATACCATTCGGACGAGCCCTTGCGGCTTGCCGGAGGTTTGGCGTGCTTGACGCTGGTGAAGTGCTTTTTCAGCAGCGTCAGCAGTTCGGTATCGGTGCCGCCCGCCAGCACCTTGGCGACGAACGCACCGCCTTCTTCCAGATTATCGACCGCGAACCACGCCGCCGCCTCGACCAGCCCCATGGTGCGCAGGTGATCGGTCTGCTTGTGGCCGACGGTGTTGGCGGCCATGTCGGACAGGATCAGATCCGGCTGCCCGCCCAGCGCATCGGTCAGCGCCTGCGGGGCGGCATCGGCCATGAAATCCATCTGGAAGATCGTGACCCCTTCGATCGGTTCGACCAGCAGCAGGTCGATCCCTACCACCTGCGCCTTCGGCACGCGGGCGCGCACCACCTGCGCCCACCCGCCCGGCGCGATCCCGAGATCGACCACGCGGGCCGCGCCTTTGAGTAGAGCAAAGCGTTCGTCCAGTTCGATCAGCTTGTAGGCCGCGCGGCTGCGGTAGCCGTCGGCCTTGGCCTGCCGGACATAGGGATCGTTGAGCTGGCGTTCGAGCCAGCGCACTTGGCTGGCGGTGCGGCCCTTGGCGGTCTTCACTCGTTTGGAGGGGTTCTTGTCCGATCGGCTCATGACGTCGCCCCTCCCGAGCGCTGTTGCTGAAGCGCGCGCAGGCTGCTTTCGGAGCGCTGTTCGGCGGCCATCAGGCTGCGCAGGATGCCTTCGCGAATGCCGCGATCGGCCACGCCCAGCCGGCGTGCGGGCCATAGGTCAAGGATCGTTTCGAGAATCGCACATCCCGCCACCACCAGATCGGCGCGATCCTGCCCGATGCAGGGCAGGTTGCTGCGCTCGTAAGGAGTCATGACCGATAGCCGCGCGCTGATATCGCGCATCGCAGGGGCAGGCACGATCAACCCGTCCACCGCCTTGCGATCATAGCTCGGCAGTTCGAGATAGAGGCTGGCGAGCGTCGTCACCGTCCCGCTGGTGCCGAGCAGGCGGATATCGTCGTGCCCGGCGGCTTTGGCGACCCGCGCGGCGAAGGGCGCGAAACTGTCCGACACTAACCGGCGCATCTCCGTGTAGCGGGCGAGGCGCGCGGTTTCGCCTTCCTCGCTGCGGCCGACCGTGTCGGTCAACGAGACCACGCCCCACGGCACGCTCTGCCAATCGAGGATGCGCGGCACGCGGCTGGCTTCCGGTCCGCCTGCTTCGACCAACACCAATTCGGTCGATCCGCCGCCGATGTCGAAGATCATCGCCGGGCCGTCGCCCGCCTCCAGCAGGATATGGCAGCCCAGAACTGCGAGGCGCGCTTCTTCCTCGGCGCTGATGATGTCGAGCGCGATGCCGGTTTCGCGCCGCACCCGTTCAATGAAGTCGAATCCGTTAGCGGCGCGGCGGCAGGCTTCGGTCGCGACCGAGCGGGCGAGGCGGACATTGCGGCGTTGCAGTTTTTCGGCGCAGATCGTCAGCGCGGCAAGCGTGCGGTCCATCGCCTTGTCGGAAAGCTGCCCGCTGGTGGCCAGCCCTTCGCCCAGTTTCACCACCCGGCTGAAGGCATCGATCACCGTGAAATCCCGGCCCGATGGGCGCGCGATCAGCAAGCGGCAGTTGTTGGTGCCAAGGTCGAGCGCGGCATAGGCCTCGCCCGGATGGCCGGGCCGCAGCGTGCCGATGGCGTCGAGATCATGCACCGGACGCGGATGGCCGGCCTGGGCTATGCCATTGCTGCGACCGTCACGGCCTTGCTTTCGCGGATCGGGCTGGGGGGCGCGTTTGTAGCGAAAATCGGCTACCTTGCCGGACCTTCCGCCCCGTTTCTTGCCAGCCCTGGCATTTCTGTCCGGCGGCATCATATCCGCCATAGTTTAGTACTTTCATATCACCGAACGCGCACAGCCTGCGCGCGGCACCTGCTGGCAAGCTAACCCAAGCACCGGCCAAGGGCAAGCGCGCGCGCCGCCCGTGCCTCGGATATGATTGGCCGGTCTTTGCGCAGCACGGTCTTGACCTTGCGCCCGTACGAAACTAGGAGGCGCCCTCGCTGACGCTGCCGGACTCTGTCCGGCGGATGGCCAATGCCCCGTCCTCTAATGGTAAGAGAGCGGACTCTGACTCCGTCAATCAAGGTTCGAATCCTTGCGGGGCATCCAGCCAAATGACGGCCCAAGCTAATTGTATGGGTCGTCCCAAGCTAATTGTCGAAGTGCCTCAGCGACGCCTTAAGGTAGGGTGAATGACGCTGCTGTTCGCGCTCTGGCGGTTTTGCCTGTGAGGTAAATCCAGAGTTGCTCTCGCCTTTAGAGCCGCAGAAATGGGTCTCATCTGGGTGTCCATTCGCCTCATGGTGCTTCTCCACCCGCAGAGCCATACCCCAGATTTCCTGCTAGCGACTCCTCACCATGATATGGCCTGCGCGCTGGTAGTCGCCGCGTCGCTCATTTAATTTCCCGACCTTGTCAGGCCCGCCATCAGTCACCCGGATTGGCCGAACTTAGCCGTGCGAATGGAGCGCGCAATTCTTCCGGGTCCGCCGCCTCGAGTGCGCCAGCTTCTACGTCTTGCGCCGACCAGAAAAGCGATGGTGCTTCGTCATCCAGCATTGCCCAGTTCGGAAACATCCGCTCGCCCATGTCTTCGGACAGTAGCAGTTCGACGTTGGCATGCCGATCATCCTCCAAGATCCGCGCATAAAGCGCATCAATTGCGCTCTCAGGCCCTTCGATCAGTTGCAGGTAAAGATCATGCCGACAGATCAGCGCCCCGGTGATGCCCTGACGCGGATTGTTGCGCCGCGCGGTTGAGAGGATACCCGCCAGCATGGACGTGTCGAAACCGAACGGCTGTGAACGGTAGATCAGGCGCTTTTCGATGACAGTCTCCCGGATAACACGGTCGAGTTAGATTTACGCGAATGTGGGCGCGGAGGATAGCAGTGTGTTTTCGCGACTTCGCGACAAGGCTGCTTACACGACACCTGCGCCAAAAGCTGAAGTTCAGAAAACGACCGAGTTGCTCATGCAATGTTAGCTCGACATCGCCGAGAGCTTTGAATTTTCCACAAAGGGTTCTTGCCAAGGATTACTCTTCGAGAAGAAGGCGCTAACAGCATCTCCGATTAGACAACGGATGATTTCCGGCTTGGCTGGATGGCCGGGTTTGGGACTTAGCCGTCGTTCCAAAATGGTGTGTCGTATGACCGTTTTCACCGTAAGCCGACGCAACGATGGTCAGGTCGTGAATGGCTGCTATCCAAAGCCCGCTTCCCGAAAACTCGACAGGCAGGAACCGACCCCATGTCGGATTAAGGAGCTTTTGATCTCGATCAACTCAGATCGGATGCCCAGAATAGGCAGCCTTCAATGCATGGGCCAGTGCGGAACGGTCAAATGCCGGATTGGATACGCTGACTGACACTCGGCCCGAATCAGGCAACGTTGTTGCACCATCGGCTTGCAACACACGTCCTTCCATAACCGTGCCCCACACCTTGATGTTGCGAATTTCCATCGGGTCCACCGCGAGCGGGTTCGCATCGAGAATGGTGAGGTTGGCGCGCTTTCCCGGGGTAATGCTGCCAATCTCGTTTTCCATCCGCAGCGACCAGGCCGCCTCGATCGTCACGCCGCGCAGGGCGTCTAGTGCGCTCACGCGCTGTTGGGCGCTGGCGACGCGGCCTGATGCAGTCAGCCGGTTGACAGCGCACCACATCAGGAAAAGTGGATCGCCAGGCGCCATCGGCATGTCCGAGTGTAGCGACCAACGGATCTTGGCGCGGTCGAGATCGCCTAGCCGCACCATAGCATCGGCGCGCTCAGGACCGAGGCCTACTTTGCCATACTGGTCGGCCAGTGCGCTGACATAATATGGATTGCCACTCACGATCGCGCCCAGACGGGCTATCCGTTCGACCTGATCCGCGCCGCTCACAGCGAAGTGGACGAGGACGGTACGATGATCATGACGCGGCTTACGACGGAGATTGGCTTCCAGCGTGTCGAGCACTCTTTTGAGCCCGGCATCCCCGTTTACATGAACATGAATTTGGTAATCCGCGTCCCAGTAGATGCGAAATGCACGCTCGAACACTTCGCGATCAGTCATCCATTCGCCTTCGTGTCCGTCTAGATAGGGCTCGCGCACCTGCATCAGCTGCGAATAGATCGCCCCATCTGCGAACAGCTTAACCTGCTTGGTGGTCATACCTGTCATGCCGCCATACCATGAGACGAGCTTCTCGGTTTCGAGGATGACCTGCGAATCGTCTGCTACCTTGTCGATGATGCTTTTGCCGTCAGGCATGAAAGACCAGCGGAATGGCATGTCGGGACTGGAAAACACCGAATTGACACCGTTTTGCACGGGCTTTGCCAGAATACCTCCCGGCTCATTCCCGAACGTAATGCCCTTGGCGTGCATGTAATCCCGAGTGAGCAAGAGTCCGGTGCGCAATCGTTCGGGACTGGCAATCGTCCCGGCAATGAAGGGCAGCGCGGCGAACAGGCCCTGCTCCCAGAAACGTCCTTCTCCGAAATTGCTCTGACGTCGAGCAGTTGCAGCAAAACCCTCGACGACTTCGCGTGTCAGTTTTGCTTGCTCAAGGGCCGCACTGTTCAAAATCATTTCGTGACAAGATCTCGCCCATACAAAGACCGGGCGGTCGGTGGTCATGGCATCAAGATCGGCGCGCGTCAGATCGCCATAGAATGCAGGATGATAGCCCCACGACAACAATGGCTCAGCATTATCGGCCGCGCTGGCCGCTGCTGACAGTCTCTCGAGAAAATCGCGTTTGTCCCTGACTGCCTTTACCGTCCTACCCGGCGTGACCCAGTCCTCAATAGCGAGGATTTCCGAAGACATCGTCAAAGCCGCCAACACAGGGTGGTCATGTTGGGCGATGAAGCCAGGAACAATTGTCTTGTCCGCAAAGCGCCGGTCGATGCTATAGGACTGACTGCCGAGCGCCGCGATTACTTCTTCGAGGCTGCCGACCCAGCCGATCCTGTCGCCTACCACCGCAACTGCGGCGGCCCTTTCGCGGACAGGATCGAGCGTGACAACCTCGCGCGCAATATAAATCGTCGCTGCCGGACTCGTTAGCGCCGAACCGCCAATGTCCTGAAGTGATGACGGCTGCGCGGAGGCGAGCGACAATGGTGATAGAGACGCCACGGTTCCCAGGCCGGTGCCCACGAATGCTCGGCGGCTGATATGCGTCATCTTGCAGCACTCCCATTCTCTACCCCCTCCCGGAGGAGTGTGTTTATTCCAACGTTGTCTTCTGTTGCTCGATCACAAAAGGCGGCGCGTAACCTGCCTCCCCGAAGGTCTGGGCGATCAGCTTGTTGGAGTCGAAATAGACCTGCCAGTAGTGATCAGTATGGCAATAAGGCCGCACCGCTAGAACGGTCCCGCGTTCGTTGAAGTCGAGGATCTCGACATCGGGCGCCGGGGCTTCAATCACATTGGGGATAGCCGAGAGCGCCGGCTTCAGCCGCGCTATGGCATCAAGCGGATCTACGCCGAATGCCAGCTGTGCAGTGCGATCAACCCGGCGATAGGCGAGGGTCGAGTAATTCTTGACCACATCGCCGGAGATCTTGGAATTGCCGACGATCGTTTCGACATTGTCGGGGCTGGTGATGACCGTGTTGAACAATCCGACCTCGGTCACCGTGCCCTCGACTCCGCCGCCGACAATATAGTCGCCAACCTTGTAGGGACGGAAGATGATCAGGAATGCGCCGGCCGCGAAATTGCCGAGCAGGCCGGACCACGCCGCGCCCACTGCCAAGCCGACCCCGGCGAGCAGCGCGGCGAAACTGGTCGTCTCGATCCCGAAGAAGCCGAGAATCGCCACCACAAGGACGACATTGAGCACGACCGAAAGGATCGAGGCGATGTAGCGCTGCAAGGTGGGGTCGAAATTGCGCGCCGTCAGCACGCGACCCAGAATGCCGATCGCGAGGCTGATCAGCCAGCCTCCGATCATGTAAAGCGCAAAGCCCGCCGCGATCTTCAGCGCCGCCTCGGTCATCACCGCAGAAATCGTCGCCCAATCTATTTCCATGTCAGCCCCCTCGCCGGTTAATCATTCGGCTGCCCGGACAGATTCTCCGGTCGGCCATGCACCCGGTTCCGCTTGAGAAGGTTCCACTTGATGCAGCCAAGTCGATCTAGCGGTATGCCGGCTCGCGAATTGTCGGTTTTTCGGCAATGGCATCGGAATTTGTTGTGATATTCTGCGATGGTCCGGATTGATTACCTGCCCGATTTTTCTTGACCAATCTTTGCTGCTGGTCACCGTCCTGCACTGTAAGTCGGAGGTTTTTAACCTCGTCGTGGCACGGCAGATTGCACGTGTTGAATACTGTTCCTTCAAGCTCTGGCAGTTTCACTCGCGTGCGACAGAATAATGTCTTAGCACCTGCGAATGGTCACGCAGCTTCATGTTCCAGAGCCGCAACGTGAAGAACGGTTTGCAAGCCTGTCGCGTGGCGGTTGGCTGTCACTGCAATCGCACGCTTTTACTAGGGCGATCCTATGCGCTGGACGGGTCATAGCTTTGCAGCCGCGCGAGCCCGTTACGATGGAAGGCGACGAGGACTTGCGCATCTTCGGCGTGGTGCGAGGCGCCGTGGGAACATATAGCAGCCATCGGCATCAGTTTCCCGTCCTTGGAGCGATGTTGTTATCCGGACAATGGTTCGGTGTCGGGCCACGTTTTGTCGGGGGCGGTCGCAAATTGACATTCATCGCCATGGAAGACACCGAACTGCTGTGCTTCGGCAACGCCGAGTTCCAACAGGTCAGTGTTTCCTGCTCCGATCTGGACGACCAGCTGGCACAGCTTGCCCAAATGATGTCCAATTACTCCAATCTGATCGTGGCAGAACTGCTTATTCCCGAAACCGATCGCCGGATCGTGGCCGTGCTGTTGCGTCTGTGCGAAGGCACCTCCGGCGAGTTCAGCTTCAGACTTTCGCAGGCCGAGTTGGGAGAGATGTCGAACGCCTCGCGCGACACCGTCAACAAGCTCGTCAAGCGCCTTGAACAATGTGGCCTGCTCACGACCCGCTATGGGCGTATCGTGGTTGCCGATTATGAAGGTCTTGCGCGCTGGTTCGATACTGCCGGCACTTGAGGACTGATCGGATGCCGCCCCGCAGGGCTCAGAGCACAAGAATTTCGCGATTGTCGGCTATTCTGCAATCTGGTGCCTGAAGCACCTGTAGATGCCTTCTGGCTGCCTGGGCAATTCTCAGGCTGTGGGGGGAATTTCAAGATGCGCGCACTCAGTTTCGCAACAGCGGCAATGCTGCTGTCCGCCGGCACTTCCGCAGTTGCCCAGACGGCAGACCGGATTTGGACTGGCGGACCGATCATCACGATGGACGACGGGCAGTTGCGCGCCGAGGCGGTCGCCGAGGATGACGGCACGATAATCGCGGTCGGCACCCGCGCCGACGTGATGAAGCTCAAGGGGCCGGACACCCAGATGATCGATCTTGCAGGCAAGACCTTGCTGCCCGGCTTTGTCGATGCGCATGGCCACGTGATCGGCGGCGGGGTGCAAGCCATTGGTGCAAACCTGCTTGCTCCGCCCGATGGCATCGTGACGGATATCCCTTCGCTGATCAGTCAGATGAAACAATGGGTGCGCGACAACAAGACGATCGTTGATCGCTACGGGGTCATCGTCGGCTTTGGTTATGACAATGCCAGCCTTGCCGAGGGGCGCCACCCGACACGCGAGGAACTCGACACAGTATCCTCTACCGTGCCCATCTACCTGATCCATCAATCCGGGCATTTCGGTGCAACCAACTCCGCCGGGCTCGCCAAGATGGGGATTACCCGCGACACGCCTGACCCGACCGGCGGTGTCATCCGCAAACGCGCTGATGGCGAGCCCAATGGCGTGCTCGAAGAAGTCGCTCACTTCTCCAACATCGGGAAGCTTTTCAATGCGCTTGATGCTGAAGGGGCGATGGCGTTGGTCAAGGCCGGAACCGAACTGTGGGCGCGTTTCGGCTACACCACTGCGCAAGAGGGGCGTGCGACCGGATCTGTAGTGACCCTGCTTGAAGGCGCAGGCGCCAAGGGGATGCTACCGATCGACGTGGTTGCCTATATCGATGTGCTCGTCGATCGCGATATGGCCGCAGCCAAGGATTCTTTCGACTACACAAACCGTTTCCGTGTCGGCGGGGGCAAGCTCACCATCGACGGCTCGCCGCAAGGTTTCACTGGTTGGCGCGACAAACCATACTATGATCCGGTCGGCGATTACCCGGCCGGGTATGCGGGCTATCCGGCAGTTACACCTGATCAGGTGGTCGGCGCAGTTGATTGGGCTTATGCCAATAACGTCCAGTTGCTTACCCACTCCAATGGAGAAGCTGCCGCTGATCTATTGATCGCAGTGCTAGGGGAGGCAGAGTCACGCTACGGAAAAGCTGATCGCCGCCCGGTTCTCATTCACGGTCAGTTTCTTCGCCGAGATCAGGTGGCGTCTTTTGATAAGCTGGGTGTCATTCCTTCTTTGTTCCCGATGCATACGTTCTACTGGGGCGATTGGCACCGCGATCACACGGTGGGGCCGGTGGACGGCGAGAATATCTCACCAACCGGTTGGGCGCTTGAACGCAAGATGATCTTCACATCGCACCATGATGCACCCGTGGCTTTCCCAGATTCAATGCGAGTGCTCGATGCCACTGTGACGCGCCGCACGCGCTCGGGCGATATTCTTGGTCCGAAGCACCGCGTCGATGTGATTACCGCGCTGAAGGCGATGACAATCTGGCCTGCCTACCAGCATTTCGAGGAAGACCGGAAGGGTTCACTCGAAATCGGCAAGCTTGCCGATTTCGTGGTTCTCTCCGACGATCCCACCGCGGTCGATTCCGAGAACATCGACCAGATCAAGGTCGTTGAGACCATCAAGGAAGGCCGCACCATCTACCGCCGCAAATAAGGCAGCAGAGATCGCTGGCAGGAGCGCCTGAGACAATGACGATCCGATACTGGACGCAAGCCGTGGTGGCTGCCGCGGCGCTGCTCCCTTGTGCGCTCGCCGCGCAAGACGGGAGCAAGATAAAGGGGGAACTGGGGCCGCATGACAAAGCGGACGAACTGGCCGTTGGCCCGCCGCCGCCTGAGAAGCCGCCGCTGTCGCTGACCAAGGCGCTGGGCGTGCCGGGGGTGGCCGCGCGGCTCGATCTGGTCGGCTTCGTGGGCGCGCAAGCGGCGGGTGACGGGCCGGGCGATGCGCTATTCACCGGCCGCGCCGATCTGTTCATCGATGTGTCGAGCAAGGGCCTCGGCCTGTGGGACGGCACGATCCTGCGAACTCATACCGAACTGCGCGCGAGCGATACCGGAGCGGGTCGTTTCGGCGGCGCGCTGTGGCCGCAGAACACCGCTGCGCTGCTGCCGCTGACGGGCGAGGGGATCGAAATGACCTCGATCTATGTCGTTCAGAACCTCGGTGCCAAGACCAACCTGCTGGTCGGCAAGATTAATGCGATCGATCTGCTTGCCGGCGATCCTTTTTTCGGCGGCTGGGGCACGCGGCGGTTCCAGAACATCGCCTTCGTCGCTCCGCCGAGTGGTGTGGTGCCGCCGACGATCATGGGCAGCATCCTGACCCATCAGGCAGGCGACATCGGCATCACCGCGATGGTCTTCGACCCGGAGGACCGCACCGGCGATTACGGGTTGGGCGAGCTGTTTTCGACCGGGGTCAACGCCTCGCTCGGCGCGACCTGGCAAGGCGAATGGGGTGGGCGCAAGACCAGCATCGGCCTGACCGCCGCCGGTTCGACCAGCCGCGGATTGGATTTCGAGGACATTCTCGGCCCTCCGGGGATCGAACGCGGCACCCGTAAGGGCAGCTACAACATCGCGCTGCAATTCGGTCATGATCTGGGCGGCAGCGTCAGCGCGCCCGCGCATGTCGGCATCTACGCCAAAGCAGCGATAGCCGATGGCAATCCCAACCCCATCGAGGCGTCATTTGTCGGCGGGCTTGCCGGTCATGGCCTCTTGGAGGGGCGCAGTCGGGATCGCTGGGGACTGGGTTTCTACTTCTACGACTTCAGCGACACGCTGCAAAATGTCGCCGCGCCATTGGCCGAGTTCGACGACGAGGCGGGGGTCGAGGCTTGGTATGCCATCGCGCTGGGCGGCAACACAGACTTCACCCTGAACATCCAGGCAAGCGATCCGGCGACGGGACAGAACGATGTCGCTCTCGTTTTCGGCGCGCGGCTGGGGATGCATTTCTGACTTTAAAGGAGGCTGCAAAATGAACACGAAAAGCTACGCCATCGCACTGGCATCTACACTTGCCCTGGTGGCCTGCGCCGAACCGCAAGCCACCGACCCGGTGCAGACCGCGCCCGAGACGGCGACCGAGATCAAGGCCATTCCGGCGAATGAAAACCTCATGCGGCTGACGTGCGCCGATTATCTCGGCACTGCCGAAGTGGCGATGACCCAGCCTGCCGACGAGGCCGCCCTCGCCGCGCAGGACGAGTTGGTCAGCGGCCTGACATGGCTGCATGGCTATCTCTATGCAGCGCGCGAAGGCAAGATCGACGTATTGAGCCAGGAGTGGATGATGGCCACCGCCAAGCAGGTTCAAGAAACTTGCGCGAAGGCTGACAAGCCGGCGGAAACCAGCCTGTTCGAGGTGGCCACATCATGAGGCGGGCTGGATTGTTGGCGTTCGCATTGCTCGCCGGCCTCAGTTTCACTGTCGTTATCGACAGCGCGCAGGCAGACCGCCGCGATCGCCATCGCCATCAGGACCGCTGGGACGATTGGGATAACCGCCGCGATGCGCGCCGTGCAGGAATTATCGCTGGCACTGCGGCAGCCAGCATTGCCGGGTCCGCAGCGCGCCAGAATTCTCGCGACGAATACGAGGAGTGCATGCGGCTCTACAGCTACGGCTATGGCTATGACCGCTACTGCCGCGAGGAATATTATCGCGACCAATACGCGGCTCGCCGCACGGCTCGGCGCACCGGCGTGATCGTTGGACTTGGCGTGCAGGAGATTGTCCGTGATTAGTTTCACGCATCTGTGGCGAGGGTCTGCCCGCGCGATTGTGGCAGGCGGAATTGCCATCTGCGCAGTTCCGTCCGCGGCGCAGGACACCGCCGAAGCCCCTGTGGTGGTTGCCAGCGGTGAAGACGCGAGCAGTGGCAGCGACCTTGCCCAGCAGCTGCAAAACCCCGTGGCATCACTCATCCAGGTCCCGATCCAGAACAACATCGATTTCGGCATCGGGCCGGACGACGGGTTCCGCATCACCAGCAACGTCCAGCCGGTCGTCCCGATGTCGGTTAACTCCAAGTGGAATGTGATTAGCCGCACAATCACGCCAATCATTTACCAGCAAGACGTGACCGCACCGGGAGCAAGCCAATTCGGACTGGGGGATACGGTGCAGAGCTTCTTCTTTTCGCCCAAGGAAATCGGAAGCAGCGGCATCATCTGGGGTGCGGGTCCGGTGTTCCTGCTCCCCACCGGCACGCAGGCGGCGCTGTCAGGCGAAAAGTTCGGGGCTGGACCGACCGCCGTGGTGCTCAAGCAAATGGGGCCGTGGTCGGTCGGACTGCTGGTCAACCAGATCTGGTCCATTGCCGGTGACAGCGGACGGGGTGACGTCAATCAAGGCTTCGCCCAACCCTTTGCCTCCTATGTCACGAAGGATCTGGTGACATACAGTGCTGGTCTCGACATCAGTCAGGACTGGGAAAATGATCTCACCACGATTCCGGTCAACCTCGGCATCAGCAAGCTCATTCCAGGCAAGCGACCTCTGAGCATCGGTGGCGGTGTGCGCTACTACGTCGAGAAGCCGGAAGGTGGACCAGACTGGGGCCTCAGACTGTCGATAGCACTGCTGTCCCCCCAGTAATTTACGAACATGCAGGAACGCAGCTGCTGCTGGACAGCCGTTCGACACACCGAGGTGAGAGTCAGGCTAAGTATGCCGGAGATCGTTCGTGACTGATGGCTTCCAAGAGCAAGAGCAGGCAAGCTTGCAGCGCGCCATCAGCACGGTCGAGCGGGCCCTCATGCTTTGTGACGATCTTGGCTGCACTTTCGCTGCGATTCACCTTTCCACGGCACTAGACCTGCTAGGGGCGCAGAAGGGCTTGAAAGGCACTGATCCCCCGCGATAGCAGGGAACCATACCTCACCGAGCATGAGCGGACCCAGTCCGCGAATCCGAAAGTGACATGGCGGCTTTCGGCGGAAGCAGACGTTCAATTTGGCGGACGTGAATGACCGTATCTGGGTCGAGAGCTGCCTCTCGGAAATGTGCCCTCAAGCATAAGTTCAGTGCATGTGACCGGCCTGCGTAAGGCTGCAGGGGTCGTTAGCGACCTTGTCGCCTCTAGCGACGCGTGCAATAGGCGCCGCCCTCCTGGTTCACCCTGAATATGAAAGGCCTGGCGCCGTGACTGGTATTGCGCCGACTGCACTCGGCCTCGACTTTGGTACCACCAACACCGTTGTCGCGCTCAGCGGCGGCGAGGACGAGTCGCAATTGATTTCCTTTGACGGCGAGGAGGCGACCGGCGAGATCTTCCGGTCGGCGCTGTGCTTCTGGGAAGAAGGCAGCGGGCCAAATGGCATTGCCAGCGAGGCCGGTCCGTGGGCGATTGCCGAATTTCTTCAGTCGCCGCTCGACAGTCGCTTTGTGCAGTCGTTCAAGTCTGTTGCTGCAAGTTCGATATTTGAACGCGCGCAGATCTTTGGACGGGCGTTCCGGTTCGAAGATTTCGGGCAGTTGTTTCTGCAAAAGCTCCGCGATCATGCCGGCGGCCAGCTATCCACGCTACCGCCGCGCATCGTGGTCGGCCGGCCTGTCGAATATGCCGGTCCGCGCCCTGATTCAGCCTTGGCGCGTCAGCGCTACGATCTGATGTTCAAGGAATGGGGCTCAGAGCTCCATTATGTCTACGAACCGCTGGGCGCAGCATTTAGCTTTGCCTCGCGGCTTGATCGTCCGACGACGTTGCTCGTCGCTGATTTCGGGGGCGGCACGACTGACTTTTCTGTCGTGCGCGTGGCGGAACCTGGCAACCGCCGTCGCTGTCAGCCCTTGGCCGCGTCCGGTGTTGGCATCGCCGGCGATCGCTTCGACAAAAGGATCGTCGACCATCTCGTGCTGCCGCTGCTCGGCAAGCGCGGGATGTATCGCTCCTTCGACAAGATTCTCGAGATACCCGGCGGCTATTTCAGCGATTTTGCCGATTGGTCCCGGCTTGCACTGATGCGCAACAAGCGAACGCTGGAGGAGCTTCGCAAGCTGCAGCGCAACGCGGTCGATCCGGCTCCGATTGGACGCATGATCGCCCTCATTGAACATGAGCAGGGCTTCCCGCTTTACGAGGCTGTCGGCCGAACGAAGCGGGCGCTATCGGCCAGTGACGAAGCGCAGTTCGCATTCTCTGGTGGCGGGGTTGATATCAATGCGACCGTCACCCGGCGAGAGTTCGAGCAGTGGATCGCCGAAGACTTGGGGCGGATCGAAGCTGCGATGGATGCAGCCTTGGTGAAGGCCAAACTGGAGCCTGCCGCGATCGACCGGGTTTTCCTGACCGGCGGCTCGTCACTCATTCCAGCCATTCGCGCCCTGTTCGAACGGCGCTTCAGGCCTGAGCAAATCGCCACCGGCGGGGAGCTTACGTCCATTGCTCATGGCCTTGCGCTGATTGGTACCGATGCCAATCCTGCCGAATGGAGCGTGTGACGATTTTGCGCGGCTTTGATGACCCGTCTTGCTCGAAGGTCCGCTTTCTAACGTGCTCGCCGGAAGCGAACAGTCTGCATATGGCCCACGCGCCGCCAACGTGAGCGAGCGACAAGCGGCATCAGCGCCGACAAGTCCAATCTGGTCAGCGAGGCTTCTTGGCGATGGTGGCGGTAAAATCCGGGTCTTTGTTGGCCACCCAGTCGACGAATTTGCGGACGGCCGGGTAGGCCAGCAAGCTTTCGACGTCCGTCCCATGGCGCTGCAGTTCAGAATTGGTGAAGTTGGCGATCAGCGTCTGCTGGCAAATGGAGTGCATTGGCACAACATCGCGCCCACCCCGGCTCTTGGGCACGGGGTGGTGCCACACAATGGTTTTGCCGGTAGGCCGACCACACAGCCAGCACGGCGCCACCGAAGCTTCAGTCTCCTCCTTTTCCGGAAGCTCGCGATACTGATCTCGTTTGGAATGTTTGCGGGCCATGTGTCTGCCTGACTGCCTGAATCTGTACCGTCTGTCTGTTAGCCAGAACGATCAGCTTTACCACACCCGTGTGTCCGTTCGGTTCAGATCAAGAGGGTTCACCACGCTTGATGAAGTGCGCGGAAAGGCGCGAGTTGATAGATGAGAGGCGATGAAGACTATAGCGGCAGGGTCTTCCCGCTGGCAAAGCTTCGGCACATCATGTCTCTAGAGTTTTGGGTGGGCGCTAATAGCTACTACTAACTTGTTGATTTCGAGCGTTCGGTCTTTGCTCCTGTCCAAATCGGGGGGGCGGGCAGAACTCTTGTCACTCGGTTTTGACAAGTCACGATTTGTTCTGGCGTTCTGAGTCCATCTTCGGTGTCAAAGGACACCAAACCCATACTGCCTCCGCTCAGCGATGTTCCACGTGAAACATGCTGCAAACCAATCCGCTTGCGGGCCTGAGGCACCCCTACTAGGGGTCTAGCAATGACCGACAAAGACCTGACAGACCGCAAGTTCTACCGCGCGGGCGAGGAAACCCGTTTTGCCGAGGGCGTGCCTGAACGCACGCCGCAGTCCGCGCATCCGGCCTACAAGCTCGCCTTCCGCGACACCGATTTCCTGCTGCGCGACGAACTGCGCCCGGTGCGGTTCCAGCTTGAACTGCTGAAGACCGAGATGTTGCTTGATGAAGCGCGGGTCGGATCGACGCTGGTGATGTATGGCTCGGCCCGCATTCCTTCGCCCGCTCAGGCCGAAGCGCGGATCGAGGCCGCCAAGGAAGGCGGCGAATACGAACAGAAGGTCGCAGCGCGGCTCGCGGAAAAGGCGAAATATTACGACGAGGCCTACAAGCTGGCGCGGCTGGTCAGCGAAAAGGCGATCATAGAGGACGGTAAACGCCAGTTCATCGTCACCACCGGCGGCGGGCCTTCGATCATGGAGGCGGGCAATCGCGGTGCGTCGGATGCGGGCAGCGAATCGATCGGGCTGAATATCGTGCTGCCCCACGAACAGGCGCCCAATCCCTACGTGACGCCGTACCTCAGCTTCCAGTTCCATTACTTCGCGCTGCGCAAGATGCACTTCCTGTTGCGCGCCCGCGCAGTGGCAGTGTTCCCCGGCGGCTTTGGCACCTTCGACGAGTTTTTCGAGCTGCTCACCCTGATTCAGACCGGAAAGATGAAGCCGATTCCGATTATCCTGTTCGGCAGGGACTTCTGGACCCGCGTGATCGATTTCGAGGCGCTGGCGGAGGAAGGGACGATCTCGAAAGCCGATCTCGACCTGTTCCAGTGGTGCGAAACCGCCGAGGAAGCCTGGGCCTGCATCAGCGATTTTTATGAGCTTAAGGACTGAGCCTGTGATCCGCACCCCCCGGCTGCTGCTGCGCAAAGTGCGGCCCGCCGAGGACTTTGCGGCGATGCATGCGATCCTGGCCAATCCGCAGGCGATGGCTTTCTGGTCAAGCCTGCCGCACGAATCCGAAGATCAAAGCCTTGACTGGCTGGCAGATATGGCGGCTATTCCTCCGGCTGAGGGAGCGGACTTCATCGTTGAATATCAAGGCCAACCTATCGGAAAGGCCGGGTTCTATCGCTTTCCGGAAATCGGATTTCTGTTCGCACCGGATGTGTGGGGGCAGGGCTTCGCCAGCGAGGCAATCTATGCGGTTTTGGCGAATGGCTTCGCCGAACACGGGCTGGAAGGCGCGCTGGCCGACGTCGATCCGCGCAACGCAGCCTCGCTTCGGCTTCTGGCCCGACTAGGCTTTGCCGAAACCCGCCGCGCGGAGCGGACCTGGCTGATCGGCGATCAGTGGTGCGACAGTGTTTACTTGTCCGTGTCGCGCGAAGTCTGGCTGGCACGCACCGCCTGATGCCCCAGCGGGCCATTGCCTGCACCAAATCCGGGGGCGGCCTCGATCGCGCGGATCACGAACTGCCGGCCCAGCCGCACCGCGTGTTCCAGCGGTTGGCCGTGGCCGAGTAGCGTCGCGATGGCGGATGACAGCGTGCAGCCGGTGCCGTGGGTGTGGCGCGTATTGATCCGCGCGTGATCGAACTGCACCGCGCGTTCGCGGGGAACATACAGCACATCGATGATACGCGCGTCCGAGGTATGCCCGCCCTTGGCCAGCACCGCAGCGCCGGTCATGTGCGAAAGTTCCTCGGCAGCCTCGACCAATTGTTCGCTGGTGGTGAGATTGCGGCCCAGCAGGTGGCCGAGTTCGGGCAGGTTGGGGGTGATCAGTGCGGCACGCGGAAACAGGGTGTCCTGCAGCGCCGCAATGGCTTCAGGATCGATCAGTGCCGCGCCGCTGGTGGCGATCATTACCGGATCGAGCACGATCGGCGCTCGCACGCCTTCAAGCGCGCGGGCCACATGGCCGATGATGTCGGCATCATGCAGCATTCCGATCTTCACTGCGTCCACTCCGATATCGGAGATGCACGAGGCGATCTGTTCGGCCACCATATCGCCCGCCATCGGCGCGATGGCTTGCACCCCGACGCTGTTCTGCGCGGTGACAGCGGTGATCGCGGACATTGCATAACCACCCAACATGGTGATGGTCTTGATATCAGCCTGGATCCCTGCGCCGCCGGACGAATCGGATCCGGCGATACTGAGAATCCGCGGGGCAGGGGTACTCGGGCGCGTTGTCGTGGTCATGGCGCCAGCCATAGCAATTCCGCACGCACAGGCGAGAATTTTGCGTATGCGCCGCACAGCCGACCAAGCCCCTCTTTTCCGGCCAGGCGGGCAACTCATGATATGAAACCGAACCCCCGGACGTGTCTACATGGCACCGGAGGATCGGAACATGACGCGGGCGAACGACGAGAAACAGACGGAATCCAAGAACCTTGCCCCGATGTATTGGCGGTTCATGGCCATGATCGCCACCAGCACTGTCGTCATGTTCGTGCTGATGTACCTCAACACTTACAGCATCGACCACGTTTTCTGGAGCGAAACGCGCTTCTGGATGGCCTTTGTCATGGGCGCAGCCATGATGGTTATCATGCTGGGTTTCATGTGGGGCATGTATGAAAGTGTGCCCCGTAATCTGGTGATCCTCGCTGTGGCGGCGCTGACCTTCGCGGTCGCGCTGTGGTTGGTCCGCAGTCAGACTAGCGTGACCGACAGCGAATATATGTCCGCGATGATCCCGCACCACTCGATCGCAATCATGACGAGCGAGCGGGCGCATCTCAAAGACCCGCGCGTGCGCGCTCTCGCACATGACATCATCCTCGCCCAGCGCCGCGAGATTGCGCAGATGCGCTATCTGATCAAGGACATCGAACAGAATGGGGTGCGCATGGCCCGGCGCGTGCCGGAGGA
Source organism: Erythrobacter sp. NFXS35 (assembly GCF_040148725.1). Lineage (NCBI taxonomy): Bacteria > Pseudomonadati > Pseudomonadota > Alphaproteobacteria > Sphingomonadales > Erythrobacteraceae > Erythrobacter > Erythrobacter sp. NFXS35. The sequence goes on along the minus strand of NZ_JAGDEB010000001.1, from coordinate 1,451,977 downwards.
GGTGCAGCCATGAACGCGCCGCAAACGCTCCTTGTCCTGCCGCTCGCATTGGCCGCGCTGGCGCTGACGGGCTGCAACCGCAACACCGCGATCGGCAATGACCGCGAGGCGCAGATCGACCACGCGCCGACGCCGGCTCCGGTGATGCGCGCCGCCGCGGCGCTGGAGAATGTCGCGCCTGCGCTGATCAAGCCGGAAACCATGACCCCCGCCGATCTTGCCGTGCTGCGCCCGCTGGCCGGCGATTGCGCGGTGCGGCTGACGGAGGTCGCGTTCCCCTCGTTCATCTACGCCCCCGGCGGTACCGGCACGATCAAGCTCAACGGCAAACTGATCCGCCTGCCTGCCACCGATCCGCTGCAATATTCCGATCAGGGGCTCACCGTCACCTTACGACCGGGCGAGGAGCGGGGCGATGCGGGGCTTGAGGAAATCGACATGATCGTGGTGCCGCCCGATGCCGATCAGGAAACCGGCTATTCGGGCTTCAACGATTGCAATATCGGAGAAAGCGAATGAGCCCTGTTGTCAAAGGTGCGCTGCTGGGCGCACTCGGCATGATCGTGCTGCTGACGGTGATCGCGCTGCTTGTCGTCCTGACCGGCGGCTACAATGTCGCTGCGACCGATCGCCATCTCCCGATTGTCGGCTGGGCGCTGGATACCACCTACACCAACGCTGTCGAGGGGGCTGCGGATGACATCGAGGCGCCCGCGTTCACGCCCGCGATGATCGCTGCGGGGGCAGGCGAATACAAGGAATATTGCCAGCATTGCCATGGCGGCGTCGGGGCAGGGCGGGCGGAATGGGCGCACGGGATGCGCCCGATGCCGCCTGCACTGGCTACCGCCGCGCGAGAATGGAGCGCTCCGGAAGTGTTCTGGCTGGTCAAGCACGGCGTCAAGATGAGCGGCATGCCCGCCTTCGGCCCGACGCATGACGATGCGACGCTCTGGAATCTTGCCGCCTTCGTCAAGCAGATGCCCGAAATGACTCCGGCCCAATATGCGAGCTATGCGGGCGGGCACGAACACTAGGCCGGTATCGTCGCCCGGTTCGGGTCGGAATGTCCTTCACCCCTTGAACTTGCGCTCCGTCGACGGCGGGAACTTGGCATGAAGTGCCTTTGCCCGCGTCGGCCGGTCCATTAATTCGCCGCCGCAATTGGGGCAGCGGTCGTCCAGATCCTCGGCGCAGGCTGCGCAGAAGGTGCATTCGAACGAGCAGATGAACGCGCCGGGGGCTTCGGCGGGGAGGCCGGTGCCGCAGGCTTCGCAATCGGGGCGCATTTCGAGCATGGGTGAAGCTTTCTAAACCGCCGCGTGCACGGCTGAGCAAATCCGGTCGACCACGGCTTCGACTTGGCTTTGATCGTCGCCTTCCGCCATGACCCGGATCACCGGTTCGGTGCCAGACGGGCGGATGACGAGCCGGCCCTTGCCTTCGAGTTCTGCCTCGGCAGCGGCGATCACGGCTTTCACGCTATCGTCCTCCAGCGGCGTGCCGCTGTCGTAGCGAACGTTCCTGAGCAGCTGCGGCACGGGTTCGAATACGTGCAGCAGCTCGCTTGCGGGCTTGCCCGATCGCACCAGGCTGGCCAGCACCCGCAGCGCCGCAACCGTGCCATCGCCGGTGGTGCCGTGATCGAGCAGGATCATGTGACCCGATTGTTCGCCGCCGACATTGAACCCGCCTTCCTGCATGCGTTCGAGCACGTAGCGGTCGCCCACCTTGGTGCGCTCCAGCGTCAGGCCTTGCGTTGCAAGATAGCGTTCCAGCCCGAGATTGCTCATCACCGTCGCCACGATCCCGCCGCCGGTCAGCGCGCCTTTTTCGTGCATCCGGGTGGCGATCAGCGCCATGATTTGGTCGCCATCAACTGCGCGGCCTTTCTCGTCCACCACGATCAGCCGATCGGCATCGCCGTCCAATGCAATGCCGATATCAGCGCCTTCCTCGACCACCTTGGCCTGCAGCGCGGTGATCGCGGTCGATCCGACGCCGTCGTTGATGTTGGTGCCGTTGGGGCTGACGCCGAGTGTCACCACCTCCGCCCCCAACTCCCAGATCGCCGAGGGGGCGACCTGATAGGCGGCGCCATGTGCGCAATCGACCACCACTTTCAGCCCGTCGAAACGGATCTCGGCGGCGACCGATTGCTTGACTGCATGGATATAGCGTCCGCGCGCATCCTCGATCCGGCGCGCGCGCCCGATGCGTTCGGCAGGCACCAGAGGGATGTCGGCTTCCATCAACCGCTCGATCTCGGCCTCGGCTGCGTCCGACAGCTTGAACCCGTCGGGGCCGAACAGCTTGATCCCGTTATCGGCAAACAGGTTGTGGCTGGCAGAGATCATTACGCCCAGATCGGCGCGCATCTCGCGGGTGAGCAGGGCAATTGCAGGGGTGGGCAGTGGTCCGGTCATGATCACGTCGATCCCGACGCTGGTGAAACCCGCCACCAGCGCGCTTTCCATCATGTAGCCCGACAGGCGTGTGTCCTTGCCGATCACCACCCGGTGCCGGTGTCCCCCGCGTACGAAATGCCGCCCGGCGGCCTGCCCCACCCGCATCGCGGTGGCCGCTGTCATCGCTCCGGCATTGGTGCGGCCCCTGATCCCGTCGGTTCCGAACAGCTTGCGTGCCATGAAGTCGCTTTCCCTCGCATCCCGCGCATGATTGTCACGCGCTTCTGGCGCGGTTATCGCCCAAAGGGAAGGGCGAGAGGCCCGTTTAAGGACAGGCCATTGCTGGAAAGTGAAAACGCGAAAGACGGCGCGGCGGGCAAGTTCGCGCTGGTATCGATCCGCCTGCCGGTAGCGCTGACCTTTGCGGCGCTGATTGCCGGGCTGGTGGCGGGGATCGCCGGGGCGGCTCTGGACGTCCCGCAATGGGCGCAGGATGTCGCATCGCTGATCGGCGGGCTGTGGCTGCGGGCCTTGCAGATGACGATCATTCCCTTGGTCGCGGCGCTGCTGGTGCTGGGCCTAATACAGATGATCTTGGCCGCGCGCGTCGGCACGGTGGCCCGGCGGATGCTGTTGATCATGGTAGGGGTGCAACTGGCAGGTGGCGCCTTCGCCTCGGTTGCCATGCCTGCGCTGCTGGAGACATTCCCGGTGCCGACCGGGGCAAGCGCGTTTCTGGCACAGACGCCCGACACCGTGGGCGAAGTGCCGGGCGTGCTCGATTTCGCCGCATCGCTGGTGTCTCCCAACATCATCGCCGCCGCTGCCGAAACCGCGATGCTGCCGCTGACGCTGTTCTTCGTGATGTTCGCGGTGGCGATCACGCGCCTACCCGCCGATCAGGGCGACCGGCTGCTGTGGTTCTTTCACGCGCTCGGCAATGTCATGCTGCTGATTATCGGCTGGGTGCTGGCGATTGCGCCCATCGGCGTGTTTGCGCTCGCCTTCGGTGTGGGCGTGCAAAGCGGGGGCGGGGCGTTTGCGGCGCTGGGCCATTATGTGCTGACCGTGACCGCCATGGGCACGTTCGTCCTGATCCTCGCCTATGTCATCGCCGTCATGCTGGGCCGCAGCGGCGTGCGCTTTGCCACCGCCGTTCTGCCCGCGCAGGCGGTGGCATTGTCCACCCAAAGCTCGCTCGCCAGCCTGCCCGCTATGCTCGACAGCGCCGGACGGCTGGGGCTGAAAGCCTCGACCGCGGAATTCGTCCTGCCTCTGGCCGTGGTCATATTCCGGGCGACCAGCGCGGCGATGAACCTTGCGGTGGTGTATTACATAGCCGCACTCGCCGGGATCGAAATCCCGTTTGCCATTGCCGTCGCCGGCGTGCTGATTGCCGCGGTCATCAGCCTTTCCGCCGTCAGCTTGCCCGGTTCGATCAGCTTTGTCGTGTCGATCGGCCCGATTGCTTTGGCGATGGGTGTGCCGGTTGAGCCATTGGCGCTGCTGGTGGCGGTGGAAATGCTGCCCGATCTGATGCGCACGCTCGGCAATGTCACCATGAACGTGGCCGTGACGAGCGCGGTTGACCGTTCGTCGCGGACCGCTAGTGCCTCGTCGTGACGCTGCAACTCTTCGCCTGCATATGCGTTGTTGCTAAGGACGTTCCAGTTTCACCCCCAAGCCTACGGAGGACACCATGGCTTTCCAACTTTCCCCGCTGCCCTATCCCGCTGATGCTCTCGATCCCGCGATCTCGGCCGAGACGCTGTCGTTCCACCACGGCAAGCATCACCAGGCCTATGTCGACAAGACCAATGCCGCGATCGAAGGCACCGACCACGCCGATGCATCGCTCGAAGCAGTCATCGCCGCATCGCGCGGCAGCAACCAGGGCCTGTTCAACAACTCGGCACAGACCTGGAATCACGGTTTCTACTGGCACAGCCTCGCCCCGCAGGCGACCGATCCTTCGGCTGATCTCGCCGCCAAGATCGATGAGGCGTTCGGCTCGATGGACACGCTGAAGCAGAAGCTCAAGGATCGCGGTGCAGGCCACTTCGCCAGTGGCTGGGTGTGGCTGGCCGAGAAGGGCGGCAAGCTGTCGATCGAGGAATCGCACGATGCCGATACGCTCGCCGACAGCGGCTTCATTCCGCTGCTCACGGTCGATGTCTGGGAGCACGCCTACTATCTCGATCACCAGAACAAGCGCCCGAGCTATCTCGACGCAGTGATCGATAACAAGCTCAACTGGGCCTTCGCCAGCGAGAACCTCGCCCGCGGAACGGTGTGGACTTACGCATAAGCCCCCGCAACCGCCATTCGGTTGTCAGGAGGCCCGCCCGCAGCGATGCAGGCGGGCCTTCGCTTTGGCAGCTAGGAATGCCGGATCAGAGCCGCGTGCTGGCGAGATTTCCCGCAGCGACTTCGTCCAATTCTTCGAGGATGGCGCGGTGCGCGGCGTCATCATTGGTTGAGCGCCGCGGAATATCGCCATTGGCGAGCATCTCGGTCAGCGTGGCGCGGGCACGGCCAACGCGGCTCTTGATGGTGCCGACCGCACAGCCGCAGATCTCTGCGGCTTCCTCGTAGGAAAACCCGCCTGCGCCGACCAGCAGCAGCGCCTCGCGGCGTTCGGGTTGAAGCGTCAGTAGAGCGCGGTGAAGATCGGACAAGTGGATCGGTTCTTCCTGTCCGGCGGGCGCGGTCAGGATGCGTTCGGCCACGCCTTCGTCATATTCGCCGCGAAACCGGTTGCGCCGCATATCGGTGAGATAGGCATTGCGCAGGATCACGAAGGTCCAGGCGCGCATGGAGGTGCCGGGTTCGAAGCGTTCCTGTGCGGCCCATGCCTTCAGCATCGTTTCCTGCACCAGATCGTCGGCCATGTCCGGACGCCCGCATAGCCCGCGGGCAAAGGCGCGCAGGTGCGGGACGACCTCGGTCAGTTCACGCTTGAAATCGGCCTTGTCTGCAGCCGAACGCGGGGCCGGACTGGCAGGTTCGGCATCGCTCACGCGCGCGCACCCCGCCCATCCGGTGTGGGTGAGCCGCCGCCGTTCTGTCCGCCGCCGCGCCGCGGGTCGATCTCGTCGAGCCGGGCGATCAGGTCCTTGAAACTGTCGGGCAGGTCTTCCTCGACCACCGAATCGTACAATTGCTTGAGACCATCGGCCCATTCCGGCGCGCGGTGCGGCGAGCCTGAACTGGCTGGAGGTGATTTGCGGTCTGAAGCCATAGTGTCTGTCGTTATCCCTGATCCCGGTGCGCCGCGCCTGTGGAGTGCCCATAAGGTCTGCGGCGTGTCGCTGATGCCCTTAGGTTCGGCATAAGGCCACACCAAACCTTCAACGCAAACGCGCTTGGACTGTTCGGGAACGATGCGCCATAAGTTTGGTTCCGTCGCCGACACAGCAAACCGCCCTTACCACAGGACTGAAAGCCATCGACAGCGTAACATCAACTCCTGTTCGCGATGCCGCTGCTGCGCCTGCAGGCACGCGCGCGCGGCGCTGGCTGGTGCTTTATCCGCGTGCGATCCCGCTGGTGATCTTCATCGCCATCGCCGCAATTACCGCGCTCAGCGTGTTCGCGATCGAAAGCAACGCCCGCGCGCGCGAACGCGCGATGATGGGCGAATATGCGCAAAGCGTGGCGGCTTCGCTGGACCGCAGCAGCAACAGCTTTTCGTCCTACCTGCGCGCAGGCGCGGCACTGTTCGCGAGCAGCGCCGATGTCAGCCCGCAGACCTTCGACAACTTCGTCAGGGCGCTGCGGCTCGACATGGATTACCCGGGTGCCGAGGGGATCGGCTGGCTGCCGGTGATCGAAACGCCCGACGTACCCGGCTTCATGGCACAAGTGCGCGCGCGCCAACCGGGATTTCCCGATATCTACCCCAAGCCGGTCGCCACCACCGGTCGCATCGCGCCGGTGACGATGTTCGCACCGGAAAGCGTCCGCAACCGCCGGGCCTTGGGCTATGATATGTATTCCGACCCGGCCCGCGCCGCTGCCATGGCCGAGGCCGAACTGGCCCGCCGCCCGACCGCATCGGGCAGGATCGTGCTGGAGCAGGAGCAATCGGGCAATCTTCCGGCTTTCGCGATTTACATGCCGGTGTTCCGCACATTCGGCCCGGGCGACCGGCGGTTGATCGGCTTTGTCTACACCCCGTTCCGGGCTGGCGAATTCCTCGATTCGGCGATGATCGGCAGCAGTCCGGAGGATTTCGGCGTGAGGCTTTACGATGGGGAGGCAAGCACCGGACACCTTCTGGTTGCTCATTCGATCAGCGATGCCGCGAGCGAGCGGGTGGAACAGCAGGTCACCATCGCCAACCGCAATCTGTTGCTGGTGGTCGAATCCGCCAACCAGCACATGCTGGCCCCGCTTTCGATGGTGACGCTGGTGTTCGGGCTGGCGCTGGCGAGCCTGCTGATGCTGCTGGCGCGGTTGCTGACCCAGCAGGCTTACGAGGATCAGTCGCGGCTCGCCTTTTTCGAAGAACAGCATTCGATCCGCAATTCGCTCACCCGCGAACTCAATCACCGGGTCAAGAACACGCTCGCCAACGTGCTGTCGATCCTGTCGCTGACCCGTCGGCGGACGCGCGATCTCGATGAATTCGCCGACAGTCTCGAAGGTCGCATTCGCGCGCTGTCGGCAACGCATGATCTGCTGACAGTTTCCGACTGGGGCGCAACCCCGATCTGCTCGGTGATCGAGGCCGAGTTGCAGCATTTCCGGATAGCCATCGATGACACGATCCTGCTCAACGGCCCGCCGCTGGAACTGGCCCCCAATGATGCGCTGTCTTTTGGCCTGGCGGTGCATGAGCTGGCGACCAATGCCGCCAAATACGGCGCGCTGAGCGTGGCGGGTGGTCAGGTGACGATCCATTGGCAGGCGGCGGGGGATCATCTCGCCGAAGTCGAATGGCGCGAAACCGGCGGGCCGACTGTCGCAACCGAGCGCCGCCGCGGGTTCGGCACCGAGTTGATAGAGAAAATCGTGGCCCACGAATTGCGCCAGCCGGTGGCGCTCGATTTCCGGCCCGAAGGGGTGGTCTGCAAAATGCGCGTGCCGGTCCGCCGCCCGGCGGATTTCCGGATCAGGGAAGCAGGGTAGGGGCTGGCCCTCTAACCCAACGGCATGCTCGAACGGAAGAACAGCGCCTGACTGATCGCCGCGCGCACCGTCGCCTCCTGAAACGGTTTGGTGACGAGATAGGTCGGTTCGGGCCGGTCGCCGGTCAGCAGGCGTTCGGGATAGGCGGTGATGAAGATCACCGGGACGCTGCCCAGCGCAAGTATATCCTCCACCGCATCCAGCCCCGATGAACCATCGGCCAACTGAATATCGGCGAGCACCAGGCCGGGCATATTCTCCGCCACCACTTCGCGCGCCTGCGTGCGAGTGGCGGCAGTGCCGCAGATCGTGTGACCCATCCCGCCGACCAGATCTTCTAGCTGCATTGCAATCAGCGGCTCGTCCTCGATGATCAGGACGTCGGTCTTCTGTTCGCGTTCGATCCCGGCGACCGCCTCGGCGACCAGCGCCTCGGTTTCGGCAAGGTCACGGCCCAGGATTGCCGCGGCCTCGGCCATGGTGAAATCCTCCAGCGTGGTCAGCAGCAGCGCCTGGCGGCCCGGCGGGGTGATCGCGCCCAAGCGGTGCTGCGCGCCCGCTTCGTGCTCGCCGGCGCCGCCGACTGCGGCGAGGTTCTCCGGCTGCGCGCTCGTCCACACCTTGCTGAAGGCGCGATACAGCGGCACCCGCCCGCCTTCCATCGTGGCCATCAGTTCCGGGTCGGCCAGCACCGCTTCGAGCATGGTGCGCACGAACGCGTCACCTGCATTCTGCGAACCGGTCAGCGCCCGGGCATAGCGCCTCAAGTAAGGAAGGTGCGCGGCGATCTGGTTTCCTAGGGACATCAAGCGGCTCCGCTGGTTGTGACGGCAGCAAGGCTGCGAAGGGGTAATCGATTGGTCATGATAGCGGTTCCGGCCCGCATCGTCGTATGTCCTGCATTTCCCCGCCCAAAGCGGTTTGCGCAAGCAGCAATAGGCATGACGAAAAAAAATTCAGGCAGCCGGGAACCGCATGCAGGGCTGGTCATTTAGCCTTTGTCACTGCCGAGACCCCCCTCCCGTCCAAGCGGCTGTGACACGATCCCGAAAGGCCTCCACTCACCTGAGTGGAGGCCTTTTTTCTTTTGGTTGCGCCACCGGCAGTGGCCGCAAACACAATCACATCAACCGAGCGTCCTTTGGTAGATCGCATATTCGCGGTTGACCTTGCTCGCGATCGTATCGGCGATGGCGACCATGCCCTGATTATCCTCCAGCACCCAACCCAGTTCGCCACGGGTGGACTGGAACTTGCCGGTAGCCTGCAGCCGGATTTCCTCGATCATCATGAAGGCGAGCTGGCTGGCCATGCGGCTGTTGTGCAGTTCTTTCAGCACCCCCATCAGCGGCACCCGCATCCCAGCGCCGCGCGGGTGGCGCAGCCAGCGCAGCATGGTGATCCAGCCGAACGGAAACAGCTTGCCCCTGATCTTCGCCAACGCATCATTCACGTCCGGGAAGGTCAGCATGAATGCCACCGGGCGGCCATCGACCTCGGCGATCATGTTGAGTTCTTCGTGGATGATCGGGCGCAATTTCTTTCCCGCATAAGCGACTTCAGCAGGGCTGAAGGGCACGAAACCCCAGTTGTCCGACCATGCATCGTTGAGAATTGCCAGAATGATCGCGACCTCATCGTCCCAGCGGCCCTTGTCGACCCGGCGCAGATTGATGCGCTCATTGCGCTGGCCCGATTTGATGATGCGCTGGATCAGGGGGTTGAAGGTATGGGTGATGTCGAGATCATAAGTGTAGAGCGTTTTGGCGCGGGTATAACCGGCAGCCTCGATCCAGCCTGCATAATGCGCCGGATGGTGGCCCATCATGATCATCGGTGGATGGCATTGCCCACTCACCAGCAGGCCCGGTTCCTCCCAGATCGACAGCGAAATTGGGCCGACCGCGCGGCGCATGCCCTGCGCCACCAGCCATGCCTCTGCCGTTGCCAGCAAGGCGCGCGCGACATCTTCGTCCTCCGCATCGAAATAGCCGAAAAACCCGGTGCCGGGGCCAAAGCCCTGATCGGCGGGCATCGCCAGCGCAAGTTCATCGATATGTGCCGAAATCCGCCCGGCCGGTTGGCCTGCGCGGCGGGCGATGAACAGTTGCACACGCGCATGGCCGAAGAACGGGTTCTTCGCCGGGTCGACCAGTTCGATCTGTTCCGAGCGGATCTGCGGCACGAAATTCGGCAACCGATCCGAAAACGCGCGCCCGCAATCGACGAAAGCGGCCCGCCCGCGCTTGTCGGAGACCGGCTCGATCCTTATCTCGTCCCCGGTGGTTAGTGCATCTGACACGCGAGTTGCCCCGTAGTTGCTTTCGATCAAGGCGTCTGTGTCGCGCCCGGGCCATTGACGCAAGACAATCGATCACACTCACCGACAGGACAGGTTTGGCTTGCCCCCCGATTTCGGGTAGGGCGGCCGCAAGAGATTGCCAGATATGACCATGCACCAGACCATCGATCCTGCCCGCCCCGATGCGCTTGCGCCTGCGCGGGCCAGCCGCGTCCAGTTCATGGCCGAGGACGACAAGGCCATGCTGCGCGCCGCGCGCGACCTGACCAAGGGGCTGGGCGAGGCCAAGCCCGGCATCTACTGGCCGGATATGCTGATATCGGCCGGCGTGGGCTATGCCGGGATCGCGGTTGCGATCCTGTCCGCCAGCCTTCCGGTGCAAGTCGCCGCCGGTCTGATCGCCGCGCTGGCGATGTACCGCGCGCTGATGTTCATCCACGAACTCACCCATATCCACCGCGACGCGCTGCCCGGTTTTCGCACCGTCTGGAATCTGCTGGTGGGTATTCCGCTGCTGACGCCCAGCTTCATGTATGAAGGCGTGCACACCATCCACCACAAGCGCACGCAATACGGCACGGTGGAAGACCCGGAATATCTGCCGCTGGCGCTGATGAAGCCGTGGAGCCTGCCGCTGTTCGTGTTGGTGGCGCTGCTGGCGCCGCTGGCTCTGCTGGTGCGGTTCGGCGTGCTCTATCCGATCGGCCTGATCGTCCCTGCGGTGCGGCGCTTCACGTGGGAGCGGTTTTCTGCGCTCTCGATCAACCCCGATTTCCGCCGCAAGGCTCCGGAAGGCGACTTTGTAGGCCGCGTGCGCTGGCAGGAAGCGGGCGCAAGCATCTGGGCGATGGCGCTGATCGCCAGCATCTTCGTGATCGGCTGGCAGCCGCTCGCCACTGCGCTGGCGGTTCTGTCGCTGACTGCGGTGCTCAACCAGTTGCGCACGCTTGTCGCGCATCTGTGGGAAAACGAGGGCGAGGCGATGACGGTGACCGCGCAGTTCCTAGATTCGGTCAATGTCCCCCCGCCGGGCCTCGCCGCCGAGATTTGGGCGCCGGTGGGCCTGCGCTATCACGCGCTGCACCATCTAATGCCGTCGATGCCGTATCACGATCTGCCCGAAGCGCACCGGCGGCTGGCGCGCGAATTGGGTACGGGTTCGACCTACGAAGGCGCGAACCATCCGGGGATGCTGGTGCTGGTGGCGCGGATTGCGCGCAGCACGATGGGGAAGAAAGCGGGCTGACGTTCGCCTTTTCAGTCCAGAAAGATTATCATCGCGCAGCGCCGCTCGGCGCGCAGTCCGTCGTCGGCCTCATTGGCCAGTTCGCCCGCCAGCCGCGGGTGCGCATCGATTGCGGTGACTTCCTCGAAACCCAGCCGCGCATAGAACGGTGCATTCCACGCCACATCGCGGAAGGTGGTGAGGGTGAGCGCCTTGAAGCCGGTGTTGCGCGCATCGATCTGCGCAGCGCGCACCAGCCCGGCACCGATCCCGCGCCGCTGAAAAGCGGGCAGCACATCCATTTCCCAGATATGCAGTTCGCGGCTGAAGGGTTCGGCCACCAGAAACCCCGCCATCGCGTCACCGACATGGGCGACAAGGCAGTGGCCCTTGCGGATCAGGCGGGCGTAGTCGGCCTCGGCCCGGGTGTGGGTAAAATCGAAATCCGGTTCTGCGGCAAAGGCACTGGCCGCGGCCAGTTCGATACCCGGCATCGCGGTTGAATCCGCAGGTCGGGCGAGCCTGAGCGACCAGTCGCTCATTCCTCGGTCCGGACCAGCACTGTCTCGCCCAGCAGCAGGAACAGGAAGAACGGTGCCCAGGCGGCAAGGAAGGGTGGGTAGCCGCCGAAGCTGCCCATCGCGAGCGCGGCATTATCCACCACGAAGTAGGCAAAGCCCAGCGCCATGCCGATGATCGCACGTACGAACAGTTGACCTGACCGCGCGAGCCCGAAGGCGGCGATCGATCCCAGCAGCGGCATCAGCAACGCCGAGAGCGGCCCCGATATGCGGTGCCACCACTTGGCGCGCATCTCGTCGGTATTGCGCCCCGCCGCCTCGAAAGCGTCGATGGTCTGCGACAATTCCCGGAAGCCGAGCGAATCCTGATCCACCGACTGCAGATCGATCTGCGCCGGGGTCAGACCTTCGCCCACCACCATCGCCTCGACCTGCTCGGTCGTGGCCCCCGCCACGTCAAAGCGCAGCGGGTTCTCGAGCCGCCAGCCGGGGGCGGCATAGGTGGCGCGCGGGCTACGCACCTGTTCGCGGATGATCCCCGAGGGCGCGCGTTCGTACCAGGTGACGTTGGCAAGCACGATGTCCGCGCCCTGCCCGCTCAGCGTGGCGGCGGAAAGGATGCTGCGGCCATCGGTGAGGTACACGTTGGAGCGCAAGCCACCGCCCCCATTGTCGGCGACGGGGATAGGGCCATACTCGGCCGCCTCCCACGCCTTCAGCGTGGCATTGGCACGGGTGACGATCCGTTCGTTGAAGCCGAAGCTGAGCGCCGCGATCAGCGCCGCTGTCAGCAGCAAGGGGGCCAGCACCTGATGCGCCGAGAGGCCGGCGGCCTTCATAGCCACCACCTCGCTGTTCTGATTAAGCGTCACCAGCGTGATCAGCGTCGCCAGCAGCACCGAATAGGGTAAGAACCGCGAGGCCAGCTGCGGCGCGCGCAGGCTGGCATATTGTAGGATTTCCGCCTGCCCATTCCCGGGTGCGGCCAGAATGTCGCCCGTGGCTGCCAGCAGATCGAGCGCCAGCAACACCAGCACCAGCATCACCAGCACGGCAAGGATGCGCACCACGAACATATTGGCAAGATACAGCGTCAGCGTGCGCGAAGGGAAAAAGTCGAACTGCATCGCCGCCTATTCCGCCGCAGAAAGATTGGGCGCTGCAAGATCAGGCGCGGCAGGATTGCCGCGCGGGCGGCGGCGGGCGAACAGCCGGGCGACCTGTTTCGACAGCTTGGCGAACCCGGTTTCCAGAGCGCCGATCGCCTGTCCGCCCGGCACATAGGCAACGCGGTAATACATCCACAGGATCAGAGCGGCGAAAATTGCGAAGGGCACCCACAGCGCAAGGATCGGGTCGAGCCTGCCGAGCGCCGCCACATCCTCGCCGTACTGGTTTATCTTGTGATAGGCGACCACCATCACGATCGACACGAACACGCCCAGCGCGCTGGTCGATCGCTTGGGCGGGATCGCCAGCGCCACCGCAAGCAGCGGCATCAGAAACATCATTACGATTTCGACCAACCGGAAATTGAAACTGGCAACGCTGGCGTCGCGTTCGCGCGGGGCGGCATCGCCGCTCCAGCCGATGCTGAGCAGTTCGGGGAGGATATATTCGCGGGTGGCATCGCCGCGGGCGCGAAATTGCTCGATCGCGGGCAGGTCGATCGGCAGGTCGTGGCGGCTGAAGCTGAGCACCCGCGGGGTCTGGCCGCCCTCCTCCATACCGGTATCTTGAATGATCGTGCCTTCGGTCAGGCGCAGGATGATCGTGTCGGGATTGTCGCGGGTGGCAAGGAACGCACCCTCGCGCGCGCTGATGGAGAGCACCTGACCTCTGGCATTGGCGACCCGCGCGAAAATGCCGATGAGGCGCCGTCCATCATCCTCGCTTTCCTCGATCCGCAGGGCCATGCGATCCGCCAGCGTGGTGAATTCGCCGACCTTGATCGAGGCCCCCAATGCGCCTGAGCGCAGTTCGTATTCCATCTGTTCGTAGTAATAGCGGCTAACCGGCTGGATGTAGAACACCAGCGCGACGTTCACCGCCACCAGCAGCAAGGTGATGATGTAAGGCATCCGCAGCAAGCGGTTATAGGACAACCCGACCGCACGCAGCGTGTCGAGTTCGCTGGTGGTCGCCAGCTTGCGGAACGCCAGCAGCACGCCCAGCAGCAGGCCCAGCGGGATCGCGAGGCTGGCATATTCGGGTATCAGCGCGCCCAGCATCTTGAACACCACCGCCACCGGCCCGCCTTCGACCGCGACGAAATCGAACAGGCGCAGCATCTTGTCGAGCATCAACAGCGACGCGGCGAGCGCGAACACCCCCAGCATCGGCACCAGCGTCAGCCGTAAGATGTAGCGATCGATGCTGGGTAGAAAGTTGAGCACCTGTTATCCCGCCTGATCCGCACCGCGTTTCGCAGGTGCCCTAGCGGCCAAAGCGGACCGCGTCATGCCCCAATCGGATGATGGCAGGCCTATAATGAGCGGCGGATTTACCAGAACCGGCTTCCGGGCACGCCCTTGAACGGTCCAGCTTCGTAGCGGCTGATCCAGCCGCCGTAGAACCCGCCGGGCTGGGGTGTCACCTGCTCGCCGTCGATCAGGCATTGATCGAACGGAGCGGCGTAGAAAGCGATGTAGTCGGCAATCCCGGCAAATAACGGGGTGGGGGAGGGATAGCACCAGCCGGCCCCTGAGATCAGATCGTCGTCGATGCGGACATCCCAGTACCGCGCCTGCCCCTTCCATTCGCATAGGCTGCGCGCGGGGTTGGGCGCGAGATGAACCATCGCGATATCCGCCTGCGGGATGTAATAGGTGGGCGGGTGGCTGGTTTCGAGCGTTCGCCACGCCGCAGTGCTGTCTGCCAGCACCACGCCGCGATGAACGATGCGGATATGCCGTGCGGTCGGTTCGGCGATGGCCGGGCGGGGGTAGTCCCATACGCTTTCCTGACCGGGCATGACGGGTTCGGGTTCGGGATGATGGGGCTGGCGCATCAGTGTGGGCCTTTTGGTCGTGATCGCGTCACGCCTTTTCAAGTGTGCATTGCAGCGGATGCTGGTTTTGCTTGGCGAAATCCATCACCTGATTGACCTTGGTCTCGGCGATTTCATAGGGGAAGATGCCGCACACGCCGACGCCGCGCTGATGGACGTGGAGCATCACCCGCGTGGCCTGTTCCAGATCCATGCTGAAGAAACGTTTCAACACCAGCACCACGAACTCCATCGGGGTGTAATCGTCGTTAAGCATCAGCACCTTGTACTGGCTGGGCTTCTTCGGCTTGGCGCGGGTCTTGGTGGCGATGCCGATCTGACTGCCGCCAGATCCGCCTCCATCCCCGCCGTCTTCATCCTTCCCGCCATCGTCGCCAGCCGCGCGCGAAAGGTCGGCCAGCCGGACAAACGGCACGGTGAGTGCGGGCAAAAGAGGCTCGGGTTGGATCGGCATGAGCCTCCATTATGGGATTTGGCGTCCCAATCGCAAGCGCTTGGTGTGATTCTCTTGCGCACCGTGACACGTAGGCTTGCCCTCCGGCCTTGTCGCCGCACGGGGGGCGTGCGTGGCGCATAAAGCAAAAGGGCCGGACAAACCCGTCGGGGTCTGTCCGGCCCGGCGCTTTTCAGCGCGCTTTCGTGAACCGGGTTGGGAGAGAGAGGAGAGGCCCGGTTCAGAAACTTTTTGCTTAAGCGGCCTTGGAGACCTTCTCGGCGGCAACGCTGACGCGGTTCGAAATCGGGGCGAACGCTTCGTTGTAGAGCTTCACCCAGGCTTCGGTGCGCTTCGAGCCATAGGACACAAGAGCATCGAAGTTGCGGCGGGTGATTTCGCCCTGCAGCTGCATCAGTTCGGTCGGCGACTTCACGGCTGCGACCTTCTTGGCGTCTGCAGTGACGGTTTCGATCACGGTCTTGCCGGTTTCGACATTGTCCTTGAGCAGTTCCTGCGCGCCGGTAAAGAAGATCTTGCCGCTTTCGACGACGGCTTCGACATTGGCCTTGCCGAATTCGGTGGCTTCGCTCGCCAGCACGGTGGTCTGGGCGTAGGCGGTCTTGGCGCGGGTCTGGACGTCGGCAAGGGCTTCCTTGGCGGTGGCGGTGATGTCGGTGTTCTTGGCGGTGGCCATGATGGTATCCTTCAGCTTGGTGATGGGATTGGTCGAGGGAGCCGCGACGACCTTGGCGGCCTTCTTCGCGGCAGCCGGCTTCTTCGGCGCGGCAATTTTCTTGGCAGCGATTTTCTTCGCCGGAGTCTTGCGGACGGCAGCCTTCTTCACCGCGACCTTCTTGGGAGCGGGCTTGGCGGCCAGCGTCTTCGGCGCAGCGGTCTTTTTCACGGTAGCCGCGGCGACCGCGGTCTTGGAAACCTTCGGCGCTTCGACAACGCTTGCGGCGGCGTCGGCATAAGCCTTCTCGGCGGCGGCATCGATTTTGGAGACGGCCGGCTTGGCGGCGGCTTTCACTTCGACTGCAGTGTTTTCGACTTCGGACATAGCGACCTCGCTTCATGTTGCAGTGCACAAAATAGTGCGTGCGGCTGCGAAGTCAAGTCCTTTTGTGCAGTGCACAATAGATAATCAAGCTGTTGAAGATGCGCATTTCTGCAGGCAGGTCTGAGGTCAGCGGGTCTTCACATAGCGGCCCGGCGCGTCCTCGATCACATTATCGCCCTTGCCGCCGGGCACGCGCTTGCCCTTGGCGGGCACGCGCGCATCCGACTGCTTGTGCAGCCATTCGAGCCAATGCGGCCACCAGCTGCCCGGATGCTCATCGGCGCTTTCGACGAACGCCTTGAGCGAGGGTGCTTTGCTGTCGCCCAGCCAGTACTGGTATTTGTTCGCGGCGGGTGGATTGACCACCCCTGCGATATGGCCTGATCCGGCCAGCAGGAATTCCATCGGCCCCTTGAAGTGTTCGGTGATGCGCCACACGCTTTCGGCAGGCGCGATGTGATCCTCGCGCCCGGCCTGCACAAAAGCGGGGGTGGTGACGCAGGTCAGATCGATCGGCGTGCCGTCGGCGCTGAGGGCATCGGGATCGACCAGCTTGTTGTCGCGATACAGGTCACGCAGATAGGCGCCGTGCCATTTGGAGGGAAGGTTGGTGACGTCGCCGTTCCAATGCAGCAGGTCGAACGCCGGATAGTCTTCGCCCAGCAGGTAGTTGTTGACGACGTAGCTCCAGATCAGGTCCTTTCCGCGCAGGGCATTGAAGGTCGCCGCCAGATAGCGCCCGTCGAGATATCCGTCGGGACAGAGTTTTCCGATCATTTCAAGCTGGCCGTCGTCGATGAAATGCTTGAGCTCGCCGCTCTTTTCGAAGTCGACCTGCGCGGTGAAGAAGGTCGCGCTTTTTACCTTGTCTGCTTCGTCGCGACGGGTCAGCACCGCCAGCGACGCCGCCAGCGTGGTGCCCGCGACGCAATAGCCGATGGTGTGGACATGCGGCACATCGAGCCGCGCACGGACATGATCCACGCTTTCAATCTGGGCGCGGATATAATCGTCCCACACCACGTCGGCCATGGTTTCATCGGCCGATTTCCAGCTGACCACGAACACGCTGATGCCCTGATCGACTGCCCACTTGATGAAGCTTTTCTTCGGGGTCAGGTCGAGAATGTAGAACCGGTTGATCCACGGCGGGAAGATGATCAGCGGCACCTCCAGCACGGTATCGGTCGAAGGGCTGTACTGGATCAGCTGATACAGCGGCGTTTCGTGCACCACCTTGCCGGGCGTTGCGGCCAGATTTTCGCCCAGCCGGAAGGCATCGGGATCGGTATGGGTCAGCTGCCCGCGCTTCATGTCGTTGATCAGGTGCTGCATCCCGCGCACCAGATTGGCCCCTCGACTTTCCACCGTGCGCTTCATCACCACCGGATTGAGCAGCAGGAAATTGTCCGGGCTCATCGCTTCGGCCAGCGCGCCGACCGCGAATTCCAGGCTCTGGCGCTTGACCTTGTCCAGTCCATCCATCTCCTGCACGCTGGTGCGGAAATATTCGGCAAGCATCAGATAGGTCTGGTGCAGCAGCAGAAAGGCCGGGTGTTCGCGCCAAGCCGGATCGGAAAAGCGTCGGTCGTTTTTCGGTAGGGCGGCGGGGTCGGGCGCGGCGCTCGGCGCGCCGGTGGCTGCGCCAGCGAAGAACTGCTGCGCGACGCCCTGCCACAATTGCAGCGAATCCTGCGTCAGTTTGGACTGCGCGGCGAGCAGTCCCTGCGGCATCTGGCCGAGCATCGACTGTGAGATCACCAGCCACTGCGCCGGATCGAGCGGATTGGTGCCCCTGGTTGCCTTCTCCGCCGTCGCCCGCGCCTGATGGGCGGCGAAATCCAGCCACAGTTTTTGCAGCTGGGCGCTGGAATTGGCCCAGTCGCCCAGGTCAGCCTGATCGATCCCCTGCGGCAGGAAGGCGCGGACCCCGTCTTCAGGCCTGGCCCCGCCCATCGCACCAGCGAACATTTCGCGCATCGCATCGCTCTGAAGATCGAAAAAACTGCGGATGCTGTCAGCCGCCGCGTCCGTCGTCTGCTTGTCGTCAGCCATTGCCGGGTCCGTCCTATGTTCCGCATGTGCAGGGTCAAGATGGCGGCTGCCGGCCCTGCCTACCAGTGGCTGTCTAGCGAAAACGCCTTCACACTGCGACCGCTATTGCCCTAGGGTGGCAATTATCGCACCGGCGCCCCCTCGACCGCGCGCGAAGCAGGATGAAGACAAAGCCATGAATGACCAGTTCTACCGCATGAAGCGGATGCCGCCGTATGTGATCGCCGAGGTCAATGCGATGCGGCATGCTGCACGGTTGGGAGGGCAGGACATCATCGATCTGGGCATGGGCAATCCCGATCAGCCCCCGCCGCAGCACGTCATCGACAAGCTGTGCGAAGTCGCGGCCAAGCCAGATGCGCACGGCTATTCCCAGTCCAAGGGCATTCCCGGTCTGCGCCGCGCACAGGCGGGTTATTACGCCCGCCGGTTCGAGGTGGAGCTCGATCCCGAAACCGAGGTGGTGGTGACCATGGGTTCGAAGGAAGGCCTTTCCAGCCTCGCCACCGCAATCATCGCACCGGGCGATGTGGTGCTGGCGCCCAACCCTTCCTACCCAATCCATACGTTCGGCTTCATCATTGCAGGCGCCACCATCCGCTCGGTGCCGACGACGCCGGACGATGAATATTGGCAGTCGCTCGACCGGGCGATGAATTTCACTGTGCCGCGGCCCAGTGTGCTGGTGGTGAGCTACCCCTCCAACCCGACGGCGGAGGTGGTCGACCTCGCCTTCTACGAAAGGCTGGTGGCGTGGGCGAAGGAAAATCAGGTCTGGGTGGTGTCGGACCTCGCCTATTCCGAGCTCTATTTCGATGGCAAGCCGACGCCATCGATCATGCAGGTCGAAGGCGCAAAGGATATTGCGATAGAATTCACCTCGATGTCCAAAACCTATTCGATGGCGGGCTGGCGCATGGGTTTCGCGGTCGGCAATCGTCAATTGATCGCAGCGCTCACGCGGGTGAAGTCCTATCTCGATTACGGCGCCTTCACCCCTGTTCAGGCGGCTGCCTGCGCGGCGTTGAACGGTCCGCAGGATATTGTCGAAAGCAATCGCCAGCTTTATCACAAACGTCGCGACGTGATGGTCGAAGCGTTCGGCCGTGCGGGCTGGGATGTTCCAGCGCCGCCCGCATCGATGTTCGCCTGGGCGCCGTTGCCTCCCGCGCTGAAGAGCATGGGCAGCCTCGAATTTTCCAAGCAATTGCTGACCCAGGCGCAGGTCGCGGTCGCTCCGGGTGTGGGTTATGGCGAGAATGGCGAAGGCTATGTGCGGATCGCGATGGTCGAGAACGAGCAGCGGCTTCGGCAGGCGGCGCGCAACGTCAAACGGTATCTTCAGTCGCTCGGGGTCAACAGCTCGGCGGCGTGATTCGCGAAGATTGCTCCGAATCCGGTGCATTCGTTAGCCGTTTGGGTTAGGCTTAGGGTAACTCGGGGTCACATCTGAAGGAGAGGTCCATGTCGTCCGGAGCCGCACGCCGGCTGACCGACAGGCAGCAAGCTGTGATGGAACGTATCGACCGGCGCGTCCCCATAAAGGTCATCGCGCTGGAGCTTGGCGTGTCCGAGACGCGCATCAATCAGCATATCCGTGCGCTCAAGGACATCTATCAGGCGTCCAGCCTCGGCGATCTGGTCGAGAATTATCGCCTTACTCTTCCGCAACCGGCGGACGACGAAGGAAACGACGAAAACCGTCAGGATGAAGCCCCTGAGGATCTTACGGATACATCTTCTCTCAAGGTCTTGAGCGAAGATGCATACACGAAAAAGCAGATTACCCGCCCCGACAGTTTGACCGATCCGTCGTTCCGGGACGACCCCGGCAGACTCGTCATGAGCGACTCCATGCCGCTGCTCGATCAGGCGCCCTGGCTCCGGCCGGGCGAGCCGAGGGTCGTCCCCGGAGTGCTCGACGGTGAGCATGCCGTGCTGTTCCGGCTGGGGGCGATTGTGGCAATCGCATCGGGTATTCTGGCAGCGGTGGTGCTGACTATCACCGCTGCCGTCACTCTCAGTGAGGCGACAGATGGCAAGGTGACCGCCTCCGTGCAGCAATAGCAAGGTACCGGATGAGCACCGGGGCCAGTGGAAGAACCGAGATGAACCAGCTTGCCATGTCCGACGCCCACAACCTCAAGAAGTTGATCCGCGAAGCCGAGGCACTCGCCGACGAAGCGATTATCGCCATGGCGCGGCTCAAACAGGCGATGCTGAGCGCGCGCCAGAATCCCGAAATCGAGGTCCACACCGGTCAGCGCGCGCTGATGCGGCTGACCGAGGCCGAGGCTCAGGCGCTGTCGATGTCGACCAACCTATTGCGCGTTCATGACGAACTCTCCAAGGTCGCCCGCATCCATGCTGGCTCCGATCCGTCCATTCCCACCGACGTTCCGGCAATCGCTGTTGCCGCCACGCCAGGGCCGCGCGCCATGATCGAGGTCTGACCGAACGCCGCATGCTGCTCTATCTATTCAACGAGCACCGCGCGGATGTGCAGCATATCGCCAGCGTCCTTCTGGCGCTGGCGATTTGGCGTTGGGGGCGTGGCCCCGAACGTTGGCTGATCGGTCTGTTCATCGTGACGATGGTGATGCCGCCCTACGTGTTCAAGCTGTTCGACCTCGGCAATGTTGCCTTCGGACCCTATGCCTGGATCTGGATAGGCATCGATGTGTTCGCAACCGTGGCATTCACTGCAATCGCGGTGAATGCCAATCGCAACTACCCGCTGTGGATCGCCGGTTTCCAGCTGGTCGCGATGGGTGCCCATGTCGTCCGCGGATTGGTCGATACGGTATCGGTCTTCGCCTATGTGGTGCTCTCTGCCGGCCCCGCCTATTGCCAGTTGGTGCTGATTTTCGCCGGCTTCTTGCGGCATGTCGGGCGCGAGCGGCGGTTCGGCGCCTACCGCGAATGGCGTATCGCGAGAGACCGGTTCGCGCTGTTCCAACACTGACCTGTTGGCGGGAGCTTCATCATGCCCCATAATTTTGTTCGCTTCACAGCCGGAACCGTTTCGTGGTGATTGCAACGTTGCAATTGCGCCCGGCGGCTTCTTGCATAACGCCTGAGGATCGGCTTGCTGGGCTGATCGCGCATCTGCGCGCTCTGCTGCTCGCGCCCGGAGCGGAACGCGAATGCTGCCATGTCATTTTCCTTGACGAAAGCAGGCGATACCTCGGCGATGCCAATGTCGGATTGGGCAGCCTGACGACCTTGTCGCTGCGAATGCGCGAGATTTTCGCCGAAGCCATGCGGCTCGATGCGCGCGGCATTATCCTCGCGCACAACCACCCATCGGGCCACTGCCACCCAAGCGGCTGCGACATCGCCGCAACGCGGCGGCTTGCCGAGGTATCCAGGGCGCTAGAGGTGGAACTTATCGACCACCTGATCTTTGCCGATGACGCGGTTTATTCGATGCGCGCGGGGGGTTTGCTGTGAACTCCATCCCGGTCAACGGTCTGTTTCCAGCCAGCGATACCCTGATCCCGCGTTTTCGCGATGCCGGGGACGTGACGCTCGATCTGTTCCATCGCGATGGCCGGGTCGAGGACCGCTGGCTCGGCTTGCATCCGCGAGAATTCGAGCTGCTGTGGCGGCTGGCGGAACAGCCCGGCGAACGTCTGACCCGACGGCAGCTGCTGGCGGATGTCTGGCGGATCACGTTCGACCCCGAAACGAACAGCGTCGCGGTGCATGTGGCAAGGGTGCGGGCAAAGCTCCAGCCCTTCGGCCTTGCACGGATGCTCGCCACGCACCCGGACGGAGGCTATTTCCTCGATGCGCCGCCGGGGCCGGCACACTTTGGCTTGGCACCCGTCGTTGACGCGTAACAACGCGCGACCACTGGACTTGAGGCGGCGAATGGGCAAGGCTCCAGCCGCCATTGCCGCAATGTGAGGGAACCGGATTTCGCCATGACAGCCGCCACCAGCATGACCACCAATGATCGGATCGCAATCGAACTGGGCGAGGACGGCGTCGCCGAAGTGCGCTTCACCCGCGCCGACAAGATGAACGCGCTGGATCCGGAAATGTTTGAACGAATCATTGAGGCGGGGAGCGTGCTGCAGCGGATGAAAGGGCTGCGCGTAGTGGTTTTATCGGGTGAGGGACGGGCGTTCTGCGCCGGGCTCGATACGGCCAGCTTCAGCCGCCAACCTGGCGCTGACGAGCCCCCGTTGGCCGAGCGGACCTACGGCAACGCCAACAAGTTCCAGCAGGTGTCGATGCAGTGGCGCAAGCTGCCGGTGCCGGTGATCGTGGCGGTGCACGGCGTGTGCTTCGGCGGCGGCCTCGCCATCGCCAGCGGCGCGGATATCCGCATCGTCCACCCCGCCACACGGATGTCGATCATGGAGCTCAAATGGGGGCTGGTGCCCGACATGGGCGGCTATACGCTGTGGCGCGGGCTGGTACGTGACGACGTGCTGCGCGAGCTGATCTACACCAACCGCGAATTCACCGGCGCAGAGGCGCAGGGGCTTGGCCTTGCCACCCATGTCGATGAAAACCCGCTCGACCGCGCCCGTTCGATTGCGCGCGAAATCGCGAACCGCAACCCGCAGGCGATCCGCGCGGCCAAGCGGCTGCAGGCCGGAATGCTCGAACGTGGGACCGATGCGATCCTGCTGGAAGAAAGCATCGAACAGCACGCCATCATGCGCAGCCCCAATCAGGTCGAGGCCGTCATGGCGGCGATGCAGGGCCGCAAGCCGAAGTTTCAGGACGTCTGACCGGGCACTTCGCCGCGGCACGAATCAGCCGAACACCGCCACGCACTGCATGCCGTCGAGCACCTGTTTGCCGTCCGCATCCCACAGCCTCAGCCGTTCCGAAGAATAGCCTTCGGCGGCGTGCTGGCTGGCGTTTTCGGACAGGTACCAGCCACCGCGCGAGCGGCTTTCTGTATCGAGCACATTGAACGACCAGTTGATCGAGCTGATCGGCCCCATGCGCTGCATCACCCGCATGGCGCCCGGCGGCATGACATCGCCCATCAGCACCAGCTTCGACACCGGATCGAGCGTGTGGTCTTCGGTCAGCCTCGCCCAGCGCCGCACGGCAGCGGCGCGTTCGGCGCCCTGCGTCTGGCCGTAACGCAGTTCAAAATTGTTCTGGATAAAGCTAGGACCCTGGCCCTGCTTTATTGGGGCATTGTCTTCCGGTGGGCCGGGCCAGTCGGCAAGCTGATCGGCGGCGTGAACGGCATTGGCGTCACGCCCGGCGGCGAACAGCCAGAACGCGGACAGCGCGATCTTGCCCTCGCTCCGGATTTCGCTGCGCACCTGCGTCACATTGCGCCCCTGCCGGACGATCTCGGCGGTGAGAGCAATCTCCTCGCCCACAGGCGCAACGAAGGCAACCTGCCCCCCACGCAGCGGCGGCAGGCCAGGAAAGGCACGCGTCGCCATGGTATAGGCGACCAGCGCCGATGCGCCGCCGTAAAGCGTGCGCCCCTGCATCCACTCTTGTGCGTGTTCGAGGCGGGCCGGGCCGGGCTGGCCGGTAACGGGTTCAAGCAGGCTGGCAATGGTCATGGCCATGGGCTTTGCCGCGTCCGGCGGGCGCGGTCCAGACTGACGTTGCGTAAAGCGCCGCCTCCAAACACAGATTGCCAAGCGCCCGGCGAATCGCTAGGGCGCCCGCTCTGTCCGGAGCCTTGTGCCTCGGATAGCTCGGCCCGATGGCGGAGTGGTTACGCAGAGGACTGCAAATCCTTGCACGCCGGTTCGATTCCGGCTCGGGCCTCCACCTTTTGCGATTGCGCGCTTTTGCCACAAGGCTTAGGTCGCAGTGATCGGATTGCCGCTTTAGCTCAGTTGGTAGAGCACATCATTCGTAATGATGGGGTCACGTGTTCGAGTCACGTAAGCGGCACCATCCGTTGTTTTGGCGATTTTCGCCACTGTGTGCATTTTGCTCTGCTTTCAAAAGCTCATAGCTTTGCTCCGTTCGAGAACGGCCGGCACGTTTTGCTGCAGGACGTGGCACCCTGAGGGCCGCGATGGGGGAAATCAGCTTGCATTTTGTATCTCTTTCTTCATCCACGCCCTTGCGAACCGCAAATCGCGACCAACGGTTGCGATGGACTTGCCAGTCACGAAAGCCATTTCTTCGATTGTCATGCCTCCGAAATACTGCATTTCAATGAGCCGATGTTTTTCTGGATCGATACTTGCCAGCGAATTCAGCGTATCGGCAAGTATCATGACATCAGGTGGTGCGACGTCAGATGGAATCTCTTGGCTCTCAAGGGTTACGTGAATCGCTCCACGTCCACGGCGTTCAGCCCTGCGCGCGTTCGCGTGATTGACAAGCAGGCGGCGCATCATGCGGGCCGACAGTGCGTAAAAATGTGCGCGGTCCTGCCAGTCGACCTTGGCCTCGATGAGCTTGGCGTAGGCTTCGTTGACAAGCGCCGTGGGCTGGAGGGTATGGCCTGGACTTTCCCGCCGGAAAATCTGGGCGGCTCGCCGATATAGTTCGTCGTAGACGAGCGGGGCGAGCTCTTCGCCGGCGCCATCGTCTCCCCCTGTCCAACGCCTCAGAAGATCGGTGATCTCGGCATCCTGGGTCATAGCGCAACAGATTTCCACGAGTGCGCCCGGATTACAAGCACGCACTTGCCTTCGGCAGGAACGATGGCCGAAGCTTGTCAAATGGCGAAGTTTGTCAAATGGCCAAGTTTGAACTTGCAGATTGCAGGCCTTCGCGGGCTTTGCGAAGATGGTAGTTGTCTTCCTCGAAGACTGCTTGCAAATCCGCGATCGCATTCCGAAGGACGCGCGTACCTTCCTTCGTGCGCCCCAGATCGATGAGGACGTGCCCGTATTCCGCAAAAGCGACCGCAGCAATCCAGGAATCATCGGGCAGTCGGGATTGAGCGATGTCCTGCGCGGTTCGCGCGAAAGCCAATGCGGATTGCGGCTCAGAACCCAGACGATTCACTTGCGAAAGAGCGATTAAAGTTTCGATGAGCGAGGGAGAGTTTTCGCCCACGGCAGCTTCCGTCTCTTCGAGTACGCCGCGAAGATTCGCCTCTGCGCCGGCAAGGTCGCCGCTTTCCATCATGAGCAAGGCACGCTCCGATCGCGCGGCCAGCTTGAGTGGTCTTCGGAGCCTTTCGCGGAAGCGCCAGACCTGCGCCATATGCGCCTTCGCCGTATCGAGATCGCCGGCCATCCGCGCCGCCTTGGCCACTCCCTGGCGATGGGAGAGCGTGAGGCTCCCATCCTCCCCGAACAAATCCAGTGCGAGGGCCAGGCCTTCGTCATGAAACCGGCGGCCCTGGCGCACCAAACCGCTTTCCAGAGCGCTCCGCCCGCGCATCAGCAGATGGCCGACATGATCGCTGCTTCCGCGACCACTGGTAGCCAAAACGTTCTCCATTCCACGGTCAAAGGACGCTTGAGACGACGCGAAATCGCCCATCCGTGCTGCATATTCGCCCCGGCTTGCGCGGAACATCGCAAGGTCAGGATGGTCTGCGCCCCACAACAATTCGCCTCGTTCTATGGCATCGTTCGTATGCGCCAGGGCTTCGTCATAGTTTCCCAGAAAGCTGTTGGCCCACCCGAGACGGGCGACGGCATGGATCGTGCCCACATCGTTAGGGCCGAAAAGGCGCTCCATGAGTCGCTGTTCCTCGCGGCTGATTTCCAGACCCCGCTGGTACTGCCCGTCAGCGATATAGCCGACCGATAAGCCTCCGAGCAGGTCAGCCGTCATTTCGGTTCCGTAGGTGCCAGACCCCCTCTGCAGGTCAATGGCCTGCGCGAACAGGGCAAGCGCCTTGTCCGGTTGGCCATCGATATTGTAGGCGCGTCCCAGTTCCGCGACGAACCGCGACAATTCAGGAGAATCCGGCGGTAGGGTCAGGCGGGCAATATCGAGCGCCTCACGCGTATTGGCGATCGCTTCACCGGTCTTGTATTGGTCGTGCTGTACATAGCCCAATGCCGTGAGGCTGAATGCAAGTTGCATGGGATCGGCCGTTTCAGCTTCGCGCAGCAACGCGACCGATTGCTTGAGCAATTCCTCGCTCCGTGGATATTGTCCCAGCGCTTGGAAGCTCTTGCCCATCGCTCGCAGCAATTCTGCCTTGACGGTTCTGTCGCCGATCTGGTCGATCCGCTGTGTGCCCTGCTCAAGCAATTCGATGGCTGTAACGGTCTCCCCCGGCGCCGCATTGGGGTCGGCTCCGGCGAAGATTTCCACCATGAATTGTGAGACCTGATCGGCTCGTTCGGCTGCCAAGGCAGTCCTGTCGCGCTCCGCGGCTAGCTGAACAGTGTAGAGCGCCGCCCCGGAAAGAAGCGCAAGGACCGCAACGCTTCCAGCCATAAGGGTTCGCGCATTCCGGCGCGCGAATTTGCGCGCGCGGTACAGGATGTCGTCTCCTCGCGCCGATATCGGTTCGTGGCGAAGATAGCGTTCAATGTCGCGCGCCAGATCGCGCGCAGAGGGGTAGCGCCGCTCCGGCTCTTTCTGCAGGCATTGCAGTACGATATTGTCCAGATCACCCTTTAACTTGCTCCGCAGTTCGGCGGCATTCACCCCGCGCTGCTTTGCGAGTTCATCCGCACTCAGCGAATCTGCGTTCGGCGGAACATTCGTCACCGAGACGCTCGGCCGGATCGGATCGGCATCCAGGATCGCGTTTTCGATTTCACGGGAAATCATAATCGCCTCGCCATAGGGCGACCGCCCGGCCAGCAGGCGATATAGCAGAACACCCAACGCGTAGACGTCTGTTTCAACGGTCACCGCCTCGCCGCGGACCTGTTCTGGGCTTGCATATAGCGGGGTCATAGCGCGAGATTCCCCCTGCGTTTCCAGGATTGTCACGTCCAAGTTGCTTGTTTCGAGTAGCTTCGCAATCCCGAAATCAAGCAGTTTCGCCTGCCCATCTGGGGTGACGAGAATGTTGCTTGGCTTGAGATCGCGATGAACCACTAGGCTCCGATGAGCAAAATCAACTGCGTCGCAAACCGAACAGAAGATCTCGAGCCGCTGGTCGATAGACATGGCCAGTGCGTTGCAATGTGCATCGATCTGCTGCCCCTCGATGTATTCCATCACCAAATAAGGCGCGCCGCCCTCGTGCATCCCACCGTCTATCAGCGTCGCAATATTGGGGTGGCGCAGGCTCGCGAGGATTTGTCTTTCGGCGCGGAAACGCGAGTGTGCTTCGGAGCCTAGCAAGCGCATTGTGGCAAGTTTAAGCGCTGCGGTCTGGTGATATGCGCCATCATCGCGCTCAACCAGGAATACTGCCCCCATGCCCCCCTTGCCGAGGCGCCGCCGGATTGACCAAGCGCCGACCTTTTCTCCTGTTGCGACGATTTCCCGCTCGTCAAAAACTTCTTTTACCGAGGCTTCAACAAGATCCGCCATGGTCCGGTCTGAATCCTTGTCGGCGGCAAGGATCGATTTCAAATCTGCGGAAAGATCTGGATGCGTCTGCGCGAAGCGGAAGAGAAAGGTGTCGTACTCGCCGCCCGAAAGGATGCGTGCCTTGTCGAAGGCCTTCTGCAAAACGGCCATGTCGTCAAATGTCATGCGAGCCGTCCTCTACTTGCATAGAAGCTATCCAGAAGATCGGGATCCGTTCGCTAACGTAAGGTTCTTGAGCTTAAAGCGCAAGAATCAGAAACCTCGCCTGATTGAGGAAACTCGCCCGGTTTTGCGGAAGCTTTACAATGAGCAGACGGCGCGTCACTTTACTGATCGCAGCTTTTCAATTGGATGCTTTGTAATCAAGATTTTTTTGGCAGAAAAATGCGCCAAATACAGTTTTTACTTGCCCACCTGTCCGGCAGACCACTTGGGGCGGTTCGCAGTTACAAACTCGAAAGGCCGCTTCCACCAAACCTGCCGAGTTGGTGCCTGATACACTGCCTTAGTGCCGATTGCGTAACTTCCGAAAAAATAATTTCTCGTGCGATGATCGTTTTGGGTCCGTTCGACTGCTGGTACGAGCGGGACGAAAACTTTTGACTCGCCATCGTCCAGACAAAGCAAGGACGAACGCAGCAAGATCTCTCGCCCTCGGGCGGACCAAGCAAGAAGATCTCGGCCTGCGCTTTCTTCCCGGCGAGCAGCAAGGAGGATCAATTCCATGCCAAGCCAAACGTACACATCGGCCCTTATGGCCATCGCGCTGGCGAGCATCGGCGCCAGCCCCGCACTCAGTCAGAGTGAATTTGATCTCGATAGGCTCCAGCAAGAAGGCGAGCAGGCCCGTCAGGCAAGCTCCGCTAATCCCGCTTACCGCTCTCATGCGGTTCGGATCGGTACCGATCCTAACTGGCAGGAGGTTGAACGCCGAGGGGTCAATGCGAGGCGGGCGCGGCCTAATCAGATCATCGCCCGGATAGAAGATCTCGCGGTGGAAGAACGCTATCGGTTGGACCGGCAGGGACGTGCGGCACAGCGCGCGCGCGGAACGCGGCTGCCAACTTCGCCGACGACAGCACGCTATGCCCGGACGGCCTCAGCCGCACCGCGTTTTGAGCGGGGAAGCGCCGCGGCGCGTGGTGCCCAGAACGTTGCAAAGGCCGATCTGGCCGTGGAAGCCTTCGGAGGGCAAAGCACCGGTGTCGGTGAGTATGCGTTCGACATGACGGTCGGGCAGGCCGCGGTCCTGGCAAGGGGGGGGGATCCGATCGAAGCAGCCGGACAGGCAACCCGCCGCTTCGGAGATAATTTCGCCAATGGCATGACGGGCGTGGCCGAGACCATCCGGGATCCACGTCGACTTCCGGGCAATGCCGCGCGTGCCGCTGTGGGTACGGCACGCGGTGTTGGCGAGACCGTGCTGTGGGCCGGCGAAACCACAGCACGCACTACCCGCGACGCTGCCCGCGTGACCTACGACCCACGCTTTGCCTCGAAGCAACTCAAGAAAGCCGCGAAGACCGCCGGCAAGGCCGGAAAATCTGCCTGCAAGGTGGCGCGCCACGCCTTGCCCGGGCTTGGCTCTGCACTCTGCAATTGAACTGATTTAGGAGATAGACGATGATGAAGTTCATTTCTTCCCTAGCCCTCCATTCCGCGAACGCTGTGTTGGTATTGGCGGCGACGTCGGCTTGTATGAACCCCGGCACCAGTGGATATTACGGTCCTCAAGTGGCATCGCCCCCACCACCGGAAATGGGCCAGGCCCAAGCTGGCTTCGACCCAACCGGCAATTGGTGCTTCGAGAGCGGATCGAACAAGAACTATATGTCATACACGGGCGGCTCGATGACGGTGACGCCGAGCAGCGGACGTTCAGCGACATACATCCAGATCGGCGAGCGACTTTTCCGAGATGCGGATGGACCTGGAACATACGAATTCGTCGCCAACAACCATGCGATCTGGCGATCGAACACAAGCAGCAAGCAGCTGATCCACTTATGGAGCTGCCATTGAAATAGCGGTCGTTCGAAGCAATGAATTGCATTCGTGCGATCAAGCGGCCCGGTCGTAACCGAACCTGCCCCGACGCGCGCCTGCTCAGCTGAAAATTTCCCTTTGGGTAAGGGGATAAAGCCGGGCGAGGGAAATTGGACAACGTCCAATCACGACATCCCGGCATTAAGCAATGGGAACTGTAGGAAGAAGAAGGATGAAAACTGTCTCAGCGGGGTTGGCGACAATCGTGATGGCGCTCGCCAATTCGGTGCCCGTTGGGGCCTCCTTCGGCCCGGGAGCGGTGCCGTTCGAACCGAGCGAGGTCGCGCGCTATCGATGCGCGAGCGATACGAGCCTCATCGTGCAATACGCATCCCTATGGGGCACGTCGGTGGCCGAGATTACCGTGATCGAAAGCGGTTCACCCCAGTCCGGCCATGATGGTCGCTTCGTCCTCGTCGCGGGGCCTACGGGCAGCGGCGTCCGCTTCAGCAACGGGAACGCGGTTTTCCACGTGAAGGGCGACGAAGCCCGGTTCGATGTCTCGGCGGGGGCGCATGGTTCTGCTGTCGCAGCCAGAGATTGCAGCAAGGTCGCGCTCGAAGACGACGCACCGATGACCCAAGGCGCGCAGGCAGGCACCTACTTCGTGGCGCCCGACAGGAACGCCGACGGCGCGCAGCGCTACTTCATTGAAGCGGAAACGATTTGCTTCGCAAAAGGCGTTCCTGCCTATTTCGCACTCGCACCCGGTTCAGGCGAAACCGATGCATTGGTCCATACTGAGCGCGAGACAGATGCGGTCGCCGTTGGCGAGGTCGATGCCGGGACAGGAACTCGCCGCTACTCCCTTGTACGAACATCGGACCCGGAGACGCTGCTCTACCTCACTTTCGCCGCCCCGGGCATGCTGGAAGGATCATTGAAGGCAACCTCTGGCCTTTCGAGCGTGTCCAACGATCGAGGCGAACGCCGCGAGTGCATTGACGGCGGCAACCTAGCCTATGTTGCGGCCTCGAAAACGTCGCATGTGACGATCTCGCTCGAACGGGATGGTTCGCTGACGTACCGTGATGGCGTCGATCCCGACAACCCCGAGCGCCGGATCGAGAATGGAGTGATGTCGCGTGATGCGATCGGAACGACCTTCCATTTCTTCGGCTCGAATGGCGCGTATACACGCGTTGCTGCCAATGATCGCGGAGCGATGCAGCCGAACACATGGTCCACAATCTTGAACGGCACCGCAATTACGGAGCAGCCGCGCGCCTACTTCATCGCGCACCCCGAATTACTGATTCAACGGGCGCAAACTATTTCGACCTCTACTGCGCGAACGATCCGGCAATTGGGAATTTGCAACCACCTCGCCGGCGAGGTCGGCGACAGCGCGTCGCGCAACGCTCAGGTGAGAGTAAGTTGGGCAAAGGAGGAGTGCGACGAGGCTGTGCGGCGACATGCCGAATTGCTCGAGAATGCGAATCTTCCCGAGGCGCTCGTTCGATGGATGCTCGCCAACGCCCCTGTCTGGATCTGAGCCCGGCGTTACAAGTCCAGAAGCACCGCATGGGGCTTCAGGTGACCCTTCAGAGCCTATCCTCCTCGGCCCAGCTCAACTTGTGCTCCCATCTGCAGGAAGTTGCAGCGGAACTGCATGTCCGACTTTTCTCGATTTGTGTCGCCGAGCCCGAGCATCGATGATGCCCACCACGCGCCGATGTGCCTCCACATCCAGCCGGTATTTGGCGATGATGAGAAAAGCTATTGCGACAAGGCCTGCCGGCAGAAGCGTCATCAAGGTTTTCAGCATTTCGATCGTTTCGGCCGACTGTGTCCCGTTTGCTGAATAGCCGATCCCGTCGAGCAGCAAGCCGGAAAGCGCAGCGCCAACTCCGTAACTGGCTTTTTGTGTGAAGCTCATGACTCCGAATGTGAGGGACTCCTCGCGCTTGCCGCTCTGCATTTCACCATACTCGACCGTGTCCGGTAACGCTGACCAAAAGGTCAGATATCCAGCGGCAGACCCGATCGCGCCGAATGCAGCTATGCAGATTACGACAGTCACCGTCTCAAAGGGATTTGCGTAAAGCAGGATTGAACCCGTTATCGAGATGATGGCGCCCATTTGCCAGACCCGTCTTTTGCTCGACCTTCTTGTTATGAAGGACAAGACCGGCACAGCTAGCAAAATCATGAGGGAGTTCGTCGCGAACAATGTTCCTACCGCCTCCTCGTTGCCGACCGTGTATTTGAAGTAATAGACCAAGAGCTTGCTTGTGATGACGCCTCCGATGGTAGCGAAAAACATGGCAGTCATGATGATGAAGAAAGGTGTGTTTCTGCGGAGCGTTGAAAGTGCCTGCCCAAGATCGGACGACGCAACGTGTCTGATCTCGCTAACAGGCTCGCGCAGGACCAGAAACACGACGAGAAAAATCGGCAAGGACAAGGCAGCATAAAGGCCGGCAGTCATGGCGAAACCCAAGGAGGGGTCACCGTTCCCGAAGTGGTCGACCAATCGGAGCGTCGAGTAGGCGACGAAGGCGCTTCCCAGCGTTGCAAGCGATATCCTCCAGGCCGCCAAGCGGTTTCTGTCTTCGCTCGATCTCGTCATCCGGGCTGATAGCGAGCTGTATGGAATGTTGACCGCGGTGTAGGCGGTCCGAAACAGCATATGCGCGAACAAGGTAAACCCGGCGAGCGAAACCCCTTCGAGGCCGGGATCGGAAAAGACGAGCACCAAACTCGCGGCGAGAGGAACCGCACCGAACAGCAAATATGGCCGGTAGCTGCCCCAACGCGTTCGCGTGCGCTGGGCAAGGTACCCCATGACGGGATCGGTGATCCCGTCCCACAGCATCGCAATGAGGAATATCAGCCCTGCCGCCTTCCCTGAAAGGCCCAAGACATCCGTGTAGAAATAGAGCACGTAGAACCCGACTGTGGTCCAATAAAGGTTGAACCCGAAATCACCCAACCCATAGGTGGCACGCTGCGACAGGCTGACCCGTCGATCCTTACAGGCGCGTACCCCGTTCCCTTCAGTCGCTCTATCCATCGAACTGCAGACGCACGTCGGGATCGTCGTACAGGTCGAGATCAAGCGAAAAGTCGAAGATCGACGCCACACGGAATTCCGCAGGACTGGGGCCAAAGAAAGTCTTGAACTCGACACGATCACTGGAACGATCAGGACGGATTTCCTGGATGTCGCCGTTCTCATGAACAAGGATCGTTTCATAGGATCGGGAGATTATGCTGCCGAATGGCCGCCACAGCCCATCGGCATTCGATTTCCGGCGATATGCTATGTGATATACGCGCGGCACTTCGGTCGCGTCTGGATCTTCGTTCTGCAGTCGCACTGTGACGTGAACATTCTTTGCTTCGATCGCATCATGCTTGAACTCACAAGCAAACCAGGGTCTGCCGAAATGCCTCAGGGCGGTCTGATCGGCAGGCCAATGGACCGCAGGGCGCATCAACTGCATCAACGGGCGAAAGCCCCCCACGTCGATTCCCGCCAACATCATGGCCTGCCTGTATCGACTGAAATTCTCGCGGAACTTACTTCTTTCAAGATCCAGGAGCGATAGCGGGTCCACGCCTAAAGCTCCGAAGAATCCGAAAAAAGTCTCCTCGTTCTTCGGCAATCCTTGCGCGATCCAACGGTAAACTGATTTCACGCTTTTCGATGAAGATGCCCGATCAGCTTTATTTACGCCCCGGGCTATCCACTCGTCGACGAAATTTTCAATTCCACCAAATCGCTTCTCTAGAAGTTGTCTCGTCTGATCAGAATGAACAAAGAATCGCAACTTCCAGCCCCCTGCAATCGCTGTGCTAAGTAGGATCACAAAGAAGGCTTTTCAGCACAAGCATTTATTCTCATTTTTTCGGCTGAACCTGCGAAAGGGATGCTGCAGCCTGATCTATTAAATCCCCGCACACAGGGCGCACGCCAGTGGCTTATTAAGGGGAATGTGAATGTTCAAAGGATTGTTTATTGTGATCTCGAGCGTAGCGCTGTCGGGGTGCGGAGTTGCGCTGATGGGCGCAAGTTTCCTTGGTGCCGACGAGATGGGTAAGGGCGTTATGGGGAAGGGAGAGCGGCGGGCGGCAACGATTGTGGCTCTTGGCGAGGATGGGAACGACCTTCTCCCGCGATATATCGAAATTGAAGATGTCCAAAAAGCAGATGGCGTGGAGAGCTGGACCGCAGAGACGGTGATCGGGAATTACCGCTGCACGGCGAGGACTGGAACAATCGACGCCACCTGCACTAAAATTGCTATGTGAGCGGGCCTGAAGCGGTCGATGAATATGCTCGATGCTCTGCTTCATCGTAAAAACCAAAATGACATTTAAGATTCGGG
Organism: Erythrobacter sp. NFXS35; assembly: GCF_040148725.1. NCBI lineage: Bacteria > Pseudomonadati > Pseudomonadota > Alphaproteobacteria > Sphingomonadales > Erythrobacteraceae > Erythrobacter > Erythrobacter sp. NFXS35. The sequence goes on along the minus strand of NZ_JAGDEB010000001.1, from coordinate 1,418,036 downwards.
ATTGATCAATGTTATACACACAACAATTAAATCAATTCCTTAAATAGAGATTGAAAAATACGAATTAGATCGGTGAAGATGAAGTAAGCTTTACATTTTTCGTAAGCCAGCCGTTCTCGGATTGCGAAAGTGTAATCTCGCCGGTCAATTTTGTTGTCGCTCCAACTGGCAGTGCTTTCAAAGGATCGTCCGAAAACGGGCTGAACCTTTGCGAGCACTGCAAGCCCGTTTGGAATTGCTTCATACCGTTGGCAATCTGATCCAGGTTCAGGCAGATCGGGTAGAGGCCTTCGGGGAAGCGAACATCTGCACTGAAAAACAGTTTGTATGCTGGCGAGCCCGACACCTCCAATTCCTGTCCGTTTGTTTTTTCAAATCCTGCGATTGAGTATGGAGCGCCGCCGGCTTTATTCGCCAAGTGCTCATCAAGCGCATCGCGTCCTTCTTGCTCACCCGGGACACTGGAGCAGGCTCCTACCAAGAGGCTGAGAGCGATCAGGGTAGCACGCATTGAGGTCCTCCTTACCTTCTGCTGTGTTCTTGGCCTATCGATCGGACGTGGCCGTCGCCCCGAGGAGGGCCGCCTGATGGCAAGGCGTTAGAGATCGCTTTTCGCTATCGGAGTTCCTGACACACCAACGACGATGGCGGTGATATGGAGAGCGGTTGGAACCAGCGGGATCATGCTCAGGCCGGGGACAATGTCGAAGACTGCGGCGATGATGGGAAGCGCCACGATCCAGGTCTTTGCAACCAATGAACCGCGCAACCATGCCAGCAGCACCAGACCTCCAAGGCAGGCCAAATGGACGAACAGAAGCAGATTAAGGCCGGAAACGTCGGAGGAGGCTGCATCGGCGGCTGCGAGGGTCGCATTTGCAACAAGCGAGTTCGATCCCAAGTAAGGCAATATGTAGGTAGGGACCATCAACAACAGGTATAGGCCCACGAACGATGGCCCGCTGGCCAGAATTTTCCGCAACTCTTCCATAATCCCTCCGATGTCGATTGAGTTCCAGTAGTTGAATTTGAAGGAAGCCCCGTGTGAAAGCGGGTTATCGCACGTTTGTGATTTGACGTTTCTCGATCATGCAAAAAAAACTGAGAACCGCGTGCAGTAATTTGCCAGTGTCGGTTCCTTGCGGCCATGAACCATGGATAGCTTCCCTTCACCATGTTTCGATCGTGCTCTCGTTCGACGACTTGCTGGATTATGTCTGTCGCGACGGCGAGAGTTCATGGGCAAGATTTGTGCTGATTTCGATGCCGAACTGCGGTGGTATTCCGACATCTTCGGCGGGAAGCCGACGGTGATCGAACTGCCGACGACCGAGCGTTGTCGCAACGAGCGCAGTTGGAAGCAGGTCGAGTCCAGTGAAGTGAGCCTGCCTTACAGAAGGTCAAAAGGCTTGGGACCGCCCGGCAGGGGTGACCCGTCACTTCAACAAAGAGATACAGATGATCAATTTGAATCTCGGCGAGGCCTGCCTTCGCCGACCGCAGACGGCTGACCTATGCTCTACCCAGTGCATCGAAATACCCGACAGACCGGTGGATGTGCCGCTTGGCGGATGCGATCTCGGAGTGGTCGCCGCCTCGCGCTAGTCGGTGAGTTTGCCTGTGCTGTGATCAAGGGGCAGTTCGATTATGAAAACGGAACCGCGGCCGGGCAGGCTTTCAAAGGTGAAGCGCAGTCCGGCGTTTCCACACAGGGAACTGGCTATGGCAAGACCGAGCCCGCGGCCTTCGCTTTCGCGTGATCGTTCCCCTCTTGCAAGGTACCGCTCGAGCTCATGAGCTTCCATGCCGATCCCGTCGTCATGGACTTCGAGGTTGAGCATATCATTTTTTAGGCGGCAACCCAGCAAGATACGATCTGCGCGGGAATGGCGGATCGCATTTGACACAAGGTTGCCGGCGACGCGCATTACGGCGATGGGATCAGATCGCACGGTTTGCGTGCTTTCAACGGTCTTCAGCGCGATGCCGACAGCATTGGCTTCGTTTTCGAACATGCGGCGCGTATTGTCGATAACGGCGGCAATCGGGAATGTCTCCACCGCTTCCGCCGAATGCTCGCCAGTCACTACGACTGGCTTGGCAAGGATCCCCTCCAGGAGCGAAAAGGCCGCTTCGGCGTCGTTCAGCTGTTCCTCCGCCGCTCCCCTCTTCTGGCGAATGCGAAACGCCGATCTCAGCGTTCGAAGTGGCTGCATCAGATCGTGACCCAGCGCTTCGAACTCGCGCCTGTGTCGTTCGGCCTCGCTTCGGGCGCGTTGGAACCTGCGCTGGCTGGTCTGAAGTTCGGCAACCAGATCCAGTTTCTCCCGGGCTACGGCAAGCTGCTTGTGCACAGCAGCGTCGCGCTCGCCCTGTATTCGTATGACTGCGAATGAAATCGCGACGGCAAAGCAGATGGCTTCGACAAAGAATGCCACGTGCCCCGTCCAGATGACGGTATCGCGATGGATCAGCCCGCCGAACACCTTGTTGGCAGTGTCGACCATGAACGACAGCACGATCAGCATGGTCCCGATCAAAATCGGCAAAGCGCCGCTCCAACCGGCCACCAGCGCTTTCAGCGCCACCGAAAGTTGTGCTGTAAGGGCGGCCAGCGCAAGCAACTGGAGAACCACTCTGCCAGGAAAATCGAACCCTGCTATCAGAACAACGAGATTGAATGCGGAAAGCGCCATGATTGCACGCATTGCCCTGTCGGCCACGGGGTGCTTTCTGGGCGTTGCGAAAAAGGTCCGCCCGAACTGCAAGAACAGGATGAGGCCGGATTGAAACAATGCCCCTTCGATGAAGGGAGCGAACACCGAAAGGTGACCAAGGTTGATGACCGCACCCGATATGTTGACCATCAACATCGCGGTCAGGCTGTAGCCGGCAAAGCTCATCGCCAGCGGCCATCCGATCACACGGTAGAGAAGCAGCGCCAGTGCGATCATTCCGATCCAGATGCCGTTGAGAATCCACGCCCAGCTGTCGCGCTGCGCCTTGCCTGAGAGATAGAGTGCCGGTGTCACGAACCGGATGGGGGACTGGCTGCTGAAGCCCAATCGGTGACGGATCAGGATGTCGCGCGTCTCTCCGGGATCGAGCGACAGGATGCCCGAAACAAATGCGCTGCCGTAGGCACCCTTGCAGGAATTCGGTGTGCATTCGAACAGCAGGTCGCCCGTTAGCTCTGCCCCTTGGGGATCGATCTGGAAAGCCTGCGCGTTGATCGTGCCGACCGGACGATGAAAATCGACCACCCATTTGCCCGGTGCCCCCGAGGCGTTGGCGACACGGAAGTGCAGCCAGACATCGGATGCTGGCCAAGTCAAAGACGGGACCTCGATGTGTCGGCTTTCGGAGAGCGTGAACCGATCGAGACGTTTCACGATCCGGTCCGGCGGAAGATCGCCTTCGTCGGTTATCAGGAACCGCGCCTGTCCCCTGGATGGCTCGATTTCGTATGGTTCGCCCAGAAGCGGGATCGTCGGCACCCGCTCAGCGGAGGCAGCGACGGGAACCAGCAGAGCCAGGACTGCCAGCAGCAATGCTAGCCAGTCGAAATCGAACCGAACGCGAGTGCATTGCTCGCCCTTCTCGCTCGCAGTGATTGAGCGCGCTCTGGCCATACACCGGGAATAGAACGACAGCACCACGGTTGCTATGGGTTGATTCCCCCAAAGATCGGTTTGCCGCCATCCAGCCGCGATCATAACTGGCGGTGTTCATCCAGCAGGCCTTCACGCAAGGCGAATGTGAGCAGCGCCGGGAGCGATTGCACGCCTACTTTCGCCATCAGGCTTGTGCGGTGCTTTTCCACGGTCTTGGCGCTGATGCATAGTCGTTCCCCGATCTCGACGTTCCTCAATCCGTTCGTGATCAGCGCAAGCACCTCGCGCTCGCGGCCCGTCAATTGAATTGCTTCGGGTCGCTGCTCCAGTATCCGGGCTGAGGCTTCGCAGATATACTGGCCGCCAGATAGGATCGTTCGCAGGCCTTTTCGCAGTTCGAGTTCCTCACAGCTCTTCAGGAACAGTCCGTCGACACCGGCATCAAGCCATTGGGCAAGAGTGGCAGCCGACGTGAATCCGGTGACGACAGCCACCATTATCTTGGGATTCCAGCGCTTGATCTCGCTGAACACCTCGATCCCCCTCGCATAGGGCATCGCAGCATCAAGCAGCAGGAGGTGAGGCTCCAGTGCCTTCGCCATTGCAATCGTTTCGAGCCCATCGCAGGCTTCGCCTGCGATCTCGCAATCGCCCAGAGAGCGCAACGTTTCGGCGAGACCCTTGCGAACTATTTCGTGATCATCGGCGATCACCACCCGATGCATCTGCGAACTCCCCCTTCGCGGCCATTATGCTGTAGAAGGACCGGACTCGCAATGGCCGTCCCAGCCGTCGTCAGGACCGCGCCCGCCGGCACCGAAACTGTGTCCGGAAGCGTGTTTTTGCAGAGGCGGCAAAATGGGGGTTTGCCCCCATTTCCCAAGCACCCAGTCGGCCATAGTTTTCCAGGCGTTCACCGCGCGTCGACACCCGTGTTTCCGGGTGGAGCCGGGTTGTCAGGAGGCGGATTATGCAGATCGACGGGGTATCGCACGCTGCTACCGGAGCGGCGCTCGCCAGAGACCAGCGGCGCGAGCATTCGTCCAGCTTGAGATCGACGCTTCGCCTCGGTTCATCCCGCAGTGCCATGACCATAGCAGGTGCGATGGCGATGGCCGCCCTTTCGACCTCTGGCCTGGGCATGGCGACACCGGTTCATGCGCAGTCGTCGGACGAACGCAAAATCGGCGGAAGCGTCCTCGATCCTTCCAGCGGCGACCCGCTTCGCATCATCGCCGTGCGCGATGGTGTCGTAATCGTCGAAGGTTACCGGCTCGTTCTTTCCGATCCGCAGGTCGGCGCATCAATACCTGACCCGGCTGGTGCCACCGTGAGCGTGCAGGTTGCATCCGTCACAATCAACGGGGCAACGGGACTTGTCGAAAGTGTGACGCTCAGCGATGGCCGCACGATTCCCGTTGTCCGCGACGTGCGCGGTCAGGTGTTTGGTCAGAGTTCGAACAACCCGCTTGCACGCTTTGATCCGCTCGCGCCCGCGGACGAGAACCGCGGAACAATCAACGTTCCGATAAATGGCGGCAACGGCGGCAGCGGGGACAATAACCTGACGACGTCGCAGGGCCGCGATGGCAATAATGGTGGTACGCGCGCAGCCGCCATTCGAAGCTACGCTGGCGATATCGAAGCGATCGGATCCACGCTGAACTTCGGAGCGGTAAGCGTTGGCATACCCGGATTTGGCATTGATGTTAGCGGAACCGGCGGTTCGGGCGGGGCAGGAGCCAACGGGTTCACTTTCGTGGTCGCATCGCTGGGCGGCGGCGACGGCGGCAGAGGAGGTAACGGCACTCCACTGACCGTGAACTCGTCGAGCACAATATCTACCGGCGGCCAGAACGGCTTTTACGGCCTGTATGTCCGTAGCCAAGGTGGCCGCGGCGGCAACGGAGGAGACGGTGAATTCTCAATTGCGAATTCCAATGGCGGTAATGGCGGCCGGGGCGGCAATGGCGGCATCGTGACGATCAACAATCTTGATGGCGCGAACATCACTACTGGGCGAGCCAACGCCTTCGGCATTTACGGGCTCAGCCGCGGCGGGGTCGGCGGCGATGGCGGCGATGCCGATCTGGCGACGTCCTCGGTCGCAGGTTCCGCAGGCAGCGCCGGCAATGGCAGCACTGTAGCGATCAATAATTTCGGCAGCGTGCATACCTTCGGTGCCTCCGCGCACGGTCTCGTCGGCCAGTCGCTTGGCGGAAGCGGCGGCGACGGAGGGGATGCGACCGGCATCTTCGGCGGATCGGGTGCTGGCAGCGCGGGTGGGATTGGCGGCACCGTCACGCTCGACAATGAATTCGGCGGTTTCATCTATACCGCAGGCAACGGCGCGCACGGCATTCTGGCGCAGTCCATCGGCGGTGGGGGCGGCGCTGCGGGTTCGGCTGCGGCCCTTGTTGCGCTTGGAAACAGCGCCGGCTCGGGCAAGGAAGGCGGCAACGTCACCGTGCGCAACCTGAATGGCGGCATTATCGTCACCGAAGGCGCGCGCGGTTTCGGAATGCTCGCCCAGAGCGTCGGCGGTGGCGGCGGATCGGCCGGATTGACCGGCGGCCTGGTCGCCATTGGCGGGTCAGGCGGGTCCGGCGGCATCGGGCGTTCTGCAACCGCACGCAATGACGGGCTGATCGTGACCGGCGGCGACGGTGCGCATGCCGCCTTCGCCCAGTCGATCGGCGGCGGCGGCGGCACTGGGTCGACGACCGCAGGAACCCTGGCGCTTGGCGGAAGAGGGGCCACCGGAGGTAATGCGGGGACGGCCCTCGTATCCAACGCAGGCACCATCGAAACCCTCGGCGACGATGCGCATGGCGCATTGGTCCAATCCATCGGCGGCGGCGGCGGCAATGCCGGCTTTGCAGCCGGAGCCCTGTCGATTGGCGGGCGCGGCGGAGCCGGGGGAACGGCCAGCACCGCGACGTTGACGAATACTGGTTCGATCAGGACAGTCGGCGATCGCTCGCTTGGCGTGCTGGCGCAGTCGATCGGCGGCGGCGGCGGCAATGGATCGACCACGCTTGGCCTTCTGTCGATCGGCGGGCCGGGAGCAAATGCGGGTTCCGGCGGCCGAGTGAATATCACCCATGGCGGCGCGATCGAAACCGGAGGCGTACTTTCCCATGGCATTGTCGCACAGTCGATTGGCGGTGGCGGCGGCAATGGCGGCTTTGCAGGCTCGGCATCGGCATTCGTGGGCCTCGCCATCGGCCGTACCGGGGGATCCGGCGGAAACAGCGGAACGGTCGACATCGACTTCCAGAGCTTCAGCCGGACTATCGACGGGGTCTCCCAGACTTTCCTGCCGCTGATCCAGACCAGCGGTGATCTGTCTATCGGGGTGATCGCGCAAAGCGTCGGCGGCGGCGGCGGCAATGGCGGCACGGCTGTCCAGGTGACCGGCGGGGCATTCGGCGCAGTGTCCGTGGCCGTCGGCGGCGCAGGCGGTGGCGCCGGCACAGGCGGCCTCGTCGATATGGACGGCGACGTGATCGTCCTGACCGAAGGATTGCTCTCGCACGGCATCCTTGCACAGAGTGTTGGCGGCGGCGGCGGCAATGGCGGCGGGGCAGTCTCCGTATCGCTTGCCGGTGGTCCCGTTGCGGGCTCGGTCGCGGTGGGCGTCGGGGGCAAGGGCGGCGCGGGCGGCAATGGCGGCGTCGTCGATCTCGATATCGGCGGATTCATCGGAACAACGGGCCTCCTGTCGCACGGTATTCTTGCGCAGAGCGTCGGCGGCGGCGGCGGCAACGGCGGCTTCAGCGTGACCGTTGCCGGAGCGGCAGCGGCCGGACCGGCGGTGGCGATCCCCGTCGGGGTCGGGGGCGCGGGCAATGCGGGCGGTACTGGTTCAACCGCCGATGTCGATTTCACGGGCGATATTCGCACCGAAGGCTTCGCTTCGCATGGCATGCTCGTCCAGTCCGTCGGCGGCGGCGGCGGCAATGGCGGGTTCAACGTGTCCGCCGGGATCACGGGGTCTGCAGCGGCTTCGGGCAGCATCGCCGTGGGTGTCGGCGGCATCGGCGGCACGGGGGGCAATGGCGGAACTGCGATCAGCTCCGTTGCCGGCAATGTCGAGACCCTCGGACTGTTTTCCGACGGCATCGTAACCCAGAGCGTCGGCGGAAGCGGTGGCAATGGCGGGTACAATGTCAGCGGTACGCTTGCGCTGTCAGCCGGAGGCGCAGGCGGAGTCGCCATCGGCGTTGGTGGCACGGGCGGTGGCGCGGGTTTCGGAGGCACTGTCACCAGCACGTTCAATGGAAACCTTATAACGCGCGGAGCCTTCGGGGACGGCATTCTGTCGCAGTCGATTGGCGGCGGTGGCGGCAATGGGGGTATCAATGTTTCGGGCAGTATCAATGCCGCAGCGACCGGTGCGGTCGGCGTTGCCGTTGGCGTTGGCGGCGCAGGTGGCAGCGGGGGGAATGGCGGCATCGTAAACGCCACCTCGACCGGTAATCTGACGACCTTCGGTGAGGGCGCATCGGCCTTCATCGCCCAGTCTCTCGGCGGCGGCGGTGGCAATGGCGCGATCAACGTCTCGGGCGCTCTGACGGTGGGAGGATCGGGCGCGGGCGGAATTTCCATCGGCGTCGGCGGATCGGGCGGAACCGCTGGCGCCGGCCGCACCGTGACCGCGAGCGTCTCCGGGACCACACTGACGCGCGGCAAGTCCGCCGATGCGATCGTCGCGCAGAGCATCGGCGGCAGTGGCGGTAACGGCGCAGTCAATGTTTCAGCCGGACTGACCGTGACAAGCCAAGGCGGAACGATCGGTGTGGGTGTCGGCGGTGCTGGAGGCACGGGCGGCAACGGCGGCGAAGTCACGCTGACGGTCGACGGGCTGACCCGGACCTTCGGTGAGGAGGCCGCTGGAATCGTTGCCCAGAGTCTTGGCGGCGGCGGCGGCAATGGCGGTGTGAACGTTACGGCAGGTCTCACTCTTGCTGCCGGTACGTCCGGCACGATCGGCGTCGGCGTCGGCGGAAAGGGCGGATCTGGCGGAAATGGCGGCACAGTCAATCTCACGACCCTTCAGGATACCGTGACCACCGGAACAGGGGCGTTCGGGATCATCGCGCAGTCGCTCGGCGGGGGGGGCGGCAATGGAGGGGTCAACGTCACCGGCTCGATCTCGGCATCCGCATCAGGTACCGGAGCGCTCGGTGTGGGCGTCGGTGGGTTCGGCGGCATTGGCGGGTTCGGCAATACTGTCGACGCCAGCATTGGCGGCAATGTCCTGACGACGGGCAACGAAGCGACTGCCGTCCTTGTCCAGAGCCTTGGCGGCGGCGGCGGCAATGGCGGCATCAATGTCACCGGCAGCCTTGCGCTTTCCAGCGCGACAGCCGTGGGCGGCAGCTTCGGCATTGGCGGTTTCGGCGGGGTCGGAGGCAACGGGGGTGCTGCGACGCTTATCCGCACCGGGGATACCGGAACCGAGGGCATTCTTTCCAACGCCATTACAGTCCAAAGCATCGGGGGAGGTGGCGGAAACGGCGGTCTGAACGTTGCCGCCGGGGTAATATTCAGCGCTGGTGGCACATCGGTGGGCGGCGCTGTCGGTATTGGCGGTTTCGGCAGCAGCGCCGGCAATGCGGGCAAGGTCGTCGCCAATATTTCCGGCTCTGCAATCGCCATGGGTGTGTCGGCACCGACCGCCGATACTATTTTCGACCTGGGTTCATTTGTTCTTCCGCTCCGGGCTGACGGATCGCATGGCATTTTTGCCCAAAGTGTTGGGGGCTCGGGAGGCTCGGGCGGTATCAATATAAGTGGCGGTATCGGCCTTTCGGGTTCATCCTCGGCGCAGTCGCTTGCTCTTGGCCTTGGCGGGTTCGGCGGCGGCGGCGGTAATGGCGGCGAGGTGGACCTCGATGCGACCGGAACGCTGTATCGGGCCAGCGGCGATTTCCGTGCAGCCGTCTTCGTCCAGAGCCTAGGTGGAGGAGGCGGGGACGGAGCGCTTAACGTCTCCGGCGGAATCGCCTTGAACGGAACGCTGACGGCCGGGGTCGGAGGGTTCGGCGCCGCCGGAGGGACCGGCGGTCTGGTGGACGCGAATGTTACGGGGCAACTGGTCGCATCCGGACTGGGCGCAATCGGTCTTCTGGCCCAAAGTGTCGGCGGCGGCGGCGGCAACGGCGGGGTGAACATTTCCGGCGGAATCAGCGCTGGGTCTGGCTCCTCGCTGCCCGCCGTCGCGTTCGGGCTGGGCGGAACCGGCGGTGATGGTAGCGCAGCCGGCACAGTCAACGCGACGCATAGCGGCAGTATCATGGTCATGGGTGCGCAAAGCCGCGGCATTTTCGCTCAGAGTGTGGGGGGCGGAGGCGGCAATGGCGGCTTCAATGTCGCAGCCGCACTGGGCACCTCGCGAAACTTCAATCTGGGCATCGGCGTGGGCGGAAGCGGAGGCGCAGGCTCAACCGGCGGCGCGGTGACTGTCGTTTCGGATGGCCAGATCATAGTCGATGCGACTGATCCTGACGGCATCGAAAATGCAATTTCGGGGCGGGGTATCGGACTGCTGGCCCAATCGATCGGCGGTGGCGGCGGCAATGCCGGCTTCAATATCGCTGGCGCCGGGACCGGCGATGGCGCTCCGTTATCGGTCGGGATTGGCGGATCGGGCGCAGCGGGGGGCGCAGCGGGGGCGGTCACGGTCAATCGCGGGCTCAGGACCGCATCGCTCATCTCGCTCGGTCAGGACAGCGATATCGGTCTGCTGGCCCAGTCGATCGGTGGAGGCGGTGGCAATGCGGGGGGCAATATCGTTGTCTCCGGCAGCACCAGCGCCCGCTTCGATGTGCAATTGGCGATCGGCGGTGCCGGCGGCGCCGGCGGCGATGGCGGGACTGTCAACCTGACCCATATCGGTGACATCGCAATGGCAGGTGCGAATGCGCATGGCATCGTCGCCCAGTCGATCGGCGGCGGCGGCGGCAATGCCGCGATGAATCTCAACCTGTCGTTCATCGGGCAGCGCACCCGCGCCTCGGGAGGGCAGGGCGGTGCGCGGTCCGTCGATCTCCAGATCGGAGGCGGGCCGGGTGCCGGCAGCGACGGTGGGGCGGTCACGGTCGATCACACCGGGATCATCATGACCGGGGGCGACAGAAGCACGGCGCTGTTTGCGCAGTCGATCGGCGGCGGCGGCGGGAACGCCGCAGACCAGATTTCGCAGAACTTCAACGATAGGGGTTCGCTGGCCGTCGCTATCGGACGGATCGGCGGAACGGGAGGCTTGGGCGGCGATGTCATGGTGACCGCCGACGGCATGATTTCCACCATGGGGCAAGGGGCCCACGCCATCCATGCCCAGTCGATCGGCGGAGGAGGAGGGAACTCCTCCACGACGACCGTAAGCGTCGAAGGGGATCGCTCATCAGGCGATGGCTCGGCCAGTCAGGCGTTCAATCTGGAATTCGCCATTGGCCTCGAAGGCGGCGAAGGCTCTGCAGGCGGTATGGTAACGGTCGATCATCTCGGCCTGATCGAAACCTCCGGAGCGGACGCACACGGGATATTCGCGCAATCGATCGGCGGCGGCGGCGGCAATGGCGGCGCAGCGATCATCGACCGGCTGAGCGAGATTCCGAACCCGTTCGAGGGCGATAATGATTCCGACGGCGAATATTCGCTCGCCGTCCAGATCGGCGGAGCCGGCGGGAGCGGGGCAGTCAGCGATCGTGTCACCGTGACCAACACGGGCACGGTGCTGACATTCGGCAAGCAGGCGAATGCCATTCGCGCCCTTTCGATCGGCGGCGGCGGCGGCGACGCGGGTGCGGCATTCAATGTCGAGACGCCCGGCAACTCGGACAGCTACTCGCTCGGCTTCACGTTCGGAGGCGATGGAGGGACCGGCGCAACCGGCGGGAACGTCGAAGTCACCAACCTCGGAATCCTTCAGACAAGCAGCTTTGAGGCGGCCGCAATCTATGCCCAATCCATCGGCGGCGGCGGCGGCAATGCCGGTCTGGCGGGCAATTTCTCGAAGGTTAATCCCGGGCCGGGCAGTCGGGCGGTCACGCTTGATTACAATCACGGCGGAACCGGGGGAATGGGCGGCGCGGCCGGTTCGGTGACCGTTGTCAACGGCAGCGGATCCGACGGCAGTGCCAGCATCCTCACCCTCGGGGAGCGGTCCTACGGGATTTTTGCCCAATCCATCGGCGGCGGCGGCGGCAATGGCGGTTCAACCCTGTCCGGGAACTTCGCAGGCTCATCCAAAGCTTATCAGCTTGCTGTCAATATCGGCGGCAGAGGGGGAATTGGCGGCGTGGGCGGCCTGGTCTCGGTCGATAATTTCGGCGTGATCGAAACCCGCGGAAAGGAAGCCCATGGCATCTTCGCCCAGTCCATCGGCGGCGGGGGCGGTAATGGCGGGCTGAGCCTTGCGTTCGGCAACCTTTACGCCAAGCGCGCTTTCCCGAACCAGGCCCTGATCGCAATCGGGGGCGCAGGGGGCAATGGAAACGACGCAGGCAATGTGGTCGTCACCAATTCCGGCTCGATCTTCACCAGCGGCGAAGACGCGCACGGCATCTTCGCGCAGAGTCTCGGCGGTGGTGGCGGCAACATGAGCCTGGGTCTGGGCCTGACATTCGATCCGCAGATCAATGCCGGGGTGAACTTCCTCGCCAATACCGTCGGCATCCTGCTGGGTGCCCAGCCGGGCGATGGCGGCCTTGGCGGCGAAGTGACCGTCACCAATACCGGCGACATCGCAGTCTCGGGCAAGAACGCTTTCGGTATCGTCGCGGAAAGCATCAATGGCGGCGGCGGCGGTCTTGTCATGGACCTCAGCGGTATAGCCGGCTTCGTCTCCGGCGATTTGCTGCCCGGCTTCCTGCCGGTCGAGCCGGTGACAGAGCTTCCCGCATTGACGCTGTTCGGCGGCGCTGCCGGACAGGGATCGGCCAATGCCGAAAAAGTTACCATCACGTCCACCGGCACCATAACGGCGCGCGGCGATGGCGGCGCTGCAACCAACCTGATGGCGATCGGCGGCGGCGGCGGGCGGATCGTCGTGGATCTCGAATTCACCGAGGAAGTAGACGCACGTGCGGTTGCCCTGCCGATCCGGACCGGCCTCGGCGGTCGCGACAGCGCGAACGTCATGGGCGGTGATATTGCCAGCGCCCAGATTGGCAATATGCTGACCGAAGGGGCCAACACGCCCGGCGTGCTGCTGCAATCGATCGGCGGCGGCGGTGGCCGGTCGATCTTTTCAATCCTCGCTCGTTCAGGTCAGGTCGGCCCCGTCGACCTGGCCTTTGGTGGCAGCGCCCTGAGCAATGCTGCGGGCGGTCTGATCGAGCATTCGCAGACCGGCAACGTTGTGACGCTTGGTGACAACTCGGTTGCGTTGCTTGCCCAGAGCATTGGCGGCGGCGGCGGCGTCACCGATTTTGTATTTTCCCTGCGCCCGCAACCGGGCGCGCCGGTTTCGGCCCAGCGTTTGCAGGGCATGGCGAGCGTTGCCATCGGCACCGCATCGGCCGGATCTCCTTTCGGCAACGTCACGTTGGGCACCATCGGTGGAACAATGCTCGATGGCGGGGCGATTGCCGTGACCGCGGTCGGGAACACCATGTCTGCCGGTGATGCGTCGCCCGCCATCGTTCTCCAGTCGATCGGAGCCGGGGGCGGACTGCTCAACAATCACGGACTCGCGCTGGGACAGGTGACACTCGGCGGGAGAGACGCGGCGAGCGGCAATGGCGGATCGCTCAGCCTGACGCATGACGGGATGATACTGACTGAAGGCCACCACTCGCACGGCGTTGTGCTGCAGTCGACCGGCGGCGGCGGCGGTGCTGTTTTCGGTGCTGCGCCTGATGTCCTTGTCAAGACCTCGGCGGACAACAGCGGATCGGGCGGTACCGTCAGTTTCACACAGACCGGCGACATCGTCACTTCGGGCGCGGGTTCATCGGCGCTGGTCGTCCAGAGCCTTGGCGGCGGTGGCGGGTTGGTCGATGACGTTTTTGCGGGCACTGCGGGAGGTTCGGGCTCAGGGGGCGCGATCAATGTCATGATCGACGGCGATGTCCTCGTCACGACCGGCAATGTAAGCGCCATCCTTCTGCAAAGCCTTGGCTCCGACGGGGCAGGACCGATTAATCTTGCCCTCGCGGCGGATCGAGCAATCCTTGTTGGAAGCGAAGGCATCGCAATCGAATTCGACGGCGGATCGGACAACACCTTCGCCAATTTCGGCACCGTGATGACGCAGGACGGTTTGATGGGAACTGTCATGCAGGGGTCGGGCGGCAACGATCTGGTCAGCAATGCAGGTATGCTGATCGGGAATTTCCAGCTCGGCGGCGGCACCAATGCGCTGGACAATCTTGCCGATGGAACCTTGCTGACCGGCTCGATTGTCGATCTCGGCGGCGGAACGAGCACCCTGACTAACCAGGGCACTTTCGCACCGGGCGGGACCGATACAATCGTGCAGACGCAGTTGAACGGAAATTTCGTTCAGAGCGCAGGTGGCAGTACATTTCTCGAGATCGACGCCGCCGATGATACCTTCGATGCGATCAACGCGACAGGCTCCGTTGCGCTGGGTGGCCAGGTAGATGCCCGGCTGCTCAATCCCACACGGTTCATTCCCGGCATGAAGGCCTATCGCGTCTTTACTGGCGCTGCCGGCGCCGATTTGGCGGATGCTGATCTGCGCGCCGACAGTTCGGTCGTCTTGAACCTGCTGGGCATTGCCGCCAATGGGGATGGAATTGAATTGCAATACGACATGACGTTCGCGCCAGTCGAAGCGGAAGGCAATCAGCAAGAACTCGGCCTCTATCTGGATCGCGTCCAGGCGCAGGGTGTTTCATCGGAACTGCAACCCACTTTCGACCAGCTGATCTTTGAACAGGACGCTGCCGTTTACGTCGATTTCCTGAACCAGCTGGGCGCCGATATCTATGCTGAACAGGACGCACGGGCCATTGACGTTGCCGAGGATTTCGGACGCACCATGGCCAATTGCGGACTTGATGCCAGTGCCGACCTGCCGCGACGGAAGGCAGGATGCGCGTGGGCGCAGGTCAGTCTTGCGGATACGGTTCGCGATGCGATTCCGGGTTCGCCGCGTATCGACGGAGAGGTGCTTTCGTTCTCTGCCGGCGCTCACTACGCGATGTCTGAAAAGCTGTCGATCGCGCTGGCGGTTGGATATAGCGACCTTGATCTTGCCGGTTATGATAATCGCTGGATGGCGAGAGGAGAGGCGATCCAGTTCGGCGTCGGAACGATCTATCAGATCGGTGCAACCGAACTCAGCGGCTTTGCCAGCTATGGTGAGACAAGCTTCGACACAACCCGTGAATTGCCAGGCTTTGGCAGCTCGGCCTCGAGCGCGCGCGATGTCGAGATGATCGCTGCACGGGTTGGAATAAACCGACAATTCGACTTTGGCGGCTTCAAACTCAAGCCGGGCATCGCTGTGGGGTTGACCGGCATTGGCGGCGGCGATGCGATCGAACAGGGGGCGGGACCCAACGACCTTTCCCTCGGAGGTAGCGGTGGGACGTTCACATGGGTCATGCCTCAAGTCGAGGCCGGCTATTCAGCCAGACTTTCCGAAAGTTGGACCATCCGTCCTTATGCGCGGGCAGCGCTGCGGCAGTACCTGTCGAATCCCGTCGTGAATATCTCGGCGCGATTTGCTGCCGACACGACCGGCGTCGATCCGTTTGTGACGAGCACGACACTTGGACGGTCGCATTTCGTTGGCGAAGCAGGGTTGGACTTCGCCAGTGCAGGCGGAATTCGGTTCGGAGCCCTCTACCGGGTTGATCGTGCCTCCGACCGCCGAGACGATGGCGCGAGAGTGTATGCCAGAATCCTTTTCTAGGAAGCCTTGCGCATTCTCCATCCTGCTCGGACAATTTCGATTTGCGTCAACGAGAGGCGGGTGTGGCATCTGAGCTTGTCGCCTTGCCCGGCATTGTCCCTTCGCACCGTAGAATGCGCATGAGAGCGGCGCCTGAAGTGCGCTCTCGACTGCGCGGCGGGCGGACCGCAACGTCATGCAGTCTGCCTGACCTATGTGAGGGCGCATCGGCCTCGCCGCCAATAGCGCTGGGGGTGACGCAATCAGATCAACTTCGGCTAATCGGCAAAGGATCAAGGAATGGCGCGACAAGCCCGTAGCGCGGACCGACTCGTCGGCAAAGGCCGGGGCGGCGCGAAAGACTGGATCGCGGTCCGCCTCAATTCCCTTGCGCTGCTGGCGCTTTACGCGTGGTTGCTGGTCGCGCTCGTTCTGCTGCCGGAACTTTCCTACGAAGTCGTGCGTGACTGGCTGCGGCGACCGCTCAATTCCGTGATGATGATCCTTCTGATCATCACCAGCTTCTGGCACACCAAATACGGGCTGAAAGAGCTGATCGACGATTACGTCCATCAGCCCTTTCCGCAGGCCGTCTGCATCGCGGCGATGTATGCCTTTACGTTCTTCGGTGCGGCATTCGGCGTCTGGAGCGTTGCAAGGTTGGCTTTGGTGCCCGCATGAGAAAAGCCACCGGCCGCTTGGCCGCCGCCGCAACCGCGGAGCCCGAGCAGGTGGTCATTATTGGCGGCGCGCGCAAACAAGCCAATGCCGAAGGTCGCTTGTCATTATGAACCCTTATGATCGCCGCGGGAGCGCTGATCTCGGTGGATTTCATCGCCGCTAACACGGCGGGCGGGGCGCGGTGATAGGAGCCTCGCCTGCGGGGCCTTGACAGCGCACCACCCAATCCTTCGTTCCCCTCGATTGACCGCTGGCGCGGCCCGGTTAGGGTGAATGTGATGGTAAAGAATGACACTCCCCCCCGCCGCATTGTTGTTGCCGGTGCCACTGGCACGATTGGCCAGGCAGTGGTTCGGCGATTGGTGGCGGATGGCCATAGCGTGACTGCGCTGTTGCGGCCGGGCAGCGCCGGTCATGATACCGGTCCATTGGCAGGAGCCGAACTTGCCCACGCCGCCTTGTCCGATCACGATGCCATCGCCAAGGTCATGGGGGACGCCCGGCCCGACTGCATCATATCCTGCATCGCTTCGCGCAGCGGCGCGCCCAAGGATGCCGAGGCGGTGGACTACGGAGCCAATGTCGCCTTGCTCGAAACGGCGCAGGCGGCAGGGGCGCGGCAGTTCATTCTGCTGTCCGCGATTTGCGTGCAGAAGCCGCTGCTTGCTTTCCAGCACGCCAAGCTCGCATTCGAAGCGCGGCTTGCGGCGAGCGGGATCGATTACACCATCGTGCGCCCGACAGCGTTCTTCAAATCGCTGTCCGGGCAGGTCAAGCGGGTCAAGGCAGGCAAGCCCTTTCTGATCTTCGGGGACGGGGAACTCACCCGCTGCAAGCCGATCAGCGATGATGATCTGGCGCGGTTTATCGCTGCGTGCATCGACAATCCGGATACTAGTCGCCGTATCCTGCCGATCGGCGGCCCCGGCCCGGCGATCAGCTTGCGCGAACAGGGCGAATTGCTGTTCGAAATTGCGGGCAGGCCGGTGCGTTTCAAATCGGTCTCGCCCCGGCTGTTCGACTATGCCGAGCGGGCGCTGGGGCTGGGCTCGGGTATGTCGGGCTGGTTCGCCGAGAAGGCCGAGTACGCCCGCATCGCACGCTATTATGCGACAGAAAGCATGCTGGTACTCGACCCGGAGACGGGCGGTTATTCTGCCGATCTCACGCCGGAATACGGCAGCGACACCCTGCGGGATCATTACGCCCGGCTGCTGGCAGAGGGCTGATTACAGCGGAGCAATGTGCCAGCTGGCAGGGGGCAAAGTCTCCCCGAGATGTGCTGCGAATACCGGCTCGGCGGCGTAGTTGAAGGTGAAGGCGTGGGAAGCGGTGCGCCGCACGCGGATGCCCTCGGGCAGGTCGACAAGCGGCAGCCCGGCCTCGTCCGCCATGCGCTCGAACAGTAGCCGCAGCAGTGCCCGATCGGGCCAGACGGCAAGGTAGCGAACGTTTCCGTTACGATAGAGTACGCCCCGCCCCGCATCGTCGGAAAGTTCGGGCACAAGATCGCCCGCCACGTCCTCGCGCCAGCGGGTCACTGCCCAGCCTTGTGCGGGTTCTGCCACGCCGTCGCGCAAGGATTCGACGCGGGTGACGGTGATCGGGATCAGGCGCTTGAGGTCGCCGGGTGCAAGGCCTGCTGGGATGCTGAAGCTCGCCGATTTGCTTCCCGACCGGGGGCCGAGCATCACAGGGCAGGTCAGTCCGGCGAGGCGTTCGACGAACCCTTTGCGGATGATCGGCAGGCTCGGCACCACCACCATCCGGTAACCTTCAAGGTCAGCATCGGGCGCGACGATATCGATATCCAGGCCGCGTGCCCGCAGCGCCGAATAACATTCGAACACCAGTTCGAGGTAGCGAAAGCTCTGTCCCTGCGGCTGGATGCCGATGGCCCACGCCGCCTCGTAGGAAAACACCAGTGCCGCCGCCGCCTGCACCGGTTGCTGCGGGCCGATTTCGGCAAGCACTGCCGCCGCTGTGCGCACTTCGGGGACGGCTTCGGCCTCGGTGCTGTCGGGGCGCAGCAGCCCGGCGTGCATTTGCTCCTGCGCGAACGGAGCCTGCCGCCAGCGGAAATAGCTGGTGAACTCCGCCCCGTGCGCGCACGCCTCCAGCGTCCACAGCGCCACCATTCCCGGCAGTGGCGCAGGGTTGAAGCGTGCCCAGTTTACCGGGCCGGGTTGCTGTTCCATCACCCCCCAGCGGCCATTCGAACAGCCTCGGTAAAGGTCATGGTGGAAGGCGGCGATATCGGGGTGGCCTTGCCGCAGGTAAGCGCGTTTCTCTTCCGAAGAGAACCAGAACTGTTCGAGAAAGCCGAGCGGATAGGAATCCCAGGTCGCCAAGTCGATATCGCGGCCCACCTCGTGGTGATCGAATTCGGTGAAGAACCCCATGAAGTTGTGGGTGATGTCTTTATCGGGCGACAGCTTGCGCAGGATTTCGACCTGTTCGCGGTTGAAGCTTGCTACCTGATCGGAGGCGAACCGGCGGTAATCGAGCCAATGCCCGGGGTTCGCCTCGGTCACGGTCAGGTGCGGCGGATCAACCTCGGTGAAGGCGCGGTATTCCATGCTCCAGAACACATTGCCCCATGCGGTGTTAAGCGCCTCGACCGTGCTGTAACGGGCCGCCAGCCACTCACGGAAGCCATTTGCGGCGGCATCCGAGAAGCTCAGCACCGTGTCGTGGCAGCCATATTCGTTGTCGGTCTGCCACATGACGATGGCGGGGTGATGGCCGTAACGCTGTGCCAGCGCGGTTACGATCCGGCGGCACTCGGCGCGGTAACCAGCGTGGCTGAAGCAGTAATGCCGCCGCGAGCCGAACCCGCGCGGGCGGCCTTGTTCGTCAAGGGCGACCATATCGGGCATGGTATCGACCAGCCATTTCGGCGGGGTGGCGGTCGGCGTGCCGAGGATGATTTTCAGGCCCGCAGACGCCAGCGTATTAATCGCACGGTCGAGCCAGCCCCAATCGTATCGGCCCGGCTCCGGTTCGATCCGGCTCCATGCAAATTCGCCGATGCGTACCAGCGAAAGGCCCATGTCCGCCATCCGGCGCGCATCCTCGGCCCACACGTCTTCCGGCCAATGTTCGGGATAATAACAGCAGCCAAGTTTCATGCGGGCAGTCTTTCAAGCGCGATGAGCCACGCGGTTTCGGGATGGGTCAACGGCAGCGCGAGACCGTGCGTCATCAGCGCTGTGCCCGACAGGACGATTCCTTCGCGCCACAGACCGGGGGTGGCGAGGTAATGCCGCGCCTTGTTCGGCCACGGTTCGGGAAGGGTGACGCGATAGCTTGCCTCGGGCGCGAGACCGGCGAGGCGCACGGGCGAGACATCGAACGCCGCGGCAAATTCCGTCTGCGCGACCAGCGCCAGCGCTTCGTCGCGGTGCACCGCGATCAGTCCGATGACGCCCGGATCGGGGTGATCGAGCCGGTGCAGCGCGCCTTCATGCAACACCCCGCGCCACGCCTTGTAGAGCGCGATGTGCGCGGCAAGGACGGCGCGGTCGTGCTCGGTCATGCGCGCCGGATCGGCCTCGACACCCATATGCCCGAAGACCGCCACCTTGGCGCGGAAATCCATCGCGATTTGCCGCCCGGTGATCGGATTGGGCGAAGGGCCGACATGGCTGCCCAGCACTTCCAGCGGCAGGAACTGGCTCCACGCGCGCATGATCCGCAGCCGCTCGATCGCGTCGTTGTTGTCGGAAGGCCAGACCCTGTGGGTGCGCGCCAGCACGCCGAAGTCGATCCGCCCCCCGCCGCTGGAGCAGCTTTCGATCTCCACATGCGGGTGCGCGGCGCACAAGGCATCAAGCAAGGCGTAGAAGCCCTGCGTCTGCCCGGCACCCGAGGGGAAGAGGTCGCGGTTGTGATCCCATTTGAGGTAAGCAATGGCCTGATCGCGCAGCAGGGCATCGAGCGCGGCGAACAGATGATCGCGCACTTCCGCCCGAGCCAAGTCGAGCGCCAACTGCCCGCGCATCGTCGGCCGCTCGCGCCCCTCAATGTGCAGGCACCAGTCGGGATGCGCGCGGTAGAGATCGCTGTCAGGCGAGACCATTTCCGGCTCCACCCACAGGCCTAAATCCATGCCAAGTGCGTGGACGCGGGCGATCAGCGGATTGAGGCCTTGCGGGAACACATCGCGCGATACCGTCCAGTCGCCAAGGCTGGTCTGATCGTTTCGTCGCCCTGCGAACCACCCGTCGTCGAGCACGAAGCGTTCGATCCCCAGCCCCGCCGCATCCTCGGCCAGCGCAATCAGCTTGTCTTGCGAAAGGTCGAAGCCGAGCGCTTCCCACGAATTGAGGTGGACCTTGCGCGGCTCTGATTTTGCGCGCTCCGGCAGGGTTTCGGTGCGCAAATGGATGTGGAGCGCCTGCGCCAGCGCGCTGCGGTCCGGTGCGATCGCGAATACCGCTGGGCAGGTGGTGAAGCTCTCCCCCGGTGCCAACGACATTTCGCCCGCGTTCCAGTCAGCACCCATTTGCAGCATCGTGCGTCCATCGCCTGCGCCTTGCGCATCGGGTTCCAGCGCCAGCAGATGGTCCCCGCTCCATGACAGATGCGCGCCCAGCACTTCGCCTGCTGCATGGAGCAACAACCAGTTGCCGCCGCTGAAGCCGGGTTTACCTATAGCGGACTGGCGGGCGAGGCCATCGGGCGCAATCGCTTGGCGATGTTCCTGCATCTCCTCCGCCCAGCGGCCGGAATAGCTCGTCCGTTCGGTAAACCGCGCCGGGATCGGCAGTGCCAGCGAAGCGAGGCAATCGATATTGAGCGTGGCATCGCCTCGGTTGGCAAGGGAAAGCCTTGCAGTAACCACATCGCCCGCACCGATGCGCCAATGGCAGGCGACCTCTATTCCTGCGACAGCGTCAACGAAGGTGATCGTAATGCTGCAATCCTGCACGCCCCAGTCGCTGACCCGGCAATCGGTATCGATCCGCTGTCCGTTGCGCCGCAAAGCCAGTGCCGGCGTCCTGCTCCACCCTGCTTTGCGTTCGGGCAGCAGGCCGGGGCAGGGCGGCACATCGGGCTGGCTTTCGTGCCGCCCGCGCGCGCTGGCGGCCGCGAGGGCCGGTAGGTCTTCGCCATCGGGCAATCGCGCGCCGACATAGACGAGATCCGCCGAGCCGCCTGCCTCCAGGGCGAACACCAGCGCCAGCGCATTTCCATCCAGCCGAACGAATTCCATGCGATCCCTCTCCCACCCGTTCCGGTGATGAGCGCAGCCTGCAGGCTTGCCCGCTATCCGGCAATCGGCTGTAACCGCACCAAACGTGAGGGGGAAGCGTCCAATGCTCGATACCATGTCGGCCGCCAGCCTGATCCAGATCGCGGTCTGCGTGGGGCTGACCGTGCTGGTGGGGCTGGCGACCTGGATGACCATCCGCCGCTCTGGCCATGACGGTTCGCGCAAGGATGTGTATCTGGCGGGCGGCAAGCTGTCATGGCTGTTCGTGGCGGGGTCAATCACGCTCACCAACCTCTCCACCGATCAGCTGGTGGGGATGAACGGCAATCAGATGCTGCTGCTGGCGTGGTGGGAGATCGCCGGGTTCTTCGGTCTGCTGATCCTCGCCTTCGTGTTCGTGCCGGTTTATTACCGAGAACAGTGCACCACGGTGACCGAGCTGCTCGAAAAGCGCTATGGCGGGCGCAGCATCCGCACGCTGATTTCGGCGCTGTTCCTGCTCGGCAATGTGCTGATCTACCTGCCTGCCGCGCTCTATTCGGGCAGCCTGTTCATGCAGTCGCTATTTGGGGATGGCGTGCCCTTGCTGGCCTTCGCTGCGGTCCTCGCGGTGATTTCGGCGGGATACACCATTTTCGGCGGCCTGCGCGCGGTGGCGGTGATGGACACCTATTCCGGGGTCGGCATTCTCGGGCTGGCGCTGTTGATCGTGGTGCTGGGGCTGGCGGCGGTGGACTGGGATATCGTCAGCGGCGTTCCGGCAGAGCGTGTAACAATGTTCGGCGGACCGGATAGCCCGATCCCATGGCAGACGTTGTTCACCGGCATGATCTTCATCCAGATCTTCTACTGGTCGACCAACCAGAACCTCACGCAAAAGGCGATGGCCGCGCCCACCATCCGTGAGGCGCAGAAAGGGGTGATGGTTGCCGCTTTCATCCGCATCCTGATCGTGCCGCCGATCGTGGTGATCCCCGGCATCATCGCGTTCAAGCTGTTCGGCGATGTCGGCGATGCCGCTTATGGCAGGCTGGTGGCCGAAATCCTGCCGCCGTGGCTGTCGGGTGCGTTCGCGGCGATGGTGGCGGCGGCGGTGATCACCACCTTCAGCGCAGTGCTGAATTCTTCGGTCGCGCTGTATGCCGTCGATTTCCACGAGCAGTTCATCGGCGAGGTCAAGGACCATTGGAAGCTGTCCGCCGCGGTTTCGACCCTGCTGGCCATGGTGGCGATCATGCTGGTGCCGATGTATCAATCCGCGACCAGCATCATCAACCTGCTGCAGCAGCTGAACGGGCTCCTCTCCATGCCGATCCTGTCGGCTTTCGTCGCTGGCCTCCTGTTCCGCGGCGTGGCGGCTCCGGCAGCGATTGCCGGGGTGGTGTGGGGCGTGGCGCTCTACGCGCTGTTCACGTTCCAGCTACAGCCTGCCGGGATCATCACGCTGCATTATATCCACTTCATGGTGGTGACGCTTGTGACCAGCGTCATGGCGGCGCTGGCGGTCAACCGGTTCGTGCTGGGGGGACGGGCCGAGTTCGCGCCGCGTCAGGCGCTGGCCCGCCGGGGAGCCGGGGTGGAGGCGGTCTGATGCCGGTGGATTTTTCAAAGCCGCACCGCCGCTGGAATCCGCTGAACGGCGGCTGGGTGCAGGTTTCTCCGCACAGGCTGGACCGGCCATGGCAGGGCGAGGAAACCCAGACCGCGCCGCCGGTCCCGGCCTACGATCCGGACTGCTACCTGTGCCCCGGCAACGCCCGGAAAGGCGGCGCGGTGAATCCCGATTATCGGGGCGTTCATGTTTTCGACAACGATTTTCCGGCGCTGATGGACGAAGGAAGCGCCGACAGCGACCACGACCCGCTATTTCGCGCTGAGACGACGCGGGGGCTGTCCCGCGTCATCTGCTTTTCGCCCGATCATTCGAAGACTTTGCCGGAACTCTCCAGCCGTGCGATCCGCGAAGTCATCGACGTTTGGGCCGCCCAGACACAGGAGCTTGGCGAGCGCTTCGGAAACGTGCAGATTTTCGAGAACAAAGGCGCGATGATGGGCTGTTCGAACCCGCACCCGCACGGACAGGTGTGGGCGACGGAGCACTGGGGGTTGGAGGTGGCGCGCGAAGACACTCACCTGCGCCAATATCACGAACAGCATGGGGGCTCGCTGCTGCTGGATACCGCCGAGCGCGAGCTTGCGCAGGGCGAACGGGTGGTCGAGGCGAACGCGGATTGGCTGGCAATCGTGCCGTTCTGGGCGGCCTGGCCAATCGAAACGCTGCTACTGCCGCGTTTCGAGGTGCAGCGGATGCCGCAGCTTGGCGCCAGCCAGCGCGATAGCCTGGCCAGCATTCTGAAGGCGCTGACTACCCGGTACGACAATCTGTTCGAGACCAGCTTTCCCTATTCGATGGGCTGGCACGGCGCGCCTTTCGGGATGCCCGATATCGATCATTGGCAACTCCACGCCCATTTTTACCCGCCGCTGCTGCGCTCTGCCAATGTGCGCAAGTTCATGGTCGGCTACGAGATGTTGGCCGAGCCGCAGCGTGATCTGACGCCCGAGCGCGCCGCCGAAATGCTGCGCGCCGTCAGCGGGACAGTGCATTACAGGAGTCGCGCATGAACCGCCGGGAAACGCTGATCGCCCGCGTCATTGCAGGCTACCGCGCAGCCTATGGCGCCGATCCTGAGCAGCTGTTCGCCGCGCCCGGGCGGGTCAACCTGATCGGCGAGCATGTCGATTATAATGACGGCTTCGTCCTGCCCTGCGCCATCGACCGTGAAACCATCATTGCGCTGGGCGAGGGCGATGGTGCGCAGTTCGAGGCGGTCGCGCTCGACATGGGCGCACAAGCGCGCGACAGTTTCGCGCTGGATGCGCCGATCGCCCGGATCGAGGGCGAATGGCAGAATCACCTCCGCGGCGTCGTGCATTTCGTTCAGGCCGGCGGTTATGGCGTGCGTCCGGCGCGGATCGCGGTGGCGGGCGATGTGCCGATCGGGGCGGGGCTGTCCTCGTCCGCATCCCTCGGGGTGGCGGCAGCACTCGCGGTGTCGGCGCATTCCGGGCTTGGCCTCAACCCGGCGCAACTCGCCAGAATAGCGCAAGCGGCGGAGAACGACTTTGTCGGCTGTGCCTGCGGGATCATGGATCAGATGGCTTCGGCGGCGAGCGTTGCGGGTGCGGCGTTGCTGCTCGATTGCCGGACGCTCGCAACCCGCGCGGTGCCGATTCACCCAGATCTTGCCATCACGGTGATCGATTCGGGTATCCGCCGCCACCTCACGCAAAGCGCCTTCAACCAGCGCCGCGCCGAATGCGAAGCGGCGGCTGCGCATTACGGTGTGGCGGCGCTGCGCGATTGCGATCCGGCACAGCTGGAGGCGGGTCGGGGCGGGCTCGATCCCGTGCTGTTCGCTCGCGCGCGGCATGTGGTTTCGGAAATCGGCAGAGTGGCGCCGTTCGCCGCCGCGCTGACCGGCGGTGACACGGCCATGATTGCCCGGCTGCTGGGCGAAGGGCACTGTTCGTTGGCGGAAGATTTCGCGGTGTCGCTCCCCGCGCTCGACCGGTTGGCGGGGCTGGTGCAGGCGGCGCTCGGCACAGCGGGCGGGGTGCGCCTGACGGGGGCTGGTTTCGGTGGCTGCCTGGTTGCGGTAAGCCAGGCTGCGGCTCTCCCGGCGCTTGACGAAGTCGTGGCCCGCTATAACGCGGATGCCGTCCAACCGGCGCGGATCGAAGGGTTTCGGCCTGCCGGGGGTGCAGCCCGGATCGGGCTTTAGTTGATGAAACACCTTCAGGAGCCGAGTGGCAGGCGATTCTGCATCGGTTGAACGACAATCCCCTCATCGAGGTGATTTACAGATATAAAAATATCTTTATATGTCGCTCATCATGGTGATCGAGGATATCTTCAAGGCGCTGGCCGATCCGACCCGCCTGCGCATCGCGCGCTTGCTCGGGACGATGGAGCTGGCCGTGGGCGAGTTGGCGCAGGTGCTGGGGCAAAGCCAGCCGCGCGTCTCGCGCCATGTCGGCATCCTGTGCGATGCCGGCCTTGCCGAACGGCGGCGCGAAGGCAGCTGGGTGTTCCTGCGTCAGGCCGAGCCGGGCGCACCCCTGGTCGATTCGGTGCAGCGCCTGCTCGCTATCGCCGAACGCGAAGAGCCCGACTTCGCGGCCCTGTGCGAGGCCGACCGCCGCAAGCTTGCAGCGATCCGGCAATCGCGAGAGAGCGCGGCGGAACATTACTTCGCCCGTCATGCCGGTGAGTGGGACGAACTGCGCGCGCTCCATAGCCCCGATGCCGAGGTCGAGCGCCGATTGGCCGAGGCCCTGGCCGATGCGCCGCTGGGCCATGCCCTCGACATCGGCACCGGCACCGGACGCATGGCGGAATTGTTCGCCGCATCGGCCGAGCGGATCGTGGCGCTGGACAAGAACCTCGAGATGCTGCGCCTCGCCCGCGCCAAGCTGCAACATCTGCCGACTGCACAAATCGAACTGGTGCAGGGCGATTTTTCCGATCTGCCCTTCCCCGATGCCGGTTTCGACACCGTTCTGCTGCATCAGGTGCTGCATTTCGCCACCGATCCGGCCCCGGTTCTTGCCGAAGCGGCGCGGGTTTTGCGGCCCGGCGGGCGCATCGCGATCGTCGATTTCGCCAATCATGACCGGGAGGAGTTGCGCGATCGCCATCAGCACGCGCGGCTGGGCTTTGCCGACCGGCAGATGGCCGATCTGCTGCGGGGCGCCGGATTCACCGCCAGCGCTCCGCTTGCTCTCAAAGGCGGGGAACTGGTCGTCAAGATTTGGATCGGCAAGCGCCGCGCCGCCGCCTCCACGCCGAAGATAGCCGCCATGGAACCCGTCCGATGACCCCCACGCTCGACCAGCTTCACGAATACCGCACCGCAACCGACACGCCGCTGTTTTCCGGCCTGCCGGGCGATGTTGCGGTGAGTTTCGAATTCTTTCCGCCAAAGTCGGAGAAGATGGAAACGCAGTTGTGGGACGCGGTAACGCAGTTGAAACCGCTCGCTCCGAGCTTCGTTTCGGTGACCTATGGCGCAGGCGGATCCACCCGCGAGCGCACCCATGCCACGGTCGCGCGGATCATTGCCGAAGCGGGCTTGCCCGCCGCCGCGCATCTCACCTGCGTCGCGGCCTCGAAGGCGGAAATCCGCGAGGTGGCCGAGCAATATTGGGAAGCGGGCGTGCGTCACATTGTTGCGCTGCGCGGCGACGCGGGAGAGCCGGGCGCGCCGTTCACGCCGCACCCCGAAGGCTTTGCCAGTGCGGCGGAACTGGTCGCCGGGCTGAAGGACATCGCCGATTTCGATATTTCGGTTGCCGCCTATCCTGAAACCCACCCCGATGCCGTGTCGCCGCAGGACGACATCGATAACCTCAAACGCAAGCTGGATGCAGGCGCCAGCCGTGCGATTTCGCAGTTCTTCTTCTCGGCCGAAGCGTTCTTCCGGTTCCGCGATCAATGTGCCGCTGCCGGGATCGACGCACCGATCCTGCCGGGCATCCTGCCCGTCACCAACGTCGCGCAGGCGCGCAAGTTTGCCGGCGCCTGCGGGGCGGCAATCCCGGCCTGGATGGACGGATTGTTCGAAGGGCTGGATGAAAAGCCCGCCGCCCGCCAACTGGTCGCCGCCACGGTCGCCGCCGAATTGTGCCGCCGCTTGTATGCGGGCGGGGTGCGCGATTTCCACTTCTACACCCTCAACCGCCCTGAACTGGCCTATGCGATCTGCCACATGCTCGGGAAACGTCCTGTCGGAGATGCGGCATGAGCGCCCGCCAACGCTTTCTCGATGCCGCTACCAAGCGCGTGCTGATCTTCGACGGGGCGTTCGGGACGCAGATCCAGAACCGCCGCTTAAGCGAAGCGGATTACGCAGGCGATCTGGGCCTGTCCGCCGATCAGAAGGGCAACAACGACATCCTTGCGCTGACCCGTCCGGATGTGATCGGGGACATTACCCGCGCCTATCTGGATGCCGGGTCGGACGTGGTTTCGACCAACACCTTCTCGGCCAACCGGATCAGTCAGGCGGATTATGCCGCCGAAGGTCTGGTCGCAGATATCAACATCGCCAGTGGCAGGATCGCGCGCGAACTCGCCGACGAATACGCCGCGAAAGATGGCAAGCCCCGGTTTGTCGCAGGCGCGATCGGGCCGACCAACAAGACATTATCGCTCAGCCCCGATGTCGAAGACCCCGGCTACCGCGAGATCGATTTCGACGAACTGGTCGCGGTCTATAAGGAACAGGCCGCTGCGCTGTTCGAGGGCGGGGTGGACTTCATCCTCATCGAGACCGTGTTCGATACATTGAACGCCAAGGCCGGGATCATGGCGGTCAAGCAGCTGGAGCGCGATCTTGGTTACGAGGTCCCGGTGATGATCTCTATGACGCTCACCGATCTGTCGGGCCGCAACCTGTCGGGCCACACGGTCGAAGCGTTCTGGTATGCCGTGCGTCATGCTAGGCCGCTCACCATCGGGCTGAATTGCAGCTTTGGCGCAGAGCAATTGCGCCCGCACGTGAAAGTGCTGTCGCAGATCGCCGATACGCTGCTGATGATCTATCCCAATGCCGGGCTGCCCAACGAGTTGGGCGAATATGACGAAGCGCCCGAGACGACCGCAGGGCTGGTCGCGGACTGGGCCGATCATGGGCAGGTGAACATCCTCGGCGGCTGTTGCGGATCGACGCCGGAACACATCGCCGCCATTGCGCGGGCGGTGGCGAAGGCCGAGCCGCGTTCGGTGCCTTCGCCCGCGCCTGCCATGCGGCTGGCGGGGCTTGAACCCTTCACAGTGGCGGCCTGATCCGAAGCGAAAGATTGCAAGTGACCCAACCCTCTTCCTCGCGCTTCATCAATATCGGCGAGCGCACCAACGTCACCGGCAGCGCCGCGTTCAAGAAGCTGATCATGGCGGGCGATTACCCGGCTGCCGTCGAAGTCGCGCGCCAGCAGGTCGAAAACGGCGCGCAGGTGATCGACGTCAACATGGACGAGGGGCTGCTCGATGCCGTCCACGCGATGACGACCTTCCTCAAACTGATCGCCGCCGAACCGGATATCGCGCGCGCGCCGGTGATGATCGACAGTTCCAAATTCCACGTCATCGAAGCCGGGCTGAAATGCGTTTCCGGCAAGCCGATCGTCAATTCGATCAGCATGAAGGAAGGCGAAGAGCAATTCCTCGAACAGGCGCGCATCTGCATGGATTACGGCGCTGCCGTTGTCGTAATGGCCTTCGACGAGACCGGGCAGGCCGACACCAGGCAGCGCAAGATCGAAATCTGCAAGCGCGCCTATGATCTGCTGGTGGGCGAGGGCTTTCCGGCAGAAGACATCATCTTCGACCCCAACATCTTTGCGGTGGCGACGGGGATCGAGGAGCACGACCGCTACGGCTTGGACTTCATCGAGGCGGTGCGCGAGATCAAGGCCCAGTGCCCGCACGCCAAAACCAGCGGCGGCCTCTCCAACCTCTCCTTCAGCTTTCGCGGCAATGAAACCGTGCGCCGAGCAATGCATTCGGTGTTCCTGTATCACGCGATCCCCGCCGGGCTCGACATGGCGATCGTCAATGCAGGCCAACTCGACGTCTATGACCAGATCGACCCAACCTTGCGCGAGGCCTGCGAGGACGTGATCCTCGCGCGCCGATCCGACGCGACCGAGCGCCTGATCGACCTTGCCGAAAGCTACAAGGGCAAGAGCGTCGCCGACGAAAAGGCCGCCGAGGAATGGCGCGGCTGGCCGGTCGAGCGGCGGCTTGAACACGCGCTGGTCAAGGGCATCGACGCCTATGTCGTCGACGACACCGAGGAAGCCCGCGCCGCCCGCGCTGCCAATGGCGGCCGCCCGATCGAAGTGATCGAAGGCCCGCTGATGGACGGCATGAACGTGGTCGGCGACCTGTTCGGCAGCGGCAAGATGTTCCTGCCGCAGGTGGTCAAATCCGCACGGGTGATGAAGAAGGCGGTCGCCCACCTCATCCCCTTCATCGAGGCGGAGAAGGACCTGCTGCCCGAGGCCGAGCGCAAGGCCAAAGGCAAGATCATCATGGCGACGGTGAAGGGCGATGTGCACGACATCGGCAAGAACATCGTCGGCGTGGTGCTGCAGTGCAACGGTTATGACGTGATCGATCTGGGCGTGATGGTGCCGTGGCCGACGATTCTTGCCAGCGCCAATGACAACAAGGCCGACATGATCGGGCTGTCCGGCCTGATCACGCCGAGCCTCGACGAGATGGTGACCGTCGCGGAGGAAATGCAGCGTGCGGGCATGACCATGCCGCTGCTGATCGGCGGGGCGACCACCAGCAAGGTGCACACCGCTTTGCGGATCGACCCCGCTTACGAAGGTCCGGTGATCCACGTGCTCGACGCGAGCCGCGCCGTGGGGGTGGCATCGAAGCTGCTCTCCGACACCCAGCGCGACGAATATGTCGCGCAGATCGAGGACGAATATACCCACGTCCGCGATGCCCGCGCTGGCAAGTCGCAGAGCGTGCTGCTCAGCCTCGACGATGCGCGCGCCAATTTCTACGATGCGTTCCTGTCGGACAAGCCCGCTCCGCCCGAACAGCCGGGGGTGCATGTGTTCCCCGACTGGTCGCTGGAGCACCTGCGCACCTTCATCGACTGGACGCCGTTCTTCCGCGCATGGGAACTCCATGGCAATTACCCGGCGATCCTGACCGACGAGGTGGTGGGCGAGACCGCCACGCAATTGTTCGCCGATGCCAATGCGATGCTCGACCAGATCATCGCCGAAAAATGGCTGACCGCGCGCGGCGTCGCGGGCCTGTGGCCCTGCGCGCGTGACGGGGATGATGTGACAATCCACCTCGCCGAGACCGAGGAACACGTACGCCTGCCCTTCCTGCGCCAGCAGGTGAAGAAAAGCCGCGACCGTGCCAATATGTGCCTTGCCGATTTCATCGATCCGAACGGCGACTGGATCGGCGGCTTTGCGGTTGGCATCCACGGGATCGACCCGCATTCGGCGCGGTTCCAGGCGGACAAGGACGACTATTCCGACATCCTGCTGAAGGCGCTGGCCGACCGCTTTGCCGAGGCCTTCGCCGAGGCGCTGCACCAGCATGTGCGCACGACGTTGTGGGGCTATGCGCCGGGCGAGCAGCTGACCTGCGAGGCGTTGATCAAGGAGCAGTATCGCGGCATCCGGCCCGCGCCGGGATACCCTGCGTGCCCGGATCACAGCTTGAAGCCGATCCTGTTCGATCTGCTCGATGCGCCGAAGAATGTCGGCCTGACTCTGACCGAAAGTTTCGCCATGTGGCCGACGGCTGCGGTTTCGGGCTTCTATTTCGGGCATCCCGAAAGCCAGTATTTCGGTGTCGCCCGCGTCGGCCGCGATCAGTTGGAGGATTATGCCGCACGGCGCGGGGTCGATCTGGCGACGGCGGAACGCTGGCTTCGGCCCAACCTCGATTGATCGGGCGGGGTTTTGCGGGAATAAGGCGGGGATGCTTTACCGCACCCTTGCCGCTATCGCGCTCCTCGCCCCGCTCGCGCCCGCCGCTGCGCAAGACCCGGTCCCGCCCGCCGCAGTCGTGGTGGCGTTTGACAGCGACACGATCCGCCCGCTGATCGTCGAGGGACAGGCGAACAAGGACACGGCCCGCGCCGTAGAGGCGAACGATCCGGTGCGGATCGCCAGCATTTCCAAGCTGATCATGGGGCTGACCGCGCTGCGGCTTATGGACGAGGGGAAGGTCGATCTGGACCGGGACGTTTCGGAATATCTGGGATGGACATTGCGCTCGCCGTATCATCCCGATGCGCCGGTCACACTGACCCACCTGCTGATGCACCGTGCGGGCCTGTCCGATGCGGCGGGCTACATCATCCCGCTGGGGACAAGCCTCGAGGTCAAGCTTGCCGACCCGGCGGCGTGGCGCGAAACCGGACGCCCGGGCAGGGCCGGATTTCAATATGCCAACCTCGGCTCGCCGCTGGTCGCCACGGCGCTGGAGGCAGCATCGGGCGAGCGTTACGATCGCCTGGTCGAGCGGCTGGTGTTTGCACCTTTGGGGGTAAAGGCCTGTTTGAACTGGATCGGCTGCGATGCTGCCATGCAGGCGAGGGCAGTGACGCTCTACCGCCACACCGGCGAGGCCGCGCGCGATTTTCCGCAAGACCTGCCGCCCAACTGCACGATCCCTGTGGCGGAGGGGGAGGCGTGCGATATCGATGCCTATGTGCCCGGCACCAATGCGTCTGTGTTCAGCCCTCAAGGCGGCGTTCGGATCGGAATGGTCGATCTGGCGAAAATCGGGCAGGCGTTGCTGCGCATGGATACGCGCACCGATTTCCTGTCCCGCCGCAGCCAAGGCCTCTGGTTTCAGGCGATGATTGCGGCTGCCAATCACTATCCGCCTGACGAAGCTACCCGCGATTTCTGCGGCTATGGCCTGGCCTCCTACGGACTGGTGGAGGCAGAGCCGTGCCGCGACGACCTGTTCATGGATGGCAGCGAGCGCATCGGCCATGGTGGAGAAGCTTACGGGCTGCGCTCGGGACTTTGGCTCGATATGGGCCGCGGTTCCGGCCTCGCCTATTTCACCACCGCAGTCCCCCCACCGCCCGGCGGCGAGGACACCGGCGGCTCCGATCCGCGTGAGGTGGAGTTGATGCAGCGCGCGCTG
The DNA here is from genome assembly GCF_040148725.1 of Erythrobacter sp. NFXS35. Classification (NCBI taxonomy): domain Bacteria; kingdom Pseudomonadati; phylum Pseudomonadota; class Alphaproteobacteria; order Sphingomonadales; family Erythrobacteraceae; genus Erythrobacter; species Erythrobacter sp. NFXS35. The sequence continues at coordinate 1,385,937 of NZ_JAGDEB010000001.1, read as the reverse complement.
GCGCTGTCGGCGGATCGCGGCGACTAGGGCATGACCGCCGTTCCTGTTACGCAACAAGGCTCGGCGCTGCCGCCCGGACGGCTGGTCTGGATCGGCGGGCTCGGTCTGCTCACCGCCTATGTAGTGCTCTCGGCACTGGTGCCCGCCGATCCGGCACTGTTGGCGCGTCTGTGGTTCCTCCCCGGCGTCGGCGTTGTTGGCGCGATCATTGCCAACACCTCTGGGACCGGGGGCGGAGTGGTGTTCGTGCCCGTGTTCAACGCCCTGCGCGAACTGGGCGTGATGAGCCTTGCGCCGCTCGCCGTGGTGGGCGTGTCAATGGGCATCCAAAGCTTCGGCATGAGCATGGGGGCGCTGCGCTGGACCGACCGGCTGCTGCACCAGCCTGCGTCCGGTCATTTGGAAGCGCAGGTCCGGCTGAAGGATTTCGCCGTCGTGGTGTGCGCTGTGCTGGCGCTGTCGCTGCCGGCGATGCTGGCGACCCAGCGGCTCACCGCCTTCGATCAGATGCAGGTGCTTTATGCCTACAAGGCGTTCTCGATCCTGCTGGGCTGCGCGCTGATTGCCGCGACCTGGACGATCAACGCTGCCCGGCCCGAACGCGCACGACTGGCGCGGATCGACCTCGCCGTGCTGCTGGCGCTGGCGGTGCCTGGCGGCGTGCTGACCGCGTTGTTTTCGGTCGGGGTGGGCGAGTTGGTCGCGCTTTACCTGTTCATCCGCCACTATCCGGTGCTGCTGTGCACGGGTGCGGCCTGCGTGATCTCTGCGGTGAGCTGCATTTCCGGCACCATCTGGCATATCGGCGCAGGCACAATCCAGTGGGAGGTGGTGCTGCTCGCCGCTCCGGCGGCGGCGCTGGGCGGATTCCTCGCCCGCCCGATCGCCCTGTGGCTGGGGGCAAAGCGTTTGAAGACGCTCGATGGCAGCTGGATCGTGCTGTCTGCCGTCTATTTGCTGTGGCTCAACGCGAAATAGGGGTGGGGTGCGATTGACGCGGTGCAGCATTTCGCGCAGTGCTGAGGCGTCTTCCGCGCGCGAAGTGATTCTCGCGCGGGCAGGCGAGCGGGAGAGCCCGATGCCCTTTGCGGGGCAAAGGCGCCGAAGGAGCAACCGCCCCGGAAACTCTCAGGCCAACGGACCGCTCGGCTGCGTGACACTCTGGAAAGCGCCCCCGGCCTTGTGCTGTGGGCCACCGAAGGGGAGGTGCTGCGCCGTACTGGCGGTTGCACCGAAGCTCTCAGGTTCACCCGACAGAGGGGGCAGGATCATGGCGGTGCTTGCAAAAGCGTCGTCGGACTGCCGACTTTCTGCTGCCGGGATGAATCCAAGTGACCGACCACGACAACGACGAAACGCTCGAAGACCTGCCGCTCGACGCGCTGCCGCTCGATGCCTGGCACCGTGCGCGGGGTGCGCGGATGGTGCCGTTCGCGGGCTACGAGATGCCGATTCAGTACACCGGCCCGTCTGGGGGCATCGTTGCCGAGCACAACTGGACTCGCGAGAGTGCAGGGCTATTCGATGTGTCGCACATGGGGCAGCTGCTGCTCGACGGCCCCGGTCTGGACGCGGCGGTTGAAGCCGTATTGCCGATCGACCTGTCGACGCTGAAGGTCGGCCAGCAACGCTATTCGCTGCTGCTGGACGAGGACGGCGGGGTGCTGGATGACCTGATGGTCTCGCGCTGGCCCGATGCGCTCTATCTGGTGGTAAACGGAGCAACCAAGTGGGACGATATCGGCACGCTGCGTGAGGCACTGCCCGATGACATCACCTTGAACCACATGGACGATTACGCGCTGCTGGCACTGCAAGGGCCGAAGGCGGTCGATGCGCTGGCGCGGCTCGTGCCCGGCGTGGAGGACCTGACCTTCATGAAGTTCGGGCGGTTCACGCTGGCGGGCCACGACGTCACCATCGCGCGGGCAGGCTATACCGGCGAGGACGGGTTCGAAATCTCGGCTTCCGCCGATGCCGCCGCTGAAATCGCCGACCTGCTTTGCGCCGAGCCGGAGGTACAGCCCATCGGCCTCGGCGCACGCGATTCGCTGCGGCTGGAGGCAGGTTTGCCGCTGTATGGCCATGACATGACGCCCGAGATCAGCCCCATCGAAGCGGGCCTGATCTTCGGCATCAACAAGCGCCGCAGGACGCAAGGCGGCTTCCCCGGCGCAGACCGGATCATCCGCGAAATCGCCGAAGGCACGCCCCGCAAGTGGGTCGGGTTGAAGCTCGAAGGCCGCCTGCCCGCACGCGAGGGGGCCGAGGTGTTCGTCGGCGACGACCGCATCGGCACCGTCACCAGTGGCGGATTTTCGCCCACGCTCGGCGCGCCCATCGCCATGGCCTATGTCGCCGCCGCCCACGCTGCGCTGGGCACTGCGCTCGAAGTCGAGGTGCGGGGCAAACGCCTCGTCGCCACTGTCACCCCCACACCATTTGTCCCCCACCGCTATTACCGAGGGAAATGAACCGATGACCCGTTATTTCACCGATGAACATGAATGGATCGACGTCGATGGCGATGTCGCGACGGTCGGCATCACCGATTATGCGCAGAGCCAGCTGGGCGACATCGTCTTCGTTGAACTGCCCGCCGTCGGCACAAGCGTCGAGAAGGGCAAGGACGCTGCTGTGGTCGAAAGCGTCAAGGCGGCGTCCGACGTTTACGCGCCGATCACCGGCGAAGTGACCGAGGTGAACCCCGCGCTCGAAGCAGACCCCGCGCTGGTCAATTCCGCGCCCGAGGGCGACGGCTGGTTCTTCAAGATGACCATCGGCGATAGCGGCCAGCTCGAAGGGCTGATGGACGCCGCCGCCTACAAGGACTTCGTCGCGAACTTGTGATCTGGCGTGAGTCCCCGCGAAGGCGGGGACCTCAGGCTGGCTGGCACTTTATCTGAACGAGATCCCCGCCTTCGCGGGGACCCGCAACGGGACATTGAGAATGCGTTACCTTCCTCTCACCGATACAGACCGCGCGGCGATGCTCGCAACAATCGGCGCCGCAACGGTCGATGATCTGTTCGTCGACGTGCCCGAAGTCGCCCGGCTCGACGGCCCGATCCGCGACCTGCCGATGCACGCGAGCGAGATGGCGGTCGAACGCCACATGAAGAAACTCGCGGCGAAGAACCTGGTCGCGGGCGAGGTGCCGTTCTTTCTGGGCGCGGGCGCATACCGGCACCACGTGCCCGCCAGCGTCGATACGATCATCCAGCGTGGCGAGTTCCTGACCGCCTACACCCCTTATCAGCCGGAAATCGCGCAGGGCACGCTGCAGATGCTGTTCGAGTTCCAGACGCAGGTCGCGCGGTTGTATGGCTGCGCGGTGGCCAATGCATCGCTGTATGATGGCTCGACCGCGTGCTGGGAAGCGGTGGCGATGGCGACCCGCGTGACCCGCCGCAAGCGCGCAGTGCTGTCGGGCGCGCTGCACCCGCATTACGCCGAGGTGGTCAGGACCATGGCGAGTTTCACCGGCGACGAAATCGCCGATGCGCAGCCTGCCATCACCGCCGAGCCCGATCTCGATGGCCTGATGGCGCGGATCGACGAGGATACGGCCTGTGTGGTGGTGCAATATCCCGACATCCTTGGCCGGATCAGCGATCTGACTCCGGTGGCCGAAGCCGCCCATGCCAAGGGCGCGCTGCTGGTGGTGGTCAATACCGAACCCGTGGCCCTGGGCGCGATAAGGTCGCCGGGCGAAATGGGCGCGGATATCGTGGTGGGCGAGGGGCAGTCGCTCGGCGTCGGGCTGCAGTTCGGCGGGCCATACCTCGGCCTGTTCGCGGTGCGCGATCCCAAGCATGTGCGCCAGATGCCGGGCCGGTTGTGCGGCGAGACCACCGATGCCGAAGGCAGGCGCGGCTTCGTGCTGACGCTGTCGACCCGCGAACAGCACATCCGCCGCGAGAAGGCGACGAGCAACATCTGCACCAATTCGGGCCTGTGCGCGCTGGCCTTTACCGTCCACATGACGCTGCTGGGCGAGCGCGGCCTGCGCGAATTGGCGGCGGAAAACCACCGGCTTGCCTGCCTTGCCGCTGACCGGCTGGCGCAGGTGCCGGGGGTAAGGGTCCTCAACACTGCCTTCTTCAACGAATTCACGCTGATCCTCGAAGGCAAGCCTGCGCGCGAGATCGTGCGCGATCTGGCGGATCGCGGCGTGCTCGGCGGGGTATCGCTGGGCAGGCTCTATCCCGGCGTGGCCGCGCTCGAACACGCGCTGCTGGTGGCCGTGACCGAGACCACCACCGAGGAAGATATCGCAGCGCTCGCCCGCGAGCTTGAAGCCAGCATCAAGGAGTCCGCAGCATGAACGCCCCCAACAAGTCCGGCTGGAAGCCCGCGATGGAACTCTCCGAAGACGGGATGCACAACGGCCCCGCCACCACCACCGGCAACCGCGCGCTGATGCTGGAAGAACCGCTGCTGTTCGAAATCGGCCGCAGCGATGTGACCGGGGTCGACCTGCCGCCAGTCGATGCCAGCGCGCCGACCCGCCTCGCCGGACTCGGACGCAGCGAAGCGATCGGCCTCGTGGGCCTGACAGAGCCAGAAACGGTGCGCCACTACACCCGCCTCAGCCGTCAGAACTACGGGATCGACCTCGGCTTCTTCCCGCTTGGCAGCTGCACCATGAAGCACAACCCGCGCCTGAACGAGAAGGTCGCGCGGCTGCCCGGGTTCGCCGATGTCCACCCGCTCAGCCCGCAGAACGCGGTGCAGGGCGCGCTGGAGGTGATCCACCAACTGGGCGGCTGGCTGTGCACCCTCACCGGGATGCCCGCCGTGGCGATGAGCCCCAAGGCGGGCGCGCATGGCGAGCTGTGCGGGATCCTTGCGATCCGCGCCGCTCACGAAGCGCGCGGCGATGCGCGCGAGGTGGTGCTGGTGCCCGAAAGCGCCCACGGCACCAACCCTGCCACTGCCGCCTTCGCCAATTACCGGGTCGAGGATATCCCCGCGACGCCGGAAGGCCGGGTCGATGTGGCGGCGCTGAAGGCGCGGCTGGGCCCGGATGTGGCGGCGGTGATGATCACCAACCCCAACACCTGCGGATTGTTCGAAAAGGATTTCCGCGAGATCGCCGATGCGGTCCACGCGGCGGGCGGTTACGTCTATTGCGACGGGGCCAACTTCAACGCCATCGTCGGCAAGGTGCGCCCGGGCGATCTTGGCGTCGATGCGATGCACATCAACCTGCACAAGACCTTCTCCACCCCGCATGGCGGCGGCGGGCCGGGTTCCGGGCCGGTGGTGCTGTCGGAAGCGCTGGCCCCCTTCGCGCCGCTGCCCTTCGTTCGGCGCGACAATGCGGGCACTTTCTACCTTGTCGAGGAGGAAAACCGCGAGGAGCGCGGCCCCAGCTTTGGCCGGATGACCGCGTTTCACGGCCAGATGGGCATGTTTACCCGCGCGCTCACCTATATGCTCAGCCACGGGGCCGATGGCCTCAAGCAGGTGGCCGAGGATGCGGTGCTCAATGCCAATTACATCCTGCGCAGCATGGAGGACATTCTCCATGCGCCATTCGCCGCCAGCGGCCCGTGCATGCATGAGGCGCTGTTCGGCGACAAGGACTTCACCGGCGGCCTCTCCACGCTCGATGTCGCCAAGGGCCTGATCGACGAGGGCTATCACCCGATGACGGTGTATTTCCCGCTGGTGGTGCATGGCGCAATGCTGGTCGAACCGACCGAGACCGAGAGCAAGGCGACCATCGACCAGTTCATTACCGCCTTCCGCGCGGTGGTGGAACGGGCGCTGGCGGGCGACGAGGCGTTAAAGCAGGCGCCCTATTATGCGCCCCGCCGCAGACTCGATGAAACGGCAGCGGCGCGCAAGCCCAAGCTGGCTTACGAGGGGTAATCAGCGTTCAGGCGGAGAGGCGGGCAGTGCTTGCTCCTCCGCCTCCGCTTCCTCCGGCTCCACCACCAGCCGGATCTGGCTGAGGTTGAGGATCGCGACGTAGAAGCCGATCACCGCGAGGCTGCTTGATCCGAGCATGGCGAAGGCCGCGCCCTTGGCACCGTTCCAGTCGATCGCCGCATCGAGGAAGACCAGCGCCAGCACCGTCGGCACTGCTCGGACGAAGAAGGACACATGGGCCTTGCCCGCCGAAACCAGCAGCGATTCAAGGCTCGCGCCGACCAGTTCGACTGCGCCCGCGATGGCAAGAATCACCATCGCCCAGTAGAACACGCCGAATTCCGGGCCCGCGATCAGTTCCAGCCCGACCCGGCCGAACACAAGCGCGGTGACCACCGCGATCACGCCGCCCACAGCGGCGATATTGGCCATGCGCCGGGCGATCTCCAGCGCGTTCTCGCGGGCGTGGACGAGTTCGGGCAGGATTGCCTTGGACACGGTTTGGGCAAGGCTGACCAGCGCCTGCCCCAGTTGGCTGGCCACCCGGAATCCGCCCGCCAGCGCTGCACCGCCGAAGGTGCCGACCAGCAGGATCATCACTTGCTTGCCCGCGATCGAAAGGCTGCCTGAAAGATTGGTCGACACGACGAACCGCCAGGCATCCTTGTGGCGTGCGGGGATCGTCTTGAGACTCACCGCCTGCAGGCGCAGCGGCTGCACCCGTGCCGCCACCAGCCAGAGCGACACCGCAACCGCCACTTCGGAAACGGCATAGGCGAGAATGAAGCCCATCACGGTGGGCATGAAGAAAAAGGCCAGCCCCGCACCGATAGCGCGGATCAGCGGCTGCACCGCTTCGGCCCCTGTCGCCTTGGCATACTGGAAATGCAGCCGCAGGATGCCGGTGGGCGTGGTGCGGATCGCTGCGAGCGACACCACGCAATAGGCAAACGCGAGCCACAACAGATCGGGCGGCACCTCCAGCCAGTAAGGCGCGCTCAGGATCATCGCGCCCGCGAGCGCAATGCCGAGCGCAACCGAAACGAAATCGAGCGCGATTGCAAAGCCGGTCGCCTCGGCTGCCTTGACCGGGTCAACGCTGCCGCCATCGCCGTTGGCGCCCCAGCGCACGATGAATTGCCAGGTCTGGAAATTCGCCAGACCGGTGATCGCCTGCCCCAGCGCCACGATCAGCGCGAAATGGCCGAAGCCGACCGGGCCGAGCGCCCGCGTGGCGAGCGCGAGGTAGACGAGGCTGAGCACCGCATTGAAGCCGCGCCCACCCAGCAGCCAGCCCATGTTGGAAAACAGCCGTTTCATGCCGTGCGGGGGCCTCGCCGCGTCAGTCGACGCTGGGCGGATTTTGCGCCGCTGCAGGGGTGGTGCGATCGCCTTCGCGGCGCTTGAGGATTTTCTCGGTCACCGCAAAGGTGCGCTCGTTGTCGACATCGATGGCGAAATGCCCGTCGGACAATACCACCGGCACCAGCTTGAACCCGAAGCGGCGCGATATTTGCGCGAACAGCTTTTCCTTGGAACCCCAGCCCATGCGAAACCGAATCAGGTTGATGAGCCCGAACGCCTTGATGATGCGGCGCGGATATTTGATGAACTGCCCGCCTTCGCGCATGATCTCGGCGGCCTTCAGAGCTTGCGCGCTGCCGAGCCAGTAGGTGTTGCAGTTGGAATAGGCCCCGTCGCGGAATTCGTAGAACCGCTTTTGTCCGATGGGATCGGCGGCTTGCACGTCCTCGCGCCGGGCCAGCGCCGCCGCCCCGCCTGCGTCCGCCGCAAGGCATGCGGCGACGAACTCGGCATAGCCTTCGGGCGTGACGAGGCAGTTATCGGCGGTGGTGATCAACAGCGGGAAATCCGCGCCTTCCGACCCCGCGAACACGCTGTCGACGATGTTGAAGCGGCCCTCGACCATTGAGAGGCGACCTTCTGCGATCAGCGCGGCGATGGTTGGCAGGCGGGCGATTTCGCCCTCGTCATGGGCAACCACGCGGATAGCGCCGACCGCAGGACAGGCCGCGACCTGAGCCACCACGCGCTCGATCATCGGGGTGCCGTTGACCGGCACGACCGCCTTCTGCGAGACGCCAGCACGCTCGGCCAGCGGATCGAGCACGCCCGAACGCTTGCCCGCCATCACGAGCGCGGTAGCCTTTACGTCGTTCACCATAGCGCGCGGCCCTTAGCCGCTTGTGAGCAAAAAAGCCAAGCGTGGATGGTGCGGCTTGCGCAACAAAGCGGACGGGGCGATGAGAGGCGATGCGCATCATCCTCTCCCGCAAGGGTTTTGACAGCACCTCGGGCGGCGGGCCTTCGCCGATTGTCGCGGGCCGTCCGCACAGCCTGCCGATCCCCGATAGGAAGGGATTGTCGCCCGTCACCTACGGCGATCTGGGGCTTGGCGCGGAGGCTGCGCAGGCTAGCAAGGGGCGATTTGGGCCAGACGATGCCTGCCATCACGATCCGATGTTCCTTGCGGGTGGCACTGCGATCCTGGGCCAGTGCCATGCGGCGCAGGGACATCTGGTGAAGCAGGGCGTGCGCGAGGGCGATGTCTTCCTGTTCTTCGGCCTGTTCGATGGGGAGGGCGAGGGACGGCACCACCGCGTCTTCGCCTATCTCGTTATCGAACAGCGCATCGATCTGGTCACCTGTGACGAGGATACCCGCGCCCGCTACCGCACGCTGGGCCAGCCGCATGCCTTCGGGCTGCACGGCGCCAACGACATGCTTTATGTCGGGCGCGGGCCGGCTGCGAAGACCGTGCCCGCCTCCTTGCGGTTGACCGCGCCGGGGGAGAAGCCGAGCCAATGGATCGTGCCGGACTGGCTGCATCGCACCGGTCTGAGCTGCCACGACGCGGCGTGGCGCTGGGGCGAGGAGGGGCGGCTGCAGGCCGTGTCTCGCGGGCAGGAATTCGTTGCGCCTGTGGGCGGCGATCCGGAGCCGCGGGCATGGCTCAAGTCGATGATTGCGGCGATCGAAGCGTGCTGAGGCTAGCCGGGACAGCGCACCCGCGCAGGCGCGCCGCCAACGCCCGGCGCATCAGGATCGTCAAGGGTTAGCCGGTCTCCGTCCAGCGAGAGCGCGAGACGGTTCGTCCATGTCTCGCCCTCTCCTTGCAAAGCAAGGTCGGCCATAATGCGGCCATTCTCCTCGATAACGCCGGTGACTTCGCCAGCGCTCTCGTAGAATTCTATTCGGTCCGGCCCGATTTCGACCCGCAGGTCAGAGGCCGGGTCGCAGGTGCCTTTGGCGGCGTCCCATACGCCGTGGAAACGCGCCGGCACAATGTCGCCCGAAGCCACGTCTCGCGCGCGGGTCGGGCCGGTCTCGGTTTCGTCGGCGAGGCTGCGTTCGCCTTCGAGCGTCTGTGCCGCATCCGCCGCGCTCGTCGGCGCAACCTCGGCGTCGACCGGTCCGGCTTCCTGCTGGTCGCATCCCGCCAGCGCGATGCCGGCGGCGGCGTACAGGATCAGACGGTGCATATTCCTCACCCCATCGTCGGGATTACGAAGGCGTTCGAGCCGTCCATCCCGCCATCGGGCCAGCGTTGGGTGACCTTCTTGTTCTTGGTCCAGAACCGCAGACCTTCGGTGCCGTACTGATCGATATCGCCGAAGCCCGACCGCTTCCACCCGCCGAAGCTGTGGTAGGCGACCGGTACCGGGATCGGCACGTTGATGCCGACCATCCCGACATTGACCCGCGCGGCGAATTCGCGCGCGGCGTGGCCGTTGCGGGTGAAGATTGCAACGCCATTGCCATACTGGTGCTCGGACGGCAGGCGCAGCGCGTGTTCGAAATCATCGGCGCGCACGATCTGGAGCACGGGGCCGAAGATTTCCTCCTGGTAGGATTTCATCTGCGGGGTCACGCGGTCGATCAGCGTGGGGCCGACGAAGAAGCCCTTCTCGTGCCCCTGAAGCGAGAACCCGCGCCCGTCGATGACGATTTCCGCGCCTTCTTCCTCGGCCACGCCAATCCATTGTTCGATCCGCGCCTTGTGTTCGGGCGTGACGACCGGGCCGTAGTCCGCGTCGGGATCGTTCGACACGCCGATGCGTAAGCCGTGGATCGCGGGGATGAGCTTTTCGCGCAACCGATTGGCGGTGTCCTCACCCACCGGCACCACCACCGGCAGCGCCATGCAGCGTTCGCCCGCCGAACCGAAGGCCGCGCCGGCAAGATCGTTCACCACCTGATCGAGATCGGCATCGGGCATCACGATCCCGTGGTTCTTGGCCCCGCCGAAGGCCTGCACCCGCTTGTTGCTGGCGGTGCCGCGTGAGTAAATATACTGCGCGGTGTCGGAGGAACCGACAAAGCTGATCGCGGCGATATCGGGGTGATCGAGGATGGCGTCGACCATTTCCTTGTCACCGTGCACGACCTGCAACAGCCCTTCGGGCGCGCCCGCTTCGAGGAACAGTTCGGCTAGCCGCACCGGAACGCTGGGATCGCGTTCGGAAGGCTTCAGGATGAAGGCATTGCCGGCCGCGATGGCCATGCCGAACATCCACATCGGGATCATCGCCGGGAAGTTGAACGGGGTGATCCCTGCGCCGATGCCGAGCGGCTGGCGCATCGAGTAGACGTCGATCCCAGGCCCTGCGCCGTGGGTGTATTCGCCCTTCATGATCTGCGGGAGGCCGCAGGCATATTCGATCACTTCGAGCCCGCGCTGCACATCGCCCTTGGCATCCGGCACGGTCTTGCCATGCTCCGACGAGAGCATTTCGGCGAGGTCCTGCATATTCGCCTCGACCAGCTCCTTGAAGGCGAACATCACCCGCGCGCGGCGCTGCGGATTGGTGGCGGCCCAGCCGGGCTGGACGCGTTTGGCGGTCTCAACCGCGCGGGTCAGCAACGCGGCATCGCCCAACGCAACCTCCGCTTGCACTTCGCCGGTCGAAGGGTTCCAGATTTGATGCTTGCGTGTGGGGGCGGGGCTGTCGCCGACAATGAAATGGTCGATCTGACGCATGGAATAAGTCTCCTGTCTCTGGCGTTCCCAATGGCGATGCTGGCCCACGCTGGCAAGGGCGCGCTTCCTCTCGAAAGTGCTGGCGCGCAAGGGCCGGACGAGGCAGGTTGTGCCGCAGACACGGCGACAAGGAACGCGAAAATGCGGAAGGCTTTGAGGTTAATTGCAGCATCGGCGGTGCTTTCGGTCAGCACTGCTTGGGCGCAGACACCCACTCCGGTGCCCGTGGACGAGGAGAGCATTTTCGTCCCCGGCACTCTCGAACTTGTTGCAGACGGATACACCTTCACCGAAGGCCCGGCGTGGGATGGGGCGCGGGTGATCTTCAGCGATATCCCGGGCGACACGGTCTACGTCTATACGCCGGGAGAAGGGGCGCCGAGCGTGCTCTACACTCCGTCCGCCTTGGCGAATGGCCACACCTTCGACCGCGAAGGGCGGCTGCTCAATGCCGAGCACGGCAGCGGCGAGATCACGCGCTGGACGCCCGAAGGCGGGCGGCAGACCGTGGTGGCGGAGTATGAGGGCAAGCATCTCAACAGCCCCAATGACGTGGTGGTGCGCGCATCCGACGGGATGATCTTCTTCACCGATCCTCCCTATGGTCTCGGCAGCGCTTATCAGGGGATCCAGCGCGAGGCCGAGGTCGGGTTCAACGGCGTCTATGGCTTCGATGAAGGCACGGGCCGGATGGTGCTGATCGACGATGCGCTGAGCCGGCCGAACGGCCTCGCCTTCTCGCCCGACGAGCGCGTGCTGTATGTCGGCGATACGGCGACGCAGACGGTCTGGGCCTATGACATCGCCGCCGATGGCACCGCTTCCGGCAAGCGGCTGGTGGTCGATGTGACGGACGAGAGCAAGCAGGGCCGGGTCGACGGGGTGCGGGTAGACAGCGAAGGGCGGGTCTATTTCACCTGTCCGGGCGGGCTGTGCGTGGTCGATCCGGCCAGCGGCACGGTGGTCGCGCGGCTCGAAACGCCCAAGCGCGCGACCAATCTTGCGTGGGCCGGGGCGGATCTGTCCGAGCTTTACATCACCGCCCTGACCGATGTTTACCGGGTCAAGACGGCGGCGCACGGGATCGGGTCGTCGAGCCGCTAGCCCGAGGGGATCAGCGTGATCTCCGTCTGCCGACCGTCGATATAGCGCACGCTGGTGCCGTCGAAGAAGGCGTCTTCCTCGGTGCGGAAATCGACCATTTGGCCTCCCCATTCGGGCACGGCGGCGTAGGATGTCAGCTCGATCGACCATGCGGTGTCGGCGTTGATCGGCCCGTCCCCGCGCGGATCGGGGTTCTGATTGTCCCAGAAACCGATACTCGGCCCCGCGCCATGGCCGTGATTGCCGATGGGATGGGTGTAAATCGACGGGTCGATACCCGCCGCAATCGCACCGGCTCGCGCCAATTTTAGCGCCTCGTTACCGCTGCGCCCGGTTGTGAAGGCGCGGGTGAGGAAATCCTGCACCTTGTTCGAATTCGCCAGCCCCGCGCGCAGGCCCGCCGGGGCTTCGGTCTCACCGGGCTTGAGCACATAGGCGAGGTGCTGGGTGTCGGTGTTGAGCCGCAGATAGGTGATGCCGAAATCGGTCCACAGCAAATCGCCCGGCTGGATCACCGCATCGCCTTCGATCATGCCCTTTGTGCCCTGCCGCTGGATCGCGACCGAGGGGTGGAACCACGGATCGAGCCCGAGCTGCATCAGCCGATCGCGATACCACCATTGCACCTGCTCAGCGGTCGTCACGCCGGGGGTGATGACCTTGCGCGAGAACGCCTCGCCGATCACTGCATGGGCGATGCGCACGATGGTGGGATAGATTTCCAACTCGGCAGGGGTGCGGGTTTCGAGCCAGCGGATCGCCAGCCGTTCGCCGCTCACCACGCGCTCGTGCAGCGCGGGCGGCAGAGCGGACATGAAGCGATCATACTGGCTCAGCGTCATGCCATCACCGAACTGGGACAGATCAGACGTGTTGATCGCGATTTTGGCGGGGTCACGCGCGGCGATGAGGCCGGCGACCGCCTGCCACTGGTCGGGTTGTTCGTCCGGGTTCCAGGCGGGGTCGAACAGGCCGCCGAGGCCATAGCGGCTGACAGTCAGCCGCTCGACCGGCTGGCCCTCGCCCGGATCGTGGAAGATCAGGATTGTCCGGCGCCGGGCGTGCATGTTCTCGGCATCGAGCATGCTGGCGACCACCGGTTCCTCGAAATATTCGCGCGCCATCAGCAGCCACAGGTCGATGCCCTGTTCGCGCATGATCGCAGGGATGATGCTATCGAGCCGTCCGGCCAGAATGCGGTTTTCCAGAACGGCCCGGTCGCGCGGTGACAGGATCGGCGGCAGTGCCGGGGCGGCGTGCTCGGTCTGGCTCATGGCGATCGGCGCCGCATCGTCGGCATGGACTGGCCCGGATGACAGAATGGCAGTGGACATGGTGATCGCCGCCAGCATTGTCAGCTTGGCCATAGCCCGCGTCGTCCGCCCCATCTGCATCATCGCCGATCCTTTGCCCCGTCGCCTTTGCCCTGTCGCCTTCCAATCGATCATGGCGCGGGGCTGCATGCTCGGCAAGCACCAAGCGCGCGCTGCTTCGATGGCCTGAGGGGAACCCTATGCCGCCAGCGGGGTTGAATGGACAAACCTTCAGAGATACGAAATACCCCGAATCCATGCGATTTTTCCTTTCCCTGGCGGCCATGGCGCTGCTGGCCGCCTGCTCTGCCGACGAACAACGCGTCGACGAGAGCAAGGTCGCCGTCGTTGCCGAGCCCGTGCGCCTGCTCGCCGACGAGGATGTCGTCGAGGCGGTCGGCACTGCCCGTGCGGTCCGGTCGGCGCAGATATTTCCCGAGGTCTCGGGCCGGGTCGCCGCAGTGCGGTTCAGTCCCGGCGCGTTCGTGCGGCAGGGCGCTGTGCTGGTCGAGCTTGATGCGCGGGCCGAGCAGCTGGCGCTGAAGCTCGCCGAAGTCCGCGTTGAAGAGGCGCGGCAATTGCTCGGCCGCTATCGCCGGATCGAGGATACCGGCGCGCTGTCCGAAAGCCAGATCGAAGCGGGCGAAACCGCGCTCGCCGCCGCGCAGGTCGAACGCGATCAGGCTGCGCTCGCGCTGTCCGAACGCACCATCCGCGCGCCGTTCAGCGGCCATGTCAGCTTTTCCGAGCTCGACCCCGGTGACCGCGTGACGCCGACCACGCTGGTGGCTCAGATCGACCAGCGCGGGCGGCTCTACATCGATTTCAACGCGCCCGAGGCGGTGTTCCGGCGCCTGCGTCCAGGCCAGAGCGTCGAAGTGGTACCGTTTGCCGATCCCGACCGGACGATCGTCACCAGCATCGAAGCGGTCGACAGCAATATCGAACTTGAACAGCGCAGCTACCGTGCGCGCGCCGCGATCGACAATTCCGCTGACCGCTTTCGCCCCGGCATGAGCTTTGCCGTGCGGTTCGCCGATAGCGGACAATTGCGCCCGGCCGTGCCCGAAGCGGCCGTGATGTGGACGGGCGATGGCTCGTCCGTCTTCGCCGTGCGCGAAGGCAAGGCGGTGCGCGTGCCGATCACCATCGCTTCGCGCCGGGAGGGTCTGGCGCTGCTCGAAGCCGACATCGCCAAGGGAACCCAGATCATCGTCGAAGGCGTGCAGAAGCTGCGCGAAGGACAGGCGGTGACGCTGGTCAGTCCGCCTGTGCGCGACGCTGCACAGGTCGAGGTCGCGCCGTCGTGAGCCGCGGCTCCGATCTTCCGTTGTTGGCGGTCAAGCGGCCGCTGCTGGTCATCGTGCTCAACCTGCTGATCGTCATCGCCGGGGTCGCCGCACTGCTCGGCACCGAAGTGCGCGAGCTGCCCAACGTCGACCGCCCGATCGTCACCGTCACGGCCACGCTGCCGGGAGGGGCGCCCGAGACCATCGACGCCGAGGTGACTTCACGGCTCGAAAACGCCGCCGCGCGGGTCAACGGGGTGCGCAATATCCGCTCCTCCAGCGAGGAAAACAGCAGCCGGATCCGGGTCGAGTTCAACCCCGGAACCAACCTCGATACCGCCGCGTCGGACCTGCGCGAGGCGGTCAGCCGGGTGACCCGCGACCTGCCCGAACGCACCGAGCAGATTCAGGTCGTCAAAGCCGATCAGGATGCCGAGGCGATCATGACGCTGGCGGTCTCCAGCCGCCGTTATGACGTCGCCGAACTTACCCGGATCGTCGAAAACGATATCATCCCCGAATTGCTGGCGGCCGAAGGCGTGGCGAATATCGACACGTTCGGCACGCGCCCGACGCAGCTGCGGGTCGCGGTCGATCCGATCAGGCTGGCGCGCTTCCGTCTGACGATGAGCGATGTCGCCGCCGCTTTGCGGCAGGCACCGTTCGATACGCCGGTCGGCTCGTTCCGCTCCGATGCGCAGAACTTGCTGGTCCGTGCCGAAGCCACCGCTGCCGATCCCGCTCGCATCGCGGAGGTGGTGATCCAGGGCGAGGTGACGATCGGCGATGTTGCGGAAAGTTATTTCGCGCCCGCCGACGCCACCAGCTATGTCCGGCTCGACGGGGAGCCGGTGATCGGGCTGGGGGTGGTGCGGCAGGCCAATTCCAACACCATCGCCATCTCCGATGCGACCCGTAAGGCGGCGGAGCGGCTCGACGCGCGGTTCGACGATATTTCGGTCAGGGTGATATCCGACGATGCCGAATTCATCCGCGTTTCGGTGCGCGAGGTGATGGTGACACTGGTCGTTACCGTGCTGGTGGTGATGGCGGTGATCTATCTGTTCTTCGGCCATCTTAAGCCGACCCTGATCCCCAGCACTGCGATTCCCGTGGCGCTGATCGGTGTCATAGCCGGGATTTGGGCGATGGGCTTTTCGATCAACCTTCTCACCCTGCTCGCACTGGTTCTCGCGACCGGGCTTGTGGTCGATGATGCCATCGTCGTGCTGGAAAACGCGCAGCGTCTGCAGAAAGAGCAGGGGCTGGGGCGCAAGGCAGCGGCGGTGCTGGGCACCCGGCAGGTCTATTTCGCGGTTATTGCGACCACTGCGGTGCTGGTTTCGGTATTCGTGCCGATCAGCTTCCTGCCGTCCGAAACGGGGCGCCTGTTCCGCGAATTCGGGTTCGTGCTGGCAATTGCGGTGATCCTGTCGACGTTCGTCGCGGTCAGCCTCGTGCCCGCGCTGGCGGCGAAGGTCGATCTCGCCGGTGACGGGGCCGATCCCCATCCGCGGCTGCAACGCTTCGCCACCGGATTTGCGCGCCGCTACGACAGGCTGGTCGCTACCTGTATCGCCCGGCCATGGCGGGTGGTGCTCGTGTGCTTGCTGGCATTGTTCGGCGCAGGTTTGACCTACACCCAGATCGACGAGGAACTGGTGCCGGAGGAAGACCGCGCCACCTTCTATGTCTGGGCGCGCGGGCCGGACGGCACAGGCCTTGCCTTCATGGACCGCCAGATGGATCAAGTCGAGGCGGTGCTAGCGCCGTTGGAGGAAAGCGGCGAAATCCAGTCCACGCTCGCGATCGTCGGGCGTTACGATCCCAACCTTATTCAAGTCACCGCCACGCTGGCCGACTGGGACGAGCGGCAGCGCAGCCAAAGTGAAATCGTCGCCGCGCTGGAAGAACCACTCGATGCGATCCCCGGTTCGGGCGCGTCTGCCCGAGGGCGCTCTACCCTGGGCGGCGGCGGCGGGGGCGGGCAGGGCGGCATCGAAGTCGCGCTGACCGGCAATGATTACGAAGGCATCTATGTGTCCGCGCGCGCGCTGGCGGACGCGATCGACCAATCGGCGATCCTCTCCGATCCCGATCTTTCCTATCAGCCGACTCAGCCGCAGCTGTCCATCTCGATAGACCGCGCCCGCGCCGCCGATCTCGGCGCCAATCTGGACGACTTGGCGCTGACCCTTCAGGCGATGGTGGACGGGTTCGAAGTGGTCGATCTCAATGTCGACGATCAGGCGATCCCGATCCTGCTCACCTCGCAGACATCCGCGATCACCGGGCCGGACGATCTGGGCAATCTTTATGTCCGCAGCAGCGCGGGCGGGCTGGTGCCGCTGTCATCTCTGACCCGCCTCAACGAACAGGGCGTCGCCGCCGAACTCGACCGCACCGAACAGCGCCGCGCTATCGAGGTACAGGCTGCGATTGCGCCCGGCGTGCCGCTGGCCGACGCCATTGCCGAGATCGAGCGATTGTCGGACGAAGCGCTGGAGGAAGGAATCGAACCGATCCTGCGCGGCGAAGCGCAGCAGTTGGAGGAAAGCTCGCGCGAATTGCTGCTGACCTATGGTTTCGCAGTCCTGATCGTGTTCCTCGTGCTGGTCGCCCAGTTCGAAAGCCTCGCCAGCCCGTTCGTGATCCTCGCATCGATCCCCTTCGCGCTCGCCGCAGCGCTGTTTGCGCTGTTCATGTCGGGAACGTCACTCAATATCTATTCGCAGATCGGGCTTGTGATGCTGATCGGGCTGATGGCCAAGAACGGCATCCTGATGGTGGAATTCGCCGATCAGCGCCGCGAGGAGGGCGCCGACGTCGCCGCCGCAATCCGCGAGGCCGCGACGATCCGCCTGCGTCCCATCGCCATGACCCTGATCTCCACCGTCGCAGGCGCGGTGCCGCTGGTGATCGCCAGCGGGGCGGGAGCAGAGGCGCGGCAGGCAATCGGCTGGGTGATCTTCGGCGGGTTGGGGATCGCGGCGTTGTTCACGCTGTTTCTGGTGCCTGCGCTTTATGCGCTGATTGCGCCGCTGGCGAAATCGCGCAGTGTCGATCTGGCGCGTCTCGACCGCGAATTGCGCGCCGACGAGGAACGCAACGCGGAGCCTGCAGCATGAGGTTCCGGGTTGCAGCCCTTGTGCCAGCGGTGATGCTGCTGGCGGCCTGCGCCACGCCGCGCATCCCGACAGTCGAACCCGGGGCGGGTGTCACCCTGCCGCCCGACTATTTCGCCGGTGCGCGGCCCGCAGCCGGGCTGGAGGATGCATGGTGG
The DNA here is from genome assembly GCF_040148725.1 of Erythrobacter sp. NFXS35. Lineage (NCBI taxonomy): Bacteria > Pseudomonadati > Pseudomonadota > Alphaproteobacteria > Sphingomonadales > Erythrobacteraceae > Erythrobacter > Erythrobacter sp. NFXS35. Next base: position 1,368,066 of record NZ_JAGDEB010000001.1, on the reverse strand, counting down.
CACGGCTTCGGCGATCCGGAACTTGATCGGCTGGTCGATGCGGCGCTCACCCGCAACCCCTCGCTCGATGCGGCGCGTCAGCGGCTGGCGGCGGCGCGGGCAATCGTGGTCGCCGAAGAATCCGATTTCCTTCCCACCATCGATGGCGAAGTGGCTGGCGATAGCGTGTTCGACGATCGCGGTTCTTTTACCGATGGTGCGGGCGCAAGCCTCGGCGGCGTTTGGCGGATCGATACCAACGGGCGTCTCTCGGCCGAACGCGCCGCCGCCATCGCCGCTGCCGACGGGGCTGCGCAACTGGTCGCAGACCGCCGCCGCCTGCTCGCCGCTGCCGTGGCCAGCCAGTATATCGAATTGCAGCGTACCGCAGCGCGGCTGCGGCTGCTGGAGGAATCGAGCGATCTCCAGCGGCAAACGCTCAGGATCGTGACCTTGCGGTTCGAGGCGGGCCTTTCATCCAATCTCGACGTGCGCCGCGCCCGCGCCGATGTGGCCCGCACCGAAGCACAGCGCGGTCTGCTGTTGCTGGCGCGCGCCCGGGCAGCCAATGCCTTGGCGGTGCTGGTGGGCGAGACTCCGTCCGGCGTTCCCGAAGCCGCGCGCGATGCCACGGTGCCGAACTTTGCCAGAGGCCCGGCGATCGGTGTGCCCGCAGACCTGCTGCGCCGCCGCCCTGATCTGCTGCTGGCCGAAGCGTCGATTGCCGAAGCAGCCGCGAATGTCGGGGTGGAGCGCGCCGATCTGCTGCCGGCGCTCGCGCTCCCCGGCTTGGTGACGCTGGGCAATGGCAGCGTCGACGGGCTGTTTTCGCAGGCCATCGCCAGCCTGTCCGCCGTGCTGGGCGTGCCGCTGATCGATGGTGGCCGCCGCCGCGCCGAAGTACGGGCGGCGGAAAGCTTCCTTGCTGCTGAACTGGCCGATTACCGCCAGACACTGCTGGCGGTTCTGGCGGAGGTTGAGACCGCGCTCACCGCGATCAGCGCGGCCAAGGACAGGACCGGCGAATTCCAGAACGCTGTGACCGAGAGCGAGGCTGCGTTCGAACAGTCCAATGCGCTCTACCGCGAAGGGCTCGCTTCGCTGTTCGATGTGCTCGACGTGCAACGCCAGCTTATCTCCAGCCGCGAATCGCTGATCGATGGCAATGCCGATCTGGCGCAGGCCTATGTCGACCTGTTCACGGCCGTCGGCGGCGAAGTGGAGCGGGAGCCGGGACGAACCGCCGCACCGGCCTGACCCCGGCCCTTGCGGATCGCAGGCGTCTGGCCCAACCTGCCAGCGTTCCGCCACCCCACATTCGCCCGCGCCGAGTACCTTTGCTGCCATGCCCGATCATCCGTCCGACCCGGCGCCTTTCCGCATCAAGCTCGCCAGCTATAACATCCGCAAAGCCATCGGCACTGACCGGGCGCGCAATCCGCTGCGCATTCTCAAGGTGCTGCAGGAGGTGGACGCGGACATCATCGCCCTGCAGGAAGCGGACCGCCGCTTCGGTGTGCGCAGCAGCGCCTTGCCGGCATTATTGATCGAAAACCACACCGACTACGTCCCCGTTCCGCTCGACGTGCAGCACGATTCTATGGGGTGGCATGGCAACGCCATTCTGGTGCGCAAGGGCATTGCAATCACCCACCATGACATCATCCACATCCCCTGCCTCGAACCGCGCGGCGTGGTGACCGCGACGCTGGAGACGGCGGGCGGGCCGCTGACGGTGTTCGGGATGCACCTTGACCTGTCAGGTCTGTGGCGTGTCAGGCAGGCACGGGTGATCGCGGAACTGGCAGAAGCCGCGCAGGCGGAGCGACCGACCGTGATGATGGGCGATCTCAACGAATGGCGCGCCAATGCCGGGTGCTTCCGCGAATTCGGTCGGCACTTCGGGATTCTCGATTGCGGGCCGAGCTTCCATAGCCGCCGTCCGATCGGGCGGCTCGACCGGATCATGCATTGCCAACGCCTGTCGCCGACAGCCTGCGGTGTGCACCACAGCGCGCTCGCCGCGACCGCGTCCGACCACCTCCCGGTCTGGGCGGAGTTTGCGATGAAGCCAGGCGGTTGACGGGCAAGCGCCCCGCTTCGGACTGCAGCCAGCCGTGATTGCATCGAAGAACCTGCGTTAGGGCTTAAAATATGTAACCTTTTAGAGCCAAATCGATGCCTCCGGACGCCGGGGCGCGTTTTGCTCCAGCTTTCGGGACGGTGAGGCTTGATGTTCGAATTCGATTCCTACCATATCCTGCTGTCCGCCGCGGGCTTCGCGATAATCCTGTCCTACTGGTCGCCGCGCTTCATATCCGGACGTGAACCGGCGGCATCCGCTCTCATTCTACTCACCGGATTTGTCGCATTTTCGTGGGTGCCGGGGATGCCGGGGGCCATCAATCCCATCGATTCCCCGCGCATCTGGGAAGTGGCAGCCGAACTTTGCGTGATCCTCGGCCTGTTCGGCACGGGCCTGCGAATAGACCGGTTGGTGGGGCGCAACCTCTGGATGCCCACGCTCAGGCTGCTCGCCATCGCCATGCCGCTGACGATCATCGCACTCGCCCTCGTCGGATGGCAGGCGGCCGGCATGACGTTGGCGGGCGCGCTTTTGCTCGGCGCCGTCTTGTCGCCGACCGATCCCGTGCTTGCCGGAGAGGTCCAGGTTGGCCGCCCGGCGGAAGGCGGCGAACACCCGGTTCGCTTTGCCCTCACAACCGAAGCCGGGCTGAATGACGGGCTGGCATTCCCGTTCGTGCATCTCGGCGTTGCGATTGCCACCGCTGGCGCCGTTACCACTGGTCTTGTTGCCGAATGGGTTATGCTCGACGTGGTTTACCGGGTGATCGTCGGCGCGGCGGGCGGGGCGAGCGTCGGCTGGCTGCTCGGCAAATTGCTGTTCGATTGGCCCAAGGGCAATGCCCTTGCCACAACGCAGACCGGGGTGGTCGCTTTTGCGGGGGTCATTTTCGCATACGGCCTGACAGAATTGATCGAGGGATACGGTTTCATTGCCGCCTTTGTCGCAGGGCTCGTTTTGCGGCGCCAGGAACCCGAACACGACTTCCATGCGCGGCTGCATGATTTCTCCGAGTCGCTTGAACACACGTTGACGGCGCTCATACTCGTTGCGCTGGGTGCCGCCTTGCCGAGTCTCTGGCCCTACCTCGGCTGGCCCGAGGTCATTATCGGCCTGTCGCTGGTGTTCATCATTCGCCCTGTCGCTGCATGGCTCGCGCTATCCGGGTTGCGCCTGAGCTGGCGACCGCGCGCGGTGATCTCGTTCTATGGTGTGCGCGGGATCGGATCGATCTACTATCTCGCTTACGCAGGGCACCACGTCGAACTTGTCAATGAAGGGGCCTTATGGGCGGTGGTGGCTTTCACCATCGTCCTGTCGACGTCCATCCACGGCCTCACCGCCGGAATTGCCGTCGAGCGCGTGACGCTCGACGAGGACTGATCCTGGCTCGGCGCAACTTAATAATGCGACTGCTTATCATTGACGGGAGTCCGGAACGCTCCTAGCAGCGGCGCGTCACAAGGGCGGCCCCTTGGCCGTGATCTGCCGGAGACGACGTGAAGCGTTCCACAATCAGGATCTGGTTCATCGTTCACAAGTGGACGAGCCTCGTCTCGACCGCCTTTCTCCTGATGCTGTGCGTGACCGGCCTGCCGCTGATCTTCCATGACGAGATCGACGCGATGCTGGGCGAGGATTACGAGGCGCAGCTGCCGGGGGCGCCCTCGGCGCAGGCCGGTTTGCCGCTCGATGCCATGCTGGCAGAGGCTCTCGCCCAGCGTCCCGGCGAAGTCCCGCTGTTCATGGCTTTCAGCAATGACAGCCCGCTGCTGACCGTCACCACCGGCCCGAGCCCGGACACTGGCGAAAGCGCAATGACGCTGCTGTTTCTCGACCGGGCGACCGGACAGGCGATCGGCCCGGCGCCTGATGGGGGGGTGATGGACTTCATCCTGTCGCTGCATGTCGATCTGTTCCTCGGCTTGCCCGGGATGCTGTTTCTGGGCGCAATGGGCCTTTTGTTCTTGATCGCGCTGGTTTCCGGCGTGGTGCTCTATGCGCCGTTCATGCGGCGGCTCGAATTCGGGACTTTGCGGACCAGCCGCAGCCTGCGAGTGCGACGGCTTGATCAGCACAATCTGCTCGGGGTCGTGACGCTGGGCTGGGCGCTGGTGGTCGGGCTGACGGGCGTGATCAACACGCTCGCCGATCCGCTCACATCGCAGTGGCAGAACGGCGAACTGGCGCAGATGACCGCGCAATATTCAGGCTCCGCCCCGCTCGATCCGGCAGACTACGCCTCGCTCGATGCGGCGATGGCGGCGGCACAGGACGCGCTGCCGGGCCGGGCACCGCAGTTCATCGGCTTTCCCGGCGGTGCCTTCAGCACGGCGCATCATTACGCGGTGTTCTTCCAAGGCGACCAGCCAGCGACCCAATTCCTGCTGACTCCTGCACTGATCGATGCGCGCGATGCGACGCTGACCGACGCGCGCGCCATGCCCGCGATCAATCAGGCGCTGATGCTGTCCAAGCCGCTGCATTTCGGCGATTACGGCGGCCTTGCGCTGAAGCTGCTATGGGCGCTGCTCAACCTTGCCACCATCTGGGTGCTGTGGACCGGCCTGATGCTGTGGCTGCGGCGCGAGCCGGGCCGGATCGAGCGGCGGATCGACGAAATCGCGAGCGGTGCGGTGCCCGGCATGGGGCGGAGTGCGCAAGCGTGAAGCACGCACCTTCGCCCCGCACCGCGCCGCGCAGCCTTGCCCGCGTATTCGCGGTGCCGTTGCTGTTGCTGGCCGCAAGTCTCGCCGGGTTGGTCATTGGCCTCATGGGCGAAGGCCTGGCCGATTGGGCCGCCGCCGCACTCCTGTTCCTCCCGTTGTTTGCCATCGCATTCGCGTGGCAACGGCGCGGCTGACTTCTCTCTCCCTCGATATCTTCGGACGTGACATGACCAAAACTGCCTATCTGCTTTCCGCCTCGCTTCTCGCCGCCGCATTGGCAGCCCCCGCCGCCGCACAGGAGCAGGAGGACAGCGCCACCATCGTCGTTACCGCCCAGCGCAACAACGCGACGCAGGTGATCAATGGCGGCGAGGCGGGCGTGTTCGGTCCGATGCCGGCCGAGGATTTGCCTTTCTCGATCCGCAGCTATGACGAGACACTGATCTACAACCAGCAGCCGCTGACCCTTGGCGAAGTGCTGGACAATGACCCGACCATCCGCACCACCTACGGCTTCGGCAATGCTGCCGAACAGTTCGTGATCCGCGGCTTCGCCCTGTTTGGTGACGACATCGGCGTGAACGGCCTTTACGGCATCGCCCCGCGTCAGCTGATCGCGCCCGAACTGTTCGAGCGGGTCGAGGTGCTGAACGGTGCCAACGCCTTCATCAATGGCGCGGCGCCCGGCGGATCGGCACTCGGCGGCAGCGTCAATCTGGCCCTCAAGCGTGCCGGGCGCCGCGATGTCACCCGCTCCACGGTCGGTTTTGTCGGCGATGCGCATGTCGGCGGCAGCTTCGACGTTTCGCGGCGCTTCGGCGACAACCGCGAATGGGGTCTGCGCGTCAACGGCGCATACCGCGACGGTGAGGTAGCAATCGACCGCGAAGACCGCCGCACGCAGGTGCTGGGCGCGGCGCTCGATTATGATGGCGGCGCCTTCCGGGCCGCGCTCGATTTCGCCTATCAGGAAGTGCGGGTCGATGGCTTGCGGCCCAAGGTCACGCTTGCGGGCTTCATCCCGCGCCTGCCGGACAGCGATGCCAACTACGCGCAGGATTACACCTTCACCGAGTTGCGCGATATCTTCGGCACGCTGAACCTCGAATACGACCTGTCCGAAGACGCGATGGTCTATGCCCGCGCCGGCGCACGCGATGGCAGCGAGGACGGCATCTATGGCGGGATTACCGCGCTCGACGAAGCGACCGGCGATGCCAACGGCAACGCGCTGTTCGTGCCGCGCACCGACAATAACGAGGCGATCGAGGCGGGTTTCCGGGGCCGCTTTGCGCTCGGCGGCACCACGCATGAAGTGAATGTCGGCGGCAATATTAACTGGCAGGTCAATCGCAACGCCTTCGATTTCCTCTACGGGGGGGCAGGCTTTCCGGGCTTCGACACCAACCTCTATGACACGCCGCAACTGCCGATCCCGGCTTCGAGTTTTGTGGGGGGCGATCTGGATGATCCGTTCCCGATTGCGAAAAACCGCCTATCCAGCCTGTTCGTTTCCGACACCATCGGGCTGTTCGAAGACACGGTGCTGCTGACCGGCGGGGTGCGTTATCAGGAGATCCAGGTCGAGAACTTCAGCGCTGCGGATGGCACGCGCGAGATGTTCTATGACGAGAACCGCCTGACTCCGGTGGCGGGCCTTGTGGTCAAGCCGGCCGAGGGGCTGTCGCTGTATGCCAATTACATCGAGGCTTTGCAGCAAGGCCCGACCGCGCCGATCGATCCGTTGATTGCAAACCCCGGCGAGGTGCTGGCCCCACGCGTATCCGAACAGTTCGAAGTGGGCGCGAAATACGCCATCGGCCGAATGTTCGCGAGCCTTGCGCTCTACCGGATCGAGCGGCCGGGCGAAGGCGTTCTGGCCGGGACCGGGGCACCGGTCTTCGACTATGTCGGCGACCAGCGCCATCAGGGGATCGAAGCGACATTGAACGGCGAGATCGTGCCGGGTCTGCGGCTGATCACCGGCCTTGCGCTCAACAATGCCGAACTCGACAATGGGCTGGAGGTCGTCGGTGTTCCCGAACTCACCTTCAACGGCAATGTCGAATGGGATCTGCCCTTCGCCCCCGGCTTCACGCTGACGGGCCGCGTCACGCACACCGGCGAACAGTTCGCCGATGCCGCCAACACGCTGACCCTCGATGACTGGACGACAGTCGATCTGGGTGCCCGCTATGTCTTTGCGGCAGGCGATGCGCCGGTGACATTGCGTCTGACGGTGGACAATGTGTTTGACGATGCGTTCTGGGCGTCATCCTTCGACGCCTTCACGCCTGCGCTGCTGCAAGGCATGCCGCGGACCGTGCGGGCATCAGCCTCGATCGCGTTCTGACATGGCTGGGCTGGTCGGCCGAAAAGGTGTCCGGGATCAGGCGAACTAATGTTGACCAATTGCAGGTAATCGTGGCAATCGGCGAGCGCATCTCGCGGGGCAGTGTAAACTGACGGCTGAACCGCGGCGGGTTGGTGAAAATCATCCAGCCCTGACAGCGCGATGCGGGTGTAGCTCAATGGTAGAGCAGCAGCTTCCCAAGCTGACGACGAGGGTTCGATTCCCTTCACCCGCTCCAGTGCTTCAGCCGCTCGCGTGCTCTGTGCTCGCACGCCAAGGTATCAGGCGGGTAGGGCGAGGTGCTTTGCGCCGAACACCGATTGCCAGCTTTCGATCTCGCCCACCACCGCTTCGTCCAGCGCATGCATCAGGTCGGCAGCGGCGGCATAGGTGATGCTGGTCTCTGCGCCCGTCAGCAGCAGGCCGATGCGGGTTTCGATCTCGCCGAGCTTTTCCGCTGCAACCTGTGAAATCGCGCCGAACCGTTCGAAATCGCCGAAATAGCGGATCCCGGCAAGGTTCGCGCCAAGTGTCGGGAACGCGACGCCGAGGAACGTGAAGACAAGCGACGTTTCAGACGCCCATGACTTGGGAATGACGTCTGCCGTGCCGCCCAGTTTGAGCAAGAGATAGGCCAGCACCGATACCACCGCGAGCCGAAAGCAGGTGCCCGCTGCGCGGTCGAGCCGGTGATGAACGCGTTCAAGCCGGTGCGATTTGGCCTCGTGATAGGCGCGCTGGGCGACCACGTGCGGCAGCACCACGTCCTTGAGGCCGGCGCGCAGATAATCGCGGGTCAGGCGGGCGCGCGGCAGGCCTACCGCTCGCAGCGTGTGGCGGACGAAATGCTCGGGCCACTCGGCGCCGGTCGCTCCGCCGCCCTTTCGCGGCCAGCGCCCGGTGGGGCGCGATACGCCGAGCAGCAGCAGTCCCGGCGCATGGCGCAGATATTCCGCCACGCGGCGCAGTTCGAACCAGCGCCGGTGCCAGCCGAGCCGCGAACCGGCGGCCGTCAGCACCAGAATTCCCGTCAGCAGCACCAATTCGACTGTGGCAAAGATCCATTTGATCTCGGTCAGCCCGGCGGGAAGGTAGGCAATTCCGATAATCACAGCCAAGGCGGCGAGTACGAAATTGACACACATGCCGCTGCGATAGGCATCGGCAAGGCGGCTGGCGATGCCATCGGCCCAGGCGAACATCGGCAGAACATCGTCGCGCAGATGTGCTGCCACACCTTCATCCGCGCCGGGAAGCGCACTGGCCGCCGCCGCCAAACCCGCCGCGCTACCGGCTGCGATCGCAGCCGGTGCCTCGTAATCGACCCTGAGCGCGCCCCACGCACCGGGGCCGCCCCCGAACACGCGTTCGATCCGGCGGTAGAGGCCGAAGGCGCGGGAACTGCGCGCGCGCCACGCTTCGCCGTCGAGCAGCGCAGGGCTCCACCCCTCGGCCATGACGGCGGCGCGGATGATCGCTTCGAGGCGCGCAAGGTCGGGTCCGGCAGCCGTGGCGGCGGGGCGCTGCTTGCCCAGGTCCTCTGGCCTGGTGAGGATCGACCAGTCCTGCGGCGCGGTCGGATCGATCAGCAGCACCGGCGTGCCCAGCATCAGCGCGGCGGCGACAGTGTGACCGGTGCCCCCCGGCAGGTTGGCGATCCGGCCGTCCCACACCGCAACGACCAGATCGGTGCGTTCGATCATCACCCGCCCGGCCAGTGCGACGTTATCCGAAACCAGCGCTTCGAAAGCACGCGCTGCGACGCGGTCGTCGGGGTCGGAGAGACTTGCCAGCCACAGCGCTTCGACCTCGCTGTCGCGGTCGGCCAGTTCGAACAGGTGCGCCCTTGCGGTGATTGCGCGGATTGCGGCGGCGCGTGCCTCGACCGCCTGATCGGCGGCGGGATCGCCGCGGCATAGTGCGGCGGCATCGGCGGGAGTGGCCGGGTGCGCGTTGATCGCAAGGTTGAGATCGGCGCCGAAGGGTAGCGGCACCACCAGTTCCCACCCGCGCGCCAGAGCCAGTTCGGCGGCGATTTGATCTGTGCCGTCCACCAGCAGGCTGTGCATCCGTAGCGTATTTTGCGCGTCCGGAAGGCTCGACGCGGCGATCCGTTCGATCTGCGTGAACAGGCTTTCCAACGCAGCGTCGATGGCTTCGGCATGGGCGGAGAAGGCGGGATTGGTGGCGCGGTGACCGGTGATGCCCAGCGCGAGATGCGCTTGCCAGCGGGCAGGGGTCGGCAGGGAGGGCATGGGCAGATCGTCTCCTTGCCGGTGCGGCGCGCTCACCCACGTCTCTAACCCCTTGGTGCGGCTGCTTACAAGGGGGAGCAGAGCCCGTTTGACGGGGAGGAAGCGAAGGGGCATTGTTCCTGATGGGGGCGCATTGCCGGGGAGGACAAGCGCGATGGGCAGATTGGCAGCAGTCTTGGCGGGGTTCGGCTTCGTGTTCGCGCTCCCGGCGTCGGCCCAACAGCCGATCCCCTTTCCATACATTCAGGGGATGGAGGTCCGGGGGCCCCACAATCTTGTCGAGAATCCCGAAAGCAACGCCCCGGGGGAACAACGCGAGGGCGAGCAGCGGCTTGCCGACGCCGCCGAGGCTGCTTGCGAGGCGGGCGATCTTCAGGGTTGCACCGCGCTCGGGCGCTCGTTTCTGGAGGGCGTCGGCCGCCCGCTGAACCGTCCTGTCGCTGAATTGCTGCTGCGTCAGGCCTGCGATGGCGCCGAGGTCGAGGGTTGCCTCGTGCTGGGCAAGTGGCTGGTCGAACCTAATCGCGTGATCGTTGCGCGCTGGCAGGGCGAAGCATACGCATACGGCATCGCGATGCTCGGGCGTGCCTGCACGCTGGGCAGTGTCGACGCTTGCTCCGAACAGGCCGATGCGGTCGAATTCGGGTTCGACGCCGCCATGGCCGATGTCGGCGCGGCGGTGGTGCTACGGCGCCGCGCCTGCACGAGAGGCAGCGATCGCGCCTGCCGTGAACTGGCCGCCAGCCTCGCAAAGAGCGATGAGCAAGCCGCACGCCAAGAGGCGATCGACCTGCTTGAACGCCAGTGCCGCAAGGGCGACGTGCGCGGCTGCGAACAGATCATGCCGCTGGTCGCGCAGAACGCTGCGCTGGCGCAGGCGATGGCCGATCTCGGCTGCCGTGCCGATAGTGCCGTCCTGTGCCACAAGCTTGGCGAGATACTCTTCGCCCAAGCCAGCGGGCCGCCTGAGGGCCGCCAGGCAGCGCTCGCGCAGTTCGACCGCGCCTGCGGGCTGAACGAAAGCTTTTGCCTCCTGCCCGAGCAGATCCGCACCCGACCGGTGCTGGTCCAAGGCTGCGGGCTGGGGGAGCAGGCCGATTGCGTCGCGCTGGCGCGGATCTACAGCCAAACACCGGACTCCCCGTTGCATTCACCGGCGGAGGCAGTGATGCTACTGGGCGATGCATGCGAAGCAGGCGTGATCGATGTTTGTGCCGAGGCCGTCGGCGTGCTGCGCGGCGACGACATCCCCGATAACCCGGACAGCACCGCCCGCATTGCCTTGTGGTATGACACGGCGTGCAGCGCCGGTTCGGATCGCGATTGCACCAGCCTCGGCAAGCACCTGCTCGCCAGCTATTCCGACCGCGAAAACCGCGACCGCGGCTATGCCTTGCTCACCCGTATCTGCGAGACCGGTGACAAGTATACTTGCGACGACCTCGAGAAGGTCGCTCAAAGCGATCCGGACGGGCCGCTATTGGCGGCGGACAGCCGTTTCATTCCGCCGCTGAGCGAAGAGGAGCAGGCCGAAATCGATCGCGGCATCGAACAGGAACGCGCAGCCTCTGCAATGGCGAATGTGCTGTGCTACAGTTCAACCGTCGTTTTTCGCGGCGTCACTTACGAAGACCGGGTCTGCAATGCCACCGTGCGCAAGATGATCCGCGGGTTTCTGGTGCCGCCGGGAGCGGCCCCGTGGCAGGCGCTGTTGTGGCGTCCTGAACGGGTCGCGGGGCGCAGACGGCCTCTGCCTCCTTCGGAACGCCTCGAATGCGGCGGCGCGCTGATCGGCACCGGCTGGATCGTCACCGCCGCTCACTGCGTGCTTGACGAGGACAAGAAGCCGATCATCACCCGCGACTATTCCATCCGGCTCGGAGTTACCGATGCCTATAGCACGCAGGGCGCCAGCTACCGGATCCAGAACGTCTTTCCGCACGAATCCTACATCGTGAAGGGTAGCCTGTTCGACATCGCCCTGATTCAGTTCGATCCCCGCAGCGGGGACAGGTGGCCGCCGAAAGACGTGAAGACGATCAACCTCGACGGGCGCCGCAATACTCCGTTGTCGCTCAACGGCGGGATGCCGGTATACGCTTTCGGCTGGGGCAATACCGCGCTTCGGGGGCAGAACAGTCAGGTCCTGAAAGGCGCGCTGTTGCAGCTTCAGGATATCCCGCAATGCCAGCGGGAGACAGCAACCGACGAGGCATTTCTGCTCGGCTCGCTGCTGTGCGCCAGCGCAGAGGACAAGTCGCAGGCGTGCGACGGCGACAGCGGCGGCCCGCTGATCAGCTATGCAGGCAGAGGGCCAACCTTGATCGGGGTGGTGAGCGCAGGCACCGATTGCGGGCAAACCGGCGTGCCGACCCGCTTCACCCGCGTATCGGTCGCGCGGGTGCGGGACTGGATCGACAGGGTTCTCGCCGGAAGCGTCACGCCGATACGCCCGCGCTGACAAATCCGGTCAATTGCAAGACCGGCCCGGCAGCAAAGCCGGACCGGCCTACGAAATTCACCTATTCGGCAACAGCTGCATCAGCCGAGACGGCCGGGCCGATCGGATTGCTGTTGGTGTCGGTGCCTTCCGCAGCTGCGCCTGCCGCTTCGATGGCAGCAGCGTCTTCTTCGGTCATGGTCGGGGCTTCGGCGGGCGCCATTTCGGTGGTTTCAGGCGCGGCCTCTACAGCCGGAGCCTCCCCTCCACAAGCGGCCAGCGCCAGCGCTGCGCCGGTGCACAGTACGACAGATGCAATCTTCTTCATGTGAGTACCCCCGTTTACCGCCCGGAAGTGGGCGACCGAGGAGCTATCACGAGGAAAGGCGCAAAAGCAAATCGGCGAACACCGGTTCGCCGCGCAGCGGATCGAGCAAGGGGTCGTTGGGGGCCCACAAAACGCCCGGATCGAGCGCGTTCAAAGCCCTGCCGAGCAGCGCCATCGCTTCATCCACTTCACCGCGCTGCGCGTGAACCTGCGCCCGCTGATAGCGGCTATCACCATATTCTGCCTCAAGCGCTGCAAGCGCCGTGTCTGCGGCTGCCGTATCGCCCAGCCGGTGTGCTGCAATGGCCGACGCTGTGAGCGAATAGGCGCGCCCCTGTTCGGCCTTGGCAGCCGCCAGCGCGCCTGCCGCATCGCCTTGCATCAGGCGGCCTATCGCAATGCCGAACTGCGCGCTGGCAAGGCTGGGATTGAGTTCGAGACCGCGCTCCATGTGCTTGATCACACTAGCATAATCGCGCGCGAACAGGGCATTATAGCCAGCCGAACGATAGGCTCGCGCGTTGAGCGGATCGAGTTCGAGCACCCGCGCCATCATTTTGGCGGCAAGCGCCTGATCCTCTCCGTAGGCATGAAAGCTGGAGGCAGCGCGCAGCACGTCCGCGTCGCCCGGCGCAAGGCGTTCCGCAGCCTCGTAATGCGGCATCGCCGCGCCGCGTTTGAGCTGACCGTTATTGCGCGCAAAGCCCAGCGCAAGGTGTCCCCGCGCAAGGCGCTGTTCGAGTGCGAGCGACCGCTCTGCCGCAGCAATGGCTTCGGCAAACAGCTTGCGCGACTCCATGCCGTCGCTGGCCGCATTATTGGCAATCGCCGCAAGCATGGTCGATCGCATGGCGTGGGCGGCCGCATAGTCCGGGTCCTCGGCAATCGCCGCGTCGAACTGCGCCAATGCCGCCCGGTCGGTTTCTGTTCCGGATGACAGATCATAAAGCGCATGGCCGCGCAGGAACGCTTCGTAGGCGACGATGTTCGTGGTGCCGCCGACATCCTGCTGCGCCGCGATGCTGGTGCGCACCTCCTCGCTGGAGGCGATCTTGGCCACCAGCGATCCGGCCACGGTTTCGGCGATTTCCGACTGGAGCGCGAACACGTCTTTTACCGCACGGTCATAGCTTTCCGCCCAGCGGACCAGCCCGCCGTCGACTTCGACAAGTTCGGCCGAAACCCGCATCCGCTCCGAATCCCGTTGTACGCTGCCGCGCAAGATGTGGTTGACGCCGAGCTTGCGGCCGATCGCGAATTCATCCTCGCCCGCGATTGCGCTCGAGGAGGTCGGCGCGGAGACCTTGAGCCGCGGATTGCGGACCAGCACCGAACGCAGTTCGTTGGAGAGGCCATTCGAAAACCACGCCTTGTCGATGTCTCCGGTAAGATCGGCGAAAGGCAAGACGACCATCGAAATGGGATCGCCCGCCCGCGCGCCGCGCAGCAGGCCCGATTGCCACACGCCCAGAAGCGCCGCTCCGCCGGCGAGGCCCGCGCCGCCGATCATCAGTGTGCGCCGCGACAGAGCAAGGCCGGATCGGGCGGCGGGCAAGGCAGGCGTCTGAGATTGTGTTGCCGGGGCGACTGATGCCGCAGCTGGCGCACCTGTCTTTGTCCTGACCGCGGCAATGATGCGGTCTGCCTCGGGCGCATCGGGTGCGCCCTGCCAACCCGAAATATCGAGCAGCTGGAACTGGCGGAAGCCGAGCGGGGCCATCGTGCCGTCGAGCGATAGCGGCACCAGGCATCCGCGTTCGCGCCCGCGCTGCGCCTCGTCGCGCACCCACGAGGACGCGACCGAGGTCTGCGACCACAGCACCACCACGCAATCGGCGGATTCAAGCGCGGTCTCGGTGGTGGCGAGATAGTTTTCGCCGCCTTCCAGCCGCCCGTCCCACCAAACGTCGAACCCGGCGCTTTCGAGCAGGCCGATGACGGACCGCGTGCGATCGAGGTCGCTGCGTGCATAGCTGAGGAAGACCGAGGCACTGCCCGCTTGCGGAGCATCGCCGCTGTCTGTCGCCATTGCTCCGTTCATTTGCTTCATGAAGCAATGTTACATCAGTTTCAGGCCTGTCGCCAAGCGATTGCTTGCCGGATACGTTAACCTGTACGGCGTTTTAGTAGAATTCGCTGCCCGATTCCTGCCGCGCTGCGTCCAGTTGCACCATGCGATTGGCAACCGCCAGGAAACGCTGTGCCATGTTCAGCATGACGCCGGCCTCGCTGGAGCGGCGTAAGGTGCCGCCTCCGGTCGATAGCAGTCCCCGCCCGGTCTCTATGATTTCACCGCGGGCAATCAGATGGGCGACATGGCGGCGCACCGTCTCCAGTGGCAGATCGAGCGTTTCGGCAATCCGCCGCCGAGAGATCGAGCCGCGATGTTCGGCGGACAGCGGGGTGCTGTCGAGGAATGCCGGGTCGCGCTGATGCTGGCGGATAAAGCGCTGCACGCTTGCCATGGCGATTACCGTGAAAATCTGGTATTCAAGAGGCCGCATGGCGAACACCCGCTGCAGCTCTATGGTGGTGAGCAACATGGAATTGACCATCTCATAGGCAATCAGCCGCTCGGTTGCAGCAAAGCCATCGCGGTCGAGTTCCAGCCGCAGCGTCGGCGCAGACTTCTTCGGTGCCGGCATTTTTGCCCCCCAGTTTGTCGCGCCATATTAACATATTGCAAAAGATAGGAAAAGCCGCAGCGGCGGAAGGCAGGCCTCAGATGCCCTTCGCCGCTGCGTCCCTTTGCCCCCGGTCAGGTGGCAAGTTTGAGCACGAGCATCGAATCTTCTGTCGGATATTCCGAAAGGTCGTTGTAAAAATCGCCGGCAGCGTTGCAGTATGATGTCGGCTCATAGGCGAACTGCGCCAGTTCACCGCCGAGCAGGGTGTTGTAGTGGCGCAGTGCTCGGTTGAGGTGCGCGGTCGCCAGGTCGCTCTGCGTTCCGTCCGAAAGAACCCGCAAGGTCCGCATCATCACGGAAACCATGCGGGGCTGATCCAGTTCGAAGGCTGCGCAGCTGGCAGCTGCCGCCTCCTGCTTGGCCAGGATCGACATGCGCAGAAACAGGGCGCCCCGTTTATCGTCGTCGGGCACGAACTTTTTGATTTCCTCCAGCACCATCGCGCTGACATGCATCCCCATGCGCGCCGAAACCGGTACATCGGCGCGGGCTACCGGCTTGCTGCCTTCAGGGATGGTGGTGGTCTGGGCCTGTAGCGTCCCCGCAAGAGCGAACGCGCAGAGCGCCGGGATCAGATTGAGTTTTCGGAACATATTAGTCTCCGTGAGCAGATTGTTGAGCGCCGGTGCGCGGGTCAGAGGCGCTTGAATTCGGTGCGTCCGCTTTCGAAGCGGTATTCGCAGCGCCAGCGCTCGGCGTTCACCGTCGACTGGCTGCGGCGGGTCTGCATCCACACCCGCGCGCGCTTGGAACCTTCGGGCCGGACAGATTCGACACGAATATTGCGCAAGCCGCGCTGCTCGCCCCGATCGACACACACCCGCCGCGCACGATCGAGATCCATGCTACCGCTACCGCCCGAACCGCCAAAGCCGCCGCCAGAGCCGCCCGAACCGCCAAAGCCACCGTCCGAACCACCCGAACCGCCAAAGCCGGCCGATGTGCCGAAAATGCGCTTCGTCCAGCTGTAGGAGAAATGCCCGCGATCATAGCACTTCTTCTGGCGCGGGACGCAGGTGACATTATTGGCGGGGCTGAACGGATCGCCGTAGAGATTGCCGTCCCACTGGTTATCATGCTTGTGATCGTCGCCGTGCTTGGATGTGGCGATGGCGATGCCGATGCCGAGCGCGGCGATGCCTGCGACGATCGCCGCGGTGCTGTCGCCCTTCTTTTCGTCGTCGTCATCGCGGTTCTGGGCGTAGACTGGTATCGGGGTGAGGGTGCTGGCCACCAACGCGAACGTGGCGGCGATAGTTGCGGTCTTTCTCATGGTCCGTCCTTGCGCAAAGGTTCTCACCGCCGGGAGGCGGCAGGCTGGCAAGGAAAGAGCGCGAAGAGCCCCCTGAAACACATCGGTGCGGATCGGCCGATGCGGTGGATCAGACACCCCTCCTTGCCGATCCCGCCGCGGTTCTACATCCGATTTCCGGCGCTACCGACCGGGAATGACCCGGAGTGGGTCATGCAGGCCTTTGCAGTCTGCCTATTCCGCGATGCGGCGCGGCTCGCCGATCGTCTGGGCGGCGATTTCCTCCGCTGCGAACGGCAGGCGGTGCCATTGCTTGACCGCATAGGCGCGGGTCTGATCGGCGTAGTGGGGCGATGCCGGATCGGTCGATTGCGAATAGCTGAGGATGGCGTCGGCGACCGGGCCATCGGCGTCGAAGCCGACGATCTGGATGTAGCTCGTCCCGTGGACCGGTACCAATCCGCCGCCGGGTGCGGGGCGCGCATCCTGATAGTTGAGCACGCCCGCAGTGCCGGGGCCGCCATGGATCGGGATCGCCTCGCCATTTGCGGTCCAGCGCTGCACTTCGCCCCACGGCGCGTCGAGCGCGATACCGGCGGCGTCCAGTTCTGCTGCCGCTTCGCCGAGCGCTGCGAGCAGCCTGTCGCCCACCTTTGCGGTCGCCAGATCGCGCGGTGTGCTGACCGGATCGGCCGGATCGAACGGCACGGCCCACAGGTCATTGCGCTGGCCGACCTTGGACCAGAACGCCCGGAACAGCGCCGCGCCCCGGCTGACGGCTTCGTAACGGCGATCCCAACCGGCCAGCGCCGCGCAGCCACGCGCCGTGGTTTCCGCAGGCTGTCCCGCCTCCGCACACAGCGCCATCAGCGGTCCCATCACCATGTCGGCGGCAAGGCTCTTGTTGGCGAAGGCCATTGCCTTGGCGCGTTCGTGATCGATTGCGCCCGCGCCCAGCAGCGCCTCGGTTTCGGTAAAGTTCGACCGCGTGCGCAGCGACAACGCGCTTTCATGCTTGCCGAGGATCGGAGAGAGCGCGGGGTGGGGCAGGCGCGGATTGCTGAGCCAATAGCTGTCATTGCTGTTGGTCAGGTAGCTTCTCACCACCGTCGCCGCCTGATCGCTGGCAGGCATCAGGCCGGGTTCGGGCGTGCCGGGAGCGACCTCCCAATCACATTCCGAACGCGAACCGTCGAGCAGTGTGGCCAAGGACGCGAACAGCGGCGACAGCGGAGTGGAACACGCCGCGATCAGCTCTGCCGAGACATTTGGTACCGCCGTCACATCGGCGTGCAGCGCGTCGCCATTACGATCGGCGGCGATGGTGTTGACCCACGGAATGCCGAGCGTCTCGCTCACCGCGGCCTCGATTTCGCCGACGTTGCGCGCCTTGCCGATGCGCAACCAAGTGTCGATGGCGCGCTGGTTTCCGCGATTGGCATCGTTGAGCGCGAATGCCATCCCGGCGCTCCAGTTCACGCCCGATTGCGGCGCGACGAACACCGGGCCGAAACGGGTGTTATAAAGCGTGCGGGTGACCGCAGGCGTGCCGTCCGGCATCGGCACGGTCACGTTGCGCGGCTCCATCGCCACGCTTTCGCCATCGAGCACGTAGCGGGTCGGATCGGCGGGATCGAGCGTCAGCGCGTGCAGCGTGAAATGGCGGGCGGCGGTGACGGTGTGCGTCCATGCCACATCGCGGTTGAAGCCCAGCGTCGGGATCGGTGTGCCGGCAATGCCCACACCCATCACGTCATACCCGTCCGGTCCTGTGACGTGGAGCTGCCAGAACCGGCTCGGTCCGTTCCACGGGAAATGCGGGTTGCCGATCAAAAGTCCGCGTCCGTCGGAGGTGGATTCGCCGCCGAAGGCCCAGCCATTGCTGCCCAGCCCGATTTCGCCGGGGCGGGGCAGCGCCTGATTGACGGGCCTACTGGCCGCAGCCAGCGGCGTGCCGGGCGGGGTGGCATTGGCGATACCCGGCGCCAGCACCAGCGAGCTGGCCAGCAGCATCTGCTTTTCAGTGAGGCGCAGCACATCATCCAGACTGATCGGACGCACCCATGCCTTGCCCCGGCACTCTGCGGGGATGCCGTCTGCCCCTGCATTCTTCAGGAACCGGTTGTACCCTGCGACATAGCCTTCAGCCAGCCCGCGCGCCTCGCGTCCCTGATCGGCAAACCCGGCCCGCAGCACCGGCAGATCGATCACGCCGCGAAAGAACACGTCTGACGAAAGGTTGTCGACCTCCTGAAAGCCCAGCACCGCCTTGGTCTCAGGACCGAAATGCAGCGAGCGTTCGCCCGCCACGGTCGCGAATTCCTCGGCCAGCAGGCACAGGTTGTCTTCGGCATAGGCATAGGCGACCCCGTAGCCCACGCCTTGCCATGTATCGGCAGTGATATGCGGAATGCCGTAGGTGGTGCGGGTGATGGTCGCCTCAAGCCCGCTGCGTGCCTGTGCCTCAGGCGCCAGCAACAGCGCAGCCAGACTGCCTGCCAGAAGTGAAATCCGCATCATCCAAACCTCTCCCGAACCCGAATCCCTTATTATCGGGCGAAGCTATGGGAAAGCGGGCTGCAAAGCAAAGCGGGCAGGGCCGATTGGTGCGACAAAAAATCGGGGGCGCCCCGCATGGTGCCGGACGCCCCCGTGTTGCCTCACGTCGCGAAAGGGTCAGAAAGAGAAGCCGGCCGTCAGCTTGTAGAAATCGCCGTCATTGCCGCCCTCGATGTCGGCGCCAGCGGTGAAGCGGGCGAAGAAGCCATTGCTGGTCTTGAACTGCACATAGGGGCCAAGCCACTGGTAGACGACCGCTGTCGACCCGCCGGGGAAGGTATTGCGGGTGTTGCTGAGCAGTTCGTAATGCGCGCCGGCCGAGACGTTGTCGCTGAACTTGTAGCCCGCATTGACCCAGGTGTGCAGGAAGTCGAGCGCGGCATCATCGTTGCGGTTGCGCAGTGCGGCGTAATAGCCGCCGTAGAATTCGCCTTCGAACGTCTCGTCCGAATAGTTCATGGTCAGGCTGGGCACGATACCGTCGGCGAAGTTGCCCCCGGTTCCCGCCGGCACACCGTTGGGATCGCGCGCGCCGCCCGACAGCAGGGCGCCGTTGGTGAGGCCGATCTGCGGCTTGATGACAAGATTGCCGGAGTAGATCGCCGCGCCGACGCCGAATTCGGTCCACAGGTCGGAACCGAGACCGGTACCGAAGGCGTCGGTGGTCCAGATGATCCCGTAGAAGCTGAAATCGACATTCTCGCTGACCGGGATCAGGCCGTTGAAAGCCGGGTAGAAGCCGAAGAACGAATCCTGGTTGAGGGTGACGCTGAAGCTTTCCTCGCGTCCGCCAGTGTTACCGGCCTGCGCCGCAGCAGCGGCAGCGATAGCTGCGCTCGTGATAATGACTTCGCCGTCGCCGGCAGCGAGGCCCGGAGCAGCGCTAGCTGCGGTCAGAATAACCGGGGTTGCTTCACCCGAAGCTGCGATGGTCACGCCGGAAAGATCGTCGCCCGCAGCGGTGTCCACCAGCGGGGCGGCTGCGGCAGCGGCAAGGCTTGCGGCTGCCGCTTCGGTCAGCAGCACTGGCGCGGCTACTTCGAAGGGGGCCGACGGCGCTTGCGCCAGCACCGGGGTGGCCAAGGCACCGGCCACGGCCAGCGCCGAAGCAGCTGATGTAAAACGAATCATCATATGGAACGCTCCTGTTGAGAGAGGGGATCGTTCCGCCTGCGTGCCGAGCCTGAGCCTTCTTTTATTTCAAACGGGCTTCGTTATCGGCAAGCATGCCAAATATCACTGCGCCATCAGTGTGCAATTATTTACGTGCGATTGACAGTCAATTTGCCTTCTGTGTGTTGCAGTGAAGAAACAAATTAGAATTACTTTAGATATTGTTGTTCGAATCTACAAAGATTCGAAGATTTGCAGAAGATGTTTCGTTCTGCGCTCGCCCACCAGGCACGCGGCGGCAGCGGGCGGTGTTGCACCCTGCGCGCAACGCATGGGCATCCTCCGATGTGGTCCTGCCGTGGCCAAACGCTTTATCGCGGCGGCATCCGGATCGCGCCGTCCAGCCGGAACTGGTGACCGTTGATATAGCTGTTGCGGGCGATCTCCAGCACCAGCGACGCGAATTCCTCAGGCTCTCCCAAACGCTTGGGGAAAGGCACGCTGGCGTTCAATTGCGCCCACATCGGCGGATTGCGGTCCTTCATCCCCAGCATCAGCGGGGTGGCGAAGATGCCCGGCATCACCGAATTCACCCGGATCCCCATGTCCATCAGATCGCGCGCCATCGGCAGCACCAGCCCGTTCACCCCGGCCTTGCAACTGGCATAGATGACCTGCCCGATCTGCCCGTCTTGCGCGGCGACGCTGGCGGTCAGGATCACGCAGCCGCGCTCGCCGTCGTCGTTGACCGGATCGGCATTGGCCATGCCCAGCGCCGAGATGCTGGCGATCCGGTAGCTGGCCA
Source organism: Erythrobacter sp. NFXS35 (assembly GCF_040148725.1). NCBI lineage: Bacteria > Pseudomonadati > Pseudomonadota > Alphaproteobacteria > Sphingomonadales > Erythrobacteraceae > Erythrobacter > Erythrobacter sp. NFXS35. The sequence continues at coordinate 1,347,540 of NZ_JAGDEB010000001.1, read as the reverse complement.
CCAGAATGCCCTCGGCCCCGAAAGCATAGTCCTCGGTTGAAAGGCGATTGTATGCGCCTGCTTCCTTGTCCCAGCCCAGTGTCTTGCCGCGCCGCGAAGCCATCGCGCAGTGCAGCGTCACGCGTTCCTGCCCGTGCGCGGCGCGCGCGGCGGCGAAACCCGCTTCGACCGACGCTTCGTCCATAATGTCGACATGGTGGAAGGTGCCGCCGATGTCGGCTGCATGCGCCTCGCCCGCTTCGTCGTTGATGTCGAAAATGGCGACCTTCATGCCCGCATCGGCAAAGGCCTTCGCGCTCGCCTTGCCCAGTCCGCTTGCGCCGCCGGTGACCACGGCTGCCATGCCCGCTTCGATCTTCATTGCTCGCTCTCCTGTTAGTGTTTCCCCTTCGCTAACCGCTTCGGCGCGCGTGCGCCATCTCTGCGGTTGCGGCATTCGGGCGAATATTTCCGGTGTCATGCGGGTGTAATCGGGAGGTCACTCTTGCGTCACCATGGACGATTAGAGGCGACCCCAAGTTGGCCCGCATCGGGGGGGCACCAACAGGGGGAAATTGATGATTCGTATTCGTCTTGCCACCGGCAGCGCCGCGCTTGCGCTCGCCGTCAGTCTGACCGCGCCCGCATTTGCCGGGGAAGTGATCGGCACGGTCGCCGATGCCAGCGACACCGCCGGCCTCGGGGCCGCCGAAGTGGTGATCGAGGATCTGGGGCGCCGCACCGTCACCGGCCGGGACGGCACCTATGTGTTCAACGACGTTCCCGAAGGCACCTACACCATCACCGCCCGCTATGTCGGCGCGGAAGCGGTCAGGTTCACGATCAACGTCCCGGCGGAAGGGCTGGTGCGTCAAAACTTTGTGCTCGGCGATTCCGGATCGGATATTCTGGTGCTGGGGCAGAGCGCGAACCTCGCCTCGGCGCTGTCGCGCAAGCGCACGGCGGATGGCGTGTCCGATGTGCTCACACGCGATTCCATCGGTCAGTTCCCGGACCAGAACGTGGCCGAATCGCTGCGCCGCCTGCCGGGTATCAACGTGCTCAACGATCAGGGCGAAGGCCGGTTCGTGACGGTGCGCGGGCTCGATCCGAACCTCAACGCCACGTCATTGAACGGCGTGCGCGTGCCTGCGCCGGGGATCGACGAACGGGGCGTGGCGCTGGACGTGATCTCGTCCGAGATCATCGAATCGATTGAAGTGAAGAAATCGCTCACGCCTGATATGGACGCCGATACCATCGGCGCGTCGATCGAGATCAAGACGACCAGCGCGTTCGACCGCAAGAACGATCTGTACGTGGTCAAACTCGGGGGCAGCTACAACGACTATTCGGGCCAGTTGACGCCCGACGTCGGGTTCGATTTCGCCACCAAGCTGAGCGATAATTTCGGCGTCACCGGCGGTCTGTCCTACTACAACCGCGAGTTCGAGAGCGACAATGTCGAAGGTGCGGACTGGCAGGAGGACGGCGGCCTCGTCTATGCCGAGGAAATCCAATATCGCGATTACGACGTCGAACGCGAACGCATCAGCGCCACGCTCGGTTTCGATGCGCGGGTGGGCGAGCACACGGAACTGTATCTCAAGGGCGTCTACAGCGAATTCAGCGATCAGGAATTCCGCCGTGATGTCATTTTCAAGCTTGAAGACGCCAATGTCTCGGGCAGTGGCACCAATGCGGTGTTTGATGATGCGGGCACCGAAATCGAGATCCGCCGCCGCGTCAAGGATCGCCTCGAAACCAGCCGCATCCGCACCGTGGTGTTCGGCGGCGAAAGCCGGTTCGGCGCGCTCACGGCCGATTATGCGGTCAGCTGGGCGAAATCGTCGGAAACCAAGGACGGATCGCTCGACCCGACCCGGTTCGACGCCAATTTCGAGGATTCGGGGCTGGAAATCGCCTTCGATTACAGCAACCCGCGCATTCCGCTGTACTCGGTAACCGGCAACAGCGCCGGCTTCCTCAATCCTCTCAATTATGAACTGGATTCGATTGAATTCACCGCCGGTTCGCTGGGTGAGGACGAGGAATTCGCTGCCCGGCTCGATCTCGGCTACGAAATTTATAGCGATGCCGGAACGCTGACCATTCAGGGCGGCGCCAAGGCGCGCTGGCGCGAGAAGTTCTTCGCCGGAACGTTCGAGTTTTACGAAAACGACGATTTCACCCTCGCCGATGCGCTGGGCGCCGGTCAGACCTATCGGCTTCCTGGTGTGGATCTGGAGCCGCTGCCCGGTTTCACCGAGGCGACCGAATTCTTCAACGCCAATCGCAGCGCATTCGAACTCGCCGAGATCGACACCGCGCTCGCCAGCAATGTCGAAGACTACACCGTCGAGGAAGACATCTTCGCCAGTTACCTGATGGGCCGCTGGGAAAGCAGCAAGCTGCTGGTGATCGGCGGCGTGCGGTATGAACGAACCGACAACCGCATGACCGGCAATGTCGTCAGGCTGATCGAAGAAGGGCAGGACCTGCCAGGTGGCGGCGTGGCGGCCGATGATACCGTGATCGTCACGCAGCGCGACATCGACCGCAATTACGATCACTGGCTGCCCAGCCTCAACATCCGGTATGCCGCCCAGCCCAACCTCATCATGCGCCTGGCCGGTTATCGCAGTCTGGTGCGCCCCAACATCGCACAGCTCGCCCCGCGGTTCGAGATCAACGAGGACGATGAAGCCGTGATCGGCAACCCCGATCTGGTGCCTTACGAAGCTTGGAATTTCGACGCGACGGTCGAATATTACATGTCGAGCAACGGCGCGTTGACAGCCGGATTGTTCTACAAGGAAATCGACAATTTCATCGTCGGTGTCGTGGTCGAAGAGCCGGGCAGCTTTCAGGGCATCGATTTCGAGGAGGCTGAGACCAATATCAACGGTTCGACCGCCGAAATCTTCGGGATCGAATTGGGCTTTTCCCAGCAGCTCGATTTCCTGCCCGGTCTGCTTTCGGGCTTTCTGGTGCAGGCCAACTACACCTTCACCGATGCCAAGGGCCTGATCCCCGATGGCGATCTCGGTGCGGTCACCGATACGCCGACCTTCCGCGAAATCACGCTGCCCAGCGCCAGCAAGCACACCTTCAATGGCGTGCTCGGATACGAAAAGGGCCCGCTCTCGCTCCGGCTCGCCGGCACCTATCGTGATGGCTACCTCGATGAAACGGACTCCAGCGCAGAAGAGGACCGCATCGTCGACAGCCTGTTCCAGCTCGATTTCACCGGCCGTTATTCGGTAAGCAAGAACCTGCAGGTCTATTTCGAGTGGATCAACATCAACGACGCGGAATTCTTCGCCTTCAACCGGCAGGGCGGACGGCAAAACGTGCTGCAGTTTGAAAAATACAACTGGACGATGAAGGGCGGTCTGCGCCTCACATTCTGATAGGAAGCAGCCATGATAAGACCTTTCCACGGTTTCGCGCTGCTTGCGGTGGGGATTGCCGCTGCTTGCGCAACGGTGACCCCGGCGATCATCGGCGACCCTGCTGTCACCGTGGCGGCGGTCGCCGAGACCCCGCCGGTCGGCACCGCCAACGAAGATGCTGCCGACGACCCGGCGATCTGGCGCAACCCGGGCAACCCGGCCGCCAGCCTGATCGTCGGCACCGACAAGAAGGGGGGGCTTTACGTCTATGACCTGAAGGGCGCGGAAAAGGGCTTCCTTGCCGCACCGGGGCTGAACAATGTCGATGTGGTCGAACTGGGCGATGGCACGGTGGTGGTCGCGGCCAGCGACCGCAGCGACCTGGCCACGGCGCAGATCACGCTGGCGCTGCTCGATAAGGAGACCGGCAAACTGATCCCGGCAGGCTCGATCGCAGTTGGGCCGGGCGAAGGCTACGGCATCTGCATCGACAAGCCGAACGCGGGGACGGTGCCGGGTGACAGCTTCCGGGTGTTCAGCGCGCCCAAGAACGGGGTGATCTACAGCACCGTGATCAGCCGCCGGGACGCCGCCTTTGCAGGCACCACCACCACGCTCGCCACTGTGGCCACCCAGCCCGAAGGCTGCATCGCCGACCCGCGCACCGGCACGTTGTATATTGGTGAGGAAGTCGCAGGGCTTTGGGCAATCGACGCCGCCACCGGAGCCAAGCGGATGGTCGCGCCGATCGACAACAAGCTGCTGGTCGCCGATCTGGAAGGGCTCGCCATCGCGCCTGAAGGCGAGGATGGCGGCTATCTGATCGGATCGTCACAGGGCGACAATGCCTATGCGGTGTGGCGCCTGCCCGACATGACTCCGCTGGGACGCTTCCGGATAGCGGCGGGCACCTTCGGCAGCACCGAGGAAACCGACGGGATCGAAGTCGATAACCGTGATTTCGGCCCCGATTTTCCCGGCGGCATCTTCATCGCGCAGGACGGGATCAACCCGCCCTATGCGCAGAACTTCAAATATGCCCGGTGGGACGCGATCCTTGCCGCGCTGGAGGCTCGGCCCTAAGTGAGCGGTATGACCGCACCTACAATCGCACCTGACCGCCGCCGTTTTCTCGGCGCGACCGCCACTGCCTTTGCCGCGCTTGCCGCCAGCGGCTGCATGACGCGCGGCGCGCCTGCCCCGACCCGCGCTGCGGCGGTGGGCGACGGGTTCACCGATTACGGCGCGCTGGTGCCCGATCCGGCGGGCTTGCTCGATCTTCCGCAGGGCTTTTCATATCGTGTGATCTCAAGCCTCGGCGATGCAATGGACGATGGCGGCACCGTGCCGGACCGTGCCGACGGCATGGGCTGCTTCGACATCGGGAACGGCGAGATCGCGCTGGTGCGCAACCACGAACTGCAGCCGCAGCACGATGCGGGCGGGGCAATCGCCAAGGGTTTTGGCAAACGCAATGGCGTGGTCGTTCCGGGGGGCACGACCAATATCGTGCTCGACGCCGAAACGCTCGCTGTCAAACGCCAGTTCCGCAGTCTTGGCGGCACGATCCGCAATTGTTCGGGCGGGGTGACGCCGTGGGGCACATGGCTGACCTGCGAGGAAGCCCCCACCGGGCCGGGCCAGCGCTACGGCGACGGGCTGGAGCGCAATCACGGCTGGGTGTTCGAAGTCCCCGCCTCGGCACGCGGGCTGGTCGACGCGGTCCCGTTGACCGCGATGGGCCGCTTCAATCACGAAGCCGCTGCCGTCGATCCGGCGACCGGTATCGTCTATATGACCGAAGACCGCGACGACGGGGTTCTGTACCGCTTCGTGCCCAAGGTGCCGGGAAGGCTGACCGCAGGCGGGCGGTTGCAGGCGATGGTGATCGACGGTCTTGCCGATACGCGCAACTGGTTGGAATCCGGCAGTACTGCGGCGATGGCTGTTGGGCAGAGTTACCCGGTGCGCTGGGTCGATCTGGACACGCCCGAAGCGCCCGCGGACGACCTGCGCCAGCGCGCCGCCGCCAAGGGCGCGGCGCTGATCGCGCGCGGCGAGGGGCTGCACATGGGCTTTGGTCGCGGGGGCAGCGAAGTCTTCGCCTGTTCGACCAATGGCGGTGCGAAGCAGCTGGGACAGATTTTCAAGCTGACCCCGGGGCTGGCAGGCGCGCCCGACATGGTGGAGCTGTTCTTCGAAAGCGAAAGCGAGGCGCAGTTCAACTACGGCGATAACCTCGCCGTCGCGCCGAACGGCCACCTGATCGTGTGCGAGGACCAATATACCGACGTGGTCGACAACCACATTCGCGGCATCACGCCCGACGGAATTGCCTATACCTTCGCGCGGCTGAAGGCGCAGACTGAGTTGGCAGGCGGGTGCTTCTCGCCCGACGGCAGGGTGCTGTTCGTCAACGCCTATTCCCCCACCGCCACTCTGGCGATCACCGGGCCGTGGGCGGCCTGAGCCAGCCGATTGGCCTAATCCCGCCAAGGCTTTAAGGCAGGCGCGTGGATAGTTTCCTGTTCTCCTTGCTGGTGGTGTTCGCGCTGGCGTCGGGCGGGCGCGATCAATGGCTGGTTGCGCACTTGGCTGACGCGCTCGGGCGCAGCGGGCCTCTGTTGCTGATCGGCATTGTCTCAGCCTGCGTCAGCGCCGCTGTGATGACATGGGTTGGCGCGCAGTTTGCCGCCATGCTGCCCCCGCGCGCGGCGCAGATGCTGGTCGCTTTCGCACTGGCGATTGCCGGGTTCGAACTCGGCTGGCGGGTCAAGCTGAAGCAGCCGCGCGAGCCAACCCGTTCGCTCGGCGCAATCGCCATCGTGCTCGCCGCTCGGCAGATCGGCGACGGCGCGCGGTTCGCGGTGTTCGCCTTTGCCGCGCAGGCAAGCCTGCCAGCCACCGCCGCACTGGGCGGCGCCTTGGGCGGGGCAGCGGCGATCGCTATGGGCTGGTCGCTCGGTTCAGCCGGGCTGGAACGACTGCCGCTGCGGGTGCTGCGGCGGGGGCTGGCCTTCGGCCTTATTCTTGCGGCACTCTTTATCGGATTGAACGCCCGCTACGCCGCATTCTGATCGCTTTGTTCGATTATTGCGAATTGAATAATGGCGAAACCAGATCCCTGTTCGTCCGTTATAACAATAACCATCTCAGCGGCACGATAATGCCGCATATCGCTTAATAAAGGAGAAGCTCATGGCTGATGCCAACACCAATTCCAAAGGCGCGCTGATTGCCGAACTCAATGGTTTGCTGGCCGATCACTTCGCGCTGTTCACCAAGACCAAGAACTTCCACTGGCATGTGAAGGGCCCGCGTTTTCGCGACCTGCACCTGTTGTTCGACGAGCAGGCCATCGAAATCCGCGACCAGATCGATGTCATCGGCGAGCGGGTTCGCAAGCAGGGCGGCGATACGCTGACTTCGATCGGATCGGTTGGGCGCCATACCCAGATCAAGGATCAGGACAGCGCTTCGCTCGGCGCTGAGGAGATGATCGCGGAACTGCGCGACGATAACCAGAAGGTGGTCGACCGGCTGAAGAAGATGAAGGGTCTGGCCGAACAGGCGGGCGACAATGCCACTGACGGCCTGCTGGACGACTGGACCGACATGGCGGAAGAGCGGGTGTGGTTCCTGTCGTCGTTTCTGGGCTGATAATTTCTCGCAAGATCAAAAATGGGGCTGTTTCCGGTTATCCGGGAGCAGCCCTTTTGCTATGCTGCGCGGATGCAGGCTGTCACCACCATCGAGAATGCCGGGCCGGAAGCGATTGCCGACTGGCTGGCGCAGCGACTGGCCGGCGGGGGTGCCATCACCATTCCCGGCGGATCGACCCCGTTTCCGATCCTCGCTGCGTTGATCCAACAGCATGGGGCGGAGCTCGACTGGGCCTCGCTGGAGGTGTGGCCCAACGACGACCGGATCGTGCCGGAAGATCACGAGGCGTCCAACACTGGCAAGATCCGCGCCTTGCTGAAACCGGCGGGCGCGCAGATCGCGGCTCTTAGTGAAGGCACCCGCCCACCGCATTTCGCGCTGACCTGGCTCGGCATGGGGCCGGACGGGCACATCGCTTCGCTGTTCCCCAACACCGACCCGCAAGGCGGCGATCCGCAGATGATCCGCCGCTTGACGCCCGATCCGCTGCCAGCTCATGCGCCGTTCGACCGCATCACGCTGACGATCCCTGCATTGCTCGATACAGACCGCATCGTTTTCACGCTCGGCGGCGCGGCGGACAAGCGCGCGGTGTTCGAAGCGGCGATGCGCGGCGAGCACGACTTGCCCATCGCCCGCCTGCTGCGCGTGGCGGTTGAACGCGACATACCCGTCACCGTGTTTACCTGATGCCAGTCCTTATTCCCGCCCGGCTCCACCGCGCCTTGCTGCCGCTCGCGCATATCGGCCGCCATTACTGGCGACGCTGGCGCAAGGCGCCGATTGCCGGGGTCAGCGTTGTCATCACCAATCTCGGCGGCGATGTGCTGTTGCTGAGGCATTCCTATGGCCCCGATGTGTGGGCCTTGCCCGGCGGGGGGCTGAAGCCCGGCGAAGACCCGCTGGAGGCTGCCCGGCGCGAGGTGCACGAAGAACTGGGGATCGCGCTGGCACGGATCGAACAATTCGCTACGCTGGAGGAGGTGCTGTCAGGCTCGCCCCACACCGCGCATCTGTTCGCCGCCACTTGTGACGAGCGCCCCCGGCCCGACCGGCGCGAAGTGGTGGAAGCGCGGTTCTTCCCCTCGCATTCGCTGCCCGAGCCTCTGGGCCGATCCACTCGCGCGCGGATTGCCGCATGGAAGGCGCGGGGGACGGAGTAGGGCGCTATAACAGCGAAAGTTGCGCCGTATCGGGCTGCCGCCTGGGCTCTTCGGCGCCTTCGAGGTTGCCGAGCGTCAACCCCATCAACCGGATCGGCCCGCGCAGTGGCAATTCCGCTTCCAGCAGTGCGCGGGCGAGGCGTGCGAATTCCTCGCGTCCGCTGACGAAATCGGGTAGCGAGGTCGCGCGGGTCATGATGCGGAAATCGGTGAACTTGAGCTTCAATGTGACGGTGCGCCCGCGTACCGGCTGGCCATCGCTGCCCGCCGCCTCGATCCGCTCCCACACGATGGCGATGATATTCTCCAGCGTTTCGCGCAACGCCGTGCCGCTGCCGATATCCTCGCTGAACGTCCGCTCCCCGCCGACCGACTTGCGCAAGCGGTGGGCGCGCACTGGCCGCAAATCGATCCCCCGCGCTGCCCGGTAGAGGTAATCGGCCATGCTGCCGAATGTCCCGCGCAGAAAGGCGATGTCCTTCGCCGCCAGATCGGCGCCGGTCGCGATGCCGAGGCGCTGCATCCGCTCCTCCGCCTTCGGCCCGACTCCGTGGAACCGCCGGATCGGCAGCCCGGCCACGAACGCAGCGCCCTGGCCGGGGCGGATCACGCATAACCCGTCGGGTTTGTTCTGATCGCTCGCAAGCTTGGCGAGGAACTTGTTGTAACTCACCCCTGCGCTCGCGGTCAGCCGCGTCTTGGCGCGGATTTCCTGCCGGATCAGCTGGGCGATCCGGGTGGCGCTACCGATCCCGAGCCGGTCGTCGGTGACATCGAGATAGGCCTCGTCCAGGCTCAGCGGCTCGATCGCGTCGGTATAGTGTTCGAACACCCTGCGGATCTGGCGGCTGGCTTCCTTGTAGGCATCGAAGCGCGGGCGCACGAAGATGAGATCGGGGCACAACCGGCTGGCGGTGACCGATGGCATGGCGCTGCGCACCCCGAACACCCGCGCTTCGTAACTCGCCGCCGCCACCACGCCGCGCCCGCCCGCCCCGCCGACCGCCACCGGCTTACCCTTCAGCTCCGAATTGTCGCGCTGTTCGACGCTGGCGAAGAAGGCGTCCATATCGACATGAATGATCTTGCGCAGGCCGAGCCGATCCTGGCGCGCGGCGTCATCGTCGTCGGGTTCAGGCGGTTGGGCAGCCATCCGCCGCAAATAGAACCTTCGGGCGTATGAAGGAACCATTGCTGGAACTTTCCGCGTCGCCCACGATTTTGTGCAGATGCGAAAAGAACAGTGGTCTTCCGGCGAACCAGTGGGCAAAGGCCCGGGCATGGCCACCTCGTCCGTCCCTGCTGCGCCGCTACGCAAGGCTCTCGGAGAGCGCGAGCTGCTGTGGATGATGGCGTTGCTGATGGCGCTGAACGCCTTCGGGATCGACGCGATCCTGCCTGCGCTGGATGCGCTGGCGGCGGATCTTTCGGTCGCGGGCAATGATCGGCAATTCGTGATCGGCGTGTTCCTGCTGGCTGGCGGGATCGGTTCACTGGTGCCCGGCGCGCTGGCCGACCGGTTCGGGAGGCGACCGATCCTGCTTGGCGCGATCGCGGTCTATATCGTGCTGTCGATCCTCAGCGCGCTTGCCCCCACCTATGACGCGCTGATCGCGGCGCGGGCGGTGCAGGGCTTCTTTGCCGCCGGGGTCATCGCCCTGCCTCCCGCGATCATCCGCGACCGCGTGGGCGGGGACAAGATGGCCCGCATGATGAGCCTGATCTTCGTGATCTTCCTGATGGTGCCGGCAATCGCGCCGACCATCGGCGAGATCATTCTGCAATTCGGTAGCTGGCGCGCGATCTTCGGCTCAATGGCGGTGCTGGGTGCGGGGATGGCGGCGTGGGTCTATTTCCGCCTGCCCGAAAGCCTGACCGAAGAGAACCGCCAGCCGATCCGGCCGCATACCATCGCGACCAACATGACCCGCGCGCTCGCGATGCCGAGCGTCGCCGGTTACGTGATCGGCAGTGCGCTGGTGTTCGGCGCCTTGTTCGGCTTCATCAATTCCTCGCAGCAGCTGATTACCGAGACATTCGGTGCGGGCGACATCTTCCCGATTATTTTCGGCATCTGTGCCGGATCGATGGCGGTGGCGAGCTGGTCGAATTCGCGCATCGTCGAACGCTTCGGCGCTCGCCGGGTGAGCCATACGGCGCTGTTCGCATTCATCGCGGTGGCCGGGTGCCAAGTGTTCTTCGCCTTCCAGCCGGACGAAAGCCTGTGGGTGTTCGTGCCGCTGATGGCGATCAACATGGCGTTGCTCGGCTTTATCGGCTCCAATTTCGGCGCGATTGCGATGAACCCGTTTTTCGCCATCGCTGGCGCGGCCAGTTCCGCTCACGGCTTCGTCCGCATGACCACGGCGGCGCTGCTGGGCGGAGCGATCGGCTATGCGTTTGACGGCACCGCCCGTCCGCTGGCGCTGGCCTTGCTGGCGAGTGGGCTGGTGTGTCTGGTGCTGGTGCTGCTGAGCGAGAAGGGCAAGCTGTTCGGGCCGAGCGATGCTGAGGCTGGGTTGGGCGCTTCTTGACTTTCGCACCCGCATCCGCGGGTGCGTCCTCGGTGCTGATCCCTTCGCTTCGCTGCGGGGCACCTGCGGGCGGGCGGTCGCCCTTGCGGCCCTTCGGGCCGTTCCTAGCGCCCGCTTTCGAGCCTACGCCAAGCTAGCCCCGCGAACTCGCACAATAGCGGCCGGGTATCGCGCGGGTCAATGATGTCCTCGACGTTGAAGCGCTCGGCCGAGCGGAACGGCGAGGTGACTTTCGCCAACCTTTCGCGGATTTCCTCCAGCAGCGCTTGCGGATCATCGGAGGCTTCCAGTTCGGCCTTGTAGGCGACCTCCAACCCGCCCGCGATGGGAAGGCTGCCCCAGTCGCCTGAGGGCCAGCAATAGCGGTACTGGTACCGGTCGGCATTGCTCATCGCGCTGCCCGCGATGCCATAGGCGCGGCGCAGGACGATGCTGGCGAGCGGCACGGTGGCACGGTAGATCGCGTTCATCGCGTTCACGCCGTAACGGATCGTCCCCGCCATCTCCGCCTCGCGCCCGATCATGAAGCCGGGGTGGTCGACGAGGTGGACGATGGGCAGGCGGAACTGGTCGGCCAGCTTGACGAACCGCTCAACCTTTTCGCTGGTCTTGGCCTCCCACGATCCGCCGAGGTAGCTTGGGTCGCTCGCCACCACGCAGACCGGCCAGCCATCGAGCCGCGCAAAGGCGGTAATTGCGGCGCGGCCCCAATGCCTGCCGATCTCGAACACGGTGCCGGTGTCGAACAGCATCTCCATGCAGCGGCGCATCGAATAGACTTGCTTGGGATCTCGCGGCACCAAGCTGAGCAGCGCTTCCTCGCGTCGTTTGGAGGGATCATCGCAGACAGAACGCCGCGCGGGCTGGCCGACATATTCGGGCATGAAGCTCAGGAAATGCCGCGCACGAGCGAAGGCTTCGGCCTCTGATCCCACCTCGTCATCGACCACCCCGTTGCGGGTGTGGATCGCCGAGCCGCCGAGCGCTTCCTTCGCCTCCTCGTGATTGGCCGCACCGCCCTTGTATGCCTCGCCCAAGCCATCGACCACGGCGGGCCCAGCGGCGAAAATCTGGCTGAGGCCCTTCACCATGATCGAGTAATGGCTGGCCACCGTCCGCGCAGCACCAAGCCCCGCCGTCGGGCCCAACGCCAGCGCCACCACCGGCACGGTGTCGAGATTGGTCACCACATCGCCCCAGCCGGGCACCGCTGGGATATACGTCGCGCCGATCTGTTCCAATGTCTTGACGCTGCCGCCGCCGCCCGTGCCGTCGATCATGCGGATGATCGGGAGCCTGAGTTCGTGCGCCATGCGCTCGGCCTGCACCATCTTGCGCGCAATCCCCGCATCCGCCGCGCCGCCGCGGATGGTGAAGTCGTCGGCGGTGGCGACCACGGGGCGGCCATTGATGGTGGCCTTGCCGAACAGAAAGGGGGCGGGGGTGACGCTCTGCAGATGGCCGTTTGCGTCATACTTCGCCGAGCCCGCAATCTTGCCGATCTCGCGGAAGGAGCCCTCGTCGCACAAAGCCGCCAGCCGCGCGCGGGCGTCCATCTTGCCGCGCCCGTGCTGGCGCGCAACCTTGTCCGCGCCGCCCATTTGCTCGGCCAGCGCCTCGCGCGCGCGGAGTTCTTCGAGTTCTTTGGCCCAGGTCATTCCCTCTCCCTCACAGGCCCACCCCTAACCCCTCCCGCAAGCGGGAGGGGGGCTGGTCGCGCCCTCTTCTCCCCTCCCGCTTGCGGGAGGGGCCGGGGGTGGGCAAGTCTATTCTGCCGAAGCAGGCACCACCGTCACCAACACCGCCTCGACCTGCACCTGCGCGCCCGCGCTCACCGCCAGCCCCTCGATCACCCCGTCGAAGGGGGCGGTGAGGGCGTGTTCCATCTTCATCGCCTCGAGCACCAACAGCCGCTGCCCGGCGGTGACGGCCTGCCCTTCGCTGACATCGACCGCGATGACCTTGCCCGGCATCGGCGCAATGATCGCGCCGTCTGCGGCAGAGGCTTGGCCCCCGGCGTCAGCTCGCGGCCATGACAGGCGGATCAGATCGCCTTCAATCTGCACGAACTGGTCGCCGTGATGGTGAACATCCACGAACCCATGTTCGAATCGTTCGCCGGATTTGGTCGGGCGGAACTCGAAGTCGCGAGCCTCTCCCTCGACATCGAGCCGTTCTTTCGGCTTGTCAGGGGCGTTCAGCCTGAACCCCCGCAAGCCAACGCTCCGGTCATCGAAGTCGGTGGACTCGCGCTGAAGCCAGCATAGCGCATCGCTCAGCACACGATCCGACGGCGTCGACACGGTCGTCAGGGTGTCGAAGGCATCGGCGATCAGCCCCGTGTCCAGATCGGCGGTGCGGACGCGGGCGTTCTTCAGCAGGCGAACGAGAAAGCCCTTGTTCGATTTGACCGGCCAGACGCGCGATACGGACAACTGGAATTCAAGTGCATCGAGGGCCGTTTCCCGACTGTCGCTATGCACCACCACCTTGGCGATCATCGGATCATAGAACGGCGATACCACATCGCCTTGCTCGACCCCGGTGTCGATGCGCGCATCTTCCGGGAAGAGTTCAAGCAGTTCGAGCCTTCCAATGCTCGGCAAAAACCCTTTGGCCGGGTCTTCCGCATAGAGCCGCGCTTCGATCGCATGGCCATTGATCGACAGCTCCTCCTGCCGCTTCGGCAACACCTCCCCGCTCGCCACGCGCAGTTGCCATTCGACCAGATCGACCCCGGTGATTTCCTCGGTGACGGGGTGTTCCACCTGAAGCCGGGTGTTCATCTCCATGAAGAAGATGCGGTCGGCGCGCAGGCCTTCCGAGGCATCGGCGATGAATTCGATCGTGCCCGCGCCCTCGTAATCGACCGCCTTGGCCGCGCGCACGGCGGCGGCGCAGATTGCCTCGCGGGTGGCTTCGTCCATGCCGGGGGCGGGGGCTTCCTCGATTACCTTCTGGTGGCGGCGCTGCAATGAGCAGTCGCGCTCGAACAGGTGGACGACGTTGCCGTGGGCATCGCCGAACACCTGCACCTCGATATGGCGGGGCGAGGTGATCCATTTCTCCAGCAGCACCTCGTCATTGCCGAAGCTGGCCTTGGCCTCGCGGCGGCAGGATTCCAGCGCGGCGGCGAAATCAGCGGGGGCATCAACCTTGCGCATCCCCTTGCCGCCGCCGCCCGCGACCGCCTTGATCAGCACGGGGTAGCCGATGGCCTCGGCCTCCTTGGTGAGCCGTTCGAGCGATTGATCCGCGCCGAGATAGCCGGGGGTGACGGGAACGCCCGCTTCGATCATCCGCGCCTTGGCCGCATCCTTCAGGCCCATTGCCCGGATGCTAGCAGGCTTGGGGCCGACCCAGATGAGCCCTGCGTCGATCACGGCCTGCGCGAAGTCGGCATTCTCCGACAGAAAGCCATAGCCGGGGTGGATCGCATCCGCGCCGGTCTGCTTGGCAGCGGCGATGATCTTCGCGCCGACCAGATAGCTTTCGGCGGCAGGGGATGGCCCGATATGCACAGCCTCGTCGGCTTGGCGCACATGCAGCGCCTTAGCATCGGCATCGGAATAGACCGCGACCGTGGCCACGCCCATGGCGCGGGCAGTGCGGATGATACGGCAGGCAATCTCGCCGCGATTGGCGATGAGGAGTTTGGCGATCATTGTGCGGCCTCCGGCGAACCCAGCGCCTCGCAGCGGTCGGGCGATTCAATCGTGAAGCTGGTATTGGCGACCTTCCACATTCCGTCGCGCTTGACGAGGCTCATGGAGTTGATCCCGCAATGGCTGGTCTTGCCGCCCGCGATGAAGCGGTACGGCCCCCACACCTGCGCCATGTCGCCATCGACCAGCACGGTGTCGTAGATCATCCGTTCGTCCAATCCCGGCGGCGACTTGGCCCAGTTTTCCAGGTGCTTGGCGACGGGAACGATTTCCACGCGCGGAGCATCGGGTGTCATGCGGTTGTGGATGAAGATCATGCCTTCGGGGAGCATCTGCCGGGCGAGCGCCGTCTTGTCGTCGCTGCGCAGCGCGGCGAAGAACGCATCAACGGCAGCGATGGCCTCGGCCTGATCGGGCGTCGGTTCGGCGGCGGCGGGCGCAGCGGCGGCGAGAGCGGCGGCGGCGGTGAGGATGGCTTTCATGAAGGGGTGGTTAGCCTTGACTGGCGATAAAGAAAACCGTTCAGGGCGAACGGAATTGAGGGTCAGGCGCGGGGCGCATGGGCGGGCCGGTAATCCGTGATCCCCCAGTCGATCCCGCCTTCCGGCATCTTCTCGCGGTTGATCACCGCCGAAAGAAAAGCGCGCGCACCGTACAGCGCCTTTTCGCCGCGCGGCACATAGGTGCGGCTGGCCCATGCCTCGGGCCCGCGCTTTCTCACCTTGCGCCCGATTGCGCCGTAGATGCGGGCGGCGGACAGCACCGCCCAGCGGCTGCGGAAGGGGAGCTTCGCCGCGCCCACGCGCGCCGCCGCCTCGTGCTTTTCCACCAGCGCCACCAGCCGCGCGGCCATCGCGGCGAGTTCGTTGCGGTGGTGCGGTTTGGTGTGCTGGCCCGGCTCGATATCCTGTTCGACCAGCCAGATTTCGGGGAGGTAGCAGCGGCCCACCGCGTCATCCTCGACAATATCGCGGGCGATGTTCGATAGCTGGAAGGCGAGGCCGAGATCGTTGGCGCGGTCGAGCGTTTCCTGATCCTCGGGATCGACGCCCATCACCACCGCCATCATCACGCCCACCGCGCCCGCGACATGGTAGCAATAGCGCAGCATGTCGGCCTCGGTGCGGGGGCGCCAGTCTTCGGCGTCGAGCTGGAACCCGGCGATCACGTCCTCGGCCATTTGCGGGGTCAGGCCGACTTCGGCAGCGACCACGCCCAGCGCGTCGAAGGCCGGGTCGCCGGTCGGCTTGCCTTCGAACGCCAGCGCTGTCAGCTTGCGGATCAGCGCGAGCCGTCCGGCAAGCTCGGTCTGGTCGCCCAGCACCCCGCCCATGTCCTGATTATCGGCAATGTCATCGGCGCGGCGGCACCAGGCGTAAAGCAGCCACGCCCGCTCGCGCGTTTCCTTGTCGAATAGGCGCGCGGCGGCGGAAAAGCTCTGCGATCCGCGCTTGATCGACAGCCGGGCATGTTCGACCAGCGCGGCGCGGGTGGCGGGATCTGTCATTGCCAATAACGTGCGTCCCCGCGCAGGCGGGGACCTCCTCCGTAATTGCGGGAGGTCCCCGCCTGCGCGGGGACGCACGCTTGCGGCAACATTACAGCTCCTCGGCCTTCATGCGGAAGATCGGCGTGTGCGGCTGATAGGCTTCCATCTTGGCGAGCAGTTCGCCGATGGTGTCGGCGGCGATCAGGATGTTCTGGTGCGCGGGCCGGACGAAGCCGACCGCCGCCATCTTCGCGTTGAAAGCGAGCAGATCGTCATAGAACCCGAAGGAATTGAGCACGCCCACCGGATCCGAGTGATATCCCAATTGCGACCAGCTCATCGCTTCCCACAATTCGTCCATCGTGCCCACCCCGCCGGGGAGCGTCACGAAGCCATCCGACAGGTCGGTGAACTTCTGCTTGCGTTCGTGCATCCCGCTGACGGTGATGAGTTCGTCGCAATCATGGTTGGCGACTTCGGCGCGGACAAGGCTTTCGGGGATGATGCCGATGACTTCGCCGCCGGCGTCCTTCGCGCCCTTGGCGACCGCGCCCATCAGGCCGAGCCGCCCTCCGCCATAGACGAGGCCGATGCCGCGCCGCGCCAATTCCGCGCCGACATCATAGGCCAGTTGCACATAGCGCGGATCTTCGGGCGAGGCCGAACCGCAATAGACAGCGAGACGTTTCATTGCGCCGCCTTAGCATCCGTGCAGGCATGGGCAATGATCGCCAGATCACCCATCGACAGCGGCGTGTCGTGAAAATCCATCGTCACCGCAGGGATCGGCGCGCGGGTCTGATTGCCGAATTCCGATCTGAAGAACCACGCTTCCTTGATGCCGATCTGCTGGCGCTCGCAATCGACCGCCATCACCGTGTCGAGCGTCATGCCGTCATTATCGGTAAGATCCATCCGGACCAGCACCAGCCGAAGCGGGCGGCCGCCGAGCGTGTCGGCACCGTGCCACGCCCGATCCACCCAGCCTTCGCCCGGATCGTCGATCGCGATGGTTGCCCAATCCGACTGGTGCCCTTCGGCGACCAGCGGCGAGGGGCCGAACGCTGCGGCCGCGCCGGCCGCTGCCATCAGCGGCGCGGCGAGCAGCGCGATCACGCGGGCACCTTGGCCAAATCCTCCAGCATCAGCCCGGCGGTCGCTTTCGCGCTGCCGACCACGCCGGGAATGCCTGCGCCCGGATGGGTGCCCGCGCCGACCAGATAGTAATTGTCGATCACGTCGTCGCGGTTGTGGCCGCGCAGATAGGCGCTCTGCCACAGCACCGGCTCAAGGCTGAAGGCGCTGCCCATATGGGCGTTCAGATCCTGCTTGAAGTCCTTGGGCGCGTAGCTGAACTTGGTGATGATCCGGCTGTGAATGTCGGGGATCAGGCGGCGGCCCAATTCATCGAGGATCATTTTCTCCAGCTTCGGGCCGACTTCGTCCCAGTCCAATGGCATCTTGCCCATGTGGCTGACGGGGACGAGCGCGTAGAACGTGCTCTTGCCTTCGGGCGCCATGCTCGGATCGGTCACGGTCGGATGGTGGAGGTAGATCGCAAAATCCTCGGGCACCACGCCGTTCTTGTAGATGTCGTCAAGCAGGCCTTTGTAGCGCTTGGCGAACAGGATCATGTGGTGCGGGATGCCGGGCCAGGTGCCCTCCAGCCCGAAATGCACCACGAACAGCGATGGCGAAAAGCTCTTGCGATTGAGGCTCTTGGCAACCTTCTTGCCGCGCTCGGAACCGGACAGCAGGTCTTTGTAGGAATGCATGATGTCGGCGTTGCTGGCGACCGCATCGAACCGCTGACGGAAGCCGCTCTTGGTCTCGACCTCGGTCGCCTTGGTGCCGATTGTATGCACCTGCACCACCGGATCGCCCACCCGCATCGTGCCGCCCAGCCGCTCGAAATGGCGCACCATCCCCGCGATCAACCGGTTGGTGCCGCCGCGCGCCCACCATACGCCGCCGTCCTTCTCCAGCTTGTGGATCAGAGCATAGATCGACGAGGTGTTCATCGGGTTGCCGCCAACCAGCAGAGAATGGAAGCTGAAGGCTTCGCGCAGCTTGGGGTGTTCGATATAGCTCGACACCATCGAATAGACGCTGCGCCACGCCTGTTCCTTGATAAGCGCAGGCGCGGCCTTCAGCATCGACTTGAAATCGAGGAACGGCTTGGTGCCGAGCTTGAGATAGCCTTCCTCATACACCCGCGCCGAATATTCGAGGAAGCGGGCGTATCCGGCTACGTCTGCCGGATTGAGCTTGGCAATCTCGGCGTTGAGGCTTTCCTCGTCATTCGAATATTCGAAATTGGTGCCGTCCGGCCAGTTGAGGCGGTAGAACGGCATGACCTTCATCAACTCGACATCTTCGGCGATGTCGTACCCGGTCAGCTTCCACAATTCTTCAAGACAGGGCGGATCGGTGATCACCGTCGGCCCGCCGTCGAAGGTGAACCCGTCGCGCTCCCAGTAATAGGCGCGGCCACCCGGCTTGTCGCGGCCTTCGATCACGGTGGTGGCGATGCCAGCCGATTGCAGCCGCACGGCCAGCGCCATGCCGCCGAAGCCCGCGCCGATCACGCAGGCGGTGCGCCCGGCATAACGTTCGGCCAAAGCGGGGTTCACGCCTTTCACACCGGTCGGGGTGCCAAGGTTCAGCTTCACATCGGCGTTCATGCCGGGGTCTCCATCTTGAGTGGCTTGGTGTCCAAGGGCTTCCCTGGAGAAAATAGCGCGCGTATGGCACGCCCGATAGATACGGGGGGCTTGCCGGTCAGGATGCGCAGGCGATCCGGCAATGTCGAGCGCCCGGCGTAGAAGCGTTCGACCAGATTTCCGCGCAGGGCGTAGAAATGTTCGAACACCACCACGCGCCTGCCGGGCTCGGCGGCTTCGAACAGCATCCGGCTGAGCATCCGGTAATAGCCGGTGGCGCGCCAGTGGCGCTTGGCCCGGCGGTGGCAGAAGGCGGCGAGATCACTGCCTGTCAGGGCCGGACGGGCCGCGATCAGCCGCGCGATGGCGAGCGCATTGTCGGCTGCGAACGGCAGGGTGTAGCTGGTGAGCGGGTGCGAAAACCCGCCGCGCGCGCCGGCCCGGGCGACGCCGGGAATGGCGATTTCCGCCTGAGCTGCGGCAAAGTCCCCGCCGGAAATCACCGGCAGGATGCCTGCTTCGGAATCGATCACTTCGCCCTTCCAGCCGTGGCGGTGGGCATATTCGGCGACCCGGCCTTTCAGCACCTCGGCGTCCATCTTCGGCTGATCGGCGTAATAGGTGTCCTCCACGAACACCTCCGTCGGCGACAGCGGCAGGACATAGACGAAACGGTATGCCGCGCCATTGCCGTGCGGGGCCAGTTGATCGACGCTGGCATCCATGATGACCGGGCGGGTCAGACCATGGGGCTGCTCGCACCGGAAATGCTGGCCGAGGAACACCTGCCATCCGCCCGCAAGGTGCGGCGACGCGCGGAACGGGCGGCAATCGATCACGCGACTGGCAGCAATCCGCGTGCCATCGGCCAGCATGACACCGTCCGCATCGAGGCTGTCCGCCTTCGTGCCCAGCATCACCCGGTCAGCCGGCAATTCGGCGATCAGCTTGGCGTGGAATTCGGCGCTGGCGAGTGAACGGTAGGATGTCGGCAGCGTGCGGCCAAGGCCGGGGAAGGTGATGTCATAGCCTTCGTCCCAGCCGTTGAGCGCAAAGCCAGCCATCAATTCCTTTGCCTGCGGGGCGAGATCGGTTTCGAACCAGCTCCAGCGGTGATGCCCGCCCAGCGTTCGTCCGGCCTCGATCAGCAGGAACCGACAGCCCGGCGCATGGCGATGCAGCGCGAGCGCGATCAGCCCGCCCGCCAGCCCGCCGCCGACGATGACGATGTCCTGCGCACTCGCGCGTGTGTGATCAACAATGTGCGGTGAATCGCTCATGCTTTTCCAGCCCTAGGCCAGCCGCGCCGGATCGGCAATGTCGCGCCGAAGGTCGCGGCATGAAAGCGTGTTGCAACATGCGCTTCGGGAACATAAACGCCCGCATTGTTTTTGAGACAGGTTCGCATCAAGCCCGGATCACTTCCCCAAGGATCGCATCATGAAGTCTTCTGCCGCTGCCCCTTCGCTTGCCCTGTGCGGTGTCTGGCTGATGTTGGGCGCCGTGCCCGCGCTGGCTGGTGAGACTGCCGAAGAAACAGGCGCGGAGACAGAGGCAGACGCCTCGGCCCAGACAACTCAGGATCAGGCGCAGGCTCAGAATGCCCCGGCAGTATCGCCCGCCGGTCCGCCTCCGTTCAAGCCCGTGTTCGACAGAAACTGGGCGACCATCGGGCTGGGTGCGGGACTGGTACCGACCTATGCCGGATCGAACAATTTCCAGCTGTTTCCGCTGCCGTTGATCGTTGGCCGGGTCGGCGGAGTCGGCTTCCGTCCGGCTGCGGCGGGGCTATCGCTCGATTTCCTTTCGCCCCAGCCGACGGTGGTCTCGCGCGACAAGAAGCCGACCGTCTCGCTCGGCCCGACGTTCCGGTTCCGCAACGACCGCGCAGTCGATAGCGGGGATGACGTGGTGGATGCCGCCGGACGGCTCGACAATGCACTTGAAGTAGGGGTGAGCGCCGGGCTGAGTTTTCCCGGTGTGCTGAACCGCTTCGATTCGCTCACAATATCGGCCAACGCACGCTGGGATGTGCTGGGCGCGCACGGGGGCCGGGTGATTGAGCCGGGCGTGACCTATGCCACCCCGATCGGACGCGGGATGCTGGTGCAGGTCGGCGCAACCGCCGAAATCGTCGACGACAATTTCGCCGATTACTATTTCTCCGTCACTCCGGCGCAGAGCGCGGCGAGCGGGTTGCCGATGTTTGCCGCCGACGGCGGATTGAACCGGCTCGGCACGCTGGCAATCGTCACCGTCGATACTGACGGCAATGCGCTGAACGGCGGCTTCAATGTCTATGGTCTTGCCGGGTACTCGCGGATGATCGGTGACGGGGCGGACACCCCCTACACCGCGCTGCGCGGCGATCCGAACCAGTTTCTGCTGGGTCTGGGTCTCGGCTATACCTTCTGATCCGTCGGGACGCAGGGCTCTTCGCCGCCACAGATGCCACGCGGGGCTTGCCATGGGGACAGGCCCGTCGCATCACTGCGCGCAGGGTCTGTATACCTGATGGGAGAGAATGAATGACGGGACATGTGCGCCGCGTGGCGGGATTCGTGGCAAGTGTGTGCGCGGTGCTTGCCGCGCCGCTGGCAGCCGAGACCGTAGCGATTCGCGCCGGAGCCGTGCTGACCGATGCCGCAAGCGAACCATCCGGTCCGGCGACCATCATCGTTACGGACGGCAGGATCGTTTCGATCACGCCCGGCGCCGGCCCCGTCATCGCCGACCGCGAGATCGACCTATCGACGAAGACCGTGCTGCCCGGCCTGATCGACCTCCACACTCACCTGACCGGCGATCCCGGCGGCGACTTCTGGAAGGATGCGACCGAACCCGACGAATGGGGCGTGGTCGTCGGCGCCAAGAATGCGCTGGTCACGGTGCGCGCGGGCTTCACCACCGTGCGCGAGGCGGGCAGCGGCACGGAAACCGCCTTCGCCCTGCGGCGCGGCACGGCCGAAGGCGTGATTCCCGGCCCGCGCATTGTGGCTGCTGGTCCGGCGCTGGCAATTATTGGCGGCCATGCTGACGTCAACGGCTTCCGGCCCGAGGTCAACGAACTGCTCGACAGCGGCTTCACCTGCACCGGCCCGGTCGAATGCGCGTCCAAGGTGCGGCTCGCCAGCCAGAACGGATCGGATGTCATCAAGATCACCGCCACCGGCGGCGTGCTTTCGCAGCAGGGACGCGGGCTGGAGGCGCACTTCACGCCTGAAGAAATGAAGGCGATCGCCGACACCGCCCATTCGCTCGGCCTGAAAGTCATGGCCCATGCCCACGGCGCACGCGGCATCCAGCAGGCCGCCGAAGCAGGGATCGATTCGATCGAACACGGTACCTATCTCGATGAAGCCGCCGGCAAGGCCATGAAGGCCAATGGCACGGTGCTGGTGCCGACGCTGATGGCGCTCGAAGGCGTATCCGAAGGGCTGGGCAAGGGCATCTACACACCTGTCGTCGAAGACAAGATCCGCGCTGTGCAGCCGCTGATGGCCACATTGGTCAGCCGCGCCCGCGAATATGGGGTGACGGTGGTGTTCGGCACCGATGCAGGCGTGTTTCAGCATGGCCGCAATGCCGAGGAATTCGCGCTGATGACAGCACAGGGCATGAGCAACCGCGAGGTCCTCGCCAGCGCCACCACCGGCGCGGCCAAGGTGCTTGGCATGGAAGGTGAAATCGGGCGGCTCGCCCCCGGCTATTCAGCGGACATCATCGCGGTGGACGGCAATCCGCTGGCGGACGTGACCGTGCTGGAAGACGTCGATTTCGTGATGGTGCGCGGGAAAGTGATCGAGTGAGGCTCGACACTCCGGCACAAAACGCCTAATCCTCCGCCATCCCCGGGGAGCCGCTTGGCTGAGAGGGGCGGTTAGCACCGTCCGACCCGTCGAACCTGAACCGATTAACATCGGCGGAGGGAGTGGGCTGGTCAATGCACCACAGGTCCGCGCTCCTTTCCGCAATGGAGAGAGAACGAGATATGGCCGACATCAACAGCCCCGTCGAAATCGGCGTTACCACTGGCCCCATTCGCGGCAGCCGCAAGGTCTATGTCGGCGCGCGCACCGGCTCCGGCATCCGCGTTGCCATGCGCGAGATCGACCTTGAGGGCGGCGAGCCCAGCGTGCGGGTCTACGATACTTCCGGCCCCTATACCGATCCCGATGCGCTGATCGACATCAACGCCGGCCTGCCGCAGCTGCGCCGTGACTGGATTATGGCCCGCGGCGATGTCGAGGCTTACGATGGGCGCGAGATCAAGCCCGAGGATAACGGCCAGCTCGGCCCCGACCGCAGCGGCGGCGTCCCGCAATATCCCAACGCCATAAAGCGTCCGCTTCGCGCCAAACCCGGCATGAACGTCAGCCAGATGCACTACGCCCGCCAAGGCATCATCACGCCCGAAATGGAATATGTCGCCGAGCGCGAGAACCTCGGGCGCGAAATTGCGGCTGACATGGTGCGCGACGGGCAAAGCTGGGGCGCGGAAATCCCGACCATCATCACGCCCGAATTCGTGCGCGATGAAATTGCACGGGGCCGCGCGATCATCCCCAACAACATCAACCATCCCGAAAGCGAACCGATGGCGATCGGGCGCAATTTCCTGGTCAAGATCAACGCCAATATCGGCAACTCCGCCGTGGCATCCAACGTGGCGAGTGAAGTCGACAAGATGGTGTGGGCGACCCGCTGGGGCGCGGACACGATCATGGATTTGAGCACCGGTCGCAACATCCACGACACCCGCGAATGGATCATCCGCAACGCCGCCGTCCCTGTCGGCACCGTGCCCATCTATCAGGCGCTCGAAAAAGTCGGCGGCGTGGCCGAGGAACTGACCTGGGAAATCTTCCGCGACACGCTGATCGAACAGGCCGAACAGGGCGTGGATTACTTCACCATCCACGCAGGCGTGCGGCTTGCCTATGTGCCGATGGCGGCCAAGCGGGTCACCGGGATCGTGTCGCGCGGCGGATCGATCATGGCCAAGTGGTGCCTCGCCCACCACAAGGAAAGCTTCCTCTACGAACATTTCGACGACATCACCGAAATCATGAAGGCGTATGACATAGCCTACAGCCTCGGCGACGGTTTGCGCCCCGGCAGCATCGCCGATGCCAATGACGAAGCGCAGTTCTCCGAACTTTACACCCTGGGAGAACTCACCCACCGCGCCTGGGCGCAGGATGTGCAGGTGATGATCGAAGGGCCGGGCCACGTCCCCATGCACAAGATCAAGGAGAACATGGAAAAGCAGCTGCAGGTGTGCGGCGAAGCCCCGTTCTATACCTTGGGCCCGCTCGTGACCGATATCGCGCCGGGATACGACCACATCACCAGCGGCATCGGCGCGGCGCAGATCGGCTGGTACGGCACCGCGATGCTGTGTTACGTCACGCCCAAGGAGCATCTGGGCCTGCCTGACCGTGACGATGTGAAGGTCGGCGTGATCACCTACAAGCTGGCGGCCCATGCGGCGGACTTGGCGAAGGGCCACCCGGCCTCGCAGGTGCGCGACAATGCCTTGAGCAAGGCGCGGTTCGAATTCCGCTGGCGCGACCAGTTCAACCTCAGCCTCGACCCCGAAACCGCCGAGCAATATCACGACCAGACGCTGCCGGCGGAAGGCGCGAAGTCGGCGCATTTCTGCTCGATGTGCGGGCCCAAGTTCTGCTCGATGCAGATCAGCCAGGAGGTCCGCGATTTCGCCGCCAAGCAGAACGAAAGCCCCGAAAGCTTTCTCGCATCGGAAAAGCTGGGCGCGGACACCGCCGAGGCCAGCCGTCAGGCCGCGATCAAGGGCATGGCCGAAATGAGCGCCAAGTACCGCGAAACCGGCAACCAGCTCTATGTCGGCGCGGGGGATCGTGAGCACGATTGATCGGTCAGGCGGGGTGCGCGCCAAATTGCACGCCACTGTGCTCGCCCCGCTTGTGCTGGCCTTGGCGCTGGCGCTCGCCGCCTGTGTCTCGGTGCCGGAGGGCTACACCCCTGTACCCCGTGCCGAGGCGCCGCTGTTCGATCCCTTCACCTTCTTCGCCGGAAGCAGCCGCGGGGAGGGGACGCTGAAGACAGCGATGTCCGATCCCGTCCCTGTCCGGGTGGAAAGCCGCGGGCGGATCGTGGTGGAGCGCCTGCGCGAATCCAGCTGGGATGCGCCGCCGCGCCGTGTGCTGGTGATCGACCAGACCATCCGCGAAGGCGAAAAGCCCCCGCGCACCCGCCAGTGGCGGATCGAGGAAATCGCCCCCAACCGTTATGCCGGGACGCTGTCCGACGCGATCGGCCCGGTCCGCGGGCGGGCGACAGGCAACCTTCTGGTGCTCGAATACACCATGAAAGGCAGCTTGCCAGTGCGTCAGGAACTCACCCTGTCAGCGGGCGGCACGCGGGTGGATAATCTGATGACGGTAAAGCAGCTCGGCGTGACGGTGGCGGTGCTGACCGAGGATATCCGCAAGCACGGCAGCTAAGTCAGGCTGCGCGCTCGGTGCGGTTACGGCCCGCTTGCTTGGCGGCATAGAGCGCCGCGTCGGCCCGCGCGATCAGGCTGCCCACCGGCTCGCCCTCGGCCCGCGCGGCGACGCCGAAGCTGGCGGTCATGCCATAGGGGCCGGCCGGCACGATCAGCGGGGTTTCCGCGATGGTCTGGCGCACCTGCTCGATCACGCCCGCAAAGCCCGGCAACAACGCCCCGCGCGCCGCGATCAGGAATTCCTCGCCGCCGAACCGGGCGACCAGCCAGCCTTCGGGCGCGAGCTGCCGCAGCATCGCGGCAAAGTGGACGAGGCTGGCATCGCCGCCTTCATGGCCGAGCCGGTCGTTGATGCTCTTGAACCGGTCGATATCGGCGATCGCCAGCGCCACCGGAGCGCCCTCCGCCTCTGCCGCCCACCGCTCCAGCTCCACCAGCGCCGCACGGCGGTTGGCAAGCCCGGTCAGCGCGTCGGAATGAGCGAGGTGCCGAAGCCTGGTGCGCGATTGTTCCAGCCCCAACGTCAGCATGGCGATCCAGCCATAGGCGATGCTCGCCACCACCAGCGGGATCAGCACGGCGAACGCCATGGTCAGGCCGTATTTCGCATCGCCCGACAGCGTGAAGGCAAGGTTGGTAAGCCCGGTCGAGGCGAGGATCGACCCGCCGATCACGAACACGCCGTTGCGGATCAAGCGCCCGCGGACGCCCCGCGATGCACGGGGGTAGGGCTTATGCGCCGGGATGGCGGGAAGGGCGGGCGGATGCGGCATCGCGCAGCGGCGATAGCGCGAACCCCTCGCCATTCCCTTAACGCGCGCCCCCGCGACGAACGCGGGCGAAGCCGCGTCAGGAGTTCTTCATGTTCTCCAGCCCCTTGATCCCGCCTGCCTTGAGGCTGGGCTGGCTGGCGTTGAGCTTGGGCCCGGTGTCCTTCTTGGGCTTGCGCGCTTCCTTGCTCTTCTTCTGTTGGCCCTTGGCCATCGGAGGTTCCTAACGGGCGAGATGCCCGGAGCGAGGCGTGGGCCTGATGGGGGGTGGTGTCAATGTGGGGGGCTTGCGGGCAAATGCCAAGAGCGTGCCAAACCATTCACTCCGCAAACGAAGTTATTATTTGTCAGCGCCCAATTTCTTTTCTGTCGTTACTTCGGTGTTGATGCGGACAGTTGATAGTAGCGCGGGTTGCGCGACCCAATATCTTCAATGACCTCAACGCTCCTGAGGTCATCAGAAAAAATCATTGCGAATCGCTTTGCGACTTCGAAGTCTCCAAGCAGTGATTGAGATCCTGGGCTGAGTCTCTTTCTTTGAATATCTCCGCTAACCTGATGCCCGATTATGCTCCCCTTGAAAACTGCTTCGTACTCAGCCGGCTTTATCGATGTGCCCAATCCTAAAAGCGCATTGACCTCAGTCATATAACGCACCCTTGCTTCGAAATCTCTATTGCTAATCGAGATGACGTATTCGCCTTGAGGTCCATTCCATTTCTTTTCCAGCGTCTTCACGTCCGGTCTGCAGATTGCGCGTCCTAGCTTTTTGAAAGCTTCAATTTTCATAGAAGCGCCCTCAAGCACATTTTCAACAACTTCGGCTTCGTTGTCGTCAACCTCACTCAAAGCAGCAAGTGCCTCGTTCACGCTCTTGTGAACATCCTCCCCTTTCAGGGCGCAATCCAACCTGTCTTTAGCCTCACGTAAGAATCCGACATTCATGTAGCGATATGCAAGATTGCTCATCGCTAGAGTGTTGCCATCCGATGCTGCTTTTTCGAAGGCTTTAATGGCTCGCGCTGGTGCTGAAAAATGCTGATAAGCTACGCCGATGTTATTCCACGCAAAGTTATTTCGACGACTATGAGGTATTGAAAGATAATGATGAAGCGCTAACTCGTCATTTCCCAATTGAGAGTGGCTGTAAGCAAGTGAAAATCGTTCATCATCGTCATATGGTCGCAGATGTACTATCCGCTCCATTGCTTGAATCTTCAGAAAATCATCGTTAATTTCGTCAGCAATGCTTTTAACTCGCTGCGAGAACGAAACTTCTAATTCTTGACTATCTGATATTATAGGTTTGATGCTGTCGATAAGATCGAGAGCGGAACTAGCGTCTCCGAACTTCGCAAGCTCGTGGGCGGCGGAAAGTCGAAAATTTAGAATGTCCGAGGGTTCGGAGGCTAGGTTTGCCGCCTTTTGATAAATATCAGCCGATTTTATGTGCTCTTTGTAGATCGACATTCCGGAAGCAAATGCCGCGACCACATCAAAATTATGGGGATTTTGTTCGGCGAGCCTTTCAAGATTTTGCAGACTGCCGCCTTGTCCGAATATCAGTTTCCACTCTTCACATTTGGACTCCCATTGCGCCTGCAAGCCTTGTGACTGCGCATGGTCAGATTGGTAGAATGCGTCAGAAATTCGCTGCGCTCTATCTGGACTTTCCTTTAGAATTTGCCAGAAGTAAGCATTTTTGAAGTTCTCAAAACTCCAGTCAGGCTGTGGCGTCTCTTCTTCATCATCACTTACATCTAGTTCATTCCGCGTAGAGGCTTCTGAAGCAATATTGACCTCAGAATCTTTTGACATGTCCGAGCGGGAAGACGTTGTTGGACTTAGGTCCTGCAGCATCTCAAGTATTTTGCCGAATGACTTTTGTGGTGCGTCTCTTGTAAATGATATAAACTCAACATCTCCTTGAAGACCGCCGGGACGGCGGCATCCTTCCTCAAGAAGTATTAAAAAGGACATAGAATGGGCCAATGCAAGGCCGATTTCTTGTATAATCCAGTCAGATGTCTTCCACTCGATGTCGGAGTTTTTGGATTTTGAATAATTTGAAAAGATGAGACTTTGAGATACCGCACTTGGAGAAAGCGCCAGCTCCTTCTTTGTGCAAATACCGATGAAGGTGTTTCTATCCTCCATGAGGCCGCGAACCTTCTCGGCTAAAATTTGAGGTGCTGCCTTTTGGGCGTTCACCCATTCGAACGAGTGCAAAGAGCCCCTGATTTGGTCAAAGAACTTCAAGAATATCGAAACAATTGCTTCATCGTCATCCGTGAAGCTATGACCGACAAATGCTTTGATGTGAGGCATGGTTTTTTCGTTAGCAAGTTCTCGGATGGATTTACATATGGAGTTTGCAAATTGTGGAGAATTAACAAACCGCGATCGTGTAATCTTGGACTAGGCGACACTGTCGCCGCTCCGTAGCCCATTTCGATACCGCTCTAACGCCCCAACCCCACCAGCACCCGGTCGAGCGCCTGCAAGAACCGCGAGCGGTCCGCCTTGCTGAACGGCGCGGGGCCGCCGCCGACGCCGTCCATCCCTGCGCGCAGGTCGGCCATGATCGCGCGGGTGGCGATGGCGCCGCCGATGCTGGCGGGGCTGAATTCCTCGCCGTTGTGTTTCAGCACCCGCGCGCCGGCCTTCAGGCACCGTTCGGCGAGCAGGATGTCGCCGGTGATGACCACGCAGGTGTTCTTCGGCAGCGCCTCGGCGGCCTCGGCAATCCAGTCATCCGCCGCGTCGAAGCTGTCCGACACCACCACCCGCTTGATGCGCGGGGACACGGGGATGCGGAAAGGCGCGTTGCTGACCACGCGCACCTCGGCGCGGAACCGTTCGGCGACGCGGTAGATCTCGTCCTTCACCGGGCAGGCATCGGCGTCGATCAGGATGGTGATGGGGGCAGATGACATCGCGCAAGCCTAGAGCGTTTTCGAGCCGGGTGGAAACACCCGGCGACTCGGAAAACGCGACCAATCACGATCGCCCAGCGCGGCGGGCGCGGTAAATGGCGCGAGACTCTTTCCTACACCCCCCGATCCGCGCCATCCTGCGCCGATGCACCCCAAGCCCGCAACCCGCGCCGAATCGCACGCGCCCACGCCCATCTCGCAGGCGCATAGTGGGGGCAGGTTTTCGGTTCCTGGACAGTGTCTCATGTGTCTCCTACACGGCGGCGCAGCGACAGTGGCAAGTGCAAGCCAAAACGGTGCCGCAGGCACCGCAAGGCCGACCGGCCGCCCGCAGCGACGCGGCCGCAGGCCGTGTGAGCGAGGATTTCGCACGCCCGGACGGGCGTGCGGAACACAAACAATCCCCCAAATTAGGCGATCGGGACAATCCATGCTA
The DNA here is from genome assembly GCF_040148725.1 of Erythrobacter sp. NFXS35. Lineage (NCBI taxonomy): Bacteria > Pseudomonadati > Pseudomonadota > Alphaproteobacteria > Sphingomonadales > Erythrobacteraceae > Erythrobacter > Erythrobacter sp. NFXS35. The sequence goes on along the minus strand of NZ_JAGDEB010000001.1, from coordinate 1,318,357 downwards.
CATGCTCCCTCGCTGACGTCGAAATTTGCGACGGACTTCGAAATTTGCGCTCCGCCGCTTGGCTGTATGGCCCCCGGCGTTAACCAGACGACGACTTCCTTTCATCGGACGAACTGACGCACTTCCCCGCTGCATGGTGTGGCGGGTCACGAAAATGTTCTTGAAAGGAACATCGCATGAGCAAGACCGGAACCGTAAAGTTCTTCAACGCCGACAAGGGCTATGGTTTCATCCAGCCCGACGATGGCTCGTCCGACAGCTTCGTGCATATCACTGCCGTTCAGGCAGCCGGCATGCACAGCCTCGAAAAGGACCAGCGTCTGAACTTCGAACTCGAGCGCGGCCGTAATGGCAAGGAAAGCGCTGTGAACCTTTCGGCAGCTGACTGACCGAATACCGGAGCGGGAGGGGGCATTGGCGCTCTCCCGCTCCACCGCTTTCCCGCCTCCCCCTCCAACCCCGGCAGGATATTAAAGCCCATGGCCCAGACCTACGAATTCTACTGCGAACGCGCAGACGAGGCAGCCGCTCTCGCCGATGCTGCGACGCTGGAAAACGTGCGCGAGCGTGAGCTGCGCTCGGAAAAGACCTGGCGCGGGCTGGCCGAACAAGCGCGCAAAACTGCCGTGCAACGCGCCAAGGCGGATAATGTGCGCGCCGAAAAGCGCGCTGCCGAAGCGGAAGCTGCCGAGGCCGAAGCCGAGCTTGAGGCTGCTAACGAGGACGAATCCGAGACCGAAAGCGAAAGCATCTGACATCGGCTACGGTTTCCTCTGGAAACCGGCTGTCTTGCGTCCCATATTGGTTGTGTCGATACAAAACCAAAACAAGGACAGGAGGATAGCGCATGGCAATGCAATTCCAGTTCAACACCGATAGTTCGGTAATGGGAACGGAAAACGTCGCAGAGCGGATCGAACAGCAGGTCCGGCAGAAGCTGGCGCGGTTCGAGGATCGGCTCACCCGGCTTGAAGTCCATGTGAGCGACGTCAACGGACGCAAGCACGGCGCGGACGACAAGCATTGCACCATTGAGGCGCGCCCGCGCGGTGGTCGCCCGATCGGTGTCACTGGCAAGGCGCCCGATGTCGATGGCGCGGCGCGGATCGCCGCCAACACCATGGCCGAACGGCTGGAACGCATCTTCGGCAAGGCCGAGCGGCACCGCCACGACCCTTCGCCCGACAAGACGATCTAACCTGGCTTCGGGGGCTAACCGCCTCCGATCCCGCATTCCCCCAGCACCGCGTCGATCTGCTTGGCGACTCCGAAAAAGCCCGCCTTGGCCAGCGGCCAGGTAGCGCGGTCGAGGTCTCCGAGCAGGGAGATGACGCGGCCCTCGCCGGTCAGTGCGGCCAGACCGGGCGCGAGCGCATCGCGGGTCCATCCGGCGGGCAGATAGGGCACCGCAAGACGCGTGATGCCGGCCTGAGCCAGCAACGGTTCAATCGGCTCGTCCGCGTGCCATAGCACGGCCGGGCAGCCGAACGTCGCCGCTGCCTCCGCCAGTCCGCTGGCCATCGCCGCTTCGGTAAAGCACCGGGCGAGTACGCCAACCGCTCCGGGCGAGCGTGCCCCCGAGCGGCTCGCGCCGATCACCAGCGCAGGTGCGGCGGGCAGGGCGAGGGGAGCATGATGCGCCGCCTCGTCATGCAGCAGCAGCGCGTAGGGTTCGGCGAGGTCTTCGGGCGTTACTGGCGGCGGGAGATCGGGCAAGCTGCGCAGATGGTCGCGGGGTTCGGTGAGCGGTTCAGCGTCCTGCGCCAAACGCTCGGCAGTCAGCGGGCCGTGCGCGCGCCCGGCAGTGTAGCGGGCGATGTTGTCTGCCTGCGCGAGGTAGTGCTTGCCGCGGGTGTGCAACCCACCAACCCAGCGCCACGACAAGGTGTTGGAGGCCGCATCGCCGTCCAGCAGGTGCCGCACGAAGAAGTCCGCGCCCAATTGCCAGTCCAGCCGCAGTGTGAAGATCCAGATGCTCGCAAACCACATCCGCGCGTGGTTGTGGAGGTAGCCCGTCTCGGCAAGTTCGCGCGCCCAGACATCGAACGCTGCGATCCCGGTGCGCCCCTCGGTGGCCTCGGCATAGGCTTTGCGCAGACCGGCATTGGCTTTCATCGCCGCCAGCGCCGCATCGCGGCCTTCGCGATAGCTGTCCCAGACGCCCGGCCGCTGTTCGAGGTAGCCCTTGAAGTAGAGGCGCCAGAACACCTCGGCGATGAACTTCTCTGCCGTACGGGGGGCATGTTGCGCCAGCAAAGCCTCCAGCACCTCGGCCTCGCCCAGTGCCCCTGCGTGGAGCCACGGCGAAAGTTGCGAGACATTGCTCCGGCTGCCGATCGAAGGACCATCGTCGTGGTTGCGCCGATCGGCGTAGATGCGCCCCGCAGCAGGCAGGAATTCGGCAAGGCGCGCAAGCGCGTGCTCGCGGGTTGGGCTCCAGTTCATGGGGCAAGCAACCCTGACGCATCAGCAAAGTTCCGGGCCGGAGGATCGCGTTCGTAATGGTTCGGAACCTCCGTCGCATCCAATCATTGGGACAATGAACGGGCAGCGCCATTTCGGTGCCAAGCCCGGTCGTCCCCGGTGCGCTGTGTTATCGGGACGAACCAAGGCCTACGGGCGCAATCAAGGACTATTTACATGAAGATCATGCAATTCACTCTCGCTTCCGCGGTCGCACTCGCTCTGACTGCCTGTGCCAGCGAAACTCCGGCCGATGATACCGCGGCGGATACCACTGCGATGACCGCAGATGCCACCGCGACGGGCAACATCGTCGAGGTCGCCCAAGGCGATGAGACCTTCTCCACATTGGTCGCTGCGGTGACCGCCGCTGACCTGGGCGAGACCCTTTCGGGCGCCGGACCCTACACGGTGTTCGCACCAACCAATGATGCCTTTGGCAAGCTGCCGGACGGCACTGTTGAGCAACTGACGACCGAAGACACCGAGACATTGAAGTCGATCCTGACCTACCATGTCGTTGAAGGTTCGGTCGATGCGGCCACCCTGACCAATGCGATCGCAGAAGCGGGCGATGCCGGCTACACGATCAACACCGTCGGCGGCGGCACTCTGACAGCCACTGTCGCCGATGGCGGCGTGGTGCTGACCGATGCGACCGGCAACACCGCCAATGTGACCGCGACCGACGTGGCGGCCTCCAATGGCGTGATCCATGTGATCGATACGGTGCTGATGCCGCAGTAAGCGGATCGGCATTGATAAAAACCGAGGGCGGATCGCGCGATGGCGCGGTCCGCCCTTTGTTCTGGCCGCCCTCACGACAGCCCTTTGCCAAGCAAATCGGGTCGGTTTAAACTCCATTGCCAGAGGAGCACGCCATGCCCACCAGCTTTCGCCACCTGTTATTTTCGCCCGCGCTGCTGGTTGCCGCCTGTACCCCTGCGGATGATGCAATCGACCCGGAAGGCAGAACCTTCGATGCGGTTGCGCCGACGGAGGTGGTTACTATCTCGGGAACCGAGCCTTTCTGGACTGCCCGGATCAAGCAAGGCGAGGCGGTGTGGATGACGCCCGGAAATCCGGGCGGCACGCGCTTTGCCGTCACCCGTTTTGCCGGGAACAATGGGCTGGGCTTTACCGGCGAGTTAAATGGCGACGCCTTTACCGCCACGCTCACCCCCGGCGATTGCAGCGACGGCATGAGCAATCGTACCTTCCCCTTTGTCGCCACGGTCGCTGTGGGCGAGGAGACCCTGATGGGCTGCGGCTACACCACCGGCCAGCCCTTCACCGGCGACGCCGCGCCCTGAGCCGACCGCCCTTGGCAGGGCGGGCGTCAGAACAGGCCGGGAATGTCGATTTGTGCCGGGCTGGGGCGGCGAGGGCGCAGCGCCTCGGTTTCGGGCAGGTCGATCACCGCACTGCCGCGCTGCGGCGCGTCGGCACCGCTGCTGGCAATATCGCCAGCAGCGCTCTGTCCGATTGCGGTACACGAACGTCCGCCAAGGAAATCCAACGCGGTCGCGATCGAGGCTTCGCTCGGGTCGCCCAGCGGACGGGAGAAATCGTCTTCCGCGCGGCAGGTGTTGGGAACCACGCTTGCTAGGCCGGTGAAGTATTCACCCTGATCATTGGCGTTGACGGTCTGAAAGGTCACCGCCCGCACTCTGAGGTCGCAAGCCTCGAGGTCGAAGCCGAACTGGCCGACCGGCTTTCCGAACGTGTTGCCGCCGATCAGCGCCATATTGTCACCGAGGTACGGGATCATCGAATTCACCACCAGCTCGCTGGCCGAAGCGCTGGCATTGGTGGTGATAAATGCGATGCGGGTGGGGGCAATGGCATTCGCCTCGCTCTCGAACAGGCGGGTTTCGTTCTCAGCGGCCTTGGAAGGGCGCAGCACGGTCCGGCTCCAAACCTGTCCGATCCGGCCGGATCCCATGAGGTCGCCCATGGTATCGGCGACATTGACCAGTCCGCCGCCGTTGTAACGCAGATCGATGATCAGTTCGGTCACCCCCTGGGCCGCAAACTGGCCGAATGCCTGCCGCAACTGGGTCGCCGCATCGGCGATGATGAAGGTGCGCAGGTTGAGATAGCCGACCCGCTTGCCGCCATCATCCAGCACCTGCACGCCATAGCGATCGGATATCGGGTCCAGCGCAAATTCGGTTTTGGTGATGCTGCGTTCGAAGGTGGCGCCGCCCGGCTGGACGAAGCGCAGCACGCGGACGGTTCCGGCGGTGCCAGGGCCGAGCGCGTTGACCACCGCCTGCGGCCCGCCGCTCGCCATCAGGGTCGCAACGCTTTGCAGGTTGGCGCTCGAGGTGCCGATGGCGGTGATCTCGCTTCCCCGGTCGAGGCCGGCGGCGAAACCGTTGCCCCCTTCGAACGCTTCGGTGACGAATACGCGGTTGTTCGAAGTGTCGTAGAACAGGCGAATGCCGAACCCTGCGGTCGCGCCGGAGCTGATCAGCGCGTTCTCTTCCGCGATCGAGGTTGCGAAGGTGAAGAACCGGTCGCGGCTCTGCGCGCGGGCGGGGGCGACGCGGGCATCGAGATAGTCCTGCAGCGCGTTGAAGCTCGCCGGATTGGCATTGGCGAGCAGGTTAGGGAACAGGTACCATTCGTTCAGTACGCTATCGGCGAAATCCTGCTGCGCGCGCAAGGAACAGGCTGAGGTCGTCGGCGTGGGAGAAGGGGTTGGCGACACGCCGCCTGTGATAGGCGGGGCCGATGATCCTCCTCCGCCGCATCCAACCAGTGCGAAGGCAAGGATGATGCTGAGCGCGGCGCGGGGGGCTGTCATTATGGGATGCGACTCCGGCGTGAGATAATGTCGAGAAAATGGCTTGGTCGGGGTTGCTTGGATGCAATGTCTTGGCATCAAGGGCAAGCCGCAGCGGCTCAGTGGCCCAAAAATATCACACCTGGGCTGTTTTTGCCTGCTATTGCAGGGTTTTCCTCAGAAACCGGTAGAAACTGGGCTTTCCAGTCTCGTTTCTCGCGGTGGATGGGACTAGCACGAAGGCGATGAAGCGACAGAATCATGACTGAATTTCCTGCCTGGCTCACATCTCATGTGCCCGCTACCGCACGCCATCCCGGCCTCGCGGTGGTTGCGCTCGGCTCGGCTCAGGCGCTCGGGCGGGGCGGATTTGCTTTGACCAGCCCGGCGTTTCGCGCGGGCGATGAACTCGACCCCAGCTTTACCGCCACCGAAGAAGACGCCGTAGCCCCGCCGCTGGAATGGAGCGCGCCGCCCCCCGGATCCCATGAGTTGGTGATCGTGGTCGAGGAAGCTTCGGTTCAGGGTTCCGAGCCTGCGTGCCACTGGCTGGTCTGGGGCCTGCCTGCGCAGCGTGGAAAGTTGCTCGAGGGTGAAGTTCCGCCGCGCACCGGCAAGAATGCTTTCGGCAATTCCGAATGGCTGCTGCCCGATCCGCCTGAAGGCGAGCAGCGCCATTACCTGTTCCAGATTTTCGCTACCGACCTGCCACTGGTGCTGATGCCCGGGGCAAGCCGCGCGGAACTGCTCGCATCATTGCAAGGGACAATAACCGCCTGCGCAGTGCTTTCGGCCACCTTCACTGGCGGTGCGGGAGAAGGTGCGGGCTTAGATGATGACGAGTTTTAATTTACCTGCCACAAATACAAGGGAGTAGAACATGGCTGGCACGACCAACGCACTGCAGAAGCCGGTGCAGCTTTCCGGAGACCTCGAAGCGGTGATCGGCAAAGGCCCGATGACCCGCGCACAGGTCACCTCGAAGGTGTGGGAATACATCAAGGCGAACAACCTGCAGGACAGCAAGGACAAGCGTCAGATCAATCCCGATGCCAAGCTTGGCGCGGTGATCGGCAAGGACCAGATCTCGATGTTCAAGATGACCGCTGCGGTGTCGAAGCACCTCAGCTGAATTTGACGCTCCGCTTTGTGGCGGGGTTCAACGCAAGCGGCGCGCGACCTGTCGGGTCGCGCGCCGTTTTGCGTTTCAGCCGGACTTTTCCGCTGACCCGCTCTGGCGGAGCGCTGCCGGATCGCGGCTGACCCACACGGCCAGCGCAATGATCAGCGGCTGGGCGAACATTCGGGGGACATGATAGCCGAGGCCCAACCCACTATCCGCGCGCGCCATGTCGATGATGAAGTGGTTGATGTTGGCGGGCCATACGCACAGCGCATAGAGCGCCAGCCCCCACCCCGCCGCGCGCCGCAATCGCGGTGAGAACGGCTGGACCAGTCCGACCGCGCCGAGAACCTCGGCCACACCCGTCAACAGCACCACCGCTTCGGGCGCGGGCACCCAGGTGGGCATGATGGCCAGAAACGGTTCGGGCCGGATCAGGTGGATTACCCCCGCCGCCCCATAGAATAGCGCGAGTAGCCAGCGCAGTGCGGTGCGGATCACGCGCCTTGATCCCCGCCCGGTTCCCAGTCCGGCGCGGCCAGCGTGAATCCGGCGAAATCGAACCCCGGCACCACCACGCAGGACACCAGTGTATAGCCGAACTGCGGCGCACTCGCGGGCCGCGCAGCCTGCCATTCGTCCTTCGCCACCAACCCCTGCAACTGCTGACCCGCCCGGATATCTGCGCCCAGAATGACCGACCGCACCGGCCCGGTATCGCTGGCAGCGAGCCGCAGTTGGAGCGGATCGCCCGCCTGCCACAGCCACAGCTCCGCTGCATCGACCCGGTGCCAGTGCGATGCTTCGCCCGCTTGCAGCAGGAAGATGATCCCCGTCCCCGACGCACGCCCTTCCGGGCCGGCTTCGCCCCGCCAGGTCTCGCGATACCACCCGCCTTCGGGATGAGCGGTCAGGCCCAATTGTTCGATCAGTCCTGCCGCGCTATCACTCATGCCGATGTCCTTGCCTGCCCCCTATGTCTTCGGGTGCGGGCGCTCTACCTTCGGGAGCCTTGTCGATGCAACTTTTCGCGCCGTCCCTCACCGCTCTGGCTGCCGCGCTGATGCTGGCAGGCCCGCTCCACGCGCAGGAGGCTCCGGTCGATCCCGCCACTGCCACCGCCAATGCCGCGCTCGAGGTTGCGCCGGTGTTTGACGGGCATAATGATGTGCCCAACCAGCTGCGTTCGCGGGTCGCCAACCAGATCGCCGCCTTCGATTTCGAAGACACCACCGACAGCGGCGAGAGCCATCCCCAAGGCCGCGCACTGCACACCGATCTCGCCCGGCTGGCCGAAGGCAAGGTCGGCGCGCAGTTCTGGTCGGTCTATGTGCCGTCCAACCCGGACGAGGCCGAAGCGGTGCAACAGGTGATCGAGCAGATCGACGTCACCAAGCGGCTGATCGCACGCTATCCCGAAGGCCTGCGCTTTGCCGAGACCGCCGATCAGGTCGAACGCGCGATGGCCGACGGCCGAGTCGCCTCGCTGCTGGGGATGGAAGGCGGCCATGCCATCGGATCGAGCCTTGCCGTGCTGCGCCAGCTTCATACGCTCGGCGCACGCTACATGACGTTGACTCACAACAGCAACACGCCCTGGGCCGATGCCGCCACCGATACGCCGGTGCACGGCGGCCTCACCGATTTCGGCAAGGATGTGGTGCGCGAAATGAACCGGCTGGGGATGCTGGTCGATCTCAGCCATGTCAGCGAAGACACCATGATGGATGCGCTGGATGTCGCAAAAGCCCCGGTGATCTTCAGCCATTCGGGCGCACGCGCCGTCAACGGCCACCCGCGCAACGTGCCGGATTCCGTTCTGGCGCGTCTGCCAGAGAATGGCGGGATCGTGATGGTGGTGGCGCTGCCCCGCTTCATCAACGAGGAACTGCGCCAGTGGGGCGCGCGGGGCGCGGCAGAGGAAGCACGCCTCAAGGCCCTGTTTCAGGGGCAGCCCGAAAAGGTCGCGGCAGAGATGGAGGCGTGGGAAAAGGCCAACCCCGAACCTGCCGCGACAATTGGGGATATGGCCGATCACATCGATCATATCCGCGACATTGCAGGCGTGGAATCGATCGGCATCGGCGGCGACTTCGACGGGATGCCGTCGGGCCCGGTGGGGTTCGAGGATGTGCGCGGCTATCCGCTGCTGTTCGCCGAGCTGGCACGGCGCGGCTATTCGCAGGCGGAACTGGAAATGATCGCCAGTCGCAACGCGATAAGGGTCATGCGCGCGGCAGAAGCCTATTCCGCCAGCGTGCGCGACATGGCCCCGATCGAGACGCTCATCGCTTCGTCGCAGCCGTGAATATGGGAGGGCCCGCTCAATCCTTGAGCGGGTCGTGGCCCCAGTTCATTAGACTGTACCGCCACCGAGTATCGGCAATGTCGCCGCCTGGCCGCTGGGCGCAATGGCGCGCGATATAGCCGTTGACCTTGCGCATATGCGCGTAATCGTCGTCGGACAGGTCGGCCTTGTGCGTGCGCTTGATGGCGATGATCCGCCGGCCCGAGGCATGACCGGTGCTTTCGCCGCCGTCGTCGCTATCGCCGACCGATTGCGAATCGTCGGTCTGGAGCCATTCCTCCAGTTCCTTCGGCGCCATGTTCACCCGCTCGCCGAAGGTCCGGTAGACATCCTCACGGTCGTCCCCGTCCATCAGCCCTTGTCCGCTTCAAGTTCGCTGCCAAGTTTCAGCACCTGATCGCCATCGTCCTGCTCGATCAGATAGGCGGGGTTGTCGGTGCTGCCGTGTCGGGTGATCTCGGAGCCTTTAAGCGTTCTGGTGACATCGCGTTCGAACCGTTCGACCACCTTGCCCCTGCCTTCGCCGCTGCCCCACTGCCATTTGACCTTCTGGCCTTTCCCGAACTTTTCGCTCATCGGCCTACTCGCTGTCTTGAATGTCGGTGAATTCGTCGCCGACCTCGGGATTGATCCCGTCCATCGTTCTCTCGTCGTCATCCACCCGCTCTTCGATCCGTCCGGTAGCGGTTGCCTCGCTTTCGACCTCGCCCTCCGTGAGAGCGCCAGTCACCCAGACGATGGTGAGCGCGATGATGGCAAGGCCGGTGCTGATCAGCAGAACCCAGCGCACCACGCCTTCCTTGGTGCCTGCCTTGGCGTCGTCTTGATCGATCCGCGTTCCGCGATCTGGTGTCGGCATAAATATCTCCTGCAATCATGCTGCAGGAATCAACGTCCTGGTCATGGCGCTGTTTCGGCCAAGAGGTTCGGACGAGGCATAAATGCGCCGGAACGAGGCGCGAGCGCCGCGCGATTCAGTCGCGCAGCAACTCGTTGATCCCGGTCTTGGATCGGGTCTGCGCATCCACGGTCTTGACGATCACGGCGCAATAGAGGCTGGGGCCGGGGCTGCCATCGGGCAGCGGCTTGCCGGGCATGGAACCGGGGACCACCACCGAAAAAGGCGGCACCTCGCCCATGTGCACTTCGCCCGTGGCGCGGTTCACGATCTTGGTCGATGCGCCCAGATAGACGCCCATGGAAAGCACCGCGCCTTCGCCCACGCGCACACCTTCTGCGACTTCGGAACGCGCGCCGATAAAGGCGTTGTCGCCGATGATGACAGGTTCGGCCTGCAGCGGTTCCAGCACGCCGCCGATCCCTGCGCCGCCCGAGATATGGACATTCGCCCCGATCTGCGCGCACGAACCCACCGTCGCCCAGGTGTCGATCATGGTGTTTTCGCCGACATAGGCGCCGATATTGACGAAGCTGGGCATCAGCACCGCGCCCTTGCCGATAAAGCTGCCGCGCCGCACCACGGCGCCGGGAACCACGCGGAAGCCCGCCTCGCGGAAGCGGCTTTCGCCCCAACCGGCGAATTTCAGCGGCACCTTGTCGAACGCCGCTTCACCCGCCGCGCCGCCGTCCATCACCCGGTTGTCGTTGAGGCGGAAGCTCAGCAGCACCGCCTTCTTCAGCCACTGGTTGACCTGCCAGCCTCCGTTCCCGTCGGGCCCGGCGACGCGCGCCTCGCCGCAATCGAGCATGGCAAGCGCATCGCTGACCGCGTGCCGCAGATCGCTGGTGGAAGTGAGATCGGCACGGTTTTCCCATGCCTTCTCGATCGTGGCGATCAGCTTGTCACTCATGGTATCCTCCGGCGCGAAATCAGCAGGTGGGTGCTGCTAGCCGCGCTTGCGTAAGTCGGCAAGCGTTACGCAAACGGCCCATAGGGCCGCAAGTGCGACCGTCCTCAAGTAGCGAAGCGGTAGAACGCCAGGAACACCGCCCGCAGCCGCTCGCGCGTAGCGCGAAACGCGGCGAGGATGCGGGCCCGGAGGGGCGTGCGAAAAACTACGCTTCCATTCCGGCGGCGAGGGCGAATTCATGGGCCCGTTCGACCAGCGGGCGCACCCGCTCGCTCATGGCCTGAGCGTGGGCGGATGAGGCTGTGCCGTCGATCACGCGCTTCTTGATGCCCTGCATGATCCCGGCCAAGCGGAACAGGTTGTAGGCGAAATACCAGTCCATTGGCGGGACGGGATAGCCGGTGCGCGCGACGTAGCGTTCGACCGCTTCGTCGACCGTGGGAATACCCAGCGCGGCAAGATCCAGCCCCTGCAATCCGGCGCGACCATCGGCAGGCTGGAACCAGTTGAGCATCAGGTAGCTGAAATCGGCCACTGGGTCGCCGAGCGTCGAAAGCTCCCAATCGAGCACCGCGATAATACGGGCTTCGCTCTTGTGGAAGATCACGTTGTCGAGCCGGTAATCGCCATGCACCACGCTGCTTTCGTGCTGCGGCGGGATGGTTTCGGGCAGCCACGCGATCAGCCGCTCCATTTCCGGCATATGTTCGGTTTCGGAGAGCTTGTATTGCTTGGTCCAGCGGGCGATCTGGCGCGCGCAGTAATCGGTCGGCTTGCCGTAGTCGCCAAGGCCGATCTGGTCGGGCTTGTTGAGGTGCAGATCGGCCATGGTGTCGATCAACGCGTGATAATGCGCGCGGCGTTCTTCGGGGGTCAGGCCGGGCAGTGCGCCGTTCCACAAGCTGCGCCCGTCGGCCATGCTCATCACGAAGAACATGGCACCGATCACGTTCGGGTCTTCACACAGCCCATAAGTGCGCGGCACGGGGAAGCCGGTGGGGAACAGGCCGGTCATCGCGGTATATTCGCGGTCGACCGCATGCGCAGAAGGCAGCAGCTTGCCGAACGGCTGGCGGCGCAACACGAAGCTTTGTGCAGACGTGTCGATCCGGTAGGTCGGGTTGGATTGCCCGCCCTTGAACTTGGTGTAGCTGATCGGGCCGGCGAAGCCTTCGACATTGGCTTCGAACCACGCCGTCAGGGCATTCAGATCGAGCGCGTCTCTCTCGGTCACTGCGACGGTGCCGACCATTTCCTTGTCGAAATCGATGTTGGGAGCGTCTGTCATCAGTCGAACACCACCACCGAGCGCGCCGAATGACCGGCGCGCATTGTGTTGAACCCTTCGTTGACCTGATCGAGCGAGATGCGCTCGGCAATGATGGTGTCGAGATCGAGCAGCCCGCGCAGGTAGAAATCGACCAGACGCGGCAGATCGACCGGGAAGTGGTTCATCCCCATGATCGCCCCCATCAGCTTCTTGCCGCCGAGCAGGTCCATCGCGCCAAGCCCGACCTTGCAGTCCAGCGGCATCATGCCGAGGATCACCGCCGTCCCGCCGCGCTTGAGGCTGGCGACCGCGAGATCGGCAGAGGCCTGCCGTCCGACCGCCTCGATTCCCCAATCGACCCCGCCGCCGCTGATCGCGATGATCTGCTTGGCGGCGTCTTCCGCCAGCGCATCGACGGTGTGGGTCGCGCCCAGCACCTTGGCCAGTTCACGCTTTTCAGGCAGCGGATCGGCGGCGATGATCTTGCCCGCGCCCGCAATCCGGGCCGCGTTGATCGCGGCCAGACCCACTCCGCCGCAGCCGACCACCAGCACGGTTTCGCCCGGCGTCACCTTGCAGGCGTTGAAGATCGTGCCCGCCCCGGTCGTCACCGCGCAGCCGAGGACGGCGGCACGATCGAACGGCATGTCCTTGTCGATGGCGACGCAGGCATGTTCGTGGATCAGCATCTGTTCGCTAAGCGCCGAAAGGTTGAGCATCTGCGCAACCGGCGCGCCATCGGTGAAGGTCATGCGCGGCGCATCGCCCTTGGTCCGGCGGGTATCCCCGCCAAGGCACAGCGCCATGCGACCCGTTACGCAGAATTCGCAATGGCCGCAGAAGGCGCTGAGGCAGGAGACGACATGATCGCCCGGTTTCACCGTGCGCACTTCGCTGCCGACCGCACGCACCACACCCGCCGCTTCGTGCCCCGGAATGGCGGGCAGGGCGTGGGGGTAATGGCCGTCGATGAAGTGCAGGTCCGAATGGCACAGCCCGCAGGCCTTGGTGTCGATCAGCACTTCATGCGGGCCGGGATCGGCATAGATGACTTCGGCGATTCTCAGACCCTCGCCGGGGGTTTCAAGTATGGCAGCCTTGGCCATGGGGTTCCTCTTCCCTCGTGTTGGATTGCCGCTCGCGCGGCTCCTACAGGATCGCTGCGTGTAGGGGTTGGGGGCAACCATTCGTTGAAGCCGCCCCCAAGGTGTATTTCATCAACTAACTCGCCCGATCAGCGCGCCACGCCCATGTCGCCCGAGCTGAAGCTTTCGCCATCATTGGCAGCGCGCCCATGATCGCCGCGCAACGCGTTGGCTGTGGGGCCGGGGTTGGGTGCGTGCTTGGCGAATTCCATGCGCGCAATGGAACGCGCGTGGACTTCATCCGGGCCGTCAGCCAGACGCAGGGTGCGCTGGTTGGCGTAGCTGCGAGCAAGTCCGTAGTCGTCGGACACGCCGCCGCCGCCATGCGCCTGAATGGCGTCGTCGATGATCCGCAGCGCCATGTTCGGGGCCTGCACCTTGATCATCGCGATTTCCTGCTTGGCGGCCTTGTTGCCGACCTTGTCCATCATGTCGGCCGCCTTGAGGCAGAGCAGGCGAGTCATGTCGATATCGATGCGGGCGCGTGCAACGCGTTCTTCCCAGACCGAATGCTTGTACACCGGCTTACCGAACGCCTCACGTTCCTGCAGGCGGCGGCACATCTTTTCCAGCGCCACTTCCGCGGCGCCGATGGTGCGCATGCAGTGGTGGATGCGGCCCGGCCCGAGGCGCCCTTGAGCGATCTCGAACCCGCGCCCTTCGCCCAGAAGGATGTTGTCGGCGGGGACGCGCACGTCCTTCATTTCGACTTCCATGTGGCCGTGCGGTGCATCGTCATAGCCGAACACCGGCAGGTGGCGCAGGATGGTCACGCCGGGGGTGTCGATCGGCATCAGGATCTGCGATTGCTGCGCGTGGCGCTGTGCATCGGGATTGGTCTTGCCCATCACGATCGCGATCTTGCAGCGCGGATCGCCGAGGCCCGACGACCACCACTTGCGCCCGTTGATCACGTATTCGTCGCCGTCCCGCTCGATCCGGGTCTCGATGTTGGTCGCATCAGACGAGGCGGTGTTTGGCTCGGTCATCAGGAAGGCCGAACGGATTTCGCCGTTCATCAGCGGGCGCAGCCACTGTTCCTTCTGTTCGCGGGTGCCATAGCGGTGGAACACTTCCATGTTGCCGGTATCGGGCGCGGAGCAGTTGAACACTTCTGACGCCCAGCCGATGCGGCCCATTTCCTCGGCGCACAGCGCATATTCGAGGTTGGTGAGGCCCGGCCCTTCGAATTCGAAGGTATCGTCGACATGGTGATGGCTGTCGTTGCGCGGCGGCATGAACAGGTTCCAGATGCCGGCTTCCTTGGCCTTGGCCTTGGTTTCCTCGACGATCGGAATCACCTTCCAGCGATCGCCCGCGCGGTCCTGTTCGTTGTAAACAGGCACGTTGGGGCGCACATGCGCCGCGATGAAATCGCGCACACGGCCCGACCAGTAGACCTGACGTTCTGTGGGTTCGAAATCCATGGGGGTATTCCTCTCTCGTCTTTGATTGCTTCGAATCTGCGGGTGACCGTGGCAGAGCCTCATGGCTGCGCCAAGCTCTCATTTGTTGGGCGCGGGCACTCCGTCGGCGGCCAGAAATGGCATGTCAGCGGCTGCCGCTACGGCATCGCGGTTGTCCTGTGCCCGGCGTTCGGCCAGCCGATTGATGCGTTCCTCATGCTCTTCGCGGCTGATCGGAAAGCGCGCCAGCCACCAGGCGGAAATCACCGCCAGCAACAGCATGGCGCTGCCATAGGACAGCAGCAGGCTGGTGAGCACACCTTGCGGCACGCTGCCGGGAACGGCATCGGGGGCAAGCTGCGAAAAGCCGATGATCTGTCCGGCAAGGAAAATGCCGGCGCCGGTCGCGCATTTCTGCACCAGCCAGTTGCCCGAATAGAACGATCCTTCCGCGCGCCTGCCGGTGCGTTCTTCGAACGCCTCGACGATTTCGGCGATCATCGAAGTGGCCGACACCAGTGAAATGATCCCAAGGCCGGTTGCAATCATCGCAAAGCCGAAGAACAGCGCTGCCGATGCGGTGCTGCCGGGCACGGGCCAGAACCCCAGCAGCAGCAACGTGTAGGGCACCATCCCCAGCACCGTGCCGACGATCATGCCTAGCCCGGCCGCTTTGGCTTTGCCGAACCGCCGGTGCAGCGGCCCGATGGTCACGAACATCAGCACCACCGCGCCGAGCAAGACCAGCGGAAAGAACATCAGCTGGCCGCGGGTCAGCTGCAAGACGAACAGGTTGATATAATTGGTGATCGAGAAGTTGAGCCCCTGATGGACATAGGCGGCCAGTCCGCCCACCGCGAAGATCAGGAAGGCGCGTTCGGAAAAGGCTTCGCGGATTTCGGCAAACGCGCCCTTGATGGTGAACGGGGCAGGCTTCGTCGCCGGCAGGCGGGCCACCAGCCGGTGTTGGCCGATCGCGGACCCGATCACCGAAACGGCCATCAGGATCGCGCCGAACACGCCGAAAGCGTAATAGCCTTCGCGCTGCAGCAGGCCTTCCGGCCCCGGCATGAACACGGTGTAGGCCAGTACCATCATGCCCAGCCCGCCGATCCATCCGCCCAGTGCGCGATAGCGGAACAAGGTAGTGCGTTCGTCGTAATCGGCGGTGATTTCCGGCACAAGGCTGACCGATGGCACCTCGCACGCCGACAGCAGCACGCGCACGGCAATGGCTATCGCCACCAGCCCGGCGAAACTCGGCGCGTCGCCTGCGGGCGGGCTCCACATGATGACCCACGCAAAGGCGAGCGGGATCGGCGCGGCATAAAGCCACGGCAATCTGCGGCCCCAGCTGGTGTAGGTGCGATCCGACAGGTTGCCCAGAATCGGATCGACCACCGCATCCACCAGCAGCGCAATCAGCAGCGCAAGGCTAACCAGCCCCGCATCCATACCCAGCACCTGATTGTAGAAGATCAGCAGAAAGAACGAAAAACCATTGTCTTTCACGCCGAATGCCACCGCTCCGAAGCCCTGGATCAGCTTCAGCCGCATCGGCAGCTTGCCTGCAATGATGCCCGCACCGCCGCTCACGCGCAGCGGCCTCTGGCGGCTACCAGTCCGGCGATTCCCGGCAATGTCTCTCTCCCGTTTTCGGTTTCGAACCTAGACCGATTGCGCGCGGCGTCAATCGCGTCACCGCTGACGCTACGGCATTGCGGGGCGGGCGAAGAGCGCTTGCAGGCTGTGTGCAAATGACGATAACGTAAGCGTCAAGTGAAAGCATAAGCGAGAGGAGAATCGGCTGATGGCTGATCTGGAAACATTCCGCAGTGAAACGCGTGCGTGGCTGGAGGCAAATTGCCCGGCCGAAATGCGCGAACCGGTCCGCGACGAGGACGACATCTACTGGGGCGGCCGCCGCGCGACCTTCAAGAACGATGCGCAAAAGGCGTGGTTCGAAGCATGTCTGGCTAAGGGCTACACCGTGCCCGCCTGGCCAAAGGAATATGGCGGTGCCGGCCTTTCTCCCGAACAGGCGAAGGTGCTGCGCGAGGAAATGGGCCGCATCAGTGCGCGCCCGCCGCTCAGCAGCTTCGGCATCTGGATGCTCGGCCCGGCGCTGCTGCATTTCGGCACCGAGGGGCAGAAGCAGCGCTTCCTTAATGAAATCGCGCGCGGCGAAATCCGCTGGTGCCAAGGCTATTCCGAACCCGGTTCGGGCAGCGACCTTGTGTCCCTGCAGACCTATGGCGACGACAAGCAAGACCACTGGATCGTCAACGGTCAGAAGGTTTGGACGTCCTATGCCGATCAGGCCGACTGGATCTTCTGCCTCGTCCGCACAGACAAGAACGACAAGTACAAGGGCATCACCTTCATGCTCTACGACATGGCGAGCGAAGGGGTGTCGACCAAGCCGATTCTGCTGATCAGCGGCAATTCGCCGTTCTGCGAAACCTTCTTCGACAATGTGAAGGTGCCCAAGTCCTACGGCGAGGATATTCCCGCCTACGTGGGCCAGATCAATCGCGGCTGGGACGTCGCCAAATACCTGCTCGGCCACGAACGCGAGATGATCTCAGGCGCGGGCGGCGGGGATCGCACCGCAGCAATCGGCGCAGCGATGAAGCGCGCATCGGCCCGCACCGGCGACGAGGTGGATCCGGTTCTGCGCGCCGAACTCGCGATGTTCGATGTCGATGCGCTGGCCTACACCGCGATGGGCGAGAAGTTCCTCGATGAGATCAAGGTCGGCAAGGCGCATCCCGCTCAGCCCAACATGATGAAATATGTCGGCACCGAACTGAACAAGCGCCGCCATGAATTGATGATGGCGGTCGGCGGCTCGCGCAGCCTCGAATGGGAGAGCGAGGACACCGGCGGCGGCAAACCGGCCCGTGGCTGGCTGCGGACCAAGGCCAATTCGATCGAGGGCGGCACCAGCGAGGTGATGCTCAACGTGATCGCAAAGCGCATTCTGGATCTGCCGGGCGCCTGATTTAGAAACCCGCGCCTCGCCGGGCTTGACCCGGGGCTCCGCTTCTTTTGCGGCAGGGCACGAATGCAGCGGGATCCCGGGTCAAGCCCGGGAAGACGAACAATTGGAGAGGGAAAACCAATGCCCCTGTATCATAACGACGATCAGGCGATGCTGGCCGACACCGCGCGCGGCTTCATCGCTGAAGAAGGCAACATTGCCAAACAACTGCGCCACTGGCGCGACCGCGATTGCAGGGACGGCTTCGGCCACGGCTTGTGGAAGCAGATGGCCGAAATGGGTTTCACCGGGATGCTGGTGAGCGAAGCCGACGGCGGGCTGGGCATGGGCCATGTCGAGGCCGGGATTGTGCTCGAAGAAATCGGCCGCAATCTTACGCCGTCGCCGTTCCTCACTTCGTCGGTGCTGGCCGCGACTGCGCTGAACCACGGTTCGGACGACATCAAGGGCCGCTATCTGCCCGGCCTGATTGCAGGCGATCACGTGTTCGCGGTTGCGATCGACGAGACAGCCAAGCACCGCCCGAGCCGCATCGCCACCCGCGCCGAGAAGTCGGGCAACGGGTTCCGCCTGACCGGCTCGAAAAGCTTCGTCATTCAGGGTGCCAGCGCCGACATGATCGTGGTCGCGGCGCGCACCTCGGGCGCGGACGACGATGCGGAAGGGATCACCCTTTTTGCCGTGCCCAAGGACGCTGCCGGCATAAGTCATGACGCCGTGCGGCTGGTGGATAGCTCGATGGCGACCCACACCCGCTTCGACGGTGTCGAACTCGATGGCGATGCCGTGATCGGCGAGATCGACGGCGGGCGCGCGGTGCTCGATGCGATGCTGTTGGCGGGCCGGGTCGGTGCGGCAGCCGAAGGTGTCGGCGTTGCTAGCGGGGCGATGGACATGACGGTCGATTACCTCAAGCAGCGCAAGCAGTTCGGCAAGCTGATCGGCGAGTTTCAGGCGCTCCAGCACCGCGCCAGCCACCTCTATTCCGAAGTCGAGATTGCCCGCGCCGTGACGATCAAGGCGCAGCAATTGCTCGATGCGGGCAGCCAGCAGGCCGATCTGATGGCCAGCGTCGCCAAGGCCAAGATCGCCAAGACCGCGCGCCTTGCGGTGCAGGAAGGCGTGCAGATGCATGGCGGCATCGGCATGACCGATGAATACGACATCGGCCTCTACATGAAGCGCGACCGCGCTCTGGCCGAATTTCTGGGCGATGCCTATTTCCACGCGAACCGCGTGGCGACCTTGAGCGGGTATTGATCTACCTGGCCCCTCCCGCTTGCGGGAGGGGAGCGAGACTTGCCAGCTTGCTGGCTAGTCGCAGCAGGGTGGGCCTCGGGCGGCCCATTCCCACCCCAACCCCTCCCGCAGGCGGGAGGGGAGCATGGAGAGAAACATGGACATTCAATCACTTTTCAGCCTCGAAGGGCGCATCGCCTTGGTTACCGGCGGCAGCCGCGGCATCGGCAAGATGTTCGTTGAAGGCTTGCTCGCGGCAGGTTGCGCGCGGGTCTATATCTCGGCGCGCAAGGTCGAGCAGATGCAGGCGACCATCGACGAATTCGGCGCCGACCGGGTCATCGGCATCCCCGCCGATCTCAGCCAGATGGACGGCATGGTCGCGCTCGCCGACGAAATGAAGGCGCGTGAGAGCCGGCTCGATATCCTCATCAACAATGCCGGGGCGGCATGGGGCCAGCCCTACCTCGAATTCAACGAGGCCGGGTGGCACCGGACGATGGATCTGAACGTAAAGACCCCGTTCTTCCTCACCCAGAAGCTCCACGACCTGCTGGTCGCGGGCGGCAAGGCCGGACACCCGGCCAAGGTCATCCACGTGTCCTCGATCGACGGGCAGCGGATCAACCCGTGGGAAACCTACGCCTATCAGGCTTCCAAGGCCGCGGTGATCCAGTTGACGCGGCGCATGGCGGCGCGGCTGATCCAGGACAATATCGTAGTCACCTCGATCGCGCCGGGAGCTTTCCCGTCCGAGATGAACAAGGCCGCCAAGGACGCCCCCGACGCCAGCGCATCGGGTATCCCGGCCAAGCGCATCGGCACTGCCGAAGACATGGCCGCTGCCGCGATCTACCTGTGCAGCCGCGCGGGCGATTATGTGGTCGGCGACACGCTGACGGTGGACGGCGGCGTGGTCAACGCGCTGCTGCCGAATCATTTCGCCGATCCGGGCGGCAAGGGCTGAGCCTTTCGCCATACGATCCTACATGGGCCGTCGGAGCGATCCGGCGGCCCTATTCGTTCGCGCGTCATGCGACCTTTGCGCCTCGCCACCGCAGCAATCGGGCTTGGTCGGTTCACGCTCCGCCGCACCCACGCCGACTCTAATCAAACAAGTTAGGGCCGCACACCGCCGGCCGGGTCACATCGTCTCCGTCACGCGCCCCCAAGAGACAGATCATACCCCCGGAGAGAACCATGGCATTCAACCCCCTCAGCGAAAAAGGCATCCCGCTGGATCGCCAGTTGCGCAGCTGGTCCGAACTTGCGGTGGAGCCTTACCGCACCGAAGATGTGCATCCCTATACCCGCTGCCGCGTGATCCTGATGAACGGCATCGAGGTCGAAGCGATCATGAATTCGCACAACGCCGCGCGCCGCACTGCCGACAGCGGGATCAAGCAGGCGCTCGCCATGGTCCGGCGTGTCGAACAGCAGCAGCAAAAGGCCGTCAACTGGCTGATCCCCGGCAGCGAGAGCAGCATTGCCAACACCATCGGCTATGAACAGGTCGCCGTCGATCTTACCTCGTGGATCGCCCGTCACGAGCCTGATCCCTACCTCAAGCAGGTCTACGAATTCGGCGTGCTGGAGGATTACGACCACCTCTATCGCTACGCCAACCTGATGGACCTGATGGGCGAACGCCGCAAAGCCGAGGCGATCACCGGCGACCTCACCGAAATCCTGCCGGGCCGCCCGACGATCTTCCAGCACCGCGACCCGCATGACGAACTGCGCCGCCCGATGACGGTGGAAGCGGCAAGCGTGCAGTCGATCCTGAACGCGCTGACCGTGCTTTCGGCCGAGCAGCAGACGATGAACTTCTACATGACGGTCGGCAACCGGCCCGAACACCCGCTTGCCCGCGCGCTGTATCAGGAGATCGCAATGATCGAGGAGCAGCACGTCACCCACTACGAATCGATTCTCGATCCGATGACGCCCGAAATGCTCAACTGGGTGCTCCACGAATACAACGAATGCTGGCTCTACTGGTCGGCTTGCGAGACCGAGACCGATCCGCGCATTCGCGGCATCTGGGAACTGCACCTCGCGATGGAGCTCGAACACCTTCGGGTGGCGTGCGACGGGCTGAAGGCGGTGCACGGGCTGGATGCGGCGGATTTCTTCCCCAAGGGCGGGATCGACAACCCGATGACTTTCGAGCCGAACAAGGAGTATGTGCGCGACGTGCTCGACCGGACGGTCGACTGGACCAGCTGGGACAGCGAATTCGTGCCCATCAACGATCTGCCGCAGGGCCACCGCTTCTTCGACTACCAGCATCAGGTCAACGAAGGCAGCGTGCCGAGCGAGGACGTGATCGCCGCACACCGCAGCGAGTTCAGCCAGGAATACCGCTTCGCCACCGAAGGCGACCACCCGATCATCGCCCTGCGCGACAGCGGAACGGGCGAGAATACCGAATATGCCAAGGCCGAACAGCAGGCCCGCAGGGAGTTTGCAGAATGACCGAGCAACACGGAACGCTCCGCCACACGATGGACAAGGCCAGCGATGTGATGGGCGGGATGATGGGCCGCGCCAAGGCCAAGACCGCCGGCGCTACCTCCACGGCCGCCTTCATCGAGAACGCCACGATCGGCAATCGCTACGAGATCGAGGCGGCGCAGATCGCGCTGAAACGCAGCCGTTCGGAAGGGGTGCGTGCGGCGGCGCAGAAGATGATCGTCGATCACACCGCCATGACGCACCAGATGCACTCGGCGCTGCGGATGAACGAGACCGCGGGCGCGCCGCTGCCGCCAGAGAACCTCGACACCCGCCGCGCCAAGCTGATCGAACATCTCGAAACCGCGCCCGATGACGCCTTCGACAAGACCTATCTCGATCAGCAGGTGCTGGCCCACAAGGAAACCCACGACCTGCTGTCGGGTTTTGCGCAAAGCGGCGACAACCCGCAGTTGCGCTCGCTCGCGGCGGCATCGGACCCGGTGGTGCTGCGGCATCTTGCGGTCATGGAACGGCTGAGAGCGGGCGACGGCGGCTAGCATCCCTGCGACATTGGCAGACCTGCGCGATCCTGCGGAGCAATCCGTCGCTCCGCCGATCATCGTGGCGATGGGAATCTCGGGTTCGGGCAAGACCACGCTGGCCCGCGGGCTTGCAGCGCACCTGCAATGGCCGTTCGTCGAAGGCGACGACCTCCACCCGTCCGCAAACATCGACAGAATGCGCCGCGGCCTGCCGCTACGGGACGAGGATCGGGTCCCTTGGCTGAATGCCGTCGCCGGGCAAATCGCAGAATGGCGCCGCGCTGCAAGTCCGGGCGTCCTCAGTTGCTCCGCCCTGAAACGCGGTTACCGCAATGTGCTTCGACAGGCTGCCCCGAAGAACCTGCGGTTCGTTCACCTCGACATCAGCCCCGACGAGGCGCGCAGGCGGGTGCGAGGGCGGGCAGGCCATTACATGCCGGAAGCGCTTGTGGAGAGCCAGATCGCCGCATTGGAGAAGCCCGCCGAGGAGCAGGACGTGCTGATCCTCGATGCGACCTTGCCGACCCACGAAACGATCGTGCGGATTGTCTCGCGGTACATTGGCAGCGCATCATCGCCTTAGGCCAGGGCCGATGGCAGCCTAGCCCATCAAACCGCGCACGAACGGGATCAGCCCGGTCTGGCGGGCGCGCTTCATACGTTCGGCCTCCAGAATTGCATGAACCTTGGCAAAGCATTCGCGCACGTTGTCGTTGATGATGACGTAGTCATAGCCGTCCCAGTGGCTAATTTCGGCGCGGGCGCGTTCCATGCGGGCGGCGATCACCTCGACGCTGTCGGTCGCGCGGCCGGCAAGGCGGCGGTGGAGTTCGTCGATCGAAGGGGGCAGGATGAACACCCGCACCACGTCCTGCTGGTCTTTCTGGTACAGCTGCTGGGTGCCCTGCCAGTCAATATCGAACAGGAAGTCCTGCCCGTCCTTCAGCGCGGTGCGGATCGCGCCCTTGGGCGTGCCATAGCGGTGGCCGAACACCTCGGCCCATTCGTAGAAATCGTCTTCCTCGATCATCCGGTCGAAATGTTCGGGCGTGACGAAGTGGTAATGCACCCCGTCGATCTCTCCGGCGCGCGGCGGGCGGGTGGTGGCCGAGACCGACAGCCTGATCTCGCTATCGGCGGCGAGCAGCATCTTCGACAGGGTCGTCTTCCCCGCGCCCGATGGCGAGGACAGGATGAACATCAGGCCCCGGCGGTGGAGCGTGTCGTCTGCGTGGTGTGAAGTTTCGCCCATAGTCCCCGTTGCACCAACACAGGCGCACAAATCAAGGGCGCGCGGGTGAATGCACGGTCAGGATTCGGCGTCGGGCGTGGTTCCGGTTGTCTTTCGGGCGCGGCGCTTGGATTGAACCCGCTTGCCGCGATCATAAAGCACCTTGGCCGCCAGCCCGCCCGCGACCACCGCCAGCCCGACCGGCGAGCGGGTGGCAAGTCGGCTCGCTCCCCACAGTGCGACCGTGCTCATAACCCCGCGGTTCTCGACCAGCCGTTTTGCATTGTCGGAACCGATTTGGCCGGTGAGAAGCCCCTTTTCGAGCCGCTTGCGAAGCAGCAGGTTCGCCCCGCGCAGCACGACATCGGCGATCATCAGATTGGTGGCCGGATCGGGCGAGGGCAACCGCGATTCGCCGGATTTTTCGGCGTCGGTGCGCTTGGTCGAGATCCTCCGTCGCACCATCGCGCCTACTTCTTCCTTCCGAAATCGACGCTGACGACGTTGGACCCGTCCCCATCGCCGTCACCATCGGGCTCGGAACCGTCATTCTCGGCGATCTCATGCGCCTCGGGAGCCAGTTCATCGACCGCAGCCTGGAATTGCAGCCCGAAATCGACTGCCGGATCGACGAAGGCGGTGATTGCGGCAAAGGGAATCACCAGCTTGGCGGGCACCTGATTGAAGGTGAGGCTGACGGTGAACCCTTGCGCGCCGACTTCGAGATCCCAGAACTTGTTCTGCAGCACGATCGTCATCTCGTCGGGGAAACGTTCACGCAGATGCGGCGGCACCGACACGCCCGGCGCGCCGGTTTTGAAGGTGATGTAGAAATGGTGCGCACCCGGCAAGGTCGCGCCGCGATTGACGATCGAACCCAGCACCCGGCCGACCACGGCGCGCAGGGCTTCCTGCACGATCTCGTCGTAGGGGATCAGGCTATCGGGCGTTTCGGTGCTCATACAGCTTGAATCGTGGCGAGGCGCGCGGGGTTGGTCAAGCCTTTCCGGCGTTCGCCGCGCGATTGACCGGGAATCTACGGCGAGGCGAATGCTTGTCAGCGCCGCCGAGACGACTATAGCGCCGGGGCATGGCCAGCACTCCTTCCCGCACCGGCTCGGTAGAGCGCAACACCACCGAAACAAGGATCGCGATTGCCGTCGATCTCGATGGGACGGGCGCATATGATGTGTCGACCGGGATCGGCTTTCTCGATCACATGGTCGAACAGTTCAGCCGCCATTCGCTGATCGACGTGACGATGAAGGTCGCAGGCGATCTGCATGTCGACCAGCACCACACGACCGAGGATTCGGCCATCGCGCTGGGGCAGGCGATTGCGCAGGCGCTGGGCGACAAGGCCGGGATCGGGCGTTACGGCGCGGCCTATTCGCCGATGGACGAGACGCTTTCGCGCGTGGCGCTGGATATTTCCGGGCGGCCCTTCATCGTGTGGAAGGCGGGCTTCACGCAGGAACGCTTAGGCGAATGGGATACCGAGCTGATCGAGCACTGGTTCCATTCGGTGGCGCAGGCGGCGGGGATCACGCTGCATATCGAACTGCTTTACGGCACCAACAACCACCACATCTGCGAAAGCATCTACAAGGGCTTTGCCCGCGCGATGCGGCAGGCGGTGGAACGCGACCCGCGCAAAGGCGGGGCGATTCCGAGCACCAAGGGGCAGTTGGGTGGGTGAGCACAGCCATCCGGCTGCGAAGCAGCCGCAAGGCCGACTGGCCGCCCGCAGCGGGCGCAGCTTAGCTGCGCGCAGAGCGAGGACCGCGCGCCCGGAGGGGCGTGCGGAAAACAAGAATGGCTGAGGTGGTCGCCTTGGTCGATTACGGCGCGGGCAACCTTCACTCGGTTAACAATGCGCTCAAGGCGGCGGGGGCTAGCGTCACCGTTACAGCCGATCCTTACGTGGTGCGCGCAGCGGATCGCATAGTCCTGCCCGGTGTCGGCAGCTTCAAATCCTGCGCCGAAGGGCTGCGCGCCATCCCGCATATGGTCGAGGCGATGACCGAGCGGGTGCAGATCGGCGGCGCGCCGTTCCTCGGCATCTGCGTCGGGATGCAATTGCTCGCGACTCGCGGGCTGGAGCATGGCGAGACGCCGGGGCTTGGCTGGATTGCGGGCGAGGTGCGGCTGATCGAACCGACCGATGCGAGCATCAAGGTGCCGCACATGGGTTGGAACGATGTCGCTGTCCTGCCCCACGCCAAGGATCATGAAGTCATTGAGGAGGGCGAGGCCTATTTCCTCCATTCCTATCACTTCGCTGCGACAAATGGCGCGGATATCGCAGCCATGACCGACCACGGCGAGGGGCTGGTCGCAGCGGTCGCGCGCGGCAATATCCTTGGCGTGCAGTTTCACCCGGAAAAGAGCCAGGCTTACGGGCTTGCGACGCTCCGGCGCTTTCTGGAGTGGTTCCCATGAAGGATTTGGCATGATCGTCTTCCCAGCCATCGACCTGAAGAACGGTCAGGTCGTACGCCTTGCCGAAGGCGATATGGACCGCGCCACGATCTACGGCGACAATCCCGCCGCACAGGCGCTGATCTTCGCTGAAGCGGGGGCCGAACACCTGCACGTTGTCGATCTCGACGGCAGCTTCGCGGGCGAAAGCCGCAACCGCGCGGCGGTGGAAGGGATCATCGAAGCCTTTCCCGGCTATGTCCAACTGGGCGGCGGTATCCGCGATGCAGCGGCGGTCGAAGGCTGGTTCAACCTCGGCGTGGCGCGGGTGGTGATGGGTTCTGCCGCGCTCAAGAACCCCGAATTCGTGAAAGAGATGGCCCGCGAATGGGAAGGCGGCATCGTCGTCGCGGTGGATGCGAAGGACGGGATGGTCGCGACCGAGGGCTGGGCCGAAGTATCCGACGTTCCCGTGGTCGATCTCGCCCGCCGGTTCGAGGATGCGGGCGTCGCCAGCGTGCTGTTTACCGATATCGGGCGGGACGGCTTGCTGAAAGGCGTGAATATCGAAGCGACCGTCGATCTGGCCCGCCGCGTGGACATCCCGGTGATTGCCAGCGGCGGGGTCAAGGGGCTGGACGATATCCATATGCTCTCGCTCCACGCGCATGAGGGGATCGAGGGCGTTATTACCGGTCGGGCGCTGTATGAAGGGCGGCTCGATCTGGCGGCGGCGATTGCGATGGGGGCGCGGGCTGAATGACCGTCCGCATCCGTGTCATCCCCTGCCTCGACGTGGCCGATGGCCGCGTGGTCAAGGGCGTCAATTTCGTCGATCTCAAGGACGCGGGCGATCCGGTCGAACAGGCGCGCGCCTATGATGCGGCGGGGGCGGACGAGCTGTGTTTTCTCGACATCTCCGCCAGCCACGAAGGGCGCGGCACGCTGCTCGACATGGTGCGGCGCACGGCGGAGGTGTGCTTCATGCCGCTGACCGTCGGCGGCGGGGTGCGCAGCCCCGAGGATGCGCGCGCGCTGTTGCTGGCGGGCGCGGACAAGGTCGCGGTGAACTCCGCAGCGGTTGCCCGGCCCGAACTGGTGGGCGAGATCGCCGCGCGCTTTGGCAGCCAATGCGTCGTCGCCAGCGTGGACGCGCGCCGCGTGGTGCCGACCACCGGCGAGGAAGCGCCCAAGTGGGAAATCTTCACTCACGGCGGACGCAAGCCGACCGGGATCGATGCGATCGAATACGCCATGAAGGTGGCGGAACTGGGCGCAGGCGAACTGCTCGTCACCTCGATGGACGGGGACGGCACGAAAGCCGGCTACGACCTCGATCTGACCCGCACCATCGCGGACCGGGTCAGCGTGCCGGTGATCGCCAGCGGCGGTGTCGGGAACCTCGATCACCTTGTCGACGGGGTGCGCCACGGCCACGCCAGCGCCGTGCTTGCCGCGAGCATCTTTCACTTCGGCACTCACACCATCGCCGAGGCGCACAAGGCGCTCCGCGATGCCGGCCTTCCGGCCCGGGGGATATGACGCTTGCCCGCGCGCGGTTGAAATATCGTCATTGCGAGCGTAGCGAAGCAATCCAGAGCGGCTCGTGAGGCGCTCTGGATTGCCGCGCGCCTGCGGCGCTCGCAATGACGAGAGTTGATCCGTGTCAGACACCCTTTCCCGCCTCGAAGCCACCATCGCCCAGCGCCTGACTGGATCGCCGGAGGACAGCTATGTGGCGAAGCTTCACGCCAAGGGGATCAAGAAAATCGCCCAGAAGCTCGGCGAGGAAGCCACCGAGGCGGTGATCGCCGCGCTTGCCGGGGACGAGGCCGAACTGGTGGGCGAGGCGGCGGATGTTCTGTTTCACCTGCTGGTGCTGCTCGCCGAAAAGGGCGTAAAGCTCGAACAGGTCTTTGCCGAACTTGACCGCCGCGAAGGCACTTCGGGCCTCGCCGAAAAAGCTGCACGGAGCGAATGATGCCGATCGATGCGACCTTGCCGTATGATGACACCAACATCTTCGCCAAAATCCTGCGCGGGGAAATTCCGTCGAGCAAGGTCTATGAGGATGACTGGGCCTTCGCCTTCGAGGACATCAGCCCGCAGGCGGAAATCCACACGCTGGTGATCCCCAAGGGCCGCTATGTCAGCTGGGACGATTTCTCCGCCAAGGCCTCCGACGCCGAGATCGCCGGGTTCATCCGTGCGGTGGGCGAAGTGGCGCGGGCGAAGGGGCTGGTCGAGCCCGGTTACCGCCTGCTCGCCAACATCGGCGCGCATGGCGGGCAGGAAGTGCCACATCTTCACGTCCATATTTTCGGCGGCCAGCCCTTGGGGCCGATGATTAGCAAGCGCTGAGGCATCGCGCCCTTATTCCACTGCCGTTCATCGACAAAAAACCACACTCGGCTTTGCAGCGATTCCCCGCTGCGCTAGGTGGCGCGTGATGATCTCTCCCAATCCTCCCGGCGGCATTCTCGAAGGAGCGCGGCATCTTTATGCGGTGCGGGTCTATTACGAGGACACCGATCTGTCGGGGATCACCTACCACGCCAACTACCTGCGATGGTTCGAGCGCGCCCGCAGTGATCTGCTGCGGCTGCTCGGCATCGACCAGCGCCAAGCCATCGAGAGCGGGGAAGGCGCCTATGCGCTGTCCGACGTGAACCTCAAATATCTGCGCCCGGCCAAGCTGGACGATGATGTGGTGATCGAAACCCGCTGTACCGAACTCGGTGCGGCATCGTGCCGGATGCACCAGATTGCGCGGCGTGGGGACGATATCCTGTGCGAGGCGAACCTGCGGGTCGGCTTCATCACCTTGGATGGCCGCCCGCGCCGTCAGCCCGCCGCATGGCGCACCGCCTTCCAGACTTTCATGAACGAGGAAACCTGAACCCGTGACGCTCGCCCTCTCCAGCGCCGCCGGTGCGGCCCCTGTGGCCACCCGGCTCGACCCGCTCGAACTGTTCCTGCAGGCCGACATCATCGTTCAGGCGGTGATGCTGGGCCTGATCGTGGCCAGCATCTGGGTATGGATGATCATCGTGTCCTTCTCCCTGCGGATCGGCAAGCTCGACAAGGCCTCGCGCGAATATGAGGGCGTGTTCTGGGAGGATCGTGACACGAACGCGCTGGTCGGCAAGCAGCATCGCAAGGAAGTGCCCGCCGCCCGCGTGGTCGGCGCGGGGCTGGACGAATGGAAGAAATCCACCGCCAAACAGCCGGTCGACCGCGAGGCGACCCGCCAGCGCATCGGCGCGGCGATGGAAAGCCAGGTCGCCGAAGAAGCGGACGAATTGGCCGGGCGGTTGAACTTCCTCGCCACGGTCGGATCGGTCGCGCCCTTTGTCGGCCTGTTCGGCACGGTGTGGGGGATCATGAACAGCTTCTTCCAGATCGGCGCGCAGCAAAGCGCCAGCCTTGCTGTGGTCGCCCCCGGCATCGCCGAAGCGCTGTTCGCCACTGCCATCGGGTTGTTTGCAGCCATCCCGGCGGTGATTGCCTATAACCGCTTCTCGGGCGCGGTGAACGTGTACGAAGCCAAGCTGCAACGTTTCGCCGACAAGGTCCACGCCGGGCTGAGCCGCGAGTTGGATCGGGTGTGATGGAGTTTTTTGTTTTCCGCACGCGCGTCCGGGCGCGCGAAATCCTCGCTCATGCGACCTTGCGGTCGCGTCGCTGCGGGCGGGCGGTCGCCCTTGCGGCGGCTGCGCCGCCGTTGGGTGCCACACGCAACGGGAGTGCTGACTGATGGCGATGGGTGTCGCCTCCTCCTCCCGCCGCAGAGGCACCAAGCGCACGCGGCGCGCCGCGATGGCCGAGATCAACGTCACCCCGCTGGTGGACGTGATGCTGGTGTTGCTGATCATCTTCATGGTCACGGTAACGCTGCCTGCGGTCGGCGTGCCGGTGGAATTGCCCGAAAGCCGCGCTGCGGCAGTCGAGGAGCAGCCGGACCAGATCACCATCTCCATCGACCGGGCGGGCGTGATCTATATCGAGGATGAGGCCGTGTCGGCAGGCGCCTTTCCCGAGGCGCTCGAATCGCTCGACCGCGGCGGCGAGCAACCGCTGGTCGTGCTGCGCGGCGACCGCAGCCTCGATTACGGCAGGGTGATGCAGGTTATGGGCGAGTTGGGCCGGGCGGGCTTTACGTCGATCTCGCTGGTCACCGACGGTTCAGTTTCACCGCCATAACCGGGACGACAATGGGAGCAATCGCATTCCGAAACGAGGAAAAGGTCGGCCTTGCCGCAGCATTGGTGCTGCACGGCGCGCTCGTGGCGGTGCTATTGATGCAGGCGGTGCGTAGCGAAGTGTCGGTGTTTCCCGAACGGATGACGGTGAGCCTTGCGACCGAAGTGGGGCTGGAGGCCGCCTCGCCCGATCCGGTGGCCGAAAGCCGCGCTGCGATTGCTCCGACGCTGGCCGATGATCCCGCGCCTGCGCCTGACTCCGCCGAGCGTGCGGAGCGTGCCGCGCCCACGCCGCCGCCCACTCAGCGCACCGCCCGCACCGCTGCCACCCAGCCCACCCGTGACCGATCGCGTCCTGACCGCGCGCCCTCCAAACCTGCCGCAACCCCGGCCAAGGCGGCGGAGCGGAGCGGTGGGAGCCTGATCGGGGACGATTTTCTCGCCGGGGCCGGATCTTCGACAACTACCACGGAAACCCGCCCACCTGCCTCGCAGATTGGGGCAAGTGCCAAGGCTTCCATCGGTCAGGCACTCGCCCGACAGGTGAAGCCACACTGGACGGCGCCGCAGGGAGTGGACGTTGACCAACTGGTGACTTTGGTCGATTTTGATTTGAACGAGGATGGTAGCCTTAAAGGCCGTCCCCGTTTGCGCAGCCAGAGCGGCGTCAGTGATTCCAACCGCGCACAGGCTGCACGCCATGCAGAAAATGCGATCCGCGCAGTCCAGCTTGCTGCACCGTTCGATTTGCCCGCTGAATATTACGAGGCTTGGAAGACCGTCCGAGGTGCTCGGTTTGATAGGAATACATCACGATGAAACTCCCCTTGTTTGCCGCCCTGATGTTTACAGCAGCGCTTCCCGCATTGGCGGTCGCGCAGGATCTCGGCGCGCCGATTGGTGAAGATGGTTCGGTTGAAACCACTACCACCGAAGCTTCGGAGGCTCAGGCGGATGAGGGGATTTCCTTTACCGTCACCGATGAATCCGCATGGTCGGACATCGGCATCGCCATTCCCGCCTTCGCCACCGATCGTGAACGGCCCACGCCCGCCAATGCGGACGGCACCGGCGCGCTGGGGCGTGAGATTGCGCGGGTCATCACCGCCAACCTGCGCAACAACGGGTTGTTCAAGCCGGTCGGCCCCGACAGCCTCCCGCAGCCCAGCTTCACCCAGATCACCGCACCCGCGTTCAGCACATGGAGCGGACGCAGCGCGGAAATGCTGGTGCACGGCTATGTCCGCGCGCGTGACGATGGCAAGCTGGTGGTCGGCTGTTACCTTTACGACGTCGCTCTGCAGGACGAGCTGGTGCGCGAAGGCTGGGTGGTCGGCCCCGCCGATTGGCGGCGCGCGGCACACAAGTGTTCGGACCTGATCTTTGCGCGCCTCACCGGCGAAAGCCCGTTCTTCGACAGCCGCATCGCCTATATCGCCGAAACCGGGCCGAAGGACCGCCGGGTAAAGCGGCTCGCGGTGATGGACAGCGACGGGGCCAACCACCGCTTCCTGACGCTGGGCAGCGCGACCGCGCTCACCCCGCGCTATTCGCCCGATTATTCGAAGATCCTGTATCTCAGCTATGTCGACGGCAATCCCCGCATCTATGTCTATGACATTGGCAGCGGAAAGCAGACGCTGGTGACCGAAAACCGCAATCCCACCATCGCCCCGCGCTGGTCGCCCGATGGCCAGTCGATCCTCTATTCGATGGCGGTCGCGGGCAATACCGACATCTACCGTGTCCCGGCGACCGGCGGGCAAAGCGTGCGATTGACCAGCAATCCCGGCATCGACGTGGGCGGATCATACTCGCCCGATGGCCGCAAGATCGTGTTCGAAAGCGACCGTTCGGGCAGCCAGCAATGCTATGTGATGGATGCCGATGGTTCCAACCAGAAGCGCATCAGCTTTTTCGGCGGGCGCTGCGCCACGCCCGAATGGAGCCCGCGCGGGGATCAGATCGCCTTCACCCGCATCGCCGGGGATTTCAACGTCGCGGTGATGAACACCGGCGGCGGCAATATGCGCGTGTTGACCCGCGGCTGGCAGGACGAAGCGCCGACATGGGCGCCCAATGGCCGCATCATCCAGTTCTTCCGCACCGAGAAGAATACCGGCCGCTCGGGCATCTGGCAGGTCGATCTGACCGGTGAGAACGAGCGCCGCCTGCCGACCCCGGTCGACGCGTCCGACCCCGCGTGGGGACCGATCCGTCCGTGACGCGACGTCACCTGTCTGATAGACTTCATTTGAAAGGAAAAAGAGCGATGAACACGAAAATTGCCACGATCCTGCTGCTGGCTTCGGCCACGACCCTTGCTGCCTGCGCCAAGAAGGCGCCCGAGCAGCTGCCGCCGCCGCCGGCCGTAACCGCGCAGACAACCCAACCGACCCCGCAGGTGCAGCCCACCGGCCCGCAAGTCGGCTCGCAGCAGCATTTCGCCGGTGCGGTCGGATCTGCGACAACGATCTATTTCGACACGGATCGCTACGACATCGATTCGCAGGATGCCGCCGCATTGCAGGCGCAGGCGCAGTATTTCGCGCGCTATCCGCAAGTCACCTTCACCATCGAAGGCCATGCCGACGAGCGCGGCACGCGTGAATACAACCTCGCTTTGGGGGAACGCCGGGCGGATTCGGCCAGGAACTTCCTCGTCAGCCTCGGCGTCGATCCGGGCCGGATTGCGGTGGTGAGCTATGGTAAGGAGCGTCCGACGGCGCTGGCATCGAACGAAAGCGCGTGGGCGCAGAACCGCCGCGCGGCATCTGTTATCATCAATTAAACGCTGAAATCAGGCAATAATCAGCCCTGAAGCAGGCCGGGTGCAAGCTCGGCCTGCGCCGCATAGGGCGCAGCCGGCGGTTCGGCACTCGCAAGATCGCGTGCGCCGGTAACGATGCACAGGCCAGCCAGCGCGAGCACCGAGAACAGGCTGGAGAGGGTCAATTGCTGGCTCATGGTCCTGTTCTTTCCGTGCGATGGGGGGCAATCCCGCTGCATCAGTGATCTATCGCAATGCAACATTTCACATTGCAACTGGTTCCCGTGATCGCATCGCTTTGCTTTATTCGCCACCTCCCCTAGATTGATCGCCTGATGCCATCGACCAACGACATTCGCGGCCCGCGCGCCGCCCGCAGCCTTGCCGCCGGACCGCGCGCATGAGCCGCGCCAAGCGTTCGCTCGACTGGGGGTTCCCGCGCTGGCGCGCCTATGGCTCCTCGCAAGAAGCCGTGAACGTGCGCATCTGCGACCGGCACGGCTGCGATGAACCCGGCAATTGCCCCGCCCCCAAAGCCCCGAACAGCCGCGACCGGTGGTATTTCTGCCAGAAGCACGCCGCCGAATACAATTCGAAATGGGACTACTTCGAAGGGCTGGACAAGGCCGAGACGCAGGAACGCGCCCGCGCCGAGCAGGCCGAGAACGCGGGCTACGCCGAGGCGGCGCATTATGGCTGGGCCGGATCGGGCGACGGCTCGCGCAGTGTCGACGAAATGCGCGCGCTTGAAGTGCTGGGGCTGGAAGCGGACGCGGATTTCGCGGCGGTCAAGAAAGCCTACCGCGCCCGTGCCAAGGAAGTGCATCCCGATGTTAAGCCGGGCGATGCGGAGGCTGCCAAGCAGTTCCAGCTGATCCAGACCAGCTACGAAGTCCTGCGTGCCGCCGAAGAGCGCCGCGAGTGGCGGGGTTAAGCAGGCTAAAGCGCCTCCTTGAAAACCCGACCACCTTTCATCACCAGCTTGAGGTTGGCATCGGGGGCGCCGAGGAAGTCGAGGCTGGTCGCCGGATCGCCGTCCCATACCAGAATATCGGCCAGCGCCCCCGGTTCGATCACGCCCAGCTTGCCCCGATAAGGCGCGCGTTCGCCCGACATCGCCAGCAGTTCGCCCGCCGCCCCGGTCGCCATTTTAAGCGCGTCGAACGGCGACATGAAGCGGGTGAGCTTTGCCAATTGCCGCCCCTGGCTGCGCGACCCGCCGGGGTTCATCAGGATATCGGTGCCGAACGCCATCTTCACGCCCTCGGCCCGCCCCTGTTCGAAGGCGCGCACGGTGCCGACCGAAACCTGCTCCTGCTTGGCGATCTGCACAGGATCGGTCTTGGGATTGGAATCCTCGTCGGCGAGGAACGGCTGGATCGACCACCACACGCCTTCTTCGCGGATCATGCGGATGGTTTCGAGATCGGCGAGTTGGCCGTGCTCGATCGACTTCACGCCCGCTCTCAGTGCTCGCTGGATGCCGTCCGAGGTGTAGACATGGCTGCAAACGTAAGTGCCCCAGTCCGCCGCCGCACGCACGGCTGCGCGCATTTCTTCTTCAAGGAATTGCGCGGTGTCGAGCGGATCGTAGAGCGAGGAAACCCCGCCGCCCGCCATGATCTTGATCTGGCTCGCGCCTTTCATCAATTGTTCGCGGGTGCGGCGCAGCACTTCGGCCTCGCCATCGGCGATCGCGGCGACGCCGGTGCGTTCGGTGTAGTCGGCCGGATCGCTGTCCATCCGGGGCAGGGTGTTGAGAAAGCGGAAATCGCCATGGCCCGAGGTCTGCGAGATCATCGCGCCGCTCGGGAAGATGCGCGGCCCCGGCAGCACGCCGCGATCCACCGCCATCTTCAGACCGAACGCCGGGCCGCCGGTGTCGCGCACGGTGGTGAAGCCGCGCATCAGCGTTGCGCCCGCTTCCTGTCCGGCGATCAGATGCACGAGCGCAATGTCCTGCGTCAGCGCGGCGATCTGGCTGACGCTGACCAGCGTCGCGTGCCAGTGGCAGTCGATCAGGCCGGGCGTGACGCTGCGCCCGCCGCAATCGATCCGCTCCGCATCCTGCGGCCCGCTTCCGGCGCCGACGATGGCGCTGATCGTTCCGCCTTCGACCACGATCTCGCGCCCGCTATGCATCTTGGGGCTGTTGCCGTCGAAAAAGGCGAGGTTGGTGAGCACGGTGGGCCGACCCGGCGTTTGCGCGCGGGCATAGGAGGGAGCGAGGCCGAAGCCCGCGAACATGCCGAGCACCGCTGCGCTGCCGCCCAGCGCCTCTCGCCGAGAAATGTCGGATTCAATCCGGGCGAAGGCAGCCTGCGTTTTGGGCGATCCGCACAGGCAGGGATTGACCCACGCGGCCTGTGGCTCCGCAGCGTCGTGCCCGCAACATTCCAGACCCATCGTGCATCCCCTCCGATCGCCAAATGGCATGCGAGCGATATCAGAAAATCGCCTTGAAACCTAACCGCTTGGTCCGGCGCGGGCCGGGCGAAGGGTGGAAGCTACTAATCCGGGTTGTCGTTCCACCACGCCACGTCGGTCCATGGACGCACATCCACCTCTTGGCTCCAGCAATTGCGTGGCTGGTGGGCAAGGTGCCAGTAGGTTTCGGCCAAAGCCGCCGGATCGATGATGCCGTCGGCGCCTTTGGCCTGCTTGAAGCCATCGAACTTGTCGCCCAGTAGTTTGCCGAGCGTGTCGGGCGCATCGACCGCACCATCGACCACGACATGCGCGACATGGACGCCTTGCGGGGCGAATTCGGCATTGAGGGTCTGGCACAGCATCCGCCGCCCGCCCATCGCTGCCGCGTGGCTGTGCTGCCCGGCATTGCCGCGCATTGCTGCTGTCGATGACGTGACCAGCAGTGCGCCCGGCGTGCCGCGCTTTGCCCGCTCCGTCATCGCCGGAAACAGCGCGTGGGCAAGCCGGAACACCCCATAGGTGCCGAGCCGCCAACCCAGTTCGAATGTGCGATGCGGGGTGTCGGGCAGGGCGCGGGTCCCGATCTGCGCGCCGAGATTGTAGAGCGCGCAAGCGATCGGGCCGATGTCGGCCTCGGTGCGCGCCACCAGTTCCTCGATCGTCCCGTCCTCGGCAGCGTTGAGCAGGGTACCGCTGGCGCTGCCGCCCGCCGCCTCGATGGTATCGACCAGCCGCGCAAGGCCGTCCCCATCGCTCCGGCGCGCCAGTACCGCGTGATAGCCCCCCGCAGCAAAGCGCAAAGCGGCATTCCCCCCGATCCCGGCGCCTGCGCCAAGCACCAGGAATACGGGTTTGCGGCTGTCGGTCATGGCTGGTTCTCCCCTCGCACTGCGCGTGATCTAGCAGGCGGGGGAGAAAACTCACACGTGTTCGAGCGCTTGCGCAAAATCGGCGATCAGATCGTCGGCATCCTCGATCCCGATGCTGATGCGCACCAGATTGTCACTTATGCCCAGCATGGTCTTGCGTGCGTGCGGAACCGAAAGGTGGGTCATGCTCGCCGGGTGGCTCGCCAGCGTCTCCGTCCCGCCGAGGCTGACGGCCAGCTTGGCGATGGTGAGGTTGTCGAGGAACGCGAAACTCTCCGCCTCGCCGCCCTTGATGAACAGGCTGAAGGTGCTGCCTGCGCCCAGACAGTGGCGATCATAGATGTCCTGCTGGCGCGCATCGGCGATGAAGCCGAGATAGCCCAATCCCTCGACCTTGGGGTGATCGCGCAGGAAGGCACACACCTTCGCGGCATTCTCGCCCGCACGCTGCATCCTGAGTTCGACCGTCTCCAGCGAACGCAGCAGCATCCAGGCGGTGTTGGGGTCGACGATTCCGCCCATGGTGTTACGCAGCGCGCGCACCGGGTCCATCCACCGTTTCGCCCCGGCAATGCTGCCCGCGACAAGATCGGAATGGCCGCCGACATATTTGGTAAGCGAATAGGCGACGATATCCGCGCCATGCTCCAGTGGGCGCTGCCACAGCGGGCCAAGGAAGGTGTTGTCGATGGCAATTGGAGTGCCTGCGAGAGCCGAGTCGCGCGCGTCCCTCACCGCCTCGATATCGACCAGCGCGTTGGTCGGATTGGCGGGGCTTTCGAGGTAGATCATCGCCACCTTGCCGCCCTGTGCGTCGGCCTGCCCCTTGGCCTTCGCCAACACCGTATCGAGTTCCTCGCGCGTCGCACCGGCGGGGAAATCGACATAGGTGATGCCGAACCGGCTCAGCACCTTGGCGACGAAGCCTTCGGATGCCGCATAAAGCGGGCCGGAATGGACGATCACGTCGTTCTGGCTGCAATAGGCCATCATCAGGACGCAGATCGCGGTCATCCCGCTGCTGAATGTCAGCGCGTCCTCCGCCCCGTCCCACACCGCGAGCCGATCTTCGAGGATCTCCTGGTTCGGCCCGTTGAAGCGCGAATAGACGAGGCCTTCCGCGCCGCCTTCGCGCAGGCCGGTGATGCCTTCGAAATGGCGCTTGCCTGCCGCCGCGCTTTCGAAAGCGAAGGTGCTGGTGAGGAAGATCGGGGCTTTCAGCGATCCTTCGGACAGGACCGGATCATAGCCGTGGCCCATCATCAGCGTGGACGGCTTCAGCGGGCGCCCTCCGATTGCGCGCTTGGCGGGTTTGGGTTTGCGGCGCGGGGTGGGGGTATCAACAGCGTCGACGGCGTCAGGCATGGGCCGTGTCCTTCCTTTGCTCACGCTCCCAGGAAGGCGGGAGCTTGTCACGGCCAGCAGGGCGCCCGTTCCTAACCTCCGCAGGAACGCCTCTCCGCTGCTGCCGCGTTGCTGGTCGGGAGGTATCGTGCCGACGGGTGGCTTGCAAGCTGGGCAGGCCGAGTTTCAGACAGGCAGATTGCCGGTTCAGACGAGCGACGCGATGCCCCACACCGCGCCGACGATCAGGAACACCCCCGCCACATCGAGCAGCGCGCCCGCCGTTACCATGCGCCCGATCCTGATCCGCCCGGTTGACCATGCGATGGCATTGGGACCGGTGCCGGCGGGCAGCATGAAGCCCCAGCTTGCCGCCAGTGCAGCCGGTAGCGCCAGCAGCACCGGATCGGCTCCCAGCGCCACCACCAGCGCCGCGACCACGGGAATGATGCCGGTCGCCGTCGCCACGTTGCTGGCGAATTCGGTGACGAGAATCACCAGCGCGGTCACCGCGAGTGCGACCAGCAGCAGCGGCCAGTATGCGAGCGGCAGCAGCGCCTCTCCCAGCCAATCGGTCAGGCCCGATCCCTGCATTCCTCCCGCCAGTGCGAGTCCGCCGCCGAACATGAAGATCACGCTCCACGGTGCAGCTTTCGCCTCGTCCCACACCAGCAGGCTACGACCCGCCCCGTCCGGGATGAGGAACAGCGACAGCGCGGCAAGGGTGGCGATCGATCCGTCCGTCCACGCCCCGGGCGGCAACAGCGGCGCGAGCAGCGGCTGCGTGACCCAGCCGGCAAAGGTCAGGGCGACCAGCACCGCCAGCCGCTGTTCGGCAGCGCTCCACCGTGCGGGCGCGGCGATGGCCGCACGCGCAGCGGCAAGATCGAAAGGATGTGCGGCGATTCCCTGCACCCGGCCAATGATCCACGCCGCCAGCGGCACCCCCACCAGCACCACAGGGATGCCGTATAGCGACCACTGGGCAAAGCTGATCCGCACGCCCGCAATGGTGTCCAACAGTCCCACAGCAATCGCATTGGTGGGCGATCCGACAATGGTGCCCAGGCCGCCGATGCTGGCGGCAAATGCGATCCCCATCGGCAGTGCGCCATTGATGCCTTCTTGTTGCCCTACCGCTTCGCTGCTTGAGGGCGGGCCTTGTTGCCCTACCGCCCCGCTGCTTGAGGGCGGGCTACCACCCTTCAGCACGGCGAGCGCCATCGGCATCATGATCAGCGCGGTGGAGGTGTTGGAGATCAGCATCGACAGCAGCGCCGCAGCGATCATGAAGGCCAGCAGCAACCTTCCGGGGCCGCCATTGCCGCCGACCACGCGCAAGATCGCGAGGCTCAGGCGGCGGTGTAACCCGGTGCGTTCGATCGCCAGCGCAACGAAAGCGCCGCCCAGCAGCAGGAACAGGATCGGCGAAAAATAATCGCTCGCCGTCGTATCGGCGGTGGCGACTCCGGTCAGCGGCAAGACAAGGAACGGCAGCATTGCTGTCACCGCCATCGGCACCGCCTCGGTCATCCACCAGGCGGCCATCCACACCACCAGCCCGGCGACCAGCCACGCGCCCGGCGGCATCGCGGCAGGTGGCGGGACCAGCATTGTCAGGGCAAACGCCAGCGGGCCGAGTGCAAGGCCGATGGCGCGCGCGTTCATGGCTGGCAGGCTCCCCTCGTTTTCCCCACCGGGGCCTAACAGGGCGATGGGTGCCGCGGCAAGTCCCGCCGCCGGACGAGCCTATTCATTCGCCGCCAAACGTGCGGCATTGACCATCCCCAGACGCGCGACGACACCCTTTGTGACGAACGCCGGGGCAGCTTTGCTGCGCTGCCCCTGACACATTCCAGACGCTTTGCAGCGCGTTATTTCGGGGATAATACCATCAGCATCTGCCGACCTTCGAGCCTTGGAAAAGCTTCGACCTTGGCGATTTCGGCAACATCGTCCTGCACCTTCTTGAGCAGGTCCATGCCGAGATGCTGGTGCGCCATTTCGCGCCCGCGGAAACGCAGGGTGATCTTCACCTTGTCGCCATTGTCGATGAATTTCGTGACGTTGCGCATCTTCACGTCATAATCATGCGTGTCGATGTTGGGACGCATCTTCACTTCCTTGATGTCCTGCGTCTTCTGCGTCTTGCGCGCCAGATTGGCTTTCTTCTGCGCTTCGTAACGGAATTTGCCGACATCGAGGAACTTGCACACCGGCGGGTCCGCATTGGGGGACACTTCGACGAGGTTCAGACCCTTTTCATTGGCCTGCTCAATCGCTTCGCGGGTGAACATCACGCCAAGGTTTTCGCCTTCGTCATCGATGACGCGGACCTTGGGGACATTGATCATGTTATCAAACCGAGGGCCGCTTTTTACGGGCGGGGCCATCGAGCGCCGGGGTGGACGTGATATGGGGTGTTCTCCTGTGGTTGCTTACGTGCTGCGCGCTCCATAGTGCGAAACGCGGGCGAGCGCTAGGTGGAGTCTTGCGCCGCCGCGCGCCACAGCGGAAAGCGTGCAATCTGACCCCGCGCAGGCATCAGTGCCTCGATCCGGTGGACGGGTTGCAGCGCGGCGCAGATTTCCGGCGCGCCGGCATCCATCCCGCCGGTCAGCGTGCCGAAGGCGGGCAGAATCATCCGCTCGGCGCCGGCGGCGCTGCGGCCCATAACGGCACAAGGGCGGGCGATGTGACGGTTCCTGACATTCACTCTGAGCTTGGGATGATAATGCCCGGACAATTCCGGCACGGTCTCTCCGGCGCGGGCTTCGTGGCGCAGGGTGATCCCGCCGACCTCCAGTTCAGGCACAATCGTCCCGCCGAACCCGCGCGGGAGTTCCTCGTCATGGTTGCCGGTGATCCACACCCAGTCGAGCGCGCGGGTCAGCGCCTCGAGCATCCCGATGCAATGGGCGTCCAGCCGCAGCGCGCCCGCGTCATCGTGGAAATTGTCCCCCAGCGTGATCACCCGCCGCGCACCCGTGATCCGTACCGCATCGGCCAGCCGTTCCAGCGTGTCGCGGCTGTCATAGGGGGGCAGCATCTGACCGCGCTGCGCATACCAACTGGCTTTTTCCAGATGGAGATCGGCCACCAGCAGCGCACGTTCCGCAGGCCAGTAAAGCGCACGCCCCTGACCCAGCAGCATTTCATGCCCGGCGAACGGGAAGGGGGCGAACATAGCGGGAACCATGCGCCTTCCTTTGCTGGCTTTATGCGCGCCTGCAACAAAAACCATTCATGCTGGCCTTGTCGAAGCCTTGCCTTTTCTTCTAACCCGTTCGTTGGAGAGAAGGACAATCCTTCGACAGGTTTAGGGTGAACGGGGATTTATGGATTGGTCTGACAAGACGGCGCGCGCGCGGACATGGTTTGAATCCCTGCGCGATTCGATCTGCGCAGAATTCGAGAGTATCGAGCGCGAGGCGGGGTCGGACGCCAGCTTTCAATACACGCCTTGGAGCCGCGAGGAGGAAGGCAACGCCGATCCCGGCGGCGGGGTGCAGGGCTTGATGAAGGGCAAGGTGTTCGAGAAGGTCGGGGTCAATGTCTCGACCGTGCGTGGCAGCTTTGCCAAGGAATTCGCAGGCAGCATCAACGGCGCCAGCGCCGATGCGCCCGGCTTCGTCGCCACCGGCATCAGTCTGGTCGCGCACATGACCAACCCGCACACGCCTGCGGTACACATGAACACCCGCTTCCTGACCACGACCAAGGCATGGTTCGGCGGCGGGGCGGATTTGAACCCGCCGATCCCCTTCGAAGAGGATACCGAGCAGTTCCACGCCGCCATGCGCGCCGCCTGCATGGGCCACAACCCGACCTATTACGAACGCTACAGGAAATGGGCGGACGAATATTTCTACATCCCCCACCGCGAGGTGCACCGCGGAGTTGGCGGGATATTCTACGACCATCTCGAATGTGCCGATGATGCCGCCTTTGACCGTCACCTCGCCTTCACGCAGGATGTCGGCAAGGCCTTCCTCGACGTGTTTCCGGAGTTGGTGCGAAAGCGGATGGGCAGCGACTTCACGCCGGAAGACGAGGCACG
The DNA here is from genome assembly GCF_040148725.1 of Erythrobacter sp. NFXS35. Lineage (NCBI taxonomy): Bacteria > Pseudomonadati > Pseudomonadota > Alphaproteobacteria > Sphingomonadales > Erythrobacteraceae > Erythrobacter > Erythrobacter sp. NFXS35. The sequence continues at coordinate 1,277,468 of NZ_JAGDEB010000001.1, read as the reverse complement.
CCAGCTCGAATACCGGGGGCGCTATGCCGAATTCAACCTCGTCTACGACCGCGGCACGATCTTCGGCCTGAAGACCGGCGGCAATATCGACGCGATCCTGATGAGCCTGCCGCCGCGGGCCACCTGGAGCTGAGGCAGCATTTAGCTGTTCGGCTCGATACCTGGCTTGGGTAATCCAAACATGCGGATTATCATCCGGTTTGGATCAGGTGGAGGACCGGTCTCGAGGCTTTCGGGAAGCGGAGTAATGGGCGAATAAAATTTCTCTATCAGGGGCTTTTCTGCGTAGTCGAGGAGGGTTTCCTGTCCCTTGCGACGCACGGAGATCTCGACGATCCCGTTGCTCCATGCCTTGCGCCCTTGCTCCCGGTTCAACGCCTCCAAGTCGCGACGGATCATGAGGGCGTCATCGGGCAGACCGACATCAATGTCCCGCGTGCCGACTTCTCGCAAGCATGGCGAAAGCTCGATATAGCGGGTCGAGTAGGCCGGATTGTCAGAGAGGATGTTCTGTAGATAGCTGGCGGCTGTTGCCCGGCATTCTGGTGAAATCGGTCGGATCGGGACGGTGGCTGAGCCGAGAATGAATAAGCCGTTGTATCGGCTCTGGGCGCTGCGGATCTCTTCAACGTAGCCGAGCACCATGTAAGCTTTTAGCGCTCCCGTTGTCTCTCCGCCGAGGACAATGGCGGTTCGGGGATAATCAGCGGGAAGAGCGTGGCGCTTTAATTGGGCGATCTCGTGCTTGCGGTCAGCGTAGCTCCATTCTGCGCTTAAACTCGACCACCAAAAGATTAAGAATGGGAGGGCGGCGACAACCGTTCCGGCGATTGTCATCCGCAGATTGCGCCGCCGTTTCCCAAAGACCGCCAGAATTATACCACTCAGCATGACAGTCGCAATCCCCACCGCGACGAGGGCGAGATACGTGTCAAAGATTAGTTTGTAACCGTCCAAGTGAACCGCTCCTGCCCTTCACGCTGCGAGATTAGGGAAAGGCGGTAAAGGCGGTGCTAACGAAGTCGATGGATATTCTCTTGTTTTCATGCGACAAAATTGGCGGCATACTGATGGGTATGGCGTGCCGCGCCACTTGGTGATAAGCCAGCCGAAGAGCCTACTTGTCCGCCAGCGGCGCGTAAGCCCGCACCCAGTCGACATACATCGCGACCTCGCCGGCCTTGATTCGGTCCACCGTGGCTTGCGGCAGGCCCTTGTAAGGCTGTGCGATCCCGCTGGTCTTGAAGGGATAGATCCCGCCCAGCGCGAAGTTCAGGATCAGGTGCTTGGGCGTGTCGAACCGCCATTGGCCGTAGAAATCGATCATCGGGGCGCGTGGCGCGGTAAACCAGCTTGCCATCGAGCTCGAACAGAATCGCGTCCTTCGTCCACTCGACTCCATAAGTGTGCCAATCGGTCGCGTCCGGGCCCTCTGCGAAGAAATGCTTGTTCACCATCGGCGTCTCGCCCGAATAGCCCGGACCGTGCAGGGCCACGCCGATCCAGTCGGTTTCGCCGACATATTCCATGATGTCGATCTCGCCCGTATCGGGCCAGCGGCCATCGCCCAGCATCCAGAACGCGGGCCACACGCCCTCGTCGGCAGGCAGCTTGATCCGCGCCTCGATGCGGCCATAGGTGAAGTCGGCCTTCCCGAGTGAATTGATCCGACCCGAGATGAAGTCGGCCTTGCGGTCCTCGCGGGTATCCACGCCGGGCCGGTAGACCGGGCGCAGCACCAGAACGCCGCCATCGGCGCCTGCGACATCGGATGCAAACCGGATCGTGTCGGGGCTGTCGAGATAGGCCTGCTGTTCCTCGTTGACCCAGAAATCCATGCCGACAATGTTCCACTTTTCGCGGTTGAGCGTGCCGGCATCGAACTCGTCAGCGAATACCAGCGGGCGTGCTTCGGCACTTGCGACCACGGCGTCGCCTCTCGTGTCGGCGGCAATCGAGGCTGTCGGCACGACCAGTGCGGCGGCGAGCAGGGCCAGCCTGACGGGGGCAGTTTTCATGCAATTCTCTCCCGGATTTCATTTTCCGAAATAGCATGGCTGACCGGGATGGCCACACCGGCGCGTGCATCCTGCGATAATCCTTGCCCCGCTTTGCTGCGGCGCACATATTCATTGGCGATGCTCCGCCAATACGAACTCGTCGAGAAGGTTCTCGAATACGATCCGCATGCCGACGAGGCGATGCTGAATCGCGCCTATGTCTACACCGTGCAGAAGCACGGCACGCAAAAGCGCGCCAGCGGCGATCCCTATTTCAGCCACCCGGTCGAAGTCGCCGGGTTGATGACCGATCTGAAGCTTGATCAGTCGACCATCATCACCGCGCTGCTGCACGATACGGTGGAAGATACGCTCGCCACCATCGAGGATATCGAGGCGCATTTCGGCCCCGAAGTCGCGCGGCTGGTCGACGGGGTGACGAAACTCTCGAAAATCGAGACCATGCCCGAGAACGAGCGCGCGGCGGAAAACCTGCGCAAGTTCCTGCTCGCCATGTCGGAAGATATCCGCGTGCTGCTGGTCAAGCTGGCCGACCGGCTGCACAACATGCGCACGCTGCATTTCATCAAGTCGCCCGAAAAGCGCCAGCGGATCGCGCGCGAGACGATGGATATCTACGCGCCCTTGGCCGAGCGGGTGGGGATGTACGAATATATGCGCGAAATGCAGGCGCTGGCGTTCCGCGAGTTGGAGCCGGAAGGCTATGCCACCATCGAGACCCGGCTAGAGCAGCTGCGCAGTCAGGATGGCGGGCAGGTCGATGACATCGCCCTGAAGGTCAAGCAGCGGCTTGCCGAAGCCGGCCTCAGGGTCGAGGTTTCGGGCCGCGAAAAGCACCCCTTCTCGATATGGCACAAGATGGCCGAACGCCATGTCAGCTTCGAACAGGTGACCGACATCATGGCCTTCCGCGTCCTGACCGACAGCGAGGAGGATTGCTACCGCGCGCTCGGCATCCTGCACACGACGTGGCAATTCCTGCCGGGCAAGTTCAAGGACTATATCTCGACGCCGAAAACCAACGGCTATCGCAGCTTGCACACGTCATTGATGTACGAAAACTCGATGCGGGTCGAAGTCCAGATCCGTACGCGCGAGATGCATCGGCGCAATGAATTCGGCCTCGCCGCGCACTGGGCCTACAAGCAATCGGACAAGGCCGACGGGCAGGTGGGCTGGCTGCGCGACCTGATTGAGATTGTCGAACAGAGCCACGATGCCGAGGAACTGCTCGAACATACGCGGCTGGCGATCTATCAGGACAGGATCTTCGCCTTCACCCCCAAGGGCGCACTGTTCCAACTGCCCAAGGGCGCGACCGCGGTCGATTTCGCCTTTGCCGTGCACACCGATCTGGGCCTCGCCTGCGTCGGAGCGAAGATCAACGGGCGGCATATGCCGCTGCGCACGCCGCTGACCAACGGGGACGTGGTCGAGATCATCAAGAACCCCGGCGCCGCGCCGCAGTTGTCATGGCTGGCTTTCGTCGTCACCGGCAAGGCGCGCGCCGCGATCCGTCGGGCAGTGCGGTTGAAAGAACGTGACGAGGTCGCCGCAATCGGATCGAAACTGTTCGATGAAATCGCCGCCCGCGTGCCCGCCCGGATCGGCAAGAAGGCGATCCGCAGCGCGCTGCAGCGGCTCGGGATGGATGAACCCGAAGACCTGATGTACGCCATCGGCGCTGCCAAACTGACCGACCGCGAGGTTATGGAGGCGCTGGTTCCCGGCTGCACCGCCGGGATCGAGGATGACGAACACTGGACCCGGCGCGAACGCGCGATCTCCGTCCGCGGCCTCACACCCGGCGTTGCCTTCGATCTCGCCACCTGCTGCCATCCGGTGCCCGGCGACCGCATCGTCGGCATTCGCCGCAAGGGCGAAACCGTGCTGGTTCACGCCATCGACTGCCTCGAACTGGCGAGCGGGGTGGATAATGACTGGATCGACCTTGCCTGGGGCAGCCGTTCGGTCGGCGCGCTGGGGCAATTGTCGGTAACGCTGTACGACCGCCCCGGTACGCTGGCGGAAATGGCGGGCATATTTGCCCAGAACAAAGCCAACGTGACCAGTCTGGTGCAAACCCATCTCGATCACCCCTTCACCACCTACGATATCGAGATCGAGGTGCAGGACGTGGCGCACCTCAACCGGATTTTGTCGGCACTGCGCGCCAGCGATGCGGTGGCACAGGCGGATCGGCAGTAGCATATGGCGATCATCGGTCTGGATCATGTGCAAGTGGCAATCCCGCACGGCGGCGAGGATCGGGCGCGGGCGTTTTACGCCGGTCTGCTGGGAATGCAGGAGGTCGCCAAGCCCGCTCAGCTATCGCCGAGCGGTTGCTGGTTCACGGGCGGATCGTGCAACCTCCATCTTGGCGTGGAGCAGGACTTTGCCCCGGCGCGCAAGGCCCATCCGGCGCTGTTGGTCGATGACCTGACGAGCTTGCGCGAGCGGCTGGAGACGGCGGGTTTTCCCACGCGCGACGACACGTCGATCGATGGCTATGCGCGGTTCTTCACGCAGGATCCGTTCGGCAATCGCATCGAGCTGATGCAGAAGCTCTAACCGGTCGCCGGATCAGGTGAACGCCAGCAGCAGAGCGATCAGGACGACCGAATACGCCGCGATCCCGCCGGCAATCGCGATCGGATTGAACGCCGGGGCCAGTGTCGCCTGTGCCATCTGGGTCAGCTGGCTGAGCATTTGCGGCCAGGTGTAGGCGACGAAATCGCCCTGGCTCATCACCGCGATCAGGCGCTTGTCCTTGTCCACGATCGGCAGGCGGCGGAACCGTTCGTTGCTCATCACCTGCAACCAGCCGAGCACATCGTCATCCTCGCGCGCCATGCGGATATCGGTGGTCATCACCGCGCTGACCGGCGTGGTCTGCGGATCGCGGCTATCGCCGATCACCCGGCGGAAGATGTCTCGCTCCGTCATCACGCCAAGGATGCAATTGTCGGCATCGGTGATGAAGATCGAGCCGAAATTCTTGTTCGCCATCTGCGTCACCGCGTCGAATACGGTGGTTTCCGGCGGGCAGGTGAGCGGCGGAGCCTTGCTGTGGAATTCCTTGCGATCACCGATCTTCATGTCGTGTCCTCCCCTTGGAGTGAGTGGTGCAGGGATACGAACGTACGTGAAAGATGCGGGTTCCGTAAGGGAAAAGGTGACCGGAAGGCAGTCGCGCTATTCTGCCCGCCGCACCGGCACACGAATGTTGCAGATATCCGCGCCGCCGGCGGGCACGATGAAGAAGGGATCGCGGCGGTTGGCGATGGCTTCGGCATAGGTCGCGAAGGTGGTGCTTTCGGTCGAGAGATATTCGAACGCGGGTTGCTCGGAAGCGGCGAGGTCACTCGCCACCCGTACCGACAGGATAGGCGTGCGCTTGGCGGCTTCCTCGGCGGTGTAGAATCCCAGCGCGCCCGACCCGCGCGGCAGGCTGGAGAGGTGCTGCATCCCCTCGATCACCCGTCCGACCAGCGCGATGTTGCGATCAAGATGGCGCGGCGCATGGCCGATCACGGTATAAAGCTCGGCGCCGGAGCCGGTGTCCGGCGAATAGTTCCGCCCCACGCCGACCATGCCGTAGCAATGGACGGGCCACATTCCTTGCATGCTGTCCTGATTGACTTGCCATCCATCCCAAAAGGCAGCTTGGCCCAAGGCGTCTCGTGCGACGAGATTGGCGAGTAGCCTTTCGCTGATGCCATTACACATGGCTGGGTCTATTACGTCCGGACCGCAGGGCACGCCTTGGCTCCGGCTCGCGACATACTCCGCCTCCTCCATCACCTTCAGCCCCTCGGGCAGCGGCTTCGGCTCTCCTGCCGCTTCGGGGTTGTCGTAATTGGGATCGCCCCACTGAGTGACGTAATTGTCCTGCACCCGGTTGACCGAAATCCCGTCATACCAGCCCGACCGCGCAAACAGCCGGATGTTGTGCACCCAGCCTTGCGAAAACGGCGCGGGCATCAACTGGATCACCACCTGTCGCGGCTTGCCCTCCGCATCCGGCGCGAGGGTCATCACCAGCAGGTCCTCTGCCGGGATCGCCATCCAGTCGCCGGCTGGTGCGGCAGCCACGATTTCCGAAGGTGCGGGCGCTCCCTTCGGCTCTTCCTGAGCGGATGCAGGCAACGAAAGGGCGAGGGCAGCCGAAACGGCGAGGAGTGCTTTGTTCATGCAGGCATAGTGCCAGCGAACCAAAGCCATAGCCAGATTGAAAGTGTTGGCTCGGCCCGCAGGGGCGCAAGGGCGACAGCCCGCCGCGCCTTATGGCGCGAAAGCCAAGGGCGCGGACGCGCCCGCCGGCGTTTGAGGCGAAACAAAAGGCGCCAATCAAAAACCCCTTTCCACGCGTTTTGGAGGGCGGAAAGGGGTTCTTGAGGCAGCGTTCGCAGGGAATGCCGGATCCGCGCAGCGCCATGCCACGGCGACTCCTTTACCACGATCGCGCACCCCGGCCAATCCTCCGCTCGAACACCGCCTTGCGGAACCACGCATTCGCCGCTATCGGCGCGTGCTTGCCCTGACAGGCGCTCAAGCAGCGAAGCGGCAGCGCGCCAGATCGGCGCTCAAGCAGCGAAGCGATAGCGCGCCAAGGAGCATGCGGAGCAGTGGCCGAGTGGTCGAAGGCGCACGCCTGGAAAGTGTGTATACGTCACAAGCGTATCGTGGGTTCGAATCCCACCTGCTCCGCCAACCACCCCCAGCACTAGTCTCTGATTTCAGGGACCTGGCGTAAGCCCGCGGAACAGGCTCGCTTTCGCAGGCCAAACCGTAACGGTCGCATCATTCTTGCCGTCTCTGCAACGCTATCAGGGAGCATTTTGGCGGCCGGTCTCTGGCCGACCCTGCGTCGATTCGGTTTGCCTGTTAAACAGGGAAGAACAGGGAAAAAAGTGAATTTGATGGCTAAATCAGGCCAGTTTAGGCGAGGCGCTCGAGAAACGGTCTGAGAATATCGCGGGTTTTTAGTATTCTGAGCGGCGAGAACGGGGTTATCCTGTTAATCGCCCGAACAGGGCATTGAGATACCCGGAACAGGGAGCTCAATTGACCATATCAGGGTCTTTGTTCGCCATAACAGGCGTTCTCGCTATTGCCGGAATCGCAGCAATTCGCACTGCTGCGACCAGCTCAGCGGCAGCTCGATGTTTTTGATTGTTTCCAGGTTGAGATGCTGCGGCTGGCGTCCATCAAGGATCGCCTGCTGGATGTCGGGAGCCAGGAATGCAAGCCGCAGAATATTGCGGTCGTAAGGCGACGTTGGCGCTGCCCTTATCATTGGCAGCCCGCGTTCTGTGTCGAGCATAGCATGCGCCTTGCGCAGTGCCGTAATCGAAACCCGGTCCGGCTGCGGCGGCCGGACCTGTGGTGGGATCACCAAACGACGGCTACCACGTGCCGGGAAGATACCCGCCTTACCTCGCTAGCGAATTCAGCCGGTGCAACCAACCGGTCGTATCTGGGAAATCCCACGAACGGCTGACCGGGCTCCCAAATTGTTAGCTAACGAAATACTAACCATCTGCCCGTAATTCCTCGGGGCATGATTACAGATATTCGCCTCAACACCTCGTTATCCATTCTCCTCGGGTCTGCGCTGCTCGGTGGAGTGGCTGCGCCTGCGCCTGTATTTGCAGAAGGCGTGACAGCCGGCACGCTGATCGAGAATGTCGCGGTCGCCAGCTATGATGATGGCGGGACCGCGCGCACGGTCAATTCCAACACCGTTATCGTGCGAGTGGACGAATTGCTCGACGTGACGCTTACCTCACTCGATCCCGGCCCGATTACCGGACGTCCGGGAAGGGCGGTTTTTGCATTCGAACTGATCAACCAAGGCAACGGCCCCGAGGCATTCCGCTTGGTCGCCGACACGGCAGTTGCGGGCAATGACTTCGACGCCTCCTTTCAAGCCATTGCCATAGATAGCAACGGTAACGGCACCTATGAGGAGGGGGTCGACGAAATCCTCGCTAGCCCACAGACGACCACCGTCCTGACGCCCGACGCCATGTTGACGGTGTTCGTGCTGGTGGTCGTACCCGATGGCGCGGGCGATACGCAGACCAGCACGGTCGCTCTTTCTGCCGAAGCGGTGACCGGTAGCGGTTCGCCCGGCACAGCCTTCGATGCCGCAGGAGTTGATGGCGGCGACGCGATTGTCGGCACCACTGGTGCGCTTGCGACCGCCCGCGGATCACTGATCAATTCTGTCGTTAACGTCGCGCTGGTCAAGTCTGTAACCTTGCGTGATCCTTTTGGCGGCACGAGTGCCGTTCCCGGCGCCATCGCGACCTTCGCGATCGAGGCGCAGGTCACCGGTACCGGCACAATCGACGATTTGATCGTCACCGACGCCATTCCTGCAGGCACCACCTACGCACCCGGCACACTGGCGCTTGACGCCAACCCGCTGAGCGACACCGCCGACGGTGACGTCGGCACTGCGTCCGATACTGCCGGAATCGCAGTCAATCTCGGCAATGTCGACGCCGAGGCCCGTCATACCATCACCTTCGAAGTCGTGATTGACTGAACATTTTGAAAAATCGGAAGATAGGGGCTTTGCAATGAATTCGATCAAGAAACTGATGCTCGCGATGGTTGCTGCGACCGCGCTGGCGACGCCCGCAATGCCGCTCGCGGCGCAGACCGCGACCAGCCCGGTATCGCTCTCCGGAGACGTGAAGGCCGTCAAAGTCGTCAACGATGCCGACGGCAAGGAGCGCACCGAACTGGTTGAGCCGGGCACGATCATTCCCGGCGACCGCCTGATATTCGGCACCGATTACGCCAACACCGGCGCAGAGGCAGTGACCAACTTTACCGTCACCAACCCGCTGCCCGCCGCAGTCCGGCTCTCGCCTGACGCCGATCCGGCGCTGGAAGTGTCGGTCGACGGGGGCAAGACCTGGGGCGGACTCGGCGCACTGACGGTCACCGGTTCCGACGGAGCCGCGCGTCCAGCCACCCATGCCGACGTGACCCACGTCCGCTGGGTGTTGGAGAGCATCGCGCCCGGCGCGACCGGCCGGCTTACCTATCCAGCTATCATCCGCTGACCGGCGGACGATAATCGCCACCTCCTGCGGGCGGAAACCATCACGCGGGGCAACACACAGGACCAGACCAATGAGAACCACCAAGCAGTTGCTGGGTGCGGTGAGCGCGCTTGCGCTTGTCGCAATGTCCAGCGCACCTGCGTTGGCCGCAGGGACCAGCGCAGGCGATACCATAACCAACAATGTCTCCGTCAGCTTCGATGTCGGGGGCGTGGCGCAGAATGCCGCGACGGCGAGCGACATCTTCACGGTTGACGCTCGAATTAACGTGACCGTCGCCTCGAACGACACCGGCAATGTCACTGCGACGCCGGGCGGCACTCAGAACGTGCTGTCGTTTGATGTCGCCAACCTGTCAAACGAGACCGTCGACTTCGATCTGACGGCATCATATCAGGGTGGCACCGGAGCGGACGCAAACATTGATGAAGAGAATGCACTGTTCTTCGTTGATGGTGGCGACGGCATCTACAATTTCGGTCAGGCTGGATCTGACGATGTTCAGGTCACTTTCCTCGACGAAATGGCCGAAGACGAAATCCGCACGGTGTTCGTCGTTTCAACGATTACCACCGCTGCAGTTAACGGCCAGACTTTCCAGATAGCCCTGACGGCGGATGCGCATCAGGCGGGCGCTACTGGCCTTGGAGCCGAGCTCGAGGCGACTAATGGTGTCAATAATGTCAACGTGATCGACTTCGTGCTCGCTGACGGTACCGGCGTCGGGGGTGCTGAAGACGGGAATAACGAAGGTGACTTTGCGGCTATCGGCACGCTCGAAGTCGCTGGCGCGGTGGTGACCGTCGCCAAGTCGAGCCGTCTTATCAGCGATCCTGTCAACGGAACGACAAACCCGAAGGCGATTCCGGGGGCGACGGTCGAATACTGCATCACCGTAGCGAATGCTGCGGGCGCTGCGACTGCGACTGATGTCGACGTGACCGACGATCTGCCGTTCGATGTCACCTATGAGCCGAGCTTCGGCATTTTCGTCAACGGCGATGAACTCTGCACCAATGGCGCGGCCGGCGGATCCTTCGAAGAAGGGAACGGGCCTGGGGGCGCGGACCAAGTGCTCGGCGATCTCCTCGACGTCGAAGCTGGTCAGACCCGCTCGCTCTACTTCCGTGTCGTGATCGACTGATCCTGATCCAGACGTAGATCTTGCGTGTGTTTCCATCCTTGCGGCATTTGGCAGCGGCACTCCTTGCAGTGCTGCTGCCATTCGTCGTGCCGCAGGAGGGGAGCAGCGCGCAAACGAATGCTGGCGTGTCGGTCCGTACCATTACCAACATCGCCGAAGCCACGTGGGATTCTGACGGTTCGCGCCGAGGGATTTCCAGCAATCCGGTGCAGTTCGACGTCAGCACCCTCCCGCTACAGCCGCCCGCCATCCGGGTGTTCCGCCGTGCACCGGCTACGGGCACCGAACTGGTGTATCGGCAGCCGCGCTGTGCGAATGATCCTGCGCCGGTCCAGCTCGGCGGCAACCTCGCCACCGCGAGTGGCAGCCCCGGCGGCGATGCCGTCGCCGCAAGTGCGACCGCAATCGTTCAGCCGACCGAACAGCTGCGCGGCGGGGAGCCGCTCTTCTTCGAAATCACCGCCGTGGAAGCCAATCGCGATCCGAACGCCATCGACAGCCTGACTGTGATACTGACCACCGGCGAAGGCGACCGCGAAACGATGACCTTGTTCGAGACCGCGCCAGACAGCGGCCGGTTTGCCGGGGTCGCCGAAACCCGCCGCATTCCTCCGCCGATGGTGCAGGAAGACTGCCGCCTGAGTGTGGGGCCTGGCTCACTGATCACCGTCAGCGCGCTGCGCCCCGGCAGCGACGATGTTCTGGTGGCGGCGGAAGTCACCGCGCTGGTCGATCCCTTCGGAGTCGTTTTCGACAGCGAAACGGGTGATCCGGTGGACGGCGCTCGTGTGACCCTTATCGACGCTACCACCGGCGCGCCCGCGATGGTGTTTGCTCAGGATGGCACCACCAGCTGGCCTTCAAGCGTCATTTCAGGTCAGCCGATCACAGACGGATCGGGCCGCACCGTGCCGGTCGGCCAGGGCGAGTTCTGGTTTCCGTTGACCACAACGGGAAGCTTGCGTCTTTTGGTCGAGCCGCCCGCGCCCTACACCGCTCCATCCAGCGCCCCGCGCGAGATGCTGGCGCAGATCACCCATCCCGATGGGCGACCGTTCGTGATCCGCGAGGGATCGTTCGGCGATGCCTTCGTGCTCGACAACCCGGTGCCCGTTGCAATCGATATTCCGGTCGACCGGCCGGCGCTTGATCTTGCGCTCGTCAAAACTGCATCGCGCACAACCGCTTCGCCGGGCGACGTGGTGTTCTATGCTGTGACCGTGCGCAATGCCGATGCTGCGCGGGTGAAGCGCGCGGTGACGCTGACCGACGTGCCTTCGCGATGGCTGCGCCTGCGCCGCGACACTATCCGCATCAACGGCGCTGCCGCTCCGCAGACGTTTACGGTCTCGCCCGACGGCCGGGTCTTGACCATCGCGCTGGGGGATCTTGCCGGAGGGGCGTCGGCGCGCGTGACCTATGCCATGACTGTCCGGCCGGATGCCCCTCCGGGCCGCGTGCTCAATGATGCAACCGTGCGCGACGCGCTGGGTCGGCTGTCGCGTGCAAGCGCCGCGGTCGATCTGGTGCGCGACGGGATTGCCGACCGGATGACCATCATTGGCCGCATCACCGCCGGGCCTTGCACCCTTGAGGAATCGCAACGCATTGGAGTTGCTGGTGTTCGGGTCATGCTGGAGGACGGCAGCTTTGCCATCACCGATGCGGCGGGCCGTTACCATTTCGAAGGCGTTGTGCCCGGCACCCACGTGGTTCAGGTCGCCCGCATGACCATGCCCGAAGGCGCGCGCATGATCGATTGTTCGCGTTCGACCCGCAATGCCGGCAGCGCCTCGTCACGCTTCGCGATCGGTCAGGGCGGAAGCCTCGTGGTCGCCGATTTTCACGCGCTCCTGCCCGAAGTTGCGGCGCCCGCAGCGATGGCGCCGTCGCAGGCAGTGCCTGTGGCCGCGCCCGCCGAAGCGAAGGATCCCGCCTCGACCGTGACCGATTACCTTGCGCTCGGTGATGGCGAAGACGGATTTCTTGCTCCGACGGAAGATGCCAACCCGCGTGCGCCCGCAATCCGCGTTGCGATCCGCCACCGCCGCGGACAGAGCGTGGAACTGACCGTAGATGGCAAACCGGTCGATCCACTCGCCTTCGACGGGACGCAAAGCCCCGAGCGCGGCAAATATGCAGTCAGCCAGTGGCGCGGAGTGCCCCTCATCAACGAACGCACCATGATCGAAGCGCGGATCTTCAACAGCTTCGGTGTGGTGACGAAGACCTTTACCCGCGAAGTATTCTTCACACGCGCACCGGCAAAGATCGAGTTCCTGCCCGCCCTGTCCAATCTCGTTGCCGATGGTCGCACCCGCCCCATCGTGGCCATCCGCGTGCTCGACCGGAATGGACGTCCCTTGCGCGAAGGCATTTCGGGCAGCTTCACCATCAATTCGCCCTACCAGAGCGCTGCGCAGATCGACCGGCAGCAGCTCGACCAACTCACCGGCACCGCTCCCGTCGCGGCGCGCTGGGTGGTCGAGGGCGCGGAAGGGCTTGCCCGGATTGAACTCGCTCCGACGATGGTCAGCGGCTCGGTGCGGCTCGCCTTCGCCTTCGACGACGGAGAGATCACCCGCCGCCAGGAGCTTGAGGCGTGGATCGAACCGGGCGATATCGAATGGACCATCATCGGCCTTGCCGAAGGTACCGTGGGCGCCCGCTCAGTGGCCGACAACATGGAACGGGCCGGACAGTTCGATAGCGATTTGGGAGATGATGCGCGCGTCGCGCTTTATGCCAAGGGCCGGGTGCTGGGCAAATACCTGCTCACTCTCGCCTACGACAGCGCCAAGCAGCGCGAGGACAGCCCCGTGCTGGGTGCGATCGACCCGCAGGCTTATTACACCGTGTTCGGCGATGCATCGGCGCGCCAGTTCGACGCCGCCAGCCGCGAAAAGCTGTATGTCCGCATCGAAACCGCGACCTTCTACGCATTGTACGGCGACTTCCAGACCGCCCTCAACCAGACCCGCCTCGCCAATTACAACCGCACCGCGACCGGCGTGAAAGCCGAAGCCCGCGTCGGCCAGATCAAGGCGCAGGGTTTCGCTGCCGAAATCGCCAGCCGGTTCCAACGTCAGGAAATTCAGGGCCAAGGCATTTCCGGCCCCTACAGCCTCGCCAGCCGCCGCATCCTGCCCAATTCCGAACGGGTGACGATCGAAGTTCGCGATCGCTTTCGCCCCGAACTGATCGTCTCGGTCCGCGAACTTAACCGCTTCACCGATTACGACATCGATCTGCTTTCGGGCACAATCAGCTTTGCCGCGCCCGTATTGAGCCGCGACGAGAACCTGAATCCGCAATTCATCGTCATCGAATTCGAGGCCGCCGGGGCTGGCGAGGCCGAACTGAATGCAGGCGTTCGGGCCGACTGGACCAGCGCCGATGGGGCGATCCGGTTCGGCGCAAGCGCAATCAGCGACGCTGGCCTCACGGGCCGCGACGGGCAGGCGCAGCGTACCAATCTCGGCGCGATCGACTTGCTCGCCCGCGTCGGCGACAACACGGAAATTCGTGCTGAATTGGGCGTCAGCCGCCGCGAGGGCGAAGCTGCAACCGGGTGGTTGGTGGAAGCCCAGCACCAGACCGCCAGCCTCGACCTGCTTGCTTATGCGCGCCAGATCGACAGCGACTACGGGGTCGGCCAGCAGAGCGTTGCCGAGCGCGGCCGCCGCAAGCTGGGCGTCGACGGCCGTATGTTGTTAAGCCAGGAACTGAGTTTCGTCGGCAGCCTGTGGCAGGATGATAGCCTCGTCGATCCGACCCGGCGCCGCGCCGCGCAGGGCCAGATCGTGTTGGCTCGGCAGCGCACCGACCTGCGCATCGGCCTCGTCCATTTCGACGACCGCCTTGCCGACGGCAGCAATGCCGCCTCAACCGTGCTGGAAGCGGGCGCGACCCAGCGCTTGTTCGATAACAAGCTTGAACTTTCTGCCGGAACCGCCGTGGCGCTGGGCAAGGCAGAAAGCCTCGATCTGCCGGCCCGCCACCGCTTCGGCGTGCTCTATGCCGTAACGCAGGACGTGCGGATTGTCGGCACCTATGAACTCGCCGACGGCAAGGCTCTCGATACGCGTCAGCTGCGCGGCGGTATCGAGATCGCTCCGTGGCAGGGCGGGCAGGTGGTGACCACGCTGGGCGAAGAAACCATCGGCGAGAACGGCACCCGCAGTTTTGCCGCCTTCGGGCTGTCGCAGACGCTCCAGGTGAGCCCGACTCTGACGATCGACGCCACACTTGACGGCAGCCGCACGCTCGGCGGCAATCCGGGTGCGGGCGGCGTCATAAATCCGGCCCAGCCGCCTGCCAGCGGCGGACAATTGACCGGCGGGTTGCTGTTCGAAGACTTCACCGCCGTCACGTTTGGCGCAGCTTGGCGCAAGGATCGCTGGAGCGTGACCGCCAGAGGAGAACTTCGCGACGGCGAGACTGCGGACCGCAAGGGCCTGCTGGTGGGCGCGATCCGCCAACTCGGCGAAGGCAGTCTGGTCGGATCGGGCGCGACCTGGACGCTGTCCGAGGCCGCTGGCGGGGCCAAGGCGGAAATTCTCGACGCCAGCATCGCCTTCGCGCACCGCCCTGACGGGTCGCCGATCGCCATGCTGGGACGGCTCGAATTCCGCAGTGATCAGATCACCGGCGGCGTTGCCGGCGAGATCGGCGGAGCGGGCGGGGCCGGACGCACCGCGTTGGTGGTTGACGGGGATGCGACCTCGCGCCGTCTGGTCGGTAGCCTCTCGACCAACTTCTCGCCCCGAGGCCAAGAGAACGGCGCGCAGGTGCGCCGCCACGAGGTTTCGCTGTTCCTCGGCGCGCGGCACAATTTCGACCAGTTCGAGGGGACCGAATTCTCGGGCACCTCGGTGCTGGTCGGGGCCGACGGACGCATCGGAATCGGGGAGCGCTTCGAACTTGGCGCTAGCGCCACGGTGCGCAGCAACCTCGACGATAACACCGCCAGCTTTGCCTATGGCCCGACCATCGGCGTGGTACCGGTCAAAGGCATGCTGGTGACGGTGGGCTACAATGTCGAAGGCTTTCGTGACGGCGATTTCAGCGCCGCGCGCAACACCGACAAGGGCGTGTTCGCAGCGGTGCGGATGAGCTTCGATGCCGACAGCTTCAGCTTTCTCGGGCTAGGGCGCTGACGATGCGGGTACTGCGCCAGATCCACGATGCTAACCGGCTGTTTACCATAACCTCCTATGTTACGGGCATGATGGCAGGCTGGACAATGCTTCGCAGGCTGATAGCGCTTGTATTGGTTGTCTGTGGCTTGCTGTGGAGCCCGGCCGCACAGGCACAGGATTGCGGCCAAGCCGCCGCGCAAGGCACTGCGCCAGCGAGCTGGCAGACCTATTGCTGGCTTTCTCTTGCCGGTTACAATGATGCCACTGCGCGGACCGCTGCGGGGCAGAACCTCAGTTTCACGCTTCCAGACGGATCGGTTCTGACGTTCAACGCGCGTGTATCAGGCAATTCGACCGCCTATAACGCAGTGACAGCGCCTTCCTGGACCGGCGCGGCAATCGGCAATGTCGCCTTCATCGGCATCCCGGGACGCCCTGTGCTCTACACCACTTCTGCCGGATCGCGGACGATCAACCTTACGAACATCACGGTCACTCCGCCTGTCGGCGCGAGCGCCACGGTCTATTCCTTCGTCGTCGCCGATGCGGAATCGAGTAATGATAACGAGGCGCTGCGCTATTCCACCAACGGCGGCGCGTGGCAGTTGCTCGATGCGGTGCAGCCGATCAGCGGGTCGACCTTCCCGTCGATCACCGGGGTTGGCAGCAACACCGTCAACATCACGGGCAGGCCGGGGACCGTGGGCGCCCATATCGTCGGCAGTAACAGCCCCAGCAGTGTAACTATCGAAACGCAGGCGGGGGGGCTACAAGGCGTGATGTTCGCGATCCGCTTTGCCTCAATCCGGCTCCAAACCACTATTCAGGGCACGCGAAACAATCCTGCCGATCAATTCAGCTATCAGATCGCCAATACCTCGACCGGCAGCACGATTTCCGAGGGAGCCACCAGCGGCAGCGGCTCCGGCCCATTCTCGACCGCGCCGCTGAGCATGGCGGCAGGGGTGCCAATCACGCTGCGCGAGACCATGACGTCGGGGAGCGTAAGTGTCCTTTCGCAGTATGTCACAACGTTGGCTTGCGTGAACACCGCAGGAGCAACTCGCGCCAGCCTGCCGAATGGCCTCGTCACCACCAGCGCGAACATCGGCCAGCTCGAATTCGGCGAATTTCTGGTTTGCACCTTCAACAATGGCGCCCAGCCACGCCTGCGATTGCGGAAGGCGCTCGGCAACTCCCGACGCTTCGACGGCGATCAGTTCACCGTTCGGATCATGTCAGGCGAGACAGTAATTGCCGCCGCGACGACCACCGGTTCGGGGTCTACGGTCAATGCGGGCGACACAGGGTTCGTACAACTTGATAGCGGCCTTTCCTATACGCTCACCGAAATCGCTGCAGGTACAGGCAATCTTGGAAACTATCGGGCAACGCTTGCCTGCAGCAATGCCACGAGCGGTTCGGCCACAACCCTGCCAAGCACAGTCGGAGGCAGTATCACGCCGCGGCTTGGCGACACCATAACCTGCACAATCACCAACAGCCGCATCACCACCGCAGTGCTGGAGGTCGACAAGACCAGTGTGGTGATCTCCGATCCTGTGAATGGCAGCACCAACCCCAAGGCGATCCCCGGAGCAATCCTCGAGTATACGATTACCGTCCGGAACGTCGGTAGGCAGAGGGTCGATTCGAGTTCTATCGTGATCATCGACGATATGCCTGCCGACATGGCGTTTGCCACCGGCACTCCGGTGACCTTTGTGGACGGTTCACCTCAAAGCGGCCTCGACGCCTTCAATGCCGCAACAATGGTACGCTTTTCGTCCGTGCCAGGGTTCGCAGGACCATTCACCTACACGCCGAGCGGTGCCTTCGATCCCAACGTGCGCGCAATCCGGATTACGCCCACCGGCAGGATGGACCGTTCAGACGGTGCGAGCGACCAACCGAGCTTCACGATCCGGTTCCGCGCGCGCATTCAGTAGGCAACTGCCGTGAATGGCTACAGCGCGGGTCTGACGTGTGGAGGATTCTACAACCATTTAAAGGCTACGCGCGTATCGATTCCCTCGTCGCCCAATATCAGCAAGCCGATGCGCCCGGAATCAGCCTTGCCGTGTCGATTGACGGAAAGGTCGTCTACGAACGCTGGACAGGTCAGGCGGACATTGCACACGGCGTGCCGATAAACGGCGACACCCGGTTTGAAATCGCATCCGTAGCCAAGCAGTTCACCGCTTTTGCGATCGTGCTGCTCGCGGACGAAGGCAAGATTGCGTTGGACGATGATGTCCGCGCTGTGATCCCCGAACTCAAACCGGGGGCGGCGCCTCTAACGATCCGGCACCTGCTCAACCACACGGGCGGATTGCGCGAGGTCAATAGTCTGCTGCTGCTGACCGGGCGGTGGGAATCATCGCCCGTTACGCAAGCGCGGGCGCTCGATCTGGTCCTGCGCCAGCGCGGCGCAAACTTTTCTGCAGGCGAGCGCCAGGAATACAGCAACACCGGCTACCTGCTGCTTGCCGAAATCGTGGCACGGGTATCCGGTCAGCCCTTCCCCGAGTTTCTCCATGACCGGATCTTCGCGCCGCTGGGGATGGACCAGCGTTTGCATTCGACATCGCCGAAGCATTCCTCGGCGACCGGATGGAGCCGGAGCCGTCCATCAGCTTCGTGCCTGAAACCGGTGCCGCGCTTGATCGCTATGTCGGCGACTACCGCCTGTTTGCCGGCGTCGTGTTTTCCTTGCGCCGTGATGGCGACCAGCTGACATTCGCGACCGTCGGCAAGGATGATGCTGGCCCCCTGCCTCAGATCGCCAAAGGGGTTTTCCTGCTGAACCCGAAGACCGAGATCAGGATCGAATTCCAGGATTTTGCGGATGGCCGCGCCACGGAAATGCGCTGGCAAATCAGCGATGACGGTTTTATTCCGGCTCCTCGGATCGCAATGGAGCCGGTCCCCCAAACGCCGCTCGATCTCGCTGAAATCGAGGGGGTCTATTTCAACCATTCTCTGCAGCAGGCTGTCCGGCTGTTCGACGACGGCGGGGCCTTGTGGCTGCGCACCGGGGACGGCAACCGCATTCCGCTGAACCGCTATCAGCAAGACCTGTTCAATGCTGAAGGTCCCGGAAGCGTGCAACGTGTTGCGATCTCGCGCGATGCCACGGGGGAAGTTTCGGGGATCCTCGTCTCAGCGGTGTTGGCCGAAAATCTCGACTATCGCAAAATCAATGCCGATTAGATCAACGCCGAGCGATCGTGCAAACCGCCTTTTCCCTCACCCTTGCGGCAGGCGTGCATGAAACTGCGAAGATGTGTGTCCCACCTTGCCTGAGTCACCGCGCTGGCAAAGCCACGGTAAGATTGGAAATGATCGCCGTTTCCATCGCCGGTGTGACCGCGAGCACATCGGCGATGAAGGCGCCCACCGATCCGTGTTCTGCCTCGATCGCCGACAGCGCGCTTTCGACATAGGCGGGGTCCGATGCGACCAGCGGTTCGACCACGTCCCAAGGCAGTTGCGCAAGCGCGGCATAGGGCCCGTCGCTGTCCGCATTCGCCGCAATCTGCGCCTTGTAGTCGACGAGATCGTCGGACAGCGCATAGTCGGCCACCACGGTTTCGCGCGGCACGCCGAGCAGCGTGAGGATCAACGCCGCCGCCACGCCAGTGCGGTCCTTTCCTGCCGTGCAATTGAAGGCGAGCGGCACTTTCCCTTCGGCAAGAACGGCGAACATCTGCCTGAAACTCTCCGCGTGATCGTCCGGCAGTTCGCGGTAGAGCGCGATCATCGCCGCGCGCGACTTTCCGGCGCTTGCGTCCGCGCTTCCGAGCACCGCCATCAGATCGCCGGCCTCACCTGTGTAATCACGGGTCCAGTAGGCCACGTCGGTATTGGCAGAGGTATAGGGATTGGGCTCGGCTGCGCGCTCCTCGGTGGCGCGGAAATCGCATATGGTGCGGATGCCGCGGCGGGCGAGTTCGGCCTGATCCCTGGCGGTCAACCCGGCAGGCGATCCCGAGCGGTAGAGCACCTCCCACCTGGTCACCCGGCCATCATTGGTGCGATAGCCGCCCAGGTCGCGAAAATTGATCCCACCTTCAAGGTCGAGCACGCGGCGCTCGTCCTTAAGCGCAATGGCGTTTGCGGCGACCGGCCCGACCACGGCGGCGGCGGCGTCGACCGGTGCGGCAGCCTGTTCGCAAGCTGGCAGCAGAGCCAGTGCCGCAAGCGGAAGCAGGATCATCCGTCGCATCGGATTACTCCCCTTTGGCCGGTAGCAGTGCGGCAAGCGCCTCGCGGCCGATTGGCGGTTCGCCCGCCGGGTAGGCATAGCCCGCCTGCATCGGGCTGACGGCGATTGCGGTGCGGAACACCACGCTTTCATCATCCATCTGCTCGGTTGCGGGGCTGGCGGTGTTGTAATCGAAGCTCACTCCGGGCAGCGGCGGAATCACCATGCCGCGGGCTTCGGCCATGGCCTTCATCGTCGGCGAGGCGGCGGCGGCCATATCTCGGGTAAATCCGACCTTATAGGCATTGTAGCTGCCGATCTCGGTCAGCTGCCAGAGCGCACCAGCAGGCTGATCGGGAAAATTGACGTTGAGCGCGAGGCCGGGCGGCAGCAATGCGCCGTCGCCTGCGCGCATATCGAGATGGGCGACCAGATCCACCGTCAGCTCCGCCACGATGTCCGATACCGGATTATCGAGGCTTGCCGCTTCGGTATTGCCCCCCGCGCTCAATGCAATCGCGGGAATGCCGCTGACCGCTGCATATTGCGCCGCGCTGACCGTGCCCGAGGAAAGGATGATCGCACCGACATTCTGGCCTTCGTTGGGGCCGGAAAGAACCAGATCGGGCGCGGTACCCCAGCGGGCCTTGCCCACCACCTCGAGCCCATGCAGCAGCGCGGCGACCGGGGTGCCGTCAACATAGTAGAAGTCGTCGGCAGGCAGGCCTTCACGGGTCATCGGGCCTGCACCGGGGCTGCCGACCTGCGCGGCGGCGTTCAGGCAAGCGGCCTTGAGCGGCATGAGGGGCCGAGCAATTCCAAGAGCGGCCCCCTGTCCGCTCTGATTGGTGCATGGAACCGAGACCACCACATCGTGCCCGGCTGCCTTGAGCGCCTCGTAGAGCGCAACGACGTTACTGGTCAGTCCATCATCATTGGTGAGGACAATGTTACGCGCCTCTGCGCCTTGCCCCACAAGCGCGAGGCTTGCGGCAGCGGCCAGAAGATTGAACTTGGATGACATATCAGGGTCTCCCGCCAGATCAGAAGTTGAAGCGCACGCCGAACAGGTAACGCTCGCCGATCCGTTCCACTTCGGAAGGAGTCGCGGGTGTGCCCTCGAAGGCGACATATGTCTCGTCCGTGAGGTTGGCGAGATCGGCAAACAAGGTGATATTCGGCGTCAGTGCATATCGCGCGGTCACATCGAGGTTTTCGAACCCGTCACGAAACTCGCCGGCACCCAGCCCGCCGATCGTGTCGAGAAACTCTGAACGCTTCTGATAAGCTACCCGCAGCGACAGCCCCGCATATTCGTAGAACACCGAGGCATTGAGGACCGTGTCCGAAAGCCCCTGAAACCCGAAGGTTTCGAGATCGCCTGCCGCATTGCGCGCCTCGAAATCGCCGCCCAGCAACGTCAGGTTGCCCTGCACGCCCAGTCCGGCCAGCGCTCCGGGAAGGAAATCGAACTGGGTTTCGACGTTGAATTCCACCCCGTAGAGCGTGCCTTGCTCGCCGTTGAAGGTCGATCCGAGCAGGTAATTCGACCGGTCGATCCCGTCCGTGTCGTAGAGGTCGGAACCCACCAATTGCTGACTCTGGTAGAGCACGTCTTCGACCCAGCGATGAAAACCGCTGATCGAGGCGATCCCATTGCTGGCAAAATAGTATTCGATCGTTGCGTCTGCGCCCCAGGTGTATTCGGGGGTGAGGAACGGGTTGCCGCCACCGATGGTCGCCGCTGTATCGCTGATCGAGGCGCCAACGCGGATCGCTGCATAGGCCGGACGCGAGACACCGCGCTGCCCGCCGAGGCGAAGGACGATGTTGTCGCTTGCTTCGTAGCGGATATTCACGCTCGGAAAGAGATCGAAGAAATCCTGCGAGACGGCAAGCGGCGCGGCTGTTCCGCCGAACAATACGGTGCCGGCATTGTCGATCTCGTATTGCTCGGCGCGCAACCCGGCGACCAGTTGGAGCGGCCCGGCATCCCACTGTGCCATCGCATAACCGGCATAGATCCGCTCTTGCTGATCGTAGAACGATGTCGGCAGCACGAAATTGGCGGGATCGATCCCGGCGGTGGCGAGGGCCGACTGCAGGTCGCGGTTCATCGCCCGCGTGTCGAGATAGTTGATCCCCACGCCGAGCGGGAACTGCGTGTTCCAGGCGCGGTCGGTGGCATAATCGTTGGGATTGAACCCGGTCGCCGCCAGCGGCACGATGCCGCCGATCCCGATATTGTTGCCGGTGATGTCGCGTTTCGTGGCGTAGAGCCCGGCGCTGATCTTCAAGTCATCAAGCTGCTTCCACGCATCGAGCCGTCCCGACCACGCGTCGGAGACAACCCCCTGGACGATGGGAATGAGGATGGTGCGCGGCACGCTTTGTTCGGTGATCGGAATTTCGCCGAGCGGCTCCCCGCGCGAGAACACGCCGCCGGTATTGATGGTGCGGAACAGATCGACGACCGGAAAGCGCGGATCGGCGCTGCGGTCATAATCCACGCTGATCCCGCGGATCGAGGACTGGATCAGCGGCAGATCGGTGGTGTTCTCGGTGCGGGTGTATCCGACGATACCCTTCACGCCGCCTTCTGGCGTGTCATAATCGAACCCCGCCGACGTGATGATATTCTCGTTGACGTAGAGCCCGTCGTTGTAGTTGGTGGTGATCGAGACATTGTCGAGGCTGCCACTGAGCAGCCCACGGGTGCCGCGCGCACCCGAATCCGCCAGTTCGATTTCATAGGCGTTGCGTTCTTCGCGGTCGACGAATTCGGTATAGATGCCATTCACGAACAGTTTCAGATCATCGCTGGCGCGGACCTCGAAGGCCCCGAACAACCCGTTGTTCTCGCGTCGCAGTTCGTAATTGCGGATATCGATGTCGATCGGAATGCCATTGGCATCATATCCCGCCTCGCGGTTGTCGGTGACCTGATCGCGCAGGTAGTGCGAACCGCCAACGGCGATACCGATGCGATCATTCGTCCACGACAAGCGGAGCGAGCCTGAACGCTGCTGGCCTTCTCCCAGATCCATGAAGCCGTATCCGGCATCGCCGGTGACGCTGAAGCCGAGCTTGCCGTCGTCGAGCGGAGAATAGGTCTGAAGGTCGACAAGCGCCGTGATCGCCTCGGCCGTGATGTCGGGCGTGAGCGACTTGTTCACTACCAGCTGCTGCAGCAGCACGGCAGGCACCGCGTCGAAACGGTAGGCGCGCTCGCCGCCGCCTTCGTCGGTGCCGGTCTGGGGCAGGCCGTCTATTGCCACCGACGTCCAGCGATTGGGGGCACCGCGCACCTGAATGTAGCGCGCCTGGCCCTGATCGAGCTGCACTGCAACGCCGGGCAACCGCGCAAGCGCTGCGGCGATGTTCTCGTCCGGGAAACGACCGACCGAGTCCGCCGTGGCGACATCGACGACGTTGAGCGCGGCGCGCTTCGTCTCGGTCGCGTTCTCGAGCGAACCGCGGATCGAGCCGGTGACGACGATGACGCTGCCGTCCTCTGCGGCATCCTGCTCGGCGGCGGCGTTCTGCGCTGCTGCGGGGAATGCGCAAGCCAGCACGGACAGCGCCGCGCCGGCTAGGCACGCAACGCGCATCGAAGTGGTGGTAGTGTTCATATTCAAAGGCCCCCTTGATGCGATTCGCAAATTAATTAGAACGCATGTAAGTAAGCGATGTGACAGTATGGGCGGGACAAAGAAGCTCAATGAAAGGTTCTGCTTCTTCATGACAAGCGATCGAGAGAAGGTCAGATATTGGACAGATAATGGTCAGAAAAATGCTGAAAAATCGACACAAAGTCGCCTGATTGACGCATTGCTCGACATCTGGACGACAATGCCTGCCGAGAATATTTCGGTCAGGGCGGTGGTAGGAAGAGCGGGTGCAGCACAGTCGGCCATCCATTATCATTTCCAGAATATAGAACGGCTGTATGAATGCGCCTCGGAAGCCGCGCTGAATGCCGCCCAAGGCTGGTGGGAGGACCGGCTTTCGGCACTCGACCCGCTCGCGGGGCGTCCGGTGTCGGCGCAATTGCAGGTGAGCGTTCTGACTTCGACAATCTGCGACTGGGCAGTGGTGCAGCGGCGGCTTGCGATGGCATCCCGCCGGATGCCGAGCGCCGCTTGGCAGGCCGCGATGCAAAGCTTCTGGCTCGATCTCGCCCGGCGCATCGGCATCGGCGAGTATGCCGAGACGATTGGGTTCTACGCTGCAGGAGAAGCAGCGCGGCACCTGCTCGTGTGGGATTCCTTGCTCGATCGGGCGCTGCTTGAGGAAACGACGGAAGCGTTGCTGACATGGCTATGTGCCCGCCGGTTCGCGGGCGACGATGTCCGGCTTACGCATCGCGATCTTGCCCGCTGCGAATACCGCGAGCCGACCAGACCCCTTGCGGGCGATACATTGGTGATGGCGGAGGCAGCAGCGGGCCTGCTCGCCGAGCAGGGGTACGCCGGGGTGACATTCCGCGCGGTCGCCGCCCGCACCGGGGCGAGTCTCGGCAAGGTGCTCCACCTGTGCGGTTCCAAAAGCGAACTGCTCAGGCTGGCGCTGCACCGGCTGTATGAACGCGAGGCGCTCGGCGACGCGCGCGAATTGTTCATCGCACAGACTATTTCGCCGCAGGTGATGCTCGACGAACTTCTCGATGCCGTCCTGAGCGGCGGGCAGCCCGTGCTGCGGGCCTATGACGAGATCGAGTTGGCGATCTACAACGGCGATGAGTTCAGGGCCCTGCGCGGTGTCGTCCGGTCGATGGAAGACCCGAGCAGGACGTGGTCGCTGCAGCAAATGCTCGGCGGTAAGACGCCGCCCGCTTCGCTGGTCGCCGCTTTTTCGGCGATTATCCGGGGAATAGGCTTCGACGCCCGGTTCGCAGAGCCGCAGGCCGGGGTGGTCGATTGGCGGGCACGGCAGGCGCTCATGCCGTTTGTCTCGCAAGTCTGATCACCGTTTCAGCGCGCCGCTGCGACACCCGGAAGGAAGAAAAAGTACGTCGGCAAGTTCCAGTTCTGGCCGATCATGGCCGCGAAATCAGCGCAAAACAGATTCCGGGTCGGAGCAAACCTCGCCCTCGCGCTCGTTCTGGCGCCAGCATGAGGCGATCGTGAAATTCGCTTCATGTTAGTGCAGAAGTGTTCGCCCGAACGCAAAGCCGTCCGGTCGGCTGATCGCTCCTGCGCTCATCGTCGATTTTCGTCGCCCGGCGACCTCGGCGCTCGATGGTGCCATGGCCCGCGAATTGAATGACCTGAAGGATGGCGAAGATGCTGAGATGGCTGTTGGTTTCCCTTTTCCAGCGGCTGCAACCATCTCAAACGGTGACGTCAATGGGTCGGGACATGACAGGCCGAGCAGGGTTTGCGAAGATGAGATCATTGCGATCAGGCTGGCTGCACGCTCCCTTCCGTGCGGGATAGATCGGGTCGCTCGTGCATTTGTCTGTTTGAAGGAGTACCCGCGCACCGATGCAGGAACAGGCGATCGTCATAGCCGTCATCGGCGTGTTGGGCATTGGTGCCCAATGGCTGGCATGGCGTTCCAACCGTCCGGCGATCGTGCTCATGCTGGGCGCGGGGTTTCTTGCGGGGCCGGTGCTCGGCATCTTCGATCCTGAACATGCCTTCGGGGAATTGCTGGAACCGATGGTGGCGATCGGAGTCGCGCTGGTGTTATTCGAAGGCGGGCTCAGCCTCAACTTCCGGGAATTGCGGCATACCAGCGATGCCGTTTGGCGATTGGCCACGATCGGCGTTGTGCTCGGTTGGCTGTTCGGGGCTCTGGCTGCTCACGCAATTGCTGGACTGGTGTGGCCCGTCGCGGTGCTGTTCGGCGGGATTCTGGTGGTTACCGGCCCGACGGTGGTCATGCCGCTGCTTCGGCAGGCCACGGTGCAGGCGCGCCCGGCATCGCTGCTCAAATGGGAAGCGATCGTCAACGACCCGACCGGCGCGCTGTGTGCGGTGATTGCGTATGAATATTTCCGCCTGTCGGCGACCGGCGCGACGTGGATCGAGATTATCCCGCCGATGCTGCTGGCTGCGGCCCTTGCTGGGGTCCTCGGCTATCTCGCCGCCCGCTTTGTCGCCTGGTCATATCCGCGCGGTTTGGTGCCCGAATACCTCAAGGTGCCGGTCCTGTTCGTCACGGTGATTGCGCTGTTCGTGATTTCCAACGCGATCGAGCATGAAGCGGGGCTGGTGGCAGTGACGGTGATGGGCATCGCGCTTGCCAATATGAACGTCCAGTCGATGCGGTCGATCCACCCGTTCAAGGAAACGGTCGCGATCCTGATGGTCTCGGGCATTTTCGTTCTGCTTTCGGCGTCCCTCAAATGGTCCGATCTGGCCTATCTGAACTGGCGCTTCGGATTGTTCCTGCTGGCGCTGCTGTTCGTCGTCCGCCCGGCTACGGTGCTGCTGACCCTGCTGGGCAGTTCGATCCCATGGCGCGAGCGCCTGTTCGTTGCCTGGATTGCCCCGCGCGGCATTGTTCTGGTGGCAATCAGCGGTCTGTTTGCCCTGCGCCTGACCGAACTTGGATACGAGGATGGCAATGTCCTGATCGGCTTGAGCTTTGCGGTTGTGGTCATAACGGTTCTGGCGCACGGCTTCACCATTGATCTTGCGGCAAAGCTTCTGGGGGTCAAAGGCGAAACCCGGCCGGGCCTGCTTTTGGTCGGAAGCACGCCATGGACCGTCGCGCTGGCAGAGCTGATGCGCGAATTGAAGACGCCGGTCATCATCGTGGATTCGAGCTGGCAGCGACTGACCCGGGCCCGCCGCAAGGATCTGCCCCATTACCACGGCGAAATCCTCAACGAGGCGACCGAGCACAATCTTGATCTATCCCCGTATCAGGCGCTTGTCGCGGCGACGGAGAACGAGGCTTACAACACGCTGGTGTGCAGCGAATTCGCCTACGAGATCGGGCGGGATGCGGTGTACCAGCTTGGCGAGCCGGGGGATGACGACGATCGTCAGGCCATGCCCGATACCCTTCGCGGAAGGGCCTTGTTCAAATCGGGATACGGCGTCGACGAAATTACCGAGCGGCTCGAACAAGGCTGGCAGCTTCGCAAGACCAAGCTTTCGGAGAACTTCAAGTTCGACGATGCCAAGGATGTTCTCCCGCAATCCGCAAACATGTTGATGCTGTTGAAAGGAGATGGCCGCATGCAATTCTTCACCCACGCAGCGCGGCCGAATCCCGGGCCGGGCGACACGGTCATCAGCTTTGCCCCGCCGAAGGATCGTTTGGCTCCGAAACGGGAGAAGGCAGCCGCAAAGGGCGCGAAAGTCCTGCCGGTGCTGCTGGCCTTCATGGTTCTGGCCGGGTGCGACGATACAGGGCAGGATGCCGCCGTTACCGTGCCTGAGCAGCCGGCGCCGGCGGCGGCGCCGACCTCGATCATGCGTCCCGACATGGTCGATCCCGAACCGATCGTGCCGCCCATTGCGCCCCGGAACGCCACCATTGGCTTCGGCGATGCTTCTGAGAAATTATCTGCCGACGCGATCGACAAGCTGAACGGGATACTCGCGAACCCGCAGCTTGCCGACGGAGCCGAGCTGTATATCGGCGCTCATACCGATTCGTCGGGAAGCGATGCCGTGAATATGGCGGTGTCGCGGAAGCGGGGAGAATTGGTCCGCGACTGGTTCATGGAGCAGGGCATCGCCGAGGAGCGCATCACACTGGTTCCCTTTGGCGAGCAGAACCCGGTGCAGCCCAACGCCTTGCCTGACGGTAGCCCGAACGAGGAAGGTCGGCGCGCAAACCGTAGGGTGGAGGTGCGCGTTGCGGTTGAACCCGCAGCACCGGCCTTACCAAGAGAGCCGACCTTGGCGGAGGAACTGGTGGATCAATTCAGCCGCGACGCTGTGCCGCCCGACGCTCGTGACCAGAACCCGGGCGCGGTTCGTTGATGCAGTGGTGAACTGAAGGCGGACATGAGCGCACCGCCATCGGCACGATAATCGGACTAGTCCGCCGTTTCTTGATGCAGGTCGATCTTGACCTCGTCATAGATCGCCATTCTAGGTTTTGCGTCGACAACAGCCACGCTTGCGGGCGGAGAGGTCTGAAAGGCGCCGGATTTTGGAGGGGTTCGCAAGCATATGGGTAAACTCAGCGGCTTTCGGGTGGTCGACCTTTCGCAGTTCTTGCCGGGCCCGATGCTGACGGTGATGATGGCCGATCAGGGCGCGGAAGTCATCAAGGTCGAGCCTGCGGCGGGCGATCCCGCGCGCGAGCAGGCGCCGTTCGATGATTACAACGGCGCGTCCCATTCGGTGTGGTTCGCCAACCTCAATCGCGGCAAGCGCAGCGTGGTGCTCGATCTCAAGAGCGACGACGGCAAGGCGCATTTGCGTGATCTGATCGCCGGGGCAGACGTGTTCGTCGAAGGCTTTCGGCCCGGCGTGATCGCGCGTCTCGGCTTCGATTACGCAGCGGTGAAGGCGATCCGGCCGGACATCGTCTATTGTTCGATCTCGGCCTTCGGGCAAGACGGCGCGCTGGCGCATCACCCGGCGCATGACATGGCAGTGCAGGCGCTTGCCGGGTTTCTCAGCGTCAATGACGGGGCTGATGGTACCCCGGTGGTGCCGGGCGCGCCGAGCGCCGATCTCGCTGCGGGCCTTACCGCGCTGTCGGCGGTGCTGATGGCGCTGATCGGGCGAGAGCGTAGCGGGGAGGGCGCCTATATTGACTGCGCGATGTTCGACAGCCTGCTGCCGTGGTGCGCGCATACCGCCGGGAGCGCAATTGCCGGCGGCGAAAGCCCGCAATCAGCAGCGCAGCGCAGCCTTGGCGGGGCCGCGTTCTATCAGATCTATCGCACCGCCGATGACGCCCATGTCGCGCTGGGCGGGCGCGAGCTGAAGTTCGCGCGCAATCTTCTGGGCGCACTGGGGCGCGAGGATCTGCTGCCGCTGGCAGAGGCGCCTGCGGGCGAACAGGGCGAGTTGATGGCCTTCCTGCGCAAAACCTTCGCCGCGAAGACCCGCGCCGAGTGGGAGGCGTGGTTCGCCGACAAGGATGTGGCTTTCGCCCCCGTGCTCGATTTCCGCGAAGCGCTCGATGCACCGCACGTTACCGAACGCGGACTCATTGTTACCGGCGACGGCGGCGGCAGGCACATCGCGCCCGCGATCCGCTTTGCCGGTGAGGACTGGGTGCCGGGCCGGGTGCCGGGCCTGGGAGAGACGCCCGCCGCCTGACGCTGTGCAGGTATCGCCGTCCCCCTTTCGGCGGTTTGACACGCTTCGTGCCATAACCTAGCGATGTTCGCGATAAAGGGGAGACCTGCCATCAAAGTCCTGCGCACCCCCGATGCGGCCTTTGCCGACATCAGCGATTTCCCCTTTGCCAGCCATTACCTCGAGATCCGCGATGCGGGCAGCGGAACGCCGTTGCGCATCCACTATATCGACGAAGGCCCCCGCGATGCGCCGATGGTGCTGATGATGCATGGCGAGCCGACCTGGAGCTATCTCTACCGCCATATGATCGGCCCTGTCGCTGCAGCGGGATACCGCGTGATCGCGCCCGATCTGGTCGGCTTCGGCAGGTCGGACAAGCCCGCCGCCAAATCGGATTATACCTATGCCGCCCATGTCGGCTGGATGCGGCAATGGCTTGAGGCGCTCGATCTCACCAACATTACGCTCGCCTGCCAGGACTGGGGCTCGCTGGTCGGCCTCAGACTGGCGGCGGCCATGCCCGACCGGTTTTCCGGCGTGGTGCTGTCGAACGGCGGCCTGCCCGAAGGCGGCCCGGCGCCGCGGCCCTTCGCAATCTGGCGAGCGTTTTCGAAATGGAGCCCGCTGTTTCCGATCGGACGGATCATCAACAAGGGCACGAAGCGCGCTCTGAGTGATGCCGAAATCGCCGCCTATGACGCACCGTTTCCCGATGCGCGTTACAAGGCGGGCGCACGAATATTCCCGGCGCTGGTGCCGTTCGCCGGCAACCCCGCGGTGCCTGATCAGCGAACGGCGTGGCAGGTGTTCGAGGCGTGGGACAAGCCGTTCCTGTGCGCGTTCAGCAATGGCGATCCGATCACCCGTGGGGGCGAAAGCCGCTTCATCGGCCGCGTCCCCGGCACGGCGGGCCAGCCGCATCGCACGCTGAACGGCGGCCATTTCATTCAGGAGGATGATCCGGCCGGATTCGTTGCCGCCATTCTGGAAGTCGCCGGACGGGACGGACAATAATGAAGGTCGCCAACCAGCTTCACCCCTCGCCCGAGCAGGCCATGCGTTTTTTCTCGGCAGATGATGACGGGCCGATCTGCATGGTCAATCTCCTGAAGTTCCGGGAGAATGCCGCCTATCCCGACGGCGCAGAGCCGAAGCTTCCGGGGCGCGAAGCCTATGCGCGCTACGCCGCCGGGGTGCAGGCCTGCATTGCCGCAGTGGGCGGCAAGCTGCGCTTCGGAGGCACTGTCACCGGCCTCTTGCTGGGCGAGGTCGAAGAGTTGTGGGATATGGTCGCGATTGCCGAATATCCTTCACGCAAGGCGATGTTCGCGATGGTACAATCGCCCGAATATCAAGCAATTGCGAAGCACCGAGAGGCAGGGCTGGCGGGACAGCTCAACATCTGCACCCGGGCTACAGGCGAGTGAAGCGTTGGCAAAAGGCGGTGCTTGGCACGGCGGCGGTGATTGCTGTGTTGGGAGGCGCGGCCTGGGTCTGGCGCACCGATGTGGCGCTCGCCTTCGTCCGCTGGCGCAGCACGGTAGACGTGGCCGAGAACCGCCCGGTGCCGTGGCAGCAGGGGCCGGAGCAGGCCGCGATGCCCGCTGCCGAGCGCCCGCCCAATATCGTCTTCATCCTTTTCGACGATCTGGGCACCAATGATCTTTCCACTTTCGGCGGCGGGGTTGCAGGCGGGCGCGTGCCGACCCCGAATATCGACAAGCTGGCGGCAGAGGGCGCGATCTTCACGCAGGCCTATGCCGGCAACGCCACCTGCTCGCCATCGCGCGCGCAGCTCATGACCGGGCGCTATGCCACGCGCACAGGGTTCGAATTCACGCCCACCCCGCCCGGTTTCGCGCGGGTGGTGACGATGGTCTCCGCCGATGTCAGCCCCGACCGACCGCCGATCGAATACAAGGCCGAGGCCGATGCCGTCGCCCCCGCTTTCGAGGATCAGGGCCTGCCGCCCGAGGAAGTGACGGTGGCCGAAGTGCTCAAGGGGCGCGGCTATCACACGGTACATATCGGCAAGTGGCACCTTGGCAGTGCGCCGCAGTTCCACCCCAACGCGCAAGGTTTCGACGAAAGCCTGAACCTCGACGGGATGCTGCACCTGCCTGAAGATCATCCCGATGCAGTCAACGCGAAAATCGGGTTCGACGCGATCGACCGCTTCCTGTGGGCCTCGGCGCATTTCGTCACCAGCTACAATGGCGGGGAGAAATTCGCGCCGGGCGGATACCTTGCCGATTACTGGACGGATGAAAGCCTGAAGGTGATCGAGGCGAACCGCAACCGGCCCTTCTTCCTTTATCTGGCGCACTGGGGCGTTCATTCGCCCTTGCAGGCGACCCGCGCCGATTATGATGCGGTGGGCGATATCGGCCCGCACCGCTTGCGGGTGTACGGAGCGATGGTGCGCGCGCTCGATCGCAGCGTCGGGCGGATCATGGCCAAGCTGGAGGCAGAGGGGCTGGCCGACAACACGCTGGTGGTTATTTCGAGCGATAATGGAGCCCCCGGCTATATCGGGCTGGACGCACTCAACGCCCCCTATCGCGGGGGAAAGGGGACGTTCTTCGAAGGCGGCATAAGGGTGCCGCTGTTCGCCCGCTGGCCTGCGCGGATTGCGGCGCAGAGCCGGGTTGCGCTGCCCGTGGGGCAAGTCGACATCATGCCCACACTCGCCGCCGCTGCGGGAGCGTCGCTGCCGAAAGGCGTGACAATCGACGGGCGTGATCTGTTGCCCGCGCTGACCGGCAAGGGCACTCCGCCCCGCGCCGATGCGCCGTTGTTCTGGAACAGCGGCTATTACAAGGCGGTGCGCGCAGGCGACTGGAAGCTGCAGGTGAACGAGCGGCAGGGCAAGGCGTGGCTGCACAACCTCGCCGCCGACCCGACCGAGCAGGTCAACCTCGCCGATAGTGCGCCGCGGCAGCGGGCCGCGCTCGAAGTGTTGCTGGCGGCGCATCATGCCGGGCGCAAGCCGCCGCTCTATCCCAGCACCTTCGACACGCCCGTACCGATCGACAAGACACTGGCCGAGCCATACCGGCGCGGGGATGAAATGGTCTACTGGCCCAACTGACGCTGGGCAGGCACGAACTTGCGATTTGGTGCCGATTTCGTGCAGTTCGGGTGCAATTCAGTGCCGAAATCGTGTCACTCAACTGATCCACATGCTGCTGCATCAATGTTTCACGTGGAACATTGCCGCGCTTGCATTCCCGTGCGCGGCAGACGAAACCGGCCTGCATGAGCATGGCACATCCCGGCGCATGGCGGTTCGCGATCGATCGCGGCGGCACCTTCACCGATGTCGTGGCGACCACGCCCGATGGCAGGCTCGTCACCGACAAGCTGCTGAGCGAGAACCCCGGGCATTACGCCGATGCCGCCAGCGAGGCGGTGCGGCGGCTGATGGCGCGGCACGGTGAAAAGGGGGGTGAAGCGCCGATTGCCGAACTGCGGATCGGCACCACGGTGGCCACCAACGCGCTGCTGGAACGCAAGGGCGAGCGGCTGGCATTGCTCACCACCCGAGGGTTCGGCGATGCGTTGCGGATCGGCACGCAGGCGCGGCCCGAGATTTTCGCGCGCCACATCATCCTGCCCGAACAATTGCCCGCCCGCGTGGTCGAGATCGCCGAGCGGGTCGGGGCGGATGGCACCGTGCTGACAGCACTAAACCGGGGCGCGGCGCAGGCCGCGCTTGAGGCGCTGCGGGACGAAGGCTTCGATGCGCTGGCGATTGTTCTGATGCACGGCTGGAAATACCGCGACCACGAAATCGCGCTGGCGGAAATGGCGCGGGCGGCGGGTTTCCGTCAGGTCAGCGCCAGCCACGAGGTCGCGCCGCTGATCCGCCTGATCCCGCGCGGCGATACCACAGTGGTAGATGCCTACCTTTCGCCGGTATTGCGGCGCTATACCGACACCTTGCGGGCCGAATTGCCCGAGGCCGCGCGGCTGCGATTCATGCAATCCAACGGCGGGCTGGCCGAAGTCGGCGCGTTTCGCGGCAAGGACGCGATCCTGTCCGGTCCGGCGGGCGGCGTGGTCGGCATGGTCGCGGCAGCTACGCCGCTGGGTCATGGCAAGCTGATCGGCTTCGACATGGGCGGCACCAGCACCGATGTGGCGCACTACGCGGGCAGCTACGAGCTGACTGGCGACAGCGTGGTGGCGGGCGTGCGGGTGGCCGCGCCGATGATGCAGATCCATACGGTGGCGGCCGGGGGCGGATCGATCTGTTCATTCGACGGCGCGCGTTTCCGCGTCGGGCCGGAAAGCGCGGGGGCCAATCCGGGGCCGGCCTGCTATCGCAAGGGCGGGCCGCTGACGATCACCGATTGCAACCTGCTGCTTGGCCGGATCGATCCGGCGTTCTTTCCGCATGTCTTCGGCCCGGCAGGTGACGCTCCGCTTGATGCGCAGGCCGCGCGCGAGGCGCTGGAAGCGGTCGCCGCCGCCTTGCCCCAGCCCAAGCCGCTGGAGGAGATCGCCGAAGGCTTCCTCGCCATTGCGGTCGACAACATGGCCAATGCGATCCGCAAGATCTCGGTCGCGCGCGGGCATGATGTCACCGCCTATGCGCTCGCCTGTTTCGGCGGGGCGGGCGGCCAGCACGCTTGCAAGGTCGCCGATGCCTTGGGGATGGAGACCGTGCTGGTGCATCCGCTGGCAGGGATGCTGTCTGCCTTCGGGATCGGGCTCGCGCCGGTAAAGGCGATCCGCGAGGTCAGTCTGGTGCAGCCGCTGGAGGACAGCTTTGCCGCACCGCTTGCTGCGCTGGAAGCGGAGGCGCGGGCCGTGCTGCTGGAACAGGGCATTGCCGCCGAAGCCATCGCTATCCGCCCCAACGCCCGCCTGCGCTTTGCCGGGAGCGACAGCGTGCTCACAATAGCCTGCGATGCGCCGCAAGCGATGGACGCCGCCTTCCGCGCGCTCCACCGCCAGCGCTTCGGCTATTCCGATGCCAACGCGCCGATTATCGTCGAAGCCCTTAGCGTCGAGGCGAGCGGGCAGGCGGGTGGGCTGGGCAGCGCCATCGCCGATCCGCTGGGCGTGCAGGGCAAGGCGTCGGGCGACTGGCCGACCATCGCTCGCACTGAAATGTGCGAAGGTGCGGCGCATCCCGGCCCGCTGCTCATCATCGACCCTGGATCGACCACGGTGGTCGAACCGGGCTGGCAGGCGCGGCTGGCGGAGGAAGGCAGCCTGATCCTCACCCGCGCCGTGCCGCTGGCGCGCGAGCAAGCAGCGGGAACCGCGGTCGATCCGGTGCGGCTCGAAATCTTCAACAACCTGTTCATGGCCATCGCCGAGGAAATGGGCGTGGTGCTGCAATCCACCGCGACATCGGTCAACATCAAGGAACGGCTCGATTTCTCCTGCGCCTTGTTCGATGCGGCGGGCGCGCTGATCGCCAATGCGCCGCATATCCCGGTGCATCTGGGCAGCATGGGAGACTCCATCACCCGCGTGATAGAGGCGCGGGGAAGCGGGCGCGACGGACGCGGGTTCCGACGCGGGGATGCATATGTCCTCAACGATCCCTATCGCGGCGGGACCCACCTGCCCGATATCACGGTGATTGTTCCGGTGTTCTATGGCGAAGACGGGGATGAACCCGACGCCTTTGTCGCGGCGCGCGGGCACCATGCCGATATCGGCGGGATCGCGCCGGGATCGATGCCGCCCGAAAGCCGCACCATCGCCGAGGAAGGCGTGCTGATCGACAATCTGCTGATGGTGGACGAAGGCACCTTCCGCGAGGATGCCGTGCGCGATGTTCTGGCCAGCGGCTCCCACCCGGCGCGCAATCCGGCGCGCAACCTGTCCGACCTGCGCGCCCAGCTCGCCGCCTGCACCCGCGGGGCCGAGCTGCTGGCAGGCGCAGCGCGCGATCAGGGGGCAGACGTGGTCGCCGCCTATATGCGCCACGTCATCGCCAATGCCGAGGAAAGCGTGCGCCGGCTGCTGGGTCGGCTGGAGGACGGCGCCTTCGCCTATCCGATGGACAACGGCGCGGTCATCAAGGTCGCCATCCGCATCGACCGCGAAAGCCGTTCGGCGGTGTTCGACTTCACCGGCACCAGCGCGCAATTGCCCGACAATTTCAACGCCCCGCGCTCGATCACCCGGGCGGCGGCGCTCTATGTCCTGCGCACGCTGATCGACGATGCCATCCCGATGAACGACGGGTGCCTGAACCCGGTGACGCTGATCGTCCCCGAAGGATCGATGTTGAACCCGCGTCCCGGCGCGGCGGTGGTGGCGGGCAATGTCGAGACCAGTCAGGTCGTCACCGATGCGCTGTTCGCGGCGACCGGCAGGCTGGCTCCGTCTCAGGGGACAATGAACAACTTCACTTTCGGCAATGACAGCCACCAATATTACGAGACGATCTGCGGCGGATCGGGCGCGGGGCCGGATCATGACGGGACCAGCGCGGTGCAGACCCACATGACCAATTCGCGCCTGACCGATCCCGAAATCCTCGAAACTCGCCTGCCGGTGCGGCTGGAGGAATTCGCCATCCGGCGCGGTTCCGGGGGCGAGGGGCGGCATTGCGGCGGCGACGGGGTGGTGCGGCGCGTGACCTTCCTTGAAGAAATGCGCGCCAACATGCTCGCGAACCGCCGCAAGGTTGCGCCGCGCGGCATCCACGGAGGGGCCGACGCGGCTGCGGGGCGCAACTGGGTCGAGCGCGCCGACGGCAGCCGAGAGGAACTGGGCGCGACCGGTTCGGCGCTGATGCAGCCGGGCGATGCCTTCGTGATTCTGACGCCGGGCGGCGGCGGTTTCGGGGAGAAAGACGCTTGAACTACTGGCCTCTGCTGGGGATCGCGCTGGTCGTGATCGGCTTTGCCCTGCGCTTCAATCCCCTGCTGGTGGTGGTCGGCGCGGCGGTGGCGACAGGGCTGCTGGCGGGCCTCGATGTCATCGCGGTCGTCGAGGCGCTGGGCAAGGCGTTCAACGACAACCGCTATATCTCGGTCACGTGGATCATCCTGCCGGTGATCGGCTTGCTCGAACGCTACGGCTTGCAACAGCGCGCCCGCGCCGTGATCGAAGGCGTGCGCGGCGCGACGATGGGCAGGCTGCTGGTGATCTATCTCGGCTTTCGCCAGATCACCGCTGCGCTGGGCATGAAGGACATCGGCGGCCACCCACAAGCCGTCCGCCCGCTGGTCGCGCCAATGGCCGAGGCGGCGGCGGAAAAATCGCACGGCAGCCTCGCCGATGACGAGCGCGAACAGGTGCTGGCGATGGCGGCGGCGACCGACAATGTCGGGCTGTTCTTCGGCGAGGACATCTTCTTTGCCATCGCATCAATCCTGCTGATTCAGGGCGTGTTCGAAAGCGCGGGCTACCCGCTCACGCCGCTGCAATTGTCGGTCTGGGCGATCCCGACCGCGATCTGTGCCTTCATCATCCACGGCTGGCGGATCACCGCGCTGGACCGCAGGCTCGGACGCCGGGCGGGGAGGGCGCTGGCGTGATTACCTATGAATGGCTCTACTGGTTGGCGGGCGCGTTCTTCGCGGGCTGGGCGGTGCTGTCCCTGCGTGATGGGCGGATCGGCAATGCCGCCTTCTGGGGCGTGCTGGCGGCGAGTTTCTTTCTCGGCAGCCACCTCAGCGATTTCGCCAATGGGCTGTTGGTGCTGGCGCTGGTGGCCATTGCCGGGACGGGCGCGGTCAAGCGCAGCGCGCCCGCCACCACCACGCCGCAGGAACGCAGCGATTATTCCGCCCGGCTCGGCAACCGCCTGTTCTACCCTGCGCTGATCGTGCCGGTGACGGCGGTCGCGGGGACATTGTTGTATAACTACAGCCCGCTTGCCGAGACTGGTCTGTTTGCGCCCCGACGAGAGACGCTGATCCTGTTCGGCATCGGCGTGCTGCTGGCGTTGGCGGCGGCAATGGTGTGGCTGCGCCCGCCGCTGCTTGCGCCTGCCGAGGAAGGGCGGCGGCTGATCGATTCCATCGGCTGGGCGGCAATCCTGCCGCAGATGCTGGCGGCGCTGGGCGCGGTGTTCGCGCTGGCGGGAGTAGGCGATATCATCGGCGGGCTGGCGGGCGGAGTGATCCCGCAAGGCAGCGTGTTCCTGACGGTGGTGGTGTTCGCGCTGGGCATGGCGCTGTTTACGATCATCATGGGCAATGCCTTCGCCGCCTTCCCGGTGATGGCGGCGGCCATCGGCATTCCGCTGCTGGTGGAAACCTATGGCGGCAACCCGGCGGTGATCGGTGCCGTCGGCATGCTGGCGGGCTTCTGTGGCACGCTGCTGACCCCGATGGCGGCCAATTTCAACATCGTGCCCGCCGCGCTGCTTGAACTGAAGGATCAGAATGCCGTTATCCGCCAGCAGGTCGGCACGGCGATCCCGCTGCTCGTGTGCAATATCGTCATCATCTATGTCGGAGCCTTCCTGCTGTGGAACTGACTGAGGAAACTGCCAGAAAATTCGCAGCTATCGCGCTGGGTCATGTGGAGCGGCCTTACCCTTACAAGGACGAGCATGTGTTCGAGAGCGAGGCCGATGTCCGGCCCCCGCGTGCGGCGCATCCGGTGTTTTTCGGCAGCTTCGATTGGCACAGCTGCGTGCACGGCTGGTGGACGCTGCTCACGCTGCGGCGGCTATATCCTGCAACGCCCGAAGCCGCACAGATTGCCGTGCTGGCCGAGCAGACCTTCACGCCCGAAAAGCTGGCGGTGGAACTCGCCTATCTCGACCGGCCCAGCGCGCGCGGGTTCGAGCGGCCCTATGGTTGGGGCTGGCTGATGTATCTCCACCTCGAAGCAGGTAGGCACGACAACCGCGAATGGGCAGGCCGCCTCGAGCCGCTGGTGCGGGCCTTCGCGGCGCGCTTCCGCGATTATTTGATGGTGCTGACCTATCCGATCACGGTCGGCACGCACTTCAACACCGCCTTTGCGCTGGTCCTGGCGCGGCGCTGGGCGCTGGTGCACGATCCTGCGCTGGCGGCGCTGATCGACGATTGGGCCGAACGCGCCTTCGGCAGCCGCAGCGACTATCGCGGGTGGGAGCCGGGGGGCGACGAGTTCTTCTCTCCGGTGCTGATTGCCGCGCTGCTGATGGCCGAAGTGCGCCCGCATCTGTCCTTCGCCCCGTGGTTCGATGGGCTGGTGCTGGCAAACGGCTGGCTGGAACGCGAATGCCGTCCGGTCGTGGTCTCGGATCGCAGCGATGGCAAGATCGCCCATCTCGATGGGCTCAATCTCAGCCGCGCATGGTGCCTTGGCGGCTGCGCTTCCGCCTTGGCCGATCCGGCTGCGGGCCTGCTGCTCGGCGAGCTTCGGCGCGAGCATCTTGCTGCCGCGCTGCCGCATGTTGCGGGCGATTACATGGGCGAACACTGGCTGGCGAGCTTTGCCCTGCTGGCGCTGCTGCCCGAAGGTTGATCGGCGGCACCAACCGCGCACCGGTATCGACGAACGGCGGCAGGTTCGATCAATTCCGTGCATCACTCGGCGAAGGCGGCTTTTCCTTCGCCTTCAATGCGCTAGTGTGGCGGTGTCAGAACAGGGGACAATCATGCTCGAACTCACCGGCGTCAGCCACGTCTATCCCAATGGCACGCGCGCGCTTTCCGATGTGACGTTGTCGATTCCCAAGGGGATGTTCGGGCTGCTGGGGCCGAACGGCGCAGGCAAATCCACTCTGATGCGCACCATC
The DNA here is from genome assembly GCF_040148725.1 of Erythrobacter sp. NFXS35. Taxonomy (NCBI): domain Bacteria; kingdom Pseudomonadati; phylum Pseudomonadota; class Alphaproteobacteria; order Sphingomonadales; family Erythrobacteraceae; genus Erythrobacter; species Erythrobacter sp. NFXS35. The sequence goes on along the minus strand of NZ_JAGDEB010000001.1, from coordinate 1,238,937 downwards.
GCGTGCCTGCAGGCGCCGACGGCGGGCAGCATCCGCTTCGGCGATATCGACGTTCTGGCAGAGCCGGACCGGCTGCGCCGCACGCTGGGCTATCTGCCGCAGGATTTCGGCGTCTATCCGCGCATTTCGGCTTACCAGATGCTTGATCACATGGCGGTGCTCAAGGGCGTGAACAATGCCAAGGATCGCAAGGAGGTGGTCGAACACCTGCTGGGCCAGACCAACCTGTGGGCCGTGCGCGGCAAGGCGATCGCGGGCTTTTCGGGCGGGATGCGCCAGCGGTTCGGCATTGCGCAGGCGCTTATCGGCGATCCGCAACTGATCATCGTCGATGAACCCACCGCCGGGCTCGACCCGGAAGAACGCAACCGGTTTCTCAACCTGCTCGCCGGGATCGGGGAGAATGTGGTGGTGATCCTGTCGACCCATATCGTCGATGACGTGGCCGATTTGTGCCCGCGCATGGCAGTGCTGGCGCAAGGGCGGGTGCAGTTGGAAGGCCCACCGCGCGATCTGATCCGCTCGATCGATGGCCGCGTGTGGCAACGCACCGTACCGCACACGCAGCTGGCCGAAATGCAGGAGCGCCACGAGGTCATCTCGCACCGCTTCTTTGCCGGCGAGATCGTGGTTCACGTGCTGAGCGATACCCAGCCCGAAGGCTTCGCGCCGGTCGTCGGCGGATTGGAAGACGTGTATTTCACCACGCTTGCCGAAACGCGCCGTCCCGTCGCCGCTGCCGCGGCCTGAGAGGAGCGCCCCCAATGCTGACCGCATCGCTCGCCGCGTTCGAAATCCGCTACCAGCTGAAGAACCCGGTATTCTGGGTCTCGGTTGCAATCTTCTTCCTGATCGGCTTCGGTCTTTCGGCCAGCGCCAATGTCAGCATCGGCACGCCCGGTGCGGTTCACGAAAATTCTCCCTTCGCGGTCACCAATGCGCTGGGGCTGATGGCGCTGTTCTATCTGTTCGTGATCACCTCCTTCGTCGCCAATGCGGTGGTGCGCGACGATGCGACCGGGTTCGGTCCGATGATCCGCGCCACGCCGGTCGGGCGTAGCCAGTTCCTTGCCGGACGTTTCCTTGGCGGTCTGTCAATTGCGATCCTCGGCTATCTGGCGGTGCCACTGGGCATCGCGGCCGGTTCCGCGATGCCGTGGGTCGATCCGGAAACCGTCGGCCCGGGCGGCTTTGCCATCTATGCCTGGCCGTTCCTGATCATCGCCATCCCCAACCTGATCCTGTCATCGGCGCTGTTGTTCAGCCTTGCCACCATCACCCGATCAATGCTGGCGAGCTATATCGGCGTGCTGGTGCTGGTGATGGGCTACCTTACCATCAGCGTGGTGGTTGGGGCCAAGCCGGAATATCAGGACGCCGTCGCCCGGTTCGAACCGTTGGCGATGGGCGCGATCGGTGAGGTTTCGCGCTATTGGACTGCGGCCGACATGAACACCAAGGCGATCCCGCTTGAAGGCAATCTGCTGATCAACCGGTTGCTGGCGCTGGTGTGGAGCGTGCTGTTTCTCGGGCTGGCGTGGTCGCGATTTAGCATGACCGAGCGTGCGCCGTCACGCTGGCGGCAGCGGCGGCTGGCGAAGCAGGCGGCCAAGGCTGCCAAAGCCGATACGGTGCGCCCGCACACCCTTTCCGCCCCCGCTGCCCGCAGTTTCGGCGCGGGCCATGCGCTGCGCAGTTTCTGGATCAGGTTGAAGGCAGAGACTCTGCTGGTGCTGAAAAGCCCCGGCCTGATCGTCCTGCTGCTGCTGGCGCTTGCGCTCACCGGGCTCAATCTGGCACTTTCGGAAACAACTTACGGCACCGCGTCCTATCCGCTGACCGCCAATGTCGTCAGCACCGTGATCGGCGGCGTGAGCCTGTTCAGCCTGATCGTCGCGGTGTTCTATGGCGGCGAACTGGTCTGGCGCGAGCGCGATGTGAAGATCAGCGAGATCGTCGATGCCACTCCGGCGCCGGCCTGGGCGATGTTCGTACCCAAAATCCTCGCGATCTTCGCTGTGCTCCTGCTGATGTCGTTCGCGGGCATGCTGGCGGGCATAGCGTATCAGCTTCTGCTGGGGGCGCAGAGCATCGATTTCAGCCTTTACCTTGTGTCTTTTGTCTTGCCGCAGAGCGTCGATCTGCTGCTGATCGCGGTGCTGGCGGTGTTCTTTCAGGTGCTAAGCCCGAACAAATATCTCGGCTGGGGGCTGTTCCTGGTGTGGTTCGTCAGCCGCATCTTCCTGTCGAATCTCGGTTATTCCAATATGCTCTACATGTTCGGCGCCGGTCCGGCCGAACCGCTGAGCGACATGAACGGCACCGGCGGGTTCTGGTTGGGCGGTCTGTGGGCGCGGGCCTATTGGGGCGCGTTCGGCGTGCTGCTGCTGGTGTTTGCGCACTGGGCCTGGCCGCGCGGCACGGTGGTCGCGGTATGGCCGCGGCTGAAAGGCATGGGGCGGCGCGTCAGCCTCGCCTCGGGCGGAATTGCGCTGGCGGCGGTTGGCACGATGATCGGCACGGGCCTTGTCATCAATCACAACATCAAGGTGCTCAACGACTACCAGACCGCCGACGAGCGTGAGGCGATGACCGCCGCATACGAGCGCAAGTACCTCAAATACGAAAGCCTGCCCCGCCCGGTGGTGACCGACGTGGAGTTCATTGTCGATATCGATCCCGATCAACGCCGCATGGATGTGCGCGGGCATTATCTGCTGCGCAACGATACGCAGGCTCCGATCCGCGAAGTGCACGTGCGGCAGGCCGATGATGCGACGGAATTCACCCGGCTCGACGTGGCCGGAGCGAAGCTTGCCAGCCATGACACCGAATTCGGATACCGGATCTACGAATTCGATGCACCGCTGGCGCCGGGCGCGGCCACCCGGCTCGATTTCACCTCGCTGGTGTGGCGGCGCGGCTTTGCCAATGGTTCGGCGGCGACTGATATCGTCGACAACGGCACCTTCGTGAACAATGCCGTGTTCGCGCCGATCATCGGTATGAACCGCCAGGACCTGCTGCAGGACCGCACCGAGCGGCGCCGGCAGGGTCTGCCCGACGAACTGCGCACCGCCAAGCTGGAAGACACCGCCGCGCAGAACCAAAACTACATCGGCGCCGACTGGGTCAATTCGCGCATCACCATCAGCACCGCAGCCGATCAGGTGCCGATTGCGCCGGGCAACAAGGTGTCCGACGACATTGTCGGCGGCCGCCGCATTGCAGTGTTCGAAAGCCCGGCGCCGATCCTCAACTTTTTCTCGGTGCAATCGGCGCGCTATGCTGTGGCCGAGGACAGGTTCGGCGATGTCCGCCTGTCGGTCTATCACGATCCCCGACACGACTGGAACGTGCCGGCGATGCTGAAGGCGATGAAGGCCTCGCTCGGCTATTTTACGGAGAATTTCGGCCCCTATCAGTTCGGCTATGCGCGGATCATCGAATTTCCCGGCTATCAAAGCTTCGCGCAGGCGTTTGCGGGCACCATGCCCTATTCCGAAAGCATCGGCTTTGCCGCCGACGTGCGCGATCCCGAAAGCATCGACTACGTGTCCTACGTCACCGCGCATGAACTGGGCCACCAATACTGGGCGCACCAGATCGTGGGCGGGGACATGCAGGGATCGACCCTGCTGTCGGAAACGCTGGCGCAATACAGCGCGCTGATGGTGATGAAGGAATTGTACGGGCAGGACAAGATTCGCCGGTTTCTGAAATACGAGCTCGATCAGTATCTTGCCGGCCGCAAGGGCGACGTTCTGGGCGAACAGCCGCTGATCCGGGTCGAGAACCAGGGGCACATTCACTACCGCAAGGGCAGCCTTGTGATGTATCTGCTTCAGCACCGGTTGGGTGAGGACGCGGTCAATCGCGCGCTGGCACGGCTGATCGAACGCTACAGGTTCAAGGGCGCGCCTTATCCGCGCAGCCTCGATCTGATTGCCGAACTGCGCAAGGAGGCGACCACGCCCGCGGATCAGGCCTTGATCACCGATCTGTTCGAGAAGATCACGATCTATGATCTCAAGGCGAAATCGGCGAGCACGCAGCGCAATGGCGATGGCACCTGGACAACGCGGATCAATGTGGCGGCGGGCAAGTTCTATGCCGATGCCAAGGGCACCGAAAGCCCCGCTGCGCTGGCCGAACGGATCGAGATCGGCCTGTTCACCGCCCGCCCGGAAGCCGGGGCGTTCGACACCGCAGACGTGCTTTCGATGGAGCGCCATCCGGTGCGCGCGGGCGAACAGGTGGTGACGATCACCACCGCGAAAAAGCCGCTTTTCGCCGGGATCGATCCCTATAATTTCTATATCGATCGCAACTCGGACGACAACGTCGTGACGGTGGAATAGCGCCGGCTACCGGAAGCGTGCAGGCTTGAGATCGTATTTCGCCAGCTTGTCGTAGATCGTCTTGCGCGGGGTCTGCAGCATCGCCTGCAGCTGCGCGATGTCGCCGCGGCAGTGGCGCAGTGCGTCCTCCAGTACCGTGCGCTCGAAATCGGCGACGATCTGCTGCAGGGGCCGGTGTCCGGCGATGGCGGAGCCGGGGCCGCCAATATCGGCAAGACCGAGCACGAAGGCGCGGGCATAGCCGCCCAGCTCATGGAGATTGCCAGGCCAGTCGTGGGACAGCACATGGCTCCACTGCGCCTCCCCGATCGAGGGAGCATCGCAATCGAGTTCGCGGGCATGGCGGGTGACGAACAGGCGGAAGATTTCCGGCACGTCCTCGCGCCGCGCCGCCAGCGCGGGAAAGGCGACCTGAACCGCGCCCAGACGGTGCCACACTGGATCGCGGTCGGTGTGCGAGCCGTCATCGGGCAGACGGGCGATGATAACGCGGATATTGAGCCGCCGCGCAGTGGTCGCGCCGATCGGCAACACCGTGCGAGTTTCCACCAGCGACAAAAGCCGGGCGGTCAGCACTGCGCTGGCCGCCGCGATCTCATCGAGGAACAGTGTCCCGCCATTGGCGCGCTCGATCAACCCGGTGCGTGACAGCCCCGCGCTCGAAGAACCGCCACCGGGATCGCGCCCGAACAACAGCAGCTCGGCGTCTTCGTGGGCGAGAATTCCGGCATCGACAGTTACAAAAGGGCGGGTGCGGCGCGCGCTGGCATCGTGGATCAGGCGGGCGGCGTGGCTCTTGCCGGTGCCGGCCGGGCCGGTCAGCACCACATCGATTTCGGACCGCGCTACGCCTTCGATCACCGAACGCAGCCGCTGTGCAGCGGGTGAGGAGCCGGGGATCGCCTGCCCCGAACTGCGTCCCGCTTCCTCGCGCAGGCGGCGGTTTTCCAGTGCCAGCGTGCGCCGTTCGCTGGCGGCTCGGACGGCACGGAAAAGGTCGGCCGAGGAATAGGGTTTGGTCAGGAAATCCGCCGCGCCGTTCTTCATCGCTTCCACGGCCATGGCGATATCGCCGTGCCCGGTGGTGAGGATGACCGGCAAGTCCGGATCGATCTCGCGCAATCGGGCGAAAAAGGCGATCCCGTCGATCCCCGGCATCCGCACATCGCTCACCACAACGCCCGGGTAATCGGCATCGAGCCACGCCAGCGCGGCGCGGGCATCGGGGAAGGGCACCACCTCGGCACCTTCGAGGCAGAGCGCCTGCATGGTGGCATCGCGCAACGGCGGATCATCCTCGACCAGCGCGATCCGCAAGGGTGGCGGTGCGGCAATCATGCGGCAGGCATGACCATGGTGAAGCGCGTGCCGCTGGCGGCGGCCTCGTGCACCAGATCGCCGCCGATCTGGCGCATGATGTCGCGCGCAATCGCAAGACCCAGGCCGATGCCTTCGGTCTTGGAGGTGACGAAGGGCTGAAACAGCGTGTCGCGCAGGTCCGCCGGTACGCCGGGGCCGTTGTCGGTGACGCTGAGACGCACTGTGCCTGTCCCAGCGTCGATGGCAATCACGATCTCGCCACCTTCGCCCACGGCCTGCGCCGCGTTCTGGAGCAGGTTGACCAGCACCTGTTCCAGCTGGACATGGCGCGCACGGACCTTGGCGGCGGCCGCTTCGGTGGCGGGCGGTGTAACGGCGATGCCTTTCTGCCGGATCTGGTCACGCAGCAGCAGCAGTGAACCATCGATCACTTCGGCAAGCGTGATCTCGCGCGGCTCTCTGGCGGAGCGGCGGCTGAAATGAAGCTGTTCTTCGGTAATCTCTCCGATCCGGCCCGCAAGGCGCGCAATCTTGCCGAAATTATCCGCTGCTTCGGCACGGCGGTCGGCTTCGAGCAGGCGTTCGCCGCTTTCGGCATAGACACGCATCGCAGCGAGCGGCTGGCGGATTTCGTGGCCAAGCCCGGCCGTGATCTGGCCCAAAGTCGCCAGCCGATTGGCCTGCTGCAACTGGTCGCGCAAGGCGGCAGTTTGCTGGGCCACATGCGCCGCCGCGCGGCTCTGTCGCTGGCGCCGCCACACCACTGCGCCAGCCCCCGCCAGCGCGAGCAGAGCCATTGCGACCACCCCTGCAAGCCGCCCGTTGGCTGTGGCGACCAGCAACCGCGGAGCAGGGTCGGCGAGGAGGTGCAATTCCCATCCGTTCGGGGCGATCGGCTGGATTTTCTCGATCATCCGCACAGGGGAGGCCGCGGTGCCGGTGGCAGGCAGTTCGAACGGTTGCAGTTCGGCCACGCCAAAGCGCATCGTGTCGCGCGCCGGATCGCGCGGGGCGGCGGCTTCGCCGGTGCTTTCCGCCGCGCGAAACCGCCAGTCGGGATTGCTGGCAAGCAGCACGATCCCGCCCTTGTCGGTCACGAACACGCCGTCCTCGGCATCGCGCCACTTGGCTTCGAGACCGTCGAATTCGACCTTCACCGCCACCACCCCCAGCGGATTATCCGCCGGGCCGACCCGTTCCGCCAGGTAAAGGCCGGGGCGGCGGCTGACTGTGCCGAGCGCGAATTCGCTTGCCGTGCCGTCGCGGCGGGCACCTGCGAAATAGTCGCGGAAACCGTAATTTGAACCGATGAAGCTGTCGGGCCTGTCCCAATTGCTCGCCGCCAAGGTCAGCCCGCGCGCATCCATCAGGTAGATGGCTGCGGCATTGGTCTGCTGCGCCAGCGCGGCAAGGCGGCGATTGAGCACGCCGCGCTGGGACCGGTCGCCCGCCAGCAATGCGGCGACTTCGGGATCCACCGCCAGCACGCGCGGGACAAGGCTGAACTTGTTGAGTTCGCTTTCCAGCCCCGCTGCCAGGATCGTTGCCTGACTGGTCGCTGCAGCGCGGGTTTCCTCCAGCGCACTGACCCGCATCGCCCTTTCGAGCCCGAGCATCGCCAGGGCACCGACCAGTATGATCGCCGCCAGTGCAATCGGCAGCAGATGCCAGCGTCCCATCCTGTATTGCATGATGCGCCCAAGATCCTCCGTTTCAAGCTTGTGCGCCTTTCCGCACTCGGCGCAAGAATTTTGTGCGGATTTCCGCACAAAATTTGCCTTCGCTAGAACTAGCGCCCTGAATATCCGATATTTCCACTCGCCAAGCCATTTGCTTGCAAGCGGCGCGCGGCGGCCCGATCCTGTGACGTGGAGAGACAGGGGCGGGAAACCATCAGATAATGGGCGCGCAGGCAGCCATGACACCGGGGGCGATTGCCGCACCGGCAAAAAAACCGCTTTACCGCCAGCTGTATGTGCAGGTGCTGGTGGCTATCGCGCTTGGCGCGCTGATCGGCCACCTTGCGCCCGAATTCGGTACCGCACTCAAGCCGCTGGGCGATGGGTTCATCAAGCTAGTGAAGATGATTATCGCGCCGGTCATCTTCCTCACCGTCGCCACCGGCATCGCCGGGATGAGCGACATGAAGGCAGTCGGCAGCGTTGCCGGCAAGGCGTTCGCCTATTTCCTGTTCTTCTCCACGCTGGCGCTGATCATTGGACTTGTCGTCGCCAATGTCGTGCGCCCCGGCGAAGGGCTGAATATCGATCCCGCCACGCTCGATACGGCCGCAGTCGAAGGTTATGCCAAGACTGCGGAAGGCCAGTCGATCAGCGGCTTCCTGCTCAATATCATCCCCGAGACCCTGTTCAGCGCCGTCACGGAAGGAAATATCCTCCAGGTGCTGCTGGTCGCAATCCTGGCCGGCGTGGCGATTGCATCGACACGCCCGCACAGCGATCTGGTTATGGACGTGCTGTCCTCGTTCAGCGAGGTCGTGTTCAAGCTGGTTCACATGCTGATGAAATTCGCGCCGATCGGGGCATTCGGCGCGATTGCGTTCACCATCGGCGAATTCGGGCTCGGCTCGCTCGCCAATCTCGCGGCGCTGATCGCCACCTTCTACGCCACGTCGCTGCTGTTCGTGCTGGTGGTGCTGGGGGTCGTCGGATACCTCACCGGCTTCTCGATCTTCGCGCTGATCCGGTATCTGCGCGAGGAACTGCTGCTGGTGCTGGGCACATCGTCATCCGAAGCCGCGCTGCCGAGCCTTATGGAAAAGATGGAGATTGCCGGCTGCAAGAAGGCAGTGGTGGGGATGGTGGTGCCGACCGGCTATTCCTTCAATCTCGACGGCACCAATATCTACATGACGCTGGCCGCGCTGTTCATCGCGCAGGCGCTGGGGATCGACCTGTCCCTGTCCGAACAGCTCGCGTTGGTGCTGGTGGCGATGATCAGTTCCAAGGGCGCGGCGGGCGTGACCGGCGCGGGCTTCGTGATCCTCGCCGCCACGCTTTCCGTGGTGCCGAGCGTACCGGTGGCGGGCATGGCGCTGATCCTCGGGATCGACCGCTTCATGAGCGAATGCCGCGCGCTGACCAATTTCATCGGCAATGCGGTGGCCACCATCGTCGTGGCGCGCTGGGAAAACGCGCTTGATCGTGAACGGCTCGCCGCGGCGATGGCGGGCACGCCCATGCCGCTGCCTGAAGAAGACATCGAACGTCACGAACGTAGCGGCCCCGTGAGCGAAAAGATCGCCGAAGTGCTGGAGAAGACCCCATGATAGCGCGCCGTCATCTGCTGGCGCATGGTGCGCTGCTGGCGATGCTCGCCGGAGCCGGGCCGCTCGTGCCGTTCGCCGCCGCGCAAGGCGGCCCCGAGGAAATCCTGCTGTGGCCTGGCCGTCCGCCCGCCAAGGGCAATGTCACCGGGCCGGAAGTGCTGGGGGACAAGGGCGCCGCCTATGGCGCTGTGTGGAACATTTCCACGCCGCGGATGCGGGTCTATCGGCCGGCGGTCCCCAACGGTGCGGCGGTGCTGGTGGCCGGCGGGGGCGGCTATTTCCGCATCCAGCTGTGGAAGGAAAGCACGCCCGCTGCACAATGGCTGCAGGCGCGCGGGTTTACCGTCTTCGAACTGATCTATCGCCTGCCCAATGATGGCTGGGATTCCACCGCGCCGTTCATGGATGCCCAGCGGGCGATGAAGATCATCCGCAGCAGCGCGGGCGAATATTCCATCGATCCGGCGAAAATCGGGATCATGGGATTTTCCGCAGGCGGCCATCTTGCCGGGTTCACCGCGCTCCAGCCAGCCCGCGCGCTGTATGCCGGTGCGGACGCCTACGAGCAGGTTTCCGCGCGGCCCGATTTCGCGGTGCTGCTGTTTCCGGTCGTGACCCTGCGCAAGCCTTACGACACCACCCGCACCCGGCGTGAGATCGCGGGCGACAAGGCTAGCGCCAAGGCCGAGGCGGCATGGTCGCTGGACACCTATGCGGACAAGCACGCGCCGCCCACCATCATCTTTGCCGCTGCCGACGATGCGATCACGCCGCCCGGACACGGCATCTTGTTGTTCGAGAAACTGGTCGCCGCCGGGGCAAGCGCGGAACTGCATCTGTTCCGCGACGGCGGTCACGGCTGGGGCCTCGGCAAACCGGGGCAGGTCATCAGCCAATGGCCTGCGCTGTTCGAGCACTGGGCACGCTCGCTTGAAATTATTGAAAAACAGGGAGAATGATTATGTCGACACGGATTTTGGGCAGGTTTGCCCTGATGTGCAGTGGCAGCCTGCTTGCTGCCACATCCGTTCACGCTCAAGTGGTGGCGCCCGCGCCTGCCGCCGCGGATGAAATTCCCGCCGACGCACCCCGGCCCGAGCGCGAGATCATCGTCACCGGCACCCAGATTCAGGGCGCCAAGATCAATGACGTGCTGCCGGTCACCGTGGTCGACGAGATCGACATCCAGAACATTGCAGGCGCTTCGGGCGATGATCTGTTCCGCGCCATTCCGCAGGCGGGCGGGGTCGCGTTCAACGAACAGAACGATGTCACCTCGAACAATGCCCGCGGCGACGTTGCCTCGATCAACCTGCGCGACCTCGGCACCGGCAACACGCTTGTCCTGATCAATGGACGGCGGATGGTGCTCAGCCCCGGCTTCCAGACCGAATTGCTGGTGCCGGTGGTCAGCTCTGATGCGAATGAAATCGCGCCGGGCAGCGTCCGGCGGCTCGAAGTGCTGCGCGACGGTGCATCGGCGATCTACGGCGCGGATGCGGTGGCGGGCGTGGTCAACACCGTGCTGCGCGGCAATCGCACGGGCGGGTTTCTTGAGGCCGAATGGCGCGGCGGCGATGGCACCAGCCTCTACAGCACGCTGCTCAATGGCGGCTATGGCTTCGACTTCGCTGGCGGGCGTGCAAATTTCACCATCTATGGCAGTTACTTTCACGAGAACGGACTGCCGTCCTCGGCGCGTCCCTATTCCCGCGATGATGACAAGACCCCGCTGTTGGAGGGCACCGATTTCGAGGGTGACACGCAGTTCAACAACCGCAACACCTTCGGCCCGTTCGGCCAGTTCGACATCCAGGCCCCATCGAGCCGCACGCCGATCCGCGATGACGATTTCTACCTCCAGCCCTCCAGCTTCGATGGTTGCCGGCTCGATTTCGGCAACGGGCTGTGCGCACGTAACGGCACTACGCCGACCCCGGCTGTGCGTTACAACCGCGCTTTCGGCTCCACGCTGATCAGCGAAAAGACCCGTTACAACGCGGCGGCGCTGTTCAGCTACGAACTCAACAACAGCCTCGAAGCCTATTTCGAAGGAACCTATTACCGTTCCGAAAGCAGCCGCAACATCACCCCTGCGGCAATCCTCAGCGCGGTGCCGGTGGGGATATCGCGCAACGCCTATTGGAACCCCTTCGGCGCGGAGACGCTGCCCGACGGGACGCCCAATCCCAACCGCCTGCCGGGCACCACCATCGACGCGGGCGGGGCGGACCTCATCATGGAGCGGTACCGCTTCGTGGATGTCGGCAACCGCACCGTTAATGTCGACAAGGATACCTATCGCCTCGTGGCTGGCCTGCGCGGCAATTTCGGGTCGTGGGATTTCGATACCGGTTTCGTCTATTCGGAAGCCAAGCTGACCGATCTCGAAGGCAACCGCATTTCGTTGACGCTGATGCAGGAGGCGATCAACCGTTCGACGCCCGATGCCTACAACCCCTTCAACGGCGGCTGCGTGACCGGCGATCCGGGCGAAGGCGATTGCACACCCAATCCGCAAGGCGCGATTGATCCGTTCCTGATCGACGTCTTCCGTACAGGCGGCACCACGCTTGCGCTGGCGGATTTCAAGGTCAGCCGCAACGACCTGTTCACTCTGCCGGGCGGCGATGTCGGGATCGCGGCCGGGGTCGAATGGCGGCGCGAGACCTTCTTCGACGATCGCGATCCGCGGCTTGATGGCACCATCACCTGGACCGACAGCGTCACCGGTGTGTTCAACGAGAGCGACGTCGCCGGCACCAGCCCCTCGCCCGATACCAGCGGCGCGCGGCAGGTCTATTCGGCGTTTGCCGAAATGTTCGTGCCGCTGGTGAGCGAGGACATGGATATCCCGCTGATCGAAGCGCTCAATCTGCAGCTGGCAGGCCGAATGGAGCATTTCGCCGACATCAACGAAACCGCCGTGGTGCCGCGCGTTGCAGCCTCGTGGACGGTGGTCCCCGGCGTGACCTTCCGCGGCGCCTGGTCGCAGGGGTTCCGTGCGCCGAACCTGGTGCAGGTCAATGACGCAGGCACCACCCGTTCCAACACGCGTGACGATTTCGTGATCTGTCAGGCGCAGGTGGAACAGGGCATCATCGAAGATCTCGGCGTGTGTCCGGGGGCTGGCGTGATCAGCTTCCGTTCGGGCAGCGAACAGCTCGCCCCCGAGGACAGCACCAGCATCAACCTTGGGGTCGTGTTCGAGCCGCGCTTCATTCCCGGCCTGACGCTGACGGCGGATTACTGGCGCGTGAAGCAGCGTGGGCTGGTGGGCACCTTTGGCGATGACAACGCGATTGCGCTCGATCTGCTGCGGCGGCTCTCGGGCGGGGTGAACCCCAATGTGGTGCGCGCCGATCCGACGCAGGAAGAGATCGATCTGTTCGCAGGAACAAGCCTGTCGCCTGCCGGCGAGATCCTGTTCGTCAACGATCCCTACCTCAACCTCGACAGCCGTACTTCGAAGGGCATGGACTTCGGCCTGTTCTACAACGTCCCCGATTTCGGCATCGGCAAGATCCGGCTGCGGCTCAATGCCGCGCGCCTGGACAGCTTTGTCCAGTCGGCCGGGCCGGACGCACAAGAACTGATCGATGCGGTCGTCGCCGGGGCGCTGCCGCCTGAAGTCAGGATTGACGGGTTGGGCGAACTGCTCGAAATCGAAGGGCGGCCGGAATGGCGCTTCAGCGGTTCGATCAACTGGGATACCGGCCCGGTCGACCTTTCGCTTTTTGCCAATTATGTCGGCGAGGTGTGGGATACCAGTGTGACGCGTGACGACCCGATCGTGTCGGATGATCCCAACGCCAACTTCTTCCGGGTGAATGATTTCCTGACCGTGAACGCCGCAATCGCCTACACTATCGAGAACGACACCGCGCTCGATGGAACGCGGATTCGGTTCGGGATGAACAACCTGTTCGACAAGGATCCGCCGCTGGCCGACGAAACCTATGGCTACCTCAGCGCGCTGCACACGCCGCGTGGACGGGTCTTCCGGGTCGAACTGCGCAAGCCGTTCTGATGCGGACAACGCTGCGGCAATTGGCGGCGTTGCTGGCGCTGGCATTGGCAAAGGGGGCGGGTGCGCATGCGCCGCCCCCCGAGGCCCCGCAGGTGGAGGTAACGCCAGCGGTATCCCCTGCTTGCCGCACCGACGCGGCCAGCCTTCATTTCGATTTCGCCGGTGCCGCGCCGTCGGCCTGTGCCATCAATGGCGCGCGTGATTTCACGCTGTTGGTCACGCCGGAGCACGCCCCACCGATCAATCCCAGCCCATGGTATGCCTTCCGTTACGAGGCGGACGACGGCGGGCCGATCACGGTGACGCTGCGCTATCTCGCGGGGCAGCACCGCTATGCGCCGAAACTGGCCGCTGGCGACGGCGAATGGCGCGCATTGCCGATCGAATCGACGCAGGACGGCAGAGGGGCGATCTTGCGCCTGCCGACCGGCACGGGAGTGGTATCCGCGCAGGAAAGCATCGTGCCCGCCGATGCCGTGGCAGACCTTGCGCGCTGGAGCAAATTGGCGGGCACACGACCCTTCGTGATTGGCCAGTCGCATGATGGCCGCCCGATCGAGGCGATCCGGATCGGGCGCGCCGACGCGCCGCGGCTGGTGGTCTTGCTCGGCCGTCAGCATCCCCCCGAAGTCAGCGGCGCGATTGCCATGCGCGCATTTGTCGATGCGCTGGTGGCCGAACGGGCACGCGCGCCGCAGGATTTTGCCGACCTCCAGTTTCTCGTCGTGCCGATGCTCAATCCCGATGGGGTGGTGCGCGGCCACTGGCGTGCCAATCGCGGCGCGCAGGATCTGAACCGCGACTGGGGAGCATTCGTCCAGCCCGAAACCCGCAGCGTCAAGACGTGGCTCGATGCACTGCCGCCGGGCGTGCGTCCGGTGCTGATGGTGGATTTTCACTCAACCCGCAGCAACCTGTTCTACGTGCAGGGCAAGGACGAGGCGAGCGCGGCGCAGCAGCGTTTTCTTGCAAGGTGGCTGGCGGGACGCGAGAATGCGGTTTCGGGTTATCCCTTCACGATCGAACCGCGCAATGCGAACCCCGGCAGCGGCACAGCGAAGAACTGGTTCCACGCCGCCTATGGCATTCCGGCCTATACCTACGAGGTCGCCGACGAGGCCGATCGCCCAGCAACCCGTGCCGCCGCCGGAATGCTGGCGCAAAACCTGCCCGAAGCACTGACCACGTTGGCGGACTGAAGGTGCATTAATTCGTCGCCGCGCCCGTTCACGCGCAATCCGATCCGATGTCGGCGAAGCTTCCAATCTACAAAATAGAATGGTTTCGAAGATTTATTGAATTTTTCAGAGGAAACACGCTGGTCTAGATACCGCTCCGCAACCCCGACACGAAAGGGCCGGAGCATGGACCAAGCCAATCACCAGCAGGAATTCACGGCGCATGATCGGGTCCACGGGGTGTCCCCACACGCTGCGCAAAGCCGCCCCGGCTTGCGGCTGGTCAACACCGGCCTGCGGCTGGCTGAGCCGGTTGCGGCGCCCGATGCAGCGTGGGCCGATGGGTTTGCGCGCCTTGCGGATTGGCTCGACATCGCTGTGGAGCCGGTTGCAGGGGATAGGGCGCCGGGTCTGCAAAGGGTTGCGGCATGGGCCCGTTCTGCCACTGGCGTGCCCGCCGCGCCGCTGTTCGCGCCGTGGCAGCCGATCTCTCCGGTGGCGCTGCAAAACGCCGAAAGTCCCGATCTGCCGCGCGCCGACTGGGCCGCGAGTTATCTGTTCGATCATGGGCCGGGCAGCGGGGTGCGGGCGGGCGCGCTCGATCTGATGCTGATGTCGCCGCACCCAGCGCGCTGCCAGGCTGAGGATGATCGCGCTGCGCCCCTTCCGCGTCCCGGCATTATCGAAGCGATGCTCCGTGCGGCGCAGCAAGAGGGGCGCACCAGGATCGCCATTGTCGTGCCCGCCAGTCAGCGCAATGCGGCGACCAAGCAGCTGTTGATGGTTGATCGTTCACTGAGCCGCGACGGGATCGCGCTCGAAATTCTTGCAGTCGAACAGGCGCTCGCCGGATTGCTGTTGCCGCGCCCGCAATGGGACGCGCTGATCGTCACACCTTGTCTGCGCAGCGTTGTGTTTGCGATGCTTGCGCAGGCGACCGGCGTTGCCGGGCCGTGGCCGATGCTGTGGCATGGCAGTCGCGGTGTCGCTCTGGTGGCCAGCGAGGCGCTGAGCGAGGCGCGGGGCCGCATGGCGCTCGATGCGGTGGTGCTGGTGCAGGCGCTGGCATTGACCTTGCACCATGCAGGCAAGACGTCCGCGGCATTGCGCCTCCACCAGACCGGCGCGCAATTGCGCGACAGCGGGGTGGTGACGCCTTCGCGCGGTTCGCCTGCCCCCTATGTCACTGAAATCGACGATACGCAGTTCGTGGATCTGGTCTGTTCCGGCGGCGCCCCAAGCAAGCGCGCTGTGCCGCATTGGCGCGCTCTGCCCGCTGGTTCTCCTGCCGGAACGACCGGCGATGCTGCGCGTCTTACTCTGGTGAAAGCCAACCGCGCCATCCAGTCCACCCCCACTTTGTGAAAGGGCGCCCGTAGTGCCAAGCCGAAAGATTGTCGCCACTGAACTGGCCAGTGTCCTGCGCCAGATTTCCCACCCGGACCGCATTCGTCTGGTGCTCAAACTGCAAGCCGGCGATCTGACCGTCAACGCGCTGGCCGAGGCGCTGGAGATTCCGCCAACCCGCGTCTCGCAGCATCTCGGCGTGCTGCGCGCGGTAGGGCTGGTGGAAACCGAATCGAAGGCGCAGCAGCGGGTTTATCGCCTCAGCCAGCCGGAACTGGCCCTGTGGCTTATCGAAGGCATCGATTTTATCGCCCACCGTCTCGGCCGGGCCAGTGCCACGGACATCGCAATGGCGAAGGACCTTTGGCAGCAGGAGGCTTCCGAGACGGTTATCTGATCCTTGCGATCAGGCTGCGGGCCGCTGCATCAGCCCCGGGATCGATGTCTTGCCCGGATCCTGCGAGCGTCGTCCGTAACGCTGCACCAATTCGTTCCACTCGACCGTCAGGCTTCCCCCGGTGCTCTGGTGCAGCTTTTCCCACGAGGAAAGCATCTCGAGGCACGCATGGTCGATATATTCTAGCCGCTCGACGTGGATATGCATTTCCGATCCGCGGGGCGCCCGTTCCAACGCGCCTGACAATTGCGGGATCGAGAAGAAGGTCGCCGATCCTTTCAACCACACATCGGTGCGGTTGGTTTCGGCGGTATTGGTCACTTCGATCTCAAGATGCGAGAAGGTGTAGACCAGCTTGAGCGTCGCCAGCGCGAAGCCGAGGATGACGCCGGTGAGCAGATCGATCGCCACCACCCCGATCAGCGTCACGAAGTAGATTGCTAGTTCCTGCCGACCGAATTCGGCGATTTTGCGGATCTGGGCGACGTTCACCAGCTTGTAGCCGGTGTAGACGAGGATCGCGGCCAATACTGCGGTCGGGATTTCATTGAGCACGAACGGAAAGGCGGCCACCGCCAGCAGCAGCCACGCACCGTGCAGGATGGCGGAAATCCGGGTGGTTGCGCCAGCTTCGACATTGGCGGCCGAACGCACGATAACGCCCGTCATCGGCAGCGCGCCCACCGCGCCGCAGATGAGATTGCCGATGCCCTGCGCGCGCAATTCCTTATCGTAATTGGTGCGCACGCCGATGTGCATCTTGTCGACCGCAGTGGCACACAGCAGCGTTTCGGCGCTGGCCACGAACGCGAATACGATGCCGAGCGTGATGATGTCGGGATCGAGGAACCCGGCCAGCGCATCGCCGGTGGGAATGTTCAGCGCCGTGGTAAGATTGGCCGGCAATTCGACCAGCGTGATCGGCAGCGCGAAGGCAAAGGCGAGAGCCGTGCCGACAATCACGCCCAACAACGGGCCGGGCAACAGGGCGAGGCTTTTCGGCTTGAACTTGTTCCACGCGACGATGGTGAAGATGGTGATGAAACCGGCCATCGCCGCAAGGTGATGCACCGACCCATCGACCGGGATGGCATTGATGATCGCTTCGGGAATGGCCGCAATGTTGGCAAGGCCGCTGGAGCGTGGAGCGGCATCCAGCATGACGTGGAATTGCGAGGCGAAGATCAGCACGCCGATGCCCGCCAGCATCCCGTGGATGACCGAAGGCGAGATCGCCCGGAACCACTGGCCGAGCCTGAACACCCCGGCGAGAAGCTGCAGCGCGCCTGCAATCAGCCCGACGACCCCGAGCATGATCAGCCCGTGTTCCTGCACCAACTGGTACACCAGCACCGCCATGCCCGCTGCAGGCCCGCTGACCTGCAGTGGCGATCCGGCGATGCTGCCCACCACCAGTCCGCCCACGATGCCTGTAATCAGGCCCAGTGCGGGCGGCGCGCCCGATGCGATCGCGATGCCCATGCACAGCGGCAGGGCAACGAGGAACACCACGATCGAGGCGAGGAAGTCCCTCCCGACAACCGCAGAGCTCAGATCGGTAGCTGTTGGCTTCATCTTGATGGTGCTCCGGCGCGGAAAGGGGTGGTGTGCGCGGCGTTGTCGGCAGGCGGGCTTGGGTCAGCAGGCGTGATTGGCGATTGCGGCCGAGGCGACTTCGCTGGCGTAGCGTTCCTCGACCGGGACCCAGGTGCCGCTCGCCTCGTCATAGGCGGAAACTTCCCCGGTCTTGATGTCATAGACCCAGCCGTGCAAGTTCACGGCCTTCTGCGCCAGCGCCACCGCCACGGTGGGATGGGTCCGGAGGTGCTGCAACTGCAGGATGACGTTCTGTTCCAGCAGCATCCGCATCTTGGCATCTGCATCCAGCCCGGCGCCCAGCGCCTCGGTAATGTCGACCGCCCCCTGCGCAAAGCCGAGCCATTCGCGCACGTGCGGCAGGCTGGTGAGGCCGGCGCGGTTCATCGCCCCCTTCATCGCCCCGCATTCGGTGTGGCCGCAAATCACGATGTTCGGGATCTGGAGCGCGCCGATGGCGAATTCGATCGATGCAGTCACGCCGCCGGTCTGATTGGTGTGTGGCGGCACGATGTTGCCGGCATTGCGCAGGATGAACAACTCGCCCGGATCGGTCTGAGTCAGCATCGCAGTTTCGATCCGGCTGTCCGAGCAGGTGATGAACAGTGCCTCGGGACTTTGCCCGGTACTGAGCTTTTCGAACAGCTCGGCCTTTTCGGGGAATACTTCCCTCTGGAACTTGATGACACCAAGGGCAAATTTCGACATTCGGGTAGTCCTCTCAGCTGGAAGTCTCGGGAGCGTCAGCCGTCCACAGCTCGCGCACATGATCGATGTGCGAGCCTTCACCAAAGCGGTTGCGGACATCGACGAAATCAAGCGCCTCGACGATCCAGGCGGCGATTCCGGGGTGGGTCAGGCGGTAGAAATGATTGCGGCCTTCGCGCCGGTCTTCGACGATCCGGTGGGCGCGCAGCGGGGCAAGATGCTGGGAAACGCGGGTCGCGGGCAGATCGAGCGCGGCAGCGATGCTGCTGACATCCTGCTCGCCCAGGCGCAGCTCTTCGATCAGGCGCAACCTGTCAGGGTGCGCCAGCAGCTTCAGCAGATCCGCCAGTTCGCGGGATACGATGATCCTGCTTGGCATACACCCTCCCACATCTGCAAGAGTTTGCAGATTTGAATGCTTGAAGCTATTGAATATATCCCAGTCGGTCAAGCAGCTTGCGAAGGCCCCCGTGCATCAACCGCCGCGCACATGCGCTTGCATTCGCGGCGTGCGCGTCCGACACTCGGCTCGGCAGGAGAACGGCCCAATGGCAACCGCAAGCGCACATCCCGACGATCCGCATTATGTTCAGCGCACCGGCTGGTTGCGGGCCGCGGTGCTGGGGGCCAATGACGGGATTGTATCCGTCGCATCGCTGATCATCGGGGTGGCGGCGGCGGGGCCCGCGCCGGGTGCGGTGCTGATCGCGGGGGTGGCGGGCCTGGTTGCCGGGGCGATGTCGATGGCAGCGGGCGAGTTCATCTCGGTCTCGTCGCAGCGCGATTCCGAACAGGCCGATATCCGGCGCGAAAAGCTGGCACTGAAGAAGATGCCTGAGGAGGAACTCGAAGAACTGGCGGCGATCTACGAGGATCGGGGGTTGAGCCGCGAAACGGCGCTGCTGGTCGCGCGGGAACTGAGCGCCCACGACGCCCTGACCGCCCATGTGCGCGACGAACTGGGCCTGTCGGATGCGCTCGCGGCGCGGCCCTTGCAGGCAGCTTTCGCGTCAGGGATGACCTTCAGCGCTGCTGCTGCACTGCCGGTGCTGGCGGCGTGGCTGGCTCCGGCTTCGGCCATCGTCCCCGCTGTGCTTGCAGTCTCGATCGCGGCGCTGGCGCTGCTCGGCGCGATCGGCGCGCGGACTGGAGGCGCGCCGCTGCTTCCGGCTGTTCTGCGCGTGCTGGGCTGGGGCGTGTTCGCGATGGGGATCACCTTTGCCATCGGATCGCTGCTGGGAGTCAGCGTCTGACACTGACCGCCTGCGTCGTCTTTCCCATGGCCGCGCGCAACGCGCCCTGCTAGGCTCTTCGCAGGGCAAACCGGGGAAGGAAACCAAGCGCGTGGCAATCGGCTTTACCGTCAATGGCAAGGATGTGAGCGTTGAGGCGGAGGCCGATACCCCGCTGCTGTGGGTTCTGCGCGAGGATCTTGCGCTGACCGGCACCAAATTCGGCTGCGGCATCGCCGCCTGCGGGGCGTGCTCGGTTCACGTCGATGGACAGATCACCCGGTCCTGCAGCGTGCCGGTCAGCGACATCGCGGGCAAGGCCGTGACCACCATCGAAGGGCTGAAGAGCAATGACGGCACGCTCCACGCCGTCCAGCAGGCATGGATCGACGCGCAGGTGCCGCAATGCGGATATTGTCAGTCGGGCCAGATCATGGCGGCGGTGGCGCTGATCAAGCAAGCCGGTAGGCCATCCGAAGCCCAGATCGATGAGGCGATGACCAATATCTGCCGCTGCGGCACCTATCCGCGTATCCGCGACGCAATTCTGGCGGCAACCGGACAGGCGGCCGCTGCTGCCGTGCAGGGAGAGGCATGATGGCCGACAATCCCAATCCCAATATCGACGAAGTGGGCGCTGCTCCCACGCCGGAAACGCCGGTAAAGAAGAAGGGCGTGAAGCGTCGCATCTTTCTCGTCGGCAGCGCTCTGCTGGTGGGCGGCGGGGTGTTCGGCCTCTACTGGACGGACAGCACCGCGCGGGCCCGCGCCAAGGCGCTGACCACCGGCGATGGCGAGCACAATTTCCTCAGCTGGATGAAGATCGCCGATGACGACACCGTCACGCTGTTCTCGCCGCATATCGACATGGGGCAGGGCACCCATACCGCGCTCGGACAGATGCTGGCTGATGAACTCGACGCCGACTGGAGCAAGCTGAAGGTCGAGCAGGCGCCGTCCGATATTGCCTTTTCCAACACCGCGCTGGTGCAGAGCTTCCTTGGCGAGATGACCGGCTATCCCGGCGTCATCAACGCGCTGCCTGCGGCGGTCATGGGGCTGTTGACGCGTTCGCAGAAGATCCAGATCACCGGCGGATCGTCGGCGGTGCGCTTTACCGGGCAGGGCGGGATGCGCGTGGTCGGCGCGGCGGTGCGGCTTGCGCTGATCGAGGAAGCGGCCAGCCGTCTTGGCGTCCCGGCAAGCGAACTGACGACAGCCGACAGCACAGTCACACACGCCGCATCGGGCCGCAGCTTGCGTTACGGCGAATTGGCGGCAGGCGCGGCGGAACGCTCGCTCGACAGCGCGCCAGTGCTGAAGTCGCGCAAGGATTACAAGCTGATCGGCAAGCCCGTGACCCGGCTCGACATCCCCGCCAAGGTGGATGGCAGCGCGGTTTACGGGATCGATTTCACGCTTCCGGATATGCGCGTGGCGACCATCGCCGCCGCTCCGGTGCGGGGGGGCAAGCTGGAATCCGTCGATCAGGCACCCGCGCTGGCGGTGGCTGGGGTGGAGAAGGTGGTGACACTTGATGACGCGGTGATCGTCGTCGCCAAGGGGTACTGGCCGGCGCTCAAGGGCTTGCAGGCGCTCACGCCCAAGTTCACCGATGGCGGTAACAGCGCAATGTCGACCGCTTCGATCTATGCCGCGCAGGATAGCTTGCGCGAAGCCGGCAAACCCGATGCCGATTTGAGCGTGGGCGATGTCGATGCGGCGCTGATGGCGGCGGGCGATGCAGCCATCACCGCCGATTTCCGCACGCCGTTTCTTCATCACGCGATGATGGAGCCGTTTGCGCTCACTGCGCATTTCAAGGATGGCAAGCTCCACCTGTGGGGCGGGCTGCAGGACCCTATCAGTGCACGCGACCGGGCGGCGAAGGCGGCGGGCCTGGACATGGATGACGTGATCTTCAACCCGATGATCATGGGCGGCGGCTTTGGCCGGCGCTTTCCCGATGTGACGGAGATCATCGATCAGGCGGCGCTGCTGGCCAGGCAGGTGCCCTATCCGGTCAAGCTGATCTGGAGCCGCGAGGAAGAAGTGCGGCACGGCACCTACCGTCCGCAAACCTCGGCGCGGCTTTCCGCCACGCTCGGCGATGATGGCCGGATCGCGGCCTGGCGCAGCGACTACGTGCAGGGCGACAATGCCGAGGGTGAGGTGGGCTTCATCTATGATGTGCCTGCGACTTCGCGGCGGCACTTCGCCTACCGGTCGAACCAGATTGACGGGCCGTGGCGTTCCGTCAATTCGACCCAGCACGGGTTCTACAACGAAAGCTTCATCGATGAGCTGGCCCATGCTGCGGGCGAGGACCCGTACCAGTTCCGCCGCAAGCACCTGCCCGAAGGTTCGCGTCACCAGACGGTGCTCGATACCGTGGCGACCCGCTCCGGCTGGGGCACGCCGCTGCCCGAAGGAACCGGGCGCGGGATCGCGATTGTCGAAAGCTTCGGCACCATCGTCGCCGAAGTGATCGAAGCGACGGTGAAGCCCGACGGCAGCCCCAAGGTGCTGAAGGCATGGGCGGTGGTCGATTGCGGCACCACGGTCAGCCCGGTGAATGCCGAAGCGCAGATCGCAGGCGGTCTTATCATGGGGCTTTCCTCCGCCATCGGTGAGGCAATCACGCTGGAGAAGGGCGCCGTGGTCGAAAGCAATTTCAACGATTACAACTTGTTGAAACTGGCCGATGCGCCGCCGATGATCGATGTCCACTTCATCGAGAGCGATGCGCCAATGGGCGGGATCGGTGAACCCGGCGTCCCGCCTGCTTCGCCCGCGCTCGCCAACGCGCTGTTCGCGGCGACGGGCAAGCGGATTCGCACCCTGCCGCTGCTGACGCAGGCCAAGGCCTGAGCAGCGGCTGCGCGCCATGAGCCTTCCCGGCTGGAGTGCGCTGGTGCTGGCGGCTGGGGCGGGGCGGCGCTTCGGCGGGGGCAAGCTGCTCGCGTCGCTTGACGGCGCGCCGGTGATCCGCCGCACGCTCGAGGCAGTGCTCACCGCAGGGTTTGACGAGGTGGTCGTGTGCACTGGTGCGGATCACGCCACCGTTGCGGACGCGCTCCAGGGCGCTGCCTGCCGGATCGTGCCGGTCACGGACTGGGAGGAAGGCATGGCCGCCTCGCTGCGCACCGGGCTTGCGGCGCTTGGCGAGCCGGGGAAGGGCGCGTTCGTGTTCCTCGGCGATATGCCGCTGGTGCCGGTTCACCTGATCGCGGCGCTCGCCCACATGGCAGAGCAGGCGGGCTACGCCGCCCGGCCGCGTGTCGATGGCAGGCTCGGCCACCCGGTCGCCTTCACCGCCGCCGCGCTGCCCGATCTGGCGCGGCTGACAGGCGATCGGGGCGCCGCAAGCCTGCTCAAGGGCCGCAGCGCAGGCGTGGCCTATTGCGATACTGATGCAGTGGGCGCGGTGCTCGATATCGATGCCCCGGCAGACCTCGCCGCAGCTGAGCGAGCGTGGAACGCTTGCGCCACCTCGGCCACCAGCGACAATGCGATGTCACGCGGAGCCTTGCCAAAGCCCTGAAGCCCTATGGGTGCGTGCAGCCGCACGATATCCGCCTCACCCACCCCGTGCCCGCGCAGCTTAGCAATCCGCGCATTGAGCCGCGCCCGCGCTCCAATCGCGCCGACATAGAACGCGTCACTTGTCAGCGCCGCCGCCAGCCCGCGCTCGTCATCCTCGCGGTCGTGCGAGAGCACTGCCACCGCCGTCCAGCGGTCGATTCCGATGGTCGCCAGCGCCTCTGTCGGGGCGGTGCGGTCATAGGGCAGGCCGGGATAGGGCGGTTGGTCGGGACCACCAGGCGCGACCAGCACCACCTCCATCCCCGCCTGCACGGCAATCGCGGCAGCCGCCAGCGCGGCGGCATCATCGCCGATCAGCACGAGACGCGGCGTCGGCTCGAACAGCTTGGCATAACCTGCGCCGTCCCATCCGAAGGCGGGCGTGCTTTCTGCCGGGTGCGCGCGGCGCGTGTTGCCATCGCTCATCCACAGCGCTGGTTGCCGGGCGGCATGGCTTTCCATCAGCAGAGCTAGCGCCGGATCCTCTTTCGCAACCGGCTCCACCAGAACGGTGATCCCGCTCCCGCAGGCGAGTTTGATGTCGATCCACGGACTGCCCTCGCCGTAACGCAGCGCCCGGGCTGCACCTGCCGCCATTGCTTCGCGGGCGTGACGAGCGACATCGGCCTCGATGCAGCCGCCCGACAGGAAGCCCCAATATTCGCTGGCTGTCACCAGCATCTGCGCGCCCGGATCGCGCGGAGCCGAGCCTTCGACCGCGACCAGCGTGGCGATGGCAAAGCGCTCCCCGCCGTCCAGAACGCGCGCCAGCGGCTCCCGGATATCGTCGATTGGGGCGGTCAGTCGCCAAGTTGTCATGCGCGGCCTGTCTGAGTGGGAGGAAGCAGTTGTCTAAGCGCCCGCCATGGTCCGTGCAATCGCGTTGGACAGTGGCAAAATGACGCAAGGCTGCTAATCCGAAGTGGAACGTCGCGGTGGGAGGAGAGCGAAGGATGCGGTTGCTCGCAATTGTGGTCGCCCTGCTGGCATTCACCGCCGCGCCGCTCGCCGCCGAGGATGCCGGACGGCTGATCGAATATGAGCGCGTGCCTGCTGCGGGCCTGCCCGATCAGCGGCTCACCATCTGGTTGCCGCTGGGCTATGATGCGGTTTCGGGGCGCTATCCGGTGCTGTACATGCATGACGGGCACAATCTGTTCGACGTTGCCAAATCGAACTTCAACAAGATCTGGGCCGCCGACACAGCGATGCTGGCGGCGGCGGCGAGCGGCGAGGTCGAGCCGCATATCATCATCGGCATCTGGGCGCCGGGGCAGAACCGGTATCGCCAGTATCTCCCCCGCAGCGCCTATGATGCGGCTGCGGGCAGCCTGCGGACCCAGATGGACGCCGCCGCCAACGGTACGGTCGTGTCTGATCGCTATCTCGATTGGATCGCCGGGCCGCTCAAGACCTGGGTCGACGCGGCGTTCCGCACCCGGCCGGGGCGCGACGACACCGCCATCGTCGGGTCGAGCATGGGCGGGTTGATGAGCTGCTATGCCTTCCTTGAAAGGCCCGAGGTGTTCGGGCGTGCGGGATGTGTCAGTTCGCATTGGCCCGCGGTCGATCCGCGGGTGGTCGAAGGCGAGAGCGAGCGCGTCAAGGCGCTGTGGGACGGCTGGTTCGCCGCAAGGTTGGGCCAGCCCGATGGGCGGCGCGTGTGGATGGATCACGGCACCGCCACGCTCGATGCCTATTACGCGCCCTATCAGCAGGTGGTCGACGCGCGCTTCGCTGCGGCAGGCTGGCAGCGCGGGCGCGATTGGGAGAGCCGCGTCTACGAAGGCGCCGAGCACGAGGAGAACGCCTGGGCGGCGCGTCTGCCCGAAATTTTCGGCTGGCTGCTGGCAAAAGACCGCAACGTGGCTCGTTAACGCCGACGCATCGCCCGGCGTGTAGGAGACACATGAGACACTGTCCAAGGACTGAAAACCTGCCGCCCCACGGGTCGTTTCCAAGCCATGGTGGAGGTGGGCGCGGCAGGTCATTCCGGCGACCTTGTCAGCCGCCCGGACAGTAGGAAAGTGCGCTAGCGCAGCGCCGCCGCCTCGTGCGCCAAAGCCTCGACTTTGGCCTTGTCCGGTGCGCCCTTGGGGACGACCCAGCTGCCGCCGACGCACAGCACCCGGTCGAAGGCGAGCCATTCTGCGGCGTTGTCCGGCCCGATCCCGCCGGTGGGGCAGAACCGGACATTTCCGAACGGCGCAGCCAATGCCTTTAGCGCGGGCAATCCGCCCGAAGCCATCGCCGGAAAGAACTTGAACCGGTCGAGCCCCAGATCCATCCCGCGCATGATGTCGCCCGCATTGGCGATCCCGGGCAGGAATGGCACGCCCGCCGCAATCGCCGCCTTGCCGAGCGGTTCGGTGAGGCCGGGGGAGACGATGAATTCGCTCCCCGCCGCCAGCGCCGCGTCGAGTTCGCGCGGGTTGGTGACAGTGCCCGCGCCGACAATCGCGCCGGGAACCTGCTTCATCGCGGTGATCGCTTCCAGCGCCGCCGTGGTGCGCAGCGTGACTTCGAGCACCCGCAATCCGCCCGCCACCAGCGCCTCTGCCAGCGGGACGGCGTGGGCGACATCGTCGATCACGATCACCGGGATCACCGGGGCTGTGCGCATCAGTTCATCAATCGCGCTCATTCGTCACATTCCTCCGGTGGCAAGCATTGCGGTGGCGCCTGCTTCGGCTCCGTCGGCGAACTGGCGGAACATCCCGAACAATTCGCGCCCCGTTCCCAGCTGCTCGTGCGGATTGGGCGCAGCATCGCGCGCGGCCAGATCCGCGGTGGTCGAAAGCGTACCGGTCACTGCGCACACCTTCACCACATCGCCATCGCGCAATCGGGCCAAGGGGCCGCCGTCACCGCCTGCGCTAGCAAAGGCTTCGGGCGTGCAGTGGATAGCAGCCGGAACCTTGCCGCTCGCGCCCGACATCCGGCCATCGGTGACCAGCGCAACACGGTGGCCGCGATCCTGCAGCACGCCGAGCACGGGAGTCAGCTTGTGCAGTTCGGGCATGCCGTTGGCGCGCGGGCCTTGGAAGCGCACGACCACCACCACATCGCGGTCCAGCTCACCCGCCTTGAAGGCTGCGGCGACTGATGGCTGATCCTCGAACACGCGGGCCGGGGCTTCGACCGTCCAGCGTTCGGGATCGACCGCCGAGGTCTTGAAGCACGCCCGCCCGATATTGCCGGTGAGCAGCCGCATCCCGCCGTCGGCGCGGAACGGATCGCTGACCGGGCGCAGCATCGTGTCGTCGCCCGCCGCGCCGACATCGCGCCACACCAGCGTATCGTCATCCAGTCCCGGCTCGCGCGCGTAATCCGACAGATCGCCGCGCCCGACAGTAAGGATATCGCGGTGCGCCAGTCCTGCTTCCAGCAACTCGCCAATGACATAGCCCATGCCGCCCGCGGCGTGGAACTGGTTCACATCACCCGATCCGTTGGGATAGATCTGCGCGATCAGGGGGACGGCGCCAGACAATTCGGAAAGGTCGTCCCAGTCAAAGATCACCCCGGCCGCGCGCGCCATCGCGGGCAGGTGGATCGCATGGTTGGTCGATCCGCCCGTCGCCAGCAGGCCGACCGCTGCGTTGACGATAGCCTTTTCGTCGACGCAATGGCCCAGCGGACGGTATTCGTTGCCCTTGCGCCCGATGGCGGCGACTCGGTGCACCGCTTCGCGGTCGAGCGCCTGCCGCAGCTTCGTGCCCGGCTGGATGAAGGCGCTGCCGGGGATGTGCAGCCCCATCATCTCCATCATCATCTGGTTGGAGTTGGCGGTGCCGAAGAAGGTGCAGGTGCCGGGCGAATGGTAGCTGGCCATCTCGCTCGCCAGCAATTCGGCGCGGTCGGCCTTGCCTTCGGCGTAAAGCTGCCGGACGCGCTGTTTTTCCTTGTTGGGAATGCCGGTGGGCATCGGGCCACCGGGGACGAAGATCGTCGGCAGGTGCCCGAACCGCAGGCTCCCCATCAGCAGGCCGGGCACGATCTTGTCGCAGATGCCGAGCATCAGTGCGCCGTCGAACATCGCATGGCTCAATGCGACGGCGGTCGACAGCGCGATCACGTCGCGGCTGAACAGCGACAGTTCCATGCCGACCTCGCCCTGCGTCACCCCGTCGCACATGGCAGGCGTGCCGCCCGCGACCTGCACGGTGGCGCCGATCTCGCGCGCGAAGATCTTCAGCCGTTCGGGATAGCGGTAATAGGGCGCATGGGCCGACAGCATGTCGTTATAGGCGGTGACGACGCCGATATTCGGCCCGCGCGCGGCCACCATCGCGGGCTTGTCCTCCTCCATCCCGGCATAGGCGTGCGCGAGGTTGGAACAGGAAACCGCACTGCGATCGCCCATGTTGTCGCCTTCGCGGGCGATCAGGTCGAGATAGGCGGCGCGGCTGCTGCGCGAATTGGCGATCACCCGCTGGGTGACCTTGTGGAGGGTGTCGTTCAGGCTACTCATGCCACGTTACTCCGTCCCTTTCAGCGAGCGCGATGGCCGCGCTCGGCCCCCAGCTGCCGGCGGTGTAGGTTCTGGGTGTCAGGCTTTCGGCGCTCCACAGCGCGCGGATCGCATCGACCCATTCCCATTGCGCTTCGACCTCGTCGCGTCGCACGAACAGGGTCTGGTCGCCCTCAACCAGATCAAGCAGCAGGCGTTCGTAGGCGATCCGCCGCACTGCGCCGCTGAACACGTCGGGCATGGCGATGTTGAGCGGTACGGAGCGCAGGCGGATGCCTTCGCGGTCGAGACCCGGCACCTTGGCCATCAGCGACAGCGTGATGTTCTCTTCGGGCTGGATGCCGATTACGAGCCGGTTGGGCTGCATCGTCGCGCCTTTTCCGGCGAAGATCGAGTGCGGCACGCAGCGGAACTGGATGATGATCTCGGTCACGCGCTTGGGCAGGCGCTTGCCGGTGCGCAAATAGAACGGCACGCCTTTCCAGCGCCAGTTATCGACGTGGGCCTTGATCGCGACGAAGGTTTCGGTGTCGCTGTCCTTGCCCAATTCGTCGTCGTAGCCCGGCACGGCCTGTCCGGCGATTGCGCCTGCACGGTACTGCCCGGTGACGGTTTCGCCCGCGACGACGGGACGCAGCGCGCGCAGCACCTTGACCTTTTCGTCGCGCACGGCGGTCGCATCGAAATGCGCAGGCGGCTCCATCGCCACCAGCGCCAGCAGTTGCAGCATGTGGTTCTGCACCATGTCGCGGATCGCGCCCGCATCGTCGTAGAAGGCAACGCGGCCCTCAAGCCCCACGGTCTCGGCCACGGTGATCTGCACGTGATCGATATGCGCCGCGTTCCACAGCGGTTCGAACATGATGTTGGCGAACCGCAGCGCCAGCAGGTTCTGCACCGTCTCCTTGCCGAGATAGTGGTCGATCCGGAAAATCCGGTGTTCGGGAAAGGCGCCCGCCACCGCGTCGTTGATCTCGCAGCTGGAGGCGAGATCGGTGCCGAGCGGTTTTTCGAGGCACATCCGCACGGTCTCGCCTGTCAGCCCCGCCGATTGCAGCCCCTTGATCGTCGGGCCGAACAGGCTGGGCGCGGTCGAGAGGAAGATTGCGAGACCGCGTTCAGGCTCCCCGACCTTTTCGGCCAGCGCATCATAGCCTTCCAATGTGGTCGCATCGAGCGACTGGTAGCTGAGGCGGTTCATGAACTCCGCCATCCGCCCGCGCCGGTCAGCGGGGAGAAACTTCTCCAGCGCCGCGCGTGCGAAGTTGCGGTATTCGCTGTCGGTCATCTCGCTGCGGGCGGTGCCGATGATCTTGAGATCGGGCGCGAGCAGCCCGTCGGCGTCGAGCGCGAACAGGCTGGGCAGCAGCATCCGCTGCGCAAGATCGCCGGTGGCTCCGAACAGCAGCAGGCGGTCAGCGGTGAAGCTCATGCAAGGGGGCCCCTTCTTGGCGTGCGCTCTACCTAGTCGCGCACGCGCAAGCCTGCCACCCCGGCGCATACTTATTCAAGCGCTTCTGGCGTTACGCAGGCCTTCTGGCGAAGATCCCGAACCCGGCGATAATGGCATAGCAGGCGGCCGGCAGCACCAACGCGAAGGCGAGGCTGGTGGCATCGGCCAATGCGCCATACAGCACCGGCACCACCGCCCCGCCGCAGATCGCGACATTGATGATCCCCGATCCGTCTGCCGCACGCGGCCCGAGCTTTTCGCAGGCGAGACTGAAGATCGTCGGGAACATGATCGCGTTCATCAGGCCGACCGCAAGCAGCGAATAGCCTGCGATGGTGCCGGTGGAATTGGCCGAGATCGCAATCAGCGTGATCGCGCCCGCCGCCACGGTGGCGAGCAGCAGGCCGGGGCTGACCATGCGCAGCACGGCGGAGCCGATGAAGCGGCCCACCAGTGCGCCGCCCCAGTAGAGCGAGATGAGCTTGCCCGCGCTTTGTTCGGGCAGGTTGAGCACCTCGGCCTGCATCAGGTAATTGACGATGAAACTTCCGATGGCGACTTCGGCCCCGACATACAGGAAAATGCACGCAGCCCCGTACCCGAAGCGCGGGCGCTTCAACAGCGCAAGCCCTTCGGCCAAGCTGGTGTGTTCATGCTTTTCGCCCTTCAGCCGGGTGCGGAACAGCCAGACCACGCCCGCGACGACAGCCAGCGCGGCGGCGAGGCCGAGATAGCCGTTCATGATCGCCTGACTTTCAGCGGTGCGATAGGCAGCGAGTTGTGCGCCCGACAATTCGGCGGCGGTCACCCCGGCGATGCTGCCGAGGATCAGGATAGCGCCGAAATAGGGAAAGATCGTCGTGCCGAGCGAGTTGAACGCCTGCGCGAAGGTCAGGCGGCTATGCGTCGTGCGCACCGGTCCAAGGACGCTGATCAGCGGATTGGCGACGATCTGCACCAGCACCACACCGGTTGCGAGGATAAAATAGGCAAACAGGAACATCGGGAACAGCGCCGTCTGGCTCGCCGGGATGAACAACAGGCACCCCGTCATCATCGCCAGCAGCCCCGCCACCGCGCCGCGCATATATCCCAGCTTCTTGACCAGCCGCGCGCCCGGAACGCCGACCACGGCATAGGCGATGAAGAACCAGAACTGCACCAGGCTCGCTTCGAAAAAGCTGAGCGTGAACAGTTCCTTGAGCTTGGGGATGATGACATCGTTCAGGCTGGTGATCCCGCCGAAGATGAAGAACAGCGCGAAGACGAAATAATTCAGTCCCGGCGCATCGACCTGCGGGCCGTCCTCCTCAATCGGCAAAGGATCCGTGCTGGTCGCCAGACCGGGTGCCAATGCCATGCTCTCTCTCCCCATTGCGAACGTTCTCAAGACGCCGCTTGTGCAGCAATGCGCGATTGTTTTGCAAGATTTTAGTCCGAATAGGCCAGAGCGAATAGGAATGCACATTGATTGCACGCCTGATGCACGGGCGCGCTTGCGCGGAGATATCAACAGGACGTAGATGAATACCCATGAGCGGGGGATCACCCAGACGGCCGACATCCTTCGATGTGGCGGAGCGGGCCGGCGTAAGCCAGCCGACCGTCAGCCGTGCGCTGTCGGGATCGCCCGCCATTGCCGAGGCAACGCGGCGCAAGGTAGTGGAGGCCGCCGAGGCGCTGGGATATTTCGTCGATGAACGCGCGGCGCGGTTGCGGCGCGGATCGACCGGGACGCTCGCCGTGGTGGTGATCTGCCGCGAAGGCGACAGCGCGGCCAGCATCAATCCCTTCGCCTACGCCCTGCTCGGCTCTGTCTGCGTCGCGGCGTCGGAACGCGGGTTCGAAACGCTGGTATCGTTTCAGGCGCGCGAGGCTGATTTCTTCGGCCACTATCAGGAACAGGGCCGCGCCGATGGGCTGGTGGTGATCGGCACCACCACCAACACCCCCGCGTGGGAATATTTCCGCAGTCTGGAAAGCGAAAGCCGCAAGGTAGCTTATTGGGGTTCACCATACGAAGAACTGGAATGGGTGCGGTCGGATAACCGCGCAGCGGGAAAACTGGCGGTCGAACATCTGCTCGCCGCCGGATACCGCCGCCCGTGTTTCCTCGGCGCGCTGAACACCCCGCAGGTGCAGTTCACCGAACGGTATGAAGGCTATGCCGAGGCGATGCGCGCTGCCGGGATGGAGCCGTGCCTTGCCCCCACCGTCAACGCCGCCACCCGCGAGGAGGAAGGGCGCCGCGCCGCGCTCCGCCTGATCGAACGGGCTGAGGATTTTGACGCGGTGTTCGCCGCCTGCGATGCAATGGCACTGGGCGCGATCGAGGCCTTCGCCGGCGCCGATCTGGCAGTGCCGCAACAGGTGGGCGTGATGGGGTTCGATGATCTGGTGGCGGGCCGGTTCAGCCGCCCGCCGCTCACCACCATTGCCCCCGATCCGGCCGAGGCTGGGGTGGCGCTGGTCGGCGCGGTGCTGGACGATGCCGGCGGCAAGTTACGCCGCCGGGTGCCGGTGGCGCTGATCCGGCGGGGCAGCACGTTGCGGGCTTGAGTGCAGGCCCCGTCAGGGACCTCGTCAATCACCCATGCGCGCCGAATTCGTTGGCGATGGCCGTCGATATCCGCAGCCCCAGTTCGTGCGCGCGGGCGATTGGCGTCATGAAGTCACGCTCGATCGCGCCATACCCTTCCTCGCCGCCGTCGGGATAGTCGCTGGGTTCGTCGAGCGGGAAGTCGCGTGGGCCCGGCACCCGCACCGGAAAGGCCCGCCGCAATTGCGCAAGCGCCTCGTCCACGCGCAAGGTCAGCACCATCTCGATCACGTCGCCCCGGCTGATATCATTGGCGCGGCTGAACGCCGGGGCGGCGACCACTTTCAGGAACATGTGCTGCAGCAGCGCCAGCCGCAACGCCTGCAGCACGCCGATCCGGCGGCGCACGTGTTCGCGTGCCGGATCGGGCGCGTCGTCGGGGATCAGATCGGTCAGCCGGTGCAGCTTCAGCGCATCGATCCTGAGGCGCGAGGCGAGGCGACGGAACACGCCTGTCCGGTCATCGCCGACCAGATATTCGGCCAGCGCCGCGCAGGCCCCCGCCAGATGATCTTCCGTCCCGCGATAGGTGCGGCTGGCCCAATAGGCCGAATTGAACAGTTCCCCGAACGCCGCCACCGTCTTGATGCTGGCCAGCGCGTTGGCCGACTTCAGCAAGCGCAGGATCTGCCGCCCGCGTGCCGAATCGGTCAATAGTGCGGCGATTTCCTCGCGATTGGCATCCGCGGCGCTGCCGATCCCGGCAATGACGTTCACCGGATAGCCCAATTGCTGGAGGATCGCGTTGTGCGGGATCGCGCGGATCTGGCGCAGGCTCATCTCGCGGTCGGCATTGATGTCGCTCTGGCGGCGCGCAACGCGGCTGCCGGTGGGGTTGAGCAGGCCTAGCCCGAACGCCGTCACCGCACGGGCATAGGTGCGGCTGGCCAGATGTTCGCCCTGATGGTCCTTGATCGCGCGATAGAAATCGAGGCTGATGTCGGTGCGGTTGTAGAACGGATCGGCGGGCGCGGTGAGATCGGTTTCAGCCGGGCGCGCTTCGGCGATGCGGGTGAGGGTGGCCAGCGCCAGTTCGGGCGTGGCGAAGAACAGATAGCCGTCGCCGCCCTGAAAGCTGACCTCGGGTTCCAGCCGGATGCCCGCCCGCGCAAACCGACGCCGCGCCCACGGCGACAGCGGCCATTCGAGCCGGTCACGGAAAGATGCCGGATGCGCGCCGCGCCCCATGCTTTCGCCGTGGGTGTTGAACACCAGCGCGGCCACTTCGGTGAGGCCGTTGGCGGCCATCGCTTCGGCCAGCCGCCCTTGCAGCCGTTCAATGGCAAGGCTCGCGGGGATTTGCCCGACGAAGCGTCCGGCATCGGAAAACCCGGTCTGGATCGCGACCCTGCCGCGTTTGCGCGCGTATTCGCGATAGGCAGGTTCGGCCAGCAGCGCATCGAGGAACCGCCCGCCATGTTCCAGCGCCGCTTCGGTCTCGAACAGCGGGGAAACATCGACCTTGTGCTCCAGACCGAACAGCTTGGCGAAATAGAGCGCGGCCAGCACCGTCGCAGGCTGTTCGCACTCGGCCACCAGCATCCGGATCGGCGCGTCGGCGTCGATGTGCCGGATGATCTGCGCCATGGCGATGAACTGGCGAATCGCGGTCGAGCTTTCGGTTGCCAGCGCGGCAAAATTGGTGCGCAGGGGCTGCGCATCGTCCACCATCCGCCGCAAGGTGGCGAGCGCGCCCCGGCTGGCGAGGTCGATCACCTCGCCTTCCGGCAGGCGGCGGCGGATCGCATTGTGGAGTTGCTTGGCGTTCACCCGGAAGTGGATCCAGCCCATCCCCAGCCCGTCGGCGCGCATCGCCGCGGCGAGCGTGAGCAGCCGCACTGCGCGGGCCGGTTCTGCGGCTTGCGCATCGGATTCCAGCGCGGCGATCACCGGAGCGAGCGAGAGCAGGTTGTCGGCGCTGTGCGAGGTCAGCCGGTTGGCGGCGGCGGCGAGAGCCTCGGCAGAGGACAGGTCCTGCGCGAAGTCCTGCGCGCGCGCCTCGGCAAAGGCGGTCGCTGGGCGCAGGGTATCGAGCAGCGGATGGGCAGCGTCGATCACTGCGAGGCTGGCGGTGTAGCGCGCCAGCCGCTCGGCCTTTTCCGACAATCGGAATGCGATCGAGGTGTGCCACGAAATATCGGTGCGCCCGTCCATGTCATAGCCAACCCAGCTGGCGAAACGGAACGGCAGCGGACGCAAGGTCTGCCATTCGGTGGGCCAGCGCGACTGCGCTTCTTCCAGTAGCCGCGCGACAATCGCGTCGCGGGCATCCTGCGCCCGTCCCATCGCGGCCACGGCTTCGCGGTGTTCGTGCTGGAGCGTGACCGGCTGGCGCTGTGGCGGAGCCGCGCACTGGATTTCACCGTCCTCCGCCGGTGCCGAAGCTGCTGCCGCCACCGATGCCGCCTGTTCGGGCGCAAGCAGGAAGGTCGGATGCGCTGTGAACACAGCGTGGAGCTGCGGTTGCTGCCAGCGGGCGGCGAAGGCGGCGAAATCTTCGTCATCGCCTGCCAGCGCAGGCGTGCTTTCTGCGGGGCGGGTAAGCAGGGTGCGCAGCTTGTGCGCGCGCGCCATCAGTCCGCCGCATTCAAGCTCGGCTACCATCGTGGCGATGTCATCGAGGTCGATTTCGCCGCCTTCCAATGCGCGAGACAGATCGAGCGAAAGCTGGAACACCGGGTTGAACAGCGGCGTTTCGCGGGTGCGCTGGTGCAACTCGCCCAGCCGCGCTTCGAGCGCTGCGACGGTCTTCATACGTTACCTCCCTGAACCGGCGAGTGCTCGGCCACAAAGGCGGCGGCTGCGCCGAACAGGCCGGGCTGGGGATGGACGATCAGCTTGACCGGAATGCCTGCCATCAGGCTTTCGAACCGGCCCTTGGCCTTGAACCTTTCGGCAAAGCCCGAGGCGAGCAGCGTGTCGCGGATGCGGTAGCCAAGCCCGCCAGCGATCACCACGCCTGCAAAGCCGCCCTGCGCCAACGCGATATCTCCCGCGACCGAGCCGAGTGACAGGCAGAACCGGTCGACCGCGGCGGCGGCAAGGCTGTCCTCGCCGCTGGTGCCGCGGTTCCAGATGTCGATCGCGTCGCATTCGGCCACGGTGCGATGCTCCAAGGCGGCGAGCGCCTGATAGATATCGACGATACCGGGGCCGGCGACCACCCGCTCCACCGAAACGCGGTTGTGGCGGCGGCGCAATCGGGCAAGGATCGCGTCCTCGATCGTGTCCAATGGGGCAAAATCGATATGTCCGCCCTCGGTCGCCTGCACGCGGTACTGCCCGCCCGAACGCCACAGGTGCGCGACGCCCAGCCCGGTGCCGGGGCCGAGCACGCTGATCGTGCCGTCGCGGCCCAGCGGCTTGTCCGGCCCGGCGAGATCGAGAAACTGGCTGTCGTCGGCGCGCGCGACCGCATGGGCCACCGCCGCGAAATCATTGACGAGAGTGAACCGCTCCACCCCCAGCTTCTCATGGATCAGCGCGGGGCGGATGATCCACGGGTTGTTGGTGAAGCGGATCACGGGGTTGGGATTGCCGGGGCTGCCGACCGGCCCGGCAATCGCCATGCTGACGGCGGGGGGCAGGGTGCCACCCTTGCGGCTGCGGAACGCCTCCCACGCGGTCTGGAAGCTGGCATGATCGGCGGTGTGCAGCGTTTCGGGTTCATCAAGGCTGATCGCGCCGCCTGCGCCGATGCTGGCGAGGGCGAAGCGGGCATGGGTTCCGCCGATATCGACCGCCACCAGATCGTGCATTTTCTTCTCCCGCCTATGCTGGAAAAGGTCTTAGCAGGCGGCGCGCGGGATTCCCACGCGCCGCATACTTATTCAAATCAGGCTGGCTTATTCGGGCCAGCTTATTCGGGAGTCACGCCCATCTCCTTCAGCAGCCGGTCGGCCTCGTCAACCTTGTCCATCGTCCACAGCATGAAGCGGCTGTCGACATGGATCGTGCGGTTGATCGCGGGGTTGTACATCCAGTCCGACACCACGCCTTCGATCGTCCCGTCGAACGCCAGCCCGACGAATTCGCCGCGTGCATTCAGGGTCGATGAGCCGGAATTGCCGTTGGTGATGTCCACGGTGGAGAGGAAATCGACCGGCAGGGTGCCCAGTTCCGGCGCGACGTAATCGCCGTATTCCTGTGCCTTGATGAGTTCGATCATCTTGTCGGGCGCATCGAATTCGCCGCGGCCGGTGTGCTTGGCGAGGATGCCTTCGGCGGTGGTGAACGGCGTCCAGATCTGCCCGTCGACTGCCTTGCCCTTCACCTTGCCATAGGTGAAGCGCAGCGACCCGTTGGCATCCGGATACATCGTCTTGCCCTGCGATGCGGCATAGGCGAGGCGGGCTTCCATGACCTTGGACCGGGCCTTCTGCACGTCGCCCGAACGCGCCTTTTCTTCGGCCTCGCCGGCCATCGCCTCGTCATGGGTGGCAACGGCAAGCTGGATGAAAGGATCGTCCGACGCCCTGAAGTCGGCCACCGATTTGTTCATCCACTCCATCCGCTTGGCGGTGTCTCCCAGCTCGGTTTCGGCGTAGAAGGTCGCCAGATCGCGCCCTTCCATGAAGGCATCGAAGCTGGCGTCGCGCTGGTCGGCGGGCAGGGTGCGATATTCGGCGATGCCGTCTTCCCACAGCGCCTTGTCGATCTCGGGCACGAAGCGCCGCTCGATCCGCTGCATCGCCTGCGCCCTGAAGGCGCGGTCGCGTTCCTGATAGCCGGGTTCGCGCATCCGGTCGGGCTTGGCCTGTTCGATGGCCCAGCGATAAAGCTGGCGTGCCGCACCATAGAGCTGGCTGCGCCCGAGCATGCCGCGCTTGGCATCGGCCAGCGCCTCGGCGTTGTTGGCGGCGATCAGCCGGTCGAGTTCCGCCAGCGCCGGGCCGTATTGCGCTGCACGCGTGGGATCGGCGGCGATCCAGTTACGAAAACCGGCTTCCTCTGCCGCCTTTTTTTCGATCAGCGAGATGGCATCGGCCCCGGCAAGCTGACCGGCGATCTTCTTCTCGTAGTTCTCGACGCCTTGCAGCGTCGCGGCGTAAGCGATGGTCGCGGCCTGATCGCCGGCGGTCAGCGCATCGATCAGGTCGCCGTATTCGGCCAGCATGTTTTGCTGATACGGATAGAGTTCCTCGTAATAGAAGCGCGCTTCTTCGGCGGTGCGCAGGCGCTCGGTAGTCCCGGGGAAGCCTGCAACCATGATGAAATCGCCTTCCTTCACGCCGTTCTTGGCGATCGGGAGCCAGGCGTTGGGCTTGAACGGCACGTTGTCCTTGCTGAAGGCGGCGGACGAACCGTCCGGCGCGACATAGGCGCGGTAGAACGCGAAATCGCCGGTGTGGCGCGGCCACATCCAGTTGTCCTTCTCGCCGCCGAAATTGCCGACACCTGCGGCAGGCGCATAGACGAGCCGGACGTCCTTGATTTCAAGCTGCTGCTGAAGCCAGTATTGCTGTCCGCCGAAATAGGGGCGCACATCGCAGCGGCGGTTGGCCTGCTTTTCGCAGGCTTCGATCAGCGCGGTGCGGTTGGCCTGCAGCCGGTCGTAGCGAGCGCGGCCCTCAAGGTTGCCCGCGCCCTTGAGCATCGCGGCGGAGACGTTGCGCAGATCCTCGATCACGTAGACCCGGCTGCCGGGCGCGGCGGGGAGTTCATCCCCCAGCGTCGCGGCTAGGAAGCCGTCTGTTAGGTAGTCCGCCTCGGGCGAGGAATTATACTGCAGCGATCCGGCGACGCAGTGGTGGTTGGTCGCGACCAGACCCTGCGGCGAAAGAAATGCTGCCGAACAGCCGCCCAGCGAAGCGATGGCGGTCAGCGGCGGGCGCTGGAGATCGCCCAAAGTCGCGGCGTCGAGTTCGAGCCCGGCGGCCTTCATTTCGTCTGCAATGGCGCCGGTCTGGCTTGGCAGCCACATGCCTTCGTCGGCCATTGCCGCGCCCGGAATTGCAACGATCAGGGCGCTGGCCCCGGCAAGCAGGAATTTCTTCATGAAAAAGCATCACCTCGTGAATGCGGCCCGCCGCGCGCGCTTGTGCGGCAGTCTGCTGAGTTGCGCCCAATGATGGGCAGGCAAGCGCCTGTAAAGCACAAGCGGGCGTCAGGAAATGGCCTATTGCGGGCTATCGACGAACTGCTTGGCTGCGGGGTTGAGCACCATCAGCAGCCGCGCCGCGCCGGTTCCGGCAAGCGGCGGCGAACGGTGGATGGCCGGCCGGTCAGTCGCGAGCTTGCCCTTGAACAATCCGACATCGAACGGGTTCATCCGGTTGACCCTCAGCGGGTCTTCGCCCGCAGCGACGCGTGCGGCGTCGTCGCCGTCCAGCCAGTGGGTGCCTTCCCCCGCGTAGGTGGTGATCAGCCGCGCGCGGACGTAGTCGGCGTGGAACTTGCGGCAGGAATCGGTGCGGACCACTTCGAGCCGCAGTTCGAACCGGGCGAGGTCCAGCGCCTGACAGAACAGATCGGCGAGCAAGGCAGCGTCGGCGATCAGCGCCGTGTGCAATGACACGCCGCCGAAGCCGTTCTCCGTCAATCCCGAGCGCAGATTCTCGACAAGGTCCGCAAGGGTGCATTCGAACCGCAGGTCGCGCGGGGCGCCTTCCAGCATCGGGACGAAATCGGCGAACGCGGCCCGTTGCCAGATGGCGAGGTTGCATTCTTCTTCGCGGATCGCGTGAAGGATGCGGGGCTCATGCGAGCAGCGGCATCCGGGATCAAGCAATGTGGCCATCGTCAGGCTGCGCCCTTGTGTAATGTTGTAACGTTACCGATAGCGAGCGCGACAGCGGGTGGCAAGCCTTACGCGCCGCGCTCAAAATGTCTCTTGCGAGTGATTATCAATTCCGTCATGGAGGCCTTCCCAATCAACACGCTTCACATCGGGATCGACCGCGCGCCATGAACAGCAAGATCAAACTCTGGACCCAACTTGGCCTTGGCACTGCATTGGCAGGGGGCTTGCTGACCGCTTGCGGCGGTGAGGCGGGCGGCGAAGCGGGGGGCGAGGGCGCGGCCAGCGAGGCGGTCGCACCCGGTGAGAGCGGCGCTGCGGCGGGTGAAGGTGAAGGCGGCGGCGAAGGCGAGGGCGGCGGTGGGGGCGAAGGCGCAGGCGGCGAGGGGGAAGGCGGCGTTGCCGTCAACCGCGCGGATAGCGACCCCATTGTTTACGGCACCGCGCTGGCCGTAACCGAGGCCCACGCTGTGGCCGCGCGCGATGCCTATGCGGCGGGCAAGACCGATGCCGCTGCGGAAATGTTCGCGCACCCCGCGTCCGAGGTGCTGGTCGAAATGGACCCGGTATTCGCCAAGCTCGGCGTCAAGGATTTCAAGCCGCTGCTGACCGATGCCTCGGTCGCGGTGCTCGACGGCAAGAGCGCGGCCGAAGTCGACCAGCGTTACGACGCCATCATCTCCGCCTTGCGCGGGGCTGCGCAAAAGGCGCCCGATAGCGGCGCTAGCAATGCCGCCATCGCCGCAGGAATCATCGCGGACCAGATCGAACGGGCAAGCTCGATGTATCGCACCAGCGCCCGGGGCGATGCCTATGAGCCCTATCTGGACGGTTACGGCTTCTACAAGGTCGCCGATTCCGCCTTCGCGCGCTCGGCCGCGGCGATCAAGGCCGAGAGCCCGGCTGTCCATGACGGCATCGTCGATGCACTGGCGGTTCTGAAGCAGGCATACCCCACTGTCACCCGCCCAGAGACGCTGAGAGTGGAACCCGGCGCGGTTTCGGCGGCGTCATCGAAGGTGATGCTCGCCGCGGGCGGATGATGCGTCAGGGCGCGCTCGCCGCGGCCACTTTCCGGTGCAACTTGTGTAAACGCGACAAAGTAGCCCTTCTCGCGGGAGAATGGGCTCGCATTGCTTGTGTTTGCCGAATGCCGCTGTAGGGTCTTGCCAGTCGCTTGGGGGTGACGGGGTTTGGGCGGAAACGGGGCAAAACGACCCTATACGACCGATCCTGAAAAAGTTGAGCATTTTTGCCGCAGCCAGCGTGGGGATTGCCGCGTCTGCGGGACGAAGCGTCCGGGGGGAAAATTGTCCATCGTTCAGAACAACTGTCGTGCCATCGGGCGTCCGCTGGATGATGCTCACGCCGCCCGGCTGAGGCTGCGGATGAAGCACCGGCATGGTTGGAGCGTGGTTCCCGCGCTCGGTCTTGCGCTGGCAGGGCTGATGGCCGCCGATTCCGCGGCAGCCCAGCAGGTACGCGTCGCGCCCCCCACCCGCAGCGATCTGGTTCCGCCCGAATTGCGGCGCGACGAACGGTCCGTCACGCTCACTGTCGATGGCGATTTCGAACGTGCGCCCTGCGCACTGGACAGGCCGGACCTCGCCGACATCCGCTTCACCGTGCAAGGTGCGCAGTTCAATGGTCTCGACCGCGTGCCGGGCCTCTCGCTCGATAGTGCATGGCGTGCTTACGAGGGCCGCGAACTGCCGGTTTCGGTGCTGTGCGACATCCGGGCCGAGGCCAATGCCATGCTGCGGCGCCAGGGCTATCTCGCAACCGTCGAGATCCCCGAGCAGAGCCTTGCCGACGGGGTTCCCGATTTCAATGTGGTGTTCGGCCGGCTGGTGTCGGTGCGGGTGCGCGGCGACGCCGGGCCATCGGAAGAACTGGCGGCATCCTACCTCGAAAAGCTGACCCGCGCCGATGTGTTCAACACCAACACTGCAGAGCGCTACCTGCTGCTTGCCGACGATATTCCAGGGCTCGACGTGCGCCTGTCGCTGCGTCCTGCAGCGGACGGTGCGCCGGGCGATCTGGTCGGCGAAATCGCCGTGTTGCGGCAGCGCGGCATGGTCGATCTCAACGTCCAGAACTTCGGATCCGATGCGATCGGGCGGTTCGGCGGCGTGTTGCGCGGCGAGCTTTACGATCTCACCGGAATGGGGGATCGCACCACGGTTTCGGTCTTCTCAACGCTCGAATTCGCCGAACAGCAGACGGTCCAGATCGGCCATGATTTCCGGGTCGGCAGCGAAGGCCTGCGGCTGGGCGGACAATTCACCTGGAGCACCACCGATCCAACGCTGGGCATCGCCGGCTTCGACGTCGAATCCGAGACCGTATTCGCCAGCATCTTCGCCAGCTATCCGCTGGTGCGCAGCCGTGCGCACAGCCTGTTTGCCGATGTCGGCTTCGACATTGTCGATCAGAACGTCACGGTCAACACCATCCCTCTGACCGAGGACAAGGTGCGGATGGTCTACGCCCGGCTTGATGGGGCGTGGACGGATCGGGATTCGATCCGGCGCATCGGCGGCTACAGCCCGTTCGAACCGAAAGTGCGGGTGCAATACGGGATCGAGGCGCGCCGGGGACTGGACGTGTTTTCAGCCAGCCCCGATTGCCGTCCCAACCTGCTGGCCTGCCTGATCGGCGGCACCGCCCCGCCGAGCCGGATCGAGGCCGATCCCACCCCGCTGCTGGCGCGCATCAATGCAGGGGTGGAATATCGCCCCGATCCGCTGCTGACCTTCGCGCTGGAAACCATCGGCCAGGTGTCGGGCGATGCCTTGCCCGCCTTCGAGGAACTTGCCGCCGGCAGCTTCTCGATCGGGCGCGGCTATGATCCCGGTTCGGTGCTGGGCGACAGCGGGATCCTGAGTTCCTTCGAGATGCGCTACGGTTCAATTGTGCCCAACGGGGCGGACGCCGTGGCGTTTCAGCCCTATCTGTTCACCGATGTCGCCTGGGTCTGGAACGAGGACCCAAGCCGCCGGCCGACCAACCCCGATCACCTGTGGTCCGCCGGTGGCGGGTTGCGGTTGAACTGGGGCCGCGGGCTGCGCAGCGACATGGTGATCGCCGTTCCGCTCAAACGGCCCGATCTGGCGACTGAGCGCGGCGATGTGCGCTTCATGATTTCCTTGAGTGCCCGCCTGTTCCCGTGGAGATACTGATATGACCGATCCGATCCGGAACCGTTCGCGCCTGCTTGTCGGCTGTGGCAGCTCGGCCCTCGCGCTGGCACTGGCGCTTGGCCTGCCGCAGCGTGCCGAAGCGCAAGCGATCAATGCGACGGGCGACGTGACCGTAGGCAGCGCAAGCATCAACGACTTGGATCCCGGCCAGACCACGATCAGTGTGTTCAGCGAGACCGCAGTGATTAACTGGACTCCGGACGAAGTTAACGGGGATGCGCTCGATTTTCTGCCGACCGGGACGACCGCGATTTTCGAGGCGGGTGAAGGGCAGCTCAACTTCGCTGTGCTGAACCGCATCCTGCCTTCGACAAACGGCAATATCGTGGTGATCGACGGAACAGTCCTCTCGCGCATCTTCGATGTTTCGGGCAATGCGGTGCCGGGCGGGTTCATCGCGTTCTATTCGCCCACCGGGATCCTGATCGGCAGCAATGCCACCTTCGATGTCGGCAGTCTGCTGCTGACGACGCTGGACACCGCCGATGCCAGTTTCCAGAATTTCTTCGAGAACAACGGTACCCTTCAGCTTGCCGGAGCGACCGGATCGACCGCGCGTATCCAGATCGACGCGGGCGCGCAGATTGCGGCCTCGCCTGAAAACGCGTTCTTCGCGGTGGTCGCTGCCGACGTGGCGATGTCCGGGACCGCGCTGGTCAACGGCAGCCATGCCTATGTCGCGGGCGAAGTGGTGAACCTGCGCGTTTCCAACGGATTGTTCGATATCGAAATCCCGGTCGGCACGGCGGCCACCGGCATGGTGATGAACATCAACGGCACTGTCGGCGGGGAATCGAGCGGCGGGGCCGGCGATAATCACATGATCTATGGCGTGGCGGCCGCCCAGAATGATCCGATCAGCATGCTTTTCAGCGGCAACCTCGGCTTCGACGAAGCGCTGGATGCCGGGATCGTCAATGGCGAGATCATCCTTTCGGCCAATTACGATGTGTTCGGGCGCAATGTTCAGGGCGACACGATCAGCAACGGGATCAATGCCGTCTTCGGGCAAGGCCCGGATCCTTTCGCCCCGCCACGCGGCGAAGCCAACATATTGATGCAGGATTTCGCGTCCACC
The DNA here is from genome assembly GCF_040148725.1 of Erythrobacter sp. NFXS35. Taxonomy (NCBI): domain Bacteria; kingdom Pseudomonadati; phylum Pseudomonadota; class Alphaproteobacteria; order Sphingomonadales; family Erythrobacteraceae; genus Erythrobacter; species Erythrobacter sp. NFXS35. Next base: position 1,196,348 of record NZ_JAGDEB010000001.1, on the reverse strand, counting down.
AGCAGTATCCTTGCTATCGGCACCGATACCGTTGGCGCGACTGCCGTGAATTCGGCAAGTTCGGTCGATGGCAACCTGCTGATCGTCGGCCGCCGCAACGCCGAACTGACAGCGGCAAATGGCCAAGCCTTCGACATTACGGGCGATGTGCTGGTGTCCTCGCGCGCTTTCGGCGTCGTCGACATGGGCTTGCAGGATCCCGCCCTGATCAACGCGCAAGGAGGAACCGCCCTCATCGACGTGTCCGACGGCGGGACCATGACCATCGGCGGCAATGCTCTGGTCACCGCCGAGGCGATCGGCGGGGCGCTCGACTTCGATACGGCCGGTACTGCGACAGGCGGCACGGCGCTGGTCGGTTCGACCGGCGGCTCGCTGTCGATCCTCGGCAATGTCGAAGTGAATGCGAATGCGAGGGTGACCGGTCAGGTCTCTTCGCTCACCAATGGCGCGACTGTAACTGGCGGTCTTGCCGAGGTTTTCGCAGCGCAAGGCGGCGCGGTGACGCTGGGCGGCAATGTCGGCATTTTCGCCAGCGCCTTCGGCAGCGATGCTTTGACAAGCTCCGATGCCTTCGGCGGCGCGGCGCGGATGAGCATCATCGGCGAAGGCACGATCGGTATCGACGGAAGCGTCGACATCTTCGCAGATGCCTTCGGCGGCAATTCCGCCCAGTCGGAGCAAGGATCGCTGGGTGACGCAGGCGATGCCGGGATCGAAATCGATGGCGCGGGAACGATCACGATCGAAGGCGGCGTTCTAATCGGGGCATCAGGGTTCGGCGGCACCAACTTCGGTGACGGGTCGGGGCAGGGCACAGGCGGAACTGGCCTTGGCGGGACGGCGCGCGTGTTCGTTGCAGGTGACGGCAGCCTCATTATCGGTTCCGATTTTTCCGCCAGCGCCAACGCGGTCGGCGGCGGCGGTCCGGATGGCGGTGACGCGTTCGGCGGGATTGCGGGCGCCAATGTGCTGACCGGCCTGATCGACATCGGCGGGACGGTTTTCGCCAATGCCGATGCCATCGGCGGCGATGCCGATGACGGATTTGGCGGGAATGGCGGCAACGCATTCGGCGGCAACGCCTATCTGCAGGCCGATGGCGGCCTGAATTCGCCGGGTACCATCAATGCCGCAGGGGCGTTGATTTCTGCCACCGGTTCCGGCGGGCGCGGCGGTGACGGCGACAGCAGCGATTTTCCGGCCGGTGACGGCGGCAATGGCACCGGCGGAAGTATCGCAACCCCCAATCAGGCCGATCCGATGTTCAACGGCGGCGCTTTCCTGCTGGCTGGCGGCGACAACGGCTTTCTCAACATCACCGGCGATGCCTTCGTGGACGCAAGCGGCACCGGCGGGCGGGGCGGCAATGGCGCGCCGAGCCAATTCAGCATCCGTCGGGGCGGCAATGGCGGTATCGGGACCGGCGGCCGGGCAGAGGCCGGACTGGCACTGCTCGGCGGCAGCGGCGCGATCGGCAACGGGGTCGCCAGCTTCGGGTCGCTGTTCGTCGAAGCGAACGCATTTGGCGGCAGCGGCGGTTTTGGCGGACAGACCGGCGATCCCCGCGGGTTCGGCGGGGACGCTTTCGGCGGCGATGCCGTGCTGACCGTCAGCGCCGGTGAGGTCATTGCCGACTTCGCCTTTATCGGGGCGAATGCATTTGGCGGTAATGGGCAGGCCGGTGCCGATGGAGAAGGCGGCAATGCCGGCATCCAAGGGGCACTGAACGGCGCCCTTGCGCTGGGCTCGCTCGATGTCAGTGCGCAGGGCTTTGGCGGTTTCGCCGAATCCGGACCGGGCGGTATTGGCCGTGGGGGTGAGGCGTTTATCGCCTTGGACGGCATCACTGCGACTTTCACCGACGACGTGTTCATCAACGCCGATGGGTTTGGTGGATTCTCGCAAAGCGGCGATGGCGGCGACGGTACCGGCGGCACCGCCTATATCGGAGTGACCGAAGGCACTCTCGGCAGCGGAACCTTCGATGGCAATGCCTCGATAGTTGCCAACGGCTTTGGCGGAGACGGCGGTGCAGGAGCCGCCGGCGGAACCGGTACAGGCGGGCTTGCCTTCGTCGAGGCACAGGCCGGCAGCACGATCCGGTTCGGCACCTTGCAGGTCACGGCAAGCGGCGCAGTGCGCTTAAGTGAAGGACAGCCGGCGCCGCAAGCGGGCCGCGACGGTATCGGCGGCACGGCCGAACTGCGAAGCTCCGGTTCCGGCAGCCAGATCATCGTCGAGCGCAATTTCGGCGATGACTTCGAAGACAGCCTCAATGGCGGCGGGATCGTGGCCGCACTCGGCCTCGGCGGGGATGCCAACGGAGGCAGCGGCGAGGGCGGCAGAGGGGTTGGCGGTTCCATTCTGCTGCGCGCGGCGCTGGGCGGTTCGATCACCCTGCCGCAAGACCCGGTCAACGATCCGAACAGCAATGGCGCGAACCGTCTGCTAGCCTACGGCATCGGCGGCGGATCGAATGTCGAAGGCGGCCGGGGCGGCGAGGGTTCGGCCGGTAGCGGTGAGATCGATATCGAAGGCGGCACGATCATCATGGGCCGGACCAATTTCTCGGTCTACGGGCAGGGCGGATCGAGCCTCGATACCACACGCAACATTGACGGCGGTGGAGGGTTCGGCGGGTCGCGTACGATCCGCGTGTTTGACGGCGGGTCATTGACCGGCGAAATCGCCGAGGGGCAGGCGGGTGGCTTTGGCGGCAACGGATCGGGCAGCGGCAATGGCGGCTTTGCGACGACCGGGCGCAGCGAGATCGAAGTGATCGGCGGCACAATGAATATCGTGGGCAATCTGCTGTGGGTCGATAGCTCGACCGGCGGCAGCGGCAACATCGGAGGCGATGTTTTCGGCGGCGAAGGCTTGCAGTCCGCTTTCGATGCCACCGATGCGACCATCGATTTCAGCGCCAATGGCGCGGGCGAAAGCGGCCTGATCTTGGGCGCCAATCTGCGTGGCGGCGAGGGCATCACCGAAGGAGGGGATGTCAACGGTGGCTTTGTCCGCTTCGCACTCACAAACAGCGATCTCAGTGGGGGCAATATCCTCGTCAGCACGCTGGCCGCTGGCGGTGGGGCTGACGGCCAAGGTGGGCGTGGCGGAAATGCCCAAGCTTCGTCCGTCTCGGTCAACTTTATGAATTCAACGGTCGAATTGCTGGGCAGCAACGAGTTCTCGGCCGTTGCAGTCGGTGGCAATAATACCCTCTCTGGGAGCGGCGGGCAGGGCGGCAATGCCGATAGCGGCACGGTTAGAGTGTCATTAAGCACATCGCAGGTTACCGTGGTGGCGGTAAATTCTGGTCCGGGTATCCTGCGTCTGCGTTCGCAGGCCAGCGGCGGTCAAGGCGACCAGTTGGGCATGGGGCTTAGTGGCACGGCGGAGTTGCAGCTTGTAGGCGGTACGCTAACTGCGGATGAGGTTCGGGTCGAAGCACAAGGTCTGGCGACAGCGATCTCTCCGATCTGCAATATTTCCGATCCCTTTTGCGACACTCCATCAGGTGGCGGCGGGAATGGCGGTCTGGCCGCAATCACACTGCAGGGCGATGCCGTTCTGAATGCCGGGCTGATCGAACTGGTCAGCGATGCCGAAACATCGGCTGGCGGCACTGCGCAAGCAGGCACGTCATCGCTAATCATTGCAGCCGGCAGCTCGGCGCAAGTTTTCGCCGACGAGATCATTCTGACTGCCGATGCATTCGGCGGCAACTCTGGGGAAGCAGCAAACACTGCCGGACGCTTTGTGGTGGAAATCGGCGGGGGAAGCCTGAACACGGCCAACCTGTCCGCTTCGGCGCGCGGGGACACGCTTTCTTCCAGTGCGCCGCCGTCGCTGTTGGTCGCGGAAGGCGGGGACATCAATGTCACCGGCAACCTCGATGCTTTCGCGCTGGGCGATATTCAGGTTCGCACCGCTCAGGGCAACATCATTGGCAGCGCCACCGACAGCGCCACAACCACCACTATCGATTTGTTCGCCCGAGGCATGATCTCGATACTTGGCGATGACGACGCGGCGATCGGCCTCGGCGGGGACGAGATCACCCTTACCGCACGCGAAATCGACATCGAAGATGGCGCAAGGATCGGGGCACGCTCCGTATTGTTCAATTCGCTGGATCTCAATCACACCGCGATCATCGGAGGCGATGTCGATGAGATCGGCTTCACGCTGACCGCGGCCGAAATAGGACGGATCAATGCCGATAATTTCGCTTTTGTCGGTTCGTCGGTCATCACCGAAGATCCAAATCAGCCCGATGTTCTCGTTCGTGACTTCACCATTTCCGGTTCGCTCAACGATGGGTTTTCTCGTTTCAGCATCTTCCCCGTGGCCGAGGGCCCGGGCATCGTCCGGGTTGAGGGAACGGTTTCCTATCTCAACGCGGCAAGCGAGGACGAATTCGTCATCGGCGCGGGCGAGCGGATCGAAGTGGTCACGCCCGGAGGGATACGGATCACCGATACCGATGGCTTGCCCGGCGGGATACTGACGCTCAGTGCGGACGATCTCTGGGTCGCCGATGCCGACACTATCGCGCAGTTGCAGTCCGACCGGGCCTTCGCCGGACGCGACGAATTGCTGGCGGTTGCTGTTGAGGGCAGCGATGACCCACTCGGCTATCTGCGCGCAGGCGAGGTATCGATTTTCGTGGGTGAAAGCCTCCTCGTCCGCAACACCGGCGGGTCCACCGGGCAGGGCGGAATCCTGGTGGGTGGCGGCGGTCTGTCGATTGCTGCCAGCAGCAGTCAGGGTGAGCCGCTCGACGTATTCGCCTATGGTCGCCGCCAGCGCGACGATGGCAGCTTCGTGACCGGCAACGACTTCTTCAGCGAAGTGAACTTCAATCGCACCGGACAAGGCCTCACCGCCTATCTTGAACTGAGCGCATTCAACGACTGCATCATCAACACCGGCGAATGTCCGCTGCCGCCACCACCGCCAACTGAGCCGGAAACACCGCGGCCGAGCAATCCCGATCTGCCGCCGCTAAACAATCCGACGGTCATCCTCGATCCTGTCACTTGGGGTGAGCCGACCGGAGAAAGCGTGGCCGAACAGAACGACAAGTTTGGGATGGATTTCCCCGAACGGCCCGAAGCGCCGTTGATTTCCGAAGAGCCGCTGCTTGACGATCCGGTGACGAGCGGCAGTGACGCGGCGCTTTACTCCCCGCCCGGAAATGCGTCTGCGGAGGAGAAGTAGCATGACCGATCGCTTTATCGCCCGCGCGGCTGCAGCATTGGGCACTTTGTGTCTCGGATTGGGAATGGCCGCTCTGCCGGCGGTTCCCGGCGCGGCGCAGCAGGCCAGCCTCAGCCTGCGCGATACCTTCCCGATCGGGTCCAACGGCTTGTGCGAGGCGCAAATCCTCGCGCCGGAGCCGGGGGCGGGCCTGTTCGACCGGCGCTATTCCGTCATCTGCCGCGATGCTGCCGCGCCGGTGGGCACGCTGTGGGTAATCCGCGGCAGCGCAGGAGACGCGCCCGCATCACGGTTCGCCGGAGCCGAAGCGACCTGCAAGGCCGATAATGGCACTGTCGATACTCCCGGCCTGACCGGCACCGAGCGGCTGGTCTGCGCCCGGAACCAGAGCATAATCCGCACCGAGCTGCTCCTCGCGCGCAGCGGGCAGCGCACCTACGCGGCGAGCGGACTTTCCGCCTATGCCAAGGCGCTCGAACTGGGGCTGGCATCACTGGCGAACGACATGGTGATGCCCGGCACCGTCGAAATTCCGCTGACCAGCGCGACCGACGATCTTGCTTTCGCGCGCCAGCAGGCAGAGGCGATTGCCGCAGATCAGGCGCTGGTCGAGGCCTATCGCCGCAGCAATGCCGGCAATTTCGCAGAAGCGGCAGAGTTTTTCGCGGTGTCTTCGGCGGCGCTGGCTGGTCCCGGCGCCGTCGAGGCGCGGCTGAACCAGGGGTTGCAGCAATCCAATCTCGGCAATTACGCCGAGGCCCGGCGCCTGTACGCCGCGAGCCGCGCCGACAGTGCCGCCAGTCCCGTGCTCGCCCGTCTGCTGCGCAATTACGAAGCGATGGATGCGCTCAACCAGCGCAAGCCCGAAGCTGCGCTGCGGCTGCTCGATGCTCCGCTGCTGTCGGACTTCGGAGACGATGGCGAGATGCGCAAGCTGCGGATCGGCCCCGCCTTGGCCGGCCAGCTTGCCAGCGAGAACAACCGCATTGGCGGTGCCTATTCATTGAGCCTGACCCCGCTGGAGCGGGCGCAATTGCTGGACGGACAGCGTGCCTATCTCAAGGCAACCGCACTGCGGCTGCTCGGCCGGTCAGAGGCTGCGACAACGCTGCTTCAGCAGGCCGAGGCGACGATGGCCAGCGTGCGCGAAGGGCGGGTTGTCTCGATCGTGTGGCTGAGAGCGCAGGTGCTGGGCGAACTGGCCGAAGGCGCCGAACGCCGCGGCCGTCCGGGCGAGGCCGAGGAATTGCATCGACAGGCGATTACCCTGCTCGACGCGACCTATCCGAATTCGCCCGCCTATGACAGCGCGCGCGGCTTGCTGGCCGGGTTCTATGCCCGCGCCGACCGCCGCGATGATGCCCTTGCCTTGTACCGCGAGATTGTCGCGGATGCCGAGGGACGCCCGCTTCCGTCGCTGCGCGGTCTGCTGGCCCCCTATTTCGCGCTGCTGTTTACTGGTGACACCGCTGACGGTGCGGCTGCCGCCGAACTGTTCGCGGGTAGCCAATTGCTTCAGCGCCCCGGCTTGGCCCAGACCCAGGCCGTGCTGGCGCGCGAGCTTTCGGGCGGCACGGACGAAGCGGCGCAGCTGTTCCGCACGACCACCAATCTTGCCCGAGCGATTGAGCAGCTACGGCTTTCGCTGGTCGAACTGCGCTCTGCCCAGGAAATCAGCGGCGATCAGACCTCCGCCATTGCCGAGCGTGAGGAGCGCCTGCAACAATTGCAGTTGCAGCAGGCCGAAGTGCTCCAGAAACTCGCTGCCTATCCGCGCTACCGGGCGGTGACGGAGGGTACGCTTGCGCTGGGCGATCTGCAGGCGGTGCTCGGTGCGGACGAGGCGTATGTGAAGCTCGTCACGCTGCAAGACAGCGCTTTCGTGATCTATGCGACCAAGGCAGGCGCGCAGGCCTGGCGCGCCGATGCGACGCCGGACGAGCTGGAAAAGCTGGTCGGCAGGATCCGCGAGAGCATTGCCATCGCCGAGGGCGGGCAGGTGCTGACCTACCCCTTCGACATCGCCGGCGCGCGCGAGCTTTACGTGCGCCTGTTCGCTCCGGTCGCCGATCGGCTGCCCCAGCTGCGGCATATCGTGTTCGAACCTGATGGCGCGCTGTTGAAACTGCCGATCAACCTGCTGGTGACCGACGATGAGAGCGTCGCGGTCTACAAGGCGCGGCTCGCCGGAAGCAATGCGGACGAATATGATTTCCGCGGCACGGCCTGGCTGGGCCGGAAGACCCAGATCAGCACCTCCGTCGGCGCTTCCGCCTTCCGTGATGTGCGTGCGGCGCGGCCTTCGAACGGCACACGCCCCTATCTCGGTCTGGGCGAGAATGCGCCGCTGGAACCCGGTGCCGCCGGAACCGCAAGAACACGCTCCGCACTGGCCGGAGGCGACAACTGCCAGTGGTCGCCCAGGCTTTGGGCCAATCCGATCAAGGCCGACGAACTGCGTGATGCCGCCGCCCGATTGGGCGGCGCCTCCCGTGTGCTGACGCGGGACGATTTCACGGACAGCGCAATCCGCAATCTCGATGACCTGAGCGAATACCGCGTGTTGCATTTCGCCACCCACGGCCTCGTTACCGCGCCGCAACCCGAATGCCCGCCGCGCCCCGCGCTGCTGACGAGCTTCGGCGAAGGCGAGGGGTCGGACGGTCTGCTGAGCTTCGCGGAGATTTTCGGCCTCAGGATCGATGCCGATCTGGTGATCCTTTCGGCCTGCGATACGGCGGGCAGCGCCACCATAGGTGCGACCCGGGAGGCGGGTGTGACGAGCGGCGGCGACTTCGCACTCGATGGCTTGGTGCGCGCCTTCGTGGGCGCGGGTGGGCGCACTATCTTGGCGAGCCATTGGCCGGTTCCAGATGATTTCGACGCCACCGGTCGATTGATTTCCGGCCTGTTCGCCGAAGACGGGCGCGAAACCGCCGAGGCGCTGCGGTCCTCGCAACTGGCGCTGATGGATGATGCGGATACCTCGCATCCGTTCTACTGGTCGGCTTTCGCCGTGGTGGGCGACGGGGCCGCGAGGCTCGCCCGCTGAACCGGCAGGACAGCACCCGAATGAAGCCGCCGCCGCAGTCCGGCAGATCGCTAACCGGCTGGTTGCGGCGCGGCTGGCGCAACGTGCGCGAAGCGGGCGGGGTGCAATTGACCGCGACCGTCGTGGTGCTGATCGCCGCCGTCTTCATTGCCCGCTTCAGCTGGGTGCTGCCCGATGGGGCAGAGCCCACGCCGCTGACCAGCGAAGCCGAACGCGCGCTGTATGACCTTCGCGCCTACTACGCTGCCGATCTGGTCGAACAGGACAACCGCGTCGTGCTGGTGGTCTACACCGACCAGACCCTCATCAAGGCTCGCAAACGTTCGCCGCTCGATCGCGGCGTGCTGGCCCGGACGCTGCGCAATCTCGATGGCATGGGCGCAAAGGCGATCGGAATCGACATCCTGTTCGACCAGCCTCAGGACGAGGACGAGCAGCTGATCGAAACCTTGCGGACGATGCGCACGCCGGTCGCGCTCGCCTATGCCAATCTTGCCACCAACAAGGACGATATTGTCTACGAGCAGCAGCAATATCTTGAACAGTTTCAGAGCGAGTTCACCGACACGCGGACACGGCCCGCCAGCATCCGGCTCGACAATACCTTCGGGGCGACGCGGGTATGGCCCGAGATCGTTCCTGACCTGCCACCGCTGCTGGGCCGGGCAATGCTGGCGGATGCGGGCGAGCCTGCGACCGGTTTTGCCGGATACGAAGGCTCGATCGATTATCGTCGCGCAAAATTCGTGGATGCGCCGCTGTTCGCCGCGCTTCAGATCGATCTGTTCGCGGATGCCGACCCCGAAGTGCTGCCGTTCCTGGCGGATCAGATCGCTGGCAAATATATTCTGATCGGCGGCGATATCGTCGATTATGACCGGGTCGAGACGACCTTCACCTCAATCACCGGAGAGGTTCCGCCGGGGATCGCCGTCCATGCCGAGATTATTGCGCAGATGCTCGATAATCGTCACCTTGCCCCGATACCGAACTGGGTGCTGTGGATGATGGCCGTGCTGGTGGTGCTGAGCGCCGCGCTGACAGCACTGCTCGAATGGCCTGCACGGCGGCTCGCACCGTTCCTGATCCTGCTGATCCTCTCCTTCATCGGCATCCCGGCGCTGCTGCAATTTCGCAACGTCGATACCTATGGCCTGCCTGCGGTCGGTTGGCTGGTGGGCTGGATCATCGCTTTTACCGCAGTCACCGCCGCGGCCCGCGCTTCGGGCGCGGTACAGCGCAATTTCGCCGCGGGCGCGCTCGGCAAGTATATTCCGCGCGACATTGCGCAGGCGATCATCGACAAGCCCGAGTTGCTGTCGCTGGGGGGCGAAAAGCGGGAAATCTTTGTGCTGTTCAGCGATCTGGAAGGCTTCACCAAGATGAGCCATGCGATCCAGCCGGAAATGGTGGCAAAGCTGCTTAACCGCTATCTCGATCTGCTCAGTCAGGTGGTGCTCGACCATGGCGGGGTGATCGACAAGTTCGTCGGCGATGCGGTGGTCGCGTTCTGGGGTGCGCCGATTGCCCGGCCCGATGATGGCACGCGCGCCGCCAAGGCGGGGTATGCGATCTGGCAGGCGGGCGAGCACTTCCGGCGCGAGGTGGCGGCGATGGATGCAAGCTTGCCGCCGATCGGCAAGACCCGCGTCGGCCTGCATTACGGAGAGGCGGTGATCGGCAATTTCGGCGGAGCGACCCGGATCCAGTACACTGCACTGGGGGATTCGATGAACACCGCCGCGCGGCTGGAGGCGGCCAACAAGGCGCTCGAATCGAGTGTCATGGCGAGCAGTGAATTCGCCGAGGCATCGACGCTCGATTGGTGGCGCCCGATGGGCCGGGTGCAATTGCGAGGCCGAGCACGGCCCGTCGACCTGTTCGAGCCCATTCCGGAATTTCCGGGTACTGACCGCGAAACTCTGGCAAGGGCCTGTGTGCTCGCTGCCAGCGACCGCGCGGCAGCGATCCGGCTGGTAGAGGATGTCGCGGATCGTCATCCGGATGATTCAGCGTTACGTAATCTGGTAAAGCGGATGCGGGAAATGGACGAGGGAGGAACTTATGTTCTCGGTTAGAATGAAACGGACGATGGCGGCGATGGCACTGGGCGGCGCGGCACTGGCTTTGCCTGCAGCGGCAGTGGCCGGGGTCGTGGTCAAGTCCACCGGCCCTTCGTCGAACAGCTATCCGGTCGGCACGAAGCTGGATGACGAGGCGAGCATCACGCTGAAGGCGGGCGACGTTGTCACCGTGCTGACCTCTGATGGAACCCGTGTCATCAAGGGCGCAGGCACCTTCCGCGTGGGCGATCGCCCGCAGGTCGCCTCGAACCGGTTTGCCTCGCTCACCCGCAAGCGCGCAGCGACGCGCGTGCGCACCGGGGCTGTGCGGGCGCCCGAGGACGACGTCGTAAGCAACCCCAGCCTGTGGTACGTCGATATCACCCGATCGGGTACGTTCTGCTTGTATGATCTTGCCACCGTGCGCCTGTGGCGTCCGGGCACCGAAGGGACCGCCACCTACCGCATCACCGGCCACGGCGAGAGCGATGTGCAGGCCGAAGTCACCTTTGACGACACCGTCACCGTCGCCGCGCTCGATCCGGCGCGGGTCCCGGTCACAGAGGGCGGTCATTACATGATCACCGCCCCGGACGGCACCACCAGCGCCGAGGTGAATTTCGTGCTGCTTGCCGATGATTACGAAGCGCCGGACTTGCTTGCCGAAGCCTTGATTGCAAAGGGATGTTCGGTGCAGCTGGAGGCGCTGGCGAGCACCATGGAGGCGAGCGCCGAAGCTGCCAGCTGAGGCGACTGCCCGACGTGCATCGCTCGGCGAGCATAAAAGCGCGGATTGCCTGTTGCATCGCACTGCCAAGCTTGTGACAAGGGGCCGGGCGGCCCGACGGGGAGTCGGCAATAAGGGGGTTCCTGACGCGGCTCTACAAGCGCGTTCAGGGATCGATTGCTACTCCACACCGGTATAGCAAGTATTGGTGCCAGGGCATCTCGGGGGGGATGAGATGACGGGAGTAGTAGCGAAACGGATCCTCGGCTTTCTCCGCAAGCCGCAGGTCGTTCGCCTGCTGGCGATCGCCGGGCTTGCCGCGCTTTACCCCGCCTCGGGCGCGATCGGTAACCCCACGTTCGAAGGCGTCGCCAGCTGCGCCGGATCGACCTGTCATGGCCGTGCAGAAGGCAATGGCGCGGTGGTGCGGCAGGATGAAATCGCGACGTGGCAGGAACCCTCGTCGCCCAGCGGCGCGCATAGTCGTGCCTATGCCGTGCTGGGCGGTCGGCGCGGACAGCAGATTGCAGCAAGCCTTGGTCTTGGTGATGCCAGGCAGGCACCCGCGTGTCTGGGCTGCCATTCGACCTACGCGCCGGTCGCGCAGCGCGGGGCGAAGTTCACGCTGACAGACGGGGTCGGCTGCGAAAGCTGCCACGGCGCGTCCGGGGGCAGCTGGCTGGCGGAGCACTACGCGGTTCCCGCCACCCATGCCTCCAACGTTGCGGCAGGGCTGATCCCGCTCGACAATCCCAAGGCGCGTGCGAACGTCTGCCTTGATTGCCATTACGGATCATCCAAGCCCGGCCAGTTCGTGACCCATGCGATGATGGCGGCAGGCCATCCGCGTGTCTCGTTCGAACTCGACCTGTTCAGCGCGCTGCAGCAGCACCACAATCTCGATTCCGATTACGCAGCGCGCAAAGGCGCGCCCAATTCGCTGCGGTTCTGGGCGGTCGGTCAGGCCGAAGCAGTGCGCCGCGCCACCGGACTGTTCGCCCAGCCGAAGTTCGCGATGGAAGGCGCCTTCCCGCAGTTCTATTTCTATGACTGCCATTCGTGCCACCGGACCATCACCGATGGCCCGGAGCGCAAGCTGACTTTCGAGACCAATCCGGCGCGTCCGATCCCGTTCGGCAACCCGCCCTTCAATGACGAGAATATCATCATGCTCTCGGCAACGGCGGGCGCGCTGGTGCCCGGCGAGGCGGCAGCATTCCGGGCGGCGAGCCGCGATTTCCACAAGGCGATGGGTGCCGGGCCGGGCGAGGCGCGGGCGGCTGCTCAGGCATTGTCGGCGCGGGCCGGTGCCTTGTCCGATGCCTTGTCGGGCCGCGCCTATGCCAGCGCCGATGCCTTCCGTGTTATCGCGATCATCGCGGGCGAGGCGACTGCGCCGCGCTTCACCGACTATGCCGGATCGGTGCAGGCGGTGATGGGGATCGACACGCTGCTGAACGCCCTCGTCAAGGAAGGCCGTGTCACCGCAGGCGCAGCGGCAGGCATTCGCAGCGACCTCGCCCGCGCGTACAAGGCGGTGGACGAGCCCAATGCCTATCGCCCGGCAGATTTTCGCGCCGCGCTCAAATCGGCGGCAGGCGCCATCGGTAGATTGCAATAGCCATGCGCAGGGGGGCGAAAACCGGCTTGATTGCGGCGGGCGCGCTACTGCTCGCATCCTGCGGGGGCGGGGATAGTCCGCCCAGCAATGGCGGCGCGACCGGTGGCGGTCCGCCGCCGCCGCCGCCGCCGCCTCCCACAGGACAGGTCTATGCGATCCCGCCGGCCGAAAGCCTGAGTGCCGCCGATGTCGGCGCCGTGATCGCGCAAGCCGCCGCCGAGGCCAACGCCCGCGGCGCGGCTGCGACCATCGCCGTGACAGACCGGGTCGGCAATGTCCTCGCCGTGTTCGCCATGCCAGGCGCTGCGGCCACCGCGATCATCCCGGGCGCGCCCAATGGCGATGATATCGACGTGCAGGGATTGACCATTCCCAGCGCGGGCGCGGCCATCGCCAAGGCTATCACCGGCGCTTACCTGTCAAGCGGGGGCAATGCCTTCTCCTCCCGCACCGCCAGCATGATCGTGCAGGAGCATTTCCCGCCTGCGCCGACCACCGTTGGCCTCGAAAGTGGCCCCTTGTTCGGGGTGCAGTTCAGCCAATTGCCGTGCAGCGACCTTGCGGCCCGCGCAGACGAAGGGCTGATCGGACCGAAGCGTTCGCCGCTCGGGCTCTCTGCCGATCCGGGCGGCTTCCCGCTCTATCGCAACGGCGTCGTGATCGGCGGCGTGGGGGTGATCGCCGACGGGGTTTACGGGCTCGATCCCAATGTGCTCGACCGCGACAACGACCTTGACGAGGCGATTGCGTTGGCGGGCACCGTCGGCTTTGAAGCGCCGGTCAGCATCCGGGCCGACCGTATCACCGCGGACGGCACGAGCCTGCGCTATACCGATATCGAATATCCGCAGATCGGCGCAGTCGCAGGGGCGAGCTTTGTCGGAACGGCGGGTGCTTTGGTGCCGGTGACGGGCTATTACAGCGGCGCGGGCCTGCTGGCGGGCAGTGCCTATGGCAGCGAGGCTTCGGGCATCCGGCCTTCGACCGCAGCGGAGTTTTCGATCCGCGATGCCTTCGTGCTGTCCAACGGCGCGGGGGCGAACCGCTTTCCTGTGAGGGCCGGAACCGATGCGGGCGATATCGCCGCGCCGATCACCGCTGCCGAGGCGCAGGCGATCCTCGAAGAAGCCTTCACCGTCATGAGCCGCGCGCGCGCGCAGATTCGCCAGCCGCTCGATAGCCGCGCACAGGTGTCGATCAGCCTCGTCGATACCCGCGGGCGGGTGCTGGGCATCGTCCGATCACCCGATGCGCCGATTTTCGGGATCGATGTCAGCTTGCAGAAGGCGCGCACCGCGAATTTCTTCTCGGGTGCGTTTGCCGCGAACGAATTGCTCAGCGCGCCGGGGGAGGTGCCGGAATTCGTCGCCCGCACGCGTGCTTTTCTGGGCGATTCCAATGCGCTGACAGGCGGGTTTGCCTTTGCCGATCGGTCGGGCGGGAACCTGTCGCGCCCCTATTTCCCCGATGGCGAGGTCGGCCAGCCGCACGGCCCGCTGTCGCGTCCAATCGCGCAGTTCAATCCGTTCTCGACGGGCCTTCAGAGCGCGCTGGTGCTCGGCAATCTCGCGCAGCATCTCGGCTTTGTAACCGGAGCAAGCGCCACCGACACGCCGCGCAATTGCACCGGATTGCCGCCAATCGACGGCGGGAATTCGCGGATCGCCAATGGGATCCAGATATTCCCCGGCTCGGTCCCGGTCTATCGCGGGAACCAACTGGTCGGCGGCATCGGCGTTTCGGGCGACGGGATCGATCAGGACGACATGATCAGCTTTCTCGGCCTGCACAACGCAGGACAGCGCGTCGGCGGGTTCGGCAATGCCCCGCGCGAAATCCGGGCTGACCGCATCGTGGTGCAGGTCGGCAGCCGCCAGGTTCGCCTGCGCTACGTCAATTGCCCCTTCGCCCCGTTCCTCGACAGCGCGGCCCAGAACGTGTGTGAGGGGCTGTAATGGGGATGTGGCTGGCCATTCCCGCCGCGCTGATGGTGCAGGCAGCACCGCCGAGCGACGATGCGCCGCCTCCGCCTCAACCGCCTGCCGATTGGGAGCAGGACATCCCGCCGGTCGATCCCGATATCATCGAGGGGCGTGAGCGCCCCGGCTACACCGCCCCGTTGCCGGAGCGGATCGAGCAGGACAACGAAGGCGCAATCCGTTCGCCGCCGCCCGAAGCCTTCCCTACCGACCAACTGCCGATCCCCGATCGCTGGCGGCTGATCGAAAGTCTGGGGCTGGTGAAGGAGAGCCTGCTCGATCCCTATAACCAGAACACCTACAAGGGCGACCGGCCGATCAATCCGGACAAGGTGCCATGGCTGCCGATCACGGGCGATGACTGGTTCTTCGTCGCCAACCTGATCAGCGACAGCGTGTACGAACCGCGCACCTTCCCGATTCCCGTCGGGGTGCAGACCACCGAAGACCCTGACCGGCTCGACGTGTTCGGCAATGATTTCAGTCAGGTGCTTAGCCAGACGTTCATTGCCGGTTTCGCGCTGCTGAAAGGATCGACCACTTTCAAGCCGCCGACGGTCGAATACCGTGTCACGCTGGCCTACAACGTCAATTACGTCGACGTGCCCGAACGCCGCGTGCTGTTTGTGGAACCTTCGCGCGAAAGCCACCGGCTCGATCAGTTTCTCGGCGTGCAGGAAGCTTTCGTCGATTACCACTTCAGCCAGTTCGACAATGACCGATTCGATTTCATCTCGATCCGGGCGGGCATCCAGCCGTTCCAGTCGGATTTCCGCGGGTTCCTGTTCAACGATCAGCAGTTGGGCGTGCGCCTGTTCGGATCGCGCGACAATAACCGTTTCCAGTTCAATCTCGGCGCGTTCTGGCGGCTGGAGAAGGACACCAATTCGGGCCTCAACGCCATTCTGCGCAGTCCGCGCGACGACTTCGTGTTCGTCGCCAATGCGTACCGGCAGGATTTCCTGATCCCGGCGCTGACCAGCCAGTTCACCGTGGTCTACAACATGAACCGCGAGGCTGACGACATCCAGATCGACACCAACGGCTTCCCGGTGCGTCCGGCGCTGCTGGGGACGCTGCGGGGCCGCGAGTATGATGTCGTCTATCTCGGCTACAACATGGATGGCCGCATCGGCCGGGTGAACCTGACGGGCAGTTTCTACTGGGCGCTGGGGGAGGACCGGAACAGCTTCTTCACCGATCGTCCGGCAGATATCAACGCGCAGTTCGCGGCGGTCGAGGCGAGCTATGATCGCGACTGGATGCGCTTCCGCCTGTCCGGTGCCTATGCCAGCGGGGACAGCGATCCCTATGACGACACCGAAGGCGGGTTCGACGCGATTTTCGAAAACCCGATCTTTGCAGGTGCCGACACCTCCTACTGGATTCGCCAGACTATCCCCTTTGCAGGCGGCGGGCGTGCAATTGCGGTCAACGGGCGCAACGGCATCCTCAATTCGCTGCGGAGTTCGAAGGAGCAGGGGCAGAGCAATTTCAACAACCCCGGCCTGCTGCTGGCGGGGGTCGGCGCGGATTTCGACCTGACGCCGGAGTTTCGCTTGTCCGCCAACGCCAACCACCTGTGGTTCGAGAATACCGCGACCTTGCAGGTGCTGCGCAACGAAGGCTCAATCCCGCGCGAAATCGGGTTCGATCTCTCGGCGGCGGCGATCTGGCGGCCCAAGGCGACCCAGAACATCGTTGTCCGCCTGTCCGCTGCAACGCTGGTGGCCGGTGACGGCTTCCAGAACCTGTTCGACAATCTGGGCGGGGAGCAGAAATTCCACTCCATCCTAGCCAACGTGGTGCTGACCTACTGATGCTGAAATCCGGCCGCCTTTTCGCCCGTCACCTTGCGCTGCTGCTGTCGGCGCTGGTGCTCGGCATTGTCCTGTTCGCAGGCGAGCCGATGGCGGCGGACAAGGAAAAGCCGGTCAAGCGCGATTACTCTGCGGTCTTCGCTCCGCCCGCGCCGCAGCGGCAATCGGTGGCGGAGATGAACGCCAAGTCCGAAGGCTGCAACACCTGCCATGTGAAGACTGATGCGCCGACCATGCACCTGACGCCTGCGGTGCGGCTTGGCTGCACCGATTGCCACGGCGGCAATGCGAGCGTGCGCGGCAATTCGGAATTGCCGCACGACAGCCCCGATTACGTCGCCGCGCGCGACCGGGCGCATGTGCTGCCGAAATACCCCGACAGCTGGCATTTTCCGTCCTCGGCCAATCCCAAGCGGTCCTATGCGCTGCTCAACAAGGAAGCGCCCGAGTTCGTCAAGTTCGTGAACCCTTCGGACTACCGCGTAGCGCGCGATGCCTGCGGGGCGTGCCATATGGGCGCGATCGAGGCGGCGGAACGCTCCATCATGGCGACCGGCGCGATGCTGTGGGGCGGGGCGAGCTACAATAACGGGATCCTGCCGTTCAAGAACTACCTGCTGGGCGAGGCTTACACGCGCAAAGGCGAGCCGGCGAAGATCACCTCGCCCGGTGCAGGGCCGGGGGGCAAGCTGTCGCCCGAGCAGGTGGCGCGCGGGGTCATTGCCGAAATGTATCCGCTGCCGACCTGGCATGTGATCCCGCCGGGCGACGTATTCCGCGTGTTCGAACGCGGCGGGCGCACGATCAATTCGCAGTTTCCCGAAATCGCCATCCCCAACCCGACTGGCCAGATCCAGCGGCTGGAGGAGCCGGGTCGGCCCGATCTGAAGCAATCCAATCGCGGCCCCGGCACGGGTCTGCGGGTGGCGATCCCGGCGCTCAACATTCACAAGACCCGGCTCAACGATCCCTTCACGTGGTTCATGGGCACCAACGATCAGCCGGGCGATTATCGCCATTCGGGCTGCGCGAGTTGCCACGTGGTCTATGCCAATGACCGCGAACCGCGCCATTCGCTGATCTATGCGCAATACGGGCGCGACGGGCAGACGATCACCAGCGATCCGACCATCGCAGGCAAGCTGGAACACGCTGCGGGTTATGAGGAGACTAAGCACGGTGCGGTAAAGCAGCCGGGTCACAAGGACGATGGTCACGCCGATCACAAGGATGATGGTGCACTCACCATTGATGGCAAGGTGAAGGAAAAGGGCCACCCGCTCCAGCACGTCTTCACCCGCGCCATTCCGACTGCGCAGTGCATGAACTGCCACATGCACCAGCCCAACATCTTTCTCAATTCCTACCTCGGCTACACCATGTGGGATTACGAATCCGATGCGCCCGCAATGTGGCCCAAGGAACAGAAATACCCCACCGCCGAGGAAGTGCGCGCGATCAACGACCGCAATCCCGAAGCCGCGGCTGTGCGCGGCAAGTGGGGCGATCTCGATTTCCTGCGCAACGTCTATGACTTGAACCCCACGCTGAAGGACACGCAGTTCGCCGATTACCACGGCCACGGCTGGAACTTCCGCGCGGTGTTCAAGCGCGACCGCGAAGGCAACCTGCTCGATGCGGAAGGAGCAATCGTCGACCCCGACGATCCGGAAAAATGGCGCAAAGAAGGCGAAGGCAAGTTCGTCGAACCCGGCACCAATCCGGGCAAGGCGGTGCACATGATGAGCATCCACGCCGAAGTCGGGATGCAATGCGCCGATTGCCATTACGAGCAGGACAGCCACGGCAACGGGTTGATCTATGGCGAAGTCGCCAACGCGATCGAGATCGGGTGCAAGGATTGTCACGGCACGCCGGATGCCTATCCGACGCTCAAGACCAGCGGGCCTGCCGCTCCGCCGGAAGGGCATAACATGGCCTTGCTGCGCAATCCCGATGGCCAGCGCCGGTTCGAATGGACCGAAGGCTATGATGGGCGGCGCAAGCTGATCCAGCGTTCGATCGTCGATCCCACCCTTGAATGGGAGGTCAGTCTGGTCAAGGATTCGGTCGATCCCGAAACTCCCGTCTTCAACGCCAAGGCGGCGCGGGCCAAGCTGGTCAGCCGTTACGGGGCGGAGACCGGCAATTTCGAATTCGGCACCGGCATCGCCTCCGATGACCGCGCCCACCGCGAGCCGGAAATGGCGTGCTTCACCTGCCACCTGTCGTGGACCACCAGCTGCGGCGGTTGCCACCTGCCGATCGAAGCGAACTGGAAGACCAAGAGCCACCGTTACGAAGGCGGGGAAACGCGTAACTTCGCCACCTACAACCCGCAGGTCGCGCGCGACGAGATGTTCCAATTGGGCAAGCACCAGACCACCAAGGGCAACCAGACCGCGCCGGTGCGGTCGTCCTCGGCGCTGGTGCTGTCCTCGACCAACATCAACCGCGAACGCATCTATGTGCAGCAGCCGCCGATCAGCGCCATCGGCTTCTCCAGCCAGGCCTTCGCGCCGCATTTCCCGCATACGGTGCGCAAGACCGAGACCAAAACCTGTTCCGATTGCCACCTGTCGGCCAATGACGATAACAACGCGATCATGGCGCAGCTGCTGCTGCTCGGCACGAACTACGTCAATTTCGTCGGGCTGCATGCGTGGACGGGGCTGGAGGGCGGCTTTCAGGCCACCCGCGTCACCGAATATGACGAACCGCAGGCGGTACTCGGATCCTATCTCCACCGCTATGCCTATCCCGATTACTGGAACCTCCACGTCGATCAGAACGACCGCGAGCTGAAAAACTGGGTGCGCGGCAAGACCTTCGACGACAAGCTGAGCGGCGAGACTCATCCGTTCGAGGAATTCGTCAATGTGCATGAAGGCACGCCGGGCCGCGTGGGATGTCTGCAACTGCGCGGCGAATACATGTTCGTCGCCGAAGGCAAGGGCGGGTTCACCGCTTATGACGTTGCTTCGATCGCCAACAAGGGCACATCGGAACGCATCCTGAAGGGGCCATTCTCGCCGCTGGGCCACGACACCAATGTCGGCACGACCAACGCGACCTGCATGGCGATTGCGACCAATCAGCCGATTGCGCCGACCCGCAACACCAAAGCGATGCGCGAGATGAATCAGGAGCAGGCGTTCCTGCCGATCTACAATTATGCGGTCGTCACCGATGCCGTCGAGGGGCTGATCCTCGTCAACGTCAACACGCTGGCGGACGGCGAATTCCGCAGCAACAAGCTGCGCCGCAAGACCTTTGCCGACGGATCCGAGGCGTGGAACCCGGACGGGGTGCTCGACGGTGCGCGGCACGTGCATCTGGCGGGCGAGGTCGCCTATATCACCGCAGCCAAAGGCCTGGTGGTGGTCGATCTTGCCGATCCCGATACGCCCAAAATCGCGGCTGTGCGCGAACTGAGAGACGCGCGGGCGAGCGCGATCCAGTTCCGTTACCTATGGGTGTCCGACGCGGACGGGGTGAAGCTGTTCGATGTCACCGACCTGCGCGCGCCTTTGGCCGTGCCGGAAGCCACCGTGCCGCTGGCCAATGCGCGCCGCATCTATGTCGCGCGCACCTATGCCTATGTCGCGGCCAAGGCCGAAGGGCTGGTGATCCTCGACGTCAAGAACCCGAAATCACCGCGTATCTTCCAGAAGGTGACGCTGGGCGGCACACTGAATGATGCCGAGGACGTGATGGTGGGCACCACCAATGCCTCGCTGATCGGCTATGTCGCGGATGGGAAGAACGGGATGAAGGTGCTGCAACTCACCAGCCCCGAAAGTCAGCGCAATTTCTACGGCTTCAGCCCCGCGCCGGTGCCCGAGATGATCGCCTGGGCCAGGACGCCGAGCCCCGCCATCGCGATCAGCAAGGGCCTTGATCGCGATCGCGCGGTGGATGAAACCGGCGGGCAGATGGCTGTGTTCGGCAGGCTCGGCTCGCGGCCCTTCAATCGGCCCGAGATGGAGCGGCTGTTCATGACCCGCAGCGGCGTGCCGTGGAAGGTCAGCGACGAGGTCGACATGACGCGCTGGGTCGGGGTCGCCCCGCAAGGCGTGCTGCGGGCGGCGCGGAAGTAAGAGCTAATCCCGCTCGGCGAACATGCCTTCGATCATCGGTTGCATCCCGGCGTGGAAACGCGCCAGGATCTGCCAATCGCCCACCCGCTCGTAATGTGAAACCAGCCGCGTGCCGTCCCAGCGGTGCAGCGCATAGGTCGGCGGTTCG
Source organism: Erythrobacter sp. NFXS35 (assembly GCF_040148725.1). NCBI lineage: Bacteria > Pseudomonadati > Pseudomonadota > Alphaproteobacteria > Sphingomonadales > Erythrobacteraceae > Erythrobacter > Erythrobacter sp. NFXS35. Next base: position 1,175,612 of record NZ_JAGDEB010000001.1, on the reverse strand, counting down.
GTGGTGATCAGCTCGCGGTCGTCGGGCACGTCCTTGTCGATCGGGGTCAGATCCATCGCCACCAGCGGCGCGACCGAGGGGGTGACGCCCAGCGGAAGGCAGGCGAACCGCGTGGTGATCTGGCGGTGGAGATGGCCGCAATGGATCGCCTGCACTTGTGACTGCCCGGTCAGAACCGCTCGCAAGCGGACAATCCACGGCTCATCCGGGGCAGGGTCCATCCAGTCGATCCCGGCCACCACTGGCGGGTGGTGCATGAAGATCAGCGTAGGCTGTTCGGGCGCCTCGGCGAGCCGCGCCGCCAGCCATTCCGCCCGCGCTTCACAAAACGCACCGCCGTGGCGACCGTCTTCCAGCGTGTCGAGGCAGATGACGCGCAGGCCCAGCCGCGCCTCGATCACGAAATGCAGGAAGCCGCCCTCGGCAGGCGCGATGTGCGGGAAAGCGCCCAGCAGTCCTTCGCGGCTGTCATGATTGCCCACCATCGGGATGATCGGGAAGGGGCAGTCTTTCAGCAGTTCAGCGGTTTTGGCGAAGCTTTCCGTGTCGCCGTGATCGGTGATGTCGCCCGACAGCACCAGCATGTCGGGGACGTTCGGGCCGGTCAGCAGGCGTTCAAGCGCGGCGCGAAAGCGGGTGAGGTTCAGTTCCTCGGGGCGCTCGTGCGGCGCAAAGCCGACATGGATGTCGGTCATCTGCGCGATCAGCACGGCGCTGGATGGTGCGACCCGGTCCATCCTCAGGGTTTCGCCTGACCGAACAATGCGGCAATTGTTGTTTTGTCGGGGGCAGGCGCGGGGCTGTAGTGGGGCGCCTTGCCCTTTGGCGACCACTGGCCCGACGGCACGTGATAGGCGTGACACATGGCGCAGTCGGACGGCACGATTTTCTTCGTCTTCACCGCTGTCGCGCCAAGGTGGCAGTCTCGGCAGCTCTTGAGGTCGGGGATCAAAAGGTCTGTCGCCGCCTTCGACGTATCGGCCGCGTGGCAATCGGTGCATTCTTCCTTCTTGTGCGCCTCGTGGGTGAAGAAGCCACTGGTCAGGAAGCGATCGGGCAGGTTGACTGGCATCAGATCGGGCCGCCCCTGCCTGGTGGTCGGCAGGTGGCATTCGGTGCAGATGCCGCCGGGCGACAGCGCGTTCGACAATCCGATGTAGGCCCGCATTGGCCGCCCGAAATTCGCCGCATAGGCTCCTCCGCCGGGCGCGAACTGGCCGGGACGTGCGCGGCCCGAGGCGAGCGCGGGGCGCGGCGCCGGATTGATGCGCGCGAGGTCTTCGGCCAGATCCTTCACGTCGCCGTGGCGCAGATTGCTGAATCCGCCGCTGGCCGTGCGGCCCGACACAAGGCTGTGACAGCCTTCGCAGGAATCCTCCATTGTCACCTCCTTGAACGCGATCTTGTCGGCAGTGAGCGAGTGGCAGTCCTTGCATTCGAGCGGCTGACCGTAGTCGGGCAAGCTGAGCGCCATGCGCGCCGCGCCGCCACGCGTGTCCATGTGGACATCATGCGGGAATTTGAGGCCCGAACGCTCGACCGGCTTGGCCTCCGGCGAGGCGCGCACCGGCTTGGCCGCACCGAAACTGGCGTAGTAGGCGGGGCGGAACTGCGGGTGCTCCTTCCCGAAATCATGCGCGTTGGCGAGCGCTGTGTCGGTCAGCCGCGTGTCCAGCGCATCGTGGCAATCGGAACAGAATGCCTCGCTCGCCGGCTTCTGCCGCACCGGGCCTTCGTGCTCGGAATGGCAGGACACGCAGCCCAGCGGCCCTTCCTTGCCCAGCGCCTCGCCAATCCGCCATTGCAGCGCATCGCCGGCTGAAAGCGGGGCCATCCCTCCAGCCAGCCGGGCAGGCGTGGCATGATCGCCCAGGTCCTCGTGGCAGGTGAGGCAGGTTTCATCCTGCACGCTTTCGAACGCGGCAACGTGGCAGCTTTCACAATTATCTTCCAGCTCGTGATGTTTCAGCGACAATGCGCCCGCCGACCATGCGGCATCCATCACGACCTGTCCCGGAACGATTGTTTCGGGATCGTTCTTGACCGGATCGCGCAGCAGATGGCTCGCCACCGGCACCATCAGCAGCGCCAACATGATCGCGCCTGCAAAAATCCAGCTCATCGTCCGCTTGCTCGGCAGCGCACTGGCAAGGGCGAAGCCGCGCAAGGCATCGCCCTTGCCTTCATCGGCCGCGATCTGGCGGATCGTGATCGCGATGGTATCGTCACCCTCGCGTGCCACCGCCAGCCGCGCTGCTCCCAGCGCGATCTCGCCGCCGGTGCCAGGATCGATGGTGCCTTCGGTGACGATGCGCCCGTCCAGCCCGAAGCCGAGCGTGCCGAGCGCCTCCACCGACAACGTGCCATCGGGCTTGCGATCGATCCGCACATGGCGCTGTTCGACCGCCAGATCGGCGAGGTGGATGTCGTTTTCGCCTGCGCGGCCGATGGTCAGCGCCGCCTGTTCTACCACCCGGTCACGGATGATCTCGCGTCCGGCAGCGGTAAAATCGATGGTGCGGATCAGGAATGCCACGTCGCCCGCCTCACCAGTAGAAGAACACGCTGATCACGTGCGCGGTCAGCGCTGCGATCAGGGCGATGGTGAGCGGGATATGGATGAACAGCCAGATTTCCAGCAGCGCCCGGATGCGCAGCGCCCCGCGGATCTGGGCAAGCTGGTCGCGGCGCTTTTCCAGCAATGCAGTCACGCGGGCCACAGCTTCGGACGAACCGGTCATGCCCTTCAGCGACCGCGCGGTGGCGCAGCGCGTGTAGCGTCCGGTGAGCCGCCCCCACGCACCGCCGTGAAACGTGTCCTGTTCCAGTGCGGCGATTACCAGGTCTGCGTCTGCGCGCCCCAGCGGCTGCGCGGCGCTTTCCAACTGGCGGTCGATTGCCGTCAGCGCCTCCAGCATTTGTGCGCGCGTCATTTCCTTGCGGTTGGCGGAAAGGCTGGCGGGCAACGTGGCATAGACGATCACGCCGTAAATGCCGGTCGCGATCACCAGCAGCATGAGCACATAGGCCAGCGTGTGGACGTTCCAGCCGATCTGGAAACCCGTGTGCAGCGTACCGATCACGATGAGCGACAGGCCGAGATAGACATGGGCGCTGGTCCACGCCTTGAGGCTCCACGCGCCGGGGTTGATCCGGCGCTTGCGCACTCCCAGCAGCGAAAGCCAGACGATGAGACCCAGTCCGATGGTGCCGAGTGTATAGCCGTACCACGTGCCGCCATTGGGCCGCGGCTGCTGATCGATCAGGACATAGCCTGCGATGCTGATGCCGCTCAGTGCGAGCGCGATCCACAGCCAGCGGAACCGGCGGTGCTTGAGGAAGCTGACATGATCGGAATCGCGCCGTTTTTCGTCTTGCCTGAACCGGTTGTTCACTGTGCCAGAAGCCTTGGTCGCCACTATTCGACGTCCTCGGTCAGTTTGGTGAAGGTCAGGAACTTGTCCGGCGCCACGCGGATTGCGGCGCCCGTCGGGCAGGCGCGCACGCAGGCCGGGCCGCCATCGATGCCCGAACACATGTCGCACTTGATCGCCAGCTTGGCCTTGGGGGCAGCCTCCTTCTCGGCTTCCTTCTTGCGCCAGCTATAGGGCGCTTCGCCAGGGCCGGGGCCGCTGCCGAACAGCATCCATTGCAGCAGGTTGGGCTTCTTGGGCGGTTTGGCGTCCATGCGGATCACGCCGTAAGGGCAGTTGCGCTGGCAATTGCCGCATCCGATGCAGGTCTCGTCTATGAAGACCTCGCCGTCGGGCCCGCGCTTGATCGCGTTGGGCGGGCAGTCGGCCATGCAATGCGGATGCTCGCAGTGGCGGCATGACGTCGGCACATGGAGGTGCGCGTAGGTGCGTCCCGCCTCACGGTCCAATCGCGAAAGACCATCGTGACTATCGGCGCAGGCCTTTTCGCAATTGTCGCAGCCGATGCACAGTTTCTCGTCGATCAGCAGCACGTCGGTCGCTTCGCCGATGCCGTTGTCGACCAGGAACTGTGCGGTTTCGGAATAGAGATCGACCGCGCCCGAGAAGCTGTCCTTGCGGCTTTCGATGAAGGCGTTGATATCGCGCCGTCCGGCCATGTCCGTCAGGGCCCGTTCGCGCAGCGCCGGGTTGCGGGCAAGCAGATCGAGGAAGCCTTCGCCGGGCAGGCGGATGACTTCGGATTTGATCGCGGCCTTGACCGTGGCGGTGCGCGCCGAGCCGTCGATCACCGCCATCTCGCCGAAATAGGAGCCTGCCGGCAGGTAGGACAGGAACACCGGGCGTTCGCCGATCTGCTTTTCGACGATCATCGAGCCGCGCCGGACGATGAACACGTCCTTGTCGTCCGCGCCTTCCTTGACGATCACCTGCCCTGCGCGGGCCTGCATCACCTCGGCGCTGGCGACCAGCGGGGCGACGTCTTCCTTGGTCAGGCCCGATCCGAACATCTGGAGCAACTGCCGCTCGACCGATATCGCGTTCACCGCCCGCGCCGCGCCCGGAGAGGTCGCCAGCAATTTGAGCGCCGCCGTGCGCGACAATTCGAGCGCGATCACCGGTTCCGCCGCGCGCACGGTCGCGCCCCGGCGGCGGCCCGAAATGAGGCCCACTTCGCCGAAGATCGATCCCTGTTCGATGCCCACCGTGATCGAGGGATCAGCCGGGTTCACCTCGACCGCGACCGACCCTTCGGCAATCGCGAACATCGACGATCCGGGATCGTTGCGGCGGAAGATCACATCGCCCGGTTCATAGGCATGGCAGGTCGAATCCAGCATCAGTTCGCGCAATTGCAGCGGCGAAAGATCGGCGAGGATGGTGATATTGCCGCCGAACACGCCGAGCCAATCGTCTACGCTGCGATTGCCCGGTAGCTGGCCAAACTTGTCGGCTAGAATCGGCTCGTCCGCAGGCTTGAGATCGTGGTTCCCGTTGAGGAACTCGATCACGTCATGGCCTTGGTTCATGCAGTGCTTGATCAGCGGATAGCCCGCCAGCGCGCCGATCACGTGGATGCCGGGTGTGGTGGTTTCGAACACCGGCGAAAGCTTGGGGAAGGCCCCCGGCTCGGTGCTGGAAAATTCGACGCCCATCGCTTCGACAAAGCCGCGCGGGGGCTGCGATCCGGTGCGGGCGATGATCCGGTCGCAGCGGATCGCCTCCTGCCCGTCGCGGGTGTCGAGCAGCAGTTCGTTCTCGCGCACCTCGGCAGGCGTCGTTTCGCGCCGCACGATCAGGCGGCCTTCGCGCTCCGCTTCTTCCAGAAGCGCGACATTGGCGGCTTTGGCGCGGGCGAAATCGGCTGAGCGGTTGAGAATGGTAACGACATTGCGCTGCGCCGGATCTGCGCCCAGCCCGAGCGCGTTTTCGATCCCGGCATCGCCCGATCCGATCACGGTGATGTGTTCATCGTAATACTCGCCGGGGTCGTCGAGCTGGTACTGGATCATCGGCGCATCGGCACCGGGGCAACGCAGCTTGTTGGGATTGCCCTGCGTCCCGATGGCCAGCACCACGGCGGCGGCTTCCACCACCTCGCCATTCCTCAGATGAATGCTGAACGCGCCCTTCGCGCCTTCGATCTTCGCGACTTCGGCGTGGTATTTCACGTTGACCTTGTGGCCGGCGATCTGTTCGTCCCAGATGCCCAGGATCGTCTCGCGCTTGCCCGCTTCGAAATCCACGTCCGAACGCAGCACCAGATTGCTGGGCGTCGCCATGACATGCTTGCCCTTCTGATACTTGTAGATCGTGTCCGACAGGTGATCGGTCTTTTCGAGCAGCACATGGCTCATACCCAAAGCCGCCGCACGCGCGGCTGCGCTGAGGCCCGCCGGCCCCGAACCGACGATTGCAACTGCATAGATGTCGGTCAACTATCCTCCCCCCCTGCGGATAGATCCAAGTCGGCACCATAGCCAAATGTGCTTCCGATGCCAGAGCGAATTGCCCGTCAGCATCGGCGGTGCTAGCCGTGCGGCCATGGAAACAGACAACAGGCAGGCGACACAGGGCGCGGGCGAGAGTGGTCGGCGGGCAGGCTGGATTCTGCTGGGCGGCGCATTGCTGCTGGCAGCGGGTTCGATCGGGTACAACATCTACGAAGGTTCGGGCGGCGGGGCTGATGCCACGGCGGCGGCCGATAGCCAGCTCACCATTGCGCAATTGCAGGCGGCGGCGGAAGCCTCGAGCGGGGAGGCCGCGCCGTGGAGCGATCTGGCCTTCGCCTATTTTCAGGGCGGCGACTTCGCCGAGGCTGCCGAAGCCTATCGCCGGGCGTTGGCGATCACGCCCGATACCGCCGTGCTGTGGTCGGCGCTGGGCGAGGCGTTGGTGATGGGCAGCGCGCGCGACCCGCTCCCTCCCGAAGCATTGGAGGCGTTCGAAAAAGCGCTCGCGCTCGACGCGACTGATCCGCGCGCGCGCTATTTCCTGGCGGTAAAGAAAGACATCGACAAGGATCACGAAGGTGCGATCGCGGCATGGCTTGCGCTGCTGGCCGACACGCCGGCCGGTGCGCCGTGGGAAGCCGATCTGGTGCGCACAATCGAACAGGTCGGCGCGATGAACGAGATCGACGTCGCGCCGCGAATTGCGAAAGTTCAGGACAATCGCACGCCCGCCATTCTGGCTTCCGGCGCAGCCAGCACGGCCGGCTCGGCGGCAGCCGAGGTGCGCGGACCGAGCGCGGCGGAAGTGGCGGCAGCGGGCGCGATGACTCCCAGCCAGCAGCGTGAGATGGCCGAAGGTATGGTCGCCCAGCTTGAAACGCGGCTTCAGGGGCAGCCCGACAACCTCGACGGTTGGGTCATGCTGATGCGCAGCCGCATTACGCTGGGCGAACCGGCCAAGGCCAAGGCCGCGCTGGAAGCGGCGGTGAAGGCCAATCCGGCTGAGGCTGCCGAACTGCGGCAGCAGGCGCAGGCGTTGGGGGTCAGCTGACAGTGGGCGTGCGGCGGAACGAAGCCTGTTGGGGCGGAGAGTTCCCCGCATAACTTCCTGCGACAGGACAAGACGCGGGGCGCCGGAGCTGGCATGTCTTCAAGGGGGAATGCCAATTCTCCATCGGAGAAACCGTGGCTTCAATCGCGTTGTGAAACCATCCGGTCATAGACCAGCCGAAAGCCGACATTGCTGGTGCCGAGGCCCGGATCGCGCCCCTGACGCGACTGCGGGCGGTAGCGCTGGCAGTAATTGGGGGCGCACAGGTATGATCCGCCCTTCATCACGCGGGTAACGAGGCCGGGGTTGAGCGGGTCGTAGGCATCGGCCTCGCTCGGCCCGCGCGGGGTGTCGCTGTCAGCGGGATCGTGGCCCGGGCGGTAGAAATCGGCCGTCACTTCCCAGACATTGCCGGTCATGTCGTAAAGGCCGTTGGCATTGGGCCGATAACAGCCGACCGGGGCGATCCCGTAGAAGCCGTCGCCTTGCTCGTTGGTGACAGGGAACACGCCCTGCCAGCTATTGGCCGCGTCCGCTCCGGGCTGGGCGGCGCTGGCGGGCTGGCCCGCGCTGGCGGCATATTCCCACTCGGCCTCGGTCGGAAGGCGTCCTCCGCGCCAGCGGGCATAGGCGGTCATGTCGGCATGGGACAGGTGGACGACCGGCTTTTCCGGTTCCGCCTCAGGCCCGCCCGGCCCTTCGGGGCGCTTCCAGTTGGCACCGGGAACATAACGCCACCAGTCGGTGTAACGGGTCGAAGGGCGATCGGGCGCGACGAACACCGCCGATCCCGGCGCGAGCAGTTCGGGCGGGATCCGATCGCGCGGCACGCCGAACAGAGCGGGGTCGACCGGTTTTTCAGCCGTGGTCACATAACCGGTCGCGGCGACGAATGCGGCGAACTGGGCATTGGTGACTTCATGCGGGTCGATCCAGAAGCCGCCCACGCGGGTTTGACGCGGGGGGCCTTCCTCGAGGTAGACGAGATCAGAGCCCATCACGAACGCACCCGCTTCGATGCGCACCGGATCGGAGCCGATCGCGGGGCATTCGCGGGCCGCCTGTGCGCCTGTCGCCGGAGCCTGCCCGTCATCGCACGCTGCCAGCAGCGCGCAGGCACACAGCGCAAGGCTGGGCAGGGATGTGGCCGAAATCCCCCGCTGCATCACGGCGCAGGCTGGGAGATGGCCTCGCTCGGCGCATGGCCGTAGCGGATGGCGCGGGCAGAGACGACGGCTCCCGGAGGCGGTGCGAAAGGGCCGGTGTAAATTCGATCGCGCTCCGGCATGGTTCCGTCGAGACTATAGGCGATGCTTGCGCCGGGGGTCGCGCCAGCAAGAGCCATGCGGCCGTTTTCCAGCCTCAGCGCCGGGCGCAGGGGCATCGCTGTCAGTCTTTACCCGTCACACCACCCCGAAGGCCAGCATCGCGTCGGCGACTTTCTTGAAGCCCGCGATGTTCGCGCCCTTGACGTAGTCGACATAGCCGCCGTTCTTCGCGCCTTCGTCGCCGTATTCGACGCATTTTTCGTGGATGCCTTCCATCAGTTCGGTCAGCATCTCTCCCAGCCGCTCGTGATTCCAGCTGATGCGTTCGGAGTTCTGGCTCATCTCCAGGCCCGACACCGCAACCCCGCCCGCGTTGGCTGCCTTGCCCGGTGCGTAGAGAATCTTGGCGTCGTGAAACACCTTCACCCCTGCCAGCGTGGTCGGCATGTTGGCGCCTTCCGAAACCGCCTTGCAGCCATTGGCGACCAGCGCCTTGGCGTCATCCTCGCCCAGTTCGTTCTGGGTCGCGCAGGGCAGTGCGAGATCGGCGGCCACGTTCCACGGCCGCGCGCCATCGCCGTGATAGGTTGCGCTGGTAAAGTGGTCGCAATATTCGCTGATCCGTCCGCGCCGCACATTCTTGAGATCCTTGACCCAATCGATCTTGTCCTGATCGATGCCGTCTGGATCGTGGATGAAGCCGTCGGAATCCGACAGGGTCAGCACCTTACCGCCCATTTGCACGATCTTTTCCGCCGCATGGGTCGCGACATTGCCCGAGCCCGAAATCACCGCGGTCTTCCCATCGATGTCTTCGCCCCGGTGCTTGAGCATGTTGCGCAGGAAATATACGGCGCCGTATCCGGTCGCCTCGGGCCGCATTTTTGATCCGCCATATTCGAGCGCCTTGCCGGTCAGCACGCCTTCCCAGCGGCCGGTAATGCGCTTGTACTGGCCGAACATGTAGCCGATCTCGCGCCCGCCCACGCCGATGTCGCCCGCCGGCACGTCGGTTTCGGGGCCGATGTGGCGGTACAGTTCGGTCATGAAGCTCTGGCAGAAACGCATCACTTCGGCGTCGGACTTGCCCTTGGGGTTGAAGTTCGCGCCGCCCTTGCCCCCGCCCATCGGCAGACCGGTGAGCGAGTTCTTGAAGGTCTGTTCGAAGGCGAGGAACTTCAGCACGCTTTCGTTCACGCTGGGGTGAAAGCGGATGCCGCCCTTGTAGGGGCCGATCGCGTTGTTGTTCTGCACCCGCCAGCCGCGCTGGACGCGGATGTTGTGATTGTCGTCTTCCCAGCACACGCGGAACGAGACGATGCGGTCAGGTTCGGCGATGCGGCGCAGGATCTGCGCCTCGTGGTAGCGGACCTTGTCCTCCATGAATTCGAAGATGTCCTGCGCCACTTCCTGGACCGCCTGGACGAATTCCGGCTGGTACGGGTTGCGCTTTTTCACCCCTTCCATGAACTGGTTAAGGTCGACGTGATCGGTAACGGCCATGATTATTCCCCCCAAATTGATCGATGCGCCCGAACGTGACTCCACGCTTCTTATGGAGCGAACTATCCCCGCAAAGCGCCGATCATGCAAGGAGCATGCGGCGGAGGGCAGGGGGCAGGGGCATCAGATGGCCGAACTGAACTTCCGCTGGGTGACCTGCCGGTAGCTGTCGAACAGCGATGCGACCACGCGCGCATACGGGAGACCGCCCGGTGCAATGCGCAGGGTGTTGCCATCCAGATTGGCCAGACCGGCTGCGATGAACGGCGCAATCCTGTCCCTTGTCTCGGCCAGCAGGCACAGGGATAGCTCCGCCTCGCCGCGGCACAGCAGCGCCTCGATCACATCGCCGCGCAGCCGGTCCTGCGGCGAGCGCACGATGCCATGGTTGGCCGATAGCCGCCCTTCGCCCGACAATGTGCGATAGCGGCCATTATGCTTGTCGTTCTGGGCCAGCAGGCCGGGAAAGCCGCTGATCGCGCTCAACCCCATGCCAATCAGCACCTCGGAAGGATCATCGGTGAAGCCCTGAAAATTGCGCCGCAAGCTGCCATCGCGCGTGGCGCGCGCCATCGGATCGTGCGGCAGGGCAAAGTGATCGAACCCGATCGCGTCATATCCGTTGGCGGTCAGGAATTGATGCGCCTGGCTCGCCATCAGGAAGCGCGCGACGGGGCCGGGCAGGGCGTGTTCAGGGATCATCGTCTGGCGCGGCACCAGATGGGGCACGTGGGCGTAACCGAACACGGCGACCCGGTCTGCCCCCAGCTTGCGCGTGTATTCGAGGCTGTCTTCAAGATCGCCTTCGGTCTGATGCGGCAAACCGTACATCAGATCGAAGTTGAGCGAGGTGACGCCCGCGTGCCGCAACAGATCGACACTGCGGCAGATCATGGTCAGCGATTGTTCGCGTCCGATCGCCTTCTGGCAGTGATTGGCGAAGGTCTGCACCCCCATGCTGGCGCGGGTGATGCCGACATCGTGCAGGATTGGCCCCCAATCTGCCGTCAGACTGCGCGGGTCGAGTTCGATCGACCATTGGGGCGCGAACAGCGGAAAATGCGCGTGCAGCGCATCGACGAGCGCCATGCATTCAGCGGTGCTGATCGCGTTCGGGCTGCCTCCGCCAAAGGCGATCCGCCGCACCCGTGCGGATGGCGGCAGCAGGCTGGCGACCGTGGCGATTTCCTGATGCAGCGCGGCGAGATAGCTTTCCACCCGCGCAACCTTGCCCGATGCACCGGTGTTGCACCCGCAATAGTAACAGATCTTCTCGCAAAACGGGATGTGGAGATAGAGCGACACGTCCCCGTCCGCCCCGGCAATGGCGCGTTCGATTGCGCCTTCCGGCAAGGGACCGAAATCGGCGGCGGTGGGATAGCTGGTGTAACGCGGCACCGGCGTGGCGAGCAATTCGGGGTGATAGGTCCACATTTTTGTCTGGCGCTCCTTGGTCGCGGCAGACCACCCGACCCGGGGCGGGTGGTCCGAGGTTCGCGTTAGCGAACCCTGCTACAAGGCGTCTTTGCGCGAGATCAAATGCCGCGCTTGGTGCGTTCGGGACGGTCTTTGTCGCGGCAGTTGCCGGCGTGGCAGGCTTTGGGGTGGCAGTCGCCCTTATCTGCGGGCGTGTCGCCGTCGCCGAGCGGGATCGTGATGGTTCCGCCGTTGCACAATGCGGCGGTGATCGCCCGGCTTTCGGCGGGAAGCGGGCCGATCAACACCGGCAACAGCGCTGCGAAAGCGAAAGGCAGGGCGGCGCTCATGCATCGTCCTCCAGCGGCTCGTCTTCTTCGATCAGGATGCGCGCGGCGGCGCCGTCCATGTCGTCATACTGCCCGTCGCGCATCGACCACAGGAAGGCGCCGAGGCCCAGCAGCCCCATGCCCAGCGCAATGGGGATGAGGAACACAAGCCCGGTCATTCTCTGGCGCTCGTCTTGGCGCTTCGGGCCAGCCGCAGCGAATTGGCGACCACCACCAGCGAACTGACCGACATCGCAATCGCGGCAATCAGCGGCGTGACCAGCCCGAACAGTGCCAGCGGCACGGCCAGCATGTTGTAGGCGATGGAGAAGCCGAAATTCTCGCGCACGATCCGCATCGTCCGCCGCGCGACCCGGATGGCGAGCGCGACCGGCATCAGCTTTTCGCCGATGAACACCGCGTCGGCGGCCTGTTGGCTGGCGTCGGACGCGGTGCCGGGCGCGATCGAGGCGTGCGCGGCGGCGAGCGCCGGACCATCGTTCAACCCGTCACCCACCATCAACGGGCGGCGGCCTTGGGCTTTCAGCGCTTCGAGCGCTGCGAGCTTCGCCTGCGGGCTGGCTTCGGCGGTTGCCTCCAGCCCCAGTGCGCGGGCCACCGCTTCGACCGGTGCGGCACGGTCGCCCGAAAGGATGCTGGCGCCCACCCCTTCGGCCTGCAATGCGGCGATGGTCGCAGCGGCATCACCGCGCAACGGGTCGGCGAAGGTGATGGTCTGGGTGCTCTCGCCGATCCGCAGGCACGCGGCGAGGGACTGGGCTGTGTCCTCGGGCCGTTCGAGCGCGACCTCCTGTCCGTGCCACTGACCGGTGAGGCCGGTGCCGCTGGTTTCGCGCACATTGTCGATGACGGCAGGCTCCACGCCCTCACGCAGCAACGCGGCGGCGAGACCCCGGCTGAGCGGATGTCGGCTCGCCTGCGCCAGCCCCAGCGCCACTGTGCGGGTCTCTGCATCCAGCGCGGCGATATCCGCGCGCGGCTCCCCCAGCGTCAGCGTGCCGGTCTTGTCGAGCAGCGCGATGTCGCATTCGGCGAGGCGTTCCAGCGCGCTCCCGTCCTTCACCAGCAAACCTCGCTTGAGCAACGCGCCCGAAGCCACCACCTGCGCAGCGGGGACGGCGAGCCCCATTGCGCAGGGGCAGGTGATGATCAGCACCGCAATTGCGATGGTGAGCGACTGGTGCCAGCCCGCGCCCGCGATCATCCAGCCGACGAAGGCCAGCAAGGCAAGGCTATGCACCACCGGCGCATAGAGGCGGCTGGCGCGGTCGGCGATTCGGACATAGTGGCTGCGCGATTGCCCGGCTTCGTCCATCAGCCGGGCGATTTCGGCGAGCGCGGTATCCTCGGCCACGCGGGTCAGGCGGATGCGCAGGGGGGCGCTGAGGTTGATCGCACCGGCATGCACCACCGCCCCCGGCCCCACCGGTTCAGGCGCGCTTTCGCCGGTCAGCATCGCATTGTCGATGGCGCTGGTGCCTTCGGTCACTTCGCCATCGGCAGCCATCGCTTCTCCGGCGGCGACCAGCACCAGCATCCCTGGTTCCAGGTCTGCGGCGGCCACGCGGCGGGTGCTGCCGTCCGGACTGATCACGCTGGCGCTTTTACCCATCCGCCCCAGCAGCGCGCCGATGCCTGCGCGCGTGCGGGTGCGCATCTCGGCATCCAGCGCGCGCCCGGCGAGCAGGAAGAACAACAGCATCACCGCGCTTTCGAAATAGGCGTGGCCGCCGCCGGTGATCGTCTCGTAGAGGCTCAGCGCGGTGGCAAGGATCACGCCGATCGAGATCGGCACGTCCATGTTGGTGCGCCGGTGGCTCAGCGCCATCCATGCGCTCGCGAAGAACGGGCGGCCCGAATAGGCGATCACCGGCATGGCGATCAGCGCGGAAAGCCAGTGGAACAGATCGCGGGTCGGCCCATCCGCGCCCGACCAGATGCTGACCGACAGCAACATCACGTTCATCATCCCGAAGCCCGCCACGCCCAATGCGCGCATCAGGCTTTTGCGTTCCTCGGTTTCGACCCCGAGCGGGTTGTCGGCTAGCCGCTGTGCCTCGAACCCGAGATCGCGCAGGGCTTGGGTCAAGCGGTCTTCATCGATCGCCGGATCGTGCCGGATCGCCACCCGCTTGGCGGAGAAATTGGCGCGTGCGGCGATGATGCCGGGGGTCTTGGGCAATTCGCGTTCGATCTTGCCGATACAGCCTGCACACCGCATCCCCGGCACCGTGAACCGCGTCGAGACAAGCTCGGCTTCGTCGCCGTTGAAGATAGAGGCAGGGGCGTTCACTTGAGTTCGCTTTCCCCGGCCCAATCCTGGCCTGCAGCGGCAATCGCCAGCCGCATCGTCCAGCGCCCATGCGCGACAGCCTCGTTCGAGAGCCACCGGCCTTCGCCGTCGTGGGCGAAGGTGAGGCTGGCAAAGTCTTTCGCGCCGATCGGGCGGCGCAGGTCTGCAGTGACGGTCGCACCCGTCGGGACACCCGCAGTGGACAGCACCACCCGTCCGTCGGTGCGGCGTTCGGGCCGCACTTCCCAGCCCAAGGCGCGGGACTCCTCCGCCTTGTCCAGCCAGCCGTTGAACTTCTGGCTGGCGACATAGGAATTCGCCACCACGACCCCGTGAAAGCCGCTGACGGCAAAGCTGGCCATCACAAGATTGACGGCGATCACGATGCCGAAGCCGGCGACGAACACCATCGCCATGTGCTTCCCGGTGAATTCCTTGCGCTTGGTGGCCATCATTCGTTCCCCGGCATGGCAAAGGTGGTTGCAGCGATATCCTGTTCGCGCTGCTCGTCGAGCGAGGTCAGGCGGAAGCTGAAGACATCTGCCCGCTCGCCCGGCGGCAGCATGACATAGGCACGCACCACCTTCGTTTCGTTGGCGGGAACGGCGATGACCTGCACGGGAGCGGCATTTTCGAGACTGACCGCCTCTGTCCACATCACCGCGCCATCGGGCAGGCCGGTCAGCGCCACTTCCATGTCGCGCGGGCGGGCCTCCATGTTGCGCAGGCGCAAGGTGTAGGCGTTGCGCACGGAGCCGTCCTTGAGCAGCATGAAAGGCGGGTTGCGATCGGGCGAGACGGTGAGATCGGTGTGCGTGCGGGTGCCGAGCGCGAACAGCATCGCCGCCCCAATGGCGCCCCAAACGCCGAAATAGATGAATGTGCGCGGGCGCAGCAGGGCCTTCCACGCCGGCGTCGGCGGCGCGCCTGCGGCTTCCGCCTCGCATTGTTCGAGCGTCGCGTAATCGATCAGCCCGCGCGGGCGGCCGACCTCCGCCATCACCTTGTCGCAGGCGTCGATGCATAGCCCGCAGGTGATGCAGCCGATCTGCTGGCCTTCGCGGATGTCGATCCCGGTCGGGCACACTGCGACGCATTGCAGGCAATCGATGCAGTCGCCGTATTGATCGGGTTCCTTGGCCGCTTTCTTCAGGCTGCCGCGCTGTTCGCCGCGCCAGTCTTTGTAGGTGACGATCAGCGATTTTTCGTCGAGCATCGCGGTCTGGATGCGCGGCCATGGGCACATGTAGATGCACACCTGTTCGCGCATGAACCCGCCAAGCCAGAACGTGGTGAAGGTGAGGATGCCCACGGTCGCATAGGCGACCAGCGCCGCCTCCCCTGTGAAGAACTCGCGCGTGAGCGTCGGCGCGTCGGCGAAATACAGGATCCACGCCCCGCCGGTGAGCAGGCTGATGACGAGGTAAATAGCCCATTTGCCGCTGCGCCGCGCGATCTTGGCCGGGCCCCAGGGTGCCTTGTCCAGCCGGATGCGGGCATTGCGATCCCCGTCGATGAAGCGGTCGACGTGCTGGAACAGATCGGTCCACACCGTTTGCGGGCAGGCATAGCCGCACCAAGCCCGGCCCACCGCGCTGGTGACCAGAAACAGGCCGAGCCCGGCCATGATGAGCATCCCGGCGACGAAGTAGAATTCGTGCGGCCAGATCTCGATATCGAACATGTAGAAGCGGCGATGCGCGAGGTCGATCAGCACCGCCTGATCGGGCGCGTACGGCCCGCGATCCCAGCGGATCCACGGGGTGATGTAGTAAATCGCCAGCGTGACTAGCATCAGCAGCCACTTGAACCGCCGGAACGGGCCGTCGATCCGCTTGTTGTGGACGGTCTTGCCCTTTTCGTAGAGGTCGCTGCCCAGAAAGCCGTGGCCTGCATCGGCAGCATCGGCTTCCGGCGCGGAGGACCCGAGCGCACTGGCCCAGTCGCGGGGCTTGCCCGCGCCAGACACGCGGCGCTCGAGTTCCGTGTTATCAGCCATCGGTTTCGGCCTTTGGTCCTTGGGCAATGTCGGTTTCGGCTGCGACCTCGTCCTGCGCCGGGGCTGCCTGCTGGCCGCCGCCGCGCGAATGCACGTAAGCGCTGAGCATCTTGATCGTCACCGGATCGAGCCGGTCCTTCCACGCGGGCATCACGCCGTGACGTGGAGCGAGGATCTGCTTCTTCACCTCTGCCTCGGTTCCGCCGAACAGCCAGATCGCATCGTTGAGCGCAGGCGCACCCATGTCCGGCATCCCGCCGCCCGCAGGGCCGTGGCACGCGGCGCAGTTTTCCGCGAACAGGGTTGCACCCGCTGCACTGGATTTGCCCTTGCCCGACAACGAGAGGACATGGCCGGCCAGCGCATCGACTTGGCCAGCGTCGAACAGGCCATCGAAGGCGGGCATGTAGTTGATCCGGGTCTCGTCGGCACCTTCCCAGCGGATGCCGTGGGTGATCGAATACTGGATTTCGGTCAGTGTGCCGCCCCAGATCCAGTCGTCGTCATTGAGGTTGGGATAGCCCGCAGAGCCTGCCGCGCCTGCGCCATGGCACTGGACGCAATTGACCTTGAACGCTGCCGCGCCGCCCGAAATCGCCTGCCCCATGAGTTCGGGCGAGGCGACGAGTTTCTCGATATCGGTCGCCGCGATCTGCTCGAACACGCCCTGACGGGCGAGGTCGGCAGCGCTCATCTCCTTGGCGAGATCCCCGCGGCTCGACCAGCCGAGCGTGCCTGCGGTCGCCTTGTCGATCAGCGGCCAGGCCGGATAGAGCACGACATACACCGCCGCCCAAATGATCGTGGCGTAGAAGGTATACAGCCACCAGCGCGGCAGCGGGGTGTTGAGCTCCTCGATGCCGTCCCATTCATGGCCGACGGTTTCGGTGCCGGTGGGTTGGTCGATGCGCTTATTGACCATGTTCGTCATCCTTGAAAATCGAGTGCTTGGCCGTTTCCACGTGACTCTTCGCGCCGGGGCGGAAGTGCCACAGGCACAGCGTCAGATAGAGCGCGAAGATCATCGCCAGCCCGTAGCTATCGGCGAAGTGGCGCAGGATTTCGTACAGGCTCACCGTCCCTTCTCCTCGGCCAGAGCTTCCTGCGCGGCGGCGCTGTTCACGTCGACCAGCGTGCCGAGCATCTGGAGATAGGCCACCAGCGCATCCATCTCGGTCACGCGGGTCGGATCGCCGTCATAATCGCGGATTTGCGCCTTCGGGTATCGCTCTGCGAGGTCGCCCGCCTCGCGGTTGGGATCGGCCTGTGCCATGAGGTCGGCGGATGCCTGTTCGATGTCGGTATCGCTGTAGGGCACGCCCACGCGCCGCAGCGCGGCAAGGTTGGCGGACGGATCGGGCACATCCAGCCGCGTTTCGGCAAGGAAGCTGTAATTGGGCATGATGCTTTCCGGCACGACGCTGCGCGGTGCCTTCAAGTGCTGGACGTGCCATTCGTCCGAATAGCGCCCGCCCACGCGCGCCAGGTCCGGCCCGGTGCGCTTGGACCCCCACTGGAACGGGTGATCGTACATTGATTCCGCAGCGAGGCTGTAGTGGCCATAGCGTTCGACCTCGTCCCGGAACGGACGGATCATCTGGCTGTGGCAGGTATAGCAGCCTTCGCGGATGTAGATGTCCCGGCCCGCCTGTTCGAGCGGGGTGTAGGGGCGCATCCCCTCCACCTTTTCGATGGTGTTGTCGATCCAGAACAGGGGGGCGATTTCCACCACCCCGCCGATTGCCACCGTGACGAAAGTCGCCGCGGCCAGCAGGGTGACGTTCTTCTCCAGCTTCTTGTGGCCTTCAAACACGTCTTTGCGATTTTTGTCGGTCATTGTTCGCGTTCCTTCTCGCCTGCCTTATTCGGCCGGCTGAGCCTGCGGTTCGGGGATGATCGGGCGGTCGGCGGCCTCGTCATGCGCGGTGTCGCCCATCGGAGCCTCATCGCGCAGCTTGCCCGCGATGGTCATCCAGATGTTGTAGGCCATGATGACAGCCCCAGCGAGGTACATCAGCCCGCCCACGGCCCGCGCGACATACATCAGGTGCAGCGCCGAGACGGTGTCGACAAAGCTGTTCACCAGGTAGCCGTCAGATCCGTATTCGCGCCACATCAGGCCCTGCGTGATCCCGGCGACCCACATGCTGGAGGCGTAGAAAACGATCCCCAGCGTCGCGAGCCAGAAGTGCCAGTTGATCATCCGCAGGCTATACAGCCGCTGCTTCTGCCACAGGCGCGGCACGAGGAAGTAGACGCAGGCGAAGGTGATCATCCCGTTCCATCCCAGCGCGCCGGAATGGACGTGGCCGATAGTCCAGTCGGTATAGTGCGACAGGCTGTTCACCGCCTTGATCGACAGCATCGGGCCTTCGAAGGTGCTCATCCCGTAGAAGGCGAGCGCCAGCACCATCATGCGGATGATCGGATCGGTGCGAACCTTGTCCCATGCGCCGTTCAGCGTCATCAGACCGTTGATCATCCCGCCCCAGCTGGGCATCCACAGCATGATCGAAAACACCATACCCAGCGTCTGCGCCCAATCGGGCAGCGCGGTGTAGTGCAGGTGGTGCGGACCGGCCCAGATATACAGGAAGATCAGCGACCAGAAGTGGATGATCGACAGGCGGTAGGAATAGACCGGCCGCCCGGCCTGCTTGGGCACGAAGTAATACATCATCGCCAGGAAGCCTGCGGTGAGGAAGAACCCGACCGCGTTGTGGCCGTACCACCACTGGGTCAGCGCATCCTGCACGCCTGCAAAGGCGCTGTAGCTTTTCGATCCGAGGAAGCTGACCGGGATCGCCAGATTGTTGACCACGTGCAGCATCGCGATGGTCACGATGAAGGCGAGATAGAACCAGTTGGCGACATAGATATGCGGTTCATGACGGCGCAGCAGCGTGCCGACGAACACCGCGAGATAGGCCAGCCAGACGATGGTCAGCCACAGATCGACATACCATTCCGGCTCGGCATATTCCTTCGACTGGGTGATGCCGAGCAGGTAGCCGGTGGCCGCCAGCACGATGAACAGCTGATACCCCCAGAACACGAACCGGGCCAGCTGCGGAAAGGCCAGCGTGGTGCGGCAGGTGCGCTGCACGACGTAGAAACTCGTCGCGATCAGCGCGTTGCCGCCGAAGGCGAAAATCACCGCCGAGGTGTGCAGCGGGCGCACTCTGCCGAAATTGAGATAGGGTTCAAGGTTGAGAGCGGGGAAGGCGAGCTGCGCCGCGATGAACACGCCCGCCAGCAGGCCTGCCAGGCCCCAGAACATGGTGGCGATCACGCCCCAGCGGATCACGTCGTCATCATAACGCGACGGGCCGGGAGGCATCTTGAAGATGCTCTGCGCGTGCGCCAGCGGATCATAGCTGCCCAGCGTGGCGATGGTCAGGATCACCGCAACCAGCGCGACGATGCCCATGTGAATTGCGAACCCGCTGTCCGGGGTCAGCGCAATAGCGATTATGGCTGAAAGCAGGACGAACGCCCAGACCCCCAGCCGCCGAACGACTGCTTCCATGTTGATGTATTCCTTCCGTCGGCCCGCTTTACCGCGCCTCTGCAATCTGTGTGGTTGATCCAGATCAAATTTGATTAATTATCGGGAGCATTGCCTGTCTGCTGAGCCTGCCGTCCGGCAACCCTTGCGAGCGCGGAGACATCGGAAAGGCAGACCTTTGACCGGCCTTCGGTTTCGACCAGACCGGCTTCGCGTAGTTCCGTGAGCTGGCGGCTGACCGTTTCGATGGTGAGGCCGAGGCTGTCGCCTATATCGCGGCGGCTCATTGGCAGGGCGAAGGCGCAACGTCCCGCTGTGCAATCGGCCAGCCGCTCGGCCATCGAGACCAGAAAATCGGCAATCCGCTGCTGCGCGGATTTGTGCCCCATCTGCATCATCCGGGTGCGGCTGCGGTGGAGCGCCTGCAGGCTGCGCGCGAGCACCGAACGCAAGACGGCCGGATCGCCTTGGGCGATGTCGAGGAAGCGTTCCGCCGGGAACACCGCGATATCGCAATCGGTCAGCGCCACCAGGCGGAAATCGCCCCACGAATTGCTGGCGCACTGGCGCAGCACGGAAATCATGTCTTCGGCGAAATGGAACGCCAGAACCTGATTGACAGGTGAGCCGGTGACCGGCTGGGCCACCAGCTTGGCGGCGCCTGCGGCGATATAGACCAGCCGGTCCTCGCGCGGATCGGGCGCGAGCTGCTCACCCTTGGCAAGCTGCAGGCAATAGCCGATTTCGCACAGCCGATCGGCGGTCGCTGCCGCGCCGGATCCGATGGGCAATGCGTCACGGAAAGCTTCCATGCTGCCATGCCCGAAATTGGTGCTGATTGTCGCCATGATGGTGCGGCAATGAACGAACGCGATCCAATGGTCTTTGATCGGGATCAATGAGCCCGCGCCACATCCGGGGCTAACGGGCGATCACAGGCAGCAACAATCCTGGGCCGCGCAAGGCGGCCACTGCTGCCGTTGAAGGACGCAATCACAATGAAGACTTTTCTGATGCTTGGCGGTGCAGCTCTGGCGCTGGCCGCGGCTCCGGCGATGGCCCAGAACGATACCGACCGTGCAGGCGACATCCAGTTCAAGGTGCTTGGTACTGCGGTTCTGCCGGACGGGAAGATCACTGCGGTCAATGTCGATATCGTCGGCCTTCCGGCGAATACGCAAACCAAGGCGAGCGACAATTATGTGCCGACCGTCGCGGTGGAATATTTCCTCACCGACAATGTCTCGATCGAGACGATTGCGGGCACGACCCAGCACGATGTCGATGCCACTGCCGGTCTGCCTGTGGGTGCAGAACTGGTCTCGGACGCGTTGCTGTTGCCTGCGACAGTCACCGCCAAGTATCACTTCGATCTGGGCGGGGTGAAGCCCTATGTCGGCGGCGGCGTCGCCTATTTCATCTGGCTCAGCGACCAGCCGGGGGCGGCCACGATCCCGCTGGGCGTCACCGATACCGACCTGTCGGACGAATTCGGCTTTGCACTACAGGCGGGGTTCGACGTGCCGCTGGGCGATAAGGGCCTGGGCCTGACCTTCGATGCCAAGCGCTATTTCATCGATACCACCGCACGCTGGTTTGCCGGCAATACGCTGGCGATCGAGACCGAGCACAAGCTCGATCCGTGGGTCATCAGCGCGGGCGTGGCCTACCGTTTCTGATCCTCTACCGATACCAATTTGGCAATGATTCAAGTAAAACGTTGCCAAATTGGTTCGTGTGATCGGGGTTAGAAATTGTAGCGGGTGGACAGCATCAACCGCCTGAGATCGCCCGACCGGCCATCCTCCAGCGCGCGGTTCGCATACATCAGCTCGATCCCGATATCGAGCGGATCGACCGGGGTCCAGATCAGGTTCGCCAGCGCGTTCCAGCTTTCGTCGGTCACCTGATTGGTGGTCAGTAATACCGGGTTGTCAGCCTTGAAATAAGCGCCCGAAACGACCGAGCGCAGGCGCGGACCCCACCAGTGCTGGTAGGCGGCAAAGCCCGAATAGGTGAAGATCGGATCGAGATTGCCGGCCGCATCCACGGCCGCATCATTGACGATATTGACCCCGATATAACGCCCCAGCCCGTCGCCCGCAGTCGCCATGAAGCGGATGTCGTCGCGCGCCCCCACCTTGACCTTGCCCGACAGGCTGAGGCCGTAGCCGAGCGCATCGTCAGCTTGGCCGAAATCGTCGTCCGACATCGTCAGCTTGCGCCCGATCGCGGCGGCCGTCAGCGTGCCCCAGTCGCGCTTGTGATCGTACCGCACGACGAGATCGGGGATGGTATCGTCACCGGTAATCACCCGCCCGCCGGTGAGGGACGTCACCACGGTTTCGGACTGTTCGGCGGCGATCTGCCAGCCGTTCTTGCTCCACCGCACCATCGGCTGGCGCGCGAACACAGTGCCCGGCGTCGGGCCGATGAAATCGAGGCTGTCGGGCAACGCGCCGACATTCTGGAAGGTCGACCACGCCTGCCCGAACAGCCAATTGTCATAGGTGATGAACGCTTGCCGCATCCGCGGGACATAGGAATTGCTGACCCGCTCGTCCCCGCCTTCGGTGACCATGAAATCCAGCTCGATATGCGAATTGAGCTTGTGTTCGGCCCCCACATCGGTCGCGGTTTTCAGGATGAACCGCGTCTGCCTCGCACTGAAATCCGTGTCGTATCCCGATGCCTCGCCGCCGACCGGAATCAGACCGGGTATCAGGAAGTCGCGCAGCAGGCTGCCGCTTTGCAATTGCCCGCCGCTGGTGCGTTGCGCGATGGCATCCACCTTGACGTATCCGGCATAGGCTACCGTGGTCTTGCCGACGCGAAAGCCCTTGTCTTCCTGCAATTTGGGCGCGGCGACCTGCTCTGCGAGTTCAGCCTGCCGGTCTTGAAGATCGCGGGTGGCGGCAAGCAGCGCGGCGCTTTGTTCGCGCATGGCATCCTGCTGGGTGCGCATGGCATTGTCCTGTGCGGCGTGATCACCGGTTTCCGCATCGAGCCGCGAAATCAGCCCTTCGACCAGCGCCTCCAACCGGTCGAGCCGCTGATCGACGCTTTGATCCTGCGCCAGCACCGGCGTCGCCGTCAGCATGCTCGCGCCAAGCAGCGCGAAACGCAAGCCGCGGCGCGCATCAAGGTGAACCATGGAACCCTCCCATCCTTTATTATCGTCAGCAAGGATGGGCGGATCGGTGCGAGGCGCACAGTTAGCGGATGGTCGTAAGACCTTTGTCTGAGGGCGCGCGGCGTGTAGCCTGATGTAAAAGGCGGCCAAGAGATAAGGGAGAGTCGAGATGATCCACGCTGTCGAGCGGCCCCAACCCCGCACCCCTACCCACTGCACGCCCGATCAATATGCCGAGATGTATCGCCGTTCGGTCGAGGCACCCGACGCGTTCTGGCTGGAACAGGCGCAGCGGATCGATTGGATGCGCGCGCCGACCAAGGGCGGGGAATGGGCCTATGATCCGGTCGGGATCACGTGGTTCGAGGATGGCACGCTCAACCTGTGCCACAACGCGGTCGACCGGCACCTGCCTGAACTTGCCGATACCACCGCGCTGATTTTCGAACCCGACGATCCCGCCAGCGAAACCCGGAAACTGACCTATGGCGAACTCCACTGCGAGGTGGTGCGGATGGCCAATGCGTTGAAATCGCTCGGCGTCAGGAAGGGTGACCGGGTGACAATCTACATGCCGATGATCGTCGAAGGCGTCACCGCCATGCTCGCCTGCGCGCGGCTGGGCGCGGTGCATTCGGTGGTGTTCGGCGGCTTTTCTCCCGAGGCGCTGGCCGGACGGATCGAGGATTGCGGCAGCCGCTTTGTCATCACCGCCGACGAGGGCCTGCGCGGCGGCAAGCGCGTGCCGCTCAAAGCCAATGTCGATGCCGCACTGGCCGAGCCCGATCACGACACCCCGATCGACGGGATGCTGGTCGTCCGCCACACCGGCGGCGCGGTGGCGATGACCGACGGGCGCGATCACTGGCTGGATGATCTCGCCAGCGATACGGCATGCCCCTGCGAGGAAATGGCGGCGGAAGACCCGCTGTTCATCCTCTATACCTCGGGCTCCACCGGCAAGCCCAAGGGCGTGCTCCACACCGCCGGCGGTTACGGCGTGTGGACGGCGAGCACATTTCACTACATCTTCGATTACCAGCCGGGCGAGGTGTTCTGGTGCACTGCCGATATCGGCTGGGTCACCGGGCACAGCTACATCGTCTACGGGCCGCTGATCAACGGGGCGACCGAAGTCATCTTCGAAGGCGTTCCGAGCTTCCCCGATCACGGGCGGTTCTGGGATGTGGTCGACAAGCATCAGGTGAACATCCTCTACACCGCGCCCACCGCAATCCGCGCGCTGATGCGCGAGGGGGACGATTACGTCACCAGCCGCAGCCGGGATTCGCTGCGCCTGCTCGGCAGCGTCGGCGAGCCGATCAATCCCGAGGCCTGGCGCTGGTATTTCAATGTGGTCGGCGAAGGCCGCTGCCCGATCATCGACACCTGGTGGCAGACCGAAACCGGCGGGACGATGATAACTACGCTGCCGGGTGCGCATGACATGAAGCCGGGCAGCGCGGGCCTGCCGTTTTTCGGCATCCAGCCGCAACTGGTCGACAATGAAGGCGGCGTGATGAACGGCGCGGCGGAGGGCAACCTGTGCATCACCCACAGCTGGCCGGGTCAGGCGCGCACCGTCTACGGCGACCATGACCGCTTCGTGCAGACCTATTTCAGCACCTATGCGGGCAAGTACTTCACCGGCGACGGGTGCAAGCGCGACGAGGACGGATATTACTGGATCACGGGCCGCGTGGACGATGTCATCAACGTCTCGGGCCACCGGATGGGCACCGCCGAGGTGGAAAGCGCGCTGGTGCTTCACCCCAAGGTGGCAGAAGCCGCGGTGGTCGGATACCCCCATGATATCAAGGGGCAGGGCATCTATTGCTACGTCACGCTCAACGCGGGCGAGGAGGGCGACGATGCCCTGCTGGCCGAATTGCGCCAGTGGGTGCGCAAGGAAATCGGCCCGATCGCGACGCCTGATATCATCCACTTCACCGATGGCTTGCCCAAGACCCGCTCTGGCAAGATCATGCGCCGCATCCTGCGCAAGATCGCCGAGAACGAATTCGGCGCGCTGGGCGATACCTCGACGCTGGCCGATCCTTCGCTGGTCGAACGGCTGGTCGAAGGGCGCCAAAATCGATGAACAGGTACCGCTGACGCCGTGCCGGGGCGCATTATCATCGCCGACGATCACCCGCTGTTCCGCAGCGCGCTGGCGCACGCGGTGGGCAAGGTCTGGCCCGGTGCGAATATCATCGAGGCCAGCTCCGCTGCCGAGGCGCGCGCGGCGCTGGCTGCGGGTGCGGCAGAAGCCCTGCTGCTCGATCTGCACATGGCGGACTCCTCCGGTCTCAGCGTGCTGATGGACTTGCGGCAGGATTACCCGGCGCTGCCTGTCGTGATCGTTTCCGCCAGCGAGGAGGCCCGCGTTTCTGCGGCAGCGGCGCAGCTGGGCGCGGCGGGGTTCATCCCCAAATCATCCAGCCTCGATGCGATGCGTGAAGCGCTCGGCGCGGTGCGCGACGGCGACGGCTCGTTCCCCGATGGCGAGCCGCAGGACGACGACGATCTGGCGCGCATCGCCAGCCTCACCCCGGCCCAACGGCGCATTCTGGCGGCGATCCGGCAGGGGTTGCTGAACAAGCAGATCGCCTATGAACTCACCATCAGCGAAGCGACGGTGAAGGCGCACATCACCGCGATCCTGCGCAAGCTGGGGGTCAACAGCCGCACGCAGGCGGTGCTTCTGGCCGCCAAGCTCGACGTCGATCAGCCCGCGACCGGTTCCGCCATGGCCTGACCGCCCGCCGTACGACTCTGCGTCAGACAGGTGGTTATCAACGCGCGCAAGGCGGCAGGGGGCGATGGCTTTAGCAGCCGGGTTGCGCCCATGCGGGCCGCAGCCGCTTCGGTCTCGTCGGAAGCCTCGGCCGTCAGCAGGATCGCCGGCGGGCGCGTGCCCCATGCCTCGCAGAGCGTCGCATAGGTGGCATCGCCGCGCTCTGCCCCGTCGAGCCGGTAGTCCATGATCGCAATGTCCGGCGCCCGGCGCATCGCCGTTGCCGCGTCCACGCCGTTCGCCGCGCAGGTGACGGTCAGCCCCCATTTCCCCAGCAGAGCTGCCGTCGCCGCCAGCGCCGAGGAATCATTATCGACCACCAGCGCGCTTGCTGCAGGCAGCCGCCCCGGTGTTCGCCGGGGTGCCGCCGCCCGAACCGGCAGCGCCTCGCGCCGCAGCACCGGCATGGCAAAGGCAAAGCGGCTGCCGCGCCCGACCTGCGATGCTGTCTCGATGTCGATCCCCAGCAGCCGCGCTGCCCGCCGGACGATTGCAAGCCCCAGGCCCAGCCCTTCGCGGTCGGTCGAAACGCCGCGCTCGAATTCGCTGAAGATGCGCTCGATATCGCCGGGCGCAATTCCGCGCCCGCTATCGTGAATGCAGATCTGCGCGTCATCGCCCCGCCGTCGCACCCCGATCAGAACGCCGCCCCTTGCGGTATAGCGCACCGCATTGCTGACGAGATTGCGCAAGACGCTGGTCAGCAATGCGCGATCGGCCATTACCCATGCGGTTGTCCGCACCCGGCGCAGCCGCAATCCCTTGGCCTGCGCCTGCAATGCGAATTCGCGCGCCACATCCTCGAACACCTGATCCAGCGCGACCGGCTCGGCATTGGCGATCACCCCGCCGCTATCCAGCTTGGAGATGTCGAGCAGCGCGCGGATCAGCCGGTCTGCCGAGGTAATCGAGCCATCCAGATCGGCCACCAAACGCTCCAGCGCAGGCCGCCCCGCGACTTCCTCTCCCAAGGCCGAGGCGAACAGGCGTGCGGCGTTGAGCGGCTGGATCAGGTCATGGCTGGCTGCGGCCAGAAACCGGGTTTTCGACCGGGTCGCCTGCGCCAATGCCTCGTTGGCGGCGCTCAATTGCCGGGTGCGTGTCGCGACCTTTTCCTCCAGCGCCTGTTCGGCGCGGCGGTCTGCGGTGATATCGGTATAGGAGGTGGTATAGCCGCCGCCGGGCGTGGGCGCACCGACGATCCGCAGCACCCGGCCGTCATGCTGTTCGCGCTCGATCCGGTGTTCGCGCCCGGCGCGCATATGATCGAGCCGCCGGGCGACCTGTTCGGCAATCTCGGCTTCGGGCAAGTGGCTGCGTTCCAGATTGAAGCGGATCAGATCGGCAATCGGCGTGCCCACGCTGACCAGCGCATTGGGCAAGTCGAAAATCTGCTGATAGCGGCTGTTCCACGCCACCAGCCGCATGTCGCCGTCCACCAGCGCCACGCCCTGATCGATGCTTTCGATCGCGGTCTGGAGCAGGTCGCCGCTGAAGGTCAGGCGGCGGTGGGTCTCGTCGAACATCGCGACCACTTCGGGCAAGGGGATCGGGTCGCCGCCCGCCCATGATCCCACCAGCATCCGCGCCGACGATGTGCCGATGACGCCTGCAATCACCCGCTCGGCCAGTTCCAGCACCTTGGCTTCCGCAGGATCGCCATTGCGCAGCGGCACGGCGACAAGCGCTGCATCGGCGCGTTCCCGCCCGACGAACTGCGTCAGCAACGCCCGCACATCGCCCACCCGCTTGGCTGTGGCGCGGCGCGGCAAATCGCCAGGCATCGGTGTGCCGACGAAGGCCGCCGCCTGCGCCTGATCGAGCAGTGAAGGACGGGCGAGGGCGGAGCCGAACCAATACAGCAGCACGTTGATGCCAAGGCTCAACACCACGCCCGATACCAGCGGATCGGGATGAATGCTCAGCAGCGGCGCAGTGCCGCTTGCCGCGGGCCAGATCAGTAGCGCCAGCCACAACGCAAAGCCCACCAAAAGCCCCGACAGCATCCCTGCGCGGTTGCCGTGCTGGCTGACCATCCCCAGCACCAGCCCCGGCGCGAATTGCGCCGCCGCCGCGAAGGCCAGAGTGCCAAGGCCCGCCAGATCGGTGATCCCGGCAAAGCCGCGATAGAACGCATAGGCCGCCAGCAGCAGGCCCGCGATCACCAGCCGCCGGATCAGCAGCAGCCGCGCCGCGATCTTGCCCCTGTCGCCGCGCCCCGCCAGCGCGCGGCGCAGCAGCAGCGGGGCGATCAGGTCATTGGTGATCATGATCGACAGCGCCACGCTGGCCACAACGATCATCCCGGCAGAGGCCGAAAAGCCGCCAAGGAACACCAGCACCGCCAGCGCCGTATTATCGGTCGCCAGCGGCAGCGCGAGCACGATGGTATCGGGATCGGTGCCCGCCGGCAGCACCGCCAGCCCCGCCAGCACCACCGGCACGATCACCAGCGCCGTCAGCGTCAGATAGGCCGGGAACACCCATTGCATCGCCGGGGTGGCGCGGTCGCCGGGGGCTTCGATAAAGCTCATGTGGAACTGGCGCGGCAGGCACAGCGCGGCAGCGGCGGCGATCAGGGTGAGGACGGCAAAGCGCGCATCCAACTGGTCTGCGGCGAACAGGGCGGGGGCAGGCGATGCGGCAGGCGCTTCCGCCCCGCTCAGCAGCAGCCACAGCGCCAGTCCGGCGACCGCCAGCAACGCGGCCAGCTTGACCATTGCCTCCACCGCAATCGTCAGCACCAGACCGGTATTGTCGCCTGCCCGATCAGCCCGGCGCGAGCCGAACAAAATTGCGAACAGGCCCATCAGCGCGGCCACCAGCAGCACCAGTTCATCCGCCGCGACCTGCACGCGCAAGGTGGGGTCGAGCGTCAGCAAGGCGCTGCCGACCGATTCCAGCTGCAACGCCATGTAGGGCAGCGTGCCGAGGGTGGCGATCACCGTCACCAGCGCCGCGATACTGGCGCTTTTGCCGTATCGCGCCGACAGGAAATCCGCGATCGAGGTCGAATGTTGCGCCTGCGCCTGCGCGAGAATCTTGCGCACCAGCCCGAACCCGAGCGTGAACATCAGGATCGGCCCGAGATAGATCGGCAGGTAATCCCAGCCCGCCGTCGCCGCCGTGCCGACCCCGCCGAAGAACGTCCAGCTGGTGCAGTACACCGCGAGGCTGAGGCCGTAGACGGTACCCGCATGGCGCTGCAACGCAGGGCTTTGCGTCCGGTCGCGCCATGCGGCCAGCCAGAACAACCCGCCCAGGTACACAATGGCCGCAGCAATCGCGGCTCCCAGCATCATGATCCGGCCCTCTCTCTCGCGCGAAAAGCTACTCTATTCATGCAAATCCGCAAGCTTGCGCGAACGCGAAAGGGCGGCACCCGTCGCCGGATGCCGCCCCTTTCCCGCTTGCGATCCGAAGGAGCGGGGTGGGCGAGTGGTTCAGCCGATCAGTGCACGTGGGCTTCGCCCGCACCGCGCGGCACGCGGATCGAATCCACCAGCTTGCGCACTTCCAGCGGCGGGCCTGCCGTCACCATCGACACAGCAATCGCGACCCCGAAGTTGATCAGCATTCCGATCACCCCGATCCCTTCGGGCGAAACCCCGAACAGCCAGTTGGCGGCAACGTTGGCTTCAGGCGCGGCGATCAGCTTGAAGTAGAAGATGTATCCGAAGGTGAACACCAGACCCGACAGCATCCCGGCAATCGCGCCTTCCTTGTTCATCCGCTTGGAAAAGATGCCCATGAAGATCGCCGGGAACAGCGTCGCTGCCGCCAGCCCGAAGGCGAAGGCCACCACCTGCGCGACCCAGCCCGGCGGGTAGATGCCGAGATAGCCCGCGATGATGATCGCCGCCGTGGCCGCAATGCGTGCCGCGCGCAGCTCACCTTTTTCCGAGATGTTTGGACGGAAGGTCTGCTTCAGCAGATCGTGGCTGACCGATGCGGAGATCACCAGCAGCAGCCCTGCCGCGGTGGACAGCGCCGCTGCCAGCCCGCCTGCGGCCACCAATGCCACCACCCAGCCGGGCAGATTGCCGATTTCCGGGTTGGCCAGCACCATGATGTCCTGATCGACATAGACTTCGTTGGCATTGCCTTCGACCGGCGTGTTGCTGACGGCGCGTTCACCCGAAGCGCCAGCGGTTCCGGTGAATTCGGGCTTCCCGTCAAAGGCGTTGCCCATGCGGTATTGCATCTTGCCGTCGCCGTTCTTGTCCTTGAACGCAATCAGATCATTGCTTTCCCAGTTGGTGAACCAGCCGGGGGCTTCGCTGTAGGATTGCTCGTTGACGTTATCGATGAAGTTGAGCCGCGCAAACGCCGCGACCGCCGGGGCCGTGGTGTAGAGCAGCGCGATGAAGACCAGCGCCCAGCCCGCCGATTTGCGCGCGTCGGACGCCTTGGGAACGGTGAAGAACCGCACGATCACATGCGGAAGGCCTGCCGTGCCGACCATCAGCGCCAGCGTGATGCAGAACACATCGATCATGCTTTTCTGCCCATCGGTATAGGCCCCGAACCCAAGGTCGCCGAGCACCAGATTGAGCTTTTCGAGCACATACAGCCCAGACCCATCGTTCACCGTCGACCCGAGACCCAGTTGCGGGATCGGGTTGCCGGTAATCATGAAGCTGAGGAAGAATGCGGGCACCATATAGGCGAAGATCAGCACGCAGAACTGCGCCACCTGGGTATAGGTGATGCCCTTCATCCCGCCGAGCACCGAGTAGACGAACACGATGCCCATGCCGATGATCACGCCCATGGTGATGTCGACATCGAGGAAGCGCGAAAACACGATCCCGACCCCGCGCATCTGCCCGGCGATATAGGTGAAGCTGATGAAGATCAGGCAGATCACCGCCACCACGCGGGCGGCCTTGCTGTAATACCGCGTGCCGATGAAATCGGGCACGGTGAACTGGCCGAATTTGCGCAGATACGGCGCCAGCAGCAGCGCCAGCAGCACATAACCGCCGGTCCAGCCCATCAGATAGACCGACGCATCATAGCCGACAAAGGCGATGATCCCGGCCATCGAGATGAAACTGGCCGCGCTCATCCAGTCGGCAGCGGTGGCCATGCCGTTGACCACCGGGTTAACCCCGCCGCCCGCGACATAGAATTCCTTGGTCGATCCCGCACGGCTCCAGATGGCGATGCCGATATAGACCGCGAAGCTTACCCCAACGAAGAGGTAGATCAGAGTTTGAGTGTCCATTGTCCGTCCCCCCTCAATCGTCGAGATCATATTTGTGTTCGATCTGCTTCATCCGCACGACGTAGAAGAAGATCAGCGCGATGAAGACGTAGATCGAACCCTGCTGGGCGAACCAGAAGCCGAGCGGGTAACCGCCGAGCATGAACTGATCGAGCCATTCGCGAAACAGGATCCCCGCCCCGAACGAACAGGCGAACCAGATCGCCATCAGCACGCCCAGCAGGCGCAGGTTCTCATGCCAATAGGCATCCTCGCGCAGGTTGGTTTCGCCGTCGGCGGTGGTTTCATCGATGTCGGGCAGGGCGTCTGGCCCATCATGCTCCGAAGCATGACCTTGCGGCGTGTCGTGGCTCATGTGTCCTCCCCCTCTGATGGGCATGACCGGTGCGCGAGGGTGCGCCCGATCCTGCCTGCAAGGCTATGTCAGTGGGGGAGACTGCGCGAGAGCGACTTTAGTCTTACGCGGCATCCGCGCGCCGCGTGCCTATTCGGCGGCGGCAAAGGTGAAGCGCAATGTGCCGGTTTCGATCACCAGCTCGCGCCGGTCCATCGTCAGGACATAGGTCTGGGCTTCGGACAAGGCGGTTGCCATCTGGTTGCCGAAGCTGGGTTCGGGGCACAATGCGCGCGTGCTGGCGATCGGGCCGATATCGATCGCGCCTGCTCCATCGCGCGGCCTGCCCGCCGTCCACGAGGCGCGGCCGCGATTGCAATCGAGTTGCAGCGTCAGCGCGCCCTCATCGCCGAAGGTCAGCGTGTGCCGTGCCTGCAGCGCCGGCGTCAGCGTGGTGGTGCTGCCGGAGGTGTCGATGGCGGCAAGCTGCCACTCGCTCCCCGTCAGCGGGTGCGGGGCCGAGGTGGTGGCGCAGGCGGCGAGCATCATCAGCGCGCCGCCTGCGATCAGGTTCCTGCTGTGCAACACTTATTCGTCCGGCGTGGGGGCTTCGCCCGTGGTCGGCGCGACCGGTGTGTCGCCGGTCCGCACCGAGACCATGACGATCCCTTCGACCGTGCTGACGATCTTGCCGTTCAGCGCTTCGGCCGAGGCGGTGTCGGGGCAGCCGACCAGAATCAGGCTGTCGTCGAGATAGTTCGAGGTCGCGGCGGTTTCACCGAGGTTGCGGCACGGATCGCCTGCATTGGGGAAACCGTCACCGAACGCGCCGACCGCTTCGGGAAAGACGGCCGCAACCGGTGTTTCGACTGCTGCCGGGGCTCTGGCAGCCTCGTCGGCGGCCTCTTCGGCAGCGATATTGCTGTTGGCGGTGTTGCCGCTGCAGGCGGTCAGCGCCAGCGCGGTGGCTCCTGCGAAAATAGCGTGAAACTTCATTTTGCGTCCCTCCCTTGTTCAGACGTAACATGAAGATAACCCGTCCGGGAGGCTGCTGGCAACTACCGCCGCGCAGCCATGCAAAAAGGCCGCCGGAGCGCGAACTCCGGCGGCCTTTTGCTGCCCTTGGAGGCAAATGCGATCAGCCTTCGCGCTGGCCGGTCAGCGGCATCGCGCCGAACGCGCCGGCATTGACGCTGCCGGTCAGCTGGTCGCCGTCGACAGTCGCTTCGCAATCGAGCGTCATCGGCATCGGCACGGTCATGTTCATTTTCCAGGTCAGGGTGTTGCCGTCGATCTTGCCGTCGACCACATCCATCGATCCGAGGCTGCCGACCAGCGAACCGGTGAAGCTGTCGCCTTCGGCCGGAACGACGGTGAACGTGCCGTTCTGATCGCCCATCGGGCTTTTCACGACGGCCTTGTAGGTACCTGCAACAGACATAGTCCAACTCCTTGGATGGTGTGCGGACCTCGGGCGACCCGGCACTTCTGGATGCACTATTTACACGAGTGTCAGCGCGCTTCAACCAGATTTGGGCCGAAGTGCGCTGCAATCACAGCTTGTCGGCTTCGAGATATTCGACCGGCATTCCAAGCGTGGCAATCTGCTCGTCGATCTGCATGCGGTCACCCACCACCACGATCACGAGATTGTCGCTGCCGAGATATTCGCGTGCCGCCGCGTCGATCCGGGCGGCATCGATCCCCCGGTAGATATCGGGCAGCCTGGTCTGGTAGTCGCCCGGACGACCAAGCAGCTGATTGCCGAGGATGGCGGAGAGCACCTGTCCGTTGGTCTGGAATCGGTTGGGCAGACCGCGCACGTTGCCTTCCGTCACCCGCTGCAGCTCCGTCTGGTCGATCCCCTTGCTGGCCGGGAAGGCCGACAGGTTTTCCAGGATCGCCTTGATCGAATCCGCCGTACGATCGGATTGGACGGGGGAGAAGACGGTAAACGCGCGCGGGCCGACACCTCCGGTTAACCCGCTGCGGATGCCATAGGTCCAGCCCTTCTCTTCGCGCAGGTCCATGTTGAGGCGCGACAGGAAGCCGTCGCCGATCACCTCGTTGGCAAGATCGAGCGCCTCGAGCCCGCCTTGCGTCCCGCGCACCGGCAACACGCGGCCGAGCAGTAGCACGCTTTGCGGGCTGTTCGGGCGGTCGATCACCACCACCCGCGGACGGGCCGCGGGCACGGCTGCATCCACGTTCTTTTGCGGCTTCGCCCCGGCAGGCGCTTGCCAGTCGCCAAATGTCTTTTCGAGGGATGCGACCAGTTCAGGCATCAGGATATCGCCGACCACGGTGATGCGGGCATTGTCGGGGCGGAGCCAGCGCCCATGCTCGGCCCGCAAGGCTGCGGCGTCCAGCGACGAAACGACTTCGGGCAGACCGCGCGCGCCGACGTTGCCGTAGGGATGGTCCGGGCCATAGAGGATCGGACCGATGGCCCGCTGGGCGAGCCCGAAGGGATTGGCGCGCTCCTGCGCGATGCCGGCCAGCTGCTGGCTCTTGGCGCGCGCGACATCCTCGGGCTTGAAGGCCGGGTTGCGCACGATGTCCGCCACCAGCGCGAACGAGGGGATAAGGTTGGCGGTCAGCGCGGTCATCTGCACGCTGCTCGTATCGGTGCCGGTGCCGGTCCCGATCGATGCGCCCAGGCGCTCTTGCGCGATCGCGATCTGTTCGGCGGTCAGCGTGAGGGTGCCCTCGTCGAGCAAGCCCATCATCAGCGATTGGGTGCCCGCCCGAGCCGGGCCATCGGCGGCACTGCCCGCGTCGAAAGTGATCGCCATGCTGACCTTGGGGATCGAGGTGCGCCGCGCCAGCGAAACCTCGATACCGTTCGAAAGGCGCGCAGTCTCCACCGCAGGGAAGGTCAGCGCGCCCACAGGTGCAACGTCAGGGGCCTGGCGCGGGGGAGCGGTGCGGGTGACGGGAATGGGGGTTTTGGGATCGGGCGTGATCGCCTCTCCGGTGGCCTCATCGCCCCAACCACCCATCGCGGCGCCATCAAGGGTGCGTTCGCCCGGCTGGATGGTGAGGGTGTAGGCGGGGCGCCCCAGCCAGCGCTGCATGGCTGCCTGAACCTGCGCCGGCGTGAGGCGCGCGACCTTGTCCAGTTCCTTTTTGTAATGCGCCGCATCGCCGGTGTAGAGCAGCCCTTCGGCCAGCGTCGCGCCCTTGCCACCAAAGCCGCCGACCTCTTCGAGCGCGCCAATCTGGCCTGAGACGATCTGGGTCGCGGCGCGGGTCAGCTCGTCCGGCGTTGGACCGCGGGCGACGAACTCGGCGATGATCGCGTTGAACTTCGCTTCGGCGACAGCCGGATCAACGCCCGGCTTCACATCCATCTGCGCCTGCAGGTAGCTGAGCTGTTCATGCTGCTGGGCGGAGGCGCTGACCGAGACGGCCAGCTCGTCGCCGCGCACCAGCGCGTTGTCGAGCCGCGATGAGGCGAGCCCGCCGAGCACGGTGAGACCCGCGGCGAGCGGCACGGCGTCGGGATCGGTGATGGCCGGCCCCGTCCAGTTCTTCATGATCCGGATTACAGGCACCTGGTCTGTGATGGTGTCACGCTTTTCAGCCGCAAGCGTTACCGGCTGCGCCACGGTGCGCACCACTTCCGGCCCGCGCGGGATCGCGCCGAACCAGCGCTCTACCATCGGGCGGGCGGTCTTGGCGTCGATGTCGCCCGCCAGCACCAGCACCACGTTGTTGGGGCCGTAGTTGTCGGTGAACCACTGGCGCACGTCGGTCAGGCTGGCTGCATCAAGATCCGCCATCGAACCGATGGTGGAATGGCGATAGGGGTGACCGGCCGGCAGCAGGCCTTCGGCGAGCTGGTACTGCACCAGACCATAGGGGGCATTATCGCCCTGCCGCTTTTCGTTCTGGACAACGCCCCGCTGCTTGTCGAGCTTGTCCTGCGTGACCGCGCCGAGCAGATAGCCCATGCGGTCGCTTTCCATGAACAGCGCAAGGTCGAGCGCGCCGGTTGGCACGGTTTCGACATAGTTGGTGCGGTCATACCAGGTCGAACCATTGGTGCTGGTCGATCCGGCTGCCTCGAGCGGAATGTCGAAATTCTCGACGTTCTCCGATCCGCCGAACATCAGGTGTTCGAACAGGTGGGCAAAGCCGGTGCGACCGCGCGGTTCGCTCTTGCTGCCGATGCGATAATAGACCGTGACGCCGACGACCGGGCTTTTGCGATCTTCGTGCACCAGGACGGTGAGGCCGTTTTCCAGCTCGAACTTCTCGTACGGAATCTGCACCTGCGAAACCAGCGTCGGCAGATCGGCGGTCGCCTGCGGCACCGCAGAGGTCGCCGCATGGTTATCGGCCCATGCCGGAGCGGCAGGCCCGCAAAGCGCAAGGGCAAGCGCCGAAAGGCTGGCTGCGGCGAAACGATGGATCATGGACGAAGGCTCCGATGAAAGATCAGGCGAGAAGAAAAGCGCCAGTCAGCGCGCGTTGGTGACGGCGGTGCGGTTGCTGGCATTCGCCATCACATCATCACGCCAGAAGTAGACCGGCTTCAGCTTGTGTTCGACGAATAGCTGCATCTGGTCGTTGTAATGCGGGCTTTCGGGCCGGGTGGTGGCGGACCCGAACGGCTGGATCGAACGCGAACTCACCGGCTCGCCCGGCATCCATTCGACCCACATGATGAAGCTGTCGCCGTGCTTGAGGCTCAATCGCCCGTCATCATCGACATCCCACGTGGTCGAGGCACGCAAGGTGTCCGAACCGCCATCAAGCGGCAGGTCGAGATCGCCCTGCCGAAGACGCAGCAGATCGGCCATCGGCGGGTCGAGCCGGCCGAAATGGGTGGTGAGATGATCGGCGGCAGCTTGCAGCTTTTCTGCCACGTCAGGGAAGGGCTTGTTGCTGTAATCGGCGGACATGAAATCGCGGATCACCAGCAGCGCAATCGCATCGGCCTTGCCCACATTGTCGGCGGTGAAATCCCAGGTCAGCAGCAGATCGCGCGCTTCGGCAAGTTTGCCGTCGGCTTGCAATGCCTCCAATCCGTCAAACAGCCGCGCGACATAACCTTCGCGTTCGTAGCCGGTGTCATATTTGATCGCCTCCAGCGTCGCGCGGTCGAGCAGGCTCGCCTCGCTCAGCAACTTGTAGGCGCGCCATGACCGGTTGGTCTGCTTGCGCTCGATCCCCAGCACCGGCGAGAAATCATCGGGCGACAGATCGCTGCCCGCCCCAGCGGCGGTGAAGGGCTCGTTGTTTGAATTGTAGATCCACCCGCTCGCCGGGTTCACCAGCTTGGGCAGTTCCGCGTAATCGACTGCGCCGTCCCAGATCAGCTCCGAACGGTCGCCGGGCAGGACGGAGCGCCAGTTGGCCTGCACATCCTCCGGCCGGTCAGGGATCGCGGCGTTGTAGACATAGGCGATGGTGCCGGCCTTGTCGGCATAGATGAAATTGGTCGAAGGGATCGCCATCCGCTCGATCTGTGCTTCCCATTGATCGAAACTGGTCGCCTTGTTGATGCGGTAATAGGCATCGAGCTGCTGGAGCTGGCCGATCCCGCCGTACCGCACCGCAAACGCGCCCTTGTCGTTGCGGATCACGGGGCCGTGAACGCTCCGCAGCACCTCGCGCCGGATCGGCAGCACCACAGGGCCAACCTTGACCGGCAGCGTCACCATCTCGCTCTCCAGATAGCGCCATTCGCCGTCGAGCCTGTAGCGCATTCCGCTGTCGTCGAGTTCCAGCTGGTAGATATCGATCATGTCGGGGGTGTTGACCGTGTTGGTCCAGCCCAGATGTTCGTTGTGCCCGAGAAAGGGGAAGGGCGAACCAGGGAAATTCGCCCCCGCAAAATGCCAGCCTTCGCCGCTTTCCACGACCAGTTCGTACCACGCCACGCCGCCGCGGAGCGGCTGGTGCGAATTCGAGATGAGCGTCGTTGGCCCACCCGATTTTTCCGGGCTGACGGCAAAGGCGTTGGAGCCCATGTGTTCGGCATCCTCGCCCAGCGGCAGCACCAGTGCGCGCGCCTGCTTGGGCTGGGCGGCGGCTTCCGCTGCAGGCTCAGCGCCGGGCAGCGGCGTACGCGGGAAGCCGGGGATGTCGGGGCCGTGTTCGCGGCGCAGGTCTTCGCCTGCCACCAGCGGTCCGATCACCGAATCCAGCCCGAAGAAGAACGGCTGGCGCAGCGCAAACCCGGCGGCCACGTCCATCCCGTTGACCGGGAACAGGTTGGCAAGCTTCAGTTCTTCCGGGTGCGCCTCTGCGTATTGGTTGAGGCCCGCGGCATAGGCTTCGAACAGCGCACGGGTATCGGCTGGCAGCTTGGGATATTCCCGCTCCGCCGTGCCGCGCGCGTCGATCAGGTGGTAGACATAATCGACCTTCGCCCCGTCCTCGCCCGCAATCGCCCCATAGCGCCCGCGGCTCATCGCGACGACATCCTGCAGGGTGAAGAAATCGTCCTCGGCATGGGCAATCGCGACACCATAGGCGGTGTCGGCATCGGTCGCGCCGTAGATATGCGGCACGCCGAAATCGTCGCGGATGATCTCGGCCTTGTAGACCCGGTCCGCAGGGGGATTGGCCGCGCTGGCGAAGAACGGCTCCCACGTTGCGAGCACGGTAAATGCCAGCACCACAACCGCCACCAGCGCGATGGCGCCGCCCTTGACCCACTTCATGCCGATTTCTCTCCCAAATCGCTTGACGGTTCCATCGCTTGACGGCGCCGGGAGGTCAAGGGAGCCGTGGCAGGTGTATTAGTTGCACAATACCCCTTGCCTTCGCATCAGGGCATCCCAATTATCGAAAGAGGGATCAGGGATAAAATTCGCGACCGGGTCTTGTGTTGCTAAATTGCAACACTACTTCGGTGCAGACGTTCAAGTGAGGGGTTTGACCAGATGAATCTCGAAAAGTTCACCGACCG
The DNA here is from genome assembly GCF_040148725.1 of Erythrobacter sp. NFXS35. Classification (NCBI taxonomy): domain Bacteria; kingdom Pseudomonadati; phylum Pseudomonadota; class Alphaproteobacteria; order Sphingomonadales; family Erythrobacteraceae; genus Erythrobacter; species Erythrobacter sp. NFXS35. Next base: position 1,137,918 of record NZ_JAGDEB010000001.1, on the reverse strand, counting down.
CGCCAAGGGCTTTCTGCAAAGCTCGCAGACCGTGGCGATCCGCATGAACCATCAGCGGATCACGCCGCTGCACCTGCTGAAGGCGTTGCTCGAAGATAGCGAGGGCATGGCCGCAGGGCTGATCCAGCGCGCGGGCGGCACGCCGGCGTTGGCGGTGGCCTCGGTCGATGCGGGCCTCGCCAAGGTCCCGGCTGTCACCGGCAGTGGCGCGCAGGCAACCCCCGGGCTCGATAATGACGCGGTGCGCGTGCTGGACCAGGCAGAACAGATCGCCGACAAGGCGGGCGATTCCTACGTCACGGTCGAACGCCTGCTGGTTGCGCTCGCATTGTCGCAGGGCGCGGCGGGCGAGGCGCTGAAGGCCGCCAGCATCACCCCGCAGTCGCTCAACGCCGCGATCGAGCAGCTGCGCGGCGGCAAGCGCGCCGACAGCGCCAGCGCCGAAAACACCTACGACGCGATGGAGAAATTCGCGCGCGATCTGACTCAGGCAGCGCGCGACGGGAAGCTTGATCCGGTGATCGGCCGTGACGAGGAAATCCGCCGCACGATCCAGATCCTTGCCCGCCGCACCAAGAACAACCCCGCCCTGATCGGCGAACCCGGCACCGGCAAGACCGCGATCGCGGAGGGCCTTGCGCTCCGCATCGCCAATGGCGACGTGCCCGACAGCCTCAAGGGCCGCACGCTGATGAGCCTCGACATGGGTTCGCTGATTGCCGGCGCGAAATATCGCGGCGAGTTCGAGGAGCGGCTGAAAAGCGTGCTCGACGAGGTGAAGAACGCCGACGGCCAGATCATCCTGTTCATCGACGAGATGCACACCCTGATCGGCGCGGGGGCCAGCGAAGGCTCGATGGATGCCTCCAACCTCCTGAAGCCCGCGCTGTCACGCGGCGAACTGCATTGCATCGGCGCGACCACGCTCGACGAGTATCAGAAATATGTCGAGAAGGACCCCGCGCTCCAGCGGCGCTTCCAGTCGGTCTATATCGACGAGCCGACGGTCGAGGACACGATCAGCATCCTGCGCGGGATCAAGGACAAGTACGAGCTGCACCACGGCGTGCGGATCACCGACGGCGCGATTGTCGCCGCGGCGAAGCTCAGCGACCGCTACATCTCGAACCGCTTCCTGCCCGACAAGGCGATCGACCTGATGGACGAGGCCGCCAGCCGCATCCGCATGGAGGTGGAGAGCAAGCCCGAGGAGATCGAGGCGCTCGACCGGCGGATCATCCAGCTGAAGATCGAGGAATCCGCGCTCCAGAAGGAGACCGACCAGAACTCCAAGGACCGCCTCGTCGCCCTGCGCGAGGAATTGGCGAACCTCGAACAGCAGTCGAGCGAACTCACCACCCGCTGGCAGAACGAGCGCGACAAGATCGAGGCCGAAGGCAAGATCAAGGAACAGCTCGATGCGGCGCGGCTGGAGCTTGAACAGGCGCAGCGTAGCGGCGACCTCGCAAAGGCGGGCGAGCTGTCCTACGGGCGCATCCCCGAACTCGAACAGAAGCTGGTCGATGCGCAGGCGCTGTCCGAAAACGCCCTGCTGCGCGAGGAAGTGACCGAGGAGGACATCGCCGGTGTGGTCAGCCGCTGGACGGGCGTACCGGTCGACAAGATGATGGAAGGCGAGCGCGAGAAGCTGCTCGACATGGAAAACATCATCGGCAAGCGCGTGATCGGTCAAACGCAGGCCATTACTGCGGTCTCGAAGGCGGTGCGCCGCGCGCGCGCCGGTTTGCAGGATCCGAACCGTCCGCTCGGCAGCTTCCTGTTCCTCGGCCCCACCGGCGTCGGGAAGACCGAACTGACCAAGGCGCTGGCCGGATTCCTGTTCGACGATGACAGCGCGATGGTGCGGATCGACATGAGCGAATTCATGGAGAAGCACGCGGTCGCCCGCCTGATCGGCGCGCCTCCGGGCTATGTCGGCTACGAAGAGGGCGGGGTGCTGACCGAAGCCGTGCGCCGCCGCCCCTATCAGGTGGTCTTGTTCGACGAGGTCGAGAAGGCGCACAGCGACGTCTTCAACGTGCTGCTGCAGGTGCTCGACGATGGGCGCCTGACCGATGGGCAGGGCCGGGTGGTGGACTTCAGCAACACGCTGATTATCCTGACCTCCAACCTCGGCAGCCAGTACCTCGCCAATCTTCCCGATGGCGCCGAGCCGGCCACGGTCGAAAAGGACGTGATGGACGTGGTGCGCGGGCATTTCCGGCCCGAGTTCCTCAACCGGCTGGACGAGATCATCCTGTTTCACCGGCTGGCGCAGGAACACATGGCCCCGATCGTCGCAATCCAGGTGAAGCGCGTTCAGAAACTGCTCGCCGACCGCAAGATCACCATCGACCTGACCGACGCCGCGCTGCGCTGGCTGGGGCGGGTGGGTTACGATCCGGTCTACGGGGCGCGGCCACTGAAGCGCGCGGTGCAGCGTTACCTGCAGGATCCGCTTGCCGAGATGCTGCTTGAGGGCAAGCTGCCCGACGGTGCGACCCTGCATATCGACGAAGGCGACGGCGCGCTGACCATGACGGCCACCTGATGTCCGACTGCTTCCATCCGGCCTCTTTCGTGTCGGCCACAACAAAAAAGGCCCCGGTTTCCCGGGGCCTTTCTTTTGTGGTGAGCCGGAGACTTACCAGCGCTTATTTACGGCGACCGAGAAGGTACGACCGAAGGCATCGTTGATCCCTGTGCCCGGGATACAGAAGCCGAAGGTGCGCTGACACTGACGGTTGAATGCGTTGGAAACCACGAAGTTGAAACGCATTTCGTCATCGGTCTCGAAGTACACGTTAAAGTCAACCGTAACGAAGTCATCGAGCTTGTCGAACTGGCGCTGGTCCGGGGTGCGGTTGAACCGCGAGAACAGCTGTTCGCCAGTGTAGTTGACAACCGAACCGAAGCCCCAGTTTTCGCCGATATAGTTAGCGACGAACTGACCGGCCCACGTCGGATCGCCCAGCTCTGCGTCGGATCGCGCCGGGGCAACCCCGGTGATGTCGGTCTGACGGTACAGTACCACCGACAGGTCGCCGCGCAGTTGCAGCGTGCCCGGGATGCCGAGACCATCGAGCGGAGTAGCATAGAGCGCTGCCGCCTGAATGCCCTCGTAATCAATGGCGTTACCGTTGACGAAGCCGGTGAGAACGCCCGGATTGGTCGGGTTGGAGACAACTTCACCGATCGCATCACGCTGAATGAGCGAGCAGAAAGAGTTGCCGTTGGCCGGATCGGCCGCGTTGAAGTTGTCGTTATCGAAGCAAGCCGAGTTGATCTGAGCGCTGGACAGCTGAGCAATCGGATTGGAGATCGAAATGTCGATGTAATCGACGGTGAGCGAGAAGTTCGGCAGGAACCACGGACGCAGAATGCCTCCGACGCTCCAGCTGTCCGCCTGCTCGTTGTCAAGGTTCGGATTGCCGCCGACGAGGATCGGCACCGAAGCCTGCGCCGCAGTCTGCGGGCGTGGGATGTCCGGGAAGGCCGACAGGAACGCGCCGCAGTTGCGATCGCGTGCTTCGGGGTTCGGGCCGCCGGTGCGGTTCGGACCGAAGCACAGATCGGGGATGAAGCCGAAGGCGTTGGCTTGCGGGAGGAACAGCTCGGTCAGCGCAGGAGCACGGAACGAACGAGTGAAGTTACCGCGGAATTCGATGTCCCGAACCGGAGCGATGCTGCCGCCTGCGGCCCACGAGAAGAACCCACCATTGATGGTGTTGTCAACATAACGACCGCGGCCGTAGACGACTGCCGATTCGATGAACGAGTCATTTTCCGGGGTGATGATCGGCACGAAGACTTCGCCGAACACCTCGTTAAGGGTGAACGAACCCGCGATCGGGGTCACCGCAGCGCCGCGGCCACGACCCTGCTGTTCGAATTCTGACGGATTGAATCGGCCGCTTTCCTTGCGGTTTTCGTAACCGATATTGACGCCGACTTCATTGCCGAACAGCTCGAAGATGGTGCCGCCGACGTTGGCGTTGAACACGGTCTGTTCAAGCACCGAGCTCGACCGATTTTCGGCAATGACGTAATTGATCGCTTCCGGGCTCGCCTGCAGGCCGAAGAAGTTGAACGGGACGCACTGCGAATCGGCCACCGGCAAGAAGCCGGACTGCGACGGAGTAGCAGGGGTCGCATTACAGACGATCTGGCCATCAGCATTCGTCGTCACGTTGGTTGCGTTGACAAAGTTCTGGACATTGATGTCCTGCCGGAAGTCGTTGATCTCGGTCTGGCCGTAGTTAAGCGACGTTTCCCAATTCCAGTTGCGGCCAGCGATCTCGAAATCCCCGCGGGCGCCGATCACGCCGCGCAGGAGTTCGGTTTCGGCAAAGCCGGTCAGGTCAGCGAAACCGACATTGGCGCGCGACACCGTGAAGCGTTCTACCCCGGCAGCTTGCAGGACACCGCGAGCCTGATCGTTCAGGAACGGGTTGGTGACATCGAACGACAGCGCGCTGCTGGCACCACCGAACAGCGGGGTGTTGAAGGTCGGCTGCTGCACGAGTTCGTCAGCGCGGGCATCGTAATACTGCGCTTCCACGAACACGTTGATGTGGTCCGTGACATCGTAGTTACCGAAGACATTGGCACCGAAGCGACGCAGGTCCGAGGTAATCTGGCCGAAGTCGGAGAACTGGAAGCCGTCGCCGCCGAAACCGCGCAGACCCACAGCGGCGGTACCATCCACGTTGAGCGGGCGCACACCGGGATCGAAGGGGATAAGGTTGCCGCCGGCGTCGAATTGGAAGGCGCCCGTGCCGCTGAGGCCGTTGAGCGCGGCGCCCGAACTGGTTACGCCCAGCGGACCGCCGAAAATCACGCCATTGTTCGACAGAACGAACAGACGCGAAGGCGAGAACAGCACCTGATCGGGCACGCCATCATCGGGGCCGGTGTTGAGTGGCAGGTTCGGGTTGACGCGATTGCTCAGCACCGTGTTGTTCTGCGTTTCGACTTCGTCGAGGAAGAACTGGCGGCTGCGCTGCAGCAGACCGTCGGTCTGGGTGTAGAACGACGAGACCTGCAGGTGACCGCGACCGTCGGCGAAGCTGGTGCCGTACACGCCTTCGAGGCGGTACTGGAAGCCGTCTCCGTCTTCGGTGATGGTGGAAGTCGCGTTGAGGTTCAGGCCTTCGTACTGGTCATCGAGGATGATGTTGATCGTGCCCGCGATCGCGTCCGAACCGTAAACCGGCGCACCGGCGGTCGAGGCGATATCGATTTGCTTGATCAGCGCGGTCGGTATGACGTTAAGGTCGACCTGCAGACCCGGAGCGCCCGGACCGAACAGCGACGGGGTGTTCGACGACACAAGGCGACGACCATTGACGAGTGTCAGGGTCCTGTTGCTGCCGAGGCCGAAATTATTGACGAAGTTCACGCCCTGGCCGAACGCGGCCTGACCGCCCTGCGGGGTCACCGAGCCGCGGATCTGCGGCAGATCGTTTAGCGCGTCGGCAACATTAATGAAGTTACGCTGGTTGATGTATTCGGCATCAATCGTCGTGGTCGGCTCGGTCGATTCGAGATTGGGAAGGCGAATACGCGATCCGGTGACCGTAATACTGGGCGATTCTTCGCGGGCTTCAGCCGTCGTTACGACCGCATCTTCTTCATCGGCATCCTGTGCCATGGCAGGCGAGGCGATCGCGATCGCGACCATGCCAACGCTGGTAAACAGTCCGGTACGGCGGCCGGAGCCAAAAAACGTCTTCATAGTAAACCCCTTATTTGTAGGCGAATGTCCCACTTGTCGGCACGGGCTGACAATGGCTTGGCTTACACTACATTCATCCATCAGGCGCAACTGCAAGGCGACGATCGTGACATTTCAAGGACACTTCCTTCGGCGGTCGTGGCGAATATGCAACAATCTTGCGTCGGGGCGGGTTTCGGACAGGCGCCAGTTTCAAGGCGGCAACTGGGCGACGATATCGAACGCGACGGTAAGCCGTTCGTCTGCTTGCCCCCCGGTGGCCGCAAACGGCGTCGTGCCGTGATACAGCGTCGAGGGGAAAAGCGCGAGGTGGCCTGCGCACGGGCGGATCACCCGCAACGGCTCCAGATCGAGCCGCAGATCGGGCGGCGGGCGCCCGATTTCGAGCCAGCCTTCGCGCTCGCTTTCGTCCTGCGCCTGATCTGGTACCACCAGATAAAGCGCGGAGGAGATGATGCCCTGCGGGTGGATATGCGCCTTGTGATGATCGCCTCCGCCGGTCAGCCGCACCGACCATGAGCCCGCCAGCTGCCACTGCGCATCGCGGTGGGACAGCAGCGGGTGAGCGTCGTCTCGCGGGGCAAGCTGGGCGCGGTAGGTCTCCAGCGTCTCACGAATGGCGGCATGAAGATCGGCCAGCACCGGGTCTTCGCGCTGGAACAGGATGCCTCGGGTCTGGGTGCCGCCGCGCAGGGACTGGCCGAGCGGGAGGCGGGCGGACGCGTGCAGATTGCGCAATTGCGCTGCGGCTTCTTCAAGCAGTCCGGCGCGCGCGGCCAGCGGGAGCAGCGTGACCAGCCCCGCCTGTTCGTGCAGCCACCCGGCACGCGGATCGCCTGCCAGCCGCCATGCGATCCCGCGCAGCGCCCATGCGGCGATATCGTGCGGTTCGCTCGCCAACACCTGTGCGAGCAGTCGTTCTGACGCCGCCGGATCACGGCCGCGCAGCCGGTGCCGGGCCTCGTGCAGCGGCCGCTGGGGGTGGTCATCGTCAAGCTCGGCAAATAGCGCATCGGCCCGCGCCCATTCGCCCGCTGCACCGGCGTGGATCGCTTCGAGCAAAGTGAAATGCGCCTCGTCCGGGAAGCGGCCCCGCGCTTCGGCGGCAGTCGCGGCGGCATCGGCCCACAGATCGGCGGCGGCCAGCGCCTCGACATGGGCGGCGGGAATGTTGGGGTCGTGCGGCGCCCGCGCGGCTGCCGTGCGGAACGGGGCCGCGAAATCGCGCTCGCCCGCCGCCAGCCGCAATCCGGCCAAATAGGTCAGCGCGGCGGTGAAGCCTGGCGCCTGTTCGGCAAGCTGCTGCGCGACGATCCGCGCGCCGCGCCCGTCGCCATTGAGTTCGAGCGCCTGCGCCTTGCCCAGCCACAACCGCGCATTGCCCGGGTCGCGCGCCAGCAGGCGGTCGAACATGCCGAGCGCGGCCGGATCGCCGCTCGCCAGTGCGCGGTGTGCCTGATCGGGGGAGACGCCGTCGCTCATCGCACCGGCGCTATCGCTGCGCGTCAGCAGGGGCAAGGGCGCTGTAGGCGCGCCGTCGCTTTTGCCTGCTTGATTTGCTCCGCCGCGTTGAATAGGCGGGTGGTCAAAGGCGAGTGGCGATACGAAACTGATCCGCCGATGGCGCCTGAAAAGATTGCAAGGAGAGAGCAATGAGCACTGCCTATATCGTAGAAGCCGTCCGCACCGCCGGAGGGCGACGCGGCGGGCGTCTGGCAGGGGTGCATCCCGTCGACCTGCTGGCAAAGTCGCTCGATGCACTGGTTGAACGCAGCGGGATCGATCCTGCCGCAATCGAGGACGTGGTGACCGGCTGCGTCACGCAGGCGGGCGAGCAGGCGATGCAGGTCGGGCGCATGGGCGTGCTCGCATCGAAGCTGCTGCCGCAATCAACCCCGGCAGTGACGATCGACCGGCAGTGCGGTTCTTCCCAGCAGGCGATCCAGTTTGCGGCCCAGGCCGTGATGAGCGGCACGATGGACGCGGTGATCGCCAGCGGTGTCGAAAGCATGAGCCGCGTGCCTATGGGTGCCAACGCGACGCTGCACATGAAGGAAGGGCTCGGCCACTACATGTCGCCCGAGCTTCAGGCGCAGTATCCCGGCATCCAGTTCAGCCAATTCATGGGCGCCGAGATGATCGTCCAGAAGCACGGCTTCACCAAGGACGATCTCGACCGCTTTGCATTGTCCAGCCATGAAAAGGCGATTGCCGCCACCAAGGCCGGTGCGTTCGAGGCCGAGATCGTGCCGGTCGAGATCGAGACGCCCGAAGGCACCGCAATGCACACGGTCGATGAGGGCATCCGCTTCGATGCGACGCTGGAAAGCATTGCCGGGGTCAAGCTGATCAATCCCGATGGCGCGCTGACCGCAGCTTCGGCGAGCCAGATCTGCGACGGGTCTTCCGCCGTGCTGGTGGTGTCCGAAGCGGCGCTGAAGCGGTATGGCCTCACCCCGCTGGCACGCATCCACAACCTGACCGTGACCGCGGGCGATCCGGTCATCATGCTGGAAGAACCGCTGTTCGCCACCGACAAGGCGCTGCAGCGCGCCGGGCTGACCATCGGCGATATCGACCTGTATGAAGTGAACGAGGCGTTTGCGAGCGTTCCGTTGGCATGGCTCAAGCACACCGGCGCCGATCCGGACAAGCTCAACGTGCACGGCGGCGCGATTGCGCTTGGCCACCCGCTCGGCGCATCGGGCACCAAGCTGATGGCGACGCTGGTTCATGCGTTGAAGCGCCACGGCAAGAAGTACGGTCTGCAGACGATGTGCGAAGGCGGCGGTGTCGCCAACGTGACGATTATCGAGGCGCTTTAGCATTCCGTGAGTCCCCGCGACGGCGGGGACCTCAGTCCAATCCGAACGAGGCCCCCGCCTGCGCGGGGGCTCACATTTGAAAGGGAAGTTTTCAATGGAAGTTTCAGCCAATACCCCCGCCGTCGTCACCGGGGGCGCATCCGGCCTCGGCGCGGCTACCGCACGCGCGCTGGCTGCCAAGGGCGCGAAGGTCGCAATCTTCGATATGAACGAGGAAAAGGGCAAGGCGATGGCTGCCGAAATCGGCGGCATCTTCTGCAAGGTCAACGTGACCAGCGATGAAGACGTGGACGCCGGTTTCGCCAAGGCGCGCGAAGCCCACGGGCAGGAGCGTATCCTGGTGAACTGCGCCGGGATCGGCAACGCGATCAAGACCGCCAGCCGGTCGAAGGAAGACGGTTCGATCAAGCACTTCCCCGTGTCTGCCTTCGACTTCGTCATTCAGGTCAACCTGATCGGCACCTTCCGCTGCATCGCCAAGTCGGCGGCCGGCATGCTGAGCCTAGACCCGCTCGACGAGAACGGCGAGCGCGGCGCAATCGTCAACACCGCTTCGGTGGCGGGCGAGGACGGCCAGATCGGGCAGGCGGCTTATTCGGCCTCGAAGGCGGGCGTGATCGGCATGACCCTGCCCATCGCGCGCGACCTGATGAACGAAGGCATCCGGGTGAACACCATCCTGCCGGGCATTTTCGACACCCCGCTGCTCGCCGCTGCCCCCCAGAACGTTCGCGATGCGCTGGCTGCATCGGTGCCGTTCCCCAAGCGCCTCGGCGTGCCGGACGAATACGCCAAACTTGCCATGTGCATGATCGAGACCGGCTATTTCAACGGCGAGGATGTGCGTCTGGACGGCGGCATCCGGATGGCGCCGCGCTAGGGCACCGATCGCCGCTCAATCAGAGAGCCGCCCCCGCGCCAGATGGCGCGAGGGCGGCTTTTTTATGCGAACGCTCGGCATCTGCCGGATTGGCTCGCCTGTCGCGGCTATTGGTAGCGACAGGCCAACCGACGCTAATTTTTCATGAGCATCAGATGCAGGCGAAGGTGAGAATGGAGCGATCGTTTCCTGCTCCGGTTACACTGCGCAATTCTGCATTGCGGTTCCACTTCTGGCAATAATCATCTGCATTATCGCGGGCCGCGCTCTGATTGTCCGACTTTACTCTATAGGTAATACCCCGGTCGTCAGCCGAAATTATTCGTGGGTTTGCAGTCATGCACCCTGACGCAAGCAAAATTGCCGAACTGGCAAAAACGATACTTTTCAATTTATTCATTCGGTCCTCAATATTATTTCGGCATCAAGAATATTTTTTGGTTCTTTGCACCACTTCAACGAGAATTGATCTTTACGGTTCCAGTGCGACGCGGGTAATAATCTGGATTATTGTTTGGCGCCTATGACTGTGCACCGTTCGGAGCCGGTATCGCCTTCGGATTGCTGTGCGCAGCAAGCCGACGGCGCCGCTTTCCTACGGTCGCCCGCACCGACTATGCTCGGCGGATTATGCTGCAACTGTGCGCCTCGCTTACCGGAACCCTTTGCATTATCGCGCACGCTTCCAAGGCTTGTTTTCCTGTTCTGGACAGTGTCACATATGTCTCCAACAAGGGCGTGGACGCCCGGATCGAGAGAGAGCCGCATGACCGATTACACCCAGATCATCGTCGAAAAAGCCGATGGCATCGCCACCATCACCTTGAACCGGCCCGAGAAGATGAACGCCTATACCCGCACGATGGGGGCGGAGATCATCGCGGCTATGGACGATATCGACGCCGATGACGCGGTGCGCGCGGTGATCTTTACAGGTGCAGGTGAGCGCGCCTTCTGTGCGGGGGCCGATCTGACGCCCGAGGGCGGGGGGCACGTGTTCTCCGATCCGACCGAGGTGAAGGACCTGTCCGATCCCAAGGTGCGCGATGGCGGCGGCTTGCTGACCCTGCGGTTGTTCGAAAGCACGAAACCGCTGATTTCCGCCTGCAACGGCGTGGCGGTGGGCGTGGGGGCGACGATGCAGCTGGCGATGGACATCCGCCTTGCCAGCAGCACCGCGCGTTACGGCTTCGTGTTTGCGCGGCGCGGGATCGTGCCCGAAGCCGCATCGAGCTGGTTCCTGCCGCGCATCGTCGGCATCAGTCAGGCATTGGAGTGGTGCTATACCGGCCGCATCTTCGATGCCGATGAAGCAAAGGCGGGCGGGCTGGTGCGATCGATCCATGCGCCGGACGATCTGCTCCACGCCGCGAAGAGCCTCGCGCGGGAGATTGCCGACAACACCTCGGCCATTTCGGTCGCGATGACGCGGGCGATGATGTGGCGGCTGATGAGCGCGGACCACCCGATGGAAGCCCACAAGATCGATAGCCGCGCGATCTATAGCCTGTCGCGCGGGGCCGATGCGCAGGAAGGCATCGCCAGCTTCCTCGACAAACGCAAGCCGATGTATCCCGGCAAGGTCAGCGCCGACATGCCCGATTTCTATCCCTGGTGGGAAGACCGCATCTATGAGTGACGACGACGTAGCGCCCGGCACGGGGCAGGGGGAAGGGCGGCTCGCCGGGTTCCTGCCCTATCAGCTATCGGTCGCCTCCAACGCGGTGAGCGACCTGATCGCCGAGCGGTATCGGCGGCGGTTCGCGCTCAAGATCCCGGAATGGCGCGTGATGGCGATGCTGGGCGATACCGCGGAGGCGGGCGGTACCGCGATGACCCAGCGGGCGCTGACGGCAGCGACGCTGATGGACAAGGTCGCGGTCAACCGCGCGGTCAAGGTGCTGGAGCAGCGCGGACTGGTGGCGCGGGTGGCCAATCCGGTTGACGGGCGCTCGCACCTGCTGGCGCTGACGCAGGAGGGCCGGTCGATCCACGCCGAGGTCATGCCGCTGGCGCTGGCGACCGAGCGTGATCTGCTGGCCGGGCTCGATCCGCACGAGGTCGATGCGGTGCGCCGGGTGCTGGCGGGCCTGCGGGAGCGGGCGCGCCGATTGGCGGAGGGTGGGGACTAGGCCGACCCGGCGCGAGCGTGGGCGGCGGACCGGTTTGGCCCGCCGCCGTGCGCGCTATCCGGCACCCGCGCCGCCGAAGCCGCCGTCGCCCATCAGTGCATCCTTGATCGAACAGGCTGCCGGGCCGAGAATAACGACGAACAGCACCGGAAGGATGAACAGGATCAGCGGAATGGTCATGATTGCGGGCAGGCGCGCGGCCTTCTCTTCGGCGCGCATCATGCGTTCGTTGCGGAACTCTGCCGACAGCACGCGCAATGCGCTCGCCAAGGGGGTTCCGTAACGCTCGGTCTGAACCATGGTCGTGACCACGCCCTTCACCGCATCGAGGTTGACGCGGTATGCCAGGTTGTTGAACGCCAACCTGCGTTCATTGAGGAACGACAGCTCGATTGCGGTGAGCGCGAATTCGTCGCCCAATTCGGGGTAGGCGCGGCCCAGTTCCTTGGCGACGCGGTTGAAGGCAGCATCGACGGTGAGGCCGGCCTCGGCGCAGATCACCAGCAGATCGAGCGCGTCGGGCAGGCCCTTCTGGATCTCCTTGGTGCGCTTCGACGCCTTGTTGCTGAGGTAGATTTCCGGCCCCTTGTAGGTGACGAACACGGTGCCCGCAAAGGCGGCGAGCCGGGTCATCGGGCCCCAATCCGGCCAGAACTCGATGCCGTAGATCAGGAAGGCCGCAATGCCGCCCAGCAGCAAAGGCACGATGGCACGCGCACCGATAATGACGTAGGCCAGTTCCTTGTTGCGGTAACCCGCGTGCGCCAGCTTCTGATGAATAGCCTTGAGCTGGCTGTCCTGCAGAACATTGAACCTGCTGAGGTTTTCCTTGACCTTGTCGGTGGTGTTGCTGCGCCGGGTCAGGCGGGTGCGCTTCTTGGCGGTCGAAGTGACGATCCCGGCCTTGAGCTGCTCACGCCGGGCTTCGAGCACCTTCACGCGCTTGGCCATCGGGTCACGGATGGTGACCGCGGCATAGATCGCAAGCACCATGGCGAAGGCGGCAAGGCCGGCCAGCACGGTTCCGACCATAATCACGTCGAAACCGAGCACCATGGGGCCGTTAGGTTGGTCAAGCATCGCTAATTCCCCCGGATCAGATTTCGAAACTGACCATCTTGGCCATGATGAAGACCCCGATGCTCATCCAAGTGAGGCCACCCAGGCCAGCAACGATCAGACGATCGTCGGTAAAGAAGGGGGCGACATATTCGGGGTTCAGGAACGTGATCATCGCGAACACGATGAACGGAAGCGAACCGACGATGTATGCCGATGCCTTGGATTCCGAGCTCATCGCCTTGATCTTGAGCTTCATCTGCGCACGCTTGCGCAGCACGTCTGCGAGGTTCGAAAGGGTTTCGGCAAGGTTGCCGCCCGTTTCGCGCTGGATCGCCAGAGTGATGGTAAAGAAGTTGAATTCGGGGATGCCCAGGCGGTCGCCGGTATCCTGCAACGAGTCTTCCATCGACTTGCCGACCTTGATGCGGTCGACGATCCCGCGGAACTCGAGCCCGACGGGGCCCGGAACTTCCTGTGCGACCACGCCCAGCGTCTCGGTTACAGGCAGGCCCGAACGCAGGCCGCGCACCAGCAGTTCAAGCGCGTCGGGGAACTTGCCGACAAACGCATTGGTGCGCTTGCCGATGAAGAAGTTGACCACGAGATGCGGCAGACCCGCACCCACTGCCGCGCCGACTCCCAGGGAAAGCAGCGCTGCGCCGCTCTGGATGAAGGCGATCACCGCAACCGCCACCGCGATCCCGATCGACACGTAGAAATATTGCGAAACCGACCAACTCTTGCCGGTGCGGCTGAGGCGGATGTTCAGTGCTTCGATACGTGAGCCGGATCCGGCCGCCTTGAACCGCTTCGGCTTGCGAGCGGCGATGGCACGCTTCAACTGCGCATCGACCTTGGCGTCGAGGCTTTCCGAATGGCGGTAGCGGAGCGATTGCATCCGACGCTTCTGCGCTTTTGCGATGCTCGAGCCAGTCACCAGCAAATAGCCGACCACCAGCACGCTGAAGATCACCAAAGTGATGAGCAGGGTTTGGAGAAAATCCATGCCGTTGCTTCCTGCCTTGTGCCGCGCGGATGCGGCGATCGTTCACGTTTGCGGTCCGTGCGGGAGAGGCGACGGGCAGCATCGGCTGCGCCCCCCTCCCGCGCGGTGCGATGTCAGTCGGCTGCCTCGGGCTCTGCCTTAGTCTTCTTGGCGAGCAGTGCCTTGAAGTCGAACCCGCCGAGCAGCGATTTCTTCTCTTCGCCGCCGGCGGCAAGGTCCTCGACGTCGGCCCCGACGATGCGCTCCGCAATCTGGCGGATCGCCGCCGCAGCCTTGCTCGAGCGGTTGGCATCGACGAACACCTGGCCCAGCTTGGCCGCGTTCGTGGCTGCCTTGATGTCGTAAGGCACTACGAAATCGACCTTGCGTTCGATCGACGCCTCGAAATCGGCCTTGCTGATCTCGGCAAGGCTCGGCTGAACCTTGTTGGCGACGATCATCGGATGCGCGTGCGCGGCGTTGGTCTTGAGCCACGACAGGATGCGAATGGTGTCGCGCGCCGAAGCGAGGGTAAGCTCGCAGGTCAGCAGCACCAGGTTCACATCCGCCATCAACTGTGGAAAGTTGATCAGCATGTTGCGCGGCATGTCGATCACCGTCATCTCGAAAGCCTGACGGAATTCGTCTTCCAGCTGCACGAAGGCCGAACCATCGGTCATCAGCGGCTGGCTGATCGGTGCCTCGGCCGACAGGATCGACAGGTTGTCGTTCGCACGCACCATCGCGCGTTCGATGAACAGCGGGTCGATCCGGCTGGGATTCTCGATCGCGTCGGTCAGGCCGCGGCCCGGTTCGAGATCGAGCGCCAGCGCGCCGGTGCCGAAATGCACGTCGAGATCGAGCAGCGCCGTCGGCGACTTGTGCTGATCGCTGAACAGCCACGCCAGCGAGGTCGCCAGCGTCGATGCACCGACCCCGCCGCGGGTGCCCACGACAGCGGTGGAAATGTGACGCCGTGCGGCATCGGCATCGCCGCCCTTGGGCGACATGAACACCGCCAGCGCCTGGTTCACTGCATCATGCACCTGCTGCGCCGAAAGCGGTTTGAGCAGGTAGTCATGAATGCCGCTCGCCAGCAGATCGCGGTACAGCCGCACGTCGTTGACCTGGCCGACGGCGATCACCACCGTGCCGGGCTCGCACACTTCGGCGAGCGCGTTGATGTCATTGAGCGGATCGCCGCTTTCCGACAGGTCGACGAACAGGATCGCCGGGCTGGCGCTGACGGACAGCGACTGGACAGCGTTGCGCAGTCCGCCCTTGTTGCACTTTTCCGGCTGCCAGCCCAGTTCGACCACCACCGGACGCAGAACGTCGAGGGAACTATCGTCGCAGATATAGGCCGCAAATGGATCACGATTTCCGGGCAAGCCCGATTTCCAGGGAGCATTCATGACTTAGTTACCTCCTCCACCAGTGCCGCCGGCAGTTGCATCTTCCAGGCCGCCAACGCCGGTCGGTTCCGCGTCGCGGAAGCTCGCGATGGCCTTGTTCGATGTGGCAATAACGGTTTCGCCCTTGCCCTTCTTGCCTTCGAGCAGATCCTGCGGATCGGCGATCATCGCGGCATAGTTGCTGTTGGTGGCGCAACCGAAATTGGAGCTGGTGCCATTGGTGTAATTCATGTCCGAGGTTGCCGACCAGTCCGGACAGCCCGGAACAGAGGCCGTCGATCGCGTGATCACGATCCGCGCCTGACCCGGCTGGATCATACCGGCCGTGGCCGGGGCGACATCGTTGATCATCAGGCCATAGCGTGCGGCAAGATCGCGAATAGCGTTCGTTACTGCCGGGTTCTGGCCCGGATTCTCGATTGCGACACGATCACCATAGCGAAGATCCATGGTTTCGAACCAGCCGTTGAGACGCTGCTGTTCGGAGATCGGCAGGCCCGAAGCATTGGTGTTCACGTCGAACGTGAAATTGGTGCGCTCGACCACCGGCTGCTTGGTGCTGTAAAGGCTGGTATTGGTCGGCATACCGCCGCAGCCGGCCAGTCCCAGGCCAAGCGCGAGCGCAAGGGCGAAGGTGGGCGCGAGGGCGGGGGCGCGGCGCAAAGGCCCCGGACGTCCCGACATTGTCTTCGGTCGTGCAACAGGCATCATACTCACCTTTCTCACGTTAGAGGCTGAAACCCGGGGTCGCGGCAGCGGCCTCGCGTTCGTCCTTGCGGTTCTTCTTGTCGGCCCGGCGCGGCTTTTCCGGCGCGTTCGGGACAATCGCGGCGGGATCGGCATCGCTGACCCGCGGCTGCGGGGCATCGGGTTGCGCCGAAACGGGGCCGGGACGCTGTTCGCCCGACTGGCCCGCAGTGCCCTGGAAGCCGAGCAGCTGTTCCAGCTCGTTTGCCGAACGATAGCCGTCGGTCGGCAGCTTGATGTCCTTTGCGTCGACCGGCTTGACCAGATAGGGGGTGACAACGATCACCAGCTCGGTTTCGCCCTTCTGGAATTCGCGGCTGCGGAACAGGTTGCCGAGGATCGGAACGTCACCGAGCCCCGGAGCCTTATCGAGCACATTCTGCGAGTTCGAGCTCATCAGGCCGGCGATCATGAAGCTCTGGCCCGAACCGAGTTCCACCGTCGTTTCGGTCCGGCGGGTGGTCAGCGAGGGCACCTGGAAGCCGTTCAGCTCGATCGATCCTTGTGTCGACAGCTCGGAGACTTCGGGGCGGACCCGCATTGAGATGCGGCCATTGGCAAGCACCGTCGGGGTATAGGCCAAGCTAACGCCGAACTGCTTGAATTGTACCGTGACCTGACCCAGACCCTGAGCCAGAGGCACCGGGAATTCGCCGCCGGCGAGGAACGTTGCCGTCTCGCCTGAAAGCGCGGTCAGGTTGGGCTCGGTCAGGGTGTTTACCAGCCCCAGACGCTCCGACAGATCGAGCGCGCCCAGCATGTTGATGCCGAACAGTCGGCCAAGTCCCGAGAGCGTGGTGCCTCCGTTCGAGTCCACCGCGTATCCCGGGAGTTCAGTCCCGTCGGGCAGCACAAAGGCCGTGTTCGCGACGCCGTTGCCGACCGCCAGCGGCCCATCGGGGCCACCGTTCGGTCCGCCGATCGCGCGACCGCTGCCCACACCGAAGCGGAACCCGCCCGTGCCGTCTATGGAGTTGAGATTGCCGCCGATTGCGCGCAGCAGCGAACGGCTGACTTCGGCGATCGTGACCTTCAGGTTGACCTGCAACGGCGTTGCCGTCCGCAGGCGGCTGATCACATTGGTGGTCTCGCCGGTAAAGGCCTGCACCAGACGCTCGGCTTCGGCTGCATCTTCAGGTGCGCCTACGGTGCCGGTCAACAGCACGGTGTTGGTGCCCATGGTGGATACGCTGATCTTGGCATCGGGCATGGCCAGAGCCAGCATCTGATCGA
Organism: Erythrobacter sp. NFXS35; assembly: GCF_040148725.1. Taxonomy (NCBI): domain Bacteria; kingdom Pseudomonadati; phylum Pseudomonadota; class Alphaproteobacteria; order Sphingomonadales; family Erythrobacteraceae; genus Erythrobacter; species Erythrobacter sp. NFXS35. The sequence goes on along the minus strand of NZ_JAGDEB010000001.1, from coordinate 1,120,902 downwards.
CACTGCCGATGTTCGAGCCGACACGGATGTTGGCCGAGAAGATCACGTCGCCGCGTTCGTTGCTGGCGTAGATCGTGGTCTCGCCGCCGGCCCGCCCGAAGACATACAGCTGGCGCTGCGACTTGACCTGCACGTCAGCGACGTCTTCGTTGGCGACGAACACATCGGCCATGGTGCCGGGTACCGTCACCAGTTCGCCGCGTCCGATCGACAGGACGATTTCCTGCGTCGGCTTGACGACCTGCTGGGCGGTTGCGGTGGCAACCGGCAGACCGGCGAGCGGTGCTGTAACCATCGCGGCCAGCAGCAGCCTTGCCTTGAATTTCAGTGTCATGTTACGGCTCCCCCAGGGTTTGCCAGTGTCCGCGTTGGTCGAAAGCGGTCGGAACGGTTTGAACGTGGCCATCTCTATCCCTTTCAGAATACGAGAGTGGAGCTGGCTGCCGGCACGGTCTTGCCAGCGCGGCTGATGGCATCGGCCTGGCCGCGCACCATGCCATTGGCGGCAGTTTGCGCTTTCACCGGCACTTCGTCGGTTGCCTTGCCGCGGGTCACCCGCACGCTCGGCCCCTTGTAGACAGGCTGGTTATTGACGCTCGCCGGCACGCCGGGTCCTGCCGGGGCGCTGTTCTGACGACCACCGTCCTGCGAAGGCATGGTGGTGCGCTGGAAGCGCGAGACGTCGCCGCCGGTCACGAAGGTCGCACCCTTGTCGTTCGGACGCGCCATGGCGGCCTTGAGCAGCTTTTCTTCCTGCTCGGGGGTGGCGTTTTCCGGGATCCTGATATCGCCCGATGCAACCGCCCGTTCGAGTTCGGCATCATTGTCTGCCAGCGAGCGCAGCGCGAGGCTAAGCGTACCGATGGTCTGGGCAACAGCGACCTTCTCCGCGATCTTCGGCGTCACTTCGAGCGTGACGGTGCGGAATGCAGTCACCACGGTCTTGCCGTTTTCGTCGGTGGTGGTCTCGGTCGTCTGGTCGGTGGCGAGCACTCGCAGGTTGCGGATCACGGTCTCGGCCGCCCGCAGCGACTGGCCTTCGCCATCGACTGTCTGGGTCAGCACCAGATCGACCCGGTCACCCGGGAAAACAAAGCCTGCCACGCCGGTCATTGCCGACACTGGCACCGTGACAGCGCGCATGCCTGCCCCGAGCGCCGCTGCAAGGAAGCCGCGATCGCCAGGCGCGACCAGCGAGCCTTGCGTCACCGGTTCACCGGCAGTGATCGGGAAGCGGACAACCGTGCCGAGCAGCTCGTCCATGCTGGCTTCACCGTCAATGAAGTAGGCATCCTTGACCAACTCTTCCGGCCAGGGCTGAAAGCCCAGAGCATCGGCGGTGATGATCGTGCCCGAAGTGAGGGCGCGCTTGGCCACCAGAACCCGGGGGCCTGTGGGCTGCGGCGCAGCTTCGGCCACCGGGGCGGCGCCTCCTGCGAACATGCTCCGTGCAGCGAAGGCAGTTCCGATCGCAATGATCAGAGCGCCGATCAGCAGAACCAGTTTCTTCCTATCCATGGCTGAAATAGCCCCCTCGTAATCGCCCTAGGTTGGTTAGCGGGCAGGTATGGTTTCGATGTGTAAGACCTGACTGGTTAAAATCAGGTTCACTGCGCGGCGGCGGCTGTCGCGGCCGCGGGAAAAAGGTTGAAATAAAGCACCCACAGGCCGCCAAAGGCGATGGCCACACCATAGGGAATCGCCAACCGGTCGCGTTGTTTGCGCATGATGTGCCAGACGCCCATCACGATGGTCAGCACGCCGCCCGCCAATGCCATGACGATCAACAGGTTCAGGAAAATGTCCGGGCGAACCCACAGGGCCAGCGCAGTGAGCAGCTTCACATCGCCGCCGCCCATCATCTTCAGCGCGAACAGGCCCGCCAGCAGCGCGAATGCAGCCACCGCAACGCCCAGTTGCAGCGCCACTTCGGGCCACAGCGTCAATCCGCTCGACCACCAGAACAGCGGCGCACCCAGCGCAATCGCACCGTTCAGCCAGTTATCGATCCGGCGATGCCTGATATCGGTGAACGCGGCCACGACCAGCGCGATTGCCAAGGCAATCAGCAGACCGTAGTGAATGGTGCTTGTCATCATCGTGCCCCCGAAGCTGCCCCGCGCAATCTGCGTTGCGGGTCTTCATGGGTGCAGTGCTACAGGCGTTTGCTTACCAAAAAGTAACCAAGCTCGGAGGCTCCAGATTTACGACAATCGCGATTCCGCAGCGATCGATCGCAGGGCCATTCCGCCGGCGGCGCGCGAAAGCATCTGGCAGGCGGCCGACGGGCATGTGCTGCGCCGGATCGACTGGCCCGGAACAGGAACTGGCGTGGGCGATCCTGCGCGCGGCTCGATCCTGTTTCTGCCCGGGCGCGGTGACGCCTATGAAAAATACCTCGAAACGCTGGAGCAATGGCACCGTGCCGGGTGGCAGGTAACTGCCGCCGATTGGCGCGGGCAGGCGGGATCGGGGCGGCTGGGCAAGGATGCGGTGACCGGCCATGTCGAGGATTTCGCCGTCTGGATTGATGATCTTGCGCACTTGTGGGAACGCTGGGTCGCCGAAACGCCCGGCCCGCATGTCCTCGCCGGGCATTCGATGGGCGGGCATCTGGTGATGCGCGCGCTCGTCGAACGGCGGGTCGATCCGGCTGCGGTGGTGCTCAGCGCGCCGATGATCGGGGTCAATGGCCCGCCATTGCCGTTGCCGTTGCTGCATGGCGTGGCAAGGGCGATGAACGCCGTTGGCGATCCGGCGCGGCAGGCGTGGAAGTGGAGCGAGAAGCCGGGCGAAATGCCTGCCGCGCGCGCCCATCTCCTCACGCATGACGCAGACCGTTATGCCGACGAACAATGGTGGCGCGATCACCGTCCGGAGCTGGTGATGGGCCCCGCCAGCTGGCGCTGGGTGGAACGCGCCTATGCCTCGGCGCGCGGTCTGGAGCAGGCGGGCGCGCTGGAGGGTGTCGCGGTGCCGGTGCTGATCCTGTCGACGAGCGCCGACAAGTTGGTGAGCCACCCCGCCGCCGTGCGTGCAGCCAGCCGCCTGCCACAGGGCGAACTGGTCGCCTTCGGTCCGGAAGCGCACCACGAAATCCTGCGTGAGATCGATCCGGTGCGCGACCGTGCGATGGCGGCGATTGCGGACTTCCTCGACCGGGTGGCTCCGGCAACATGAGCGGTGAAGTCTGGGATTTCGCCATCATCGGCGCCGGAATGGCCGGAGCGAGCATCGCTGCCGAGCTTGGCCCCCATGCCCGGGTGCTGCTGCTCGAGGCCGAGGACGCGCCCGGTTATCACGCCACCGGGCGTTCGGCCGCGTTCTGGGAGGAATGTTACGGCGGTCCCGGCGTGGTGCCGCTGACGCTCGCTTCGGGCCCTTACCTGCGCGAGCATGGTTTTCTGACGACCCGCGGCGCGCTGTATGTCGGGCGGGCCGAGGATCGCGGGGCGGTGGATGATTTCGTGGCCACCTTTGCCGGGACCGGGGTGACGATCGAGCGGATCGGGCGTGAGGCGCTGGTGCGCCACGTGCCAGAGATGCGCACGGCGTGGTGCGACGCTATTTACGAACCCGCCTGCGCGGATATCGACGTGGCCGGGTTGCACCAGCACTATCTCGCCGCCGCCCGCCGGGCCGGGGTAGAGGTGGTATGCCGCGCACAAGTTGCCCATTTGCAGCGCGAACCGGGCGGCTGGCGCATCGCCACCGGGGGCGGGGCCGCATTCCGGGCGGCGCGGATCGTCAATGCTGCGGGGGCGTGGGCGGACCGGATCGCCGGTCTCGCCGGGGTCGCGCCGCTCGGCATTCAGCCCCTGCGCCGCACCGTGGTGCAATTGCGGGTCGCACCCGAGGCACCGGCCGATCTGCCGCTGGTGCTCGACGTCAGCGGCAACTTCTATTTCAAGCCCGATGCCGGGCGCCTGTGGCTGAGCCCGCACGACGAGATTCCCTCGGATGCGGCCGATGTCGCGCCGGGTGAACTGGATGTGGCGATTGCGATCGATCGCTTCGAGCAGGCGACCGATTGGCGGATCGAAGCGGTCGAACGGCGCTGGGCCGGCTTGCGCAGCTTCGCGCCCGATCGGCTTCCGGTCTATGGCCCTGATCCGGCAGACAGCGGCTTCTTCTGGTTCGCGGGGCAGGGTGGTTTCGGCATCCAGACCGCGCCCGCCGCTGCCCGGTTGGGCGCGCAGCTTGCGCTGGGGCAGGGACCGGATGCGATGACCGACGGGATCGATCCGGCGGCCTATGCGCCCGGGCGGTTTCAGCGCGCAAAATCAATCCAAACGGCCTAGCCAAGCGCGGCTCGATCTGGCACGTTCCTAACTCAAGTTAACGCTGAGGAGGGAAAGCCGATGGCCCACAAGTTCGAAATCTACAAGGATAACGCCGGCGAGTTCCGCGTTCGGTTCAAGTACAATTCCGAAGTGATGTTCTCGACGCAGGGCTATTCGAGCAAGTCGAGCGCGCAGAACGCGATCGATTCGATCAAGACGAACGGCCCCGGCGCGCCGACGGAAGACAATAGTTAGAATCTTGCGCTTGTAGGAAATTTCGTGTCGGGGCGGGGATCAGAAAATCTCCGCCCTGCATGTACTTGCTCAATTAACCCTGCACAATCCGATCCGCCGCCGCACTTGCGAGTGCGTCGGCGCGTTCGTTTTCGGGATGGCCATTATGGCCCCGCACCCAATGCCAGCTGACGTGATGCGGGCGTGCAGCCTCGATCAGGTCGTGCCACAGATCGGCGTTGCGCACCGGCTTCTTACTGGCGTTAACCCAGCCATTGCGCTGCCAGCCGTGAATCCACTTGCTCATCCCGTCGAGCACATATTTGCTGTCGGAATACAGATCGACCTTGCACGGTTCGATCAGCGCGCTCAGCCCCTTGATCGCCGCCATCAGTTCCATGCGGTTGTTGGTGGTATCGGCCTCGCCCCCTGAAAGTTCCTTTTCGTGACTGCCCATGCGCAGGATGGCGCCCCAGCCGCCCGGTCCGGGATTGCCCTTGCAGGCGCCGTCGGTGTAGATTTCGACCTGTTTCATGGCCTTGCCCTAGGGATGAAGCGGTGCATCAGGCAAGCAGCCCGGCACCGATCCGGTCGTAAAACCCCCAACGCTCCACGAATTGCATCGGGTCCTTGCGGGTCACCAGCGCATCGTCGGGCGTGTCCAGCCAGTCTTCCGCGCGGCTGGCGACGAACCGCAGGCACACGCCCTTCGCTAACTCAGGCAGCAACACCCGCTCCTCCGGTTCGAGCGGCCTGACGCTCTCATAACCTGCGATCAGCGCGGTGCCGAGCTGCGGCAAATAGGCGTTCGCCCCGTCGAAGCACCATGCTGCGTGCGTGACCGCCAGATCGAGCGCCATCGGCCCGGTGCAGGCGAAATAGAAATCGATCAGGCCAGTGACCTGATCGCCCAGCATCAGCACATTATCGGGGAACAGATCGGTGTGGGTCTGCGATTGCGGCAGAGCCGATAGATCGAGCGCGGCGGCAGCGCGGGCAGCGCCCAGCATGGCGGGCAGGGCAGCGTCGATGGTCGCCAGCCGGTCTGCCCCGCACGCATCGAGTATCGCGGCGCTCGCAGCGAAATCCATCGCGTTGGCGCGGGTGCGGGGGAAATCGAGCGCCGCCAGATGCAGCCGTGCCAATACCTCGCCTACAGCATGCGCCTGAGTGGGGGTTGGGCGGGTGGGGGATACGCCGGGGAGAAATTCGATCAGGGCCGCTGCCTTGCCCTCGACCATCCGGTAGGACGCGCCGTCCCGGTCGTGCATCGTGCGCGGCACCGGACAGTCCTTGCTCGCAAGATGATCGAGCAGATCGAGGAAATAGGGCAGATCGGCAGTGTCGATCCGCCGTTCGTACAGCGTCAGGATAAACCGCGCGCCCCCAGACCCCTTGCTGCCATCCGCGCCGGTCGTTTCGACCAGCCAGTTGGAATTGGACACGCCTTCGGCAATGCCCTTGGCCGACACCAACTCGCCCACGTCATAATGCGCGATCAACCGGGCAAGATCCTCCGCCCCCAGATGGGTGTACACCGCCACGCCGCTATAGCCCCCGTGCGCCCGTGACTACTCGGTCAGCAACCGCGGCAGCTTGAACACCATCTTTTCTTCCGCGGCAGTGATGGTTTTCTCGTGAATCGGGCGATACGAGGCAAGCGCCGCAACCACCTCGCGCACGAGGATTTCCGGAGCCGATGCGCCTGCTGTCAGGCCCAGCGTCTCGACCCCTTCGAGCCACGCGAAATCGATCTCGTCCGCGCGCTGGATCAGCTTGGACGGTGTGCCCAGCCGTTCGGCGACCTCGACCAGCCGCAGGGCGTTGGACGAATTGGGTGAGCCGATCACCAGCACCAGATCGCAATCCTGCGCCAGTTCCTTGACCGCCGCCTGCCGGTTCGACGTGGCGTAGCAGATGTCCTCCGCCCGCGGCCCGGAGATGTTGGGATAACGCCATTCGAGCGCGTGAATCACTTCGCGGGTGTCGTCCACCGACAGGGTGGTCTGCGTCAGATAGGCGAGTTCCTCGTCCGCGTCGAACGGCAGCTTGTCGACATCCTCGATGGTCTCGACCAGCGTCATCTGGCCCGGCGCGACCTGACCCATGGTGCCGATCACTTCAGGGTGGCCTTCATGGCCGATGAAGATGATGTGGCGGCCCTTTTCGATCTGGCGTTCGGCCTGACGGTGAACCTTGGAAACCAGCGGGCAGGTGGCGTCGACATATAAAAGCTTGCGGCGCTTGGCCTCGGCCGGGACGGCCTTGGGGACGCCATGCGCGCTGAACACCACTGGTGCATCGTCAGGCACTTCGTCCAGTTCCTCGACGAAGATCGCGCCCTTGGCCTTCAATCCTTCGACCACGTATTTGTTGTGGACGATCTCATGCCGGACGTAAACCGGCGAACCATAGCGCTCGAGCGCCTTTTCGACGATCTCGATGGCTCGATCGACCCCGGCGCAGAAGCCGCGCGGCGCGGCGATCAGCAGGTTGAGGGGAGGCCGCTCATTGACGGAATCATCACCAGCTGCAGCGGTGGATGCGGGAAAGGGCGCGTTCATGTCTCACCCTCTAGCGCTTTGCGCCGCGTCTCGCTAGGGCGTGCGTGCGCATTGGCGCAGATGGATCCGGTTTTCGAGGACAGCCCTTCAATGATGTTTCGCACCCGTGCCCTTCCTGTCCTTGCTGCCGTGGCAGCGCTGGCCGGCTGCTCAAGGGAAGGTGAGCTGGTTGTCGATCAGGGGGTCGGCATCGCATCGGTGCTGACCACTTGCCCGGCTGTCGGCATCCCCGATTACACCGGCGACGTCACCACCTTCCGTTCAGGTAGCGATCGTAGCGTCGCCAGTCTCGATGTCAGCGCGGCGATGACCAATCTTCGGGCCACCTGCAACGAAACCGGCGAACAGATCTACAGCGAGGCGATATTCGAGGTCCATGCCCGCCGCACCGATCTGCGCGGCAGCCGCACGGTGACCTTGCCCTATTTCGTTACGGTGCTGCGCGGCGGCAACGCAGTGGTCAGCAAGCGGGTGGGCGAGGTCACGCTGACTTTCGCCGACGGGCAGGAGCGTGCCGTGGCGACTGCCAAGGCGGGTTCGTTCGTCAACCGCGCTGATGCCGCGCTGCCCGAGGATATCCGCGACAAGATCACCCGACGACGTCGCGCGGGGGAGGTTGATGCGGCGCTCGATCCGCTCGCCGATCCCGAAGTGAAGGCCGCGATTGCACGCACCCGCTTCGAAATGCTGGTCGGCTTTCAATTGAGCGAGGATCAGCTGGCGTACAACGTCAGGCGTTGATGCTTTTCGCGGGCGCCTCCGCGCCCGCGTCCTCGGCGCGTTTCCGCCGCTTCGCGTCGGAGCACCTGCGGGCGCGCGGTCGCACTTGCGACGCCTGCGGCGTCGATTGACTGGCTTCCTATCTTCGCTGTCCCGGGCTTGACCCGGACCTGCGCTTCCTATCTTTGCATCCGCGATATTCCGCGCCTTCCGCACGAGAACCCGATGACCGAAACCAAGACCCTCTATGCCGCCTATGCGGCGCTGATCGAAACCGTTCTGGCCGATCTGGTTGCCGATGGCGTTCTGCCCGCTGGCACGACCTTCGCCAATGTCACGCTGGAACCGCCGCGCGATGCCGCTCACGGCGACCTTTCCACCAACGCGGCGATGGTGCTGGCCAAGGGCGCGGGCATGAACCCGCGCGCACTGGCAGAGGCGATCACAGCAAAGCTTGCCGCTTTTCCGGCGATCACCAGTGCCGACATCGCTGGACCCGGATTCATCAATCTGCGCCTCGCGCCCGATGCATGGCTGACGGAGTTGCAGGCCATCGCCGCGATGGGCGCGGATTATGGCCGGTCGCAGATGGGTGCGGGGCGGCGGGTGAATATCGAATATGTCTCGGCCAACCCGACCGGGCCGATGCACATGGGCCATTGCCGCGGCGCAGTGGTCGGTGATGCGTTGGGCACTCTGCTCGAATGGGCCGGGCATAGGGTGACGCGAGAGTATTACATCAACGATGCAGGGGGTCAGGTCGATACACTCGCGCGCTCGGTGCACCTGCGTTACCGCGAAGCGCTGGGCGAGGACATCGGCGCTATCCCCGAAGGCCTTTATCCGGGCGATTATCTGAAGCCGGTCGGAAGCGCATTGGCTGAAACCTACAGCGACAAGTACCAAGCAGCGCCCGAGGCAGAATGGCTGCCCATGTTCCGTAAAGAAGCAGTCGCGCGGATGATGGAGCTCATCAAATCCGATCTCGCGATGTTGGGCATTCACCACGATGTCTTCGCGTCCGAGGCCGAGCTGCAGGCGGCGGGCAAGCCCGAAACCGCCGAGGCCTGGCTGCGCGCGCATGATCTGGTTTATGACGGCGTGCTCGAAGCGCCCAAGGGCAAGGCACCGCCCGAAGACTGGGAGCCGATCGAACTCCCGCTGTTCCGCTCGACGAAATTCGGTGACGATCAGGATCGCCCGATCCGGAAATCCTCCGGCGCGTGGACCTATTTCGGCGCGGATCTCGCCTATCATATGCAGAAGGCGGAAAGTGCGGACGAGCTGATCGATATCTGGGGTGCGGATCACGCGGGCACGGTCAAGCGGATCAAGGCCGCCGTCGCCGCGCTGTCCGAAGGCGAGGGCCGCCCGATCCCGTTCGACGTCAAGCTGGTGCAGATGGTGCAGCTGATGCGCGGTGGCGAACCGGCCAAGATGTCCAAACGCTCGGGCAATTTCATCACGATTGCCGACATGATCGACGAAGTGGGCAAGAACGTGGTGCGGTTCACCATGCTGACCCGCAAGCCCGAAGCGCAGATGGAGTTCGACTTCGTCAAGGTGGTCGAAGCGTCGAAGGACAACCCCGTCTTCTATGTGCAATACGCCCACGCCCGGATTCGTTCGACCCTGCGCAAAGCCGCCGAGGCCGGGTTTGCGCCCGATGCGGCGCCGCTCGACCAACTGGGCGCGGAAGAAATCGCGCTGATTCGCCGCGCCGCGCAGTTCCCGCGCGAAATCGAGGCGGCGGCACGCGCCCGCGAACCCCACCGAGTCGCCTTTTTCCTCTATGATCTGGCGTCCGATCTGCACTCCTTCTGGAATCTCGGTAATGACCGCGTGGAAAAGCGGTTCATCGTGGAACAGGATGCCAGCTTGACGGGAGCGAGGCTTTTCCTCGGGCAGGCAATCGGGCAAGTGATCCGCAATGGTCTCGGCGTGCTCGGCGTCGAGGCGGTAGAATCCATGTGATGAATTGCCGGAAGGGCGCGGGGCTGGGCCATGATCGATGCCGAATACGAGGAACTGGACGTGGGCGACGGCGAGCTTGATCTGGCCGATACCGACAACCTCCCATGGCTCGAATCCGACGAGGATGACGAGGCCGCGGGCGGGCTGGATGCCGGTCAGATTCTCGGCTTTGCCGCGCTGCTGATCGTGCTGCTGGCGGTGGTGGTCGGAACGGTGTGGTACGTTTCCAACCGCGCGGCAGGCAGCGATGCCGTGGCTGATGGCAGCGTGATCGCCGCACCGGAAGGCCCGATCAAGGAACGGCCCGAAAATCCGGGCGGCAAGGAATTCGCGGGCACCGGCAATGTCGCGCCCGTGGTGGGCGAGGGCGGTCAGCGCGAAGCGGTGGTGGCCGCACCCGAAGCGCCGCCCCCCGCGCCCAAGCCTGCTCCCTCTGCCAGTCCCGTGCAAGCTGCCGCTGCGGACCTGTCCGGCGTTGGCGTGCAGCTTGCCGCCTATTCGTCGCGAGCGCGAGCCGAACAGGGCTGGAGCGACCTTTCGCGGCGTACTGCTACGCTGTCCGGGGTGAAGCACCGCGTGGTCGAGGGCAAGGTAGATATCGGCACCGTCTACCGTCTGCAGGCGATTGCCGCCGATCGTGCCGCCGCGCAGGCGCTGTGTTCGGCGCTGAAATCCGACGGGCTCGATTGCCAGGTCAAGTAAGCGCGCGAGAGGCCGGTTTTTCCCCGTTGCGAATGGTTACGCCGCTTGCCTGACTGCGGCTTGCCTGCAAGGCTGCGATCATGACCCCGACGATCTTCGGCTTGAGCGGCACGCAACTGACTGCGGATGAACGCGCCTTCTTTCGCGAGGCCGACCCGGCGGGCTACATCCTGTTCGGTCGCAATTGCGAAGATCCGTTGCAACTGCGCGCACTGACCGACGATCTGCGTTCCATCCACGGACGCGAGCGGCTGCTGGTGTCGATCGATCAGGAAGGGGGGCGCGTCGCCCGCCTGCGTCCACCGCACTGGGCGGACTATCCTTCGGGTGAGGCATTCGCGCGGCTTTATGCCATTGCTCCTGCCAGCGCGATTGCCGCGGCGCGGGCCAATGCCACGGCCATGGCGCTGGAACTATCGGCGATGGGGATCACGGTCGATTACCATCCCCCGCTCGATCTGCGCATTCCCGGTGCCCACGACGTGATCGGCGACCGGGCGTTCGGGGCCGATCCGATGCAGGTGGCCGCGCTGGGGCGGGCGGTGCTGGAAGGGCTGGCGGCGGGCGGCGTTGCCGGTTGTATCAAGCATATGCCCGGCCATGGTCGCACCGATGTCGATACGCACAAGGCGCTCCCCACCGTCTCTGCCAATGCGGCGGAGCTGGAGGCGGATCTGGCCCCGTTCCGCTCGCTCAAACATGCGCTGATCGGAATGACCGGGCATCTGGTGTTCACCGCGTGGGATGCGGAAAACCCCGCCACCCTGTCGCCAACCGTCATCGCCGATATCATCCGCGGCGCTATCGGTTTCGACGGCCTGCTGCTGACCGACGATATCGACATGAAGGCGCTGGGCGGCACCATTCCCGAACGCGCCGCGCGCGCGCACGCTGCAGGCTGCGACATCGTCCTCAATTGCTGGGGGAAAATGGCCGACATGCAGGGCATCTGCAACGTGCTGCCGACCATGTCCGAGGCCACCGCCGCGCGGCTCGACCGGGCGCTGGCGGGCACGCGTCTTGCCCCCGGCATGACGCCCGAACAGGCCGAACTCCTGGCGACGCGCGATGCGCTGCTGGCGCTGACCGGAACCGCCGCATGAGTGCGGGTTGGGAGGGGGCCGACCCGCCCTTCATGTTCCCGCCCGCCGATCCGGCCAAGCCGGATACGAGCGCGCTCTATCTCGAACTCGATGGCTGGGAAGGCCCGCTCGATCTTTTGCTCGACCTCGCGCGGCGGCAGAAGGTCGATCTGCGCCAGATTTCCATCCTTGCGTTGGTCGATCAGTATCTTACCTATATCGAGCGCGCAGGCGAGATGCGGCTGGAACTGGCTGCCGATTACCTCGTGATGGCGGCCTGGCTGGCCTATCTCAAGTCCGCGCTGCTGCTGCCCAAGGAAGAACAGGAAGACCCTTCGCCTGAAGAACTGGCGCTGCGCCTGCAATTGCGGCTGCAGCGCCTTGGCGCGATGCGCGAGGCCGCGGCGCGGCTGATGGGGCGTGACCGAATCGGGCGCGACGTGTTTCTGCGCGGCGCGCCTGAGGGCCTGCGCACCGACCGCAAGACCGTGTGGCGCAGCGACATGTTCGCGCTGATTCAGGCCTATGGTCAGGTGAAGGCACGCACCGCGCCGCGCATTTACCACGTTGCGAACCGCCCGGTGATGACGCTCGACAGCGCGCTGGAGCGGGTCTCGGCAATGCTTGGCGTGACGCTGGAGTGGATGGAAATCCGCGACTTCCTGCCGCCCCATGCATCCCCCGCACTCAAGCGTTCGGCGCTGGCATCCAGTTTTGTCGCGGCGCTGGAGTTGGCGCGGCGGGGGCGGGCAGAACTCGATCAGGATGGCGCGTTCGCTCCCCTTCGCATCCGCCGGTTGAAGGAAGGTGCGGCACAATGATGGGGGCTGAGACCGGCGCCTTGAGCCAGACGAAGGGCGAACCGGGCACCCTCGAACGTGCGGTCGAGGCGACGCTGTTTGCTGCAGACGAACCGATGACGGTGGAGGCGCTCGCGGCCCATCTGGGCGGGATCGCAGCGGGCGAGGTGCGCGCTGCGCTCACCGCGCTGCAGGCGCACTATGCTGCGCGCGGCTTCCATCTGGCCGAGCGCGGCAAGCGCTGGCATTTCGAGACCGCGCCCGATCTGGCGCATCTGCTTCGCCGGGAAAGGGAACAGGTGCGCCGGTTAAGCCGCGCTGCCACCGAAGTTCTCGCAATCATCGCCTATCATGAACCGGTCAGCCGCGCGGAGATCGAATCGATCCGCGGGGTGCAGACCAGCGCGGGCACGCTCGACGTGCTGATGGAGGCGGGGTGGATAAAGCTGGCGGGCCGCCGCGAGGTGCCGGGACGGCCAGTGATTTATGCTACCACACCAGAATTCCTCGGCCATTTCGGGCTCGAATCGCGCCGCGATCTGCCCGGCATCGACGAATTGCGCGCTGCGGGGCTGCTCGATCCGATCGACGAGGCGCTGGAAACGGCCATGCGATTCGATCCGGATGAGCCTGATAATCAAGAGGAAGATGCCCACCAGGACGAGGAGGGCGCATGACCGCATCGTTCTTTCGCTTCGTACACTGAAAGGCGGGTGGCATCTGCGCTACCGAACTCCTATATCGGCAGGGCACACAAGTAAGAGAGATTTGCCATGGGTATCGGTTGGCCGCAGCTTCTCATCATCGCGCTCGTTGTCCTCGTTCTGTTTGGCCGTGGCCGGATCGCAGACATGATGGGCGATTTCGGCAAGGGCATTTCCAGCTTCAAGAAGGGCATGACCGAGGCCGACGAGCCCGCGCCCAAGGCCCGGATCGAGCCGCCGGCGGCAACGCCCGCCCCGGCCGAAACGCCCGCGCCTGCCGAAAAGAACGACACCACCAGCGCCTGATCCAGGTCTGAAGGAGGCGGCACGGCCGCACCCCCATGTTCGACATCGGCGCTGCAGAACTGCTGGTCATCATCATCGTCGCGGTCGTTGTGATCGGGCCGAAGGATCTTCCGCTCGCCATGCGCGTGGCCGGGCGCTGGATCGGGAAGATGCGGCGCATTTCGGGCCATTTCCGCAGCGGGATCGACACGATGGTGCGCGAAGCCGAGCTTGAGGACATGGAAAAGAAGTGGAAGGCGCAGAACGAGGAAATCATGCGTCGCTCCGCTGCCCTGACCGGAGCCGAAGCGGGCGCGCCGGTGATGAACGGGCCGCCGCCGATCGAGACGCTGCCGGAAGCCACATCGTCCGGCACAGCACCCGAAACCGGCGAAGCATCGCCCAAGGGCAGCGACAATGTTCAAGGTTGACGATCTCGACGAGAGCCGCGCCCCGCTGCTCGACCATCTGATCGAACTGCGCAGCCGCGTCATCCGCGCGCTGCTCGCGCTGGCGGTCGGGTTCGGCGTGTGCCTCTATTTTGCGGACGACATCCTTGGCCTGTTGATCTGGCCGTTGAAACAGGCGTTCCCTGATGGCGAGGGGCAATTGATCTTCACCAAGCTGCCGGAAGTGTTCTTCGTCGAGTTGAAGGTTGCGCTGTTTGCCGGATTCATGGTCAGCTTCCCAGTGATCGCCAACCAGTTATGGGCGTTCGTTGCGCCGGGGCTGTACGCGCGCGAGAAGAAGGCATTTCTGCCATTCCTGCTGGCGACTCCGGTGCTGTTCGGTGCCGGGGCCGCGCTGGCCTATTTCGTGGTCATGCCGACGGCGTTCACATGGTTCCTCGGCTTTGGCGGAGAAGCCGGAGGATTGCAGGTGCAGGCACTGCCCAGCGCTGGCGAATATCTTAGCCTGGTGATGCAGTTCATTCTGGCCTTCGGTCTGACCTTCCTGCTGCCGGTGCTGCTGCTGCTGCTGCACCGCGCCGGGATCATCAGCCGCGCGCAGATGGCGGGTGCCCGGCGGTATGTGATCGTCGGGATTTTCGCGCTCGCCGCGATCGTCACGCCGCCCGATCCGGGCTCGCAGGTCATCCTTGCGCTGCCGCTGCTGCTGCTGTTTGAAATCTCGCTGGTGCTGATGCGCTTGCAGGAACGCAAGGTCGAGGCAGACCGCGCCGCGCGCGAGATCGAGGAAAAGGCTGAACGCGCGGCGGCGGAGTAATTACTCGCCGCGCACCTGCACTCCGCCGATCCATACTCCGATCACCTTCGTCCGGCGAATATCGTCAGGCGAGGACAGCAGCGGATCGCGATCGACCAGCAGGAAGTCCGCACGCTCGCCGGGGATCAATCGGCCGAAGCGCCCTTCGGCAAACCCGGCAAAGGCCGCGTCTGAGGTGAACCCCGCCAGCGCCTGTTCCCGGCTGACGGTCTCTTGCGGGAACCACCCGCCGAAAGGTTCCCCATTCGCATCGGTGCGGCTGATCGCGGCGGCGAATCCGGCGAAGGGATCGGCAGGCTCCACCGGCGCGTCCGAACCGAAGGCGAGCCGCCCGCCCGCAGCTACAACGCTGCGCCACGGATAGGCACCGTTCAGCCGATCCGGCCCCAGCCGCGCTTCGGCCATGGTGCGATCGGATGTCTGGTGCAGCGGCTGGACCGAAGCGATCATGCCATGCTGGCCGAGGCGCGGAATATCCGCCGGATCGATGATCTGCGCGTGCTCGATCCGCCAGCGCCGGTCACCGGCATAGCTTTCGGAAAGCTCCTCGATCGCGCTGAGCACATCGGCATTGGCAGCATCGCCGATGGCGTGAACGGCGGTCTGAAAATTGTCCATCGCCGCGCGGCTCATCAGGTTGCGCAGTTGTGCAGGGGTAAGGAACGCGAGCCCCTTTGCGCCCGCCTCGTCGGCATAGGGTGCCTTCAGGCTGGCCCCACGCGATCCCAGCGCGCCGTCGAGGTATATCTTGATCCCGCCCATGCGCAGCTTGTCGTCGTAAAGCCAGTTGGTGGGCTCCGCCCCGGCGATGAGTTCCAGCGTTTCGAAACTGTCCGCATAGGCCATGATCCGCACCCGCAGCCTCCCGCTGTCCCCGGCGCGGCGGAAGGTCGTCCAGTCGGCCATCTCGGTGCCCATGTCCGCGACTGCGGTCACGCCGTTGGCCAGCAGCACATCCTGCGCGCGGGCGAAGGCGAGATCGCGGTCTTCGGGGCGCGGCGCAGGCACGACCTTGCCGACGAGGCCGATGGCATTGTCGACGAATACGCCGGAAGGCTTGCCGTTGGCATCGCGGATGATGACGCCGCCCGCCGGATCGGGCGTCGTCGCCGTCACGCCTGCGGTGGTGATCGCCAGCGTGTTACCCCAGTTGGCATGGTTGTCCGCCCGTTCGAGCCATACCGGCCGATCCGACACCACGGCATCGAGTTCCGCGGCTGTGGGGAAGCGGCCCAAGCCCCACTTTTCCTGATTCCACCCACGCCCCAGAATCCACGGACGGCCGGGGTTTTCGTCGGCAAACGCCTTGATTGTCGCCAACGCATCCTCAAGCGAGGTGGTGCCCGACAGGTCGAGCGTCAGCGCGGCAAAGCCGATATCCATCACATGCACGTGTGCGTCGATCATGCCGGGGATCATCACCCGGCCTCCGCCATCGAGACGGTAATCGACCTGCGGGCGCTTGTCCCCGCGCTCCAGCACCTGCGTGACCTTGCCGTCATCATCGAAGACGATGCCGGTGAAGCGCAGCACGTCGCCCTCGGCATCGATTGTCACGCCATCGACATTGTCGATCAGCGTATCGGCCAGCGCAGGCGCAGTGAGGGCAAGCAGCGAGGTGGCGGCGAGCGCCCGAAACGTGAAACGGAGCATCATCATCCTTCGTTGGGAACACGGCGGGGCAGGCGGGAGATCAGTGCGCTGGTATCCTTGCGCCCGCCGCCCGCCGCCTGAACATCGGCATAGAATTGATCGACCAGCGCTGTCACCGGCGCGGCAAGGCCCAGACGGCGCGCTTCGTTCAGCGCATAGCCCAGATCCTTGCGCATCCAGTCGATAGCGAAGCCGAAATCGAACTCGCCCGCCGTCATCGTCGGCCAGCGATTATCCATCTGCCAGCTTTGCGCAGCGCCGCCTGAAATCGCCTCGCAGGTCTTGGTGAGATCGAGCCCGGCCGCTTCGGCCAGCCGCACGGCTTCGGACAGGCCGGCCAGCACGCCCGCGATACACATCTGGTTGGCCATCTTGGCGGTCTGCCCCGCGCCTGCTGGGCCGACATGGACGATCGCCTTGGCGTAGCAGTTCATAACCGGCTCGGCGCGTGCAAGGTCTTGCGCGCTGCCGCCGCACATGATCGCCAGCTTGCCGTTCACCGCGCCAGCCTCGCCCCCGCTGACCGGCGCATCGACGAAACCGATGCCCTTCGCCGCGCATTCCTGCGCCAGCCGCCGCGCCATGTCGGCAGAAGTGGTGGTGTGATCGACCAGCAGCGCGCCCGCTGCCATCCCGCCCAGCACACCGCTTTCGCCGAGCACAACCTGCGCAAGATCATCGTCATTCCCGACGCAGGTGAACACGATGTCCGCCCCTTGCGCCGACTCTGCTGGGGTTGCTGCGAACCGGACCATCAGCCCGTCTGCTGCCCATGCCTCACGCCATTTCCCGGCGCGCTGCGGCGAGCGATTATGGGCGGTGACAGGATAGCCCGCGCGCGCAAGGTGGCCCGCCATCGGCCCACCCATCACGCCAAGGCCGATAAAGGCGGTATGTGGCTGCTTGCTCATGGCAGCGGTGCCTATCGCCTTCCTGCGCGCTTGCCAATTGTGTGCGCTCGCGAAATCAGCGCGCCAGCGATTGCCCTAGCGTCAACAACCCTCTAATCGCCGCCGCATCATGTCCACACAGCCCCTCTCGCTCAGCCCCAAGGGTGCCGCCGCTTGTCCGGCCGACCTGACCATCGATGACGTGCGCGCCGCCGCCGCGCGGATTGCGGGTGCGGTGGTCGAAACACCGATGATGCGCTCGATCACGCTGTCGGAGATCACCGGGGCGGATATCTGGCTGAAGTTCGAGAACCTGCAGTTTACCGCCGCCTACAAGGAACGCGGCGCGCTCAACGCGTTGCTGCTGCTGGATGATGAACAGCGCGCCCGCGGCGTGATCGCGGCTTCGGCAGGGAACCATTCCCAGGGCCTGTCCTATCACGGCACCCGGCTGGGCGTACCTGTCACCATCGTCATGCCGCGCACCACGCCCACGGTGAAGGTGATGCAGACTGAAAGCGTCGGCGGAAAGGTGGTGCTGGAAGGCGAAACCTTCGACGAGGCCTATGCCCATGCACGCCAATTGGAGGCGGAACTCGGCCTGACCTTCGTTCACCCGTTCGACGATCCCGATGTCGCGGCGGGGGCGGGCACGGTGGCGCTGGAAATGCTTGAGGTGAAGCCCGATCTCGATTGCATCGTGACCCCGATCGGCGGCGGCGGGCTGATTTCCGGCATGGCGACAGTGGCCAAGGCGCTTAATCCGGATATCGAAGTGGTCGGGGTGCAGGCCGGATTGTTCCCCAGCATGTTCGACCGGATCAAAGGCGAAAGCCACGATTGCGGCGGGGATACGCTGGCGGAAGGCATTGCGGTGAAACAGCCGGGCGATTTCACCGCGCAGGTGATCGCCGAGCGGGTCGACGATATCCTGCTGGTGGACGAACCCGCGCTGGAAAAGGCTGTGGCGCTGCTGTTGCAGATCGAAAAGACCGTGGTCGAAGGCGCAGGTGCGGCCGGGCTGGCGGCGGTGCTGAGCAATTCGGCGCGGTTCGCGGGGAAGACCATCGGGCTGGTGCTGTGCGGGGGCAATATCGACACCCGGCTGCTTGCCAATGTGCTGCTGCGCGATCTGGCCCGGCAGGGGCGACTGGCCCGCCTCAGGGTCACGTTGCAGGATCGCCCCGGCGCGCTGTTCAAGGTGATGCGCCTGTTCGACGAGCACAACGTCAACATCATCGAGATTTATCACCAGCGGATTTTCACCACGCTCCCGGCCAAGGGTTTGATTACCGACATCGAATGCGAGGCGCGCGATGCCGATCAGGTCGATCGGCTGGTCGAAGGGCTGCGGGCCAAGGGCTATGTGGTGCAGATGGTCGAGCTAGGCTGATCGGTGCCACACGCCGCCCGATATGCGCCAATCCGTGGGCTGATGGTGCGACGGTATGTGCATCCGACGGCATTATTCGCACCGATTCATGGTTAAGGGACTTTAAAGGCGCGGCACCAGCAGGCATAACCTCGAAACACATGACGTTTTGATGATTCCCGCCCAAAGGACTGAGCCCCACCCGTGACGGCACCAATCCGCTTTCCAAGGTTTTTCGTGACCAGCCCGGCCCCCTGTCCCTATTTGCCGGGGCGGAGCGAGCGGAAGGTGTTTACCGAACTCAAGGGCCCGCATTCCGATCAGCTCAACGAGGCGCTGGGTCGGATCGGGTTCCGGCGCAGCCAAACGGTTGCCTATCGCCCCTCGTGCCTCGATTGTCAGGCCTGCGTGTCGGTCCGGGTGGTGGCGGGCGATTTCCGTCCTTCGCCCAGCCAGAAACGCGATATCAAGCGCAACAGTGATCTGATCGTGTCGGAATGCCGGCCGTGGGCGACGGATGAACAATTCGCGCTACTGGCGCGCTATCTCGGCCAGCGCCATCCCGATGGCGGCATGGCGGCAATGGACGAACTCGACTATGCCGACATGATCGAACACACACCGGTCAACAGCGTCGTTACGGAATATCGCGAGCCCGGCGTTGACGGTCGGCCTGGAAAACTGGTGGGCGCCTGCCTGACAGACCGGCAGGGTGATGGATTGTCGATGATCTATTCGTTCTACGAACCCGATCTCGAACATCGTGCCGGACTGGGCAATTTTATTATCCTCGATCATATTCGCCGGGCTGCGGCGGAGGCATTGTCCTATGTCTATCTCGGGTATTGGGTCGAAGGCAGTCCGCGCATGCAATATAAGGTTCGCTATCGCCCGCTGGAGCGGTTGACGCGTGAAGGCTGGCAGCGGATGGACCCCGATGAACAGCACCGGCTGATTACCGCGGCGACAGCGCCGCGTCAGCCGCAGGACGCGTCGCTGGATGGCGCCCGAGGCAAGGATGGTCAGCCCGTCAAGTTTCCGGGTAGCTGAGCCGCGCGATTTTCTGAAACACGGTCTGTTCATTGCGGCCGTCTTCGGTCACGCAGCCGCAGCGCTTGCGGCGCAGCCTGCATCGGCGCAGGCCGGCGCGGCGGAAGTGCGTCCCGATCCGGCCGGCCAGCAAGGCAATCCGCTGCCCGGGGATGAGCCGGCAAACCAGCCGGAGCCTGTCGCGCCACCGCCACAGGAAACCACGCCGGTTCCCAATTCGCTCGATCAGCTGATCCCCCCTGTCGCGCTTGAGAATCCCGCAGACTGGGCGGTGCAGGGCGTGGCCGATCCGGCCCCGCTTGCCAGTGAAGCACCAGAAATCCTGCCGGAAACAGCCGAAATCGATGCGAACTTCGCCGAGGTCGAGGCGGAATTCCTCCCGCCGCCCTCGCCCGAACTCCAGCCCGCACTGGACGGCGCCTTTGCCGATTTCGCGATCGAGGTGCCCGAGCCGCTGCCGCCCGATCCCGAGGTGGAAGCGCTGGCGAGCATCGCCGCCCCCGTACTGGGAGACGTTCCTGAACTCGACGATGTGCGGATCGGCGATAGGATGGTTCTGGGCCTGCCCGCAGACCCGGGCGCCTTCCCGGAACAGCGCGAATTCATAACCCGGTTCCGCGAGCTTTCGACCTTGCGTCAGCTTGATGACGACGAAGATACCAGAGCACAGATCGCCGCCCGCGCCCGCGCGGACGAGGATCTGCTGGCGGAAATGTTACGGACTTACGGCTATTATTCCGGTGAGGTCATCCGTCAGCTTTCCGGTGGTCGGCGGTCCGGCGGAGGTGGGGATGACGGCAGGAGCGATGCCGCCAGCGACCCGAACGTGCGGTTCGATCTTTTGCCGGGCCCGCGCTACAGTTTCGGGCGGATCGATCTCGGCGCGCTGTCGCGCCTGCCGCAGCCCGATGCCGAGCGCCTGCGCGCCGCCTTCGGGATCGAGCCGGGCGATCCACTCTATGCCGATCGCATTCTCGATTCCGAGATCGAGCTACGCGTCGCGCTGGGCGAGACCGGCTATCCGTTCGCAGAGGTCGAAGAGCCGGAACTGCTGATCGACCACGCCCGCGACGAAGGCGATCTGTCGCTGCCGGTCGAGCCGGGCGGCAAATATGAATTCGGCGGCGTTGTCAGCAGTGATCCCCAATTCCTGTCCAGCCGCCATCTGGCCCGCATCGCCCGCTTCGAACCTGGCGATGTCTACCAGCAAAGCCTCGAGACCGATCTGCGCCGCGCGGTTCTGGCGACCGGGCTGGTCTCCAGCGTTGCGGTCACGCCGCGCGAAGTCGAGCCGCCGACGGATGGCGAACCGGGCGAGGTCGTTCTCGACGTCGATCTGGAACGCGCGCCGGTGCGCACGATTGCCGGTGCGATCGGTTACGGCACCGAAGACGGTTTCAAGGTCGAGGGACGCTGGGAACATCGCAATCTGTTCCCGCCCGAAGGCGCGCTGCGGCTGCGCGGTATTCTCGGCACGCGTGAGATGTTGGCCAGCATTGGCGTGCGCCGCAACAATTTCCGCGCCCGCGATCAGGTGCTGACCGCCGATCTTTACGCCAGCGACATCACCACGCTGGCGGTGGATTCGCGCGGCTTCGGCCTGCGCGCCACCTTCGAGAAGGTCTCGAACCTCCTGTTCCAGAAGCCGATCAGCTGGCAGGTCGGCGGAGAGTTGCTCTATACCGACGAACGCAACCGCCTGTTGCGCACCGCACCGGGGCTTTCGCAGGCACGTCGCGCATTCTTGATCGGCGGCGTGTTCGGCAGCGTGACCATCGACGAGAGCGACGACCTGCTCGATCCGAGCAACGGCTACCGCGCCACGTTGTTTGTCGCGCCGGAGGTGTCGCGCTCGCAGGGGACGGAAACCTTCTATCTGCGTTCGCAAGCGGATGCGGCCTACTACCAGTCAGTCGGCTCGACCGTGCTGGCCGGACGCGTGCGGGTGGCGACCATTCAGGGCGCGGAGGCAGACGACATCGCGCCCTCGCGGCGGCTCTATTCCGGCGGCGGGGGGTCGGTGCGCGGCTACGGCTTTCAGGGCGTCGGCCCGCGCGACATTGCCGGCAACCCGACCGGCGGCGCATCGCTGGTGGAATTCTCGCTCGAAGCGCGGATCGAAACACCGCTGTTCGATGGCGCGGTGGAGGTGGTGCCGTTCATCGACGCGGGATCGGTCAACCGCGGATCGACGCCCGATTTCGACGAGATTCGCTACGGTGCCGGGATCGGCATCCGCTACAAGACGGGCTTCGGCCCGATCCGTGTCGACGTGGCGACCCCGCTCAATCCCGGCCCGTTCGATAGCCCGGTGGTCGTCTATGTCAGTCTGGGTCAGGCGTTCTGATGAGTGAGCCTGACGTGATCCCGCCCGAGCCTGAAGCCGCCGCTGAAAGCGCGCCCGAACGGCGCAAGCGTCGCTGGGCCAAGCGGCTCGGCTGGGCGCTGGCCTTGCTCGCCGCCCCGATCCTCCTGGTGGCGGGGTTCCTCAGCACACCCATCGGCAAACGTTTCGTTGCCGATCAGATCGCGAACGTGGCTCCGGCGTCTGGCCTGCGTTTCAGCGTCGGACGGATCGAGGGCGACATTTACCGCACGGCATTGCTGCGCGATGTGCGGGTGAGCGACCCGGAAGGCGTGTTCCTCACCATCCCCGAAGTCGAACTCGATTGGCGACCGCTCAGCTGGCTGTGGAGCGGGCTCGACATCCGCGAGGTGACCGCGCGGCGCGGGCGCTTGATGCGCTTACCCGAATTGCTCCCCGGCGATCCCGATGCGCCGCTGCTGCCCGATTTCGATATACGGGTCGACCGGTTGGCGATCGAGGATTTGGTGCTCGCGCCCGGTGTGGCGACCGATGAGGCAGAGCGGGTCAATGCGCTCGCCAAGGTCGATATCCGCGAAGGGCGCGTGCTGGTCGATGCCACGGCGCAGTTGGGCGCGCGCGACCGCATCGCGCTGCTGCTGGATGCAGAGCCGGATGGCGACACCTTCGATCTCGCAGCCGATTACCGCGCTCCTGCCGACGGGGTTCTGGCCGGACTGGCCGGGTTCGAGGACGGGTACACCGCACGCATCGCCGGGGACGGAACATGGCAGCGGTGGCGCGGAACGGCGGTGGCGCGGCGCCTGCCGAACGGCGAGGACGTGGGCGAAGCGCCGCCCCCGGTCGCGGCGTTCCAGATCAGCAATGATGCCGGCAAATACGGCGTGCTCGGTCAGGTGCGCCCGCCGCTGTCCGGCGACGATCTGATCGCCCGCGCGCTGGGCGAGCGTGTGTCGCTGGCAGCCAGCTTCACGCTTGATGACAGCGTGATCGAGGGTCGCACGGCGATTGTCACCCGCGCGCTCGATCTGCGGGCGGCGGGGGTGGTCGATCTCGCAGGCAATGTCGTCGAAGGCGCACGCACCAGCCTGGCATTGCGCGATCCGGTCCTGCTGGGCGAGGACGTGCGGCTGGAGAATGCACGCCTCGCTGCCGATCTTGCGGGCAGTTTCCGCGATCTTGCGATCGACCACCGCATTGCGGTCGGGCGGCTGGCGGCCAGCGGAGTCGAGGCGCGCGAACTAGTGCAGGAAGGATTGGCCCGGTTCGACGGCACGGACTTGGCGGTGCCCCTGTCGCTCACTGCCGAGCGGATCACGACCGGCATTACTCAGGCCGACCCGCGTCTTGTGAACGGGCGGGTGACCGGCGAGCTGGTGTACGATTTCGAACGTCAGCGGCTCACCGCCGATGCGGCGCGCATCCTGTTTCCCGGACTGGAAGCGACGCTGGCGCTGCGCGGCGACATCCCTGCGGGCGCTTACGCACTCGCCGGGCCGGTGGCGGCGCGCGGGCTGACGGTCGATGGCGCGGGCGAGGTGACCGCCAACGCCAAGATCCTCGCCAAGTTCGGCCCGTCGATCCCGTGGAGCCTGCGCGCCAATCTTGCCGGTGTGCTGTCCGAAGTCAGCAACGATACCATCGTCGAACTGGCCGGAGAGCAGGTCCGATTCGACGGCGCGCTGAGCGTGGGGGCGAGCGAGCCGCTGGTGCTGCGCGACGTCGCAATCGACAGTCCCCGGCTCACCGCCCGGCTCGATAGCAAGGTTGCACCCGGCAGCGGCGGCGCGAGCACCACGCTGACAGGCAGCGGGCAGCAGGAGCGGTTCGGCCCGTTCACCATCGATGCCGAGATTACAGACGACGGTCCCCGCGCGGTGCTGGTGCTGGCCAGTCCCTATCCGGCTGCCGGGCTGGAGGATGTCCGAATCGCGCTTGCCCCGAGCGATGAGGGCTTCGCGATCGATGTGGCGGGGGGTTCGTTACTCGGCCCGTTTGAAGGCACGCTCGGCATCATTCTGTCGGAGACCGGGCCGACCCGCATCGCGGTTCGAGAACTGGAGATCTATCGCACCAATGTCACCGGCGGGCTGGTGTTGGGCGAGGCGGGCCTCTCCGGCAACCTCGCGCTCGCTGGCGGGGGGCTCGACGGGACGGTGGTGTTCCGCCCGGCAGCCGGTGAGGCGGTCGCCTTCGATGTCGATCTTGCGGCGCGCAACGCGGCCTTCGGGGGGGAGACGAGGATCGCGATCGCCCGCGCCGATATCGACGCGACGGGTCGCTTCGGCGGCGGTGAACCCGTGGTCAATGCCGACATCAGCGGGGCGGGCCTCGCGTATGGCGGCCTGTACCTCGCCAGCTTAACCGCCGAAGCGCAGATCACAGGCGGGCGCGGCAATGTCACCGGAGCAATCGCCGGGCGGCGGGCGGACCGGTTCGCACTCAACTTCGATGCCACCATCGCGCCCGAACGGATCGCGGCGGTGGCGCGCGGGCAGTATGGTGGATCGCAGATCACCATGCCGCGCCGCGCCGTGCTCACCGCTCAGGATGGCGGCGGCTGGCGGCTGGCGCAGACGCAGATCGGCTTTGGCGACGGCTATGCTATTCTCGAAGGCGAGTTCGGCGGCGAGGAGACGGCGCTCGAGGTCAAGCTTGCCCAGATGCCGCTGCGCCTGCTCGACATCGCGGGTGCCGATCTGGGTCTGGGCGGCCAGCTATCAGGCATCATCGACTACAGTCAGGTCGGCAACTCCGCGCCCACGGGCCGGGCGCGCGTCCGTATCGATGACTTCAGCCGCGCCGGGCTGGTGCTGTCCTCCAAGCCCGTCGGCGTGCTGGGCGTGATCGATCTCAATGCCGAGCGGTTGACCGCGGCCGGGCGCCTGCTGGAGAGCGGCGAGCGCATTGGCGACATCGCGCTGCGCATCACTGATCTTCCACCGGGGGATGCTCTCGCCGACCGGCTGCTGAACGGGCGCCTGCAAGGCAGACTGATGTACGAAGGCGCGGCCGAGAGCTTGTGGCGGCTGGCTGCGGTCGAAGCGTTCGACCTCACTGGGCCGATCACGGTCGCTGCGCGCGCCACCGGCACGCTGGCCGACCCGCGCATCAACGGGACGCTGGCGACCGATGATCTCACGGTCTCCAGCGGGCTCACCGGCACCCGTATCACCAACGTCAATGCGCGCGGCCGCTTTGCCGGGTCGCGGCTGGAGCTGGCCCGCTTCGCCGGTGCGACATCGGGAGGCGGCACCGTGATCGGCAGCGGCACCATCGACCTTTCCGGGATGAGCGCCGCCCGCGGTCCCGGCATCGATCTGCGTGCTGCGGTCACGAATGCGCGACTGCTCAATGCCAACGGCCTGCAGGCGACCATCACCGGCCCTCTGCGGATCGTGTCCAATGGTCTCGGCGGCACCATCGCCGGCCGCGTGAAGATCGACCGCGCGCGCTGGGCACTCGGCGTTGCCGCCGAGGACCTCGCCCTGCCGCAGATCGCCACCCGCGAGATCAACGGCGAGAACGGCACCGCGCGCGAGCAGGTGTCGGGCCGCGATGCCGCATGGCGTTACCTCGTCAATGCCTCCGCCCCCAGCCGCGTTGTGGTGGAGGGGATGGGGCTGGAAAGCGAATGGGGCATCGACATCGCCCTGCGCGGCACTGTCGACGATCCCCGCATCGGCGGCACCGCGCGGCTGGTGCGCGGCGATTACACCTTCGCCGGCACCCGTTTCGAACTCACCCGCGGGCGCATTCAATTCGATGAGAACGAGCCGGTCGACCCGCGGCTCGATATCCTGGCCGAAACCGCGCGCAGCGGCATCAATGTCGATATCGCCATCACCGGCAACGCGCAGTCTCCTTCGATTGCGTTCTCGTCCGACCCGAACCTGCCCGAGGAGGAGATCCTCGCCCAGCTGCTGTTCGGCGGATCGGTCACTTCGCTTTCGGCAACCGATGCGCTGCAATTGGCGGCGGCGCTGGCATCCCTCCGCGGCGGCGGAGGCGGGCTGGACCCCATCGGCGAACTGCGCCGTTCGATCGGGCTGGACCAGCTGCGGATCGTCGGCGCGGACCCGCTGATCGGACGCGGGACGGGGATCGCCTTGGGCAAGAACATCACCCGCCGCATCTACGTCGAGCTGGTGACCGACGGGCAGGGCTACAGCGCGACCCAGCTAGAATACCGCATCACCAGCTGGTTGGCGCTGCTGGGCACAGTCTCGACCATCGGGCGCGACAGCATCCTTGTCGAAGTATCGCGGGATTACTGAGTTGTCTTCTTCCCCACGCCCTCCGGTGTGCGAAATCCTCGCGCCTGGGGCGCTGCGGGCGGCCGTGCGGCCTTGCGGCGGCTTGCGCCGCCGTACCGTCGCCTAATCTGACGGTTGCTCAACATACATCACTGCTTCCGCCGCCCGGCGGCGTACCAGGCCTTTGAGCACCCGGCCCCCGGCGCGGTTCCAGCGGGCGAATTCGCGCGCGGCACCTTCTGTATCTCCGGCGCGGTGTTTGGCCGTCAGAGTCGCGCGGGCAATCGCACCGGTGTTGTAGTGGAAGCTTACCAGCGCATCGAATTGCGGCTGAGTGGTCGGCGCATCGCCCAGCGCGCGGACGACATCGGCGGCATAGCGCACCAGATCATCCGTCAGCCGCGCATCGCAGGCCCCTTGCGTCCACACCGTGCCGGGTCCGATCCGTCCGCCGTGAACGTGATCGCGCCCGGTCGCGCCCCAGCCGATGGTCCATGGCTCGGCCCCGGTACCGGGATCGGGATAGGCCTCCACCAGCCCATCGGGCCGGAGCCGCGCGCAGCCCTCGAACCGCTTTATCAAGGCGATCCCGGCAGCGCTAATGGCGCGCGGAGCGGGCGAGTAGGAGACACATGAGACACTGTCCAGAACAGGAAAATCGGGCGCTGCGGGGGCCGCTTCCATGCGGCTGTCCCCTTCGCCGTGTTCGGCGGCTGTATCGACGGCAGACTGGCGCGGCGGCTTGGTCAGCAGGCGGTTGATGAAGGCGAGCAGGGAAGCGGTGGATTGATACGGCATGGCAGACACCTCGAACGGAACGCGGGAGAAAAACGAGGCGCATGGATTAGGCATAATGGGGCCGAGTAGGAAAACGGGAAAGTGGGTTCGCGTCAGGCGGCTGTAAAGAGGTCTTGACTGACAAGAGTCCTTTACAGTAAAGAGCTCTTGTCAGCCTGGGATCGCCGCTCATCTGGCGCCGAGGCTGGGCAGGCCAAATAAATCACTGAACCGAAGTCCGAACAGCAGAGCCATCCCTTTGGAAAACCGCCTGAAACATTTCCGCGAAAGTCACGGTTGGAGTCAGGGCGAACTTGCCCGGCGACTTGGCGTTTCGCGGCAGACCATCAATGCGGTGGAAACCGACAAGTATGATCCCTCGCTGCCGCTGGCGCTGCGCATGGCGCGATTGTTCGGCGTGGCCGTGCCTGAACTGTTCATCGATCACTGGGAGCCCGAAGCATGACAACCGAAGAGCAATCCCCCCGCGAGTTTTCCTGGCTGCGCAAGGTGGTGATCCCCGCCTCGGTCGGCGCGGTGGCCGGCTTCGCCGCCGTTTTTGCCATGATGCGCTTCATCGATAGTGACATGGTCGGCGGGCTGGACACCTCGGCCATGATCGCTGCGGCGGTGGGCGTGTTGTACTGCGTGATTGCCAGCGGGATGCTGGTCGGGACGACCAATCCCCGGCTGGGCGCGCAATTCCTGAATGTCGAGGATGCCGACGAACTGCGCGAGCAGCAGAGGATGCTCGTCACCTCGAGCGGGGCCATGGCGCTGTGGGGCACGGCATTGGTGACGCTGGCGCTGGCGGCACCCGATGGACCGGTGCCGCAAGGGGCGGCGCTGATCGTGGGCGCGGGCGGGCTGCTGCTCGGCACTGCGTTGTCCTATCTGACCTATCGCTTTTGCGACGAGCTGATGTTGGCGGTCAATCTGGAGGCTGGGGCAATCACTTTTGGTCTGGTGATGCTGGTGGTGGGCATGTGGGCGGTGCTGGCACATCTCGGGTTTGCCACCGCGCCGCAGCCGCTCGATCTGCTGACGGCCTTTTATGTGCTGGTGCTGTTGGCGAGCTTCATCGCCGTTGGACGGCGCGGGATGCTGACCGTCCGTTGAACGTGCCTGTCCGACAAGACAAAGGGGGCGCCTGCAAGCCGCAGGCGCCCCCTTGTCGTTTGCGATGAAGACCGATCAGAAGCGATAGGTCGCCGAGGCGCTGAACACCTGCGCATCCGCCGTGTCGCGGCCGATCGTGGTGTCGAAGCCCACGCCCAGCTCGATCGGACCCTGACCGGCATGGGCCCATACACCCACTTCGACCCAGTCGCTGTCCGCCTGATCGATCACGAAGTTCGCGTTGGGGCCGATGCCTTGCGCGAAATTGGCGGCGAGCAGCTGCGGGCCGTCCTCGAATTCGTGAACATATTGTGCGGTCGCATTGATGCGGATTGCCGAACTGTCACGTGCGAAATCCACCCCGGCGCGGGCCTGAGTGCTCTTGAAGGTCTGGCGTTCGATCGCGAGACCGAGCGTGCCGCCATCCTCGCGAATGGTCGACAGATCGACGGTGGCGTAGCGGCCTTCGACACCGGGCGAGAAGGTCCCGATCCCGGTTTCCAGATCCCATGACACGCCCAGCGCGCCGGAAACCAGCAGGTCGTCAGACGAGGATTCCAGCTCCTGCCCGTTGCCCACGAACAAGATTTGACGGGTGGTGTCGAAGCCCATGCTCCCCATGCTGAACTGACCGTCGATCACCGGGCCATTTGCAAGCTGGTGGCGCAGATAGACGGAGGCAGCGTAGGTATCGCTCTTGACCTGCTGGCCCACCGGCGCCTTGGCTTCAACCGAATTGAAGTAGCCCGAAATGCCGACCATGGTGTTGTCGCCAGGGTAGAATTCCATGCCCGCCGATACATAGACACCGGTGACGTTGGTTTTCTCAGCGAAGCCGGGTAGCGAATCGAATTCGCCCGCCACCAGACCGCCAGCCACGAAAATTGCGACGTCTTCCGGCAGGTTCGCTTCAGTCATCTCGGTGTTTTCCATGCCGCTCTGCAGCGCCATGCC
The DNA here is from genome assembly GCF_040148725.1 of Erythrobacter sp. NFXS35. Classification (NCBI taxonomy): domain Bacteria; kingdom Pseudomonadati; phylum Pseudomonadota; class Alphaproteobacteria; order Sphingomonadales; family Erythrobacteraceae; genus Erythrobacter; species Erythrobacter sp. NFXS35. The sequence continues at coordinate 1,091,930 of NZ_JAGDEB010000001.1, read as the reverse complement.
ATTGGCCGCTACCGGCTGACCAAAGGGCGAAAGGCCCGCTTGCATCGCATTCAGCGGCGCACCGACCACGGCAATCTTGCCACCCGCATTGCTGCGGTCCGACTGCCGCAGGCGGCTGTTATTGAAGTTCTGCAGCGAGTTGATGGTCTGCGCCGAGAGCGACCGCACGGCCTGTTCACTCGCCGGAGCAAGCCTGACGAACGTGTCGCGGATCGTGTCGGCGTCGGCGAAGTCGAGCGCGTAGAGATCCGACAGGGCAGCATTCGGACGGTTCTGATCGAACAGCTGGGCATAGGCCGTCTGGCGAGGGTCCGTCCCGTCGATTACCGAGCCATAGCTTGCGGCCTCGATTTCCATCAGCACGGCGTTTTCTTCATAGATGAAGGTCTGGCTGAGGATCGCCGAGATGTTGGTGTCGGTGAAGGTGCCGCTCACGCCGCCATCGGCGGTGAGAATGGTGTATTGGACGCCCTGACCATTGACCTGCTGGCTGATCCCGGACCCGAGACCGACTACGCCGCCGACACTGGCCAGGCCGGTCACCGCGATGCGATCGGACCCGCCGGTGCCATCAATATCGGCAAGGAAGGTCGTGCCCGACGACATCACAAGGTTACCGTCGATCGTCAGCGTGCCGATGGTTCCCATGGTTGCAGGCGAGAAGACGCCCGTGACGCTGGTCAGGAACGGTGCGGTGACGGTACCGGTGCCGCCGAGCATGCCGGCGAACAGAGTGAAGTCACCGACCGAGGTCAGGTTGCCGTTGACCGTGGTGGTGCCGCCGAACTGGTTGATGTCGATCAGCGAGGTCAGGTCGCCCGCTTCGGCCACCGTAAGTCCGGCATTGCCGCGGATCGTCAGCTTGTCGATGGTGACTTCGCTGCTCAGCGTGGTGGTGCCGGTCTGGCTGAGGGTCACGTCGAAATAACGCGGGAGGATATCCAGTTCCGGATCGGCGCTGACGATCGGATCGATATTGTTGGGCACAAAGTCGCTCGCACCCGGAAGGCCGTTGGCCAGCGTTGCAGCGGGCAACGCGGCGGGACCATCGGCCTGGGCCTGCTCTTCCGAAGATTCGAGCGCGATTGCGGCGATTTCCTCCGCCGTCAGCGATGCAAGATCGACGGCCGCCGGCATGGCCGCGGTTTCGCCGCCTGCAAGGTCAAGGGACACCTGACCGCGGTTGTTCGATACTGCCGCGCCGAGTGCGCCCGAAGCTGTCGGGGTCGGGGTCGGTGAGGTGTCTTCGAAGATGCCTGTTGCCAGATCGGTGCAGCCATCACCCGGAGCTCCGATTTCGAAGCAGACCGCGCCAAAATCGCCTTCGGTGCCGTTGAGGCCGAGTTCGGGCGTGGTCGGCAGGCCGTTGACGATCTGGCCGTCGGCATTGATCACCCGGTACATCGGGTCAAGCAGCGTCACCCAGTGATCGGCATCTTCCCAGTTGCCGTTGCCGGCCTTGGCACCGACATAGCGATAGGGATTGGTTTCAACGATGTACTGCCAGAACAACGACAGCGGCTGGTAAAAGCTGTTGGTACCGAGCGAGCTGAACGGCTGCGGGCCAAAGAACCGCGAACCGCCCGACAATACGCCGATCACCAGGTCTTCGTCGGTTAAGGCGTTATTGGCCGCATCGAGGATCAGCGGACCGCCCGAATCGCCGCCATCGGTGGTGCCTTCGTTCGGCAGTGCCCTGTCACGGAAAAGGTTGAAGTCGAACCCGGTCTGGCCATCCTGCGAGTCGAAATCGATCTGGTAGAGGTTCTGCGGCAGCAAGCCCGCGCTGCCACCAAATATCACCACGTTGCGATCGTCGAGCGAAGCGAACCCGCCGAGCATGTTCTCGACCGCGCGGCGGCGGAAATCGACGCCGTCGATGCCACCATCAAAAGCATTGCCTGTGGAGCCGTAGCCGACGATGTTGACGTGATAACCAGTGCCGGTGACCGGATCGATCGCTTCAGGGGCGGGCAGGGTGCTGAACAGCAGCGCCCAGGTCGGGATGCCGGCTGCAGGCGTATCAAGGCTGGCGAGCGCAATATCGGCTTCGATGAAGCCCCCCGCTGCCGGGTTCTGCAGCGAACGGGGATCGGTGAAAATACGGTTGATGTTGAACGTCGCCAGTTGAGGGTTGCTGGCGAAGTTGTTCTGGAACCAGTTCAGGATACCCGGGAACGCATCGACGTCGAACGAGAACACGGCCGGCACGTTATCGGTGTTGTAATCGGTGTCCGGGCGGTCGTTCACGCAGTGGGCAGCAAACAACACGGTGCGCGGGTTGATAAGCGTGCCGGTGCAAACGAACCCGTCAGCGCGGAAGAACTGGCCGACGCCGCGAAACACATCGTCATTATCGACGATCGCTTCCGAATCGGTCGTTTCGTTGGGAACGACGGCCAGTGCCGGCGCGGCGGTGGCGGCGATCGCCAAGGCCAAAGTGGCCGAACCGGCCAGAAGGCCGCGGCGACGAGTGTTCGAAATCTTCATGTGCACCCCTATGATGTGTATGCCGGTCGCATTCCGGTCAGGAGTTGAAGACTAACGGGTTATTCGCGCGTTACAATTCCAAAAAAGACGATTGGCCGGGAGTGGTGCTTGACCGTTACCTGAATGCCTCAGCGCAGCGCGAGTAACATTGTATAGCCGGCGTAAAGCGCCACCAGCAACGCCCCTTCGATGCGCGATAACCGCCAACCGCTGCGCAGTTGCACGATCAGCAAGGCGGTGATGCCCAGGAGCACCCAGATATCGAAGCGGGCGATTTCGGCTGGCACTTCGATCGGCTGGATCACAGCGGTCAGGCCCAAAATGCCGCACAGATTGTAGATGTTCGACCCGACCACGTTGCCCAGCGCCACGTCGCCATGCTTGCGGATTACCGCGATGACGCAGGCGATCAGTTCGGGCAAGGATGTGCCGATCGCGACTACGGTGAGGCCGATCACGCTTTCCGAAACCCCGGCCGCGCTCGCCAGCACGGTCGCCCCGTCGACCAGCAGCCCCGCGCCGAAGATCGCCGCCGCCAGTCCGGCGAGGACCATTCCGCCCAGCACCAACGGGCCGGTATCGGGCGGAACCGGGCGGTCTTCGGCCTCGGCCTCGTGGCGCTGCGCTTCGGCATCGTGCGCGGCGCTTTCGGACTTGTAGGCCCACCAGATATAGCCCGCCAGCGCAGCTACCAGCACGATCCCCGGCGCCAGCCCGATGATGCCGAGCATCACCGCGCCGGTCGCCAGCAGGGTTGCGACGGCCATGGCGATCGAATCACGCTTGAACGAGGCCGGGTTGACCACGATCGGCATGATGATCGCGGATACGCCGAGGATCAGCAGGCTGTTGGCGATGTTCGACCCGACCACATTGCCCAGCGCAATGCCCGGCGACCCGCCCAGCGCGGCCTGCACGCTGGTGGCGAGTTCGGGCATGGACGTGCCGAAACCGACTATGGTGAGCCCCGCCAGCAGCGGCGAAATGCCCAGCCGCGCCGCCATCCCGACAGCGCCGCGCACCAGGAATTCACCGCCCAGCGCCAGCAGTACCAGCCCTCCGGCCACCAGCAGGATTGCATCGGTCATCGTCATCATTTCCCCGCAACAGCGATGTAGCAACCAGCCTAGCGACACGGCCTTCCCAATTGAAGGATCGAGGTTAGGAAAAAGGCCGCCCGGTTTCCCGAGCGGCCCCTTCTTATCGGATCGCCTTTTTCCGGCAGAGCCGGACGGCGAATGATCACATGCTGTAATACATGTCGAATTCGACCGGGCACGGGGTCGTTTCGGTGCGCATCACCTCTTCCCACTTCAGCTCGGCATAGGCTTCGATCTGATCCTTGGTGAAGACGTCACCCTTGATCAGGAACTCGTAATCCGCGGTGAGCGATTCGAGTGCTTCGCGCAAGGAACCGCACACGGTCGGCACCTCTGCCAGTTCGGCCGGGGGAAGATCGTACAGGTTCTTGTCCATCGCCTCGCCCGGATGGATCTTGTTCTCGATCCCGTCGAGACCCGCCATCAGCAGCGCCGAATAGCACAGATAGGGGTTGGCCATCGCATCGGGGAACCGGAACTCCACCCGCTTGGCCTTGTCGCCCGCGCCGTAAGGAATGCGGCACGATGCCGAACGGTTGCGCGCCGAATAGGCGAGCAGCACCGGCGCTTCGAAGCCCGGCACCAGCCGCTTGTAGCTGTTGGTGGTCGGGTTGGTGAAGGCGTTCAATGCCTTGGCATGCTTGATCACACCGCCAATGAAATACAGGCACATTTCCGACAGACCGGCATATTCGTTGCCGGCAAACATCGGCTTGCCTTCTTTCCAGATCGAGATGTGGGTGTGCATTCCCGACCCGTTATCGTCCTTGATCGGCTTGGGCATGAAGGTTGCCGTCTTGCCATAAGCATGGGCGACCTGGTGGACGACATACTTGTAGATCTGCATCCGGTCGGCGGTCTGCACCAGCGTGCCGAAGGTCAGGCCAAGCTCATGCTGCGCGGCGGCGACTTCGTGGTGGTGCTTGTCACAGGGCAGGCCCATTTCGAGCATGGTAGTGACCATCTCGCCGCGGATATCCACTGCGCTGTCGACCGGCGCGACGGGAAAGTAACCGCCTTTGGCACGCGGACGGTGGCCCATGTTGCCGCCTTCGTATTCCTTGCTGGTATTGCCCGGCAGTTCGATATCATCGATCGCGAAGCCCGACCCGGCATAGCCGTCTTCGAAGCGCACGTCGTCGAACATGAAGAATTCAGCTTCGGGACCGACATAGACGGTGTCACCGAGGCCGGTCGATTTGAGGTAGGCTTCGGCGCGCTTGGCGGTTGTGCGCGGGTCGCGCGAATACCAGTCGCCGGTCGAAGGCTCGACGATGTCGCAATTGATGATCAGCATCGGCGAGGCGCTGAACGGATCGATCCAGGTTTCGGTGAGATCGGGCTTCAGGATCATGTCGGATTCGTTGATGACCTTCCAGCCGGCGATCGACGATCCGTCGAACATCAGGCCGTCTTCCAGCTCATCTTCGCCCATCACGCTGGCGACCATGGTAAGGTGCTGCCACTTGCCCTTGGGATCGGTGAAGCGCAGGTCGACCCACTCGATTTCCTCGTCCTTGATCAGCTTCAGGACGTCTTTTGCTTTCGACATTTGTGTATTGCCTCCGGGTATGATTTTCGGCCAGCCCGCCCGATGATGCTCAACTTTGGGCAGGCAGGAGAGGGTGGAAAATTCAGATCGCGTCGTCGTTGGTTTCGCCGGTGCGGATGCGCAGCGCGCTTTCGATCGCGGTGACGAAGATCTTGCCGTCGCCGATACGGCCAGTTTGCGCGGCAGCGGCGATCGCCTCGACCACGCGGGCGGTCTGATCGTCGGTGACGACCACCTCCAGCTTCACCTTGGGAAGGAAGTCGACGACATATTCGGCGCCGCGATACAGTTCGGTATGGCCCTTCTGGCGGCCGAATCCCTTGGCTTCGGTCACGGTGATACCGGACACGCCAATTTCGTGCAGTGCCTCCTTCACCTCGTCGAGCTTGAAGGGTTTGATGATCGCTTCGATCTTTTTCACGTCGTCCCCATCCGTACCTGGCCGGATTCCTGACAGAAACCTAACAAGAATCGTGCCAAGCGCAGCCGTTACCGGGTTGAACATTCATTGCCGCGGAAGGAATCCGGACAAGCCATGTCTTTCGCCTTGGCGAAGCGGGTAGCAAGATTATGGTGCACTGCGCAATGGTGCACAGCGTATGGACGGGCATTGCCTAAATTTTAAGCAGCGATGCCGCGTTACAGTGGTGGGCTACAGGCGTAGCCCGGTGGTTTCCGGCAACCCGCACATGATGTTGAGGTTCTGGATCGCCGCGCCCGATGCCCCCTTGCCGAGGTTGTCGAGCACCGCAACGAGGCGCGCGTGCCAACCGCCCGAATTGCCGAACACCTGCAAGGTCATCGAATCGGAGGGCGGGGCGCTGGATTCCAGCAGAATTTCTGGAACGCTGCTGTCGGTGCAGACTGAAACAACCTCGGATTCGCGATAGTATTCGCTGAGCGCATCGCGCAACCTGTCGGCGGTCGGGTCTCCCGTCATCGCGCCGAGATGGAGCGGAACTTCGACGATCATTCCACGATAGGCCGGGACGACGGCGGGCGCGAAGATGACCCCATGTTCGAGCCCTGCGTAGGCCCTCATCTCGGGCCGGTGCTTGTGCGCCATGTCATAGCCATAGGCGCGGAATGCAGGCGCGCCCTCCGCTTCGAACCGCGCGATCAGCGCATTGCCGCCGCCCGAATAGCCGCTCACCGCGTTGACGGTATAAGGCCAGTCGGCGGGCAACAACCCTGCGCGCACCAGCGGCGCGACCAGCGCCAGAAACCCGGTGGGGTAACATCCCGGATTGCTCACGAAACGGGCATTGGCGATGGCCGCGTGCCCGATCAGTTCGGGAAAACCATAGGTCCAACCCTCGGCCACACGGTGCGCGGATGACGCGTCGATGATGCGGGTGCCGGAGCCTTCGGCCAGCTTCACTGCGTCCTTCGCCGCGTCGTCCGGCAGGCACAGGATCGCAATGTCGGCGGCATGGAGCGCATCGCGGCGGGCGGCTTCGTCCTTGCGCTGCGCATCGTCGAGCACGATCAGATCGAACTCGCTACGCCCAGCCAAGCGCTCGCGGATTTCGAGGCCGGTGGTGCCTGCCGCACCGTCGATGAACAGGCGGGTCGCCACGGTCTAGTCGCTTGCCGGGGCAAGTTCGGCGGCCTGGCACCAGCCAGCGGGGCCAGCCGGGCCGGGGCTGCCCCACACCCAGTCGCCCGCCAGATCGAGCAGTTCGAACCGGCTGCCGGGAGCAAGCTGCACGAACACTTCGCTATCGCCATGCGGGGTCAGCCGCAGCCCTGCGCCGCCTGTCCCTACCACGCGCACATGCGGAATCACGTAATGCGCAGCGAGATGCGTTCCGGCGAGCGCGATATGCGCCAGATCACCGCGCAGCGGCAGCGTGCCGGGCGCAGGCTTTTCGACCGGGCCTTTAAGACCCAGCACGCCCTCAGGCACTGCGTATTCGATATTGTTGCGCGCCGCGCCGCTCATCTGCGTTCCGCCAATCCGTGCCTGTGGTGCCGCGCTGTCCCCTGCATCGGCGTGGGAGGCCCGTTAGCGGCAAGTGGCCAGCGGAGCAAGCAGGCCGCCATCACGCGCCCTATCACCCTGCATAGCGGGCACGGATCGCGTGCCACGACGCGCGCAGGCCCAGCCCGCGTCCGCCGCGCGACCGGCCGGGGCGCGGCGACGGGTTCCAGGCGAAGGTATCAAAGTGCACCCAGTCGATCTCCTCGCCCACGAACCGGTCGAGGAACAGCCCGGCCACGCTCGCCCCGGCGTAGGGATTGGACGATGCGTTCACCATGTCGGCGATGTCGGATGACAGGTATTCGCGGTAGGCCTCGGGCAGGGGCAGACGCCACGGCGCATCGTCATGCGCCTTGCCCGCTGCCAGAAACGCCTCGGCGGTGTCGTTGGACCGCGCCATCATCGCGGGCAGATCGGGACCGAGCGCCACCCGCGCCGCGCCGGTAAGCGTGGCGAAATCGACGATCAGATCGGGCTCCTCCTCGCTCGCGCGGGTCAGCGCATCGCCCAGGATCAGCCGCCCTTCGGCATCGGTGTTGTGAATCTCGATCGTCAGCCCCTTGCGGCTGGACAGTACATCGCCGGGACGGAAAGACGCGCCCGAAATTGCATTCTCGACGGCCGGGATCAGCAGGTGCAGCCGCACCTTCAGCCGCGCGCCCATGATCAGGCCCGCCAGCGCCAATGCGTGTGCCGCGCCGCCCATGTCCTTCTTCATCAGCCGCATGCCGGAGGACGGCTTCATGTCCAGCCCGCCGCTGTCGAAGCACACGCCCTTGCCGACGATGGCGAGGACGGGGTGCGCCGGGTCGCCCCATGTCAGGTGCATCAGGCGCGGCGCATTGTGGCGCGCTGCGGCGCGGCCCACGGCGTGCACCATCGGATAGCCCTGTTCCAGCGCATCGCCGCGCACCACGGTGAGTTCGGCCTTATGCGCCTTGGCAAGGCGTTCGCACTCTGCCTCCAGTGCGGCTGGCCCCATGTCTTCGGCGGGGGTGTTGACAAGATCGCGCAAGAAGCACTCGGCTTCGGCCTCGGCGATGGCGGCGTCGATCGGGCCGACCTGCGTGGTCAGCAGGATGCGCGGGCCTTGCGCCTTGTCCTCGCTGCGGTAGCGATTGAAGCGGTATTGCCCGGTGATCCACCCGAACATCGCGGGGCCGGGATCTGCATTGGCGATCCGATAGCTGCCTTCGGGCAGGTCTTCCGCCAGCTTGGCAAGACACCAACTCGACAGGCTTTCGGGATCGGCGACTCCGCCCACCGCGAACCATGCATCTCCATCGGGCACGATCCCGACCTGATAGCCGCCACCTTCGAATTTCTGCGCGGCAAGGGCTGCGCGCTGGCCTGCGGAAAGGGTTTTGGCGAAGTCGGGAAAGCCGTCCTTGTTGACGAGGTGGATGGCAATCGCGTCAGCGCCGCGGTCGGGCTGGATCAGGGCATTGGGCTTGGTCATGCGCGTTCCATAATCGCCAAGGCAGGCTTGTCACCACAAAGATTCGGTAACCCGAGCGCCTGATGGCCCGCGAAAAGTAGCAATGAGCGCGCATCGTCGCTATGTGGCGTCAATGCACGAATACCAACTCGTTGACGGCGCTGAGACCGTCTACCGCGACGGCACCATCAAGCTGCATGGTCCCGAAGGCTTTGAAGCGATGCGAAAGGCGGGGCGGCTGGCGGCCGAAATCCTCGATGCCTGCGCCGACATGGTGAAGCCGGGGGTGACCACCGGCGCGCTCGACGACGCGATCCGCGGGATGATGCTGGATGCTGGCGCGGTGCCCGCGACGCTTGGCTATCGCGGCTATGCGCATTCGTCCTGCATCTCGATTAACCATGTGATCTGTCACGGCATTCCGGGCGACAAGGCGTTGAAGGATGGCGACATCCTCAACATCGACGTCACGCCGCTGGTCGATGGCTGGCACGGCGATACCAGCCGCATGTTCTTCGCGGGCGAGCCGCCGTTGAAGGCGCGCAAGCTGGTCGAAGTGACCTATGAATGCCTGATGCTCGGCATTCAGGCGGCGCAACCGGGCGCACGGCTGGGCGATATCGGCGCGGCGATTGAGGCGCACGCCAACCAATTCCGTTACGGCGTGGTGCGCGAGTTTTGCGGCCACGGCTTGGGCCGCCTGTTCCACGACGCGCCTGAAGTGGTCCACGCCGCCAAGGCTGGCACTGGTCCGGAGCTGAAGCCGGGGATGTTCTTCACCATCGAACCGATGATCAATCTCGGCAAGCCGTGGGCCAAGGTGCTGGGCGACGGCTGGACGGCGGTGACGCGCGACAAGTCGCTGAGCGCGCAGTTCGAACATTCGATTGCGATTACCGAAACGGGGAATGAGATATTCACCAAAAGCCCCACGGGGCGGGATTGCCCGCCTTACGTTTAGGTTTTTCGCACGCCCCTCCGGGCGCGCGATCCTCGCTAGACGGGCAGCAAAGCTGCCCCCGCTGCGGGCGGGCAGCAGTCGCCCTTGCGGCTCTACGGGCCGAATCACACCTTTCGTCATCCAGGACTTGATCCGGGATCCAGCTTCCTTTTGATCTTGGGCCAGTGCCAATGCGCGATCTGATCGAGAATGCGAGCCGCGAAACCCTAGTGGAATTCATGCTGGCCGTGATCCACGGCTACACGATCATGGCGCGCGATCCCGACTGGAACGACGATCAGCGGGCGGGCATCAATAACCGCATTCACTACCTCGCCGGTCATGCTCTCACGCTCGTGCAGGGTCATGAGATCGACGGTTGGACAATTGACGGAATTGTGGAGCATTCCGGGAAGCTCGCCCCCTCGCTCCTCAAGCAACCCACGGCGATCCTGAAGAAGCCAAACCCCGGATCAAGTCCGGGGTGACGGGGCGGGGCGGTTAAAGGAACCACACCGCCAACACTCCAACCATCACCAGCACAACCGCCACCGAAAAGCCCAGCATCACCACCACCGGCCGCGTCACGCGCCCGTGCAGCACCCAATCATACCCCACCGCAATCGCAATCGTGATCGGCGGCTGCACCCCAATCGCAACCGGATCGGGCAGGCCCAGCACCTGCACCACGCGGGCATAGGCGGGGGTCATCAACGCCAGCGTTGCGATCAGCATCGCTTGGCGATGCGCGGCGATGTCGCGGCGGCGGGCGAAGTGCAGGGCGGCGAAATAGAGCGGGATGAAGGTCACGAGAGCGGCGATATTCACCATTGTCACTTCCGGACGGCCAAGCTCCTGCCCGATGCGCCACGCAATCACCGCGCCGCTCACCAGCATTGCGCCCACCAGCGCGATGGACGCGCGACCCGTCGCCTGGTGGGCAGCCAGCTTGAAGCGCGCGGCGGCGAAGGCCTGGGTGGCTAGCAGGGTCAGCCAAGCGATCATGCTCACCGCGTGGAACACCACCAGCGGCGTGTAGCGCGCCTGCACTTCGGGGTGCACGACCGCCTTCAGCGCGAAGGCAAACAGCGTGAAGCCCAGCAGCCCCAGCGCGATATTGCCCATCAATGTGTTGGCTCGGACGTGACTTTCAGGTGCGCGCACTAATTCTCCCTTGCCGCCCGGATCGCGGCCCCGGCGGCAAACGGAGCGAGTGCCACCAGCGCGAGGCTTATGGCTGCAACGAAGCCGAGGCTGACTTGATCCTGACGGGCGAGCGCACCTGCACCAAAAATCAGGATCGGCAGGGCGAGGGGGATCAGCAGCAGGCCCGAAAGCGCGGCACCTGCCCGCAGGGAGGCGGTAAGCGCGGCGATCATCAGGCCGATAGCGGCAAGGCCTGGCGTGCCCACCAGCAGGCCCAGCAGCAGGATCTGGAACGTCTCGCCCTCGATCTTGAGCAGCGCGGCGGCGGGGAAGGTGGCGAGCACCAGCGGCGGGCCGAAGCTTAGCCAGTGGGCGATCAGGCGCACCGCCATCATCGCCTCTTCCGCCATGCCGCGCAGCTTCAACTGGTCGAAAAAGCCCAGTTCGATGTCGCGCGCCACCAGCTTTTCCAGCGGCAGGATCGCCGCCAGCAGCGCCGCGATCCACACCACTCCGCCGCCGGTCCGGGCCATCAGGTTGGCATCCGGCCCAACTGCGAAGGGGAACAGCATGGCGACCGCCACAAAGAACACCACCGGCAGGGCCGCGCCGCTGCCGGTGAAGGGGAAGAACTGCGCCAGATCGCGGCGGAGCAGGGCGGCGATCATGCGTCCTCTCCTGCTGGCGCGAAGTCCTCGATCGCGAAACTCATCATCCCCGACACATCGAGCGGCTGGTGCGAGGCGATCAGTGCGATCCCGCCGCCGGCACAATGTTCGCGCACCAGTGTGCTGACCAGCGCCTGTGATGCGGTGTCGAGGCCGGACAATGGCTCGTCCAGCAGCCAGATCGGCGCCCTTTGCCCCAGCAGCCGGGCGAGGGCGGCGCGCTTTTTCTGGCCGGTCGAAAGGTACCGCACCGGCACCTCGGTCAGTGCGTCCAGCCGCAGCCGCGTCATGATCGCTTGCAGATCACCGCAACAATCCAGCCCGACCCAGAATGCCAGCGCCTTGCGGAGCGGCAGGTCGGGATCGAGCCCGGTACGCTCGTCGAGCAGGGCGACAGCGCCCTCACGCCGCACTTCGCCCGCGTAGGGAGTAATGAAGCCCGCGAGCGCCCGGATCAGCGTGGTCTTTCCCGCGCCGTTCGCGCCCGTAACATGGCAGGCCGCGCCCGATTCCAGTGCGAACGTCAGCCGCCGGAACAGCAGCCGCTCGCCCCGGCGGCAGGCCAGATCATGCGCGGACAGGGCGGGGGACAAGGCTTGCATTGGGCTGCAGCGTTAGGGAAAAGGGTCAGCGCAAACAAGCGACCACGATCAAGGAGCACCCGTCATGTCCGTCCCCGAACTCGGTGTGAAAGAAATCGACCAGTTGCTCGCCGATCACCCGGCGTGGGAATTGGCGCGCGAAGGTAAGGCGATTACCCGCACGTTCCAGTTTGCCGATTTCTCCGAAGCCTGGGGCTTCATGAGCCGGGTCGCCTTGCAGGCGGAGGCGCAGGATCACCACCCCGAGTGGTTCAACGTCTTTGCCAAGGTCGAAGTGACGCTGACCACGCATGATGCCGGCGCAAGCGGCGGACTGTCGCACCGCGATGCGAAACTGGCGCGTGCGATCGATGGGATTGTGTAAGGCTACCTCCCGTTCGCCCTGAGTCTGTCGAAGGGCTGCTTTTCTTCCAATGCTTTGGCTGAAGAAGAAGTGCAGGGCTTCGACAAACTCAGCCCGAACGGAAAGAGGAGTTCACTACCTCCCCAACGGCCCTTGGCTGCCCCGCAATTGCTTGCGTACTTTGCCGGGCATCCAGCGCTTGGCGAAGGCCATCGATTTCGAGGTCTTGCCCACGAAATAATCCAGCTTGTCGCCGTGCACCGCGTCCCACACCGCCTTGGCGACTTCTTCCACCGGGGTGATCTCCAGCCCTGCAGCGCGCACCCGGTCGCGGATCTGTTCGTTCGATTTGCGGTTGCCGGTGCCGTCCAGCAGCGGCGTCTCGATGAAGGAGGGGCAGATCGAGGCGACGGTGATCTTGTCCGGTGCCCATTCGGCATCGAGGCTTTCGGACACCGCGCGCACCCCGAACTTGGTGGCGCAATAAACGCTCATCCCCGCCGATCCCGCGATCCCTGCCGCGCTGGCGATGTTGATCAGCGCCGACCCGGGAGCGCTCGCCTTGAGATAAGGGTAGGCCGCCTGCGCGCCGTAAAGCACGCCTTTCAGATTGATATCGAGGCAGCGGTCGATCTCTTCCGGGTCGAGTTCGTGCAGCGATCCGCCGGTGCCGATCCCGGCATTGTTCACCACCGCGTCGATCCGCGATCCGGCGGCGGTGTGGAACGCTGCCAGCGCCTCGTCCCACGCCGCGCGGTCGCGCACGTCGAGCCGGTGTGAATATTTAAACCCGCCTTCGATCAGTCCCAGCGTGTCCTGCATCCCGGCCTCGTTGACGTCGGCGATCCCGACGAACCAGCCCCGCTCCCCGAAATGCCGGGCGATCGCGCGCCCGATACCGGACGCGCCGCCGGTGATGAAGATGCTGCGCCGTTCTGTCATGGGATCCCCTCTCGATTGCAGTTTGCAACCCGTCTAGAGCGGGACAGGGCGGTTGTCAGCAGGCAGAATCAGCTTCCGAGCGCTGCCTCCAGCCCTTTCACATATTCTTCGCCCTCGACGATTTGGGCGCTCGAAGGCTCCAGCGCATCGCCCAGCGGCTCGGCCCTGCCGCCGATGCATTCTGCCAGGAAGTTCTCTGCGATGGCGAAGAAGGCGATGTTGTTTTCGGGGCGGGCAAAACCATGGCCCTCGTCGGGGTACAGAACATAGGTGACGGGGATCCCGGCCGATTGCATCGCATTCACGATCTGGTCGCTTTCGGCCTGCTTTACCCGTGGGTCGTTCGCCCCTTGCGCGATCAGCAGCGGTTTGACGATCTCGTCCGCCTTGTAGAGCGGGCTGGCGGCCCGCAGCAGCGCAAGACCTTCCTCGGTGTTTGGATTTCCCATGCGTTCGTGGAAGGTTTTCACCAGCGGTGCCCAGTAGGGCGGGATCGTGGAAAGCAGGGTTTCCAGGTTAGACGGGCCGACGATGTCCACCCCGCAGGCGAAGGTTTCCGGCGTGAAGGTGAGGCCCGCCAACGTCGCATAGCCGCCATAGGACCCCCCCATGATTGCGACCTTGTCCTCTTGCGCGATGCCCTGATCCACAGCCCAGTTGACCGCGTCGATCAGGTCGTCGTGCATCTTCAGGCCCCACTGCTTGTTGCCGGCGTTGATGAAGTCCTTGCCGAAGCCGGTCGAGCCCCGGAAATTGACGCTCAGCACGCCGTAGCCGCGATTGGCGAGCAGCTGGTGGGCGGAATTGAAGCCGTACCCGTCGCGCGCCCACGGGCCGCCGTGAACCAGCAGCACCATCGGGACCGGCTTGTCGGGCCGGGCGTCGCCATCCGTGTCGCTGCCGGGCGGCAGGGTGAGGTAGGAGGGCAGGGTAAGGCCATCGCGGCTGGCGATCTCGACAGGGTGCATCGGCTGGAGCGGCATGCCTTCAAGTTCCGGCCGCGAGACATAGAACGGGGTCAGCGTGCTGGCCTCACGATCATAGATGTAGGTCGTCACCGGCTTGGTCAGCGGATCGTTCCAGACGATCCACACGCTGTCGTCATCGGTACGACTGTTGATACCGAAATCGCCTTCGAGCCGCTGATCCAACCAATCGAACGAAGCGCGGACTTCAGGATCGGTCGCGGTCCATTCGGTCGTGAGGTAATTGACCGCATAGGCCTCGATCTCGCCGGTGATGGGATCGCGCAGGGTGTTGCCGATATCGGCCTTGTCGTCTTCGGCGATCAGCCGTCGCTCGCCGGTGGCGGTGTCCTGGGCGAACAATGCGGCGGTGTTCCGCCCGCGGCTGTCGATCCAGTACAGTGTGCCGCCATCGGTGGTGTAACCGGCCGGCGAGGTGGTGAGCGAATCCTCCATCGCCGTCGTCTCGAACGGGGTTGTCTCGACTGTTCCATCGCTCACGCGGAAATAGTCGGTGCCGCCTGCTTCGTTCTGGCGCATCGCCATGCGCAGGGTCAGGCTGTCATCGGCCATGAACCCGGCATAGGCGTTATTTTCCAGCACCAGCTCCAGTTCGCCGGTGCGCAGATCGAGCATGTGGACATCATGCCATTGCGGATCGCGGTTGTTGACGCCGATCAACACCTTGTCCTTGATCGTGTTCGATGCGCCAACGATTTGCACGCGGGTGTCATCGAACGGGGTCAGGGTGGTTTCTACACCGCTATCGATGTCCACGCGGTAGAGCAGGAAATTCTCGTCCCCGCCCTTGTCCTGAATATACATCACGGCGCTGGCATCGGGCGACCAGAAATGCTGGCGGATCGGGCGATCGGTCGCATTAGTCATGGCGCGCGCGGCATCGGGATTATCCGCCGGAGCAACCCAGATGTTGAGCACACCGTCCTTGGGTGCGAGCCAGCTCAGCCATTGACCGTCAGGGCTGATCTGGCCTGCCGCACGGGTCGGGTTGCCGAACAGCGCATCGCGCGGGATCAAGGGGGCGGTCTGTGCTTGGGCGGTCATTATTGCTCCGGTCTGGTCGGATGGGGGTGTCTGGTGATTGTCTGCGGAAGCTAGGCCCGGCAGTGCAAGCGCGGCGGTGCCACAGGCCAACAGACGAACAAAGGGGATGCGAGAAATTGCGCGAATGAACATGGGGGAAATCTCCTCTCCAGCACAAGCTTTTTCTGTGTTATATCCTTAATACACCTGTCGGAGACCCGCAACGCGGCCGGTCGCGTCAGAGCGCCGGATTGGCGTAAAAATGCCATGTGAAGATCGCCATGCTGCCGCGCTGCGGGGACCACGGCTCGGCCAGCTTGCGGGTGGTTTTTTCCGCCGGACGTTCGGTCAGATCCAGCAGGCGCTTGACGCCTTCCTGTACGGCGAGGTCTCCGGCGGGCCAGATGTCGGGGCGGCCTTCAGCGAACAGCAGATAAATTTCCGCCGACCAGCGCCCGATCCCCTTGATCAGGGTGAGCAAGGCAATTGCTTCCTCGTCATCGGCGGGCAGATTGTCGAAATCGAGTTCGCCCGCGATCACCAATTCGCACAGGGATCGGGCATAGCCCTGTTTCTGGCGCGATAGTCCGCAGGCGCGCAGGGCGTCATATTCGCGCCCCAGCAAGTCAGCGGGGGCGAAATCCGGGCCGAGTTCCGCCTCAAGCTTCGTCCACACCGATGCCGCCGAAGCGACCGAGACCTGCTGGCCGACGATGGTGCGCAGCAGCGTCTTGTATCCGGGCGAGCGTATCCGCGCATCGGGATAGCCGACGCGGGTGAGTGCGCTGGCCAGCTGCGGCTCACGCAGCGCCAGCGCATCAAGGTCTTCGCGCAATTTTTCCGCCGTCAGGCCCACTGCCACTTTCCTTAACTTGCCAACCAAAGCAGACTGTCTTAGCAGCCGCGGTTGCACTCTCCCAGCGCATCGCTTTGCGCTCAATAGCCCAAAAGGATACCGAACCTATGCCCAGACTGGTCGTCACCAATCGCGAAGGCGAAACCAGCGAGATCAGCGTCGATGAAGGCCTGACCGTGATGGAAGCGATCCGCGACAACGGGTTCGACGAACTGCTGGCGCTGTGCGGCGGATGCTGTTCGTGCGCGACGTGCCACGTCCATGTCGATCCGGCCTTCGCCGACAAGCTGCCCGCGATGAGCGAGGACGAGGATGACCTGCTCGAATCCTCCGATCACCGCGTAGCCACCTCGCGCCTGTCGTGTCAGGTTCCGCTGACCGCCGCGCTGGACGGGCTGCACGTCACCATCGCTCCGGAAGATTGATCCTTCGGCGCGCAGGAACAGGCCGGTGCACGATGACCTTGCCCGGTTCCTGCGCGACGAACTCGGGCATTTGCCGAGTGGTTCTGCGGGCCCGTGGCACGTGCGCGGGCCGGTGTGGCTGTGGCAGGGAAGCGCTGGCGCTCCGACCAAGGGCAGTTGGTATTTCCTGACCATCGACGGCGACACCGCTCTGGCTATCCGCGCCCATGCCACCAATGCTGCTGCGTGGGGATCGGTGTATGTCGAGGCGACGATTGGCGGGACGACATGGCGCACATCGCTGTTCCCGTCGAAACAGGCGGGCGGCTGGCTGTTGCCTTTGAAGGCAGCGGTGCGCAAGGCGGAACGGATCGCCGACGGCAGCGAAGTCGAGGTGCTGCTCGTACTGGCTTCGTGATGCCGGGACTTGAGCGTTGCAGCCAGCCGCGTGAGCGCCTAATTCCCTTGCCATGAACATCACCAAGCCTTTTGCCGATACACTCGCACTGATCGGCAATACCCCCATCGTCCGGCTCGCTGGTCCCAGCGAAGCTGCGGGCTGCGACATTTACGGCAAGTGCGAATTCGCCAACCCTGGCTCCTCGGTCAAGGATCGCGCGGCGCTGTGGATCATCCGCGATGCCGAGGCGCGTGGGGAATTGCTGCCGGGCGGCACCGTGGTCGAAGGCACAGCAGGCAACACCGGCATCGGGGTCGCGCTGGTCGCCAATGCCAAGGGGTACAAGACGATCATCGTCATGCCCGACAACCAGTCCAAGGAAAAGATGGACACGTTGCGGGCGCTGGGCGCGCAGCTGGTGCTGGTGCCGCCGACCAAGTTCGCCAACCCCGGCCACTTCGTCCACACAAGCCGCCGCCTAGCCGAGGAAACACCGGGCGCCGTATGGGCCAACCAGTTCGACAATATCGCGAACCGCCGCGCCCATATCGAAGGCACCGCGCCCGAAATCTGGGAGCAGTTGGGCGGGCGGGTCGATGGCTTCACCTGCGCGGCGGGCACCGGCGGGACGATTGCGGGCGTTGGCCTTGGGCTGAAGGCGATGGACGAGAACATCCGCATCGCGCTGACCGATCCGCACGGCGCGGCGCTGTATAATTACTACGCTCACGGCGAGTTGAAGGCCGAAGGGTCCTCGGTCGCGGAGGGGATCGGGCAGGGACGCATCACCGCCAACCTCGAAGGCGCACCGATCGACACGCAATACCGCATCGGTGACGAAGAAGGTCTGATGTGGGTCGCGCGCTTGCTGAAGGACGAAGGCCTGTGCCTCGGCCTGTCGTCGGGCATCAATGTCGCGGGCGCGGTCGAATTGGGCAAGGAACTGGTGGCCGAGGGGCGCAACAATCCGCAGGTCGTCACCATCCTGTGCGACACCGGATTTCGTTATCTCTCGACGTTGTACAACGCCGAATGGCTCGCCGCCAAGGAATTGCCGGTGTTCGACTGGCTCGAACCGCGGCAGGGAGACGGTGCGTGACACGCGCGCCGCTGCTGGCTAGGCTGCGCATTATGACCCAGCGCAGTCTTTATCCGGCCGGGCGCAATCAGCCAGTGGGCGCGATTGACTCGGTGGCCGAACCGGAGCCCGCGACACCGGCCAGCGAAAGCCGTCAGGAAGCGATCCAGCGATTGCAGATCGGGGTTTTCGGTATCGCCGCAATGGTGCTGCTGGTCGGCCTTGCCAGCATCATTGGCAGTCAGGCCAATTTTACCGATAAAGCCGCCGTGCCCGAAGCCGCGCCCACCACCGAGCCTACGCCTGAGCCGTCGCGCGCCAATCCGCTTGCCGATGCGGGTGTGGTTCCGGATATCGCGGCTGAGCCGAGCCCGGCACCGGCGATGCCGCTCGACGTGCCGCCGCCGAGCCCCGCGCCGGATAATGCCGCGCCGCCGCAATAGCTGCATTGCCCTGCGGGTCGGCGCGGTGCTGGCCCTGGCCGGGTGTAGCGCCGCTCCCACGCCGCCGGTCGACGAGCCGCGTCCGGCGTTGGGGTTGATGAGCAGTCTGCCGCTGTTCTGGCCCGTGGATGCGGACATCGCCGACATCGCAAGTGGTCGCAGCAGTCCGCCATGGCAGCGCCGCGTGATTGAAACCGGCTATGTGCCGGTGCCGCTCGATACGCTAACGCCCATTCCCGCGTTATCGCCCGGCGCGGCGGACACTGATCCGCTGGCGAATCTTGATCGGCTGGCGGTGGTCCAGCCGCGGGGCCTGTCGCCTGCCGATAATGTCGCGCTCGATGCTTGGGTGCGCGACGGCGGGCGATTGCTGCTGGTGCTCGATCCGGCGCTAACGGGGGATTACGACCTGCCGCTCGGCGATCCGCGCCGTCCGGTCGAAAGCGCGCTGATCCCTCCAGTCGTCGAACGTTGGGGGCTGGCGGTCAGCTTTGACGAGGGGCAATCGCTGGCGGTGGTCGATGCGTCGCTAGGCGGGGCAGCGCTGCCGCTGGTGCTGCCGGGCCGGATCGCTGTGACCGATCCTGCCGCAGCGGATTGCACGCTGATGGCAGCAGGCGCGGCGGCGACCTGCCGCGTAGGCGAGGGTGAGGTCACCCTGATTGCCGATGCCGCGCTGTTCGAGCATCCCGAACTGGCGGGTGAGAACGGACAAACCCTTGGCGGATTGCTGGCTGCGGCGTTCGAGTAGCCGGAGTCGAGCGAGTAGCCGCAATCGGGCGAGTAGCCGCAAACGGGGAAATCGCGGGACAAGGGGGACTCGGCGGCGGATTCGGGCGGAAGATGCTACGGGAAAACGCGGGAAAAGCGCCAATCGGGGCCGGATTTGCGCGCTGGTGTGCGACACACCAGCATAGTGATGGCGCGTCCAAAATATAAGAAAATGATTAAATTCAGAAGGCTAACTAGTTTTCCCGCAATTTCCCGCAAAAATCCCTTTCATCCCGCCTGCTTCCCAGATATTACCATCGTCCATCAAACATGCCTGTTTGCAACGCGTTCGGCTGGTGGGGCTGGCGCGCCGCTGCCGCTTGTCCGCTTGCGGCGACGGGGAAGGCATGTCCGGGCTTCGGCCAGTCTCAAGCACGGGGCAGGTCACAACGGGGTGAGAGGGGATCGCGGCGCGTGTCGGCTTTTGGAGGATATAGTGGTCAAGCTTTTTCGCCCGCCGGCGATAAGGGCCGCTTTGTCCTGCCGCCCGCGTTCCGCAAGGCGGTGAAGGAAAGCTCCGACGGCAACCGCATTCTGTGCCTTGCCGCGCATGACCGCTTCGATTGCCTCGTCGGCTTCGGCCTGTCGCGCATCGCGAAACTGCACGCCCAGCTCGACAACGAGGAAGAGCGCGCGATCCGTCTCGGCAGCCATGAGTTCGACCGCGAAGTGCGCGCCCAGCAATTGTTCGGTTTCGAGCAGCTGCCCTTCGACGACAGCGGTCGGTTCGTCATGCCCGAACACCTGCGCGATCTCGGCAAGGTGGGCGAGGGGCTGTATTTTCAGGGCGCGGGCGATTTCTTCTTCGTCTGGAACCCCGAAGAACTCGGCCGGATGGATGCTGGTTGGAAAAGCGCGCAGGCAAGCTGCGCCAAACTGGTCGCGGCCGCGAAGAAGGGGGGCGCGTGATAACCGATGCGCCCCATATCCCGGTGCTTCTGGATGAAGTGGTTGCGGCCATCGCTCCGCGTCCGGGCATGACCATCGTCGATGCCACTTTCGGTGCGGGCGGCTACACTGCTGCGCTGCTGGAGGCAGGCGCGAGCGTCCACGCTTTCGATCGCGATCCCGATGCGATTGCCGCTGGTCAGGCGATGGTGGCTCAATATGAAGGTCGCCTTGCACTCCACCCGGCGCGGTTCTCCGCCATGCAGGCCGAACTGGCTGCGCTCGGCATCACTCAGGTCGATGCGGTGGTGATGGACATCGGTGTTTCCTCAATGCAGCTCGATCAGGGCGACCGCGGTTTTGCCTTCATGCACGACGGGCCGCTGGATATGCGGATGAGCCAGGCGGGCGAAAGTGCGGCCGATTTCCTCAACACCGCTGACGAGGAAGCGATCGCCAATGTGATCTATCGCTATGGCGAGGAACGCCAGTCACGCCGGGTCGCCCGCGCCATCGTCGCCGCGCGCCCGTTGACGACCACCGGCGAACTCGCCCGCGTGGTTCGCCGCGCATTGGGCCATAAGCCGCACGACAAGAAAGACCCCGCCACCCGCACGTTTCAAGCGGTGCGCATCCACGTGAACGACGAGTTGGGCGAGCTGGAAGCCGGGCTGGCCGCCGCCGAGGCGCTGCTGGGCGAAGGCGGGGTGCTGGCGGTGGTCAGTTTCCACAGCCTCGAAGACCGGATCGTCAAGCACTTCCTGCGCGAAGCGAGCGGCGCGGGCCGCGCGGTTTCGCGCCATCTGCCCGGCGAGATACCCGGCCCCGCGCCTACTTTTGTGCGCGTCTCCAAGGGCATTCGCCCCGGCGAGGCGGAAATCCAGCGCAACCCGCGCGCGCGTTCATCCACCTTGCGCCATGCGATCCGCACCGGCGCCCCGGCAAGGAGCATCGCGGCATGATGATGACCGGTTCCCAGGCGCGTTCGCTGGGGTGGGCGGCGGTGTTGGCGATGTGCTTCGCCCTCGTCGTCATCCTCAGCTTCAAGGTGCATGCGGTGAAAAGCGAAGTGCTGTTGGCCGAACGCCAAATATTGTCGCTCGAACGTGAAAACCTGCTGCTCGAAACCGAGTTCGAAACGCGCGCCAGCCAGCGCCAGCTCGCCGTGTGGAACGCGGTCGAGTTTGGCTATGGCGCGCCGCGAGCCGACCAGTTTCTCGAGGGTGAGCGCCAGTTGGCCAGCCTCGGCCAGCGGCGCGGCCCCGATGCGCCTTCGCCGATCCGTCTGGCGCGCAGCGATGTGACCGCTGATGGCGATATCGCGTCTGCCGATGCCGAACCGATGCGCTCGCCTTTGTCGGGCGCGCCGGTGACACTGGCTTCGGCGGCGAGAGAGAAGGATGCCGGGCAGGTCTTTACCGAAGCCTTCGGCGACTTCCTGATCGATGCCTCCCCGATCCGCGCCGCGCAGGCCCAGACGCTCAGCGCCTCGCAGCAGCGCGCCGCAAGCATGAGCGCAAAGGGAATGGGAGAATGAGCGTGATGGCTGCCCCTGCGGCAGTCCCCTCCATCCCGGCGGGCCGGATCCAGCGCGTCAACCTGCGCGCACAATTGTTGTGGACCGCGCGGTTCCGGGTGCTGTGGGTGGCGCTCGGCTTTGTGCTGATCGCCCTGATCGCGCTGGTGCGGATCGCCTCGCTGGCGCTGGCCGGGCAGGCGCCCGAGCGCACCAGCCTCGAAGATGCCCTGCTGCCCTCGCGCGGCGAGATCACCGACCGCAACGGTGTGCCCTTGGCGCGCGCTTTTCCGGCCTATGCGCTGTGGTTCGATCCTTCCGCGATGGGAGACAAGGGGTCGCCGCTGGTGCGATCGCCGGAGGAAGTCGCACGCCAGTTGAAGGCGATCTTCCCCGATATCAATGAGGCGCGCATGGCCGAACGCCTCGCTTCGGGTCGGTCGGGCTATCTGCGCCGGCGGATCTTGCCTGAAGAAGCCAATAAGGTGTTCGCGCTGGGCGAGGTCGCGCTCGAAATTCCGCGTGAAACCGATCGCCACTATCCGCAGGGCACGCTGGCCGCGCATGTGCTGGGCTATGTGGTGGAGGATCAGGGCGGCAAGCTGGGCATGGAGCAGGTGCTGGAGGAGCGTCTGACCGATCCTGACGTGCGCGGCGATCCGGTGGCGCTGTCGATCGACGTCCGCGTGCAGGGCGCGCTGGAGGATGAATTGCGGCGTGGGATGCTGGAAACCAACGCCATCGGCGCGGCGGGCATTGTGCTCGACGTCGATAGCGGCGAGGTCATGGCGATGGCGAGCCTGCCCGAATTCGATCCCAATGTCGTGGGCGCAGGCGGGGCCAAGAATGTGTTTAACCGCGTTACCAACGGGGTTTACGAACTCGGCTCCACCTTCAAGCCGTTGAGCATTGCCGCAGCCATGGATGCGGGCGTGGTGCGTGATCTGGGCCGGGCGTGGAACGCGGCACCTGTCGAAGTCGGCCGCCGCTCGATCAAGGACCTGAAGCCCAAGGGCGCGACTCTCAACGTGCCGCAGGCGTTGGTCTATTCGTCCAACACGGTGACAGCGCGGGTGGCTGACGAACTCGGCCCGGAACGTCTGCGCCGCGCCATGATTGATCTGGGTATGGACAGCCGCCCGTTCATCGAACTGCCCGCGCGGGGCAAACCGATCTGGCCGGGCGGCAAGTGGAGCCGTATCACCAACATGACGGTGAGCTATGGTCACGGCCTTGCGGTCACGCCGCTGCATCTGGCATCCGCCTATGCAGCGATGGTGAATGGTGGGATCTGGCGGCCTTCGACGCTGATGAAGCTTGATCCGGCGGATATCCCGCGCGGGCGGCGGGTGTTCAAGGAATCAACTTCGTCGCGGATGCGTCAGATGCTGCGGATGATCTCGCTCTACGGCACCGGGCGCAGCGCCGATGCGCCGGGTTACCGGATCGGCGGCAAGACCGGATCGGCCGAGAAGGCATCGGGCGGCGGCTATGCCAAGACTTCGCTGATCTCCTCCTTCGCTGCAGCCTTCCCGCTCGATGCGCCGCGCTATGTGGTGGTGGTGGTCGTGGACGAGCCCAAGGGCACCGTCGCCAGCAGTTTCCAGCGCACCGCCGCCTTCACCTCCGCGCCGGTGGTGGGACGCCTCGTGCCGCGTATTGGCCCGATGTTGGGCGTGCAGCCTGACGAACGCCGCGATGTCGATATTTCCGATCTGCGCTACCTGGTGGACAAGCACTGATGCGTCTGGCCGATCTGCTGGAGCGGGCAGGGCTCGCCAGCGACGGCGCGGGTGAAGCGAGCGTCACGGGCTTTGCAATCGATCACCGCAAGGTCGCGCCGGGCACGGTGTTCGGCGCGTTTCAGGGCGCAACGTTCGACGGCGAGAATTTCATCCCCGCTGCGATCAGCGCGGGTGCGGTAGCGATTGTCGCACGGCCCGAAGCCAAGGTAGAAGGCGCGCTGCATATCGCCTATGAAAACCCGCGCCGGGCCTTTGCGCGGGCAGCGGCGGGGTTCTTCGCGCCGGTCCCGGCTACCATCGTCGCGGTCACCGGCACCAACGGCAAGACCTCGACCGTGGAAATGACGCGCCAGATCTGGCGCATGGCGGGCGAGCGCGCGGCGAGCATCGGCACTTTGGGCGTGACCACCCCCGATGGCTCTGTGTCTACCGGGCTGACCACCCCCGATATCGTCACCTTCCTCGCCAACATGGCGGGCCTCGCGCGCGAAGGCGTGACGCATGTTGCCTACGAGGCATCGAGCCACGGCCTGTCGCAATATCGCAATGAAGGGCTGACGGTCGCCGCCAGCGCGTTCACCAATTTCAGCCGCGACCATCTCGACTACCACGGCACGATGGAGGCCTATTTCGCGGCCAAGATGCGGCTGTTTACCCAAGTGGTCGAACCCGGCAGTCCGGCGGTGATCTGGGACGGGGGCGAGGCTTCCGAGTGGACGGCCCGCGCCATTGCCGAAGCTTCGGCGCGCGGGCTCGATGTGCGAACCGTGGGTGAACGCGGCACCTTTCTGCGCCTGATCGCGCGCGAGCCGACCCAACTCGGCCAGACGCTGGGCGTCGAACACGACGGGCAGACCCGCAAGGTAAACCTGCCGCTGATCGGTGCCTATCAGGCCGCCAATGCGCTGGTCGCAGCCGGGCTGGCGCTGGCGACGGGGACGGATGCGGGCGCGGTGTTCGATGCGCTCACCCGGCTCCAACCGGTGCGCGGGCGGTTGGAGCGTGCGGCGCTCAATGCCGCAGGCGCGCCCGCCTATGTCGATTATGCCCACACCCCCGATGCGCTGGAGGCCGCAATTGCCGCGCTGCGCCCGCACGTGGCCGAGGGCGGAAAATTGATCGCGGTGTTCGGTGCGGGCGGTGATCGCGACACCGGCAAGCGTGCGGACATGGGCGCAGTTGCGGCGCGCGCAGCGGATCTGGTCATCGTCACCGATGATAATCCCCGCAGCGAAGACCCGGCGAGCATCCGGGCGGCGATCCTCTCCGGAGCGGGCGGAGCGGCGCGGGAAATCGGCGACCGGCGCGCAGCCATCGCCGCTGCCATTGCCGAGGCGGGCGCGAAGGATATCGTGCTGATCGCTGGCAAGGGCCACGAACAGGGACAGATTTTCGGCGCAGGAGAGACTATGCGAATCGAAGCTTTCGATGATGTCGACGTCGCGCGCCAATGCGCCGGGGCGGGGAGCGTGAATTCATGAACGTGCCGAAACCCTTCATTCACCCGCGTCTGCGCACGTGGCCGGTCATGCCGCGGGATGCGGTGCGCCAGGCCTTGTGGACTTCGACCGAGATTGCTGCAGCGACGGGCGGCGTTGCCAGCCATGATTTCCAGGCGGCAGACGTCGAAATGGACTCGCGGGATGTAAAGCCTGGCGATGTCTTTGTGGCGCTCAAGGGCGAGGCGATGGATGGTCACAAGTTCGTGGCCCAAGCCTTTGTAAAAGGAGCGGTTGCCGCGATTGTCGATCGGCCGGTCGATTATCCCCACGTGCTGGTCGCGGACACCACCCGGGCACTTCACGATCTGGCGTGTGCGGCGCGTGAGCGTTCACACGCGGTCTGCATCGGTATTACGGGCTCGGTCGGCAAGACGGGGGTGAAGGAGGCGATCTTCGCCTGTCTCGACCGCGCCAGCCGGGGCGCGGCCCATCGTTCGGTGCGTAGCTACAACAATCATGTCGGAGTGCCTTTGAGCCTTGCGCGTCTGCCTGCGCGGGCGAAGTTCGGGGTGTTCGAGATGGGGATGAACCACGCGGGCGAAATCGCGCCGCTCGCCGCCCATGTCCGCCCGCATGTCGCGCTGATCACGACGATTGCGCCCGCGCATATCGAAAACCTCGGCAGCCTCGAGGCGATTGCGGACGAGAAGGCGCAGATCTTCACCGGGCTGGTTCCCGGCGGCACCGCCGTCATTCCCGCCGACAGCGAATGGGCCAATCGGCTGATCGCTCATGCCAAGGCCAGCGGGGCGGAGATCATCACCTTCGGGCGCAGCGCGAACGCCGATGTCCGGCTGCTCGACGCGATTCCTGCAGCTGGCGGCGGCGCGCTGGTGACGGCTGATCTCGGCGACCGGCGGATTTGCTACACCATTGCCGAGCCGGGCGAACACTGGATCGTCAATTCGCTGGGCGTGATGGCGGCTGTGCGCGCGGCGGGCGGCGATCTCGCCAGCGCGGGGGTCGCACTGGCCGAGGTCGGCGGCATGAAGGGCCGGGGGGCGCGCCACACTATCCCGGTGCCGGGCGGTGAGGCGCTGCTGATCGACGAAAGTTACAACGCCAACCCCGCATCGATGCGGGCGACGCTCAAGGCGCTCAAGGAAACAGTCGCAACCCGCCGCCTTGCGGTGCTGGGCAGCATGAAGGAACTGGGCGACTTTTCCGATGCTTTTCACCGCCAGCTGGTCGAACCAATCGCCGATGCGGGGGTCGCCCATGCCATTTTGGTGGGCGAAGAGATGACTCCGCTCGCCGAGGAACTGGGGAAAGCTGGCAACGATCCGCTTGGCAAGCCCATCGCCTTCGCGCATTGCGGGACACCTGCCGAAGCCATCACGGCGCTTGCGCAATTCGGTCTTGCTCCGGGCGATGCGGTGCTGGTCAAAGGCTCGAATTCGGTCGGTCTGGGCAGGCTGGTGTCACATTTTACCGAAAACGCCCCTGCCGGGACCGCAGCGGGAGGCGCAGGCCCGATGCAAAGGGCGCCGAGGAACGACTGAATGCTCTATCTGCTTGCCGAATGGCTGGGCTTCGAGGGGGCTCTCAATCTGGTTCGTTACCAGACCTTCCGTGCGGGCGCGACGCTGATGACGGCGCTGCTGTTCGGGCTGCTGATCGGGCCGCGGTTCATCAATTTGCTGCGCGTGCGGCAGGGCAAGGGCCAGCCGATCCGCGAAGACGGGCCGCAAACCCACCTCGCCAAGCGCGGCACGCCGACCATGGGCGGGCTGATGATCCTGACCGCGCTCACCTGTTCGTTGCTGCTGTGGATGGATCTTTCCAATCCCTTCGTGTGGGCCTGCCTTGCAGTGACCATCGGCTTCGGAATTATCGGTTTTCTCGACGATTACGACAAGGTTGCGAAAAACAGCCATGCGGGTGTGCCGGGACGGGTGCGGCTGGCGCTCGAATTCGTCGTGGCGGGCATCGCCGCATGGCTGATCGTCAGCCAGATCAACACCAATCTTTACCTTCCTTTCCTGTCGAATGTCAGCATTCCGCTGGGACCAGCCTATTACGTGTTCGCCGCCTTCGTGATCGTCGGCGCAGGCAATGCGGTGAACCTGACGGATGGGCTCGATGGCCTCGCGATCATGCCGGTGATCATCGCCACCGGCACATTTGCGATCATCGCCTATCTGGTCGGTCGGGCTGATTTCAGCGCCTATCTCGGCATTCCGCATGTTCCCGGCGCGGGGGAACTGGCGATCTTCTGCGGCGCGATCATGGGTGCGGGCCTTGCCTTCCTCTGGTTCAACGCGCCGCCCGCCGCGGTGTTCATGGGCGATACCGGCTCGCTGGCACTGGGCGGCGCACTTGGTGCGATTGCTGTTGCGAGCCATCACGAGGTGGTGCTGGCGATCGTCGGCGGGCTGTTCGTGCTTGAGGCGGTCAGCGTGATCGTGCAGGTGTTCTGGTTCAAACGTACTGGCAAGCGGGTGTTCCGCATGGCCCCGATCCACCATCACTTTGAGCAGCTCGGCTGGAGCGAAAGCAAGGTCGTGATCCGATTCTGGATCATCGCCATCGTGCTGGCGCTGATCGGCCTGTCGACGCTGAAACTGCGGTAGGGGCGGAGCGGCGTGATCACATCCTCCGTCTTCGCCGGTAAGCGTTACGCGGTGCTGGGGCTGGCCCGTTCCGGCGCGGCCGCAGCCGAGGCGTTGCTGGCGAGCGGGGCCGAGGTGATCGCTTGGGATCGGCAGGATATCGCGCGCGCGCCATTCGAGGGGCGCTGCCGGATGGTCGATCCGCTTGAACTCGGTCTGACCGGGTTTTCCGGCGTGGTCGTGTCTCCCGGCGTGCCGCTCAACACCCACCCCATCGGCCCGCACACATGGCATTACGGCCTGCCGGTGATCGGCGACATCGAACTGTTTGCCTGCGCGCGCGCCGACCTGCCAGCGCATCGCGTGGTCGGCATCACCGGGACCAACGGCAAATCAACCACCACCGCGCTGACACATCACATTCTGACGCAGGCTGGCGTGCCGAGCGTCATGGGCGGCAATATCGGCGATCCGATCATGGCGCAGGAGCCGTTGCCTGAAGGTGGCGTTTACGTGCTGGAGCTGTCGAGTTTTCAGATCGACCTGACCTTCACGCTCAGTTGCGATATCGCCGCGCTGACCAATATCACCCCCGATCACCTCGATCGCTATGCCGATTTTGAGACATATGCCGCTTCGAAAGAGCGGTTGTTCCAGATGCAGGCCAGCGGCACCGCTCTGATCTGCGACGAGGACGCGCACACCCGCGCCATCGCCGACCGGCTCAATGCCGTAGGCAAGTCGCTGGTGCGGGTGAAGACCGCCGATCTTGCCGCCGCCGGACTGGCCACAGGGCGCTCCCCCGCGCTTGCCGGGCCGCACAACGCCCAGAACGCTGCCGTCGCGGTTGCCATCTGCCGTCAACTCGGTCTGCCGGGCGATGTGATCGCGCAGGGACTCGCCAGCTATCCAGGCCTGCCGCACCGGATGGAACGCGTGTGCGATGCCAAGGGCGTGACCTACATCAACGACAGCAAGGCGACCAACGCCGCGTCTGCCGCCCCTGCGCTGGCCGCTTTTCCGCCCGATCCGGCCATCAACGCCGGCGCACCGCGTATCCACTGGATCTGCGGCGGCTTGCCCAAGGAAGACGGGCTGGGCGCCTGCGGCGACCATCTCGGTAATGTCGCTGCCGCCTATACCGTGGGCGAGGCTGGTCCGATGTTCGCCGATCTGCTCGTGGGAGCCGTACAGGTCGAACGTTGTGAACTCATCAGCGAAGCCGTGCGCCGCGCGGTTGCCGCCGCGCGCGAAGGCGACGTGGTGCTGCTTTCCCCCGCTTGCGCCAGTTACGACCAGTTCCGTGACTACGAGAAGCGCGGCACCCATTTCCGCCAGATGGTCGGTGCGATGACCGGGTGCGACACCGGCCCAGACGGGCGGAGTATCCTGCCATGAGTTCGGCCTGGCAACCTGCCCCTTCGTCCGGCGCAGGCAGCGCGGGCACCTATCTTCCGCCTGCCATCGTGCAGCGCCGCTGGCGCGACAGCGTGCGGGTGTGGTGGCGCGAGATCGACCGGGTCATGCTGGGATTGATCGTGCTGCTGATGGCGTTCGGGATGGTCGCGGTCGCCGCTGCCTCGCCCGCCAGCGCAGACCAGCTTTCGACCGCCAAGGTCACGCTCGATGAATTCATGTTCTTCAAACGCCACATCGTGTTTCAAACGATGGGTCTTGCGCTGATGGTGGGCCTGTCGTTCCTGTCGCGCGAACAGGCCCGCAGGCTCGGCATTCTGGTCGGCGCGATCATGTTGGCGCTGTTGTTCGTGGTGCCGATCATCGGCGAGGAGAAGAACGGCGCACGGCGCTGGATCAATGTCGGCACATCGCTGCAGCCGTCCGAATTTCTAAAGCCCGGCTTCGCGATCATCTGCGCCTGGATATTGAGCTGGCGACTGCGCGATTCCAGCCTGCCGGTGATTGCCTTCGTCACCGGCCTGATGGCGCTGGTTGCAGCGCTGCTGATGCTGCAGCCGAACCTTGGCGATGCCATCCTGTTCGGCGGGATCTGGCTGGTCATGGTACTGCTGGCGGGGATGGCATGGCAGCGCATCGCCGTGCTGATCGGGGGCGGAATCGGCGCGCTGACGCTGGCCTATCTCTTCTACGACAACGCCCGGCACCGCATTGACAGTTTTCTGGGCGGCGGCACTGCTTTCGATCAGGTCGACCTGGCGCAGCGCACGCTCACGGCAGGCGGGTGGACGGGCAGTGGGCTGTGGCTCGGCATCCGCAAGATGAACCTTCCCGAGGCGCACACCGACTACATCTTCTCGGTCATCGGCGAGGAATTCGGCTTGCTGGCCTGCGCGCTGATCGTGCTGGTCTATGGCGCGGTGGTGATCCGCGCGCTGATGCGGATGGTGGGTGAGGACAATCTGTTCGCGCTGCTGGCGGGCGTCGGCCTCATCACCCAGTTTGGCGGGCAGGCGTTCATCAACATTCTGGTGAACCTCAAGCTGTTCCCGTCCAAGGGCATGACCTTGCCGCTGATTTCATACGGCGGATCATCGACACTGGCGGTGTGCTTCACGCTTGGGCTATTGCTGGCGATCACGCGGCGCAATCCCTTCCTCGCACGCGAGGCGGGCGGATTGCGCGATCTGATCGAGCGCAAGGAAATCGGCACATGACCAGCGAGACCAGAACCGGAGCCTCACGCCACTATGTGCTGGCCGCAGGCGGCACCGGCGGCCACCTGATCCCGGCCTTCGCGCTGGCGGCGGAATTGCATGCACGCGGCCACCACGTCGCGCTGATCACCGACGAGCGCGGGGCGAACATCCCCGGCAAGCCTGATTATCTCACCGCCCACGTCCTGCCCGCAGGACGGTTCGGCAAGAACCCGCTCGGCTGGCCCAAGGGGATCGCCGCGGTGCTGGAAGGGCGGCGCATGGCGCTGCGGCTGTTCGAGGCGTTCGAGCCTTCCGCCATCGTCGGCTTCGGCGGCTATCCCGCCTTGCCTGCGCTGCTGGCGGCGCGGTCTGCCGGCTTGCCCAGTGTCATCCACGAACAGAACGCCGTGCTGGGCCGGGTCAACCGGCTGCTGGCCGGAAAGGTCGATGCCATCGCGACATCTTACACGAAGGTCGACCGGCTCAAACCCGAACACGCGCCCAAGGTGCATCTCACCGGCAATCCGGTGCGCGAAGAGGTGCTGGCCCTGCGCGCCTCGGATTTCCCTGTCTTTACCGAAGAAGGCCTGCTGCGGGTGCTGGTGACCGGCGGCAGCCAAGGTGCGCGGGTGCTGTCCAATGTGGTGCCCGATGGGCTCGCCATGCTCCCCCCGGCACTGCGTCAGCGGTTGCAGGTGACCCAGCAATGCCGCGCCGAAGACCTCGACGCGGTGCGCAAACGCTATGCCGAACATGATATTCCCGCCGAACTTGGCACCTATTTCGAGGATATGCATGAACGGCTGGCCGACGCCCACCTGTTCATCGGTCGTGCGGGCGCTTCGACAATTGCGGAACTGACCGCGGTGGGCCGTCCGGCGATCCTGATCCCGCTGCCGATTGCGACCGACGATCACCAGGCGGTCAACACCCGCGAGATGGTCAAGGCGGGCGGGGCGCGGATGATCCGGCAGGATGCGTTCCAGCCCAAGGAGCTTGCCAAGCAGATTCAGGCGATGGCTATGAACCCCGGCAGCCTCGGCAACGCGGCGCATGGCGCGTTCAACTGCGGCCGGCCCGAAGCGGCGAAGGATCTGGCCGACCTGGTCGAAAGCATGAGCGGAATCGATCTGATGGACGTGATCCGCGTCGGCGAGGCATCCCCGCGCGCAGCGCAGACTGCCGCCCGTCCGCAACCATCGACCCGCAAGGCCGCTAAAGACAGGGCAAACACGTGAAGGGTGTCGGCACCGATATCGGCACGATCCACTTTGTCGGCATCGGCGGGATCGGCATGTCCGGCATTGCCGAGGTAATGCGCAATCTCGGCTACACCGTGCAGGGCAGCGATATTGCCGAAAGCCCGAGCGTCGAGCGGCTGCGCGCGCGCGGGATCACCGTGCATATCGGCCACACGCATGAGAATGTGGAGGGTGCCGCCGTGGTCGTCACCTCCACCGCGGTGCGCCGCATCAACCCCGAAGTCGCCGCCGCATTGGAAGCCCGCATCCCCGTGGTGCGCCGAGCGGAAATGCTGGCCGAACTGATGCGGCTTAAATCCACCGTCGCGGTGGCAGGGACGCACGGCAAGACGACGACGACGAGCATGATCGCCACGCTGCTCGACGCGGGCGGGATCGATCCGACGGTCATCAATGGCGGGATCATCGAACAATACGGCTCCAACGCCCGGCTCGGCGATTCGGATTGGATGGTGGTCGAAGCGGACGAGAGCGACGGCAGCTTCCTGCGGCTGGATGGCACCATCGCGGTCGTCACCAATATCGATCCCGAACACTTGGATCACTACGGCGATTTCGACGGGGTGAAGCGGGCGTTCGTGGAGTTCATCCATAATGTCCCGTTCTACGGCGCGGCGGTGCTGTGCGTCGATCATCCGGTGGTGCAGGCGGTGATCGGCGAAGTGCGCGATCGCAAGGTCGTCACCTATGGTTTCTCGCTGCAAGCCGATATCTGCGGCGTTAACGTGCGCAGTCTCGATGGCGGCAACACCTTCGATGTGATCGTGCGCCAACGCGGTGCCGAGGATCGCCGCATCGAAGGCGTGCACCTGCCGATGCCGGGCCGCCACAATGTCCAGAACGCGCTCGCCGCGATTGCGGTGGCGGTGGAGATGGGCTGTTCGGATAATGTGATCCGCACCGGCTTTGCCCGTTTTGGCGGCGTGCGGCGGCGGTTCACCAAAGTCGGCAGTGTCGCCGTGGGCGGCGGCGCGGCGACCATTATCGACGATTACGCCCATCATCCGGTCGAAATTCGCGCCGTACTGTCCGCCGCGCGTGAGGCTGTGGCGGGCACCGAAGGCCGGGTCATCGCGGTCGCCCAGCCGCACCGCTATTCGCGCCTCAGTGATCTGATGGACGCCTTCCAATCCTGCTTCGACGATGCCGACATCGCCTATGTCGCGCCGGTCTATGCTGCGGGCGAGGAGCCGCTGGCGGGCGTCGATCACACGGCGCTGGTCGCAGGTATGAGAGCGCGCGGGCACCGCGCGGCGCGCGAGATCGCCGGGCCGGACGAACTGGCCGAAGCGCTGGCGGGTGAGCTGGCGCCAGGCGACATGGTCGTCTGCCTCGGCGCGGGCGATATCACCCGCTGGGCGGCGGGGTTGGGGCAAGCGATCGCCGGGCAGCGCGGCGCATGAGGGGCATGGTGCAACCCGGTGACGGATACGAATATGATCACGGCGCGGCACCGACCTGCACCGTCGAGGGCGGCGTGACCGCGCCGATCCCGCTCGAAGGAATTCGCGGCAAGCTCACCTGCAAGGCGCCGCTCGCGCCCTATACGTGGTTCAAGACCGGCGGTCCGGCGGACTGGCTGTTCGAACCGGCCGATCTGGACGATCTCAAACGCTTTCTCGAGCGGCTCTACGGCGAAATCCCGGTGATGGCGCTGGGCCTCGGCTCCAACATGATCGTGCGCGATGGCGGCGTGCCGGGCGTGGTGGTGCGGCTGGGCAAGGCATTTGCCGGGGTCGAGATCACCGGTGACAACGAACTGACCTGCGGCGGCGGGGCGAGCGGCATTCTCGTCGCCTCGACCGCGCGCGATGCGGGCATTGCCGGGCTGGAATTCCTGCGCGGTATCCCCGGCACCGTCGGCGGTTTCGTGCGCATGAACGGCGGCGCCTATGGGCGTGAGGTAGCCGATGTGCTGCTCAGTTGCGCAGTGATCCTGCACGATGGCAGCTTCATTACGTTGAACGCGGAAGAACTCGAATATTCCTACCGCCACTCCGCCTTGCCCGACGGAGCGATCGTCGTCTCCGCGCGGTTTCGCGGCCACCCGGGCGATCCGGCGGAAATCGGCGCGGAGATGGACCGCATCGCCGCCGCGCGCGAAGCCAGCCAGCCGCTGCGCACCAAGACCGGCGGATCGACCTTCAAGAACCCGGAAGGGCGAAAGGCGTGGCAACTCGTCGACGACGCCGGATGCCGGGGGCTGACGCTGGGCGGTGCAGGGGTCAGCGACAAGCATACCAATTTCCTGATCAACACCGGCAATGCCACCAGCGCCGACATCGAAGGGCTGGGGGAACTGGTGCGGCAGAAGGTGTACCAGCATTCGGGCGTCAGCCTCGAATGGGAAATCCAGCGAGTGGGACGGCCGTGAGCGAAACGAAAAAACTCCACGTCGCCGTCCTGATGGGCGGTTGGGCCAGCGAGCGCGCCGTATCACTGTCGAGCGGCACAGGCGTGGCGGATGCGCTCGAAAGCAAGGGTCACCGCGTCTCCCGGATCGATATGGGGCGCGACGTCGCGCTGCGGCTCGCCGAAGCAAAGCCCGATGTGGTGTTCAACGCGCTCCACGGCGTGCCGGGGGAAGATGGCTCGGTGCAGGGGATGCTCGACCTCATGGGCCTCGCCTATACCCATTCGGGCCTCGTCACCTCGGTGATCGCGATCGACAAGCAGCTGACCAAGCAGGCGCTGGTGCCCCACGGCATCCCGATGCCCGGCGGGCGGATCGTGACGCGTGAGGAATTGTTCGAACGCGACCCGCTGCCGCGCCCCTATGTGCTGAAGCCGGTGAACGAAGGATCATCGGTCGGTGTCGCCATCGTCACGGAAGGCAGTAATGTCGGCAACCCGATCTCACCCGACGCCAAAGGCCCGTGGCAGGAATTTGCCGAACTGCTCGCCGAACCTTTCATCAAGGGCCGCGAACTGACCACCGCCGTGATCGACGGCTCGGATGGCCCGCGCGCCTTGGGCGTGACCGAGTTGGTGATCGCAAACGGCTTTTACGACTACGAGCACAAATACACCAAAGGCCGCACCCAGCACATCTTCCCCGCCGACCTCCCGCCGGAAATCACTGCCCTGTGCGAGCAATATGCGGTCAAGGCGCATCAGGTGCTCGGTTGCCACGGCACCAGCCGCACCGATTTCCGCTGGGACGACGAAGCGGGCGAGGGCGGGCTGTTCGTTCTGGAAACCAACACCCAGCCGGGTATGACCCCGCTCAGCCTAGTGCCCGAGCAGGCGGCGCATTGCGGCATACCCTATGCGGATCTGGTCGAACTTCTGGTGGCCGAGGCGCTGCGCGTTCACGCAGCCAAACAAGCGAAGCAGATAGGGCACGCAGGGCAGGGAGGGCAGCATGGCGCAACAGATCCGGCGTAGCGCCTCTACCGGCGTGCGTCGCGCGGCCAAGGCGCAGAGCCGCGCCGTCACCGCCCGCAAGGCGCAAGGCAAGGCCAGCGGGTTTATCGACTGGTTGATGGGCTTGCTCCCGTTCACCGAGGAACAGTGGAGCCGAATCTGGCTCGCGATCATCATTGGCGGCGTGGTGGGCATCGGGTTCATCATCGCCAATTTTGCAGGCGTTCCTGCGCTGGCGCAGCGTCAGGTCGCTGTGATGGCGGCGGATGCGGGTTTCGCGGTCCGGGGCTTCCGCGTGACCGGCACCCGGCGGATGGACGAGGGCGAGGTTTACGCGCTCATTTCCGACCAGCTGGGCCGCCCGATGCCGGAGGTCGATCTGCAAGCCATTCGCACCCGGCTCACCAGCGAACTGCCGTGGGTCAGGGATGCGCGGGTCTCGATCCAGCTTCCGCACACGCTGGCCATCGATATCGTTGAGCGCGCGCCGCACGCGGTGCTGGAAAAGCCCGATCGGCTGGTGCTGATCGATGCGGCCGGGGTCGAACTGGAAACGGTTGCGCCCGCCAAGGCCGATGGGATGCTGCGGCTGGCCGGGCCGGGAGCCGGTCAGCAGGCTGCGCGGCTCGAACAACTGCTCGGCGCCGCCCCTGCGCTGGCACCGCAGGTCGAGGCGGCCGAATGGGTAGGCAATCGCCGCTGGAATCTCACTTTCGCCACCGGGCAGTTGCTCGCCTTGCCTGAAGGCGAGGTCGAGGCAGCAGGCGCGCTGGTCAGGTTCGCCCGTCTGGATGGTCAGAACCGCCTGATCGGCGGCAAGGTGCTTTCGTTTGACATGCGTTCGCCGCCGCGCCTCTACATGCGCTTGCCCGATGGCGACAGCGAAGGCCCCAAGGTCGCCGCGGCTGCGGGAGGATCGCTGTAGTGGCCTCGCGCGCTTCCTCTAACCGCCGCCTTGCCCGCAGCTTTGCGGCGGTCAATATCGGCTCGTTCCGTATCTCGGCGATGATCATCGGCGAGACCGAGAACGGCGGTCTGCAGGTGATGGGCTCCGGCCACCGCGCCAGCGCCGGGATCAAGCGCGGCTATGTCACCGATATGGCGGCAGCCAGCCATGCCATTCGCGATGCTGTGGAACGCGCTGAGAAAAGCGCCGGAATTCCCGTGCGCAGCGTGTGGATCGCCTGCGCCGGGGCAGGGCTCGCCAGCAATGTCGTGTCGGTCGATATCGAAATCGGCGGACGGCGGATCGAGGACGAGGATGTCGAACAGCTGCTGGTTCATGCGCAGGAGACGATCCAGCCAGATGGGCGCACCGTGCTGCACGCGCAGCCTGCGCACTACACGCTCGACGGGGCGCACGGGATCGCCAATCCGCGCGGTCTGCACGCTGAACGGCTCGGCGTGGATATTCATGTAATGCTGGCCGATGGTGCACCGGTGAGGAACCTGACCGAAGCGGTCCAGAATGCGCACCTGATGGTGGAGGGTGTGGTCGCCGCGCCGCTGGCAGCGGGTCATGCCTGCCTCAGCCTCGAAGAGCGCGAACTGGGCGTGGCGCTGGTCGAAATTGGGGCCGACGTCACCAATGTCGCGGTGTTCGCCGGCGGGATGCTACTGGGACTGAAAGCGCTGCCGATCGGATCGGCCGATATCACTGATTCAATCGCAAGCGCCTTTGGCATTCGCCGCTCGCAGGCCGAGCGGCTGAAATGTGTCGCCGGTTCGGCAATAGCCAGCCCAGCCGATCATCGCGAGCTGATCCCGGTCAACGGGCCGAATGATGCACCCGATGGCGCTGCTGCCGGGCCATTGGCGCGCGGGGCCGACGACAAGAACCGGATCGTGCGTGCCGAGCTGATTTCGGTCGTCACCCAGCAACTGGCAGTGCTGACCGGAGATGTAGGCAAGGCGCTGAAGGACATGGGATTTTCCGGCAGCCGCGCAGGGCAGGTGGTGCTGACCGGTGGCGGCGCGGAGCTGGCCGGAATGGCGGATTTCATGCAGGGCGCGCTCGGCCAGCCGGTCCGGCTGGGGCGCCCGCCGCAGCTTGTCGGCATGCCCGAGGCGCATCACGCGCCAGGCTTTGCTACGCTTGCCGGACTTTGTCTTTATGCCGCCGAAGACCCGGTCGATATCCGCGCGATCGGTGCCGGGCGAGCAGCGAGTTATCGCAGTCCGGCACGCCGAAGCGGGTGGCTTGATCCACTCTTCCGGCTCATGCGGGCGCTCAAGGAGAACTTCTGATGGGGGCGAGCCCTGTGGATAAGGGCGCAAGGCCTATCAAAAGTGCCCCGGTAATATGTCACAGAGGTGATAGATCGGCGGGGGAAGGATGGAAACGTCCGCATCTCCCGCTTTGGAGGACAAGCTGATGAGCATCAATATCGGACCCGCCGCCACGGATGACCTGCGTCCGCGCATCACCGTGATTGGCATCGGCGGAGCGGGCGGCAACGCGATCGCCAACATGATCGAGGCCGAGATCGAAGGCGTCGAATTCATCGTCGCCAACACCGATGCGCAGGCGCTCAGCACCTCGCCGGCGGAAAAGCGCATCCAGTTGGGCCCGGATATCACCGGGGGTCTGGGCGCGGGAGCGCGGCCCGAAGTTGGCAAGGCCGCTGCGGAAGAAACCGTGGCCGATGTCGAGCAGGCGCTCGAAGGCGTGAACATGTGCTTCATCGCGGCCGGCATGGGCGGGGGCACCGGCACCGGCGCCGCCCCCGTTATCGCCGAAGCCGCGCGCCGCATGGGTGTGCTGACGGTGGGCGTGGTTACCAAGCCGTTCCTGTTCGAAGGTACCCGCCGGATGCGCGCCGCCGAGGCCGGGATCGACGAGTTGCAGAAGCACGTCGACACTCTGATCGTAATTCCCAACCAGAACCTGTTCCTGATCGCCAAGGCTGAAACCACCTTCAAGGAGGCCTTCCAGCTTGCCGATGAAGTGCTGCAGCAAGGCGTGCGTTCAATCACCGATCTGATGGTGATGCCGGGCCTGATCAATCTCGACTTCGCCGACGTGCGCTCCGTGATGAGCGAGATGGGCAAGGCGATGATGGGCACCGGTGAGGGCGACGGCGATAATCGCGCACTCAAGGCGGCGGAACAGGCGATTGCCAATCCGCTGCTCGACGGCGTCAGCATGGCCGGTGCCAAGGGCGTGATCATCTCGATCATTGGCGGCGAGGACATGAAGCTGCTGGAAGTCGACGAGGCCGCCAACCACATCCGCGAACTGGTAGACGAAGACGCCAACATCATCTGGGGCAGCGCCTTCAATCCTGACCTCGATGGCAAGATTCGCGTATCCGTGGTCGCCACCGGCATCGAACAAAGCGCCGCCGGCCAGGTCGAGCGTTCGCAGCCGGTTTCGCTCGGCACCTCGCGCGCGCCCAAGCGCCCGGTGCTTGAACTGTCCGAGGACGAAGGGCTGACTGAACTGCCCGACGATGTGCCGGAATCCCCTGCGCCGCTCGCGTCGCTGGCCAGTGCCGGGTTCACGCTGACCCCGCCCGACATGACGCCCGAAGAGCCTGCAGCCGAGGAAGAATCCGATGGCTCCGCGCCGTTCGACCTGACCGGGATGCAGGCCGGGGACGACATGGGCATCGATCATGAGGATGATGTCGACGGCATCGTCGATCCGCTCGCAGGCTTGCGCAGCGCCGAAGAAGTGAGCGATCCGGAAGCAGCCATTGTCGGGGAAGATGACGGAGAAGAGGATACGCTGCTCGATCTGACCGGTGAGTACACCGAATACACCGAAGCCGAAGAGCCCGAGGCGGAGCCGGCGCAGGACGATCTGCTTGCGAGTGCCGATCGCCTGGCAGCGGACGATCTTCCGGTGACCGCGCGCCTCGGTGGTAGTCGCAGGCGCGCACTGTTGGGCGGTGCCGCTGGTGACGGCGGCGGTGACAGCAGCGGCGGCGGTGCTGCGATCGGGGGCAGCACGCTGTTCGAACGCATGGCCAACCTGTCGCGCAGCACCGGGCGTGACGAAGAGGACGAAGATGACGGTGAGGATGGCCCCGCGCTCAGCATTCCGCGCTTTCTCGACCGTAACCGCAACCAGTAGACCATCCGGCGCGCGTGCGGTGCTATTCGCCGCTCGAGTGCCGTGTGTCGCTGGCAATGCGACCCGATCACGCTAGGTCTCGCTGCGTGACATATCGCTTTCAAGCCCTTGGCTTTTCGCTTGGTGCCGTAGCTTGCCTTGGCATGATGCCGGTCGCAGCGGCGGCGCAGGAGGTCGTCTCGCGCGAAGTCGTGCAGCCACTGCCGAGCGATGAAGTGCAGCGCCTCAACCGCGCCCTGGTTGCGCTTGCCAAGGCGCCACGCGATCTCGATGCGCTGGTGGAGGCGGGAACGGCGGCGCTCGGGGTCGGTGATCTCGATGCGGCGGTCGGCTTCTATGGACGTGCGGCGGATATCGACCCCGATCATCCCCGCGTCGCGCTTGGCCTTGGTACGGTGTACCTGGTTTCGGGTCGTCCGGGCGAGGCGATCCCGCAATTCGATCGTGCCCGCGCCGCTGGGGTTCCCATGCGGGAAGTCTTGAGCGATCAGGCGCTGGCTTTCGATCTCGTCGGGGAGCAGCAATCTGCACAGGCCGCTTATATCCGTGCGATCGAACTCGATCCCGGCAACGATGAAGCCCGTCGCCGCCTCGCAGTTAGCCAGGCAATATCGGGCAATCGTGCGCGCTTCGAAGAGGCGCTGCGACCGTTGCTCGACAAGCGCGATACGGCTGCCTTTCGCGCTCGCGCTTTCGGCCTTGCTATCCTCGGCGATCAGGATCGTGCGACAGCGATCGTGGAGCAGGTGATGCCGCGCGATCTGTCCAGCCGGATCGTACCGTACCTCGCGTACATGCCGCGTCTTACCCCGGCGCAGCAGGCTGCGGCGGCCAATCTCGGGATATTCCCGCGGGCGGCTGATATCGGCCGTGAAGATCCGCGCCTTGCGCGCTTTGCGGCCGAATCGAAAGTCGACAGTCGGCTCGAACCGGCCGGCCCGCCGCTCGGCAGTCGCCCACAGACCTCGGCAGTGCCGACTGCCGCTCCGGTATCACAAACCACCCTTGCGCCGGCATCGTTGCCTGTTGTCGCGACGGCCATGGCTGCGCCTGCGCCTGCGCCGCTGCGAGTCGCGGATGCTTTCGCCGATCTGGGCGGCGATACCTTGCCCGATGCCCGCGTGGGCGCGGGCGCGGTCGATCTCACGCGGATTGCCATCAAGCGCGAAACTCCGCCGCCGGCCAAACCAAAGGAGCCGCCCAAGCCGGTGCATTCCAGCCGCGTATGGGTGCAGCTTGCTACCGGCAAGAATGCCGGCGCGCTCGGCTATGACTGGCGCCGTCTGTCGCGCAGCGGCGGCGATCTTCTGGCGAAGTTGAAGCCGCACACCACACCCTGGGGCGAGGCGCACCGCCTGCTCGCCGGGCCGCTCGATGATCGCGAGACAGGGCAGGCGCTGGTGCGCGGGCTCAAGGCCAAGGGGCTCGACACCTTCCTGTACGTCAGTCCAGATGGCGAGGAAATACAGGTAGTTAAATGATTTTTTTCGCCTCTCCCCCACAATCTTTGCACAGGCTTTGAACAAGCTAGGTGGGTTCTCCCCAACTGCCCCGGTGCTGCGCATTGCCAAGCGCCCCCTCCCACGTCCATTCGTGCGTCGATGATTGCAGCACAGCCCCTTTCACTCGCCGACCGGCACTGCTGCCGGCTCACTGCCCGATGAGGGCGCGACCGATGGATTATTCCGAACAGGACGATGCTGCGCCGGTTGAGATGCTGGCAGCGCTGTTCGAGGCGCGCGGCTGGCCGTGTGAACTCGTTTCCGACGACGAAATGAGCGGCGAAGTGCAGGGCAGCTGGGCCAATTACCAGCTGCGCGCGATCTGGCGGGCCGAAGACCGCGTGCTCCAGTTCCTGTGCCTACCCGATATCCGCGTGACCGAGGACAAACGCGCGTCTGCCTATGAACTGCTTTGCCTAGTCAACGAACAGATGTGGCTGGGGCATTTCGACATCTGGTCGAGCGGCGACGTGCTGCTCTATCGTCACGGCGCATTGCTGAGCGAGGACGGACGGCTCACGCTCGATATGGCGCAGGCGCTGGTCGAATGTGCGATCGACGAATGCGATCGTTTCTACCCCGCATTCCAGTTCGTGCTGTGGGGCGACAAGAGCCCGCGTGCCGCGCTGGAAGCAGCCATGGTTGACGCGGCGGGCGAGGCCTGAAAGGCTAAGGGCAACATTCGCTCACCCGTCCGGCCCGATCCCATCGGGACATCCTTTCGCGCCTTTTTCAAGGGTCGCGAGGAAGGACGGGGCTTCGACAGGCTTAGTCCGGACGGTATAATTTCATGATCAATCAGCTTCTCATCATCGGTTGCGGCAATATGGGCGGGGCGATGCTCGCCGGGTGGCTGGCGGCAGGCGTCGATCCGGCGCGCTGCGCCATTCTCGATCCCGCGCTGCCTAAGGCTCCGGAGGGTGTTTCGCTCTATCGCGAGGCGGGAGAGGCCGAGGCAGCGGGCGCGCATGATGCGGTCATGCTCGGCTTCAAGCCGCAGCAGTTGCGCAAGCTGGCGCCGGGTCTGCAGGCGCTGACCGGTGCGGGCGTCACCGTGTGCTCGCTGCTGGCCGGGATCACCTGCGCGCAGCTGGCCGAGGTGTTCCCCGCCGCCAAAGGCCATGTGCGGGTGATGCCGAACCTTGCCGCGCGCATCAACAAGTCGCCCGTCATCCTGCTCGAATCCGGGTTGGACGAGGGCGCGCGCGATGATTGTCTGGCGCTTTACGACAAGCTTGGCACAGCGATCTGGCTTGAGGACGAGAGCCGCTTCGATCTTGTCACCGCGCTGGCCGGATCGGGGCCGGGGTTCGTTTACCGCTTCATCGATGCGCTGGCGAGAGCGGCCGAGGAATTGGGGCTGGACCGCGCCTCAGCAGATCAACTGGCGCTTGCAACCGTCGACGGTGCTTCATCGCTCGCAGCGGCATCGGATACCGGCGCGGGAGCGCTTGCTGACCGGGTGGCAAGCCCCGGCGGCATGACCCGCGAAGGGTTGAATGTGTTGGATAACGACGCCGCATTGCACCGCCTGCTGGTCGCCACCTTGCGTGCGACCCGCGACAAGGGAGCGGAGCTTTCGCAAGGCGCGTAAGCTT
Organism: Erythrobacter sp. NFXS35; assembly: GCF_040148725.1. Lineage (NCBI taxonomy): Bacteria > Pseudomonadati > Pseudomonadota > Alphaproteobacteria > Sphingomonadales > Erythrobacteraceae > Erythrobacter > Erythrobacter sp. NFXS35. Next base: position 1,050,140 of record NZ_JAGDEB010000001.1, on the reverse strand, counting down.
AACAGGTGTTAAGCTGAACGAATTGCGCGCTTTGCAAGCCGGTTTCGCTTGAAAAGCGCGGGCGAAACACCGATATTCGCCAACATGGAGAGCGCGGCCTTTCGCGCTTCACTGAAGGATCAAGGGTTTTCGCAATGGCTGACTGGAATGACACTTCGCGCAATGCGCAGCGCGTCGGCTCCGTGCCGCGTGCCGGTGGCGATGTCGCTGGCCGGTTCGACGAGGGTCTGCGCAAGCACATGCTCTCGATTTACAATTACATGTCGTCGGGCGTGCTGCTGACCGGCATCGTCGCGCTGCTGGCGTTCACCAGCGGGACTGCTGAGGCGATCTTCACTGGCGGCATCCTGCGCTGGATCGTGGCGCTGTCGCCGCTCGCCATCGTGTTCGCGATGAGCTTCGGCGCCAACCGCTTCAGCACCGGCACTTTGCAGTTGATGTTCTGGGGCTTCGCGACGCTGATGGGTCTGTCGCTGTCGTCGGTGTTCCTGGTTTACACCGGCGGCTCGATCGCCACGACGTTCTTTGCGACCGCTGCGGCGTTCGCGGGCCTGTCGCTGTGGGGCTACACCACCAAGAAGGACCTGTCCGGCATGGGCAGCTTCCTGATCATGGGCGTGATCGGCCTGATCGTCGCGATGGTGCTGAACCTTTTCCTGCAGTCGCCCGCGTTCCACTACGCGATCAGCTTCATCGGCGTGCTCATCTTCGCCGGTCTGACCGCCTATGACACGCAGCGTCTGAAGGCCGAATACCAGTATCTGCGCGGCACCGAATTCGCTGGCAAGGCCGTGGTTCTGGGCGCGCTGAGCCTGTATCTGGACTTCATCAACATGTTCCAGTTCCTGCTCACCTTCCTCGGCAACCGCGAGTAACCGAGGAGCCGCAACGCGGTTCACCTGACGCAGGTGTTGAAATGTCGAATGCCCGGAGCCTTTCCACAGGCTTCGGGCATTTGCTTTGTTATATGGCGCGGCTATCCCCCGGCTTCAGGCTGGAGCAAGCAGAAGCCGGGCATCATCGTCCATCCCGAACCGGCAGGAGAGGTTGAAGTACCCATGAGCGTGGCCCCGCAGCATATATCGTCGCCCAAAAACGGCACTCGCCAGGAAGAGCTTGTCCGGCGTACCCCTTTCGGCCTTGCGATAACCACAGTCGTGGCTGGCGCGACGCTGCTCGCCGCCTGCGCGACTCCTGCACCACCCCCTCCGCCGCCGCCGCCGCCTCCACCGCCTCCCGTGGTCGAGGCCGTGCCCTATCGCCCGCTGCCGCCCGGCGGCGCGCATTACGTGATGAATATTCCTCCGCGCGGGCCTGACGGGCGCCGCGTGACCATCAACACCGGCCTCAGCGACGATCTTCTGGTGTGGCATCTGCGTTCTGCATGGAATGTCGCTGCGCTCAATTGTCTGGCGCCGGAATACGAACCGATCCTCAACGGATATCGTGCGTTTCTCACCAATAATGTGCGCCCGCTGAAAGCGGTGAACGACCGGCTCGAAAAGGAAGTCGCTCGGCGCCACGATACACGGCGTGAGGCAATGGTCGCGCGTGATGCGGCGGTGACGCAGGTCTATAATTTCTTCGCGCTGCCCGCCGCACGCTCGGGCTTCTGCCGCGCCGCGCTGGATCTGTCTAACCGGGCAATGGCGGCACCGCCATCCGATCCGCTGAGCTTTGCCCGCGCCAATTTCGATGGTCTGTTGATGCCGTTCGAAAATTTCTTCGACGAATACGAGGCGTATCAGATCGCCTCGGCGCAGTGGGATGCGAAGTGGGGCGCGATGTACGGTGCCTCGCAGCCCGGCTGGGTGGCGGTGCAGCAGGCCCGCGCCAGCGGCGTTCCGGTGCCGGGTGTGGCGGATCTTTCGGGTCAGGGGGTGCGGGTACAGACGGTGATCGATCCGGAAACCGGGATCGCGGTCCCCGTCGTCCCGGTCGACGAGAACGTGACCTCGCAGCCGGTGGTGCAACCGTTATCCAACGATCCGCAAGCTGGAGCGGAGAGTTGATTCCATGGATCCCGGTCGAAAAATGCCCGTTGCAAGGGCGCGTCCTTCCCGCTAATCCGCCCGCTCGCCTTGGCCGGCTTGCCTTTTGGGCAGGCTTGGCAGGCTAACCTGGAACGGGGCCGTAGCTCAGTTGGGAGAGCGCGTCGTTCGCAATGACGAGGTCAGCGGTTCGATCCCGCTCGGCTCCACCAGGCGGTTTTTGATTTCGCTCTCAAACGCCGGGCGGCGGACGTCCGTCCGCCCTGGCTTCGCCGCATAAGCAGCGACGCGCGGTCGCGCTTGCGGCGCTGCGCGCCGAACGTCATTGCCATTATTGTGCGTTGTAACGGCGCATAGCGTTGCAAGGCCGGAGTCGAAGCCGAAGGCGCAGACGTGCGTAGCACACCTGCACGGCCGCCGCGCCTAATGGCGCGTATTGCGCTCGCGCAGGCGAGCGCCTAACAACAAGACGCGCCAAGGTAACGGGAATGCGGTTTGATTCCGCAGCTGTCCCTGCAACTGTAAGCGGTGAGTATGCGGTGTGCGCGCCCTGAACGGGGGCAGCCACTGGAGCGGCAACGCTCTGGGAAGGTGAGCACCGGATGCGCTGATCCGTGAGCCAGGAGACCGACCGGGGCGTGTCGCTCTTTGCTTGGCTCAGGGATTGGTCAGGCGCGGAAACAGACTTTCGTTGTGAGCGACATCGCTGGGCCGTGGGGGATGGGATCAAACCCCTCGTGGCCTTCATGTTGCTGATGACGGGAGGAATCCGTGAAGAATCTGAAATTGTTGAACAGCGTCGCTGGGGCGGCGCTGGTTTGGGCTGTGGCTGTGTCTGCGCAGGCCGATCCTGCGGGCGAGGGCCTTGATCGGATTGTGATCGCCGACAGGAAACGCGCTGACATCATCGTCAGCGCCAGTCGCTCTGGCGATATCCTGCTGCCTGAAAATTACACCGGATCGGCTCTGGTGATCACCGCCGAACAGCTCGAACAGCGCCAGACCCGCGACATTGCCGATGTGCTGCGCGACGTTCCCGGCGTCGCGGTTGCGGGCGTAGCTGGCCAGACCCAGATCCGCCTGCGCGGTTCTGAAGCCAATCACGTGCTGGTGCTGGTCGATGGCATTGAGGTTTCCGATCCCTTTGCGGGCGAATTCGACATCGGCACGCTGCAAGCCGATGTCGGCGCGCGGGTAGAGGTGCTGCGCGGGCCGCAATCGGCGCTCTACGGGCCGGACGCGATCGGCGGCGTGATTGCTTACGAAAGCGCCAGCGGGCGCGCTGTGCCAGGTTTCGCGGCGCGGATCGAAGGCGGCACGGACAACACCATCAACGGCGCGCTGCGTTACGGCGCGGCAGGCGATAGCTGGGATGCGGCGCTGTCTGCCGTGGTGGTCAGCACCGATGGTCAGCCCAATGCGCGAGGCGGCACCCGCGACATCGGGCGCGACAGCTACACGCTTTCGGGCAAGGGTGCGGCCGAAGTGTCGGAAGGCCTGCAATTGCGCGCCGCCGCCCGCTTCATTCGTACCGAAGGCCGGTTCAACGATAGCGACTTCGATCCCGCCAGCCCGACCTTTGGCTTCACCATCGATTCGCCCAGAACGCGCTTCACCAATGAAGCAATCTACGCCCTGATCGGCGCGCGGGGCGAGGCGCTGGACGGGCGCTGGACCCATGATCTTTCCGCGCAGGTGGCAGATATCGCGCGCGACACCTTTGGCCCGTTCGGTCGCTCGAACGGTAGCGAGGGCGACCGGGTGAAGGCGTCCTATGTCTCCGCCTTGCGGCTCGACAATGCGCACAATCTCACCTTCGCGGCCGATTACGAGCAGGAGGGCTTCCGCAACACCACCCCGGGCGGCTTTGCCTTCGGCGGGCGGCGCGAAATCGAGCAGATCGGTTTTGTCGGCGAATACCGCTACACGGGCGCGGTGTTCGACCTTTCGGCAGCACTGCGCCACGACATCAACGATCGGTTCCAGGACGCCACCACTTTCCGCATCGGCGCGGGCTATCGCCTCACCGACACCACCCGCCTGCGCGCGGCGGCAGGGTCGGGCGTCAAGAACCCCGGCTTCTTCGAACTGTTCGGGTTCGTCGACGGGCGCTTCATCGGCAATGACGCCTTGCGGCCGGAGAAATCGACCGGCTGGGAAGTCGGCGTGGATCAGGACATCGGCGACTATGCGCGTCTCGCTGTCACCTATTTCGACAGCGAGTTGGAGGGCGAGATCTTCACCACCTTCCCGGCCCCCACCTTCATCGCTACCCCGTCCAACCGCACCACCCAAAGCGAGCAACGCGGCGTTGAAGTGTCGTTCAACGCGCGGCTCGCCGAACAGTGGAGCCTTGATGCGGCTTACAGCTACATTAATGCCGAAGAAAACGGCGCGGAAGAAGTGCGCCGCCCCGAACACATCGCCAGCACCGCTGTGACATGGACCGCGCCTGGCGATGCCGCTTCGGCCACATTGGTGGTGCGGCACAATGGTGCGGCATTGGACGATGCCTTCACCGATCCCAGCTTCGTGCCGGTGCGAGTGCAGCTGGATGATTACACGCTGGTCAACCTCAACGCGCGAGTGGCGCTGGCCGAGGGGATCAGCGGCTTTGCCCGCATCGATAACCTGCTGGATGAACGCTACGAACAGGTGTTCAGCTTCGTCTCCCCCGGCCGCTCGGCGGTCGTCGGCGTTGAAGCGCGATTCTGACCTTATGCCCCCTCCGTCACGCGGGGGAGGGGGCGTTTTGCCATTCCCCTCGCATTCGCAGCAAAAATTGCCTATGCGCCCGCCATGCATTTCCTCGACCAAGCCAAGATCTATGTGAAGTCCGGCGGAGGCGGCCCCGGGGCCGTCAGCTTCCGGCGTGAGATGTACGTCGAATACGGCGGGCCCGACGGCGGAAATGGCGGGCGCGGCGGGGACATCGTGTTTGAAGCCGTCGCCGGCCTCAACACCCTGATCGACTTTCGCTATTCGCAGCATTTCAAGGCTCCGCGCGGCGGGCATGGTATGGGCAAGGACCGCACCGGGGCCAGCGCCAAGCCGCTTGTCATCAAGGTGCCGGTCGGCACGCAGATCATGTCCGAAGACAAGGAAGAGGTGCTTGCCGACTTTACGCAGGTGGGCCAGCGCGTCGTCTTCCTTGAAGGCGGAATGGGCGGGCGCGGCAATGCCAGCTACAAGACCTCCACCAACCGCGCCCCGCGCCAGCACCAGCCGGGCATTGCGGGCGAAGAGGCGTGGGTGTGGCTGCGGCTCAAGCTGTTGGCGGATGTCGGCCTTGTCGGCCTGCCCAATGCGGGCAAATCGACCTTCATCAACGCGGTGTCCAATGCCGGCGCCAAGGTCGGCGATTATGCCTTCACCACGCTGGTGCCGAAACTGGGCGTGGTGCGCCACAAGGCACGCGAATTCGTGCTGGCCGACATTCCGGGCCTGATCGAAGGCGCGGCCGAAGGGGTGGGCATCGGTGACCGTTTCCTCGGCCATATCGAACGTTGCCGGGTGCTCATCCATCTGGTCGACATCACCGGCACTGACGATGCCGACCCGGCCGAAGCGATGCAGATCGTCGAGGAAGAACTCGCCGCCTACGGGGCTGATCTCGAAGACAAGCCCCGGTTGGTGGCTTTGAACAAGCGCGATCTCGCTGATCAGGAACTGGTCGACGGCTTCCGCAAGGAACTGCTCGAAGCCGGAGCGGACAAGGTCTTCGCCGTTTCTGGTGTGACGGGAGCCGGAATTCCGGAACTTCTTGACGCGGTGCTCGCTTATCTTCCCGAACGCACCACGACCGAGACCAAGGCCGCGGCCGTCGAGAAGTTAGAGGAGGACGGCGACGCGAGCGCGTGGTCGCCGCTCTGACCTGTCCGGCAGTGCGTATGCGCTGATCGGTTTACCAATTTCCGAGGATACCCATGAAAATCGAGAGTCTGCTCGACTTCCGCGATATCGAAAAATGCCCGCGCCTGGTCATCAAGCTCGGTTCGGCCCTGCTGGTGCACCCCGATGGCGAGCTGCGCCACGACTGGCTGCGCAGCGTGGCGGCCGAGGTCGCCGGCGCGCGGGAGCGCGGGCAGGAGATCATCGTCGTATGTTCGGGCGCCGTCGCGCTCGGCGCTTCGCTGCTCGGTCTGCCGGGTGGCGGGCGCGAGACGCTGGCCCATGCGCAGGCAGCGGCTTCGGCAGGGCAAGTGTTCCTGATTGCGACCTGGGCGCAGTTGCTGGCTGAATATAACCTGGTGACCGGTCAGATGCTGCTGACGCTCGACGATCTCGAAGGTCGCCGTCGCTATCTCAACGCTTCGGAAACCCTGCGCGAACTGCTCGAACGTGGCGCGGTGCCGATAATCAACGAGAACGATTCGATCGCCACCTCGGAAATCCGCTTCGGCGATAATGACCGGTTGGCCGCGCGGGTGGCGCAGGCGGCTTCGGCACAGGGCGTGCTGCTGCTGACCGATGTCGAAGGGCTGTACGATCGCGATCCGGCTCATCCCGACGCCGAATTCCTGCCCGAAGTGCGCGGCGTAACCGAGGCAATCCACAAGATGGCGAGCGGCAAGTCTTCCTCGGGCAAGGGCTCTGGCGGGATGACGTCCAAACTGCTTGCCGCCGAGATCGCAGAGCGTGCCGGTATCGCGCTCGCCATCATCAAGGGGGTGGACGACCTGCCGATCGCCTGCGCAATGGCCGCGAACCGCGGCACGCTGTTCCTGCCCAAGCGCGACGACAATGCGTGGAAAAGCTGGATCGGCGGCCGACTGCGCTTCAACGGTTCGATCCGGGTGGATCGCGGCTGCATGGCAGCGCTGCACCAAGGCAAGAGCATCCTCGCGGCTGGAATCATCGGCGTCTATGGAGAGTTCGAGCGCGGCGACGTGATCAAGGTCGAAGGCCCGGATGGCAAGACTATCGCCAAGGGCATGATCGAATATGACTGGGACGAGTGCGACGCGATCAAGGGATTGCGCAGCGAGGAAGTGGCCGAGCGGTTGGGCCATCTGCCGCGTGCCTGCGTGATTCACCGGGACCATCTGGTGCTGCTGTGAGCCTGCGTCCGTGAGCGTTCTGGCGATTACCGGCGCGACCGGTTTCGTCGGCAGCGCAGTACTGGATGCGGCGCTGGCGGCTGGGCATCGGGTGCGGGCGCTGGCGCGGCGCGAACAGGCGGCGCGCGAGCGTGTCGAATGGGTGCCGGGCGATCTGGTCGACCTCGCGGCGCTGACAGCGCTGTTTGCCGGAGCGGACGCGGTGATCCATGTCGCGGGCCTTACCAACACGCCCGAACCGGCTGCGTTCGAAGCCGCCAACGTGACCGGGACTGCGAGGGTTGTCGAAGCCATGCGGGCGGCTGGTGTGAAGCGGCTGGTGTTCGTCTCCTCGCTCGCCGCGCGCGAGCCCAAGCTGTCGGCCTATGGTGCGTCGAAGGCGCGGGCCGAGACGGTGGTGGAGGCGAGCGGGCTCGACTGGACGATCATCCGCCCGCCCGCCGTCTATGGCCCGCGCGATATCGACATGCTCGACCTGTTCCGTGCGGCCAAGCGGGGCGCGGTGCCGCTGCCCCCGGGCGGGGCGACTTCGATTATCCACGCAGATGACCTGGCGGATTTGCTGATTGCGCTGACGGAGAATGCTGCGCCTACCCGCAAGAAAATCTACGAACCCGACGACGGGCGCGAGGGTGGATGGAGTCACAAGGAACTCGCCGCCGCGATTGGCCGGTCGGTGGGCCGTCCATCGGTCTTCGCTCCGCATTTGCCGCGCGCCGTGCTCGAAGTCGCGGCCGCCAGCGACCGTCTGCTGCGCGGCGACCGCGCCAAGCTGACGCCCGACCGGGTCGGCTATATGTGCCATCCCAACTGGGTTTCGCGCTCCGACCGCCACGTGCCGCCGGGCTATTGGCAGCCGAGGATCGCAGGCGACGTGGGGCTGAAGGCGACGGCAGAGTGGTACCGGCGCGAGGGGTGGCTTTAACTTTCAGGCGTGGCGCAGGCCTCGGTGCCGTAAGCTTCCTTGTAGCTCTTGCCCCAGCACCGTTCGAATGCTTCGAGAACGTTGAGGTTGGGCGGCCATGACATTTTGACCACTTTTCCGTCGGGTGTTGTGAAGGATGTGCTTTCACCTGCAGGGAGCGATTTCAGTCGCTTGATCGACTGGCGCAGGTGTGCCCGGCCACGGACCAGAAACGCGATGGTTCCCGAAACATAGTGGTTCCAGCCGAAGTCTACATCGAATTCGGGCGGCTTATAGGACAGCTGAAACAGCGCGATGGCCTCATTTGTCTGCCCGCCCGACGCGCGCATCTGGCCTTCGTGCCAGTAGAGGATAGATGCATGATCGCGCTTTTCGTGACGCCATGCGCGGATCAGCTCCGCAGTGGCGATTTCGCAACCCTCTTTCATGCCGAGCACCCGCCAGCCGCCGTCCATGTCTTGGTCGAAGGCGTCGCGATCAAGCGCTAGCATGGCCTCCAGATCGTACGAACAATCGGGCGTAGGCGTCGGTTCGGCAATCTGGGCGACAGCGAGGAGAAGGGCAAACATACAGCTATGTTAACTCCTTGTGATCTCCTGCGAAAGCGGGTGTCCATGCGGTGACCGTAAATAGGCTCCTGCTTTCGCAGGAGCGCACATCGTCAGAGAAATGGCTCCTCGCCCGGCTTGTGGATGCCGCATTCGGTCTTGTCCCAGCCCTTCCACCGGCCCGAGCGCGGGTCTTCGCCCGGCGCGACCTGGGTGGTGCAGGGCGAGCAGCCGATCGAGGGGTAGCCCTGCGCAATCAGCGGGTGGCGGGGCAGGTCGTGCTGGATGAAATGGCCGGCGATCCGGCTCGCGTCCCAGTCGATCAGCGGGTTGATCTTCAGCCGCCCCTGCGCGTCCGAGGTGTCCACTTCGAACCGCGGCAGGTTGGCACGGGTCGAGGACTGGAACGCCTTGCGCCCGGTGAAGCTGGCGTCGTAATTGCTGAGCGCCTTTTCCAGCGGGCGCACCTTGCGAATCTCGCAGCAGCCATCGGGATCGTATGACCATCGCAGGCCGGTGTCGTCCCTCTTCGCCAGTTCGGCGGCATCGGGGGTCAGGATCACGAGGTTCAGGCCCAGCCGCTCTGCCAACATATCGCGATAGGCCAGCGTCTCGGCAAAATGCTTGCCCGTATCGAGGAACAGCACCGGCACAGACGGGTCTACGCTGGCAACCAGATGCAGCAACACCGCGCTTTCCGCGCCAAAGCTCGAGACCACTGCGAGATCGCCCGCCAACCTGTCGCGGATCACCGCTTCGAGCATTTCCTGCGTCGAGGAACCCCGGAACATCCGGTTGAGCCGCAAGGCATCGTGCTCGGTAAAGCGGGGCGCGAGGTCGAGCGTGTCGCGGGTGCGATCGGCTGTTGCATGGGTCGATTCAGGCTTCATGGCGTTTGTCCGCAATGGTCCGGCGCGCATCAGCCGCGCGTTGATAGACGTTTTCCCAAGTGGCGAAAGCGCGGGCGGCGTTGTCTTCGTCCAGCCGCTTGTCGGGTGCGAAGCTGTCGAAGCCGCAGCGACGCATGTGCGAAAGCTGGTCGATCAGAACGTCGCCCACCGCGCGCAATTCGCCAGCATAGCCGGCCTCGCGCAGAATGCGGGCGGCGGAATAGCCGCGCCCGTCGCCGAAGCCGGGGAAGTTGACCTCGACCAGCGACAGCCGGTCGAGGAACGGGATGAGCAGACGCGCATCGTCGCCCGGTTCGATCCGTACGGCAGCGGCGTTGGACTGGTCAATGGCGGCATCGACGGTGACCGTGCCGTGGTCGACCGGCTCGTCATCGCGGAAGCGGAACTGCACCTCGTCGGGGCTGGTGCCGAGATCACGGGCATTAACCATACAACGCCTCCTTGAACGGCTCCATGCCGATGCGGCGATAGGTATCGAGAAAGCGTTCGCCATCGGTGCGGCTGGCGAGGTAGACATCAGTGACTTTCTCGACCGCAGCGATCACGCCGTCCTCGTCGAAGCCGGGGCCGGTGATCTTGGCGAGACTGACGTCCTCGGCCTCCGACCCGCCGAGCGAGAGCTGGTAGTTCTCGGTGCCCTTCTTGTCGACGCCAAGGATGCCGATGTGCCCCGCGTGGTGGTGTCCGCAGGCATTGATGCAGCCGGAAATCTTGAGCTTCAACTCGCCTACCAGTTCGGTGCGACCGGCTTGCGCAAAGCGTTCGGAGATGCGCTGGGCAAGCGGGATCGAGCGGGCATTGGCGAGGCTGCAATAATCCAGGCCGGGGCAGGCGATGATGTCCTCGATCGTGTCCATGTTGGGCGCGCCAAGGCCTGCTTCATCGAGCGCGCTCCACACCGCATGGAGATCGGCGATCCGCACATGCGGCAGCAGCAGGTTCTGGGTGTGCATCACGCGCAGCTCGTCAAAGCTGTAGTCGCGTGCCAGTTTGGCGACGACGCGCATCTGATCGGCGGTCGCATCGCCGGGAATGCCGCCGACCGGCTTGAGGCTGATGACGGCGGAGACATAGGCGTCGTGCTTGTGCCGGTGGGTGTTGCGTGTCACCCACAAGGCGAAATCCGGGTCCGAGCGGTCAAGCGTCTTCGGCCCATCCACGAACGCCGGATCGGCAAAATACGTCGCAATCCGTGCCAGTTCCTCACGCGGCGGTTCGACCCCGACGCTGAGCATATGGGCGAATTCCTCCTCGACCTGGCGGGTGTATTCCGCTGCGCCAAGCTCATGGACGAGGATCTTGATCCGCGCCTTGTACTTGTTGTCGCGCCGGCCGTAGCGGTTGTAGACCCGCAGGCACGCCTCGGCATAGGTGATGAGCTGATCGAGCGGCACGAAATCGCGCACCAGCGGCGCGATCATCGGGGTGCGACCCATGCCGCCGCCGACATAGAACTGCGCGCCGATTTCGCCCGCATCGTTCCGGATGATCCGGATGCCGATATCGTGCAACCGCATCGCCGCGCGGTCTTTCTCGGACGCGATCACCGCAATCTTGAACTTGCGCGGCAGGTAGGTAAATTCCGGGTGGAAGCTGGACCATTGCCGCAGCAGCTCGGCATAGGGTCGCGGATCGACCACTTCATCTGCAGCAGCGCCCGCAAAGTGATCGGACGAGATATTGCGAATGCAATTGCCGCTCGTCTGAATGGCGTGCATTTCGACGCGCGAAAGATCGGCGAGGATATCGGCGGCGTCCTCCAGCTTGATCCAGTTGTACTGAATGTTCTGGCGGGTGGTGAAGTGGCCATAGCCGCGATCGTACTTTTCGGCGATGTCGGCCAGCGCCTCCATCTGCAGCGAATTGAGTGTGCCATAGGGCACAGCCACCCGTAGCATATAGGCGTGGAGTTGCAGATACAGCCCGTTCATCAGCCGCAACGGCTTGAACTGGTCTTCGGTCAGCTTGCCTTCCAACCGGCGTCGGGCCTGATCGCGGAATTCCTCTACGCGGGCATCGACCATCGCCTGATCGTATGAATCATATTGGTACATCTCAGATCACCCAGTCCCAGCCGGTCTTGTCGGCAGTCGGCACGGCGAGATCGCGCCGTACGGTCGGGCCGAGCGCGCGCACCCGGTCCTTGATATGCGCCGGGCGGACGTGTCCGGCGGCGTCGATAGTGGCTTCGATGGCGTAGGGCACGTTGACGCGCCTCGCGGCGGTTTCGCGGGCGAGGATTTCCTCGGCCTCGTCGCCCACGTCCACCGCATCGTCGACGAACAGCGACCAGCCGGTGCCGTTCCACCATGTCACCGCGCCCGAGCGCAGGTCGTTGCCGGTAAGGATTTTCATTCCGCTGCTTCCTTGGCAAGCACGACGAGCGTCACGTTATCCCGCGCGGTCACTTCGCCGATCACGATTAGTGCGGGGCTTTGCACCGCCTCGCGCTCCACCAGCTCCGGCAATCCGGCGAGCAATCCGCGCAGCACCCGCATTTCGGGGCGCGCGGCGTTCTCGATCACGGCGACGGGCATCGAAGGGGCGAGGCCATCGGCCATCAGCTTATCGGCAATCTGTGCGGCGGTGGAGACGCCCATGTAGATCACCAGCGTGCGGCCCTTGCCCGCAAGGCCGGACCAGTTCTGCTCGGCCAGCCCCTTGCATTGCCCAGCGACGAAGCTGACGATACTGGAGGCGTCGCGATGGGTCAGCGCAATGCCGCTCGCCGCCGCCGCGCCGTTGGCGGCGCTGATGCCGGGAACGACTTCGACCGGAACACCCGCGGCGCGCGCGGCTTCAGCTTCCTCGCCGCCGCGCCCGAAGATGAACGGATCGCCGCCTTTCAGCCTTACGACATCGCGTCCCTTCATCGCTTCTCGCACCAGCAGAGCGTTGATTTCGTCCTGCGGCATGGTGTGGCGGGCGCGCTGTTTGGCAACCGAGATCAGCCGGGCATCGGCCCGCACCAGCGCAAGAATATCCGGTCCGACCAGCCCATCGTGAACGATCACTCGCGCCGCTTCGATCAGGCGCGCGGCCCGCAGAGTCAGAAGGTCGACCGGACCCGGTCCTGCGCCGACAAGATAGATGGTGCCAATCTGCATGCCACCGCAAATGCGCGCGAATGGCCTGCGATGCCAGCGAGAATGGTTTGGCGGCTGCGAAGCGGAACTATTGCCCTGTGTCAGGCGAAGGATCGTCCCGTTCCGCCAATGCCGCGATCAGCCGCTCGAACTGCTTGTTCTGCCGGATATTCAGATCGCGTTGCGGGAACGGAATCTCGATATCGTGCTCCTTGAACAGCCACCACAGGTTCTTCAGCACCTCGCTGCGGATATTGCCGACGCCTTCTTCGGGATCTCTGATCCAGCAATGGATAGTGAAATTGACCGAGCTATCGCCATAGCCGTTCATCCAGGCGGTGGGCGGCGGAGTATCGAGCACCCGGCGCGCCTTTTTCGCGGCCTGCAGCATCAACTCCTCGGCCAGCTTCATGTCGGCATCATAACTCACCCCGACTTCGACTTGGATGCGGACGTTCCTGGAGGAATAAGACCAGTTTTCGACCTGATTGATCATCAGGTTCTCGTTCGGGATGAGGTATTCGCGTTCGTCCCGCGTTGTGACCGAAACCGCGCGAATGCCAATCTTGCGTATCTGGCCGAAGGTCTGCTGTCCCGCCTGATCGGCCACCGCAATCACGTCCCCCGGCTTGATCGACTTGTCCATTAACAGGATGATTCCTGCGATCAGGTTGCCGAAGGTCTTCTGCAGGCCGAAACCGATAGCAAGGCCGAACGCGCCGCCGAAAAACGCCAGCGCGGTCAGATCAATGCCGAGCAGATCGATGCCGATAAAGAACGCCGCGGCCCAGACGATGATCGTCAGGATTTTCTCCGAAAGCAGCTTCTGCGTCTCGTCGAACTTGCTCACGCCGCGGATCATCTTGCGCCCGAAGCGGTTGATCAGGATCGCTGCGGTGATGACTAGCAGGATGACGCCCACCACCAGCAAGGTATCGAACATCGAAATGCGGATATCACCGACCTCCACCGCGATGCGATCGAGCCGGTCAAGGAACGCGCCCGCCGTTTCGTTCTGCGCGGCGACGCCTTCGCGCAGCCTATCCGCGGCCTCGACCGGTTCGACCGGTTCCGGCTCGGGGGTCTCGACAGGCGTCGGACTGGGTGCGGGCGAGGCTGCGGCGTCGGCGGCGGCGGGGGTCTGGTCACCGTCAGGAGCCGGGGTTTCCGTGGCTTGCGGTGCGGTGAGAGCGGTAATGATCATGCAGTCTCCATCTGTGCCAGCGCCTTCGCGAGATCGGCGATCAGGTCGTCCGGGTCTTCGAGCCCGATTGACAGGCGGATCGCCGGGCCGGCGCGGTCGGGGCTGGGCATTACGCAGCGATAATCCTGCGGGCTTGTGACGAGGGCGAGGCTTTCGTATCCGCCCCAACTGTATCCGATGCCGAACAGATCAAGCGTATCGACCACCCGTGCCGCAGCCATGCGATCATCGCTGGCGAGGACGAAACCGAACAAACCGCAGCCGCCGGTGAAATCGCGTTGCCATAATTCGTGGCCGGGCGCCGAGGGCAGCATCGGGCAAAGTACCCGTGCGACCTGCGGCTGGTGCCCCAGCCAGTCGGCGATCCGCAGCGCCGCGCGCGTCTGCGCTTCGAGCCGCACACCCATAGTTCGCAGGCCGCGCGCGGCGAGCGCGGCATCATCGGGGGAGACGACCTGCCCCAGATCCTGCGCGGTGCGGCGTAGGGTGCGATACCATCGCGCACCCGCACTCGCCGATCCCATCATCAGATCGGAATGGCCGCCGACGTGTTTCGACAGGCTCATCATGGTGATGTCGCAGCCATGCGAAAGCGCGGCAAGGCCGAGCGGGCTGGCCCAGGTGTTGTCGATCATGCTGACCGCGCCGTGTTCGCGCGCGATGGCGGATAGGGCGGGAATGTCGCAGACCTCGAAGGTCAGGCTGCCGGGGCTTTCGAGCCACACGGCGCGTGCCGGTTCCGCGAACAGAGCCCTGTAGGCATCAAGGTCGAGCGGATCGAAGAAGGTCGTTTCCACCCCCATGCGCTTCAGCAGCCCCGTCGCCATGCTGCGCGAGGGATCATAGGCATTGTCTGCCATCAGCAGCCGGTCGCCGGGCTTCAGCACCGCCAGCAGGCACCCGGCAATCGCAGCGACGCCGCTGGGATAGAGCACCGTGCCATGCGCGCCGGGTTCGATCTGCGTCAGCGCCTCTGCCAGCGCCCACTGCGTCGGCGCACCGCGCCTGCCATAGAAGAACTGGCCGTCGGTATTGGATTTGCCCGCCCCGCGCCGCTCGGCATCGCTGGCATAGAGATGAGTGGACGCGCGCCAAACGGGCGGGTTGACCACCGGCCCCGTCCATTCCGGCCGCCTGCCGCCGCGCACGAGGCGCGTGGCGGGCTTCAGATGCTCGTCATCGCCGCTGCCGCTCATGCGCCGGACTGCCCTTGATCCGGGCCTTGGGCCTTTGGCGTATCGGGGTCCGCGCCCCATTCGGACCAGCTGCCGTCATATAGTGCGGTGTCATGCTTGCCGATCAGGTGCAGCGCGAACAACAGAACGCCGGCGGTCACGCCGCTGCCGCAGGTGGTGGTGACGGGGCGTGAAAGATCGACTCCGGCTTCGGCGAAGGCGGCGCCCAGGGCAGCGGGGGTTTTGTAGGTGCCATCGGCATTGAACAATCCGGCGTAAGGCACGTTGAGGCTGCCCGGAATGCGCCCCATCGGACCGCCATGGACCGGATCGGTGCCCGTGCCATAGACCCGGTCGGCACTGCGGGCATCGACGACCTGTTCGGCCCCGCTCGTCAGGTCTGCGAGCATATCGGCCTTGCGGCGAACGTGTTTCGCCGGGACGAGGGCGGCGGGCTGCGACGGGGCAATCTCGGCCGTTCCGCTCTCCAGCGGTCGCCCCTCGGCCCGCCATTTCGCCAGTCCGCCGTCGAGAATCGCCACCTTGTCCCACCCGCTGGCAGTGAGCATGAACCACGCCCGCGCAGACGTGCGTACGGCGCTGTCATCATAGAGGATGATTGCGCTGTCCGGCGCGACGCCCAGTTCCGCGAGATGAGCGGCGAGTTGATCGGGGCGCGGCAGGGCCTGCGGCGTGGCCGAGGTTTCGTCCACCAGCGCCGCCAGATCGAACAGGCGTGCGCCGGGAATATGCGCGGCTGCGAACTCGGCTTGCGGATCGCGGCTCGCAGCGGGGAGGTGACGCGAGGCGTCGAGCACCGCGACGCCGGGATCGCTCAGATGCGCTGCCAGCCATTCGCTTGAAACAAGGCTCGGGAAAGGTTCGTTCATCCCCCAAGGCTAGCGGCCCCATGGCGATCCGCCAAGGGCAGGGGGCAATCAATCGGCTGGAGCCACGATCGCCCGCGCTCTCAGCCCCGACAGCGAGCCAGGCGTCTGTTGGAGGTTCAGAGGCTGGACCCGGCCATCGCTGCCCCCGCTCGCGCTGCCGATCACGAAGCTGCGCACCAGCGCCTGCTGGCCTTCGCCTTCCAGCGTGACATGCATCAGCGGGATGAAAAGCGGGGTCTGACCCTGCATGATCGGGTCGATTGCAGATAGCGGCATCTGCACTTCGCCGCTGACGCTGCGGCTCTGAAAGGGGCCGATCCGTTCCACCTGCGCGAGGTGACGGGCCGCCGCCACGGGCGCGGCATTTTTCTTCCCCTTTTGCGCGCTGGCGAGCTGCACCGCCACGGCAAGATCGTTGACCGCGCGATCGCTGCGATTGGCAAGCGAAAGGCGGTATCTCAACGTGAACATCATCATGCTGCGGGTCGCCCCGGTGATTTCCAGCGTCAGGTCGATGCGCGGCAGTTCTGCAGGGAGGGCTGCTTCGGCGGTCGTCTGCGGCGCGGCGAGGCGCAGTACGCCGGGCTTGCGCCGCCGCCACAGTGCCAGTCCGGCGAGCGCCAGCACCAGGAATGCTCCGGCCCCGCCAAGCCACACCCAGTTGAATACCTGCTGGCCCAGCGCAGTGGAAGGCGCGGGCGTTGCGGGCGCGATTGGCTCAGGTGCAGGCGCGGGGCTGGTGGGCTGTTCCAGTCCCGCGAAACCGGGTTGGGCCTCGGGTGGCAGCGGATCGGCAGTGGTGGACGGCGATGAACCCGGGGACGGAGCCGCTTGCGGTGAAGGGGGTGTAGGTAGTGTCAACGGACGCGCGGTGGGTTGCGGCACCACAAGCGGTCGCGATGTAGGCGACGGCTCCGGCGTCAGCATCGGCGCAGGCGGGATCCGCGGCGTTTCGACCGTCCTTGGCGGAATCGCGATCCCAGCACGCTCGTCCACGGGGCCGGCGGGGGCAGGCGTGGGCGTCGGGGTCGGCTCTGGCAGCGAATAGCTGCCGGGTGATTGCGGCTGCGCCCCCAGCGGCACGGCAAGGCCCAGCGCGGCAAGCGCGGCAGCGGGACGAAACAGGAGGAACGGTGCGCGGGTCATCGGCTGGGCTGGTCGATTTGCTGGGGTAGGACGGCTGAACAATTGCTGGCTCACATAGGGATTTCGTGGCCCGCCCGTCCAGCTATCCGCTTGCACCCGTCCCCCATTCACGGCAACAGCGCGGCATGAACACCACACCCGATACCCCATCCGCGGCCCCGCAGTTTCTCGGCAAGGACACGCCTCTGCCGACCTCGCCCGAACAGGCTGTGCTCGATTATGTGCCCAATCCGCGGCCCGGCCTGACCTATCTGGTGCGCTTTGCCGCGCCCGAATTCACATCGTTGTGCCCGGTGACGAGCCAGCCTGATTTCGCGCATCTGGTGATCGATTACGTCCCGGGCGAGACCATCGTCGAGAGCAAAGGCCTCAAGCTGTTCCTTGGGGCGTTTCGCAACCATAACGGCTTTCACGAAGATGTGACTGTGGGCATCGGCGTGCGTTTGTTCGAAGAAATGCGCCCGCAGTGGCTCAGGATCGGCGGCTACTGGTATCCGCGCGGCGGCATCCCCATCGATGTGTTCTGGCAATCGGGCGCGCCGCCAGCAGACCTCTGGCTACCGGATCAGGGCGTGGCCCCCTATCGCGGGCGCGGCTGAAAGGCAGGTCTTCGCTGCTTGCGGATCTGCGCTTACAGGCCCAGATCGAGCTGCACGAAAGTCGGCGGGCTCTTGTGCCCCTCCCGCCATTTGGCCAGTGGGAATGCGCCTGCACCCAGCGCTGCGAGCGGAATGCCCGCTTCGGCCAGCGAATAGGGCGAAATTCGGTGCCGAGTCATGAAGCCGCCGCTACCGTCGCTGATCAGCGCGGTTTCGAACTGAAGGCCCTGGCTGCTTTCGGTTGCGTTCGCGACCTTGCTCACCACCAATTGCCCGTGGCCCAGATCGAGCACCACGTCGGTTCCCTTCGGCACCCCGGCCAGACCGGTGATGCGTGCACCGGTTTTTGACAGGTTGCGCAGGATCACGTCGTAATAGTGGTCTTCGTGAATGAGGCCGACCTTGCGGAAGATCGAAATGCGCTCCGCCCGGTGGCGCGGCGGGCCGCTGGGTTTGACCTGCATGGTGCCGTCGGCAAATCTGGACAGCACCGCGTCCTGCCGGATCGCGGGCGAATAGACATAGCCCTGCACCAGATCGGCGCCGCGTGCGCGGACCAACTCCAGTTCATCCATCGCCTCAACGCCCTCGGCGACGGTGACCATGTCCAGTGCTTTCGCCAAGGCCACGATGGCGGAGATGATCGCAGGGTTGATATCGCCATTTTCGGTGCAGCCGCGCACGAAGCTCTGGTCGATCTTGATCTTGTCGAAATGGCCGTGCTTGAGATAGGCGAGCGAGGAATATCCGGTGCCGAAATCATCCAGCGCGAGCCGAACGCCCAGCTTTTTAAGATCGCGGAAGACTGCATCGACGGCTTCGAGATCGCCGACGAAGACGCTTTCGGTGATTTCCAGTTCCAGCCGCGACGGAGCAAGGCCCGATGCTTCCAGCGCTGCTGCCACCGTCTTGCGGAAGCCGGGCCGAACGAATTGCTTGGCCGAAACATTGACCGCCACCTGGATTGTATCGGGCCATTGCATCGCATCCTGACATGCCTGACGCAGGGCCATTTCGCCGATATTGAGGATCAGATCGTCGTTCTCCGCGATCGGGATGAAATCGGCCGGTGAGATCGGGCCGTCCTGTTCGTCATGCCAGCGCAGCAACGCTTCGAATGATCGCACCTCGTTGGTAGCGGGATCGACCAGCGGTTGATAGGCGAGGTTGAGATCCCCGCGATCCACCGCGTCGCGCAACCGTTCGCCCAGTTTCGCGGTCTTGGTCGCCGCGTCGCGAAGTCCGGTGGTGAAGAAGCAGAACGTGCCGCCACGCGCTTCCTTGGCGGCATACAGCGCCATGTCGGCTGCCCGGGTCAGATCATCTGTGTCCACCCCGTCATAGGGCGCAATCGCAATGCCGACCGACGTGCCGATGATCGCCCGGCGACCGATGACCTGATAGGGCTGCGAAAGGGACTGGACGACGCGATTGGCAAGTTCGCCCAGGGTTCCGCGATCATCCATATCGGGGAGCAGCACCTGGAATTCGTCGCCGCCCAGCCGCCCGACTTCGCCGCTGTCGCCGATGATGCTCTTGAGCCGCTCGGCCACCTGCTTCAGCAATTCGTCTCCCGCCGGGTGCCCCATCGTGTCGTTAACATGTTTGAAACGGTCGAGGTCAAGCATCATCAGCGCGCAACTGCGCTGGCTCGCCCGGAATGCGGCCAAAGTCGCGGTCAACCGCTGGCCCAGCTTGCGGCGGTTGGCGAGGCCGGTCAGCTCGTCGACCTGCGAATGGCGTGCGGTCTGCGTGTCGCGGGCATACTGGCTGGTGATATCCAGCGCGCTGCCGCGATAGCCGAGGAAGGTGCCGGACCCATCGACCAGAGGCCGCCCGTTGAGCCGCCACCAGCGCGTGCCCAGCTCTGGGCTGCGTGCGTTGGCAGCAGCAATCGCCACGACGTGTTCCTCGATCTTCGAATGGGCCTTGAGCTTGAAACCGATCCCGCGCTGGTGTGCTGCATCCGGGTCCGCCTCCGCTTCGCTGAACACCTGCGTCAACGGCTTGCCGATCACGTCCGCGGCGGTCAGCCCGAGATCCGTCAGCGCGCGCTGCGAAAGAAATGCGAGGCGACCTTCGGCATCGGTCGCCCAGAACATGCCGATGCCGAGCTGTTCGACATCGCTGAGCACATTCCCGCGGTCAGGGAGCGATGGCAACGCAGCGGCCGAGGCGGTTTGCCTCTTCGACAAGCCGCTTCGCGCTGCCTGGTCCCTGACCGATTTCAGAAAGCCCATTGCCTTGCTTTGTCCCCGTGGAAGGTTCCGCCGTTTGAACCCTGATCGGCAAGCCGTTCCGGCACCGCCTGCTGGTTTATAACAGATGCCTTTTTCCCCTTTACCTGCAGGCAATTGAAAAACCATTACCCGTAGGCGGCCGACAAAGCGTGATGCAAGCCAATTGCAAGTCGCGATGGAACGTCTTGGGGGTTGCTGCGTTAGGGACGCAAAGCAATGCTGTCACAATGTTGCCGCACGGCAATGTATGGCGTAATATATTTGCAAGACTGGGCAAGCTGGGGGATCGGCTGGCGCGGTTTGAGGACAATTGGGGGAGAACACAATGCCTGACGCCCGGGCGCGTACTGCCGAGGCCGATGCCGCTGCCAATCGCGTGCTTGACCGCGCCGACTGGGATGCGATGCGTGCCGATGCATTGGCCGATCCGGGCGGCTTCCACGGCGCCATTGCGGCGCGCAACATGCACTGGTTCGTCGCCGATTGCGGGCCTTCCGGTGCGTGGCTGGAGAAAGGCGATGACGGGCTTTGGCAGGGCTGGGATGCGGCCAGCGCGGCGCCGGTCAGCCCCGATCTTCCGCAGGACTTCACGCCGTGGCACACCGGCTTCGATGGCTCCACCCCGCCGCACTGGCGCTGGTTCGTGGGCGGACGCACCAATGCCGCCTTTTCCGAACTCGATCGCCATGTACTCTCCGGTCACGGCGGCGAAGCTGCGCTGATCTTCGAAGGTGATCGTTGGGACATGTCGGCGGGCGGGGGCAAGGGCGCGCCGCTCGACTGCTTCACCGTCAGCCGCAAGCGGTTGCTGCTGGAAGTGGCGAAATGCGCGGTGGCCTTGCAGGGGCTGGGCCTGAAGCCGGGTGACCGCATGGCGTTGAACATGCCCAACATCGTGCCGCAAATCTACTGGACCGAAGCGGCCAAGCGGCTGGGCGTGGTCTATACTGCAGTGTTCGGCGGCTTCTCCGACAAGACCCTGTCGGACCGCATCGCCGATACCGGTGCGCGGGTGATCGTCACCTCCGATGGAAGCTATCGCAACGCGCAGGTCGCCGCGTTCAAGAACGCCTACACCGACCCGGCGCTCGATAACTTTGTGCCGGTGACGACCGCGCTCGAAATCCTCTCCGGGCTCGATCTCGAGTTGCCGCAACAGGATCGCGACACCATCGTCGAGGCTGTGCGTGAAGCATTGACCGGCGAGATCACGGTCGATCGGTCGGATGTGATGCGCGGCGTGGGGCGGGCGCTAATCACGCTGGGCGCGGACGGCCGCATCACCAGCGCGGATGCCGCAAGGGTGCGGATCGCGATTGCCTCCAGCCTCGTCACTCTGCCGCCGCGCGTGGAAGCGGTGATCGTATGCCGCCACACCCACCAGCCCGACATTATTTGGCGCGAGGAACGCGACCGCTGGAGCCATGAGTTGACCGATGCAGCGTTGGTCGCAGTGCTGGAAAAAGCACGCGCCGCCGGGTTTGCGGTTCAGACCGAGGCCGATCTGCTGGCTTTGCCAGACGCCGATTTCGTCCGCGCTATCTGGGCTTCGTCAAAGCCGCTACCGGTCGATGCCGATTACCCGATGTTCTTCATCTACACCTCGGGTTCGACCGGAAAACCCAAGGGGATCGTCCATTCGCACGGCTATGCGGCCGGGGTAGCAAAGACCATGGCGGTCAGCTTCGATGCGCGCCCTGGCGACGTGCTTTACGTGGTCGCCGATCCGGGCTGGATTACCGGGCAAAGCTACTTGATCTGCGCGCCGCTCATGACACGGGTGACCAGCCTTGTCGCAGAAGCCTCGCCGGTATTCCCGCATGCGGGACGCTTTGCCTCAATGATCGAGCGGCACAATGTCGCGATCTTCAAGGCCGGGGTGACTTTCCTCAAATCGGTGATGTCCGATCCCGATAATCTCGCCGAACTCAAACGCTACGATATGGGGTGCCTGCGGGTCGCGACCTTCTGCGCCGAACCGGTCTCGCCTTCGGTGCAGGCGTTCGGGATGGAGCACGTCACGCCCCGGTACATCAATTCCTACTGGGCGACCGAACATGGCGGCATCGCGTGGACGCATTTCTACGCGAATGACGACTTTCCGCTGCGTCCCGACGCGCATTCCTACCCACTGCCGTGGATCATCGGTGACGTGTGGGTCGAGGATGCCGAAGCGGGCGCTGCGGCGGAGGTTCCCTTTGCGCGCGAAACCGACGGCGGCGGCGTGCCGTGGCGGCGAGCCGAAACGGGCGAGAAGGGCGAAATCGTTATCGCCGCGCCTTACCCCTATCTCGCGCGCACGATCTGGGGCGACATCGAAGGCTTCAAGATCGAGGATGGCCGGGTCGATCCCGCATGGCGCGGCGATGCGGCGCGCTGGGAGGAGGGCTACTGGCGGCGCTGGAAGGGCGCATGGGCTTATACCCAAGGCGATTTCGCGATTGCGCACGACGACGGTTCGTTCTCGCTCCACGGGCGGTCGGACGATGTCATCAACGTCTCCGGCCACCGCATGGGCACCGAGGAGATCGAAGGCGCGGTGCTGCGCGACAAGGCGCTCGCACCCGACAGCCCGGTCGGCAATGTGCTGGTAGTCGGCGCACCACACCGCGAGAAAGGGCTGACCCCGCTCGCGTTCGTGGTGCCAGTCGCGGGGCGCAAGCTGACGATTGAGGACAAGCGCCGGTTGTTCGATCTGGTGCGCACGGAAAAAGGCGCGGTTGCCGTTCCCGCCGACTTCATCGAAGTCTCGCAATTCCCCGAAACCCGCAGCGGCAAATACATGCGCCGGATGGTGCGCGCGCTGGTGGTGGGCGAGGATGTCGGCGACGTCACGACCTTGCGCAACCCGGAATCGCTCGACGAATTGCGCACCGTGATCGGCGACTGGCAGCGCAAGCAGCGCCTGTCGGACGAACAGGCCTTGTTCGACCGGCATCGCTATTTTCTGGTGCAATATAATACGGTTGCGCCGGGCAAGCAGGTGGCGACCGTCACCGTTACCAACCCCCCGGTCAACGCGCTGAACGAACGCGCCATCGATGAGCTGGTGCTGGTCACCGATTACCTCGCACGCGATGATAATGTCGTGGCGGTGGTGTTCACCGGGCAGGGCACATCGTCCTTCGTCGCGGGGGCGGATATCCGCCAGATGTTGGAGGAGATCCACTCGGTGGAAGACGCGATGGTGCTGCCTAACAACGCGCACCTCGCCTTCCGCACGATCGAGCGCATGGGTAAGCCTTGCGTCGCGGCGGTGCAGGGCGTGGCGCTGGGCGGCGGGATGGAGTTTGCGCTCGCCTGCCATTACCGCATTGCCGAGCCGGTGGCGCGGTTCGGGCAGCCCGAAATCCGTCTGCGGTTGCTGCCCGGCTATGGCGGCACGCAGCGCCTGCCGCGCCTGCTCGCCGACCGGCGTGGGGCCGAAGGCGTCCGCGATGCGATGGACCTGATCCTCGGCGGGCGCAGCATCAATGCCGAAGCTGCCGAGGCTATTGGTGTGGTCGATGAACTGGTCGATGGCGCGCAGGATGCGCTCTCGGCAGCGCACGCGGCGGTGCGCGATTATGTGAAGCACGGCGCAGATAGCATGCTCGGCCGTGCTTTTGCTGACCGGCAGGCGGCGGTCACGCGCTGGGATACGGCGTCGGATGTCAGCCTCGATGCCGTGATGAAGGATGATTTCCTCCAGCGGATTCTGCGCCAACTCGATTGGGCAGGGCGTGGGCAGGCTGGTGCGCGGGTGCTCGAAGCCGTACGTGCCGGGCTCGAACAGGGGATCACCGCAGGCCTTGCGCGCGAGGCGCGACTGTTCGCCGAAGCCATCGTCGATCCCGAAGGCGGCAAGACGGGCATCAGGCAGTTCATCGACAAGGTCGCGCCGCCGCTGCCGGTGCGGCGCAACGGCGTGTGGATCGACGCCGAGCACGAGATGCGTGCGCAAGCCCTTGAGGCAGCAGGCGATCTGCTGCCAATGGGAGCGCCGTTCTTTCCCGGCGTCACCCCGATTCCCGGCCACCAATATGCCTTCGGCATCGCCCGCGATCCCGACACCGGCCAGCCCCGCTTCGGCCCGCCCGCAAGCCACGAGAAGGAGCTGATCGTGGCAGTGCCAGAGCCCGCACCCAACGAGGCGCTGCTCTACATGCTGACCAGCGAGGTCAACTTCAACGACATCTGGGCGCTGACCGGCATCCCGGTGTCGCCCTTCGATAGCCACGAAGAAGACGTTCAGATCACCGGATCGGGCGGGATCGCGCTGGTCGCTGCGCTGGGGTCGGAGACGCGGGCGCAGGGGCGGATCAAGGTTGGCGATCTGGTGACGGTCTATTCGGGCACCAACGACTTGCTCAGCCCGCTAGTCGGCAATGATCCGATGTATGCCGATTTCTCGATCCAAGGCTACGAGACCGAGACCGGCAGCCACGCGCAGTTCCTCGCGGTGCAGGCGCCGCAGATGCACAAGCTGCCGCCCGACCTGACGCTGGAACAGGCGGGGAGTTATGTGCTCAACCTCGGCACGATTGCCCGCTGCCTGTTCACCACATTGCAGATTGCGCCGGGGCGGACATTGTTCGTCGAGGGCGCGGCAACGGGGACGGGGCTGGATGCGCTGCGATCATCGGTGCGCACCGGATTGCAGGTGACGGGGCTGGTGTCCTCGCAGGAGCGCGCCAGCTTCATCACCGACGTGCAAGGCGCGGTGGGGGCGATCAATCGCAAGGATGCGCGCTTCGCCGATCTCTACAGCGTGGTGCCGGAAGACAAGGCGGAGGCGCAGACGTGGGAAGCCGCAGGCGCGCCGCTGGCGGAGGAATACAAGGCACTGAACGGCGGCAAGCTGGCCGATTATGTCGTCAGCCACGCAGGCGAAACGGCGTTCCCGCGCAGCTTCCAACTGCTCGCAGAAGGCGGCACGCTGGCGTTCTACGGCGCATCGTCCGGCTATCATTTCAGCTTTATGGGCAAGCCGGGAACGGCCACGGCCGAAGAAATGCTGCGCCGTGCGGCCTTGCGCGGGGGCGAGGCGGTGCTGATCTATTACGGGCCGGGCAGCAAGGAACTGCTCGACGAGACGGGCCTTGAGATGATCGAAGCCGCGCGCCGTTTCAACGCGCGTTCTGTGATCGCCACAACCACCGATGGCCAGCGCGAATTCCTGCAATCGCTGGGGCTGGAGGATGCAATCGAAGGCATCGTCAGTCTTGAAGCGATCCAGCGGCGCGAAGGCGCGAATTTCCTCTGGCCCGACACGATGCCGCGCTTGCCCGATGCCAAGGAGGATATCGAGGTCTTCAAGGCGGCGGTGCGCGATTATCAGGACCGGGTGATGAAGCCGTTCGGTTCGGCAGTGGGCAAGATCCTGCGATCATCCGACAATCCGCGCGGCAACCCCGATCTGGTGTTTGAGCGGGCCGGGCAGGACACGCTCGGCATCTCGACTTCGCTGGTGAAGCCCTTCACCGGGCGGGTGATCTTTGCCGAAGATCTGACCGGCTGCCGCTTCACCTTCTACGCCCCGCAGGTGTGGACGCGCCAACGCCAGATCCTGATGCCGACCGCCAGCATTCTCGGCACCCACCTGTGCAACGCATTCGAAGTCGCACGGATGAATGACATGATCGCCGCCGGACTGCTCGAAGTGACCGAACCGCAGGTGGTGGGCTGGGACGAATTGCCCGAAGCGCATCAGGCGATGTGGGAGAACAGGCACGCCGGATCGACCTATGTCGTCAATCACGCGCTGCCCGAAATGGGCCTCAGAAGCCGCGATGCGTTGCTTGAGGCATGGGCTGCCTTGGGGGCTGCGATCGGCACCGGGGAACCGGAGCCCTAACCTGCGCGTTGCATTTTTTCGAAACGTTCTTCGCTCTCCTCCCCGGAAGATTGAACGATCAGGCAAGCGAACGACAGCGTCGCTGCCACTTTACGAGGAGAGTGCTATGGTCAAGTCGAAAGCCGCTACCGCTGCGCCTGCCACCGGCCGCCTTGCAGGGAAGGTTGCCGTCGTAACCGGTGCGGCGGGCAACCTGGGCGGGCATATCGCCGCCCACTATCTTGCAGAAGGCGCAACAGTGGTGATGACGGGGCGCACGCCCGACCGCACGGTTGCCGCCGCCGAAGCACTGATCAAGGCGACCGGAATTGAACCTTCGCGGGTTGCCACCGTCGCGCTCGACGGCGGGGATATCGCCTCTGTCCGCGCCGCGATTGCCGAAGTAGTCGCCAAGTTCGGGCGGATCGACATTCTCGTGAACAACGCCGGAAGCGCCGGGCCGAAGCAGCCGATCGAGCAACTCCCGCTCTCCGTGGAAGAACTCGCAAGCCTTCAGAAAGCGGGCAGCACCGACAGCGAGACTGTTGCCGATGCGATGCGCAACATCTTCGGGGTCGCCTTCAACGTCGCGCGCGTTGCTGCGCCGCACATTCCCGAGGGCGGATCGATCATCAACGTTTCGACCATCTTCAGCCGCACGCCGTATTACGCCCGCGCGGCCTATGTCGTGCCCAAGGCGGCGATGAACGCGTGGAGCCGCGAGCTCTCCCTCGAACTCGGGCCCAAGGGTATCCGGGTGAACCTTGTCTATCCCGGTCCGATCGAAAGCGAGCGCATCCGCAGCGTCTTCGCCACGATGGACACTGCGCGCGGGGATGAGGCAGGCACGACGGCGCAGGAATTCTTCGACATGATGTCGCTCGAACGCGCCACGGGAGGAAAACCACGCGCCAAGACATTCCCGACACCGGCCGACATCGCCACCACCTGCGTCTTCCTCGGTAGCGAAGAGAGCGCTGCCTATAATGGGCACGATTTCGAAGTCACCCATGGGATGACCGTGCGCAAGGAGGAACGCTCGACCTATCTTTCGCGGCCCACCATGCGCTCGATGGACGGCACCGGGCTGGCCGTGCTGATTGCTGCGGGCGACGATTGGGAGGAAGCGCTCGAAATGGCGCAGGTGCAGCTAGCCTGCGGGGCCGAAGTCGCGCTCGGCCTGCCGCGTCAGGCCGACGTGGCGATTGCCGAAAAGCGGTGCAAGGCGATGGGGGTGGGGGAGGGCCTCACCATCATCCGCTTCAACCGCAAGGATCCGGAGGCGATGAAAGCCGCGCTGGAGGACTATACCGCCAAGGGCACGCCGATCAGCGGCGCTCTGTTCCTGCCGATGCTGGGCGCGGGAGAATTGTCGGGCGCGCTCGTCGAAGCCGACGACCAAGCGGTCGAGGCGCTGATGGATGCCGAACTGGGCGGCAACATGGCGCTGGCCCGGACGATGAGCCGTTACTGGAAGCGTCACGACAACCTGTTGCAGGAGCCGCGTTTCGTCTTCGTCAGCCCGGCCAGCGACGGCAAGGGCGATGTCTATGGCCACATCCTGCGAGCGGCGACCGAACAGCTCGTGCGGATCTGGCGCTACGAATCCGGGTTCGACGTCAAGCAGGGACGCCGGCGGCAGGGAGAATGGGGCAACCAGATCGTCCGCTTCACCAACACCGAAGGCGAGAACACTCGCTTCACTTCCGGCCACGCCGCGCGCATCCTGCTCAAGGAAAGCAAGCTCGGTGCGATCACGCTCTACGTCCCCGGCAATATCGGCGAGGCGACCGGTGCGCGCAAGGCGATGCCGGGCTTCTCGGAAAACATCACGGGGCTGCATCTGGGCAAGGTCGCGCTTATTACCGGCGGCTCTGCGGGCATCGGCGGACAGGTCGCGCGGCTGCTGGCGCTGGCGGGCGGCAAGGTGATGATCGTCGCCCGGCGCGAAAGCGAACTGGCCGTGGCCCGCGCGCGCATTGTGTCCGAGCTGGAAGATATCGGCTTTTCCGGGGTTGAACGCCGGGTGCAAACACTTGCCAATGTGGATGTCAGCAATTTCGAAAGCCTCAAGGGCGCAGTCGATGCGACGCTGAAGGCGTTCGGGCGGATCGACTACCTCATCAACAACGCCGGTGTTGCCGGGGCCGAGGACATGGTGGTCGACATGGGGGTCGATGCCTGGAACTACACGCTCGATGCCAATCTGGTGTCGAACTACTACCTGATGCACCACGTCGCGCCGCTGATGAAGGCGCAAGGATCGGGCTACATCCTCAATGTCTCGTCCTATTTCGGCGGTGAGAAATACCTCGCGGTCGCCTATCCCAACCGCGCCGATTACGCCGTGTCGAAGGCGGGCCAGCGCGCGATGGTGGAAAGCATGGCGCGCTATCTCGGCCCCGAAGTGCAGTTCAACGCGATTGCGCCGGGCCCGGTTGATGGGGACCGCCTGTCGGGCACCGGCGGCAAGCCCGGCCTGTTCGAGCGGCGCGGCAAGCTGATCCTCGAAAACAAGCGCCTCAATGCCATCCACGCCGCCGCGATCAAGGCGATCCGGCGCGGGGTGCGGGTCGAGGCGGTGCTGGCGCGGCTCGCCCGCAACGATACCGTCAAGATGAGCCATGACACCAACAACCCGCGCGAACTGCGGGATCTGGCGCTGGCTTGCGCGCGGGAAGGCGACGGAGAGTGCAGCTGGGATCAGTATCTGCTCACTCCCGCCATCGCCGCCGCTCTCGTGTCACGCTTGCGCCAGGCCGGGCTGTTCCTCGACGCGCCCGAATGGGCCGACCGGGCCGCAACGCCCGAAGCCGACGCAGATTGGCTGCTGCGCGTTCCCCCTGAAGGCGTGCCATTCCTCCCCGCCGACAAGATCGCGGCCGAGGCCAAGAAGGTCGGTGGCGGAGTGCTGTCGAAACTGTATCTCGGCAAGATGCCGACCGAGCATGACGTGGCGCAGGCGACGGTGTTCTTCCTCGCCGACCGCGCCGTCAGCGGTGAAACCTTCATGCCCTCTGGCGGCCTCAGCGTCGAGCGTTCAACCACCGAGCGTGAGCTGTTCGGCTCGCCAAAGCAGGAACGGCTCGACCAGATGCGGGGCAAGACGGTGTGGATCATCGGCGAACACCTCGCCGATTACCTAGTTGAAACCGCACGCGCATTTATCGAGGATTGCCATGTTGCGCGGGTGGTTCTGATCACGCGCACGTCGGAAGGCTTCGATGCTATCAAGGTTCAACTCGAAGGCGATACCGGCGATGCGCTCACCTCGCTGGTCGCTGGTGATGACATCGAGGCTGCAATGGACGCGGCGCTGATTCAGTGGGGCCGCCCCACCACGCTGCTGTCCACCCCGTTCACCGCGCTGCCCGGCAAGCTGTTCGACACCGCCGACCCGCTCACCCCGGACGAATTCCGCGCCGTGGTGGCCGATAATCTCACGCATCACTTCCGCGTCAGCCGCCGGGCCTCGCTGTATGATGATTGCCAGTTGGTGCTGACGTCGCCCGATGTGCCGATGGGCGACCGCAGCCCGGCCTTCGCGCTGGCAAACTTCATCAAGACCACGCTCCACGCCTTCACCGCCACGCTGGCGGTCGAGAACGAGCGGCTGGTGCATGATGTACCGGTCAACCAGATCAACCTCACCCGCCGGGTGCAATCCGAAGAACCGCGTGATCTGGACGAGCATCTGGAGGAGGTCCGCCGCTTCGCCCGCGCCGTGCTGCTGGTTGGCGCGCCACTGCCCGATGCCGAGGATTCGCGCTATCGGGCGCGGATCTATCGCGGCATGTCGATGACGGTGTGATCGGGAGTTAGGGGGAATGATCCAGTACCTGCCGTTCGAAAAGCCGATCGAGGCGCTGGATCGCCATGTGGCTGAACTTGCCGCTTTGCCTGAAGGTGCGCAGGAGGCCGAAATGCTTGCCGAGCGGGCCGAGCGCCTGCTCGCCGACACCTATGCGCGGCTCACCCCATGGGAGCGAACCCTTGTGGCTCGCCATACCCAGCGTCCCCGCTTCGAGAAGCTGGTGGCGGGGCTGTTCAGCGAATTCCTGCCGATTGCGGGCGACCGCGTGTTCGGCGAGGATCAGGCGATCATCGGCGGGTTCGCACGCTTCGAAGGCCGCCGCGTGATGGTAATCGGTCACGTTAAGGGCGAGGATACCACCGCACGCATCCACCACAATTTCGGCATGGCGCGCCCTGAAGGCTATCGCAAGGCGATCCGGCTGATGGATCTGGCAGACCGATTCGGCCTGCCGGTGATCACGCTGGTGGATACCCCGGGCGCGTTCCCCGGCGTCGATGCCGAGGCGCGCGGGCAGGCCGAAGCGATCGCCCGTTCGACCGAGGCCTGCCTCACGCTCGGCGTGCCGCTGATCGCGGTGATCATCGGGGAGGGCGGTTCGGGCGGTGCGGTCGCGCTGGCGGCGGCTAACCGCGTGCTGATGTGCGAACACGCGGTCTACTCGGTCATCTCGCCTGAAGGCTGCGCTTCGATCTTGTGGCGCGCAGCGAGCCACGCGGCGGACGCTGCCGAGGCGATGCGGGTAACGGCGGGCGATCTGCTGAAGCTGGGGGTGATCCACCGCGTCGTCTACGAGCCCAGGGGCGGCGCACATCGCGATCCTGAAGAATTGATCAAGCGGCTGACGCTGGCCTTGCGAGCGGAGCTGGACGGGCTGGCGAACATGACCCCGGCAGAACTGCGCCGGGATCGCGAGGAATTTTTCCTCAGTCTGGGGTAGAAACCGCCCTTAAACCGGCTTGGCAGCAATCATCTCGCCACATCGCTCGCGCGGCCGATCATGGCGGCAAGGTCGGCTGCCGAAGCGAGCGAGGCATCGCCCCAGGTCGAATGCTTCAGTGCCATCAAGCCGAGCCCGCTACCCACTGCACCGGCAAGATCGGTTCGATCATCCATCCAGCGATGCAACACGCCCGCTGCAAAGGCATCACCGGTACCGATCCTGTCGACGATTCCGCTGATGCACCACGGATCGGTCTGGTCGGCACCTTGCCGCGTATCGATCCGGGCGGAGACGTGATGGCTTGCCGCGTCCTCGATGTGCCTCGCTGTCGAGGCGACTGCGGCGATACCGGGAAATGCATCGAGCAACGCCAGCGCAGCCTCGCGCCGGCGCTCAGGCCCTTCGCCACTAAACGTTCGCCCCAGCACCAGACCTGCATCCTTGTGGTTGGCGAAGATGATGTCGGCGACCGCGAACATCCGGGTGAACGCATCGCGCGGGTCGCGCTTCGATCTCTCCCACAGCGCTGAGCGAAAGTTGCCGTCAAAGGATATGGTCGCGCCATTCGCTTTCGCAGCCTTGGCCAAGGCAAGGCTGGCGTCTGCAAGTCCTTCGTTCAAGGCCAGCGTCACCCCTGACAGGTGCAGGTGGGACACGCCATTCAACCAATCGGATATCGCCCAGTCGGCAGATATTGCTTGGGCAAAAGCGCTGTGTTCGCGGTCATAGGTGACCTTTCCGGTGCGCAGCCCGCTTGCCACGTCGAGGAAATAGCTGCCCATCCGACCAGCCCCGTGAAGGATACAGCTGATGTCCACTCCGTGCGAAGCAAGGTCGGACTTTGCTTTCTGGCCAAGGACATTGTCGGGCAGGACCGTCAGCATTCGGGTGGGGCGGCCCAGGCGGGCCAGAGCCACCGCCACATTGGCCTCTGCTCCGCCGGTGCAGACATCGAACTGCCGCGCCTGCGCCAACAGCAGCGGTGCGGGCGGGCTGTAGCGCAGCAGCACTTCCCCGAAACAGGCGATCACCCCGGCCATTCAGCGCGCCAGCCAGCCTCCGTCGACGGCAAGGATGTGGCCTTGCACATAGCGCGCCGCGCCTGACGCGAGGAAGACGGCGGCCCCGCCCAAGTCACCCGGCTCGCCCCAGCGGCCCGCCGGAATGCGTTCGAGGATCTGCCGGTTGCGGTCGGAATCGGCCTGCAAGGCGGCGGTGTTGTTGGTGGCGATATAGCCGGGAGCGATGGCATTGACGTTGATCCCTTTTGCGGCCCATTCGTTGGCCAGCAGCTTCGTCAGCCCGCCGATCCCGCTTTTGGACGCGGTGTAACTCGCTACCCGGACGCCGCCTTGAAAGGTCAGCATCGATGCGATGTTGATGATCGCCCCGCCGCCGTGATCGACCATGTGACGCGCCGCCGCCTGGGCGAGGAAAAATGCCACCTTCAGATTGGTGTCGAGCACAGCGTCCCAATCCTCCTCGGTGAAGGTGAGCGCGTCATTGCGGCGAATAATGCCCGCGTTGTTCACCAGAATGTCCAGCCCGCCGAGGTCGCGGATGGTGTGCTCCACGATCCGGACGCAAGGCTCTATCGTGGCCAGATCGGCAGAGATGATAGTCACGTGCCGCCCGGTCTGTTCGATCAGCGCGGCGGTGTCGCTGGCGTCGCTGCGCGCGACCAGTGCGATGTCGGCACCCGCCTGCGCCAAGGCAACGGCAATTCCCCGTCCGATGCCGGTATTGGCACCGGTGACAACGGCAACCTTGCCGGACAGGTCGAACGGGTTGGTCGTCGTCACTGTCAAAGGCTGCGCAGCAGGTCTGAGATCGCCTCATCCTGCGAATTGGCGTAGAAATGCTCGGCGAACTTCTCTCCCGCGATTGCGGCCCGCAGAAGGTCCTGATCGACGTTGCGTAGCACGGTCAGCATGTGATGGCAGGTCACCGACTTGAGATCGGCCAGAACGCCGCGATTGGCCGCCATGAAGGTGGCGCGTTCGCGGGGATAGCCCAGCCCCGGCTCGTTTTCGAAAAGCTTGCGATAGCAATCGGCAAGGTTCAGCTCGGCCGCCCAGCCGAAACCCTTGGCGTAGGGCATGGAGATGCAGTTTCCGGCGTTGATTTGGTTGAACAGAAACGCATCAGTCGGATCGATCAGCAAACCGCAGAACACGCCGGGCATGGCGTTGCAGGCCAGCATCGATCCCATTCCTGTACCGCATCCGGTGACCACGAAATCGGCCGCACCCGAATTTATAAGGATGCCCGCCAGCAGGCCGTTCATGGGATAGGTCAGCGATGCCTGATCGTCTGGCGTGTACATCCCGTAATTGAACACCTGGTGCCCCATCGGTTCGACCACCGATGTCAGCGCGTCGTGGATGACGGCGTTCTTGGCCGACTGGCTGTTCTCGATGATCAGGGCAATCTTCATGGGAAGTGTCTTTCTCTGGACGTGCTGCGTGATGGTAACAGAGCGGCATTTTCTACCTTGCTGGCGGGCGGTCGGGATACATCCGGCCGACCCGCTGGCAGGGCGCCTTTCTAGAACTTCGCCCGCACGCCGATCGACAGGCGCCTTTCGGAAAGGGCGTAGCTGTTGATCGCGGTAGGATTGAAGTTGCTGATCTCGACCGTTGCCGATTGGCGCGGCAGCAGGTTCTGACCCAGCAATTGCAGGGTCACCTGCTTAGTCAGATCGATACCGATCTGGGCGTCGAGCTGGGACAATGCGGCGATCACGTTGGGCCTTCCTTGGGTGAATTCGAACACCGCATCGTCGCGCCAGTTATAGGCGACGCGAGCCGACACCGGGCCTTTTTCATACAGCGCCACAAGGTTGTAGCTGTGCTTGGATGTCGCCACCAGCGGGAAGCCCGCACTGTCCTCGCTGTCGGCGAAGGTGTAGTTGGCGATCACCCCCAGCCCATCGAGCGGCGCGGGCAGGAAGTCGAGGAACTGCGTAATTCCGACTTCGAAGCCCTTCACCTTGGCGCTGTCGATGTTGAAGGGGCGCGAGGTCTGCACGGTGATCGGCGCGCCTTCGAAGATGATGTCTTCCTGGATCGTGCCGGTTGTGATCGCGTCCTTGACGTCCTTGTAGAACACGGCAGCCGAAATGAGGTTCGATCCGCCCATGTAATATTCGAAAGAGACATCGAAGTTGGTGGAAATCGGCGGCGTCAGCTGCGCGTTCCCGCCGCCCGAGGTGAGGTTGGTCGGATTGATGAACGTGCTCGGCGCAAGGTCGGCAAGCCCGGCGCGCTGCATTGTTTGCGATGCCGCCAGCCGCACAAGGAAATCGTCGGTCACGTTCACCACCAGATTGGCGCTTGGCAGCACGTTGGTGAAGCTGTTGGTATCACGCGTCGGCACGAGGTTGTTGCCGGGCAACTGTGTCAGGGTGTCCGCACGAAATTCCGTGTGGCTGACCCGCAAGCCGGCATTGAACCTTGCCGGCCTGCCGAAGAGTTCAAGATCCGCATTCCCCATCACATAGCCGGAATAGGTCTGTTCATTGAGCACGAAGTCGCGCAGGTTGTTGCGGGCAAACCCGTCCGGCCCGTCACCCGGCTCGCTGGCGAGCACGCGGTTCAGCAGGAAATCGCGGTCCGGAAAGAACGTGGCGAATTCACGCGGGAAATCCCCGTCGATGCTGCCGAGGAAGTTCGGGTCGCCGGCAACGAAGAAGGGTTCTAGTTCCGCACGGGTGGCGAGCCCGCGGCTGCGGAACGATGTCTGATCCGCGCTGAGATCGACATACCGTATCCCGGTGGTAATCTTGAAAGCGTCGCTCACCTCGAAACTGAAGTCGAGCCGTGCGGCATATTCCTCGAGATTGCCCGGCAGTTGGTTGGCCCGTAGCGTCAGGTTGCCGGTGGTTGGGTAGTTGTAGACGCTCGGATCGGAAAGGCTGAACGGCGTCCCTGCCGGGCTTTCGAGGGTCAGGCTGGGAACTGCGCCGTCACGGAAGTCGAAGGTGCCGATGACATTGCTCGGCGTATCGAGAACGACGACCTCGATTTCCTGACGTAATGTGCCGCGGCTGTAATAGGCATCCGCTTCGATGGTGATGCCGTCATTGCTGTCGTAGGCCGCATTGAAGCCGACCAGCAGGTTGTCGGTCGGATCCTTGCGCCGCTGGTTCTGCACCCGGACGCGGCCCGTGGCCTCTGCGGCGACGATGTATTCGAAGCCGCCGTCGGTTTCGAGAACCGCGTCGCGAAAGTTGAGGTTCTGGTTGGTCGGAAGAATGAAGGTGACCGCCTGATTGGTGCGGTCAGCATCGACCCGCGAATAGAGCGCGTCAGCCGTCAGCGTCAGGTTTTCTGATGGGCGCCACTGAAACGCTCCGCTTGCGCCGATCCTTGATCGGTCGATCAGGACATTTTCGTATTGCAACTGGAGCGGGCCGAGACGGTTGGTTGCATCCGCATCACCATTGCGGCGCCCGAGAAAATTGTTCCGTTCAAACAACTGCAGCCGTGAGGTGCGCTTTTGGTATTCGCCCGAAAGCAGAATTCCGAACTGGTCGTCGTTCCCGAAAGTGGTGGTGAATAGCCCCTGGATCGCAGGTTCGAATTTCTCGGATTCGTCCGAATAG
Organism: Erythrobacter sp. NFXS35; assembly: GCF_040148725.1. Classification (NCBI taxonomy): domain Bacteria; kingdom Pseudomonadati; phylum Pseudomonadota; class Alphaproteobacteria; order Sphingomonadales; family Erythrobacteraceae; genus Erythrobacter; species Erythrobacter sp. NFXS35. The sequence goes on along the minus strand of NZ_JAGDEB010000001.1, from coordinate 1,015,187 downwards.
GTCCCGCGTGCGCTTACTGAGATGGTCTGCTTGCGGAAGTCGAACGGTTTGGGCGTCACGAGGTTGACCGTGCCGCCCAATCCACCTTCGACCTGGCTGGCGATCGATGACTTGGCGACCTCGAGGCGGCCGAACAGCGATGATGGCACGGCATCAAGACCGGATGAGCGTCCGAGATTGTCGTTTTCAGGCGGTGAGACCCGCGCCGAGAAGCCGAGCAGGGTGCGCCCGTCCACTTCGACCCGCACCTGGTTCAGGCCGCGGATGTTGACCGCCTGACCTTCACCGAACACGCGGGTGATCTGCACCCCGGTGACGCGCTGCAGCGCCTCGGCGACGTTGTCGTCGGGAAGCTTGCCGACGTCCTCTGCGGTGATGACGTCGATAACCTGATCGGCATCGCGCTTAACCTGCGCTGCCTTGCGCAGCGAGTCGCGGATGCCCGACACGATGATCTCGTCACCGGGCGCGTCGGTCTGGGATTGCACCCCGGCCGCGTTGCCGGGGCCTTGCGCGCCGTCCTGCCCCTTCGCTGCAATCGGTACGGCCGCCAGCGCGCAAACGACAGAACTCATCAACCATGCCTTGTAGTTCATTGTCATTATCCTCCCCATTCGTTCTTTCATGATACCGGTGTCAAATCCGGACGTCCGTTTTGGGCACTCCAAATTGCTTTTGTTCTCAGATGTCAGCGCGCTCCAGCCTCGGCGACAACAAATGGATTGTCAGCACCGCGATGAAGTAGACCGATGTGCAGACAGCAAAGATGATCGAATAGTCGCCCCCTGTCGCATCGAGAACGAGTCCAGTGGACTTGGCCATGATCATGCCGCCGATGCCGCCCATGAAGCCCCCAAGACCGATCACCGATCCGACGGCGCGTTTCGGGAACATGTCCGGCGGCAGGGCCAGCAGATTGGTGGAGAATGCCTGATGCCCCGCCAGCGCAAGGCCGATCAGGAACACGGCCACCCACATGTTCTCCAACCCAGATACGAACAGCAGCGGCAGGACGCAGGCGCCTGCGCAGACCATGGTGATCTTGCGCGAAAAATTGACGCTGTGGCCGCGCTGGATCAGGCGCGACGAAAGCCAGCCGCCGGCGATGCTGCCGACATCGGACAACAGGTACATTGCGATCATCGGCAGCAGTACCACCTTGAGATCGATATCATAGGTCGAGCTGAAATAGCTCGGCAGCCAGAACAGCATCAGGAACCACACCGGGTCGGTGAGGAACTTGGCTGAAGCGAAGGCCCAGGCCTCGCGCTTGCTGACCAGCGCTCCCCAGCCGATCTGGCGAACGGATTCGGGCGGATCGTGTTCGATCCACGCGAGTTCGGCGGCGGTCACGCGGCGGCTCTCGCGCGGCGCGGTATAGACCGCCCACCATACCACCGTCAGCGCGACACCGAATAGGCCGGTGTAGATGAAGGTTTCCCGCCATCCCAGCCCCAGCACTTCCATGCACAGCCACAATGTCGGGGCCGTCAGGATCACGCCGATCGTGGTGGCGGAATTGACCCAGCCGATCGCGTAGGCGCGTTCCTTCTGGGGGAACCATTCGCTGCTGGCGCGTACGACCGCCGGGAAATGTCCGGCCTCGCCGACACCGAGCACCGCCCGGGCCGACATGAAGGCCATCACCGACGAGGCAAAGCCATGGGCGGCATGGCCGACGGTCCATACCGCGATGGCGATCGCATAGCCGATCCGCGGGCCGACCCTGTCGATCAGCCAGCCCATGAACAGAAATCCGAAGGCGTAGGCGAACTGGAAGGCGGTTACGATATTGCCGTAATCATCCTCGCTCCAGCCGAGTTCTTGCGAAAGCTCGGGCTTGAGCAAACCCAGCATCGTGCGATCGATGTAGTTGACAGTGGTGGCCAGAAACAGCAGCGATACGATCAGCCAGCGGTAGCGGCCATGCGAGGCTGTGACGCTGGCTGGTCCGTTTGCGATGGGCCGCTCGATCCCCACGCTGGTCATCTCGCACCTTCCTCCAGCAAGGCGGGAATGGCCGAACATTCGACGGCGAGATCATCGCCAAACGTAGCGCGAACGCGCTGTCCCTGGCGGATCGGATGGACCCCGGTAATGGCTCCGGTCGTGACCCATTGCCCAGGCTCCAGCTGCCGCCCGCGCGCTCCCATCAAGCGCGCGAGAAAGGCGAGCGAGCCGAACGGCCCGTCGAGCATATCCGCCAAAAGGCCCGTGCCGACCACGACATCATCGATGGCCAAAATGGCCGGTCGGTCCAATGCGCCCGGTGACTTCGCATCGGGAATGAGCGGGCCGACCACAAGGCCGAAATTATTGCCGAAATCCGAAACCGTCACCGCTGGCCCGTTCTGGTTGATGCCGACGAAAGGCGAACTCGCGACTTCGATGCCGAACCGCACCGCGTCAACGAATGCCGGTGCGTCTTCGGTTGAAAGATCGGCCGGCGGCGTTGCTGACAGGCGCAAGAGGACTTCGGCCTCGACCGCTGCGAAGCCGGTCAGCACTTGCACCGTCACGGGACTGGGGTCGCCAGCGGTCGTGATCGAGTCGCGGAAGATCGGCCCCGCGAGGCGCTCGGCCCCGAACTGCGTTGCCTCCGGCTGGCGGATCCTGCCGAGCTTCCAGCCACCGATGGGCCGACCGGCATAGGCGATTGCCTCGTCCTGAATCCGGTAGGCCTCGGCAAGGGAGGCGGGCATGGCGCCGGGGTAAGCGTCCAGCACGGCATCATGCCGCCGGGCGTCGACCAATGCCTGCGCGATTTTGACGTGGTCGATCATAGCTTGACCCAACTCTCCCCTGCGAAGGTCAACATGGCGCGCTTTGACACCGGTGTCAATCGGTGTTCTTGCATGCTTTACCGTCGTATCGATGAGGGCGGCTACAGGGAGCATTTCGCTTGACCTTGGCGCCGGATTGGTAACACACGAACACCATGCCACCCGGTGCTCTCCAGACCACTCGCAAGCCTACGATCAATGATGTTGCGTCGCATGCGGGTGTCTCGAAGAAGACGGTCAGCCGGGTCATCAACGGTTCGCCCGGTCTCAGCGCGGCCACGCAGGAAAAGGTCGAGCAGGCGATCGTCGCGCTGGGTTATGTTCCCAATCCGCAGGCGCGTGCGCTGGCGCTGGGACGCAATTTCGCGATCGTGCTGCTGCATGACAATCCCAATGCGCAGACGGTGCAGAATTTCGAGCGCGGGGTGCTCGACGCGATCCGCGAGAGCGAACTGGCGCTGATGGTGCGACCGGTGGATCGCCGTTCCCCTGCGATGCTCGATGACATCGCCGCCTTCCTTCAGCAGCAGCGACCGATCGGCGCTATCATTCTGCCCCCGATTTCCGAGCGCGACGAAATCGGTGAGTTGTGCCGGTCGATGGGGGTGCGCTTCGTCAGGGTCGGATCGGCCGCGCTGGACGATGACGATCACAGTGTGACGTCGACGGACCGGATCGCGGTGACAGAAGCCTGTCGCCTGCTGATTGCGACGGGGCACCGCCGCATCGGCTTCGTGCGCGGGCCGCAGGGGTTCCGCTCGGCCGCAGAGCGCGAGCTCGGCTTTCATGCGGCGCTCGAGGCGGCGGGTTTGCCGGTGCCGCCCGATTACTGTGCGCAGGGCGACTACCGTTTCGAATCCGGTCGATCCGCCGGACGCCTGCTGCTCGGTCTCGATCCGCGCCCGACGGCGATCTTCGCCAGCAATGACGAAATGGCCGCCGGCGTCATGCACGCTGCGTTCGAGCGCAATCTCCAGATCCCGCGCGACTTGTCGCTGGTCGGATTCGACGATTCGCCAACGGCCACCCATGTGTGGCCATCGTTGACAACGGTCCGCTGGCCGATCAGGGACATGGGCGTGCTCGCCGCGGAAAAGCTGGTGGGTAATTTCCTGCCGAAGCGGCGCTTTTCCAGTGATTTCGTTCACCTGCCGTCGGAACTGATCGAGCGGGCATCGATCGCGCCGCCGCCTTCCGAGACCTAGCGCAACGTCATTGCGCTGCAGCGTGCGAGGACTTCATTCGCGCGCGGCGCAAGGCGAGCTGGTATTCGTACAGCGACGGGGCAGCAGCGACCGCCTCGTTCAGCATCTCGGCATAGGGCCCGGGCCGGTAATCCAGCGCCAGCTGGCGATTGCCATGCAGCCCCACGACCCGCGCTCCCGGCCCTTCAAGCCCGCTGGTGATGGCGATCACGGCGTCCTGCGGCACGGTTTGGGGGAACACCAGCTTCAGGTTCCAGTGGGTGTTGTAAAGCCCGTGCCCCGGTTTCCAGTAAGGCGCGCCGCCGCCTTCCCAGAGGCGGTAGGTCCACGTCTGCTCCGCGCCGCTCGGCTCGGCGTGCAGGGTGAGTTGGTCGAACAGGTTTTGATGGTTCGATCCCGAATGCTGATCGATGATCGCATCCCTCCGCACTTCAGCCCGCAGGAACACTGACCGGGTCGAGCGGGTGTTGACGCTGACCGGATGGACTGCCGGATTTGCGACCACCAGATCGCGCACCAGCACATTGTGAACCGCACCGACGTGGACGGTGTAGTGCGCCTTGTGATCGCCGGTCGTGCGCACCGTGTCGATGGTGAGCGAACCGGCATTGTCCGTTAGAATCCCGCTGTCGGCATTGCGGATTTCGACATCGCGCACCCAGCCATCGAAAAGGCCGGTCAGATAGATGCCGTTATAGCCCGCTTCCAGGTGGTGGCCGAACCAGGGGTTGTCGGGGAACGTCAGCTTCAGCCCCTCGATCCCGACTTCCTCCAAATGCTCCCATTTTGCGATCACAGCCGGCTGGTTGGCGGCAATCCCATGCAGGAGCGGATCGCCGATGGTGACGGTGCTCCCATTGATCGCCGTGATCCGCGTCGGCTGCGCGACCACCGGACGGTTGGCGAAGGTCCAGTGATGCGAGCCGATGGCTAGAGGGGCGGCAGCGCCCGCTTCGCTGTCGTTCCAGCTCGCAAGGTCGCCATACATCGAGCGCAGGATCGCGCTGTCGGGGCCGTCGACCGAAAACCACTGTACCTGCACGACCTGGCCAACCTGCAAGCGCGAGGCATCCTTGACCTTGATCGTCCGCGCGAACTGGCGGGCCGAAACCGGGTCGGCCAGCACGCGGTTACGGCGGTCTAGCTCCGAATCATAGGACACGGCGCGATCCTGCGGCGGGCCCACCAGCAGGAATGCGCCGGACCAGCTATATTCGCTGAACAGGAAGTTGATGTTCTGGTCGGGGATTACTTCGAACTTGTTTTCGCGCTTCAGATAGGTGCGCAATTCATCCTGGCGGGCCGGATCGTCGACGATGTTGAGAGGGCGAGGGAAATAGAGTTCCGTGCCATCGGCACCCGATCCTGCGCCCATCAGCACAAAATCGCTACGTTCCAGCGGAATGACCTCGCCGATCTGGATGCGCCCGGGCGGCAATTGCAGCGTTACTCTCCCGGCGATCCGATCCGCCGCAGCGATCGCACGCAGCAGTGCCTTGGCATCGTCTTTCCCGTCATTGGGGATAACGCCATGCGACGCAGCTTCGATGACTGTGCCGAGCGACGCCGGCAGAGGCGCAAGGCCGAAGCGATAGCCGGCATAGCTGAAATCGGGGCCGGTCTGCTTGGCCGCAAGCAGCCGCGGCAAACCGGGCGGCGAAGCGTTGCCGGCCAAGGTTGATACCGCCAGCACACAGACGGCGCTGGGGGCCGTCACGGCAAGCCCCCTCAGCCTCTTCCAGATCCGGAAGGTCATATGCTGCGCCCATCTCCTTTAGCGGCCCAGTGACAATCAGTCGTTGGCTATTCGCTCGCAAACCTTTTTGCTCGACCTGACACCGGTGTCAAGTCTACTGCCTGTGTTCGACAGTGCCGGATCACGTTGGGCGCATGCAAGCAGAACGGTTGTGTGGCGCGGTAGAAAGTTCGAACGGCGTGCCTCAAGATCAGTGCCTTGCAGGCGGCTGCGTTCAAGGAAACCGGATGTTTACGGTATCATCCCCGTGCGCGGACAGCCGCAATTTCATGTGCGCCATAACCTGCGGGATCCCGACCGTTCGGTTATTCCCGTTCGATGACCTTGCCGCGCGCCATGACGAACTTGACATCCTTGTAAACTGACGTGTCCGTCAACGGATCGCCTGCGACTGCGATGATGTCGGCGCTTTTCCCCGGCGCGATTGTGCCGATCTCATCGGACAGGCCGAGCAGGTCGGCGGCGTTGATCGTGGCTGCCACCAATGCGCTTTCGAGCGTCATCCCGTGTGCGACCATCAGTTCGAATTCGTCGCCATTGCGGCCATGTTTCGATACACCCGCATCGGTGCCGAAGGCGATACGGATACCGCGCGGGACGAGCACCTCAAGCGTTTTGCCGGTGATGTCGATCCGCCATTTGATCTTCGCGAGAACATCGGGCTCATAGGCACCGGCGTTGGCCGCAAGCCTTTCCTTGTACCCGTTAACGGTCGACAGCGTCGGGACGTAATAGGTTTTGCTCTTCGCCCACAGCGCGACGACTTCTTCGGTGAGCATCGTGCCATGTTCGATCGAATCGACGCCGAGTTTCAGCGCCTGGAGAGTCCCGTCGGCGCCGTGCGAGTGGACCGCCACCTTGCGCCCGAACATCCGCGCAGTGGCGACGATCGCCGCCGCCTCGTCATCGAACATTTGGCTGCCCAGACCCGCGCCGATCCGGCTGTTGACACCGCCAGTGATGGTCATTTTGATGACGTCGGCGCCGCGCCCGATCTGTTGCCGCGCCGCGCGGCGGCAGTCTTCTGCCCCGTCACAGGTATTGCCCGCACCCGCGAAGAAGGGGCGCAGTTCGTCACGATAGCCGAGCGCATCGTCGGAGTGGCCGGCCGTGCCCGACAAGCTGGAACCGGCATCGACGATCCGTGGCCCCATAATCTTACCGGCATTGACCGCGTCGCGCAGCGCGAACACCGCCCCATCGCCGTCACCCAGATTGCGCACCGTGGTGAAGCCCGCGCGAAGCGTCTTCATTCCGTTGGCCTGAGCATTAAGGGCCTGCGCGGCGGGAGACAAGGTCACCGCCTCCAACTGCCCTGCGAGCCCGCCTGCATCACTGGTCAAATGCACATGGCTATCGATCAGTCCGGGGAACACGGTATGATTGCGCAGATCGATGACCTCGGCGTCGTCGGGAACTGGCGCATGCCCATCGTCCACCGACACGATCCGCCCATCTTCTATAATGATCGTGGATGGTCCACGCGGAGCTTGCCCGGGCACGTCGATCAGGCGGCCTGCGTGGATAATGGTTGTCTGCGCCATCGCCATCGAAGGCAAGATGACCGCCATCCCAACAGCAGCAGCAAATTTTCCCGCCTTCATCGATTTCCCCCTGTTTCCCGCCAATTGTCTAGCCTCTGCGCCAGGCACTCTCAAGCGGCATTGTCCAGTCGCGCACTGCGGCGAACGGCGCGCCAACAAGCTGGCCGCACCAGGATTGTAGACATCGCCCGTTATCCCGGCGCCGTTCTGTGCGCGGGCCAAGCGTAAGCGGCGCTCGGCCCGCGCTTGGTCACTTACTTGCCGATTTCAGTAGGGTAGGGCGGCGGCGGCTTGATCGGCGAAACGGCTTCCTTGAGATCTTCCATGACCGTGGCAATCGCAGCCTCGAGCTGGGTGTCCTGTCCCCGGTCGAGCGCGAGCGGGTCAAGCTCGACCTGGAGATCGGGCGCAACTCCCTCGTTTTCGATCGTGAAACGACCCTGAGTGTCATAAAAACGGAAGTTCGGCACCGCCAGCCTGCCCCCGTCCATCAGCGCGGGATTGGCGCTGATCCCGATCAATCCGCCCCATGTGCGCGTGCCGATCAATGTGCCCAGATCGTACTCCCGGAACGCATAGGGCATCCAGTCCCCACCCGAGCCTGCATCCTGATCGATCAGCATTACCTTGGGTCCGTAGATCCCCCCGCCAGGAGTCGCATAGTTCAACCCCTCGCGATCTTGCCAGCCGGACAGCCATTTCCGGCTCAGCACGTCAATAATATAATTAGCGGCTTGCCCACCCCCATTCGAGCGTTCGTCAAGGATCAGCGCTTCCTTGTCGGTCTGGGCGAAATACATCCGGTTGAAAAAGGTGAACCCGGCATCGGCGGTGTTGGGCATGTAGACATAGGCGACGCGTCCACCGGTGGCCTTGTCGACATACCGACGGTTGTCCTCGATCCAGCTCCACAGGCGCAAGGCACCTTCGTTCCCCACCGGTTCGACCGTGGAAGTGCGACGCGGCCCGCTGGGAGTGGCGGAGACAGTCAGTGCGATCTGGCTGCCGCGTGCGCCCGACAACGCGGCGTAGATATTGTCGCGCGCGGTCAGTTCCTGACCATTGATGGCGATGATGTAGTCGCCCACTTTCACATCGACGCCCGGTGCGGCCAGCGGTGCTGCGACGAACGGGTTCCACTGCTCACCAGTGAAAATACGCTTGATCCGGTAACGCCCGCCTTCAACGGCGATATCTGCGCCCAAAAGGCCGGGCGAGGCTGCGCTGTTGTCATAAACATCGCCGCCGCCCACATAATTGTGGCCCACGCCCATTTCCCCGGTCATCTCGACGAGGATGTCGTTGAGATCTTCGCGCCGTCCGACATGGTCCAGAAGCGGTTCGAACTTCGCGCGCACACCGGCCCAGTCGAGCCCATGCAGTCCCGGATCGTAGAAATATTCCTTTTCCATCCGCCACACATCGCCGAAGATCTGCTTCCATTCGGCCATCGGGTCGACATACAGCTTCACTCCGGCGAGGCTCACCGGCTCGGGCTCAAGCTTCTTGCCAGCATCTGCAGTGACGAGGGTATCGTCATGCTTCATCAGCAGCAGCTTTTCCCCCTTGGCGTCGGTGGAGACGGAAACAATGCCGATTCCGACTTGCTCGGCCTCGCGCTCTTCGAAGTCAAACCGCATCAGCCGCGCCCGTTCCTGCCCGCTGCCGGGGCCGGTGGCGACGCCGGGCTGGGCACGTTCGACATAGAACAGTGCGCCGTCCGAGGCGGTGGCGAGGCTGGCATAGGACGCTTCGGCTACAGGCAGCGCGACTATGCGCCGGTCCAGCCCGACCGGATCGACTTTGGGTGCCGGCTTCGTGTCGGTCGCGCTTTCGGCCTTCTTGTCCTTACCGTTCTTGCTGTCGCTGCCGTCATCCTGCTTGTCGTCGGCTTCCTCGTTGGCGAGGATCGGGGCGAGCGGCGATTCTCCGTCCGCTTCCAAGACTGCGGCATAGAGCGCAGCGCGATAGGGGCGGTCCTGCGTCGTCATGTCGAGCCCGGAATAAAAAGATCCCGCATTGGTCGAAGCCGAGAAGAACAACAGCTTGCCGTCTTTCGAGAACTGCGGCGAGCCGATGTCGGCAAAGCTGCTGGTCACAGGGTAATTGCGGCGGGCGACAAGATCATAGAGGTTGAGCGCAGCGTTCTCATTCGCGCCGCGGGTGGTGTAGGCCACCCATCCGCCAGTCGGCGAAATGGTCGCGCCGAAATTGCCGTTGCGGCGCGGGCTCTCGGCAATTTCCCAGCTTGTGCCGCTGGCGACATCAAGTGCGCGCAACTTGAGATTGCTGGTTGCGAATATGATATGCCGGCCTTCGTTACCCCACGCAATCAACTCGTGGAAAACCTCGCCCAGCGCGATGCGCCGCACCGGTTCGATCCCGCTCTGATCCTCGATCATCAGCGCCTGTCCGGTTCCGTCGTCGGTGACATAGGCAAGCCGAGTACCATCATCCGACCAGATCGCGCCGTAATCGCGGATTGCCGCGCTTTGCGAGATGTTGCGAGCCACGCCCTTGTCGGTCGGCACAGTGAACACGTCGCCGCGCGCCGTCACCGCGACGCGCGCGCCCGAGGGGGACAGCGCGGCGCTGGTCATTTGTTCGCCCGCCGGTTTCCAGCCGGGGCGGCGCGCGGGCAGGTCTGCGACGAGGGTGATCGGCAGGCGGCCACTGGTACCGCTTGCCACGTCGAGCGTGTGCAGCACACCGCCCGCTTCGTAGACGATCCGTCCATTCTTTGCGGTGATGTTGCGGATGTCCCAATCGCTTTCGCGGGTGACCTGAGTCACTTCGGTGGTGGCCGGGTCATAGCGGAAGATGTTGGCGCGGGTGTTCCAGCGGTCGGACAGAAAATAGAGTTGGCCGTCCATCCACACCGGATCGAATTCGCTGGTGCGTTCTCCAGGGATTGTGGTTGCAGTGTCGGCATTGAAATCGATCAGCTGGATCGACGGGGTTCGCCCGCCACGATAGCCGCGCCAGCCGTTGACGCCGCCGGTTAGCACCGCATTGCCCGAACCCCACGGCACATTGGCAAAAATGCGCCCGCTTTCGTCATAGCTGCCGGCCATTACTGCGGCTTCGGAGATCTTTTTCGGCAGACCACCGTCCAGCCCCACGTGATAAAGCTGACCCGAGCGGCCTGAGCGGCGTTCCCGCGCGCTGACCATCGCCACCGCCGTGCCGTCGGGCGTCCAGTCGATTGCGGCATCATCACCCGGATGCCAGGTTAGGCGCTGTGGCTCACCCCCCCGTACGCCAATCACGAACACATCGGCATTGCCATCGTAGTTCGCGGTATAAGCAATCTTGCTGCCATCGGGCGAAAAAATCGGATCACGTTCGTCGGCGCGGTGCGATGTCAACCGCACCGGATTGCTGCCGTCCGGCGCCGCGATCCAGATATCGCCAGCGTAGACGAAGGCGAGCGCGTTGTCCGAGAGCGCCGGATCGCGCAGCAGCTTGGTTTCACTTTCCTGAGCATGGGCGATAGGCGCGGCGAGCGCGCTGGTGGTGAGCAAGGCGGCGGCGATCCAGCGGTGTTTCATATGTGTCCCCTCCTGTGACTGGCTTCAAGCTGACAGCCTAGCGCCTACTCCGCCAAAGCGAAATGTCGTCAGTCGAGCCAAAGGGGGCTTTGGACGACTGCGAGAGGACGAGATTGATGCAACCGGAAAGCCACCAGGCGATTCGCCACAAAAAAGGTGGTGCCGGCTGCAGGATTCGAACCCGCGGCCCCCTGATTACAAATCAGGTGCTCTACCAACTGAGCTAAGCCGGCTTCCCGTGGCCGCGCCCTAACCCCAAACTGTCCCGCCCTCAAGTAGCGAAGCGATAGGGCGGCAAGAACGCCCTCAAGTAGCGAAGCGATAGGGCGGCAAGAACGCCCTCAAGTAGCGAAGCGATATGGCGGCAACAACGCCCGCTAGCTGTGTGTGATTGTCGGCTGCACTTGCAGCCTCGAGGCCGACCGGTCGCCCGCAGCGGTTGGGGGGGGGGGGCTTGCCCGCAACGCTGCAAGGACGTCATTCAAAGCGCGCCGAACGTCCAGCCTTCGGTGCGGGCCACTTCTTCGGTGAGGCTGGGGGGATGCCACAAATCGCGGCTTGCATGGACATGGCGCAGCCATGCGGCGGTGAGCAGCGCGTCGGAGGAGTGATCGTCAATGGCGCCTGCGCCCATGACCGGCGGCGAGCCGAGCAGATCCAGCGCATCGTTCAGGCCTGCGAAGCTGCGGATCTTGGTCGCCGTGCCGGTCACGCCGCCCAGCCGCGCTGCGACGGAAGTATAGATTTCCGTCACCACCGAGCCTTCTGCGGGCAGCGGATCGACCGGCCACACCGGCACTTTGCCGCTGAGCCGGTGCAGCATCCGCATGCCGGTCAGGCTCGACTTGCCGACCTGCGCTGCGCCGACGAGGTTGAAATTGCTTACCGGTCGCACGCCTTGCGCGCGCTGCGCCGCCTCGGCGAGGCGAAATCGGCCCTCGCGCGATACCGCACCGGGCAGCAGGAAGCGGTCGCCTTGCGCGCCCTTGCCATGGCGGAAATAGCGGGATGCTTCCGGGTGGGTCACGAAACCGCCTGCTTCGAGGTTCGGATCATCGGCGCATAGACGGTCGATCAGTGCCCATAATACGCGTGCATCGGCGGGTGAGGCGTCCCAGCCGGGAAAGAACGCGCCTGCATCCGCGTAAGGTAGCGAAATGCCAAGATCGAAGCCGACCAGCGTCGGCGCGGTGAGATTGCGCACCATTGCCAGCACCTCGCCACGCGCCCAGCCGCGTGGATCAGGCGGGGGGAGCAACGCGGGCGGACCTCCCTCTGCGCTCGTCATTGCCAGCGCGATGCCTTTCTGGCGCGGACCCTTTGCGCCCGACCAATCGACGGCGAGAAAGTGGGTGAATCTCATTGGGAACGTGCGCCCCCGCGAAGGCGAGGGCCTCCTTCGGCTTGGCGCAAGATTGCCTGAGATCGCCGCCTGCGCGAGGACTCAGCCATCGGATTTCTCCGCTCGCAGCTTGTCCCAGTATTCCAGCCGCTTCTTCACCTCGCGCTCGAACCCGCGAGGGGCCGGCGTATAGAACTGCTGCGGCTCCATTTCCTCCGGCCAGTAATTGTCGCCCGAAAAGCCCTCGGGCGTGTCGTGGTCATAGGTGTAGCTCTTGCCGTAGCCGAGGCTTTCCATCAGCCCGGTGGCCGGGTTGACGATGTTCATCGGCGGCATCAGGCTGCCGGTGTCCTTCGCGGAATTCCAAGCGGCTTTCTGCGCCAGATAGACAGCGTTGGATTTGGGCGCGGTCGCCAGATACAGGCAGGCCTGCGCGAGCGCCAGCTCGCCCTCCGGGCTGCCGAGGAACCGGTACGCCTCCATCGCCGCCATGCATTGCGGCAGCGCGTGCGGATCGGCCATGCCGATGTCCTCCGCCGCCATCCGGACCAGTCTGCGGGCGAGGAACAGCGGTTCTTCCCCCGCTGTCAGCATCCGCGCGAGGTAGTACAGCGCCGCCTGCGGATCGCTGCCGCGCACAGCCTTGTGCAGCGCGGAGATGAGATTGTAATGCCCGTCACGGTCCTTGTCGTACACCGCCACCCGGCGTTGCAGGAAGTTGCCGAGCGCCTGCGGATCGAGCGGTTCGGATAGGCCCGCCGCATACAAGGTCTCGGCCTGGCCCAGCACGAAACGTCCGTCGCCGTCTGCCTGCGCGATCAGCGCGGCGCGTGCCTCCGGGGTGAGGGGGAGGGGGCCTTCGAGCGTTTCCGCCTTCACCAGCAGCGCCGCCAGAGCGGCCTCATCCAGCCGGTGCAGCACCAGCACCTGCGCGCGGCTAAGCAGTGCGGCGTTGAGCGCGAAGCTGGGGTTTTCGGTGGTCGCGCCCACCAGCGTCACCACGCCGCGTTCGACATAGGGCAAGAAGCCATCCTGCTGGGCGCGGTTGAACCGGTGGATCTCGTCCACGAACAGCAGCGTCTTGCGCCCGGCGCTCGCGAACTTTTCGGCCTCGGCGAAGGCCTTCTTCAGGTCGGCGACGCCCGAGAACACCGCGCTAATCGCTGTAAAGCGCATTCCCACGGCATCGGCCAGCAGGCGCGCAATCGAGGTCTTGCCGGTGCCGGGCGGCCCCCAAAGGATGATGCTGGCGAGCTTGCCAGCCGCCACCATCCGCCCGATCGCGCCTTCGGGGCCAGTCAGGTGTTCCTGCCCCACCACTTCGCCCAAGATTTGCGGGCGCAGCCGATCAGCCAGCGGCGCATCGCCGGACGGCGTAGCGGGCGCAGGGGTGGGCGCATCGTCTCCGAACAGGTCAGCCATTCGTCGGGCCTGATACGCTCATCGTCGGAAAAGGGAACCGCGTAGCGGCGCACCCCTTGTCAAGATAGGTCGAAGATATATCTTTGACCTATCACCACGCATGAAAAGGATCGTGCAATGAGCTGGAACAAATATGGACGCGGCACCGGTTGGGACAAGCTGGGCGAAGCGATTGCGATGATGGCGATGAGCGGGAACGCCAATATTGGCGGCCCGGGCTTCAAGGCCAAGTGGCGCTGGGACGAGGATAACGAAACCGAGGAGCGCGACGCACCCGGCAGACGGCGTCAACGGCGTGGGCGGATGTTCGGCACCGGCGAATTGCGCCTCGCGCTGCTCGCCCTGATTGCTGAAGACCCGCGCCATGGCTATGAACTCATCAAGGAAATCGAGGACATGACCGGCGGCGCCTATGCCCCGAGCCCCGGCGCGGTCTATCCCACCCTGCAACTGCTCGAGGACGAAGGCGCGATTGCCCCAGCCGAGGCGGAGGGCGCGAAGAAGCCCTTTGCTGCCACCGACAAGGGACGCACTGAACTGGCCGAACGCGGCGATGAAGTGGAAACGCTGATGAAGCGGCTGGGCCGCCATGCCGAGCGCGCGGAGAAGGTGCGATCGCCAGATCTGTTCCGCGCGATGGGCAATCTTGCCAACGTGCTAAAGAACCGCGCCCGGGTCGGCAAGCTCGACGAGCGCACCATCAACGAGATCGTCGACATGATCGACGAAATGGCGAAGCGCATCGAGCGGTTGTGATTCGCACCCGCGATTGCGGTTGACGCAACTCGGGCGTATCTCTCCTCCATCCGGCCCCCACACTCGGGTGATGCTGGATGGGGGAGGGAGCATACATGACCATCATCGGCAATCAGCGCGTCAAAGCGCCGTGGCACCTGTGGGTGCTGGGTGTCGTCAGCCTGCTGTGGTTTGCAGGCGGGGCCAATGACTACGTCATGACCAAGACCGCGAACGAAGCCTATCTCGGCATGGCAGCCGACAACATGGGCGTGAGCGTCACGGCGATCCTCGACTATTTCAACGACTATCCGCTGTGGGCGACCGTGTTCTGGGCGCTCGGCGTATGGGGCGCAGTGGCCGGATCGATCCTGCTGCTTTTCCGCAGCCGGTTTGCCTTTCACGCCTTTGTCGTTTCGCTGATCGGGTTGGCGGGATCGACCGCTTACACTTTCACCTCCGACATCCCGCCAGAGTTCGCCACCACCGGACAGCTGGTGTTCACGGTCGTGATCTGGGCCTCGGTATTCGGGATGGCTTTCTTTGCGAGGGCCATGACCAAGGCGGGCGTGCTGCGCTGAACCGCGGGGGCGATCAGGCCGCTTGCGCTGCGTGACCCTGTTCGCTGGCCTGCAATGCGCGCCGATCCTCGACCAGCCGCACGTAGGTGTCCGCGACCACCTGATTGATCGCTTCCCAGCCAAATTCGCAGGCCCGCGTTTCTCCGGCCGCGCCGTGGGCTGATCGCAGCGCCGGATCGGTGCAATAGGGGGCGAGCGCTTCGGCGAAGGCGGCGGCGTCTGCATCTTTGGTGGTTGGCACCACCAGCCTTCCGGTGACGCCTTCCGATACCAGACTGGCGCTGCCGGTCGCGCCGGCGGCCACCACTGGCAGACCGCTCGCCATCGCTTCCAGCGTGACATTGCCGAAGGTTTCGGTGACGCTGGGGTTGAAGAATATATCCCCGCTGGCCAGCGCCTGCCCCAGCCCCTCGCCGGTCTTGAAGCCTGCGAAAATGCCGCCCGGCAGGTTCGCCTGGAACCATTCGCGTGCGGGGCCATCGCCGATCACCAGCACCTTGTGCGGCACCTGACGGCGGCGCAACTGGACGATGGTTTCGGCGAACACGTCCAGCCCCTTTTCCATCACCAAACGGCCGAGGAACACGATGGCGACATCATCATCCGCAAGGCCGAGGCCGCGCCGCCATTCCGGATCGCGGCGGGCGGACGAGAAGATGGTGCGATCCACCCCCCGGCTCCACAGCGCAATATCGTCATGCATTTTCATCGCCAGCAATTCGTCGATCATCGATTGCGAGGGGGCCACCAGCGCATCGCAGCGATTGTAGAACCGCCGCAGCAAGCGGATGATCAGCGGTTCGAGGAACGCCATCTTGTAGTAGCGCGGATAGGTTTCGAACCGCGTGTGAACAGACGCCAGCACCGGAACATCGTGATCCTGCGCCCACCTGAGCGCCGCGTGGCCGGATGGATCGGGCGAGGACAGGTGGACGATATCGGGCCGGAATTTTTCCAGATCGCGCTTCACCGCTGCGCCCAGATGGGTCGGCATGCGGTATTCGCCGCGTCCCTTCACTGGCATCGGCACATTAGGCAGGCCGACCAGATCGCCGGTCGGCGGAAAATCGGGATTGGCGACCTTCGGGGAATAGATGCGGACCTGCGCGCCTTTGGCCAGCAGCGAGCCGACCAGCCGGTTGAGCGCCTGATTCGCCCCGTCGCGGGTGTAGTTGTAATTGCCGCTGAACAGCGCAATGCGAAGATCGGAAATGTTCATTTCGCGGGTTGATTAGTAACATTCGACCCGCTTGGCGAGGGGCTATCCTGTCGAGAGCGGAAAGGGCGATCGGTCAGCCAACCGGGTCCGGTGGTCGATTCATGCGTTGACTTGTCACCGGCGACCTCTAGAGCGGCCAGCGGGCCACGCGGTCCCAACGCCGCGCGAGCTCTCTGCAAGGAGAGAATACATGACTGAGTACACCCGCGGGCTCATGCACGAGCCTACGCTTAAGCCTGAACGCCCGTTTTTTTCGTCGGGCCCCACGGCAAAATTCCCCGGCTGGTCGCTGGACAAACTGAAAACCGATTCGCTTGGCCGTTCGCACCGTTCGGCGCTGGGCAAGGCGCGGCTGAAGTACGCGATTGATCTGAGCCGCGAACTGCTCGGCATCCCCGATGATTACCTGATCGGCATCATGCCCGCGTCAGACACCGGCGCAATCGAAGCCGCCATGTGGGCGATGCTCGATCCGGCACGCCCGGTCACGGTCGCCGCGTGGGAAAGCTTCGGCAATATCTGGATCCAGGACGCGGTGAAGCAGCTCAAGCTGCCTAACCTGCAAGTCCTCACCGCCGATTATGGCGAGATCCCCGATCTCACCACCATCCCGCAGCGCAATGATGTCGTGTTCACCTGGAACGGCACGACCAGCGGCGCGATGATCCGCAACACCGACTGGCTGGAGCCGGGCCGTGAAGGGATCACCATCAACGACGCCACCAGCGCGATTTTCGCGCAGGAAATGGACTGGTCGAAGCTCGATGCCACGACCTACAGCTGGCAGAAGGTGATGGGCAGCGAAGCGCAACATGGGATGCTGATCCTCAGCCCCAAGGCCGTCGCCCGGATCGAATCCTACGATCCGCCGTGGCCGATGCCCAAGCTGTTCCGCATGAAGAAGGGCGACAAGCTCAACCTCGGCATCTTCGCGGGTGAGACGATCAACACCCCTTCGATGCTGGCGACCGAAGATTACATCGCAGCGCTGGAATGGGCGAAAAGCATCGGCGGGCGCAAGGCGCTGGTCGAACGCGCCAACGCCAATGCCAAGCTGGTGAAGGACTGGATCGAGACCACCCCGTGGCTGCGCAATATGGCGTCCGATCCGGCGCAGCAAACCAACACCGGCGTCTGCATGGTGTTTCAGGGCGAATATTACGACGCGCTGTCCGATGAAGAAAAGGCGGCCGTGCCCAAGAAAATCGTCAAGACGCTCGAAGAACGCAATGTCGGCTTCGATTTCAACGGCTACCGCGATGCGCCGCCATCGTTGCGCATCTGGTGCGGTTCGACCGTGGAGCAGGAGGACGTGAAGCGTCTACTGCCGTGGATCGAATGGGCCTATGAAAAGGTCAAGAACGGCTGATTTTTGGTCGGGTATGAGCCCCCGCGCAGGCGGGGGCCTCCCGCAGCCACGTGTTTCCATGATTGCCTGGGGTCCCCGCCTGCGCGGGGACTCGCTCGTGCCGAGGAATTTCCCATGACCCGTCCCAAAGTTCTCATTTCCGACAAGATGGACCCCAACGCTGCGCGCATTTTCGAAGAGCGCGGCTGCGATGTCGATGTCATCACCGGCGAAACGCCGGAACAGCTGATCGCCCGCATCGGCGATTATGATGGCCTCGCCATCCGCTCCTCGACCAAGGTGACCGCTGCCATTCTCGATGCCGCGACCAATCTCAAGGTCATTGGCCGCGCCGGGATTGGCGTGGACAACGTCGATATCCCCTATGCCTCTGGCAAGGGTGTGGTGGTGATGAACACCCCGTTCGGGAACTCGATAACCACCGCCGAACACGCAATCGCGCTGATGTTTGCGCTCGCCCGCCAGATCCCAGAAGCCAACGCGCAGACGCAGGACGGCAAGTGGCCGAAAAGCGGGTTCATGGGCGTGGAACTCACCGCCAAGACGCTGGGCCTGATCGGCGCGGGCAATATCGGTTCGATCGTCGCCAGCCGCGCGCTTGGCCTGCGGATGAAGGTGATCGCCTATGACCCCTTCCTGACCGAAGACCGCGCCGTGGAAATGGGAGTCGAGAAGGTTGATCTCGACACGCTGCTGAGCCGCGCCGATTTCGTCACGCTGCACACCCCGCTGACCGACGAGACCCGCAACATCCTCAACCGCGACAGGCTCGAGAATGCGAAAAAGGGTATCCGCATCATCAATTGCGCGCGCGGCGGGTTGATCGACGAAGCGGCGCTGAAGGATTGTCTGGAAAGCGGCCAGGTGGCAGGGGCGGCACTGGACGTGTTCGAAACCGAGCCGCCCGCGCCCGATCACCCGCTGTTCGGCACATCCAATTTCATCTGCACCCCGCACCTTGGCGCCAGCACGACCGAAGCGCAGGTCAATGTCGCCCTGCAGGTGGCCGAGCAGCTAGCCGATTACCTCGTCAACGGCGGCGTCACCAATGCGCTCAACGTACCCTCGCTCTCCGCCGAGGAAGCGCCCAAGCTGCGCCCCTATATGGCGCTGGCGGAAAAGCTCGGCAGCCTTGTCGGGCAGCTAGCGCATGGCAACCTGACCAACATCAGCATCGAACGCGAAGGTGCAGCCGCCGGGCTCAACGGCAAGCCGATCACCGCCGCCGTGCTCTCCGGGCTGATGCGCCGCTATTCGGATACGGTGAATATGGTCAACGCGCCGTACCTCGCCAAGGAGCGCGGGCTGGACGTGCGCGAAATCCGCCATGACCGTGATGGCGCATACAACACGCTGCTGCGTGTCACGGTGGACACTGCACAAGGGCCGCGCTCGGTCGCGGGCACGCTGTTCGGCAACGAAGCGCCGCGTCTGGTGGAGATCTTCGGCATCGGGATCGAAGCCGAACTGGCCGGGCACATGCTGTACATCGTTAACGACGACAAGCCGGGCTTCATCGGCCGCATCGGGACGCTGCTGGGCAGTCACGGGATCAACATCGGCACATTCAACCTCGGCCGCCGCGATGCGGGCGGGGAAGCGGTGCTGCTGCTGAGCCTCGATGAACCCCTCACGCCCGACGTGATCGCCGAGGCCGAGAAGGTCGAAGGCGTGAAGCTGGTCAAGGCTTTGGCTTTCTGATCTCTCGCGGGAAGCTGGCCACGCCAGCTTTCCTGCCGAGGGGGCGGCCTGACGGCCGGCGGGCGGTCGCCCTGGCGGTCCGCTGTGCGAACCGACCTTGCAATTTATCGTCACCCCGGCGAAGGCCGGGGCCCAGAGACGCAGGCCGGACTCGATCCCGACCTGCGCCGGGATGACGCGCGAGAAACAATGACCCAACCCAACGATCTCCTCCCCGAAGGTCTTGAAGACCGTCTGCCGCAAGAAGCCGCGCGGATCACGGCGGCGATGCGTGCGTGCCTCGATGTGCTGGACGCGCATGGATACGATCGGGTGCGTCCGCCGCTGCTCGAGTTCGAAGCGTCGCTAGCGGGCCGCATGGCCGGAGTGGCCGCGGGCCCGAACGGCGGGCTCGATTCGCGGGCGATGTTCCGCTTCGTCGACCCGGCGAGCCTGCGCACGCTTGCGCTGCGCAGCGACATCACCCCGCAGATCGGGCGGATTGCCTCCACCAGCCTGCGCGATGCCGCGCGCCCGCTCAGGCTCGCCTACTGCGGCGACACCGCGCTGATCCGCGCCAGCCAGCTCGATCCCGCGCGTGAGCGGCTGCAACTGGGCGCCGAACTGATCGGCGCGGATAGCGTCGCGGCCGCCAGCGAAGCCGTGATGCTGGCGGTCGAGGCGCTCGGCGCGGCGGGGCTGACCGGGATCTCGGTCGACTTCACGCTCCCTGATCTGGTTGATACCCTCGCGGCCGAGGCGCTGCCGCTGGCGCCGGACAGGCGCGAGGCTGTGCGGCGCGAGCTCGATACCAAAGACGCAGGCGGGTTGAAGGCCGCAGGCGGCGCGGCCTATCTGCCGCTGCTCTATGCCACCGGCCCGTTTGCCGAGGCGCTTCCGGCCCTGCGCGCGGTCGATGCGGGCGGGGCGCTCAAGTCCCGGCTCGACGCGCTCGAGCAGATCGCCGCCAGCATCGGCGATAGCGCCCGGATCACGCTCGACCCGACCGAGCGGCACGGGTTCGAGTACCAGTCGTGGTTCGGCTTCACGCTCTATGCCGATGGCCTGCGCCGTGCGGCGGGGCGGGGTGGTACCTATCGCATTGCCGGGAGCGACGAGCCCGCGACCGGCTTCACCCTCTACATCGACCGGCTGGCAGAGGCCGCGCCTGATCCTGAGGCCGCAAGGCTGATCTGGCTCCCGCTCGGCCATGACCGTGCGGCGGCAGCGGCCTTGCGCACCCAAGGCTGGCGCACCCGCGCCCAACTGGCTGAGGGCGAGCATCCCGGCGCACTGGGCTGCACCCACATCCTCGAGGCAAGCGGGCCTGCCGAACTGGAGCCCCGCCCATGACCGACCGGGCCAAGCCGATCACGCTCCTCGACGATCCGCTTGCGCCCTATCGCATCGCCCCCGCCTGGCAGGTCGGCGATCTTGTGTTCCTGTCGGGCCAGGCCAGCATCGGCGCCGATGGCGGGATCGTGGGCGTGGGCGATTTCGATGCCCAGCTGGCCCAGACCTTCGCCAATATCGAAACGGTTCTGGCAGCGGCGGGCAGCGACCTTTCCAAGGTGGTCAAGGTCACGATCTATCTTACCGACATGGCCAACTTCCCCAAAATCGTCGAGGCCCGTCGGCGCTGGTTCACCGCGCCTTATCCGGCCGATACGACGCTGGAGGTGCGCAGCTTGGCACTGCCCGAACTGATGGTCGAGATCGACGTCATTGCGGTCACCTGACGCGTCCGCGCCGCTCTACCCCAGCACCCGCTCCACAAACGCATCGACCGCTTCGGTCTGCGCCGCGCCTGCTTCGGTGCCGAGTTCGCGGTTCATCCGGCCATGATCGGTGCCGTTGATCGCCGCCGCTTCCGCCTGCGCACCCGCTTGCCCCAAAGCCGCGATCAGCGCTTCGGACTGCGCCTTGGAATTCGCCCGCTCGGCCACATACAGCGCCAGCCAGTGGGGCGCATCCTTGCCGCCCACGTGGGTGATCGGCGAAAGCGCCTTTTGCCGCGTGGGATCGGTGCCGAACACGTCGCGGTAGAGGTTGGGCATCTCCAGCGTCGGGGTCGCCATCGCAGCGGGGACGTCATAGCCCGCCCCGTCGAGCAGCACGACGCCGCGAATCGCGCCGAATGCATCGCCGGCATAGGTGGGGTCGGTTGCGACCAGCGCGGCAAGATGCGCGCCCGCGCTATGGCCCATCAGCACGATCCTTTCGGGATCGAACCCGCCCGTTTCGGCCTGTGCGCGCAAGGCCCGCAAGGCTGCGCCGATATCGGCCGCCTGCTGTTCAACCGGGGTATCCGGCAGCAGCCGGTATCCGGCCGAGGCGAAGACGTATCCTGCATCCTTGAAGTGCTGCGGCTTTGCCTGCACTGCGCTGCGGTTGCCGATGCTCCACCCGCCGCCGTGGACGAACACCACCAGCGGCGTATCGCCCACTGCATCGTCAGGGGTGTAGATATCGACCTGCTGGCGGTCGTGGCTGCCATAGATCACCGTGCTGCTGACCCGCTGACTGACGAATTCCGCCCAACTCGTGGCGGCGATGCGTCGCGGCGGAGCAGCGCCTTGGCCGCCGCGTGTGCCCATTCGTTCGCGCAGGGCGGATTGGCAGCCTTCGGACAATTCGGCATATTTCTCGCGCAGGCAAGTGCGCATCTGCGCCCGGTCCGTGCCGCACAGCTTCACGATTTCCGCGCGGCATTCGGCAGGCAGCCGCGCGCCGCCGCGCTGCTGGGCGAGGATCGGGGCGGCCAGCGCAGCAGCGGCGGCAGCGGCGGCAAGCAGGACTTTGGGTGCGGCGTTCATCGTGGTTCCTTCGTGTGCCCTGATACCCTGCTTCAACGGCGAATCCCCTGCAACCCTTCGCGCCGGATCGCCGCGTTCAGTCATCGCCGCGAATTCCTGAATGTGGAGACACATGAGACACTGTCCAGAAACCGAAAAACCGCCCCGGCCCACGTCCAGGTTACAGGTGCGCAACATGCGAGGTGGGCGGCATCGGCGGGCATGATTGCCGACCTGCCAGATCGCCGCCGCGGTAGGAAAGCGCGATTGCGCCATGTGCTTGCCACCATGTCGCGGACCGCCTAGTGCCGCGCCCGGCCCATCGCCATCAGAACCACCGCCATCATCGAAGGAACAACATGGCCAACGTCACCGTGATCGGCGCCCAGTGGGGCGATGAGGGCAAGGGCAAGATCGTCGATTGGCTCGCCAGCCGCGCCGATGTGGTCGTGCGCTTTCAGGGCGGGCACAATGCCGGGCATACCTTGGTCATCGACGGCAAGACCTACAAGCTTTCGCTGCTGCCGTCGGGCATCGTGTCGGGCACGCTGTCGGTGATCGGCAATGGCGTGGTGCTGGACCCCTGGGCACTGCGGGACGAGGTCGCCAAGGTCGAAGGGCAGGGGGTCAGCATCACTGACGAGAATCTCGCGGTTGCCGACAATTGCCCGTTGATCCTGCCGCTGCACCGCGACCTTGATGGTCTGCGCGAAACGGCGGCGGGCAAGGGCAAGATCGGCACCACCGGGCGCGGGATCGGTCCGGCTTACGAGGACAAGGTCGGCAGGCGCGCGATCCGGGTGTGCGATCTTGCGCATCTCGACACGCTGGAACCGCAGCTTGATCGGCTGTGCGCTCACCATGATGCGCTGCGGGCGGGCTTCGGCCAGCCGCCGGTCGATCGCGCCGCGCTGCTCGAAGAACTGCGCGAAATCGCGCCCTTCGTGCTCAAATTCGCCCAGCCGGTGTGGAAGCGGTTGAAGAAGGTGCGCCGTGCGGGCGCGAAGATCCTGTTCGAAGGCGCACAGGGTGTGCTGCTCGATGTTGATCATGGCACCTATCCGTTCGTCACGTCGTCCAACACCGTCAGCGGCACGGCGGCTTCTGGCAGCGGGCTCGGCCCCAATTCGACCGGCTATGTGCTCGGCATCGTGAAAGCCTACACCACCCGCGTCGGCAGCGGCCCGTTCCCGACCGAGCTGGAGGACGACGTCGGCCAGCGGCTCGGCGAACGCGGCCATGAATTCGGCACGGTCACCGGGCGCAAGCGCCGCGTGGGCTGGTTCGATGCGGTGCTGGTGCGGCAATCCTGCGCGATCAGCGGCGTCACCGGCATCGCGCTCACCAAGATCGACGTGCTCGACGGGCTGGAACGCGTGGCGATCTGCACCGGATACCGCCTACGCGGGAAGGTGTATGACTACTTGCCCAGCCACGCCGCCGATCAGGCCGAATGCGAACCGATCTACGAAGAGATGGACGGCTGGCACGAAAGCACGGCAGGCGCGCGCAGCTATGCCGATCTGCCCGCCAACGCGATCAAGTATATCCAGCGCATTCAGGAATTGATCGAATGCCCGGTGGCGCTGGTTTCGACCTCGCCAGAACGTGACGACACGATCCTGATGCGCGATCCTTTCGTGGATTGATAAACCGGGCGCGGCGGGGTTATCCTGCCGGACATGAAACGCTTCGTCGCCCTTGCTGTGCTGGCCTTGGCCGCCTGCGTCAATCCGCCGCCCAAGGTGGCCGAGGGTCCGTCGTCGCTGCCGCCGCTGGAGCGTGAGGCGCAGCGGATCGTGCCGCAGCGTACCTTCGCCGCCGTCGATTACCTGCTGGTCGACAAGTCCGAACGGCTAATGATCGGCTATGCCGGGGGGCAGCCGGTCAAGGTGTGGCGAGGCTTGCAGTTCGGCGACCAGCCGCAGGGGCACAAGCGCTTCGAAGGCGACGAGCGCACGCCCGAAGGCCGCTATGTGATCGAGGGCCGCAATCCCGGCAGCGCCTATCATCTCAGTCTGAAAGTGTCCTATCCCGACGCCGCCGACCGCGCTTTTGCGGCGCAGTACGGACGCTCGCCCGGCGGCGATATCTTCCTCCACGGCCAACCCAACGCTCTGCCGCTGGGGCGGATTCCGGGCGACTGGACCGACGGTTGCATCGCCTTTTCCAACGCGGAAATCGAGGAGTTGTGGCGCATCGTGCCCGATGGCACGGTGATCGAGATCCGGCCCTAATACGCAAATATACTTGACCTGATCCGTGTTTGTTCTACTCTCGTTCCGCTATTGCTGGAGTCGAGTCGATGCTGAACCTTGCTTGTGACGGGTCCGATTTTTCCTATGAAGCCGTCAGCGATTCCGCCGGGTTGCGCGCACGAGCGGCAATTTATGCAGGCGATGCGGGGTTGCGGCAGCAGATCGCCGAGGATCTGGACGGGGCAGGGTTCCGCACCATCGACGGGGGAACCATCGCTGCGCTGCTCGAAGGGCCGATTGCGCTGCTCGGCGATGTGGTGGTGGTCGATTGCCCCGTCACCGGGACGCGCGGGCTCGATGGGCTGATGCTGGCCGGGCTTGCGCGGCTCGACATGCGGGTGGCGCGCGCGGGCGCGAAGCTGATCGTGGCGACCAACATGGCGGGCCTCGATGATGTGTTCGCGGTGCTTGACCAGTCCAATCCGCAGATCCTTGTCGCGCCCAGCCGCGCCGAACGGGTGATCGCGGTAGGCCGGGCGATGGGGGAAGCGGGCGCGGCCCGGTTGCGTGAAATGGGAGAGGAAGACCGCGTGGCCT
Organism: Erythrobacter sp. NFXS35; assembly: GCF_040148725.1. Lineage (NCBI taxonomy): Bacteria > Pseudomonadati > Pseudomonadota > Alphaproteobacteria > Sphingomonadales > Erythrobacteraceae > Erythrobacter > Erythrobacter sp. NFXS35. Next base: position 990,410 of record NZ_JAGDEB010000001.1, on the reverse strand, counting down.
TGCTGCGCCTGTCGCAACAGGTCGAAGCGATCGCCCATTCGCTCGACCGGTTATCGCAGCCGGAGGTCAGCGGTGCGACTTCATTGAGTGAGTTCAAACGCGATTACCGCGGGGCCGATCCGGTGCCGACCGGGTTCGGCGGTGCCGGGCTGCAACTGCCCGATCCGGGCATGGTGCGGCAGGTGATTGCCAATCGGCAGGCGCGCTGCAAGTTCTTCGACGCGGAGCTGTTCGGCGATCCGGCATGGGACATGCTGCTTGATCTGACCGCTGCGCACGCGGAAGGTGCGCGGGTTTCGGTCACGTCGCTGTGTATTGCCGCCGCTGTTCCGGCCACCACCGCGCTGCGCTGGCTCACCCAGATGGTCGAAAGCGGCGTGTTCGTGCGCCTGCCCGACCCGGCGGACAAGCGCCGCGCTTTCATCGCGCTGAGCGATCGCTCGCTGGCAGCAATGGCAGGCTATTTCGCCAGCCTGCGCGCGCCCGCCACGCTGGCGGCCTAGATCGCCGGACGGTAGCGTAGCAGCAGGGTGAGGCCGGGCGTGTCCTGTCCGGTATCCTGCCCTGGCCGGCCGTCCCACACTTCGCGCGCCGCATCGGCGCGGGCGCGGGCGAGGATGGCGGGCGGTATTGCGCCGTCGATCAGCAATAAATCCGCCTCGCCCAGCAAGCGGGCCTGCCGCAAGGTCAGGTCTTCGGGATCGGGGCTGGCAAGGGTGATCTCAACCATGCCGCCCACGCGTGGCTGCTGTGTTCCCGCGGCCCAATCCGCAGCCCGCAAATGTGCCTCGGCATCAAACGGGTCGAGCGCGCCGCCCTCGCGCAATGCCGCATCGACTGCGCGCCGCCGCTCGGCGCCGTCGGGGAAGCGCCCTCGCAAGACCGGCCGCGCCGCTTCCAGAGCTCGCGCCAGCAGGCCCAGCGTCTGCGGCAGCACCCGTTCCAGCCGCAGCCGCACATGCTTGGCAAGGCCAGCAGACGCACCACCCGTACCGATCGCCACCAGCAACGGATCGCGGTCGAGGATGCTCGGCGTGGTGAAATCGCACAATTCGGGCCGGTCGACGACATTGACCAGCATCCCGGCACAGCGCGCATTGATCGCAGCGACCTCGCAGGCGCGCGCGTCGTCATAGGCGATGAAGGCGATCCGCACCCCTTCGTCCACAGCACGAGCGAGATCGTCGACGATCACCCCGCCCGCACGCTCCACCAGCCGCCGTTTGGGCTCGGCAGCATCCCCGTCGCCTAGCACCAGCACGCTGTGCCCAGCGATCTGGTGGAACAGCGGCAGGCTGGCGATTGTGCTCATCGGCGGATCAGCCGAGCCATTCCGGCACGCGCTCGGCGTCCATGATTGCGCTGGCCGCGATCCGATCGGCGACGACCGCAAACTTGTCGCCGTCGACCAGCACCTCGGCCACGAAACCGCGCGAATTGTAGGACGAGGCCATGGTCGCGCCGTAAGCGCCAGCGGTGCGGAATACCGCCAGCTCGCCCGCCAGCAGCGCATCGCATTCGCGGCCCATGGCGAAGGTATCGCCGGTTTCGCAGATCGGGCCGACGATGTTCGCCGTCATCCGCGCCGCCGTCGGCTCGACCGCCTCGAAATGGTGATACGCCCCGTACAGTGCCGGACGCGCGAGGTCGTTCATCGCCGCGTCGACAATGACGAAGGGATCCTTGATCCCGCGCTTCACCCGCACCACGCGAGTCAGCAGCACGCCGGCATTGCCCGCGATCACGCGGCCCGGCTCGAAGATCAGCTTGACCCCCCAATCATGGGTCACCCGCGCCACCATCGCGCCGTATTCCGCCGGTTCCGGCAGCACTTCGCCCACGCGGTACGGCACGCCCAATCCGCCGCCTAGATCGACATGGGTGATGGTGTGACCCGCCCCGCGCAACGCCGTCACCAGCGTGCCGAGCTTGCCGAAGGCAGTTTCCAGCGGAGCCAGATCGGCAAGCTGGCTGCCGATATGCACCGCCACGCCGCGTAAGTTCACGCCCGGCAGCCCTGCCAGCTTGCCGAAAATCTGCCCGGCCTGGCTGATCGGCACACCGAACTTGTTATCTGCCTTGCCGGTCGAGATCTTGTCATGCGTTCCGGCATCGACATCCGGGTTGATCCGCAGCGCGCATTGCGCCGTCATCCCGCGCGCGGCGGCCAATTCGGCCAGCTCCAGGCCTTCTTCCTCGCTCTCGATATTGAACTGACCGATGCCGGCGTCCAGCGCGGCGACCATTTCAGCCGCGGTCTTGCCCACGCCGGAAAACACGATCATGTCGGGCGCGATCCCGGCCGCCAGCGCGCGGCGCATCTCGCCTACAGACACCACGTCCGCGCCCATGCCCTGCTTGCCCAGCACCTTCAACACCGCAAGGTTGGGGTTCGATTTCACCGCAAAGGCGATCAGCTTGTCAGGCACATCCGCCAATGCCTCACGGAAGACCCGCGCATGGCGTTCCAGCGTGGCGCGGGAATAGACGTAGACGGGCGTGCCGACATCATCCGCAATGCGCGGCAGCGGCACGTCTTCGGCGTGCATCACGCCGTTCAGATAAGTGAAATAGTCCATGGCTCTTTTTCGCTATTCGGGCGGCAAATCGAAGGGATCGTCCTGCCGTTCTTCCGATCGGCGGCGCAGTTCCACGCTGCGTTCGGGCGCGGCGAGCGCTTCGCGGCGCAGCAATTCGTCAGCGGTGGGCGGAACGGCGGCGCCATAGGGGGCGACCGGCAGGTTCGCGCCCGCAGGCGGGGTGAGCGGCGCGCGAGAGCCGCAGGCGGCGAGCAGCACCGTGCCCGCCAGACAAACAGCAATCCGCATCATTCCTCCATCCCCAACATCGTCCTTGCCCGTCCGACCTGCAAACGGACCTGCGCCGGAGCGGTTCCGCCATACGAAGCCCGCGCCGCGACCGAAGTATCCACCGATAGCGCAGCATAAACCCGATCGTCGATCCGCGCATCGATCGCCTGAAGATCGGCAAGCGGCAGTTGATCGAGCGCGATGCCGCGCGTTTCGGCCAGCTTCACTGCGCTGCCTGTGATGTGGTGCGCCTCGCGAAACGGAATGCCCGCCTCTCGCACCAGCCAGTCGGCAAGGTCCGTGGCGGTGGCATAGCCGAGTTCTGCCGCAGCGCGCATCCGGCCTGTGTTGAAGGTGCTGCCCGCGATCATCCCTGTCATCGCGGCGATGGCGAGTTCCATCAGCGATGCGGCTTCGAACACCGGCGGCTTGTCGTCCTGCATATCCTTGGAATAGGCCAGCGGAAGGCCTTTCATGGTGATCATCAGGCTGGTCAGCGCCCCGATCACCCGGCCCGAATGCCCTCGCACCAGTTCGGCGGCGTCGGGGTTCTTCTTCTGCGGCATGATCGACGAGCCGGTGGACAGACTATCGGGCAGGCGGATGAAGCCGAAGGGCTGGCTGGCCCACAGGATCAGCTCCTCCGCCAGCCGCGACAGGTGCAGCGCGGTGGTGGAACAGCAATAGAGGAAATCGAGCGCGAAATCGCGGTCGGACACGGCATCGAGCGAGTTGGCGGTGGGCGCATCGAAGCCGAGCGCGCGCGCCGTCGCATCGCGGTCGATCGGAAAGCCGGTGCCCGCCAGCGCGGCGGAGCCCAGCGGGCATTCGTTCATTCGCGCGCGCGCATCGGCCAGCCGCGAACGGTCGCGCCGCAGCATCTCGTAATAGGCCATCAGGTGGTGGCCCAATGTCACCGGCTGCGCGGTTTGCAGGTGAGTGAAGCCGGGCATGATGTCGGCCGCATGTTCGCCCGCCCGCGCGACCAGTGCGCGCTGCAAACCCGCAAGGCCATCATCCATCTGATCGAACCGCCCACGCACCCACAGGCGGAAATCGGTCGCCACCTGATCGTTGCGGCTGCGCGCGGTGTGGAGGCGGCCTGCGACCGGACCGATCAGTTCGGCCAGCCGCGCTTCGGTGGTCATGTGGATGTCTTCGAGGTCCCAGTCCTCGGGTACACCGTCGGCCGCATATTCGGCGGCGACGGTGTCCAGTCCCGCGCCGATGGTGGCGGCGTCCTCGGCCGCAACGATCCCCTGCGCCCCCAGCATTGCGACGTGCGCCTTGCTGGCGGCGATATCCTGGCGCCACAGCGCCTTGTCGAAGGGAATCGAGGCGTTGATTTCGCGCATGATCGCGCTAGGGCCGGCAGCGAAGCGCCCGCCCCACATGGCGTTGGTTGCGTCCCCGCCGTTCGCACCATCATCGGAGCCTGTCATGTCCCGCTCGCCGTTCATATTCGCTGTATCGTTCCTGCTGCTGGCCGGATGCGATAGGGCCGCCGACGCGCCAGCGCAACCGGCGCAAAGCGCGGGCGTTGGTACAGGGGTGGGTGAAGTTGCGCGGCAATTTGCCGGAATGCCGCTGCCGGCAATGGAATTCACCGATGCGGAGGGCAACAGCCTTGATCTGGCTGCGCAGGACGGGCCGGTGCTGATCAACCTGTGGGCGACGTGGTGCGGCCCTTGCGTGGTGGAGATGCCGCAGCTGGATGCGCTCGCGGGCGAATTGGACGGCGAGGTGCGCGTCATCACTGTCAGTCAGGACGTGCGCGGCGCCGAGGTGGTGACGCCGTTCTTCGCCCAGAGAGCCTTTGTCCGGCTCGAACCGTGGCTCGACCCCGACGCGCAGCTTTCCGCGCAGTTCACGCCCGAAGGGCTGCTGCCGCTGACGATCCTGTTCGATGCGCAGGGCAAGGAAGTGCTGCGGGTGGCGGGCGGTTACGAATGGGACAGCCCTGACGCGATCGCCATGATCCGCCAAAGCCTAGCCACGCCATAATGCGAGCGCCTTTTCGCCTAGCCTGCGGTTAGCGGAACGGTTTGCTGGTGCTGCAACACGCGCCACTCGTCGTGTTCGAGCCTGCGCATGGTGGTCGTGCAATAGGCAGCGTAGGCTCTGCCATCACGATCCGCTTCGGCCTTGTAGGCGACGACGATCAGACCTTCTTGTGGGCGAGCGATCTGCCTTTCGCTGAACGTCACCTGCGACCACCGCGGCGTCGCCGCGACGGCCTCGACCGCCTGATCGCCCGTGAAGACATACGGTCTTTCGGGAAGGACCATGAGGCATTCGGCATCGATCAACTTGCGGTATTGCTCCGGGTCGCCCGTCCAAAGGCTCCGTTCGAACTCCCAAACGCGCGAATCTTCCATATCACAGCTCCTGCAATTTGGAGATTCGAACCCTGGGGAATCACGATCGTTCCGAAGCTGCGCCTGCCTGTCGGACGACCGGTGGCTGGCTTCCCGTCAGCCGAAAACATCGATCGGACCGGATGCGAGCGCTTTCACTTGGCGGGGACAATGCGTCCCTGGTGGGCGGTGACGGGCTCGAACCGCCGACCCTCTCGGTGTAAACGAGATGCTCTACCAACTGAGCTAACCGCCCTGCGGTGTGCAGGAGTGCGCCGTTTAGCGGGGATTGCTCGCCGGTCAAGTCGGGTTTGCGCCTGTAGCCGGGCAAGGTGCCGACCGGCCACAAAGCTGCTATGGCTTCGGCGCCAGCCTCAGCCGGACGACACGCCATGGTGATCAACACGCATCTGAACGACGGCACCCCGGTCTGCATCCGCCGGGTGCGCAAGGACGACGAACAGCGACTGAAGGACGGGATTGCGAGGCTTTCGCCGCAATCGCGCTATCTGCGGTTCTTTTCCGGAATGCCCGAAGTGCCGCCGCAGGTTTTGCAGGCGCTGGTGACGGTCGACGGACATAAACACATCGCCTGGGGCGCGCTGCGATCCGATCTGGCCGATACCCCGGCGCTGGGAGTGGTCCATGCCTTCCGCGACAAGGATGATCCCGACACGGCGGAATTCTCGGTCGCGGTGATCGACGAGTATCACGGGCAGGGCCTTGCCCGGCTGCTTTGCGCGGTGCTGCTGCTCGATTGCGCGCGAGAGGGGCTGGATCATCTGGAGGTGCATATCCTGCCCGAAAACCGCCCTGCTTTGGCGCTGGCCCGGTCGCTTGGGGCCGAGGGCAGGGGCTATGAAGACGGGGTGTCGCAGTTCGAGATCGACATTCCCGAGGCACTTGCCGCGCTGAAGGCCGAGGCCGACGTTCCGGGGATCGCCGCCGTGTTTGCGCAGTTCGCCGACGCAGTGGACTAGCCGCCCCGGCGGCCCGCCGCTAAGCCAGCGGCCATGACAAAAGCGCGCATCCTTGTTCTGGGCACCGGCGGCACGATTGCGGGCGCGGCGGGCAGTGCCACGGGCGGCGGTTACCGCGCAGGCGGGCTGGCGCTGGCGGCGATGCTGGAGCAACTGGCGGCGCTGGGGCTGGATGCCGAACTCGTGCCGCAGGAAGTCGCACGGATCGGATCGCAGGATATCGGCTGGCCGCAGTGGCAGGCGCTCCACGCGGCGTGCCTCGGTGCGATGGACGATCTATCGATCACCGGAATCATTATAACCCATGGCACCGATACGGCGGAGGAGACCGCGTTTCTGCTCGACCTCACCTTGCCCACGCACAAGCCGGTGGTGCTGGTGGGCGCGATGCGGCCCGCCGATGCGGTGGGGGCCGACGGGATGCGCAACTTCGCCAATGCGGTGAAAGTGGCGAGCGACCGCCAAGCCGCAGGGCGCGGAGTGGTGCTGGTGATGGGCGACAGCGTGCTCGCCGCGCGCGATGCCCGCAAGGCGGCGACCGCGCAGATCGATGCCTTCAAAAGCTTCCCGCGCGGAAGCCTTGCCCGCGTTACTCCGGCCAATCTCGACTGGTTCGGACCGCCGCACCGGGTGGGTGAAGCCGCGCGCTATGCGTTCCCCGCCAGCCTGCCGCGCGTCGCGATCCTGACAGCGGGCGCGGGGATGGACGAACAGCCTGTGCAGGCGCTGCTCGGCATCGGGTGCAAGGGCGTGGTGCTCGCCGGCATGGGGCAGGGCAATGCGCCCGCTTGTGTGCTGACCGCGCTGGCCGATGCGGCGGTGGCAGGTGTGCCGGTGGTGCGATCGACGCGGGTGGACGAAGGGCTGGTCGACCGCAACATCGAGGTCGATGACGATGCGTTGGGGCTGGTTGCGGCCCGCGCGCTCGGCCCGGCCAAGGCGCGAATGCTGCTGATGGTGCTGATCGCAGTCGGGATCACGGACGTTGCCCGCATACAGGCGGCATTCGACAGCGGGTAAGCTGCATAGGTTGCCAAATGGCAAGAATATACCTATATGATGCCATATGGAGACTGCCATGCTCAGTTTGCAACCTGTCGATACTGACGTTCCCGCTTTCCGCCCCGACCCGATCACGCAGGACGAGGGCGCTGCCATGTTCAGGGCCGCGATCAACCTGTTCGGCAAGTGGGGCGTGACGGACGAACAGGCGGCAACCTTGCTCGACATGCCCCTGCGGACCTATCGGCGCTGGAAGGCGGAAGGGCCGGGACGGATATCGCGCGACGGACTCGCGCGGCTTTCCAACCTGATGGGCATTCACAAGGCGCTGCGAATCATCTTTTCCCAAAGCGCGCGCGGCTACGCGTGGATCAGGGCCGCCAACGAAGCCTTTGCCGGGGCCAGCGCGCTCGACGTGATGCTCGGCGGCGAATTGACCGATATCATGCGGGTGCGCCGTTATCTGGATGCGACGCGCGGCGGCTGGTGACAGGCGCCGCCGACATTCCCGTTTCCCGCATCGCTTGGACGGGCGCTGTCAGGATCATCCGCAGCGCCTTCCCGCCGATTGACCTGTTCGAGGATATCGCCGACCCCGCCGATTGGGCGCTGCTGATTTCGGCCGAGCAGAAGACCAATCCGCGGATCATGGCGACGATCGGCAATCTTGATCTGGTACCGCCCGGACGCCGGGTGGGGGGCAATGGCGCGTCCTACCTGATGGCGCCGTTCACCCATATCAGCGCTGACCGGCCGAGCCGGTTTACAGATGGTCGTTACGGCGTGCTGTATGTCGCTGACCGGTTCGAGACCGCGCTGTTCGAGACGATCCATCACCACACCCGCTTCATGGCGAGAACCGGGGAAGCGCCGGGCTGGACATCGCAATTCCGCGAAATCATTGTTTCGGTGGATGCCGCGCTGCACGATCTGAGAGTTACGGATGGCGATACCGGACCCGCGCTCGATCCACAAAACTATGCTGCCGCTCAGGCGCTGGCAGCGATGCTGAGGGGGATGGAGGCTGACGGGATCGTCTATCCCAGCGTTCGCCATGCGGGCGGGGAATGTGCCGCGCTGTTCTATCCCGACTGCGCTTCGAACCCCGCTCAGGGGCGCCATCTCGACTATCACTGGGATGGGGAACGCGTCGATCTTGTCCGCGATGCCGGATCGGGCGCCGTTTTCCGCGTTGTCGACCGCAGCGCGGGCTGATCCCGGAACATCCGGCTTTGGATGGGCTGTTCCGGCAGGAAGTTCCCGAGCCAATTCGGTTTTGTCATGGCGGTGGCCGCAGAAGTGATTGGCCTCGACCCCCGCTCAATCCCGATGAAGATTCCGACGCCGGAGCCTCAGCCCGGCCAGAGGAACAAACGCGATGCATATCGAGGCGGTGTATGATTTTCTGTGCCCTTGGTGCCTGATCGCCAAGCGCGAGCTGGCGCTGGCGCTGGAACAGGAAGGCGACGACGGGGTCGGCATCAGCTGGCACCAGTTCATGCTCTACCCTGAATTCGACCGCGCAGGGCATGATTTCCTCGCTCAGTTCCGCGCCCGCTATGGCGAGGAATTGCAGGTGCCGATGTGGGACCGCGTGCGCAGCGTGGGCGCGCCGCTGGGGATCGATTTCGCGTTCGAGCAGATCACCCGCGGCCCGGCCAGCATCGACGGACACCGGCTGGTGCGATGGGCCGAGAAGCAGCGTCCGGGCAGTGCGGGCGCACTTATCGAGGACATTGCCCGCGGATTCTACGAGCGTGCCGAGCTCATCGATTTCGCCTTTCTTGCCCGCACGGCCGCCGCGCACGGGTTCGACGAAGTGGCGGCGTTGGCGCATCTCGAAAGCGATGACGACCTGGCTGAACCTTTCGCCGAAACCGAGGAATGGCGCCGCCGCGGCGTGACCTCGATGCCACATTTCCGCCTGCATTTTTCCGACGGGCGCACCGAAACTCTCACCACCACCTCGGTCGACGCCTTCGCCAACGCGCTGCGGCGCGACCGCGAATTCGCGCCGCTGGCCGCGACCGGGAGCTGAACTTCATGCGTATTGCAAGTATCGGTGGAGGCCCTGCCGGGCTCTATTTCGCCATCGCCATGAAGCTGCGCGGGTCCCAGCACGATATTGCGGTGTTCGAGCGTAACAAGGCGGGCGACACGTTCGGCTGGGGGGTGGTGTTCTCTGACCAGACGCTTGCCAACCTGACCGCGACCGACCCGGTGAGCGCAAAGACCATCTCGGACAGCTTCGCCCACTGGGACGATATCGCCGTCACCGTGGGTGAGGAAACAAGCACATCATCGGGCCACGGCTTCATCGGTATCGGGCGCAAGCACTTGCTCCAGATCCTGCAGGCGCGGGCGCAGGAACTGGGGGTCGAACTGCATTTCGAACACGAGTGCAGCAGCGATCCCGACGACTATCCGGGCTACGACCTGATCGTCGCCTCGGACGGGGTCAACAGCGCGGTGCGCACACGCTTTGCCGATCACTTCGACGTTGATATCGACGTGCGCCGCAACAAGTTCATGTGGCTCGGCACAAAGCAATTGTTCGATGCCTTCGCCTTCATCTTCGAGCCAACCGAACACGGTTGGGTGTGGGCCCATGCCTATCGCTTCAACGCCGATACCTCGACCTTCATCGTCGAATGCAGCCCGGAAACCTGGGAAGGGCTGGGCCTCGACAGGATGGAGCAGGACGAGGCGATAGCATTTTGCGAGCGGCTGTTTGCACGCCATCTGGGGGGGCACAAACTGATCACCAACGCAGGCCATCTGCGCGGATCGGCGGCGTGGATCAATTTCCGGCGCGTGAGCTGCGGGCGCTGGTCGCGCGGCAATCTGGTGCTGCTGGGCGATGCGGCGCACACCGCGCATTTCTCGATCGGATCGGGCACCAAGCTGGCGCTGGAGGATGCGATCAAGCTGGCCGAAGTGCTCGACCGGCCGGGGCTGGAGGCGGAAGGCGCGCTTACCGCCGCGCTTGCCGAATACGAGGAGGAACGCCGCACCGCAGTGCTGCGGATTCAGAATGCGGCGCGCAATTCGACCGAATGGTTCGAGGATGTGGATCGCTATATCGGGTTCGACCTGCCGCAATTCGCCTATGCGTTGCTGACCCGCAGCCAGCGTATCAGCCATGAGAACCTGCGCCTGCGTGACCGCGAATGGCTGGAAGAAGCGGAAGGCTGGTTCCGTTCGGCGCAAGGCGCGGACCAAAGCGAGGGGCAACCGCTGTTCACGCCTATGGTGCTGCGCGACGTGCGCGTTTCCAACCGCGTGGTGATGGCGCCGATGCTGACCTACATGGCCGACGCGGATGGCTTTGCTGGCGACCGGCATCTGGTTCACTATGGTGCGCGGGCGCTGGGGGGGACGGGGCTGATCATCTCCGAGATGCTCGCCGTATCGTCCGAGGGCCGACCGACGATTGCCTGCCCCGGCCTGTGGGACGATCGGCAAGCGGCGCTGTGGCACGCGGTCAACACCTTCATCCACGCCAATTCCGATAGCCGCACCTGCGCGCAGATCGGCCATGCGGGTGCGCGCGCGGCCTGCCGTGCGCCGGAGGGTGGGCGCGGGTATGATGTGCCGCTGGACGATCCGTGGCCGATCCTGTCGGCTTCGGCAAAGGCGTGGAAGCCGGGCGGTCTGGTTCCGGCCGAGGCGACGATGGCCGATCTGGCGCGGATCAAGGACGATTTCGTCACCGCCGCGCGCCGCGCCTATGATGCCGGTTTCGATATGCTGGAGGTGCATGCAGGTCATGGCTTCCTGCTGTCGAGCTTCATCACCCCGATCATGAACCAGCGCGAAGACGTGCTGGGCGGCGATTTGGCGGCGCGCATGGATTGGCCGCTTGAAGTGATCCGCGCCGTGCGGGCCGTCTGGCCGCAGACGCGCCCGTTACTGGTGCGCATTTCCGCGACCGACTGGTCAGGCGCAGAGGGGATCGAGCCTGCCGATGCGGTGCAAATCGCCCGGATGCTGAAGGCCGAAGGCGTGGATCTGATCGACGTGTCGGCCGGCGAGACCAACCCGCTGGCGCGGCCGGTTTATGGCCGGATGTTCCAGACCCCGTTCGCCGATCTGATCCGCAACGAGGTGGACATTCCGGTGATCGCGGTGGGCAATATCGAGGACGCCGATCAAGCCAATTCGATCCTGCTGGCAGGCCGTGCCGACCTGATCGGGATCGGCAGGCCGCACCTCGCAAATCCGATGTTCACGCTCCACGCTGCGGCCAAGGCAGCGGAACCACGCCCCTTCGTCCCCGCCGCTGTCCGCCCGGGGTACGAACAGATGGCGCGGGCCGAGGCGAAGCTTGCCGAAGCATTGCGGGCCTGAGCGGCGGTGTTCGTCCATTCCACGCCCGTGCGCTTCGCCCATGTCGATGCGGCGGGGATCGTGTTCTATCCGCGCTTTTTCGAGATGCTGAACGCCGCAGTGGAGGACTGGTTTGCCGCGCTGGGGCGTGATTTCCGCAGCCTGCATCTGGAGGACCGGATCGGCACGCCGACGGTGCGGCTGGAGGCCGATTTCCTCGCGCCTGCGATGCTGGGCGATATGCTGGAGATCACCCTTGCGCCGCGCAAGGTTGGCGCCAGCAGCTGCACTTACCGCTTCGCCTTCGAAAGCGGCGGGACGCTGCGGTTGAAGGGCGAGGGCGTGCTGGTTTGCATGGACCTCGCCGTGCAGCGCTCGCGCCCATGGCCCGAAGCCATCGGCGCGGCGCTGCGGGCGAGCGTCCCTTCAGACCTTGATGACGGCGTGCCGTAACCGCCCGATCTTCTCGACTTCCGCTTCCAGCACATCACCGGGCCACAGCCATTCCTGTGGGTTGCGTCCTGCGCCCACGCCCGCAGGCGTGCCGCTGGCGATGATGTCGCCCGGTTCAAGCGAGATCCCGGCGCTGATGTCGGCGATCAATTCGTCCACCTTGAACAGCATGAATGCGGTGTTGCTACGCTGCTTTTCCACCCCGTTGACCCATAGCGCCAGATCGAGCGTCTGGGGATCGGGGATCTCGTCGGCGGTGACGATGCACGGGCCCATCGGGGCGTAGCTGTCCTGCCCCTTGGAGTAGATCCACTGGCCCGCGCGGCGGCAATCGCGCGCGCTCATGTCGATGACGAGGCTATAGCCGAACACATGGGCCAGCGCGTCCTCGCGCGCCACGCGCTTCGCCGTTGTCCCCATCACCACAGCAAGCTCCACCTCCCAGTCGAGCTGCTGGGTGATTGCGGCATCATGGCGGATCGGCTCGTCCGGGCCGATCACGGTAGTGGGCGGCTTGGAGAAGATCACCGGCTGGCGCGGGAGATCGGCCGAGGTATCGAGCGAGGCGGCAGATTCGGCCACGTGCTCGGTATAGTTCAGCCCGATGCCGAACAGGTTCTTGCGCGGGCGCGGGATCGGAGCGAGCAGGCGGACATTGACGAGCGGGGTCGCACAACCGATCGGAAAGTGCTTCCCGGCATCGGCGATCAGGCCCGAGGCGATCGTCACGGCATCAGGGCCGAGATCGATGAATTCCAGCATCGTGGACGGCAGCGCAACACCATGCGCCGCGCCCAGCAGCGCCAGATCGACCACGCGGCCATCCACCACGGCCCCCAGCCGTGCAGCCGCCTCGACATGGCGGCGATAGGTAACAAGCTTCATGATACTCCCTTCGTTTGACGATAGCGTTCAGCCGACCCGCTGGTGACCGCCGTTTTCGCCCAATGCTTCCTCGCGATACAGGCCGAGGCTGCGCATCACCGGCAGATCGTGAAAGGCGAACAGGCAGGCGTCCTCGGTATCGCTGGCATTGGCGTGCTCGTGATACATCCACGCCGGCACCACGAAGATGTCGCGCTCCTGCCAGTCGAACCGCTGGCCGTTGATGATCGAAAAGCCGCTGCCCTTGGCGCATTGATAGACGAAGCTGCCGACCTGCCGGTGCGCGCGGGTATGCTCACCCGGGCGCAGCATTTGCATCTGCGCGCCGATGGTTGGCATTACCGGGCCGCCGGTGACGGGGTTGACGTAATCCATGATGATCCCGTCATAGGGCGAGCCATCGCTGACCTTGGCCAGATCGGTCAGTGCCTCGTAGGTCGGTTCCCATTGATATTTCAGCATTGGGGAATAGCGCTTGGACCACTCGTTCCCCTGCGGGCGCAGGCCCGATCCAGCCCAGGTGGCGGTGGTGTCGTCGACCGGGAAAGACACGGCCTGATTGAGGTCGGGATGCACCTCGTAGAAATTGGCTTCGAGCGCGTTCATCAGCGGAATGTCGAGCCCGTCCTGCCAGATGCACACCGTTCCGTCCTCGGCCACCCCGTGTTCGTGCCAGGTGCCATTGGGGGTAAGGACGAAATCATTGCGGCCCAGAGTCAGCTTGTGCCCATCCACATTGGTGAAGGCGCCGCTGCCCTCCATGATGAACCGCAGCGCCGAAGCGGAGTGGCGGTGGCTGGAGGCGCATTCCCCCGGCGCCATTACCTGCAGGCCCGAATAGAGCCAGCCCACTGCAGCAACCACTTCCGAGCGACCGGGATTGTCGAGATAGACCACCCGCCGGCCCGCTTGTTCCGGAGTTACCAGTTCAAGCGCGCGCAGAACATCATCGCGCAAGTCGTTGTAACGCCACAGCATCGGCACCGAGGTCGATGCAGGCTCCCACGGCTCGATCTTGTTGGCGACGGTCCACAGCGCGCCGGTGCCGAGCTGCGCCAGCCGTTCGTAATAGGCGACCAGTTCGGGCGTGTCGGCGACATTGGCGCGGCCCGCTGTATCCTCGCGATAGGTGTCGAAGCTTGCCTGCCCCATTTGCGTGTCCTCATGCGCATTGGTTATTGCCTTGCCCATTATTGCCATTGCCAGTCCGTCTTTCCCTCATGCTATTCGGTGCCATGGCCATGACCTCTGTTCGTCCCGTCCCGTTTCGCGCTGCTGTCATTCAGGCCGGCGCGATACCTTCCGATTCCGCCGCGAGCGCGGCCAAGGCGGCGGCGCTGATCGCCGAAGCGGGGGCCGGGGGCGCGAAGCTTGCGGTGTTTCCCGAAGCTTTCATCGGCGGTTATCCCAAGGGGGCGAGCTTCGGCACGCCGGTGGGAATGCGCAAGCCCGAAGGGCGAGCGGATTATGCGCGCTATTTCGATAACGCCGTGGCGCTGGACGGGCCGGAGGTGACTGCGGTGCGCGAGGCGGCGGGCGAAGCGGACATGGTGGTGGTGATCGGGATCATCGAACGTTTCGGAGCCACGCTCTATTGCACCGCGCTGATCATCGACGGGTCGGGAGGTACCATCGCCCACCACCGCAAGCTGATGCCGACCGGGGCGGAGCGGCTGATCTGGGGCTTCGGCGATGGATCGACGTTGCCCGTGGTCGATACGCCGCTGGGGCAGGTCGGTGCTGTGATCTGCTGGGAAAACTACATGCCGATGATGCGCATGGCGATGTATGCGCAGGGGGTAACGCTGTATTGCGCGCCCACGGCCGATGATCGCGATGGCTGGGCGGCGAGCATGCGCCACGTTGCGCTGGAGGGTCGGTGCCATGTGCTGTCGGCCTGCCAGTTCATCCGGCGCGGCGATTATCCGGCGGATTTCGATTGCGCGCTGGGCGACGATCCGGAAACGGTGCTGATGCGCGGGGGGAGCATGATCGTCGGCCCGCTGGGCGAGGTGCTGGCCGGGCCGGACTATTCCGGCGAAACCATCCTCTATGCCGAAATCGATCCGGCTGAAATCCCGCAGGCGCGTTACGATTTCGATGTCGCGGGCCATTATGCCCGGCCCGACGTGTTCCGGCTGGAGGTCGATACCCGCGCCCGGCCGGCGGTCGCATGGCGCGGGGACGACAGCTGATGCGCTTCACGATGGACGCGCTTTCGGGCGCCGAACGCTACAAGCTGATGGCGGGCTGCATCGTGCCGCGCCCGATCGCCTGGGTCTCCACCCTGTCGGCGGACGGGGTGGGCAATGTTGCGCCCTACAGTTTCTTCAACATGATGGGTGCCTCACCCCCGCTGGTGGTCCTGGGGACGATGCGGCAGGAGGACGGTCGGCTTAAGGATACCGCCGCCAACATCCTCGAAACCCGAGAATTCGTGGTGCATCTGGTGAGCGAGCCGATGCTTGCGCCAATGAATACCACCTGCATCGACGCGCCGCCCGAAGTGGACGAGGCGGCGCTGGCGAAGCTGGAAATGCGCGCCTCGCAACTGGTTGCCCCGCCGCGTATCACCGCCGCGCCTGCCGCGTTCGAATGCCGGTTGTTCGACTTTCTCGATGCCCCGCCCGAAACCGTGATCCTGATCGGCGAAGTGGTGGCGATGGACATCGACGATGTCTTCATCGACGCCGAAAGGCTGCGGCCCGATCCATATGCGATGCAATTGATCGGGCGTGTGACAGGACCGGGCAGCTACACACGGATCGCGGCCGACCTGACAGCAGAGCGCCCGGTCTATGCCGAGCGCAAGTCCTGAGCCGCCCTAGGCCGCTTGTCCGATTCCCTGCCCCACCTCGGTCAGGCGGTTGATGAATTTGCGAACCGGGGCCAGCATCACGCCCCGTCGGCGGTATGTCACTCCCACCGTCACCGCGTCCCAGATCGGCGTGTCGATCGTCAGCGGCACCAGGTGGGCATACTCGCTTTCCAGTTGGATCAGTGCGCGCGGCAGGTAGCTCAGGAATTCGCTTTCCTGCAGCATGGTCGCCATGAAGGTGGATGACGGGGTGGAGATCACGCAGGTCGGCGGCGGCATCCCGGCGGCACGCAGCACGCGGCTCAACCGGTTACGCTCGCCCTCGGTGCCGTCGGGCAAGACCCACTTGAACGCGCCGAGATCGCCAATCGCGACCCCATCGCGCTGGGCGAGCGGGTGATCGCGATTGGCGACCACCACGATCTCGTCCTGCAAAACCACTTCCTGCCGCAGGTCGTCGTCATGGGAGAGGCCCCCAATCGATCCGACCACGATGTCGACTTCGCCCCGGCGCAGGCACGCGATCAACTCGTCGCGCAACCCCTGACGGAAGGTGACCACCGCCTTGTCGTCCCCCGCCACGAAGGCGCGCACCGCCTGCGGGATCAGATATTGCATCATCGTCGCGCCCGCACCGACCCGCACGATGCCGCGACCGGTGCCCTTCATCTGGGCGATTTCCTCAAGCGCGCGGTCGACCTCGCCGGTGATCAGCGCGGCATAATCGAGGAACAGCTTGCCGTATTCGGTCGGCACCACCCCGCCCGGATGGCGTTCGAGCAGCATCACGCCGAGCGATTGTTCCAGATTGCGAATGCTCTTGGACAGCGCCGGCTGGGTAATGTGCAGCCGTTCCGCCGCCTGCCCGAAACTCGCGCAGCGCACGATCTCGAGGAAATACTTGATCTGGCGAAGTTCCATCAGGTGAGACTACATCACTACCCGCTGGGCGCAACCGGGCTCCAGATCTGCCCGAGGAAATTGCCGCCCTGCGTGATTGCCCATCCGCCTTCGTCGATGGCGTGGGCGAACAGCGGCCAGACGTGGATCATGCCCGCCCATTCCTGAAACACCGCGCGTCCGCCTGCGGCTTCGATGCGCCCGTGCAGGCGGGCGGCATCGTCGAACAGCACTTCGTCCGAACCGATCTGGATGAGTGCGGGCGGCAGGCCTGCGACCGGCCCGAACAGCGGCGAGGCGCGTGGATCGGCTGCGTCCGCATCGCCGAGATAGGTGCGCGCGGTATCGTCCATGCCGGACGGGTCGATGAACGGATCGGCGGCGGCGCGGGCCGTGATCGATCCGCCCGAATGCGTGAGGTCGCAATAGGGCGAGATCAGCCACAGCGCCGCCGGAACCGCTGCGCTGCGCGCCAGCCGCTGCTGAACGGCGGCAAGCGCAAGGTTCGCCCCGCAGGAATCCCCGCCGATGGCGACCTGTTTCATCGCGTAGCCAGCTGCTACCAGCGCATCCAGCGCTGCAACAGCGTCATCATGGGCGGCCGGAAAGGTGTGTTCTGGCGCGCGGCGATAGTCGGGTACGATCACGTCGCAACCGCACGCCCGCGCCAGCCGCGCGGCGAAGGGCCTGTAGCTTTGCGCAGAGCCCAGCACGAAGGCACCGCCGTGGAGCCACAGAATCATGCGGCCAGTGTCTTCGCCATGGCGCGAACGCAGGGCCGGAACACCGCCCAGATCGATCCGCGTTACGGTCACTTCGGGATCGACAGGCAGCGCCGCCATCTGCGCCTCGAACCCCGCGCGGCGGGCCTCGACCGGCGGCGTGGGCGCGGCGCGGCGGGCCATTAGACCGGCACGGATCGGGGCGACCTGTTCAAGCGGCATCTTCGGCCTCCTCGCGCATTGCCTGCGCCAGCGCCTTCAACGCCTGTTTGTCGATCTTGCCCACCGGCGTGCGCGGCAGCGCGTCCAGCACCACGAGCCGCACCGGACGCTTGTATTTGGCGAGCCGTTCCGCGCAATGCGCCTGCACATCGGCCTCGTCCGGCGCCTCGCCTGCGACAAACGCCCAGATCACCTCGCCGCGATAGGCGTCCGGCACGCCCACCGCGCCCGCCTCGCGCACTTTCGCATGGGCGTTCAGCACCTCATCGATCTCGCGCGGGTAGACATTGTATCCGCCGACGATCGCCATGTCCTTCTTGCGGTCCTCGATGAAGAGGTACCCGTCCGCGTCCAGCCGCCCGATGTCGCCGGTGTGGAGCCAGCCGTCCTTGAGCGTGTCGGCGGTTTCCTCCGCGCGGCCGAGGTATCCGTCCATGATCTGCGGGCCGCGCGCCAGCACTTCGCCCAGCGGGCCTTCGCCGTCGATCCTGAGTTCGGTGAGCGGCAGCGGGGGGCCGACCGAGCCTTGCTTCAAAGCCATGCCCGGGCCGTGATAGGTCAGCACCGGCCCGGCTTCGGACTGGCCGTAGCCTTCGTAGATCGGAACACCCGTCGCCGCCTCCCACCGTGCCAGCGTGTCATGCGGCAGCGGGGCAGAGCCGGAATAGGCGCAGACGAGGCTCGTCACCTGTTCGCGGTTAAGTCCGTCAAAACCGAGCAGGCTGTTGAACACCGTCGGCCCCGCAGGAAGCCGGGTGATGCGTTCGCGCGCGATGGTGTCCAGCAGCCAGTCGGGGCGGTAGCGCGGCAGGATGTGCAGCGCCCCGCCGCAATAGGCGCTCATGTGAAGGCACATGGCTGCGGCAAAGCTGTGGTAGAGCGGCATCATGCAGATGATCCGCTCGTCGCCTGCGCGGGTCGGCAACACCGCCTCGCGCTGGGCGACATTGGTGGCGACAGCGCGGTGGCTCAGCAGCGCGCCCTTAGGCGTGCCGGTGGTGCCGCCGGTGAATTGCAGAACCGCCGCGCTGGCCGGGTCGATGGCGGGCAGGGCAGCGGTGCCAGGGCTTTCCGCTTCCAGTTCTGCCACGGTCAGCACCGCGCAGGTTGCGGGCAGCAGCGGGGCGAGGGTTTCGCGCAGGTCGTCATGTGTGATCGCCACGGTCGGTTCGACTTGCGACAGGATCGGAGCAAGTTCGCCCGGCGTATAATCGGGGTTGAGCGAGGCCGTCGCCGCGCCCGCCGCCTGCACCCCGAACAGCGCCAGCGCAATGTCGATCCCGTTGCGCAGGACGATCGCCACACGTCCCCCTTGCACGCCGCGCGCCGCCAGCGCCCCGGCAACAGCGCGCACCCGCTCGCGGTATTCGGCATAGGTCAGACGCTCGTCCTCGCAGGCGAGCGCCACTGCGCCGGGCCAGCGTGCCGCCGTGCGGTCGAGAATGTCGATGGTGGTGTGCGGCATCCACAGGCGTGCGCCGTCGGCTCCGATCAGCACCCTGTCACCTCGATCACCACCGCCATTGCGGTATCGCCTGCCGCGCAGCCCTGAAACAGTCCGCGCCCGCCGCCCCGTAGCGCGAGTTCCTCGATCAGTTCGATCAGGGCGCGCAGGCCAGTCGGCCCCTGCGGATGCCCCCACACCAGCGAGCAGCCGTAATTGTTCATCTTGTCGAGCGGGAACCCGGTTTCGCGGGCGAAGACGAGATCGTTGACCATGAAGGGGTTATGCGACTTCACGCAGTCGATCTGGCCGATTGCCAGCCCCGCCTGCGCCAGCGCGGCGCGGCTCGCAGGGACGGGAGCTTCGGGCATATGCGCGATTTGGGTGCGTGCCGTGCCGAAGCCGAGGATAGCGATTTCGATCCCCGACGCACGGGCAAGATCGCGGGCGCGGGTGCGGTTGGCCACGACCATCCCGGCATTGCCGTCGGCCGGGTGCGTCTGCCCCGCATAGGTGACGCTGCCGCCCTCGACCACGGGCTTCAGTGCGCGCACCTTGTCAGGATCGGCGGGCCGCACTCCGACATCGCCTGCAAGGCTCATGACGATCTTCGCGAAACGCGGATCGGGCACGTCGAAGGGCAGGTCCATGAAGCGGCGCAGAAAGGCGCTGTCTTTCGCCAGCGCATCGCCATACTGGGCATAGCGGGCGAGGGTGAGGTCGTCCTGTTCTTCGCGGGTAATCGCGTGCTTGCGTGCCACGTTCTCAGCCGTGGCGATCATCGCCACCTGCGCGAAGGGATCGCGGGCGAAATTGTCGAGCACCCAGTTCTCGCTCTGCCCCGTACCACCCGGAGCCGAGGGCGCGGGGTAATAGATGTGCGGGCCGTTGGATACCCGGTCGCACGCCAATACCAGCGCGGTTGTGGCCAGCCCTGCTGCCACTTCCTGCGCTGCGACCTGCACGGATCGTGCCGAGGTGGCGCAGGCCTGCATGATGGTCGGCCCGCCCACATGTGCTGCGCCGATTTCCCCCATTGCCCAAGGCAGACCGTAGAAGCAGCCCTGCTGGGGCACCGTCATGCCGAGCACGCCGAAATCGAAGGCATCGGGCGCAATCTCGCGCTTCGCCAGGGAGCGTTTGGCCACCCAGGAGGCAAGGCGCAGGCTATGGAGTTCGCCCAGCGCACCCTGCCAGCGCACAAAGGGCGTCGACCAGTACGCGCCGTAAGGGATCCAGGCGATGCTCAAAGCGGTGCTGCCATCGCGTTGAAGGCGGCTTCGGCGTTGATCAGATCGATGCGTTTTTCGGCGATTTTCAGCCCATCGCTTGTGCGCCGCAGCCGGTGGCGCACGCGCGATCCGAAGGCGCGCTGATCGTCCTCGAACCGTCCGCGATTGCGGTATTCGAGCATGATCTGGCTGGAGGAGGCAAGGATTTCGCTGTCGCTCTCCTCCTCGATCCGGATGCTGGAGATCACGTGCAGCGTGCGCGGCGAAGGCTCCGCCCCGAAAGCTCGGGGGTTGGCGAGGCGGTGGGTGCGCACCATCATGATCTGGCGATCGTCGCGGAAATGGCTCGGCCCTTCGCGCGGGGATGCCATTTCGGGCGAGACTGGCGCCCAGTAAAGGCAATCCTCGGTGAACAGCGTCAGCCATTCGGGATAGCGGCGATCGTCGAGCAAGGCGGCCTCGCGCTCGATCAGCGCGGCGACTTCGGCGATCATGCGCTTGCGCCCGTGTACTCGGACCCCATATACTCCGACCACGCGGCGAACTGGTTGCGGATGTAGATTTCCGAGGTCGAGGGCGATCGGGTGCGGGTGTTGTCCTGTTCGCGCACCTCCCGCAAGCCCCGGCTCATCGGTACCCATTCGCGGGCATCATTGGTGTTGCCTTCAAGGCAGCGTTCGTAGATTTCCAGATCGTCCGCGATCACCGGCGAGGCTGCGGAATTGGCCCCGGTGCAATATTCGATCGCGTTGACGTGGGTTTCCTCCGGCGCGCCCACCAGCCGGAAAGTGTAACCGATCATCTCGGTCAGATCGTGGCGGACGGGGCGCATGATCCGGATCGTCTGATACCGCGCGTGCCAGAACGACGAAGGGTAGAGCAGCATCAGGTGGCGATCCACCGACAGCACTTCTTTCGCCCGTTCCTCGCCATGATGCGCGATCAGCGCGGCAGTGTAGGCATCGGCAGTATCGGGGGTGTAATCGGCCCCCATGTGCCCGCCGATATAAGAATGCCCGCCGGGTGCGGTCACCATGTCGAGATCCTGAAAGAATTGGATCGGCTTGCCGTTCGCCAGCATCATGCCCACGCTGGGCACCACGTTTTCCTGCCCGACCTCGGCCATCACCGCCTTGGCCGATACGACAGAGGCCGAATGGGCAAAGCCGGGGTGGACCGTGTCGTTAAGGTTTTCGAAGGTCATCTTCCAATTGGCCCGATAGTAGTGGCGCAGCTGGTATTTCCCCACTTCGATCCGGCCCGTGGGCGAACGGTCTACCAGATCGTCAATCGAGGTTTTCATGTGGCCGAGGAAATCCACCAGCGGCCCTGCGGAGGCACCAGCCAGGTTGCCGAAGATGAAGCCGCGATAGGTCTCGGTCCGCACGCGGGTGATGGCAAGATCGGCCTTATCGATCACCCCGTCATAGCCGCCCGGATGGGGAATGCCGCGCAATGTGCCATCGGCGTTGAACATCCAGCCGTGATAGGGACACTGGTGGCCTGCGGTTGCGCTGCCTTTCTCGAACGCGCAAAGGGTTGCGCCCCGGTGGCTGCAGCGGTTGTAGATCGCATGGACCGCGTCGTCTTTACCCCGCGTCAGGATCACGCCCTGCGTGCCCATGTGCCGCACCACGTAATCGCCCGGCTGGGGCAGCTCGCTGTCATGCGCGAGATAAAGCCATGCACGCCCGAAAATGCGTTCCATCTCCAGATCGAAGATCGCCGGATCGGTATAGACGGAACGGTGGACGCTGTCGGAGCGCACGAGTTCGCGAAGGGAGGATGTGGCCGTGGTCATGGCCCGCGTTCTAGGCCGCGCGGCCATGGGCTTCATGCGACGATCAGCGCGGACTTCATGAATTCTGGTTATGCCGCAGCGACACGCAAACACTGGAACACGCGTGCCAAGGCGGCATAACCGGGGACAAGGAGAGTTTATGCCCGCATCCTATGACCAGCTGCCGAACCTGCCGGACGATGTGTTTGTCATCGATCCGGTGATCCACGCGCTCAATCTGGACCATGGCAATGTCGCCAGCAAATATGGCGAGCAGTTGTACCAGATGTCCTATGGCCTGCACGCCATGCTCAGCCCGCCAGAGGCGCTGTGCCCGCAGGATGTCTACATGACCGACATGGCGCCCGAGGCGCTGGTGTGCACAATCTTCGAGGAAAGCCAGACCAGCCTCGCTGCCACCCACACCTTGCGGCTGGACACGTGGTTCAAGGACGGGTTCGCGGCGGAATGGAAGACCGTGGAGATGACCACCCGCTGGCCGACGCGGGTGCTGGGCTATGTCGGGCTCGATCCGACGCAGGATTGCGCCTTCGTGCTGGAGGATCTGGAACGGCAGGTGGAAGCCACGCCGAACGCCATCGGGGTCAAGCTCTACCCGCACCAGATGGACCCCTATCGCCGATGGCTGACCAATGACGACACGGTGATGCGGCTGATCGAACGGGCGCAGGCATTGGGGCTCAAAAGCATTGCCATCCACAAGGCGCTGCCCAACGGCTCGGTTCCGCTTGCGCCCTATCGGATCGGGGAGGACTTCGAACAGGCGGCTGATGCCTTCCCGGATATGGCGTTCGAGATCGTCCATTCGGGCATGGCCTTCATCGAGGAAACCGCGCTCGCCATCGGGCGCTTTCCCAATGTCTATGCCAATCTCGAAACCACCACTGCAATGCTGTGGCAGGCACCGGGCCGGTTCGAGGCGGCGCTGGCGCTGCTGATGCAATGGGGCGGGCCGGAAAAGATCCTGTGGTCTTCGGGTTGCACGGTCGTCCATCCGCAGCATTTGCTCAAGCTGTTCTGGGCTTTCCGGTTCGGCGAAGAAACCCTGAACCGCCACGGCATCCCGCAGCTGGACGATGGCGTGAAGCGCATGATTCTGAGTGGCAATTACGCGCGGCTCGCCGGGCTGGATATCGCCGAATGGCGCGCGCGGCAGGTGGGCGATGCCTTCGATGGAGCGGACATGAAGGAGCCGTGGGCATGCTGGACAGGCAAGTGATCGACGAACCGATCAGGGCGGTGCTGGGAAAGATCCACGATCCGTGCAGCATTGCTGCCGGGCGCCCGGTTTCAGTGCTGGACATGGGGCTGGTGCGCGGTTGGACGCTGGACGGCGGCACGCTGACGGTGACCTTCTGCGTCACCTTCGCAGGCTGTACAATGGCCCCGCATTTCGCACAGGCGGCCGCGCAGGAACTGGCGCTGATCGAAGGTGTCGCGCGGGTAGAAACCGTGATCGACACCGATTTCGTGTGGACGCCGGACATGATGAAGGCGGCCCCGATGATGCTTCGGGGCCGCCCTCAGGCGTGGCGGGAGAGAGTCACGCCTTGACGAAAAATGCGTCCCACTTTTCGGGTTCGAGGCACATGTGCCAGCATTCCTTGAGTTTGCCGTCCTCGATCCGCCAGGTCATGCATTCCTTCGTTTCGAGCGAGCGGTCGTCCTTGCGTGCGCGCACTTCGGCAATCAGGATGGCGTGATCGTCGCTGCCGAAATAGTCGAGCGGATGTGCCCAGTAGGCATCGACCGCCGCCTGCAACATCGCGAAGTTCTGCAAGATCTCGTCACGCCCGCGATAGGTTCCGGCAAGGCAGTTGTCGCCCGGCATGTGCCACACCACGTCATCCGCCATCGCCGAAAACAGCGCCTCGACATCGCCCGCCTTGAACGCGGAATGGGCGTTGTAAAGCATGTAGGCGTTGGGATGGTCACGCTCGTTCAGCGGGCGCATCGGCGGGGCATCGTGTTCGGGTGCGAGGGCTGCTGTATATCCGGTCATGCCTGACCTCCTGTAACGGTGAAATCCACGGTGACATTGCCGCGCGTGGCGTTGGAATAGGGGCATACTTCGTGTGCCTGCGCGACCAGTTTTTCGGAGTCGGACTGACTGAGTGTGGGCAGCATCACCTCATGATGCACGGCAAGACCGAAGCCGGGGCCGTCATCGCGGGCACCGATGGTGACGCGGCCGGTCACGGTCGATCCCGAAACGTCGGTCTTGCTCTGTCCGGCGATGAATTGCAGCGCCGAATGGAAGCAGGCGGCATAGCCGGCCGCAAACAATTGTTCGGGATTGCTCCCGCCGCCCGGGCCGCCCATCGGCGCGGGGATGGCGAGATCGAGGCTGATCAGGCCATCGTCGCTTTCGACATGGCCGTTGCGGCCGCCCGAGGCGGTGGCAGTGGCGGTATAGAGGGGTTTCATGCGGGGTTCTCCTTCAGGACATCGGCAATGAATTCACGGTGGGTGCGGGGGCTGCGACCGAGGATCGCAGCGGTGGCGGCATGGTCGGCGTCGGTCGCGGGGCAACCCATGTCCTGCGTCACCTGCATCATCAGCTCGAAATCGCGCATCTCCCATTCGCCCAGCCCCGGTATGGCGGTCTGCATCGCTCCGAGGAAGGGGGCGACATCGTCGCCGGGGTAGATCACCTCTCGGCCCAGCGCCGCGGCCCAGTGAGCGGCGTAATCGGGGCCGGTGAGCTTTTCCGGTCCGCACAGCGGCACCGCTTCGTTCATGCCTGCATTGTCGAGCAGCGCATTGGCGGCGGCCTCGGCAATGTCGGCGGCATCGATGCTCCACACCCCTGCATGGCCGATCGGCATCGGATAGATCCCGCCCTGCGTGATCGCGGGCAAGGCGAGCAGATCGTTCTGGAAGAAGAAATTGGGCTGCAACACAGTGCCGCCCGCGCCGTCCAGCACCGCAGCCTTGACCGGGATCTTGGTGGCGAAATGCGGAATTGCCTGCATCGCCTCGACATTCTGGACCGCGATGTAGACGATGCGTTTCACCCCGGCGCGGCGCAGCGCGGCGGTGGCGGCAACGCCGATGGCGCCTTCCTCCGGTCCCAGCGGAGTGGTCAGCAGCGCGGCATCGAACCCGCGCGACGCCGCCTCCAGAGCCTCCGTGTCGGTAGTATCGATCGCGAGCCCGCCGGGCCCGGGATTGCGGGCGAGCGGCACGGCCTCGGCGCCCCGGCTGCGCAGGATCGCCACCAGCCGGCTACCGATCTTGCCGGTCCCGCCGATGACCAGAACGCGGCGCGGGTTCATCAGAAGTTGACCCCTGCGCTCACCCCGAATTCACGCGGACGCCCGAGATAGGAATAGGCCACCCCCTGCGTGGCCAGAGCGTCCTGTCCGAAGGTGAAATATTCCTCGTCCGTCAGGTTCTGCGCGAACACCGCTACGTTGAACCGCTCCGCCACATCGGTCCATCCGAGCCGGGCGTTAAGCAGGCCGTAGCTTTCCTGCCGTTCCAGCGGCAGGTTGAACGCGGTGAAGAACACCTCCGATTGCAGGCGGTAATCGAGGCGGGGCGTGAAGGTGCCCGCGCTGGTGACAATATCGTACTGCGCCGCCAGCGACACCGTCCATTCCGGGCTGAAGGGCAGGCGGTTGCCGTTGATTGGGCCCACTGTTGCCGGCACGTTCTCGAACGCGCTGTCGGTATAGCCGACCGCCGCGTCGATCCGGAAGCCGTCGATCGGCGCAATCACCGTTTCGAGCTCGAACCCCTTGAGCACCGCATCGCCGGCATTGGCGACCCGGAACTGCACTTGCGGATCGACGATGGTCTGCTGGATGTCCCTGTATTGCGAATAGAACAGCGTCCCGTTGACCCGCAGGCGGCGATCGAGCCAGTCGGTCTTGAAGCCCACTTCGTAGGTGTCGTTGGTGTCGGGCGCATAGGACGGCACGCTCGCCTGCGGCAGGATCAACCGGCCATTGAAGCCCCCGGCGCGGAAGCCTTTGGAATAGGACGCGAACAGGAAGGCATCGTCGCTGGCGCGGTATTCGACACCGATCTTCGGGGTGAATTCCTCGAACGCGACCGAGTCGGGCAGGTCAGTGACGATCGGCAGCACGATTTCCTGCCCGATGAGCTCTGGCGGCAGGCCGAAGCCGAACACCGCGCCGGGGCCGACAGCCTGCGGTCGGAAATCGAAGAACTGGTTGGAGACGATATCCTTCTCGTCCCAAGTATAGCGGCCGCCAAGCGTGACGGAGAGGCCGTCCAGCACCTCGTAACGCGCCTGTCCGAACACGGCATAGCTACGGGTTTCCTGCGCATTGCCCTGTGTCCAGGTGTTGCAAGCGGCAAACGGCGCGGCCATCGGGCTGCTGATCGGCGCGAAGCACAAGTCGAGCACCTGTTCGGCATCCTCGGCGAAGTAATAAGCGCCAAGCAAGTAATCGAGCTTTCCACCGAAGGCGTCGCCCGCGATCTGCAATTCCTGGCTGAACTGGTTTTGGGTGGTGGTCACATCCTGATCGTAGAGCCGGAACCGGGTGCCATCCGGGTCCGAGGTCGAAAAGCTGTCAAGCTCGCGATAGGCGGTGATCGATTTCACCGTCGCATTGCCGAGATCCAGCGTGACCGTGCCCGAAAAGCCGAAGGTCTCGTTGCGTGCTTCGGGGCTGTTGGAGGCGAAGATGGTGTAGAAGTCGTCGCGGTTGTGGACATCGTTCAGCGCGGCGGGCGGGAAGAACGGGGCGGGGACGATCTGCCGCGTGACCGAAGGCGCGGGGTTCGACCTGTCGAGCGAGTAATCCGCCGACAGATCGATCGTCAGATTATCGGTCAGCCCCAGCCGCAACTGGGCGCGCCCGCCATAACGGTCGGTCGCGCCGAACAGGTCCCCCGTCACCGCGTTGCGGGCAAACCCGTCCTGTTCGCGGAAGAAGCCCGAGACCCGTAGCGCGCTGTCATTACCGATCGGCGTATTGATCGCCCCGGTCATCTCGATCCGGTCGCGGCTGCCGTAGAGCGCGCTGACATTGCCGGAAAAGCGGGTCGGATCGGGCTGGCGCGAGACGATGTTGATCGCGCCGCCCAGCGTGTTGCGTCCGAACAGTGTGCCCTGCGGCCCGCGCAGCACCTCGACCCGCTCGATATCGCCGCTGTCGAGCATCGCTCCGATGGTGCGCCCCAGATATACTCCGTCGACATACAGGCCGACGCCCGGATCATTGGTGATGATGAAATCGAACTGACCCACGCCGCGCACGAAGAAATTGGCATCGGAAGATCCCTGCGGCCCGGTAGTGGAGGTGAGGTTGGGGACAGTCGCGGCCAGATCGTTGATCACCGCCACACCGGCAGCCTGCAAGGTCTCGCCCGAAATCGCCGTCACCGCCAGCGGGGTTTCCTGAAGGTTGCTCGCACGCCGCTCGGCCGTGACGATGATATCGCCGATGGTGCCGGAATCCTCGGCGGCATTGTCTGCTGCAACGGCAGCGTCCTGCGCCATGGCCGGAATGGCGCAAGTGCCCATCAAGCTGCCAATCAGCGCGGCGAAGTGGTGGTGTGCGCGGTTCATCTCGTTCTCCCCAAAAGCGCCCGTGCCGGCCGTATTTGTCGTTTTCGGCGCAGGTCGTGGCTGCATTCCCCCAAGCTTCTTCGGCTCAACCTGCTTGTTGAAATGAATTTCAGGCATGGGGGAATGAATATCTGTGCCTTGCCGCCCAAAGGTTATTGCCGCGCACGGACTATTCATGATGCCAAACTGCCCTCCTGATGCGAGCAGCATGGCAGCGCGGCAATTCGCGCAAGCCAGGGACGGGGATTTACCATGCTCGAAGGCCGGAACATCATCATCACCGGCGCGGCCAGCGGAATTGGTCTTGCAGCTGCCCGGATGTTTGCTGACTATGGCGCAACGCTGATGTTGGTCGACCGGGACGAGGCGGTGCGCGATGTCGCCGATAGCATTGCTGGCGCGCATAGCGCGACGGCCGACATCGCCGATGCCGCCGCCGTGGCCGAGGTAATCGCCGGCTTTCCGGGCGTGGACGGCGCGTTCAACAATGCCGGTATCGAAGGCGCGGGCGGGGCGATGGTGCCAATGATCGACTACCCGGACGAGGAGTTCGACCGGGTCATGGCCGTGAACTTGCGGGGCCTGTGGAACTGCCTCAAGGCCGAACTGCCCGCCTTGCAGGCCAATGGCGGCGGGGCCATCGTCAACACCTCCAGTGTGATGGGCTGGCTCGGTGCGGGCGGGATGGCGGCCTATTCGGCTTCGAAGCATGGGGTGATCGGGCTGACCCGATCTGCAGCGCTCGAAGCCGCGGGGCTTGGGATCAGGATCAACGCGGTGTTGCCGGGCGCGGTCGAGACGCCGATGCTGACAGCGCGCGGTTTTCCCGCCAATCCCGGATTTGCCGCTGCGGCTGCGGGCGCGCATCCGCTGGGCCGGATCGCGCGGGCCGACGAGGTGGCCGAGGCGGCGGCATGGCTGCTGTCGGACAAGGCGAGTTTCGTGACCGGGCAATTGCTTGGCGTCGATGGCGGATTTTCGGTGCAATAAAGCGGGGTGGCAGGCAGATGAAACTTTCAACCCTCGACAATGGCACGCGTGACGGGATGCTGGTGGTGGTGTCGAAAGACCTCACCCGCTGCTGCGCTGCCGGTTACATTGCGCCGACCTTGCAAGCCGCGCTCGACAATTGGGAGCGGGTCGCGCCCGAGCTCGAACTGCTCGCCCGCGATGTCGAGCATGAGACCGTGCCGTGCGAGCGCTTTCACGAACGTCAGGCCCATTCGCCCCTGCCGCGCGCGTACCAGTGGGCCGATGGGAGCGCCTATATCAATCATGTCGAACTGGTGCGCCAAGCGCGCGGGAGCAAGGTGCCGGACAGCTTCTACTCCGATCCGCTGATGTATCAGGGCGGATCTGACGCTTTCCTGCCGCCGCGCGCAGACATACCGCTGGGCGATGCGGCATGGGGCTGCGACATGGAGGGCGAAATTGCCTGCATCACCGACGATGTGCCGATGGGCGTCAGTGCAGAAAACGCAGCGGGACACATCAAGCTCATAATGCTGGTGAACGACGTATCCTTGCGAGGGTTGATCCCGGCAGAGCTGGAGAAAGGCTTCGGCTTCTTCCAGTCCAAGCCTGCCAGCGCATTCTCGCCCGTGGCGGTGACGCCCGACGAGTTGGGCGAGGCATGGGCGGACTGCCTGATCCACCTGCCGCTGATGGTGGACTACAACGGTCAACCATTCGGGCGGGCGAATGCGGGGCAAGATGCGACCTTCAATCTTGCGCAACTGGTCGCCCACTCGGCCAAGACCCGTAACCTGGGCGCGGGCACGATCATCGGATCGGGCACGGTATCGAACAAGGGCTCAGACGGCGGCGCGGGAACGCCTGTGGCTGACGGCGGCGCGGGCTATTCCTGCATCGCGGAAATCCGCATGATCGAGACGATCCGCGATGGCCAGCCCAAGACGCCGTTCATGCAGGCTGGCGACACGGTGCGGATCGAGATGCGCGATGCAGACAACCACTCGATCTTCGGCGCAATCGAGCAGCAGGTGGTGGCGGTATAGGTGCTCGGCAGGCCGCGCTTGCCTCCTTCCGGGTGCATCTCGGCCTAGGGCAATCCGGGAAGTTTTGACCGTGCCCACGCTTCCTATGGCGCATCCGTTCAGCGCTGCGCACACTATGCTGACGCGGCTATTCCGTCCGCCAAGAGGGAGTGCATGGCGATGATTCTGGTGACTGGACCCAACGGCAATGTCGGTACCGAACTGGTGCGGATGCTGATCGCCGATGGTACCCTGCCCTTCCGGATCGCCGCCAACACGCCCGCCAAGATCGAAGCGCTTTATGGCCCCGAAGCGCCCAAGGTGCGGTTCTCCTTTGCCGATCGCACCACGTGGGATGCGGCGCTCGCAGGCGTCAAGACACTGTTCTTGCTGTTCCCGCTCCCCCATCCCGGCACCGCCCGCAGTTGGATGCTGCCGTTCGTCGAGGCGGCCGCCGCCGCCGGGGTGCAGCACATAATCTACCTGTCGGTGCCGACCGCGGGCGAGACCAAGCTGGTGCCGCACTACACGGTGGAGCGCGCGATCGAGGCTTCGGGGGTCGATTACACCTTCCTGCGTGCGGCATTCTTCAGCCAGAACCTGTGCCGCGACATCACCACCCACGCGGTCGATATCGCCCGCAGCGATGAAATCATCGTCCCTGCTGGCAAGGGCGGCACCAGCTTCGTCGACAGCCGCGATGTGGCGGAAGTCGCTGTCAAGGTGATGCGCGACCCTGCGGCCCACGCCGGGCAAGCCTATGTTCTGACCGGGCCGGAAGTGCTCGATTATCATCAGGTCGCGGCGATCTTTACCGAGGTGCTGGAGCGCCCGATCCGTTACCGCGAGCCGAGCATCTTCCGCTTCTGGCGCACCGTCGGTCCGCGGGTCACGTGGGACACAATGCTGTTCATGACCGGCGTCTACATCATCACCAGGCGCGGCAAAAATGCCGACATGACGCAAACCTTGCCCGAACTGCTGGGACGCAGCCCGCGCACCGTACGCGATTTCGTGCGGGATTATCGCGAGAGGTTCACCGGCGAAGCGGCCATGAAGGCTGTGAAGGTGCAGACCCCCGGTATCAAGATGGGCTGAGCGCCGCGCGTTCAATTCGGACGGGGCACCGTTTTTCCCGGGTTGAGAATATCCAGCGGATCGAGCGCCGCCTTCAACTGCGCCATCACGCTCAGCGCGCCCGCGCCATGCTCGCTTTCCATTGTCGTCAGCTTGTGCAGGCCGATGCCGTGCTCGCCCGTCGCTGTCCCGCCGAGGCTGATTGCGATACGGGCGATTGTGTCCGAAAGTTCATGTGCCTGTGCCCGCTCCCGATCCGATGCGGGATCGAACAGCAGCAGCATATGGAAATTGCCGTCGCCGACATGACCAACAAGCGGCGCGATCAGCCCGGCGGCATCGGCTTCGGCCTTGGCGGCGGCGATCGCTTCGGCGAGGCGCGAGATCGGCACACAGGCATCGGTGGCGAATGCCTCGGCGCCAGGCCGCAGCGCCTTGGCCGCAAACCAGGCATTGTGCCGCGCTTTCCAAAGCCGGTTGCGATCTTCGGTCAGCGTCGCGAACACCAGCTTTCCGCCGCCGAAATCGTCCACCACGCCGCGCACGGTCTCAACCTGCTCCACGATGGTGGTGGGAGATCCGTGGAACTCCATGAACAAGGTCGGCAACGCCTCGTACTCGGTCAATTGGGAATAGGCGATGCAGGCGCCCATCTGCACCGCGTCGAGCAGTTCAATTCGGGCGAGCGGCAGACCCATCTGCATCATCAGCATCACCGCCTCGACCGCGTTCTCCAGTGCATCGAACTGCACCACTGCGCTGGCGATTTGTTCCGGGATGCCGAAGACGCGCAATGAAAGCTCGGTGATGATGCCGAGCGTCCCCTCCGAACCGACGAACAGCCGGGTGAGGTCATAGCCTGCCGCTGACTTGCGCGCACGGGTGCCGGTGCGGATGACCTCGCCGGTGGCGGTGACGACAGTGAGGCCCAAGGTGACATCGCGCATCGTGCCGTAACGCACGGCATTGGTCCCACTCGCCCGCGTCGCCGCCATCCCGCCCAGCGTCGCATTGGCGCCGGGATCGAGCGGGAAGAACAAGCCGTGCTCTCGCAATTCGTGGTTCAGCGCCTCGCGCGTCACTCCAGCCTCGACCCGCACATCAAGATCGCCGGCGTTGATGTCGATGACGCGGTTCATGGCCGTCAGATCAATCGACAGCCCGCCGCGCACTGCGGCCAACTGGCCTTCGAGACTGCTGCCTGCCCCATGCGCAATCACCGGCAGGCGGTGCTCGGCGCAGATTGCGACGGCGGCGGCGACATCCTCGGTGCTGGCCGCGAACAGGACGGCATCAGGAATTCCGCCGCCCAGCATCCCCTCGATCGCGCCATGCTGGCTGCGCAACGATTCGCCGGTCTGCAGCTTTTCGTCGAATCGCTCACGCAGCGAGGCTACGGCGGCATCAGGCGCCGACGCGGGAGAGAGCGAAGCGGTCGCCATCAGCCTGCCGCCGCCTGTTCCGCCTTCAGCTGACCGTAGCGGCGGGGATCAAGCTTTTGCAGCACGCCGTCGATCCCCGGCTTGTTGAAGCCCTTGTAGCCATCGTTACGCTCGATGTTTTCGAGGTGCGTGACGATCGCGCCTTCCATGCGGATGCGCTGCGCTTCGTCAGCGGGAAGGTGACCATCGGCCTCCAGCGCGTCAACCCGCGCCGGATCCACTGCCGCCCAGTCGCCATGCGTCAATTCCTGATAGAGATGAGGCATGTCCGAGAAGGGCGGCATCATGCGGATGCCGAGACCCGCCATCTGATCGCGCATCGCCTTGCTATCGTAGAAGCAGGCCACGTGGTTGAGGCCCTGTTCCAGAATGCTCTCCCCATGCAGCGCGCACAGGATGCCCGCCCGGCGGTGCTTGTCGAGCGGGGGGAGGGATTCATGCGCGAAGTCGAGTTCCACCTCGTGTGGGGCCAGATCGACATCGGCGAAGATGGTCGAGCCGATCACCGGCTGTTCAAGCACCTGGCTTCCCCAGCCCGCCATGTCGCCCGCGTACAGCATCTCGCGCAGTTCATAGCCCAGCTTTTCGAGAATCGCGATGGTGTGTTGATAATGCGCGCGGCTGCTGTCGTAGGTGTGGTGATCGATATTTGCCCAGCCGACGCCCACGGCATCCTGCCGCGCCTTCTGAACGCGGGCGGCGTGGCAGCGCGATTGCCAGTATTCGCGCTCCGCCAGCAGCCACAGCGCGCAGGCGCGGTGCGGGCTGCCGAGATCGGCAATCGCGCTGTCCACTAGCGCCTCGGTATGAGCGAGGCCCTGCTCCACCGTGTCGAACTGGCGGCGGCGGGCGCGAAAGCGTTGCAGGGTGATGCGGGCAGTGCGGCGCTCGGCGGGATCATCAGCTTGCGGCACAAGCGCAGGTGAGCCGCCCCGTTCCAGCACGCCGAAGCTCACCGCCTCGCCAGGCAGCGCCAGCGCACGGCGTAGCGGGGCGAGCGCTTCGCCCTCGATCGCCACAGAAAGGTTGTGCGCGGCCACGAACTGCTCGACCGATTCGACCCGCAGCCACACCGCCTCCGCATCACCCGCGACGAATGGCGGGAACATGCCGGCAGGGTTGCGCCATACGCCGGGTTCGCTCTGAGCCCACCCGGCCGCCTCGATGGCGGTGCGGGTTGCAAGCTGCGTGAAGACGACATGATCCACCAGATCGCGCAGGCGGATCGCCGCGCCTTCCATCAGGCGGGACGCCAGCGCAGCAGCATCGTCGTTGCGCGCGAGTCTACTCTCCAGCCATTCGCGCAAGGTGGTGTCGGCGTGGGGTTGCGGTGCCCAGTCGCGGTCACGATAGGCCAGATGGCGTGCTGCAGCCATGATCAAGAACTCCCTTATCTGCCCTCATGTCATACCGGGTAATCGGCACCCGCGGACATTCGGCTGGCGGCGGCGGCCATCCCTTTTTTGCATGACCCTTACGCAGGCAAGAGGCGGTATGTCTGCAGCATGGCAGTGCGATGCGATGAGAGTAGCTTTGTGGAATGGGCCGCAGGGCTCGTT
Source organism: Erythrobacter sp. NFXS35 (assembly GCF_040148725.1). Lineage (NCBI taxonomy): Bacteria > Pseudomonadati > Pseudomonadota > Alphaproteobacteria > Sphingomonadales > Erythrobacteraceae > Erythrobacter > Erythrobacter sp. NFXS35. The sequence goes on along the minus strand of NZ_JAGDEB010000001.1, from coordinate 956,832 downwards.
CCTGCGCGTCTGACAGGGCGCAGCGTGGAAGATCCGCCCGGACCGGTTTCGTTGGGCGAGGGATACCGGCTGGCGCTGGTGGGGGAGGCCCTGCTCGGCACGCCGGCTGGCTGGAAAATCGGTGCGACGAACGAACGCGGCATGGCGTTTCTGGGGGTGAGCGAACCGATCATCGGTCGCCTCTACGCGGAGCGGATCTGGCACGACGGCGCGATTGCCGACCTGTCGGGCGAGCGTCCGGCCGAGGCCGAGCCCGAAATCGCCTTTCGCCTCGGTGAATCGCTCGCGGCTGGCGACGATCCGCGCGGCGCCATCGCCGAAGTGCGCGCCGCCGCCGAAATCGTGCGCCCGTCGCATTCCGATCCGTTCCGGCTGGGGGTAGGCTTCATCGTTGCGGACAATGCCGCAGGGCTGGGCGCGTTGATCGGCCCGGCGATTCCGGTCGAGCGCCTGTTTGAGCCGGAAAAGCTGGTCGTGTCGCTCACCGTCAATGGCGGAAAGACTTGTGAAGGACGGGCCGATGCCGTGCTGGGCAATCCGCTGGAAGCGCTCGCATGGTTGGCGCGGCGGGTGGGAGTCATTCCCGGCGGCAGTTGGGTGCTGAGCGGCGGCATGGCCCCTGCGATCCCGCTCGAACGCAGCGGCGGCGAGGGGCGGCTGTTGCTCGATGCCGGACCTTATGGCGCGGCAGGCTTGCGGTTCTGACTACAATCTTTTTGTTATGCCATCGGCCCGGCTTTGAAATGGCGTGAGGGCGGGTGCCCCATTATCGCTCGGCAGACAGGCGAAAATTCGTCGCTGGAGAGGGTTTCTGAATGCTGGTGGACCGGATCGAAGCGAAGTGGATCGACACCTTCGAAGCCGCATTTCGCCTGTGCGAGGTGAGTGCCGGCGATGAGGTTACGATCCTTTCCGAAAGCCAGAGCCGCGCGATCAACACCCATCTGGCCGAACTCGCGCTGCTCAGGATCGGAGCGCGGGCGTTTCACATCATCATGCCTACCCCGCCGCAATCGGCTCCGGTACCGGTGCGATCGACCGGGTCCTCGGTCGCGCTGCAGCAGGTGCAGCCGGTGCTGGCGGCCCTCAAGGCTTCGAAGCTGGTGGTCGATCTTACCGTCGAAGGTCTGATGCACTCGGACGAGACGCCCGCAATCCTCGGTGCGGGCAGCCGCATCCTGTATATTTCCAATGAACACCCCGAGGCGCTGGAGCGCATGGCACCCGATGCCGGCATCATCCCGCGGGTCCTCAAAGGCCGGTCGATGCTGCAGGGGGCCAAGGCGATGCATGTCACCAGCGCAGCAGGAACAGACCTTGCTATCGGCCTCGACGGGGCGCGGATCGGCGGCAATCTTGGGGCCACTGTCGCGCCTGGATCGCTCGCGACCTGGCCGGGCGGCATTTGCTCATGCTTTCCTGCACGCGGCACGGTGACAGGGGTGCTTGTGCTGGACGAAGGCGACATCAACATCACCTTCAAGCGGTATCTCGAAAAGCCGATCCGGCTGGTGATCGAAAAGGATTACGTTACCGCTGTGGAAGGCAAGGGCACCGATGCCGATCTGATGCGCGCCTATTTCGAGGCCTGGGACGATCCGGAAGCCTATGGCACCAGCCATGTCGGCTGGGGGATGAATCACGGTGCGCGATGGGAATCGCTGATGCTCTACGACAAGGGCGATATCAACGGCATCGAAAGCCGCGCGTTCGCCGGCAATTTCCTGTTTTCGACTGGCGCCAACCCGTTCGCCGACCGGCACACGCTGGGCCATTTCGACCTGCCGGTGCGCGGTTGTACCATCACGCTCGACGGTACACCGGTGGTGGTGGACGGCAAGCTCGTGCCCGAACTCGCCTGACGATTTGATGGAGAGAGTGGGCGATATTGCAGTCGATGTCAGGGGCGAGGGGCCGGCCCTGCTGTTTCTCCACGGCATCGGCGGCAATTCCCGCAACTGGGATGCGCAGCTCTCGCACTTTGCCGATCGCTATACCGCAGCAGCATGGGACGCGCGCGGCTATGGGAACAGCGCCGGGGCGGTGGAAGGTTTCGAACAATTCGCCGACGATGCCGCCGCCGTTATCGCGGCGCTGGGGGCACCGGCGCACGTTGTCGGCCTGTCGATGGGCGGGCGAATCGCGCTCGATCTGGTGCGCCGCTATCCTGATTGCGTCCGCAGCCTGACTCTCGCCAACACCAGCGCCGGCTCGCCCGAGACTGCCGCGCCCGAAAAGGTCGCGGCGTTCCTTGCTGTGCGCTTGAAGCCGCTGGTGGAGGACGGGCTGACCCCCGCCGATATTGCCGAAACCATTGTCACAGGGATCGCCGGCCCGCAAATCTCCCGGCAGGCACGCGAGGCGCTGCTCGACAGTCATCGCCGCCTGCGCACCGAAGGTTATGTCGCCGCAATGCGCGCCGTCACGGGGTTCAGCGACTTTCCCGATTTCGAAACCATCGCCGTGCCGACCCTGGTGCTGACTGCGAGCGAGGACCGGGTTGCGCCGCCCGCCCATGCCCATTTGATGGCGGAGCAAATCCCCGGCGCGCGGCTGGTCGAAATCGCGGGCGCCGGGCATATTGCCAATCTCGAAGCGCCCGCGGCGTTCAACGCCGCACTCGGCGATTTTCTGGAGGGGCTCGCATGAAGGCGCTGTGCCTGCTGCATTATCCGCATGGCACTCCGCAGCCGGGCGACTTTGCCTTGCGCGAACTGCCCGATCCGGTGCCCGGCACGGGCGAGGCGCTGGTTCAGGTCACTCACCTTTCGATGGACCCGCTGCCGCGTCTGCGGATGCAGGAGCACTCGCCGGTCGGCCCTGCGATGCGGATCGGCGCGCCGGTTGAGGGGCGCGGCGTTGGCCGGGTGCTCCAATCGAACGATCCGGGGCTTGCGCCGGGCGACATGGTGGTGGGTGAACTCGGCTGGCAAAGCCTCAGTGTGGTTCCGACCGCCCGCCTTGTGCGGGTAGAGGGCGGGCGACCGGAAGACCACCTCAATGCGCTCGGCGCGACCGGGCTGGCGGCGTGGTTCGTGGTGGATCGCCTTGCGCCGCGTGACGGCGAGAGCCTGCTGGTCGCTCCGGCGGCGGGCGCTGTCGGGTCTCTGGTATGCCAGATGGCGCAGGCGTGCGCGCCGGGGGTCAAGGTTTCAGGCACTGCGGTGGGCACGCGGCAGGCGGCGTTCCTCGAAACGCTCGGTGTCCGGCCGCTCAGGCCGGAAGCCGATTGGCCGGGGACGGTTGGGATCGACCTGTTCGTGGACGGGGTGGGCGGGGCGCTCCACGAGCGGATGTTCGCCCACCTCAACCCGCGCGCCCGTGTGCTGCTGCTTGGCTTCGTTTCGGCCTATGGCGATGACGCACCCCCGCAATACGGGAACGCCGCTGCGATCCTGATGAAGCGCGCTCGCGTGGAGGGATTCCTGCTCTCCGATCACATGGACCGCGCCGAAGAAGCCCGCACCGGGATTGCACGCTGGCTTGCCGATGGCACTCTGCGCCCGGCCGAAACCGTTCACCGCGGCCTCGCCAGCGCCGCTACCGCCTTCGCCGGACTGTTCGCGGACAGTCCGCCGGGCAAGCAGATTGTCGAACTGGAGGATGCCGGATGAGCGATGCCGACTGGATGAACCAAGGCCCCGAATTGCCGCAGACGATGCGTGCTGCGCTGCTGACGGGCTATGGCGGCCCGGAAATGCTCAAGATCGCCGATGTGCCGCTGCCCGTTCATGCGCCGCACAACGAGGTGCTTGTCGCGGTCAGGGCGGCGGGGCTCAACCCGTTCGAAACCAAGGTGCGACGCGGTTGGCTCGCCGAAATGTTCCCGCTGCAACTGCCGCATGTGCTGGGCACCGATGTGGCGGGCGTGGTAGTGCGCAAGGGCTTCGACGTGTCCGAGCTTGAGGTGGGCGACATGGTCTACGGCCTGCTCGATCCAATGCGGCAGGGCACCTACGCGGGATATGTCGCGGCGCCGAGTTATCTGGTGCGGCGGATGCCGGCCAACCTCGATTTCGCCCATGCCGCCGCGGTGCCGATGGCGGCCTGCACTGCATGGCACGGACTGGTCGCGATGGCGCAGATCGGTCCCGGCAGCCGGGTGCTGGTGCAGGCAGCATCGGGCGGGGTCGGGGCGTTCGCGGTGCAGATCGCCAAGGCGCACGGCGCATGGGTGGCGGCAACCTGTTCGGCGGCCAATCGCAGCTTTGTCGAGGGGTTGGGTGCGGATCTGGTGATCGATTATGCCACGCAGCCGCTGTCAGAGGCGGTCTCCGATCTTGACGTCGTGCTGAACTGCATCGGCGGCGACACAGCCACCGAAAGTTACAAGGTGCTGAAACGCGGCGGGCAGCTGCTGATCGTGCTGCGCGGGGACATGGTGGAGATCAAGGCACGCCACCAGATGATGGCAGAATATGGCGTCAGCACCCGTGAAGTTGCATTTTCCGCTCAGCCGGAAATCCTCGACAAGCTGCGCCCGCTGATCGAGGCGGGGCGGATCAAGGTGGAACTGGAAGCGCAGATTGCGCTGGAGAATGTGGCGGAGGCGCACCGTCTGCTCGATGCCGGGGGGCGGCGCGGCAAGCTGGTGCTGAACATGGATGCAGGTGCATAAGGGCGGGGATCCAGCGGGCTCAGGCTGGGGCGGTCACCTGCTGACGGAGCCGCCCCAGTCCGGTGATTTCCGTGTCGACGATATCGCCCGGCGCGAGCCAGCGTTGCGGAATCATTCCGACCCCGGAACCAGCGGGCGATCCGGTTGCGATAATATCTCCGGGGCCGAGCGGCAGATGGCGGGCAACGTGATGCACGAGTTGGGCCGGCCCCACGTGCATATCGGCCGTGCCGGCATCCTGGCGCAGCTCGCCATTGACCCGGCATCGGATGGAAAGATTGCCCGCGTCCTCCAGCGTCACGTCATCCACGGTGGTCAGCCAGGGGCCGATCGGCGCCATTCCCCGTCCACCCTTGGCGATGGCAAGCATTTCGGGCCGGGCAAGATCGCGCAAAGTGTAATCCTGCACGATCACCCACCCGGCGATCGCGGCGGCAGCCTCGCTGCGGGAACAGTCGAACACTGCACGTCCGATGACAATCCCCAGCTCAGCTTCATAATCGAGCTGCGCCGAGGCGGGTTGCAGCGGCAGCGCGCCGAACGGAGCGGCGAGGCTGCGCGGATGTTTCAGGAACAGCGGCGGCGTGTCGGGCAGCGGCTTGCCTTGTTCGGCGGCGTGCGCGCGGTAATTCAGCCCCACGCCGACAATGCAGCGCGGCACGACGGGCGCGAGCAGCAACGTTGTGTCGATAGGTCGCGGCGGGCTCTTGGCACGCGGCGGACGGGCGAGGGTTTCAGGCGTCAGCCAGTCGCTATCGCCTCTCAGCCCGAGCGTCTGCCAGGTTCCCGCCTCAGGGTTTACCGCCACCAGTTCAGGCCCTTGCGGCCCTCGCACCCTTGCTATGCGCATGCAGCAAACCTAACCTTGTCGTGCCATATACCCCGGAGCCGCTGATGCTGGAATCCCGCCGCCTGCGCCATTTTCTTGCGGTCTATGAACTCGGTTCGATCGGCCGCGCCTGCGAAAAGCTGCTGCTGACCCAGCCCGCGCTGTCCAAGAGCATCCGCCAGCTTGAGGATGAGCTTGGCGTGCGCCTGTTCGATCGTACTCCGATGGGCGTGGTGCCGACGGTGTTCGGCAATGCGCTGGCGTTGCACGCAAAATCGATCGAAGCGCAGTTCCGCAATGCCGAGGCGCAGATTTCCAGCCTCAAGGGCAAGGCACAGGGGCACGTTACGGTGGGCATTGGGCCGTCGGTCGCGCGCAATATCATGCCCGCTGTCACCCGCACGTTGCACGCGATCCAGCCGGACATCGCGCTGACCGTTCTGGAGGGGCTGGTCGACGATCTGCTGCCGCGCCTGCGCCGGGGCGAACTGGACGTGATGATCGGTTCGTGGCCACCGATCACCGACCCGATGTTCACGACCGAAACCGTGCTGGCTGACCGGCTGGAGGTCATCGGCCGCAGCGGGCATCCGCTGGCGGGGCGTGCGGTGCTGCGCAATGAACTGCTGAATTATCCCTGGGCACTTCCGCCCGCCTCTCAGAAATGGCGTCAGTCGCTCGACGAACTGTTTCTCGAACGCGGGCTTGAACCGCCCAAGCCCAAGGTCGTATCCAATTCTGCCGGTTATCTCGAGGCGCTGATCCGCTCGTCCGATTTCCTGTCGTTCCTGCCACGGCAATTGCTCGATCTTGAAGGTGACGACGGGCTGACGACGCTGGAGGTCGAGATGGAGCGGCTCGACCCCGAAATTTCGATGAGCTTCCGCGAACGCGCGCTGCTCGATGCCTCGATCTGCGAGGTGGTGCAGGTGTTGCGCAGCATCGGCGCGGATTTCGCCGACTGATCGCTGGCTAGCCGTCACCGGTCAGCGCCTGCGCGATGCCGAGATGCAGCACATCGCGGGTGAAATCGCACGACCAGCCGATCCACGCGTCCTTCAGGTAATGACCGGCGTCATATTCGGTAGTGACACCATATCCGCCCAAGACCTGCACCGCGAGTTCGGCATTGCGGATTGCCATGTCGACTGCTGTCGCCTTTGCCATCGGGGCGAGTAGCATCGCGGCGCGCATCGGATCAGTCTCGCAGGCGGCCGCCGCCTGCCACACGTGGAGTCGCGCCGTTTCGACATTGATCGCCATTTCGGCAAGTTTCAGCGCCACCGTCTGGTGCTGCATGATCGGCCGTCCGGTCGATCGGCGCTCCGCGGCGTATTCCTTGGCATGTTCAAACGCCGCACGGGCGAGGCCTACGAAGCACGCAGCCAGGCCAATCGGCATTTCTGGCACAGAGGCAAAGGTCATCGCTGCCCCGCCGCGCTGGCCGATCAGGGCGTCGGCAGGCAGGTGCACGTCGTCCAGTACCAGCTCTGCATGTGTGGTCAGCGGCCAGCCGATCAGTTTCGTCTTCTTGCCGACGGTCAGCCCCGGCGTGTCGGCAGGGATAAGGAAGATCGAGAGCCCGGTGAACACCGGTTGCGCAGGATCGCTGCGGGCGATGATGAAATAGGCATCGGCTGCACCGGCATTGGTGATGAAGGCCGACTTGCGGCCCGACAGTACCCAACCATCGGCCGTTTCGCGCGCTGAGAGTTTCGGCCCGAAGGCGGGGTCCGGCCCGGCCATCATCAGTTCCGATCCTGCCACATCGGGTTCGGACTGCGCGCCCGCCAGCACCATCGCCGGAGCTTCGGCAAAACGCTTGAGAAACGCCTCTCCCGAGGGGCTTCCGGCGCGCATCGCCATCAGCGGCATACAGGCGGTGAGCGCGAAGTAATCGGACGCGAGGCCGATATCGGCCGCGCCCAGTTCCTCCAGCAGCAGGGCCGCATCCATGCAGGTGCCGCCCATGCCGCCCAGATCCTGCGGCACGAACAGGCGGGTGAAGCCGAGCTGCGCTCCGGCTTCAAACACCGGCTTCACCAGCGGCCAGGGATCCTGCGGCGGGCCGTCCTGCCGCGCACGCTGCGCCAGCGGGCGGATGTGCCTTTGCGCAAAGCCGCGTGCGGTGTCCACCAGCTGCTGTTGTTCCGCGGTCGGGGTAAAGCCGATCATTCTGCATCCTCCAGATCGGCGCGATGGTGGTGGCTTGGAGGGGCGCGGCCAAGCGCACTTCCGCGGCGGCTCCCATAAGAATTGGTTTGGCCATAAGAATTGGTTGGGAGGCTTTGCCGCCTTTCTATTCCTGCGCCTGCGCGCGCGCGATTAGCCTGCACGGTGTGGAACAGGTTCATGACCCCTTCGTCGCCGACCGTTTGCCCGATCCTGGCATGTGGCCGCAATTCCGTTTCGACCTGCCCGATCTGGCCTATCCCGACAGGCTGAACGCGGCCGTTGAACTGCTCGACAGCGCAGTCGCCGAGGGCGAGGGTGCGCGTCTGGCGGTGGTCAATGATGCGGGCCGCTGGACCTATGGCGAAATGAAGTCGCTGTCCGATCGGATTGCGCGGGTGCTGGTGGAGGAAGGCGGGCTGGTGCCCGGCAACCGGGTGCTGCTGCGCGGGCCGAACACCTGCATGCTGATCGCCTGCTGGTTCGCGGTGCTGAAGGCTGGCGGGATCGCGGTGACGACCATGCCGATGCTGCGCGCTGGCGAACTGGCGCCAATTCTGGCCAAGGCGCAGGTGAGCCACGCACTGGTGGACAGCCGAACCCTGCAGGACTGGCGGCAGGCGGCTGGGCGCGCCGATGATCTGCGTTGGACTGCAACCTTTGATGGCGATGCCGGTACAGGCGCGCTGGAAACGCTGGCTGCCGTCAAGCCTGACCGCTTCACGCCGTATATCGGGCGCAGCACCGATCCGGCGCTGATCGCCTTCACCTCCGGCACCACCGGTACGCCCAAGGGCTGCGTCCATGACACCCGCGCGTTGCTGGCCCCGGCCGATACCTTTGCGCGGCATATCCTGAAGCCTGTGCCGGGGATGCGCTGGTGCGGATCGCCGCCAATTGCCTTTACCTTCGGCCTTGGCGCGCTGGTGCTGTTTCCGTTCATGTTTCGGGGTACTTCGGTGACACTGGAAAGCGGCAGTCCGGCGAACCTCCTCGACGCCATTGGCCAGCACAAGGTCGATATGCTGTTCACCGCGCCGACCGCCTACAAGGCGATGCTGGGGATGCTGGAGGGCGCGGATATCGCCAGTCTCAAGACCTGCGTTTCGGCGGGCGAGCACTTGCCCCCCGCGGTGTTCGACGCTTGGGAAGCTGCGACCGGGCACCGGCTGGTCAACGGCATCGGGGCGACCGAGATGATGCACATCTTCATCTCCGCCGCCGGCGCTGACATCCTACCCGGCAGCACTGGCAAGGTGGTGCCGGGATACGAGGCCTGTGTGCTCGATAAAAGCGGTGACCCGCTCGGTGAGGGCGAGGGACGGCTTGCAGTGCGCGGGCCGACAGGGTGCCGTTACCTCGACGACCCGCGCCAGGCCACGTATGTGCAGGGCGGTTGGAACGTTACCGGCGATACCTACCGGATCGATGCGAAAGGCTATTTCCACTACGTCGCGCGGTCAGACGACATGATCGTCTCGTCCGGCTACAACATCGCCGCGCCCGAGGTGGAGAACGCGCTGCTGTCGCATTGTGCAGTGGCCGAATGTGCAGTGGTCGGCGTGCCCGACACAAATCGCGGCATGATCGTGAAAGCCTTTGTCGTTTGCGCCGCCGGCGAGGGCGACGCTGCGCTCGCAAAGGCGCTGCAGGATCACGTCAAGGCGAGCATCGCCCCTTACAAATACCCCCGCGCGGTCGAATTCGTGCCGGCGCTTCCCAAAACGCTGACCGGCAAGGTGCAGCGCTATCGTTTGCGAGAGGAACAACTCACATGACTCAGGATGCCGAAGGCGTACGGCAGGCGATCTACCGCTATGCACGCGGGGTCGACCGGCTGGATGCCGCGCTGATCCGCGATGCCTTCTGGCCCGATGCCACAGTGACGCTGGGGACGATCTACAGCGGCGGGCCTGACGGTTTTGTCGAGGTGGCGATGGGTTTCATGGGATCGTTCGCCGCGACCCGCCACGATGTCGGCAACATCGTGATGGCCCCGGATGGCGACAGTGTCGGCTACGAAGCCTATGTGCGCACTTGGCACTGGCAGGCGGAGCATGGACGCGAACTGGAGGTGCTGGGCCGGTATATCGGCCGGGCCGAGCGGCGCGGCGGTGAATGGCGGCTGGCCGAACATGGCGAACTGATGGACTGGGGGGCCGAACGCCCGGTCGATGCTAGCTGGTTTGCGGCCAACGGCGAGCTCGAAAAAGGTCTGCGCAACCGCGAAGACGGATCCTATCGCTGGTTGACCGGGCCGGGTTGAGGTCGGCTCAGTCGGCCTTGCGCTTGCCGAACCACATCCGCCCGGCCACGCCGTCGCGTTTCAGCATGTGATACAGCGCCCCTGCAAAGTGCAGCAGGATCAGCCCGATCAGCACGCCCGAAAACAGCTCGTGTCCGGCGTGCGGCGCGATGGCCGACCAGTCTTCAGGCAGAGTCACCGGCTTGCCTTCGAGCAACGGGAACAGCCCGGCAAGCTGCGCCATTCCCAGTCCGGTCACCGTCATTGCCAGCGCCGCCAGGTAAAGTGCGGCGTGGTTTGCTGCAGTCAGCCACTTGAGGGGACCGGATTCGTGGGCGGGGCCGGGCTTTGCGGTGGCGAACCGCGTGACCAGCCGGAACACCAGCAGGCCGAGGATGGCAAGCCCGCCCAGCATATGCAGGCGCAGCACGTCGAGCTTTTCCGGATCGCTATCGGCGAGATTGTCGAGCAGCAGCTTGCCCGCTGCAAGATTGCCGATAATCAGCACGGCGATGACCCAGTGCAACCCTACCAGCAGCGGATGAAAGCGTGTCACGCGAGTGGTCATCAGAACCTCATGTTGAACTCGACACCCCATTCCGCCGGTCTTCCGATCCCGCCGAAAGCGATGCCGTTGCCGCTGGTGGAATCCTGTGCGTTGGTAAGGTATTCGGCGTCAGTGACGTTGGTGCCGAACAGGGCGATATCGAAGCGGTCGTCCGGCAATTGCCAGGTCGTGCGCAGGTTGAGCAAGCCGAACCCGGGCTGGCGCTCGAGCGGATCGTTTTCGAGCTGGTAGGACACCTCTGAGCGATACGTCCAGTCGCTTCGGACGCGCAATTCGCCCATATCGTTCAGCGGCATACGGTATTCGCCCGAGATCGTGTAGGTCCATTCCGGCGTCAGCGGCAGCGGCGTGTCGAGCGTGATGCCAGCGACCTGCGGCGACAAGGTGCGGTACTGCCCGTCGAGATGCCCCAACGTCCCGCGCAGCGCAAAGCGTTCGGAGATGTTCGCGTCCACTTCGAGCTCGAACCCGCGAATCCGGCTGTCGCCGGCGTTGCGGGTCTCGAACAGGCCGGAAACGGCGGTGAACACCAGCAATTGCTGGTTGCGATAATCGGATTGGAACACCGCCGCATTGACCCGCAGCAGCCGGTCGAAAAAGTCGGCCTTCAGCCCGACTTCGTAGGTGCGGGCTTCCTCCGGATCATAGGAGATGATCTGCTGGCTCGACGGGCGGCCATTGAATCCCCCCGATTTGAACCCTTCGGCAAAGCTGGCATAGACACGGACCCGGTCGGCCACCTGCAGGTTGACCCCGATCCGCGGCGTAACGGCGGTGAACGTTTCGGACACCTCGGTGAACGGCAGCGCCAGGCGGGTTTGGCCCGGCGGCGGCATCACGAAGGGCGGCAGCACGGTTGGCACGCCGTCGAGATTGTCGAGCACCGAATCGTTCGCCTGATCCTTGGTCTCGCTGGTCCAGCGCAACCCGCCGAAGACGTTGATCCAGTCGTTCACGTCCCAACTGACCTCGCCGAAGGCCGCGATCGATTCCACGTCGAGCCAGATATTGTTGCGCGAACGCAGGCACCGGGCGACCAGCCGCGGCTGATTGCTGCCGGTGCACAAGGTGATGTTGTTGAACGCATCTTCGGAGAAATAATATCCGCCGACGAGAAAGTTGACGTTGCCGATTTGCCCGGACAATTGCAGTTCCTGGCTGAACTGTTCCTGCCGCAGGATGCTGGCATTGTCGTAGAGGACAAAACCGGTGGCATCGAAATCGACGAAGCTGTCCTCATCGAAGCTGCGCCAACCGGTAATCGATTTGAGCGTAAGGTCGCCCAGATCGGCGGTGACGGTCAGGCTGACCCCGCCGGTGTCGATATCGAGCTGGTTCGGCACCGACGCGAAGTTCTGGCTGCGGTCGGTCGACCGATCCTCGCTCACGCCCATCGGGAAGGGCACGCCGGTGGGCGAGATGCCGGGACGGAAGAACGGCCCGCCTGCCTGCGGCGGGCGAGGGATGGTCAGCCCGGCCAGCGGATTGAAGCCGAGCAGAACCTGATGCGAAGGCGAATTGCGTGCCTGTAGATAATCGCCCTGCAGCATGAATGTGAGCGTGTCGGTCGGCTCGAACAGCATTTTCAGGCGTCCGCCGATTTCGGATATGTCGCCGAAGGTGTCGCCGGTGTAGACATTCCGGCCCCAGCCATCCTGGTTACGGGTGAAGGCCGTTGCCCGCACCGCCGCGTTTTCAGCCAGCGGCACGTTGAACGCCGCCGACAAGTCATATCGGTCGCGCGAACCGGTGATGCCGCGCACCCGCACCGACGTGTCATAAAAGTCGGGGTTCTTGGTGACGAGGCTGATCGCCCCCCCGATGGTATTGCGCCCGAACAGTGTCCCCTGCGGTCCGCGCAGCACCTCGAGCCGCTCCAGATCGAGCAGATCGACCGAGGAGGCCTGAAGACGGGCGATATAGACATCGTCGACATAGACGCCGACACCCGGATCGAGCGCGATCGAATTGTCGAGCTGGCCGACCCCGCGGATGAAAAACCCCCCGAAGCTGCCGCCGGTCGGCCCGGTGGTGACCGCCACGTTTGGCGCGAAGCCGACCGCGTCGTTGACATTGCGGGCAGAGCGCGCCTCCAGCGTCTCTCCCGAAATCGCCGTGACGGAAATCGGCACGTCCTGAATGTTCTGCGCGCGGCGCTGGGCGGTGACGATGATTTCCTGGGAATCGTCCGCAGGAGGCTCCTGCGCGTCACTGGCATACGCAGGCGACAAAATCGAACCCGCCAGCAAGCTGGCCACCACATATCTTACAGCCACACTCGTCTCCCTCGGTGCTATCCCCGACGCCCGCATGTCGGCGTTGTTGCGGCCTGCGCCGTCCCCTCAACGCGAGATCCGGTCGTGCTCTTTCCCGGCGGACCGCCGCGAGGTCCGTGGCTAATCAATGTCATGGGACTGCAATCTTGCCGTTACGAAATCGCGGGCAGATGCCATAAGCTATGGTTGTGACCATAGCTTGGGCGGTGCGATCTGCCGGCAGGGCAGGTGCCATCGCCTGTGAAGCTGCTAGAGGCTCTGAAACCGGATCCTGATCTTCGTCTGGCCGGCGACCTTGAACCGGGCCGGTTTGAAGCGCGGCGGGCCGTTCAGCTTGGGGTTGTTCGACATCCCCACGGACTCGAGCGGCAGGCCGATGAAATTGCTGTCGAGCCTGCCGTTGTTGTTGGCGTCGTGGAACGCCGAGACCGCGTAAGTGCCGGTCGCGACATTATCGAACCTGGCAGAAGAGGCATTGGCGGGCACCACGATCCGCTGCAGCGGCTTGCCGCTCTCGCAATCGGGAAAGCGGTCTCCGTTGGCCCACAGGCACAGCACGATCGTGCCGGTGTCCTTCTTGACGCCCTGAAGTGCGATGGTGATGTCGTCGGCGTGGGCGGGGCTGGCAAACCCACACAGCATCATGGCAGCCAAAAGGTAGCGCATCGTCAATATCCTTCATCACATGAGCATTGCATCGCAATCGAACCCAAATCCTAAGCAAGGTCTTGTCCTTGCTGCCATAAAAACGCTCACTGCCGTGCTGAGTAGTTTTCATGGAGTCCTGTCGCCAAATAGGGTGCAGGCGTCTGATGGAGCATTGAGAAGCTCTGTCGACCAGACATCCTGCCACCGGCGCATCTCCTTGATCGACGAGGGATACAGGTCACCCGACGAACCTGCGTTGCCCAAAGCCGGACAGGCTGTTAGCAACGTGATGATTTTATTTGAACTTCGCTGCGGGGGTGTTTTCGTTGCGGGATCAATTGGCTAACGGAGTGCGGCGACAAGGCGTTCAGGGCGCGCGTGTCTTGTTCCGACAACAACAACAGGACTGCTCATGATGGCGACTGTCGATCGCAGCCGAACCGGATGGCGGGGCACAGGGCTCGGGGCGGCCTGCACCGCGCTTGCACTGGCCGGCTGCGCTGTTCCGCGCGCCGATCCGCCGTCGCTGGAGATCGCGCAGCCGGTTCCGGAAGAATGGGCTCTTGCGCAGCTTGGCGGGACAGCGATCCCGCTCGGTTCCTACTGGCTGATGCTGGACGATCCTCTGGTCGCGGAATTCGTCGCACGGGCGCAGGACGAAAATCTCGACATCGTGCAGGCGGTAACGCGGTTGCGGGCGGCGCGTGCGGGTCTGCGTCAGGCGCGCGCCGCCCGCGTGCCGACAATTACCGCCAGCAGCGGGGCGGGCCGGGATGTCGGCGATTTTGCCCGAGACGAAGTGCTGTACTCGCTCGGCGGCGACGTTTCGTGGGAAGTCGACCTGTTCGGCCGGATCGACGCCTCGGTCGATGCGGCGCGCGGCGATTTGCAGGCGGCAGGCTATTCGCTCGGCGATGTGGAGCGGGTGATCGTCGCGCAGGTGGCGAGCCAAGTGGTAACAGCGCGCTCAATCGCGGTGCAATTGGCGATTGCGCGCGACACGCTCGCCAATCAGGACGACAACCTGCAGATCGCCCGCTGGCGCAATCAGGCAGGGCTCGTCGCGACGCTGGATGTCGAACAGGCGCGTACCCAGCGGGCGCAGACCGCGGCGGCGATCCCGCAGCTCGAAAGCAATCTGGCCGCTGTGGCCAACGCGATCTCCACCTTGATCGGCGAGCCCCCCGGGCGGGTCTATCGCCTGCTGGCCGATGCGCCGCGCGGCGTGCCGGTGCCCCCGACCGATGTCGAACTCACCGCGCCGGCCGATATGCTGCGCCGCCGGCCCGATGTCAGCGCGGCTGAAGCGCGTCTGGCTTCCGATCTCGACCGGGTGGGCGTTGCGCGAGCGCAGCTATATCCGCTGGTGCGGCTGACCGGCAGCGTCGGCACCAATGCGACCAACATCGAAAACCTGTTCAACATCGTGACCGGCAATGTGTTTGCAGGCTTGAGCCAGCTGATCTTCGACGGCGGGCGCGTGCGCGGACAGATCGAAGGTGCCCAGGCGATCGCCGACGGTTCGCTTGCGGCATGGCGGCAGAGCATATTGTTTGCACTGGAGGACGTCGAAACATCGGCCGTCGATCTTGAAACCAGCGCCGTGCGGGTCATTGCGCTGGCCGAGGCAAGCGACGGCGCGCGCAATGCGGCGCTGCTTGCGCGTAGCCAGTATCAGGCCGGACTGATCGATTTCCAGACTCTGCTGGTGGTCGAAAGCCAGCTGCTCAGCACCCGCACCGCGCAGGTCAACGCCGAAGCCTCGCGCGCGCTCGCCTTTATCAGTCTGGCGCGGGCGCTGGGCGGCGGATGGTCGGTGCCGGACGGCGCCGGCCTTGAAGAACTCGCGGCGAAGGGGCCCAACCCATGAACGACACAGGCCAAATGAACGAAACGGGCGATTCGGCCGAACAGCCGAGCGTGGACGAGTTTCTGGGCACCAAGCCGCAGCCGCGCTGGCGGCGCTGGATGAAGTACTGGCTGCCCGGCCTTATCATCCTCGTGTTGATCCTCGCCGTCGTGCAATGCTCCGGCGACCCGCCCCCGCCCGACTATGTCACGGCGGAGGTCACGCAGGAATCGCTCGATCTGTCCGTCACCGCGACTGGCAACCTGCGTCCGACAAATCAGGTCGAGGTCGGCGCGGAAGTCACCGGGCCGGTCGACTCCGTTCTGGTCGACGTCAACGACCGCGTGACCAGGGGGCAGGTGATCGCGGTGATCAACACCGAGATCATCGACCAGCAGATCGCCCAGTCACGCGCCAATCTCAACGCGGCGCGCGCCGCACTGGCGCAGGCGCAGGCGACCTTGAACATCGACGAGGTTCAGCTCGCTCGGCTTGAGGAAGTGCGCCGCCTGTCCGATGGACGCGTCCCCTCGCTGATAGAAGTCGAACAGGCCGAAGCCGCGGTCGAGCGCGACCGTGCGGCAGTCGCATCCGCGCGCGCCAATATCGAAGCCGCCGATGCTTTACTCAGAGGCAACCTGACCACCCGAAGCCGCGCCGTGATCCGCGCCCCGGTTAACGGGGTCGTGCTCGCGCGGCGGATCGAGCCCGGACAGACCGTGGTCGCGACCTTCAACACCGTGACGCTGTTCGTAATCGCCGAGGATTTGTCCAATATGGAGCTGCGCGTCTCGATCGACGAAGCCGATGTCGGTCAGGTCAAGGCGGGCCAGAAGGCGACCTTCACCGTCGATGCCTATCCGGGGCGCCGCTTTCCCGCCGTGCTCGAACGGGTCGATCTCGCCTCCAGCAACACCACGCAGGCCGCGGCCAGCGGCGCCGCGCCGAGTGCAGCGGGCGGATCCGTCGTCAGCTACGAAGCATTGCTCGCCGTGCGCAACCCCGACGGCGTGCTGCGTCCCGGCATGACGGCCACGGCAACGATCGCGACGGAGAATACCGGCACGGCGCTGCTGGTGCCGAACGCGGCGCTGCGCTTCCGCCCGGAAGAGGAGGAGGCCGCGGGCGGCGGTGTCTTCAACCCGCAAATCGGGCTCGAGGATCAGGGCCAGCAGGCCAGCATCGGCGTCGGCAGTCGCCAGCAGGTGCAGGTCTTGCAGGCGGACGGCACCTTGCGTGCAGTTTCGGTCGTGACAGGCCGCAGCGACGGTCGGCGCACCGTGGTGCGTTCCTCCGATCTGGAGCCGGGCATGGAGGTCGTCACCGGTATCAAGGCCGCCGGAACGTGAGCGAAGAACCGCTGATCGCGATGAAGGGTATTACCAAGACCTTCGGCAGCGGAGCTGCCGCCTTTCAGGCGTTGAAGGGAATCGACCTTAGCATCGCGCGCGGCGAGTTTGTGGCGATCATGGGGCCGTCAGGCTCCGGCAAATCGACCACGATGAATATTCTCGGTTGCCTCGACGTCCCGACTGGCGGCGTGTTCCGGTTCCGCGGGGTCGAAGTGCAGAAACTCGACCGCGACCAGCGTAGCCTGCTGCGCCGCCGCTATCTCGGCTTCGTGTTTCAGGGCTTCAACCTGCTGGCGCGCACCACTGCGCTCGAGAATGTCGAACTGCCGCTGCTCTATCGCGGCGAAAAGAAGGCGCAGCGGCGCGAAGCGGCAATGCGCGCGCTCGATCAGGTCGGACTGGTGCCGTGGGCGAGCCACACACCTGCCGAACTTTCGGGCGGCCAGCAGCAACGCGTCGCCATCGCGCGGGCGCTGGTGACGCAGCCCGACGTGCTGCTCGCCGACGAACCGACCGGTAACCTCGACAGCGAGCGCTCGGTCGAGATAATGCAGCTGCTTCAGCGGCTCAACGGCGAAGGCATTACCGTGCTGATGGTCACGCACGAGGAGGAGATGGCCGCCTTCGCCAAAACCATCGTACGGTTTCGCGACGGGGTGGTCGAACGGATCGAGCGCGGTGTGCATAGCCACGCCGAAGACGGGGCGCCCGCCTGATGCTGGGATCGACGCTCCTGCTGGCGCTGCGCGAAATCCGCCGCCATATCCTGCGCTCGATCCTGACGACGCTGGGCATCATCATCGGGGTCGCGGCGGTGGTGACGATGGTGACGCTCGGCAACGGTGTCACCGCCTCGGTGCAGGAGGAGATTTCCTCGCTCGGCGCGAGCAATTTCATCGTGTTCCCGGTGCGCACCGATCGCGGTACGATCCGCCCATTTGACGAGGCCGATGTGCGCGCGGTCGAACAGCAGATTGCCGGGGTGACTATTGCAGCCGGTAATGTCGCCGCGAACGCCACCGCGTTCTATAACGGGCAGGACTGGGACACGCGGGTGCAGGGCGTGAGCAATTCGTTCTTCGCGGCGCAATCGATCGAGATCGAGCAGGGCCGGCCGTTCACGAGGGACGAGGAACTGGCGGGGAAGAATGTCTGCCTGCTAGGCCAGAAGGTGCGCGAGGCGATCTTCGTGCCGGGCACCAGCCCGGTGGGCGCACGCATGCGGATCGGCGATGTTTCGTGCATGGTCATCGGCGTGGTGGAGGAACGCGGGCAAGGCGGGGGCGGCGCGGATGACGACGATGCGGTCTACATGCCGATCAAGAACGTGCAACGGCGGTTCCGCGGCAATGACAACCTCGATTTCTTTGTGGCCAAATATGATGCCGCTTATGCGCCCGCCGTGATCCAGACCTCGCTGGTGGACCTGCTACGCGAGCGGCGCTTGCTGCAAGGCGCGCAGCCCAATGATTTCAACGTGATTGATACAGCCCAGGTCAATCAGGCGCTGGGCGCGGTTACGGGCGCGCTCACCGCGATGGTGGCGGTGATCGCCTCGATCAGCCTGCTGGTGGGCGGGATCGGGATCATGAACATCATGCTGGTTTCAGTGACAGAACGCACCCGCGAGATCGGCATCCGGTTGGCGATCGGCGCGTTGGCGCGCGAAGTGCGGTTGCAGTTCCTGACAGAGGCGGTGGTGCTGTGCGCGTTGGGCGGATTGGCCGGCATCGGGCTGGGCTTCCTCGCCTCGGTCGGGCTCGCGGCGGTGATCGACGTGCCGTTCGTGTTCGATCCGTTCATCAATATCGTCAGCTTCCTGTTCGCGGCCGGCATGGGCATCGTGTTCGGCTATTACCCCGCCAGCCGCGCATCGAAGCTCGATCCGATCGACGCCTTGCGGCACGAATAGGCATTGGCGGTAGCCAGCAAATGCTTACTTTGAGCCGTTGCCAGTGATCGAGCATGATCCCAAAACCTGCCCTGCAGCTTCGTTGGGCTGTTAACTGGAAGTGGAAGTGGAAGTTCCGGTGTCGATCCCGGATCCTTCAGTCAAGTTGAAGTGGGTTTCCAGCCCAGCTGTTCTGGAAGGTGGAAGGAAAATAACGTTCTTCTCAGCTTGCGACGGTCAAATCAGGGACAGCTCGAAAGACGAAGTGGCTGGCAGGGCGCTGGCCTGCTGAACGAGTAGGGCCAGTGGTGGGCTGATGGGTAGGCCGCGGGCCGCAAGTGCAGTGGCTAAGTGATCGACAAGAAAGTTGATGTCGATATGCGTCGCGATTTTCCAAAGCCGATTTTCTCCAAGTAGCGCTTCGCCGATAATCAGTGCTTCGCTGGCAAGCAATTCTTCAGTGTTGGAAGAACCAAAAAGCACAATTTGCGCCGCAAGATTATCAAGACCGCGCCTGAGACTGTCTTCCATGACAGTTCGCATCGGGTCATTTGCAACCGCGAGGGCCTGCAGAAGTTCGAGGCCATGCCGCAGAATAATGGAATGGTATTCAATGCGGGCATTGTGCGGATCAAACCATCGTCCGCTGTTCAGCTGTGTCGGCAGAACCACATAGCGGAAGATATCTTTTGCGCCTTCAAGCCACTTTTGATCGCCAGTAACTCGGAACAAGCGTGCAAACAAAAAAGCACTCAACGTGTTATAGTTAATGTTGATTACGAAGGGCCTTGGCAAAGCCCATTCGCCGGCTCGTAAAGCTGCCTCAACGTAATCTTGTCGCGGCGCCACCTCATTGGCCAACAGCAATGTTGTCCCGATGATCGCGTTGTCGAACTCTAATCCCCCCTTATTCAGATCATCGATGATCCAACCTTTGTGAGTTAATTCATTTCCCGATGCGCGCTGTTTCCTGACGAGATCGGCGGCCTCGCGTGCGACACCAGAACCGCCTTCCGCGATGTAAGGGTAGCCGAACACGCCATTCGGCGCCTGCACTGATATGGCATAGTCGAGTGCCTTGGTCGCCTCCTGTAGAAAAAGGCCGTCTTGCCCTTGGCCCGCCAAATGGAGCCTGATCATGGCTTCGGCAGCCCTACCGGTAATACGCAAACGCGTTGTAGGACTCGTGGATCGCTGCTTGGGATCGCGCCACGGGCCGCGCGCAGCGAAGGCTTCGTAATCCTTGGTGACAAGATTGGTTACGTATCTGATATCCGGTGCCGAAAATTTGATCGGCCTGCCATACGGAGGAAGCACTTCAGGCGTACCACGATAGCGTCCTAATGCGTTGATGACGATGCCGACCTTGCGTTCGATCAAGGCGAGATCTCGCTCTCGCATTGCAGCAGCCGCTTGCTGCATGATCGGTGCCAACTCCCGCTGCGTCGATGGCAAGATCGGCCCCGGCCAATAGGCGGGATCAAAAGGCCTGAGCGCTAATTCCAAATCAGGTGAGACGAGCCCGTCAGGTCTAGCTTCGTCGACCGCACACGAAACCGTAGGCAATAGGGGAACAAGCGCGGCTGCCAGTGATTGACGGCGAGTCAGCTTCATCATTGCGTCTCCAATTTCCTGTCAACACAAATCCTGAATTAGCCCTTCGCTCAATCCATCTATTTTTTGCACGGCGTTATCTGCCAACCACCCGATAGCTGTCATTCAAGCCACCGGTGCAATGGCGGCCCCCGTCAGCGCGGGGGCTCGCGCATTAGTTACCCCCAGGGTGTGACCAGATACTTCTCGCCGGTCTTCATCTGGCGATAATCGCAGATCGCGTCCTTCTCCAGCATCCCTTCGAGGCTGACCTTGGCCTTGTAATGCGAGGCAAAGGTGGTTGTCAGATTCTGCTGCACCCGCGTGCGCATCCGCACCACGGTTTCCATGCCTGCGCGCTGGAGGAACGGGGTCAGCAGCCAGCCCGAAATGCTCCATTGCAACCCGTAGGACGGCGTCAGGATGGTGGGCGACAGGTCGAGCCGCCCGTACATGTACATCTTCTTGTCTTGGTTCGATCCATAGCGCGAAAACTCGTCCATCTGGGATGCGGCGACCTGTTCCATCGCCTTCAGCACGCCGTCGCTGGCCTGCCCGCCGCCGATCGGATCGAAGCCGAGGAACGCACCGGTTTCCTTAATCGCGGCGCGCAGATCGGCCATGTAGGTCGGGGCCGAGGAGTTCACCACGTGGGTCGCGCCCTGCGATTTGAGCAGTTCCATATGCTCGTCCTTGCGCACGATGTTGACCAGCTTCATGCCGTCTTCCACGCAGATGCGGTTGAGCATCTGGCCGAGGTTCGATGCCGCGGCGAGGTGGATGATCGCATCATGGCCTTCCATCTTGGCGGTCTCGACAAAACCCAGCGCGGTCATCGGGTTGACGAAGCTCGACGCGCCTTCCTCAGCTGAATTATCGCCCAGCGGGATGCACATCATCGCCTCGGCAATGGCATACTGGCTGAAGGCATGGCCCGGAACGCAGGCGACCCGCGCGCCCATCAGCGCCTTCGCCATGTCGCTGTCGCCGGTGGCGATCACCGTGCCTGCGCCTTCGTTACCGGCGGGCAGGCGCTGGCCGTGGCGGCCCTTCTGGCCTGACAGGAAGGGTTCGGGCATCGTCGCGACGACCTTGCCCGGGGTGTATTCGGCAGTCTCGAAATCGGCGGCGCTGGTGAGGATCGCGAGATCCGACGGGTTGATCGGCGCGGCCTCCATCTTGACCAGCACCTGATTGCCGGTGGGCGCGGGGAACTGGCTTTCCGCCACCTCCAGCGTCAGCTTGCCGTCGGCGGTGAGGGTAGTGAAAAGCTGCTTGCCGGTGGTGGTCATTGGGTGTCCTCTCGTGTTTCGTCATTGCGAGGAGCCGAAGGCGACGAGGCAATCGAGCTCCGGAGTGGACTGTCTCGCTACGCCCGCAATGCCGCGATGGCTAGGGTGACGTTACGGCAAGTCGTCCGGATAGCTTGCCTCGACGAAATACAGCCCCTGCGATGGTGCGTTCAGCCCAAGCGCGCTGCGGTCGCGCGCGGCCAGCGCGGCGGCGAGGCGGAGTTCGTCCCATGTGCCGGTGCCGACCAGCTTGAGGCAACCGACCATGCTGCGCACCTGATGGTGGAGAAAGCTGCGTGCGGCGGCGTGGATGTGCACTTCCTCATCCACCCGTTCGACGCTCAGCAGGTCGAGTGTCTTGACCGGATCGGCAGCCTGGCAATTGACCGAACGGAAGGTGGTGAAATCGTGCCGCCCGACCAGCACCTGCGCGGCGCGGTGCATGGCTTTGGCATCGAGCGGGGTCGCCACCTGCCACGCGCGGTTGCGCAGCAGGGCAAGCGGCGCGCGGCGGTTGACGATGCGGTAGAGATAGCGCCGCCCGGTGCAGGAAAAGCGCGCGTGCCAGTCATCCGGCACCACTTCGCAGGCGGTCACCGCGATGGGGTCGGGACGCAAGTGCGCGTTCAGCGCACCCATCAGGCGGAACGGGGCGATGTCCTTTTCCAGATCGACATGGCTGCGCATCCCCAGCGCATGCACGCCCGCATCGGTGCGCCCGGCGCTGTGCAGAGCCGCCTGCTCCCCGGTGATCCGGTGCAGTGCGTTTTCGATGCTCTGCTGCACGCTCGGCCCATTGGACTGGCGTTGCAGCCCACTGAACGGCGTCCCGTCGAACTCCAGGGTGAGCGCGAAGCGGGTCAAGCGAGGATAGCTCCCGCCGCCACCGCCCGCCCGCGCAGGAAGTCGGCGCGCGGCATCGCTGGTTTCCCCGCGCGCTGGAGCATCAGGGGCCGGATTGCGCCTTCTCCGCAGGCGATGGTGAATTCTGGGTCCAGAACTTCGCCAACTTGTGCGCTCCCGCGCAAGCGGGAGCCTCCCGCGTATGGCACGAGGTCCCCGCCTTCGCGGGGAATCGCCACCGTTTCGGCCAGAAGCAGTTTCACCCGTTCATCGCCAAGCTCGAACCAAGCGCCGGGAAAAGGGGCGAGAGCGCGCACTTTGCGTTCGATCACGGCTGCGGGCTCATCCCACTCGATCTTCGCTTCCGCCTTGTCGATTTTGGGGGCGTAGATTGCCGCGCTGTCGTCCTGCGGTTCAGGCAGGAACGCGGCATAATCGGCCAGAACGTCCACCATCGCCGCCGCGCCCAGTGTGGCCAGTTCCTCGGTCAGCGCGCCGGTGGTCTTGCGATCGATCGGCACCGTGATTTTGTGCAGCATCGGCCCGGTATCCAGCCCGGCTTCCATCTGCATGATCGTGACGCCGGTCTCGTCATCACCCGCCATCACTGCGCGGTGGATCGGCGCCGCCCCGCGCCAGCGCGGCAGCAGGCTGGCGTGGATGTTGAGACAGCCATGCGCTGGCGCATCCAGCACCGCTCGCGGCAGGATCAACCCGTAAGCCGCCACCACCGCGACATCGGCGTTCAACGCCGCGAACTCCGCCTGCTCGGTCGCGCCTTTCAGCGACTTGGGCGAGCGAACCGCCAGCCCCAACGCCTCTGCCGCCAACTGCACTGGCGCAGCGCGCAATTGCTTGCCCCGGCCTGCCGGGCGCGGCGGCTGGGTGTAGACGCAGGCGATATCGTGCCCTGCTGCGTGCAGCGTCCGCAGCGCCGGCACCGCGAAATCGGGCGTTCCCATGAAGATGATGCGCATAAGCCTTGCCCGCAGCCTTTGTTAAGCGAAGCGCAGCCCCTATCTCTCCCCCCATGGCATCGCAAGAGATCGAGGCGTTGAGTTCGGCGCTTGCCCGGTTGCCGGGTCTGGGGCCGCGTTCGGCGCGGCGCGCGGTGCTGTGGCTGGTCAAGCACCGCGAACAGGCATTGCCCGCTCTGCTGGAGGCACTCGCCGCAGTGTCCGAAACGCTGGTCGAATGCCAGACCTGCGGCAATGTCGACACAAGCGACCCCTGCGGCATCTGCACCGATCCGCGCCGCGACGCGCGCAGTCTGTGCGTGGTGGAGGAAGTCGCCGACGTGTGGGCATTGGACCGCGCACGGCTGTTTCCCGGGCGCTATCATGTGCTCGGCGGCCGGCTGTCGGCATTGGACGGGATCGGGCCGGAGGATCTCAATCTCGCCGCATTGCTCGCCCGCGTCGAAGAGGGCGGGGTGGACGAAGTGGTGCTGGCGATGAACGCGACGCTCGAAGGCCAGACCACCGCGCATTACATCGCCGAGCGGCTCGAAGCCTTCCCGCTGCGAGTGACGCAATTGGCGCATGGCCTGCCCGTGGGGGGCGAGCTGGATTACCTCGACGAAGGCACGCTGGCGCAGGCCTTGCGCGCGCGGCGGCCGGTTGGCTGATATCTTCGTGATCTCCTGCGAAAGCAGGAGTCCTTCCGCGCGGTGCGTTCCTGCTTTTGCAAGAACGCACGCCAGTTGAACAACCGACGTTCTCCGCCTAAATAGCGCCCATGGCTATCCGCGAAATCCTTGAAGTGCCGGACCCCCGGCTGAAAACCATCTCGACCCCGGTCGAACCGCACGAGTTCGATGCCGATCTGCGCGCGCTGGTCGAAGACATGTTCGAAACGATGTATGATGCCCCCGGCATCGGCCTCGCCGCGATTCAGGTCGGCGTGCCCAAGCGGGTGCTGGTGATCGATCTGCAGCCCGACGATCCCGATGCCGAGCCGGTCGAGTGCAGCCATGACGGCCACAGCCACACGCACCCCGCCACAAAAAAGGAGCCGCGGGTGTTCATCAACCCGGTGATCCTCGTTCCGGCGGACGAGCTTTCGACCTATCAGGAAGGCTGCCTCTCGGTTCCCGAGATCTACGCCGATGTCGAACGCCCGGCGACCTGTAAGGTGCGCTATCAGGATCTGGACGGCACCATTCACGAAGAAGCGCTCGAAGGGCTGATGGCGACCTGCCTGCAGCACGAGATGGACCACCTCGAAGGCATCCTGTTCATCGACCACCTAAGCCGCCTGAAAAAGGCGATGGCGCTGAAGAAGCTCAAGAAAATCCGTCAGGCGGCGTAACTTGTTTGCGAAGGCGCCTCCGCGCCTTCGTCCTCGCTAGACGCGCATCAAAGCTGCGCGCGCTGCGGGCGGGCAGTCGCCCTTGCGGTTCCGCTATGCAAACCGTCTAAGCGCCCTGTGCGGTGGGCCAAATGGAACACGGGCAGCGCCGCGCAGTTAGCCTTGCCATGATCAGCGATGCGACCATGCTCGTCATTGCCGGTTCGGTGGCGAAGGTGTTCGAACTCGCCGGAATCGGCGTCATCATTCTTGGTGCCGTGTATTCTGCGGGACGCTTCGGCTACCGCACGGCCACCGGCGGTAGCGGCACGAAGGCAGGCGAAGACCGCGTCGCCGCTTTCCGCCGCATGCTCGGCCGCGCGATCCTGACCGGGCTGGAACTGCTGGTCGCCGCCGATATCATCCGTACCGTGGCCATTGATCCCACGCCGGAAAGCGTGGCTGTGCTGGGCCTGATCGTCCTGATCCGCACCTTCCTCAGCTTCAGTCTG
The DNA here is from genome assembly GCF_040148725.1 of Erythrobacter sp. NFXS35. NCBI lineage: Bacteria > Pseudomonadati > Pseudomonadota > Alphaproteobacteria > Sphingomonadales > Erythrobacteraceae > Erythrobacter > Erythrobacter sp. NFXS35. Next base: position 931,855 of record NZ_JAGDEB010000001.1, on the reverse strand, counting down.
GAGGTTGAGATCGACGGGCGCTGGCCGTGGCAGAAGAAGGCGACGGCCGAAGATAGCGACACTGACAGAGGGTAGTCGGGTCCTGAATCGGGGATATTCCGTGCGCGGGGACTAGCGTTCTCTTTTCGTTCTGTATAGGAAATCCCCATGTATTCCTCGATTCTCCCGCTTGTCGCCCTCATCCTGGGTGCCGTGCTTGGCGGCGCGGCCTGCTGGTTTCTTGCCTCGCGCCCGCTCGCCGACCTGCGCGCACGGCTGGCTGAGGCGGAGCGGGATGGAGCCGGGCTGGAGGCTGAATTCAAGCGCGCCATCGCCGAATTGGGCGAAGCGCGGATCGAGGTTGCGGGGCTGAAGGAGCGGGCAGGGCAGGCGGATGGGCTCTTGACCCGGCTCGATGCGGTGCAGACCGATCGTGCTGCGCTGGCCGAACGGCTCGCCGCGCTCGAAAGCGCTGCGACAGAGCGCGAGAAAGCTTTCACCGAGCAGAAAGCGGCCCTGCTGGGCGCACAGGAAAGCATGCGCAAGGAGTTCGAGAACGCCGGCAGCAAGGTACTCGAAGCGGCGCAGATGACCTTTCTCGAACGGGCCGAGGCGCGCTTTCGCCAGTCCGAGGAGACGGGTGAGGCCAAGCTCAAGGCGCTGCTGTCCCCCGTGGGCGAAAAGCTGGCGAGTTACGAAAAGCAGGTCGCCGATCTGGAGGCCAAACGCACCGACGCGTTTGGACAGCTTACCGGCGTGATCCAGTCGATGCGCGAAGGGCAAGAGGAAATCCGCAAAGAAGCGAGGCGGCTCGGCAATTCGCTCACCAACGCGCCCAAGGCGCGCGGGCGCTGGGGCGAACGGGCGTTGCAGAACGTGCTCGAACAATGCGGACTTGCCGAACACACCGATTTCCATCTCGAACAATCGCTCGACACCGATGAAGGACGCTTGCGCCCCGATGCGATTGTCAATGTTCCGGGGCAGAAGAAGCTGGTGATCGATGCCAAAGTGTCATTGAACGCCTATCAGGCCGCTTTCGAGGCCGATGACGATGGCGAGCGCAAGCGGCACCTCGATCTCCACGCCAAGTCCATGCGCAACCATGTGCAAACGCTGGGATCGAAAAGCTACCAGAGCCAGTTCGATGATGCGCCCGATTACGTCGTGATGTTCGTACCGGGCGAGCACTTCGTTGCCGCAGCGCTCGAACATGATCCTGAATTGTGGGATTTTGCGTTCCGTAACAAGGTTTTGCTGGCGACCCCGACCAATCTTGTCGCCATTGCGCGCACGGTGGCGCAGGTGTGGCGGCAGGACAAGATGGCGTCCGAAGCGGCGGAAATCGGCCGGATGGGCGCGGAATTGTATGGCCGGCTCGAAGTTGCCGCGCAGCATCTCAAACGCGTGGGCGGCGGGCTCGAAACTGCGGTCAACAACTATAACAAGTTCGTGGGCAGCTTTGAACGCAATGTGCTGTCGTCCGGGCGGCGGCTCGCCGAAAAGGGCGTCGACATCGGCAAGCGTGAAATCGAAGATGTGCCGCTGGTCGAAAGCGCCCCACGCTATAACGCGGGTGATACGGACGGAGTGGATGCGGAATATCCGGCGCTGGAAGGACGTAAGGACGCGGCGGAGTAGCGGCTACCGCTCGACCCCTGCCAGCACCTCGTAGGCCAGCACCGCGCCCGCCACTGCCGCATTCAGAGAATCCGCCCGCCCTCGCATCGGCATCGTCACCCTGAGATCGCACGCCGCCTCGTACTCCTCAGGAAGCCCCTGGGATTCGTTGCCGACCAGGATGTAGCAAGGCGCGGCGTAATCCGCCCCGCGATAGGGCACCGCATCGCGCAGGCTTGCCGCAACCAATTGGCCCGTTCCGCCGCGCAGCCACGGCAGGAATTCCTCCCACCTCGCCTGCGCCAGCCCGACGGTGAATACCGCCCCCATACTCGCGCGCACTGCTTCGGCGCTGAAGGGATCGGCGCAATCGTCGATCAGGATCAGCCCGCCCGCGCCGACTGCGTCGCAGGTGCGCAGCATCGTGCCGAGGTTGCCGGGATCGCGCAAAGCCTGCGCCGCCAGCCAGATCGGCGCGGCGGCCCTGTCGAGCGCTTCCAGCGATGTGTCCCATTCGTCGAACACGCCCGCCACGCTTTGCGCGTTTTCCTTGCCAGTGATTTTGGAGAGGATGTCGGGCGTGGTGGTGATGACCTCGCCGCCCGCCGCCATGACGTCAGCTTCGAGCCGCGCCAGCAGATCATGCGGCGCGCGGGCCTCTGCCATCACGAGTGTCTGCGGCAGGCGGTCCGTACTGCGCGCATCCTCGAGCAGCCGAAGCCCCTCGACCAGGAACTGTCCGGCGCGCTTGCGATGCTTTTTGTCACGCAAGGACCGGAGATGTTTGACGGTCGGATTGGAGAAACCGGTGATGTGCCTGCGCATGGGCCAAGCTGCTGACGGTTTGCGCTGCCCGCGTCAATCCTCGCCAAAACCGGATTCGACCAGCGCTGCCAGTTCCGCCAGGACCGCGTCCGCGTTTTCGCCCTCGACCAGCACTTCAATCACGTCGCCCTTGGCCGCGCCCAGCATCATCAGACCGAGGATCGATCCGCCCACTGCGCTGTTGGGCGCCTTGCTAACTGTCACTGCCACCCCTTCGGGCAGTGCGGCGACCGCGCCGACGAACTTGGCGCTCGCCCGGGCGTGCAGCCCGCGGCGGTTGACGATGGTAATGGTCTTGCGTGCCTCCCCCACGGCGGCTCCTTTCAGGCTTTCGCCCGCGCCGGACTGGTGTCCTGACCGAGCAGCTCGCTGGCGACGGTGATGTAATTGCGTCCGGCGGTCTGGGCTGCGGCGACGGCGGCGGTGACATCCATCACCTTGCGCGCGCCGGCAAGGCGGATCAGCATCGGCAGGTTTATCCCCGCGATCACTTCGACCCTGCCGGCATCGAGCAGCGATATCGCGAGGTTCGACGGCGTGCCGCCGAACAGATCGGTAAGGATGATGACGCCGCTGCCGCTGTCGACCGTCTCGATCGCCAGAGCAATGTCGGCGCGGCGCTGTTCCATGTCGTCATTGGGGCCGATGCACACGGTGACGATCCCGTCCTGCGGGCCGACAACATGCTCCATCGCCTCGACGAACTGGTCCGCGAGCCGACCGTGAGTAACCAGGATCAAACCGATCATGAGTGAATTAGCGTCCGTTAACTGCCCGCACGCGGCGAGGCTTACGCGTTTCAACTAAGCTGGACAATGCCATGTCTGCCCTGAACCGCGCCTTAGCGTCGATCGCGTTCGATTTCATCCGCCACACGCGACCCCAGATTGCGGTGCCGGACAGTGGGCGAAAATCCGGCGGCACGCAAGCCTTCCGCCATGCGCTCGGCTGTGTAGACCGAACGGTGTCTCCCTCCGGTACAGCCGAAAGCGACATGGACATAGGGCTTGCCCTGCGCCTGATAGCGCGGAAGCAGCATCAGCAGCAGGTCTCGGATGCGCGTGAACGCTTCGTCGAACGCGGGATCGCGCTCGATATGCGCGCCGACGGCGGCGTCCTGTCCGGTGAGGTCGCGCAAGGCCGGATCCCAGTGCGGATTGTCGAGAAAGCGCATGTCGAACACGAGATCGGCGAGCGGCGGCATCCCGCGGGCAAAGCCGAAGCTGGACAGTGTCAGCGTGATCGCGCTGTCGCTGCTGGCAGGGGCGAACAGCTGGCGCACCTGGGTCTGCAGGTCGTTGCTGGTCATGGCCGAGGTATCGATCATGATCTCGGCCCAGCGCCGCAGCGGCTCGAGCAGTTCGCGCTCGGCAGCGATGCCTTCCATCACCGGGCGTCCGGCGGCCATTGGATGACGGCGGCGGGTCTCGTTATAGCGCCGCTCAAGCTCGCCGCCCGAGCAATCCATGAACACGAAGGTGAGCGCAATGTCATCCCGCGCGGCCAGTTCCTTGACCAGCGCGATGATGTCAGCGGGAACGAAGCCGCGGGTGCGCGAATCGAACCCGATCGCGAGCGGCCCGCGCGCCTCGTCCGGCATGGCGACCAGCCGGTTGAGCAGCCGCACCGGGAAATTGTCGATCGTCTCCCAGCCGAGATCCTCCAGCACGGCAAGCGCGGTCGATTTGCCTGCGCCCGCAAGTCCGGTGACCAGAAGCACGCGGCGCGGCGCGGGTGAGGGATCTGCGGGCGCGTTCATGGCCGTCATTCTCGCTCTGATTGCGCGGTAAGGGAAGGCGAATGTTCGGACAGGCCGTGGAGCGCGAGCGCCCATTCAGCGCGTTGCGCCGGGGCGATAGTGCCGGGGTCCAAGTGCAAGACCGGCAACGCCACCCCGCCGATTATGCGGCGCTGCAGGGGTGTTTGGGGCAGGCGTTCGCCCGGCGCTCCGCCCAGTTCCAGAACCAGCGCTGCCATCGCGGGCGCGGCGACGCGCATCTGCACGAGCCCGATGCCGCGCAATTCGAGCATGCCTGCGATGTTGGGCGGCGGGCTGGCGATCAGCTGTTTCCCCGCCCGTGTCAGGTTCAGCGTCAGCGTCACCGCATCGTCGCCGATCAGCGCCGCTCCGCGGTCGATCAAGGCCAGCGCAAGGCTTGACTTGCCGCAGCCCGGCGGCCCTTCGATCAGCAGCGCTCGCCCGCCGATCGCGACGGCGCTGGCACGATGGACGAGGGAGCTGACCGGGCTCATGTCGCCGCCGGCAGCCGCAGCTTTAGGCACGCACCGGGTTTGCCATCGCCGCGCGGATGGGCGGTAAGCGTGCCATCCAGCGCCTCGGCAATGGCGCGCGCGATGGCGAGTCCGAGGCCGGAGTGGTTGCCGAAATCCTCTTCGTCGGGCCGCACCGAATGGAACCGCTGGAACACCTTCTCGCGCGATTCTTCGGGTATGCCCGGCCCGTGATCGCATACGGTCAGCGTTACCCAAGTGCCGTCGTTGTCAATGGCCACTTCAATCGGTGCATCGGGCGGGGAGAAGGATACGGCATTGTCGAGCAGATTTTCGACCACGCGTTCCAGCCGCGCGCCCACGCCGCGCACGCGGGCGGCAAACCCGCGGGCCGAAAGAGCGATGGCGCGGCCTTCATTCAGGGCGCGGTGTTCGCGCCCGCCGATGATCGCGCGGACAAGATCGCCAAGATCGATCGTCTCCAGCGTCGCGCGGCTCATTTCCGCATCGATCCGGCTGGCATCGGAGATTTCGGACACCAGCCGGTCGATCCGACGCACGTCGTGGGTGGCGATCTGAATCAGTTCTTCCTTCAGCGCGGGGTCCTGCACGCGGGGCAGCGACTCGATTGCGCTGCGCAAGCTGGCCAGCGGGTTCTTGATCTCGTGCGCGACATCTGCGGCGAAACTGTCGACCGCGTCGATCCGTAGGCGCAACGCTCCGGTCATGTCCGATACTGCGCGGGCGAGCAGGCCAATCTCGTCGCTGCGCTGGGGCAGGCGCGGCACCTCGACTTCGCGCTCGCGTCCCTGCCGCACCCGCACCGCCGCGCGGGCAAGTTGACGCAGCGGGGTCACGATGGTGCGCGCCAGAAACAGCGACAGCAGCGCCGATGCAGCCAGCACCATCAGCATCGCAAAGCCCAGCGTCGTGCGCGCGGAACGCACGCTTTCGGTGATGTCGACCGCGTTGCGCACCGTCAGCAGGGTTGCCCCGTTGAGACCCACAGGCGCGGCGGCGGTAATCACCGGCGTGCCGTCGCGCCAATCGTACAGCCGCACCTGCGACAGGCCGAGTTCACGAGCGCGGGCAAGTTCGGGCCAGGCATCGGCCTCCTGCGCTTCGGGCTCGATATAGTCTTGGACCGCTTCGGCCGAGACGATGGTGTCCACGGTGCGGTCGAGCCAGCGGGCAAACTTCTGTTCCCAGTCGTCATCGGTGATATCGTTGAACCGGAACGCCGGGTCCGCCAGCGCGAAGCTGTCGGCGGTCAGTCGCCCATCGGCATCGAACATGCGCAGCCGCATCCGCTGTTCCTTGCCGATCTGCACCAGCAGCGCCTCCTGCCGTTCGCGGGTGGCACCGGCCAGCGCCTCGGCGGTGATCTGCGCTTCGATTCGGGCAAGTTTGAAGCGTTCGTTGATCAGCTGGGTGCGGTAGCTATCGAGATAAAGCAGTCCGCCGCCCATGATCGCCAGCGGCAGGATATTGACCACCAGAATACGCGCGGTGAGGGCAAAACGGCCCGTCGCGGTGAGCTGTTCGCCGCCGACCGCGATACGGCGCATCTCAGCCATCGGTGAAGCTGTAGCCGGCGCCGTAAAGCGTATCGATCGCGCCGAATTCGCGATCCACCATCCGGAACTTGCGCCGCATCCGCTTGATGTGACTATCGACCGTACGATCATCAACGAACACGTCGTCAGGGTAGGCGGCGTCCATCAGCTGGTTGCGGCTCTTGATGACGCCGGGACGCACTGCCAGCGCTTCGAGGATCAGGAATTCTGTTACGGTGAGGCTGACCGGCAGGCCGTCCCATGTAATGTGATGGCGGGCCGGGTCCATGAACAATCGCCCGCGGGTCAGGCAGGCCTGCGCCGCTTCGGGCGGACCGATCTCGCCATCGCCGCCCGTTACCGGGTCGGCACGGCGCAGGATGGCGCGGATGCGGGCGATCAGCAGGCGCAGGCTGAACGGCTTGGCGATGTAATCATCCGCGCCCAGTTCCAGCCCCGCTTCCTCGTCGCTTTCGTCGTCCTTGCTGGTGAGAAAGATCACCGGCAACGGCGAATGTTCGCGCAAGCGGCGCAGCAGTTCCATCCCGTCCATCTTGGGCATCTTGATGTCGAACACGGCGAGATCGGGCGGGTTGTCGAGCAAGGCCTTCAGCGCGGTTTCGCCATCGGAATAGAGCCGCGTGGCGAAACCTTCCGATTGCAGCGCGATGGAGACGGTGGTGAGAATGTTACGATCATCGTCCACCAGCGCGATCTGCATTGCGCGCGCGGCAGGCTCGACCGGCACCGCGCCGGATAGGGTCAGATCGGGGGTGCTTTCGGACATGGTGCCTATCCTTTGTGCCGCCGCCATCGCATGCGCCGAGCGGTAGCGCCATTGTCTGGCGGAGACAATCGCCGGACGCCTGCTTGATTCTCCGATCAGGTGCGATGCGCGGGCAGGAGCGCGAGTTGCGCATGTCCTAGCCTGTGATGGTTGCATACGTATGCGCGGCTGCTAGTTGGGGCGCTAGGCGGGATGTTGCAGATTCGCTCGCGGCTTTATGCCCGGACGCGTCGCCCCGACTTTTGCATTGCTGTCCTAAACGACTGGCTCAGGAGATACGACCTTGACCTCGCTTGCACACCCGCTGTCCGCCCAGAACCTTCACACCCGGGCGCGCCTTCATGCCAATCTCGGCACCGCGCCGCTGGTGGAACATGCGCTGGCGAAGGGTGAGGGCAAGCTGACGAAGCACGGCGCGCTGCTGGTCGAAACGGGCAAGTTCACCGGGCGCAGCGTGAAAGACAAGTTCATCGTGCGTGACGCCGAAACCGAGGGCACGATCAACTGGGGAGCGATCAACCAGCCGATGAGCGCAGAGCATTTCGCGATGCTTAAGGCGGACTTCCTCGAAGCCCTCGAAGGGCAGGATGAACTTTACGTCGCCGACCTGTTCGGTGGTTCGCAGCCCGAATATCGCGTCAACGTGCGCGTCATCACGCAGATGGCGTGGCACAGCCTGTTCGTGCGTACGCTGCTGGTGCGCCCCTCGGCCGAGGAAGTGGCGAATTTCACGCCCGAATACACCATCATTAACCTGCCCAGCTTCAAGGCCGATCCCGAACGTCACGGCTGCCGGAGCGACACCGTGATCGCGGTGAGCTTCACCGAGAAGCTGATCCTGATCGGCAACACCGAATATTCGGGCGAGATGAAAAAGGGCGTGTTCGGCCTGCTCAACTACCTGCTGCCCGCGCAAGGCGTGATGCCGATGCATTGCAGCGCCAATATCGGCGCCGACGGCAAGAGCGCGATCTTCTTCGGCCTGTCGGGCACCGGCAAGACCACGCTGTCCGCCGATGCCAGCCGCACGCTGATCGGCGATGACGAGCATGGTTGGTCGGACACCGCGGTCTTCAACTTCGAAGGCGGCTGCTATGCCAAGATGATCAACCTCTCCGAAGAGGGTGAGCCGGAAATCTACGCCACCACCAAGATGTTCGGCACGATCCTCGAAAACGTGGCGATGGAGGAGGACACGCGCGAGCTGGACTTCACCGACGCCAGCAAGACGGAAAACACCCGCGGCGCGTACCCGATCGAGTTCATTCCGAACACGTCGGAAAAGAACCTCGGCCCGGCGCCGTCGAACGTCATCATGCTGACCGCCGACGCTTTCGGCGTGCTGCCTCCGATCGCGCGGCTGACGCCGGATCAGGCAATGTATTACTTCCTCAGCGGCTACACGGCGAAGGTCGCGGGCACCGAAATCGGCGTGACCGAGCCCGAAGCGACGTTCTCCACCTGTTTTGGCGCCGCCTTCATGCCGCGCCACCCGAGCGTCTACGGTAACCTGCTGAAAGAACGCATCGGCAAGGGCAGCGCCGAATGCTGGCTGGTCAACACCGGCTGGACCGGCGGCAAATACGGCACCGGATCCCGGATGCCGATCAAGGCGACCCGCGCGCTGCTGAACGCCGTGCTCGATGGGAACATGGACGAAGTGGAGTTCCGCAAGGATCCCAATTTCGGATTCGATGTGCCGGTGCATGTGCCGGTGCTGGCGGCGGCAGGCATCGATCAGACACTGCTCGATCCGCGCAGCACGTGGGCCGACGCGGACGAATACGACGCGACAGCGCGCAAGCTGGTGCAGTTGTTCATCGACAACTTCGCCCAGTTCGCCGAGCACGTCGACGAAGGCGTGAGGCAGGCCGCGCCGGTCGCCGCCTGATTGCATCCCCGCTTGATCCCAGTCGCGCATCTGGCTTCCCGCGCTTTCATGGCGTAACAATGCTGGCGGAACATGCGGTTTCACCAGCCAGGGGGAAGACGAGTATGAGCATTCTTGACGGGATTCTAAAGAACATCGGCGGCGCCCCGGACGATGTTGCCAATCTCGCCACCAAGGTCGGGCTCGATCCGGCGCTGGTCGAAAAGGCAATTGCCACGCTGGGCCAGACCCATCAGCTCGATGGTGATACGGTCACTCTTGCAGCGGAGAAGACCGGCCTGCCGGCTGATGCGCTCAATCAGATCGTTGCAGCGATCGGCGGCGAAGGCTCGCTGAGCCATTTCGCCGCAATGCTCGACCGTGACGGTGACGGCAGCCCGATCGACGATATCATGGGCATGGCCAAGGGACTGTTCGGCAAGAGCTGACGGCCCCGTCAGCCTGCCTCGACACGGGTGTCTTCGAGATACTGCCAGATGCGGCTGACTACCACCGAACCTTCGCCGACCGCGCTCGCTACCCGCTTTACCGATCCGGCGCGCACGTCGCCCACTGCGAAGATGCCCGGCGCGGTGGTGGCGTAATCGTCGGTCTGGCCCGCCGCCGCTCCGGTCAGGATGAAGCCTTTGGCGTCGGTTTCAGCCATGCCCGAAAGCCAGCTTGTGTTGGGCGCGGCGCCGATCATGATAAACAGCGCGCGGGCGGCGATGCGCTGCTCTGTGTCACCTGTTTTCAGCGTTACCGCATTGAGCCACCTGTCGCCATGCAGCGCGGTGACTTCGCTGTGATAGTGGATGGTGATGCGCGGATCGGCCTCCAGCCGCCGCGAAAGGTAGCTCGACATCGAGGCGGCCAGACTGCTGCCGCGCACCACCAGATGCACATGCGCCGCCGTGCGGCTGAGGAACATCGCTGCCTGCCCCGCCGAATTGCCGCCGCCGATCACAACGGCATCGGTCTGGGAACAGAACCGCGCTTCCATCTCGGTCGCCGAATAGAAGATGCCTGCGCCTTCGAGTTCCTCCAGCCGGTCGAGCGGCAGGCGGCGGTATTGCACACCGGTCGCCACCAGCAACGCCCTTGCGCAGATCTCGTCGCCGTCATCCAGCGTCGCGCAGAACGCCCCGTCCTCGCGCCGTAACAGCGCCTCGACCCGACGCGGCATCACGAAGCGCGTGCCGAACTTCATCGCCTGCACCTGCCCCCGGAAGGTCAGATCGGTGCCGCTGATGCCGGTGGGAAAGCCCATGTAGTTCTCAATCCGGCTGGACGTGCCCGCCTGTCCGCCCACGGCGGTATCCTCGATCACCAGCGCGCCGATCCCTTCGCTGCCCGCATAAACCGCCGCCGCCACGCCAGCCGGGCCGCCGCCGACGATCAGCAGATCGTAAGTGCGCAGCGAACAGATATCGAGATCGAGGCCGAGATATTGCGCTACCTTGCGCGGGGTCGGATCGGCCATCCGCGTTTGCGCGCCGACGATCACCCCCGGCTCGTGGCCCAGCAAGCTGCACAGCGTTGCCGTTTCGCGATCGGCGCCGTCCATGTCGTAGCTTTGAAACGGAATCCGGTTGCGCGAAAGGAAGCGTTCGACCGCCTGCACCTGAGGATCACGATCCGCGCCGATCACCTTGATCGTGTCGTTGCGCAATTCGAACTGCATGCGCCGCCTTGCGGTGAAAACCGTGATGAGGTGATCGGACAGCTCCGGCACCCGGCCCATCAGCGCCAGCATCGCCTCGCGCGGGGCTTCTATTACCGTCGTATCGACCGCCGCGCGCATCCGCATGATGTTGGTGCCGCCGTTGAGGAAGCCGATCTCACCCATGAACTGCGTCGGGCCGAGCGAGGAGGGCAGCAGGCGTTCACCGGTGTGCGGATCGGCCACCTCGATCTCGCCCTCGATCACGTAGACGAACCGGTCCATCGGTTCGCCGATCTCCATCACGATGTCGCCTGCCTTGTAGAACCGCTCTCCGCCGATGTCGCATATCGCCGCGACATGATCGGGCGCGAGCGGCACCCGGCGCATGGTTTCAAGGTCTTGTCCGAGTGTTTCCATTGCGCGCCCCTATGCCCGATGCAGGTTGCAAGATGGGGTCAGGGACAAAGGTTTGCAATTCGGCGCTTGCCCACCCCCTAATCGCAGCGGAGTGGGCAGGCGCCGTGCAGACTGATTACGCGTTCGCCCCGGCAATATACCGGCTGACGGTGTTCGCGACGACCGAGAGCGGCGCGTTTCCGCCCAGCACCACGGCGGTGTTAAACGCCTTGAAGTCATAGGCGCCGCCCAGCTCCGCCTGCGCCCGTGCACGTTGGCGCACGATTTCACTGTGACCGATCTTGTACCCGCAGGCTTGCCCCGGCCAGCTGCAATAGCGATCGACCTCAGAGGCGACTTCCTCCGCCTTCGACCCGTTGCGTTCGACGAAGAAGCGGTTGCCCTGCTCGCGAGTCCAGCGTTTGGAGTGCAGCCCCGTATCCACCACCAACCGACAGGCGCGGAAGGCGAGGGATTGCAGGTATCCCAGCCGCCCGACCTTGAAGTCGTCATAGGCGCCCAATTCGTCCGCCAGTTGTTCGGCATACAGCGCCCAGCCTTCGGAGAAGGCATTGAAGGCGAGGATCGAACGGATCAGCGGCAGGCGGTTGGAGAACTCGCCTTCCCACACGTGGCCGGGAATCGATTCGTGGAAAGTCAGGTCGGCCAAGTCATACTTGCGGTGCAGATCGGTCGTTCGCAGGTTGATCCAGAATCGGCCCGGAATGCTGCCATCCTTGCTGCCCGCCCCGCCATAAGCGCCCGGTGCGCCCGGCTCTTCGGCCAGCGGCAAGCGGCGGATTTCGAGCGGCGGATCAACCAACTGGTTGAAGGCACGCGGCATCTGCGATTTGATCCACGCCACCCGGTCATTGATGAAGGCGAAGATTTCCTCGCGCCCCGGATCGCCTTCCGCGAATTTGTAGCGCGGGTCTTGGCTGAGCGCCTGCATCCGCTCGCCAACGCTGCCTTGGGTATAGCCGATTTCCCGCAGGATCGGGTCCATTTTGCCATGGATTTCATCGAGTTCGGCGAGCCCCTGACGGTGGATTTCGTCCGGGGTCATGGCCGTGGTGGTCGATGCGCCGACGGCCCAGCTGTAATATTCCTCGGCCATCGGCTGCGCCCACATGCCCGCGTCGTCCGTAGCGGCGGCGCGCTGCACTTTCAGTTCGGCAAGCTGCGCTTCGAGCGCGGGAACGATCCCGGCGGCGACGATGCGTTCGACCTGCACCGCAGCGCGGTCGCTTCCGACGATGTCGGCTCCAGCCATCGGCGCGCCATAGGTCTCACCCGCTCCGGCGATGCTGGCTTCCATCTGCGCAATCGCCTTGTCGAGCAGGAACGCGGGCGGCACCACGTTCATTGCGCGCGCGGCGCGTATGCGATCAAGCTCCCCGCCGAGGATGGCCGGCACTTCGGCCATGCGATCCATGAAGGGGCCGATGTCTTCCGGCGTATTGAGCGGCTGGGTCGATCCGAAGAAGCGCGGCAGATCGATATAGCCGCCGACATTCTGGATCACGACGTAGGGCGCGTTGCGCCAGCTGCCCACCGCGACATCGCCGTAAGGCATCGCCATGCCTTCCAAGGCCTTGGCAAAGGCGGTCTCGACCACTTCGAAGCCGACCTGCTGATCGCTGGTGAGGCCTTGCTTGGGATAGGCGCGGGCTTCGGCGACGAGTTCATTCAGCGTGCTGGCGTAGGCGCTGCGGCCTTCCTCGCCCGCCGTGCCAAAGGTGGAACGCCACGCGGCATAGTCTCCGGCATCGACCCCCAGGCCCGTCGCTCGGCCCGGTTCGTGGGCGAGCATCCGGTAGGCGATCCGGTCGAGTGCGGCATCGGGCGCGAGGCTGGCGATGGGCGTGCTGGCAGGTGCGGCCGCGGTTCGAGCGCAGGCGGGCAGCAGGGCAAGCGCGGAAACGCCGCCAAGACCGGCAAGAGCCTGGCGGCGGGTAAAATCGGAAAATCTCTCTCTCATCGGCGCGGTTTGGCGGGGCCTCGCGTCCAAGTCAATTGCGCGGCCGTGCGGTGACGCGCTAGAGCTGCATCCATGACGGATATCGTGCTTTCGATCGTGATGCTGGCGGCGCTTGCGCTGCTGGCGGGGGCGTTTGTGCTGTGGCGGCGGACGGGTCAAGTGAAACAGCCTGCGCTGATGGTGCTGCTGGCGGTGATCGCAGTGGCCAATGTGCTGATCTGGACGGTGCCGTCCGAAGGGGGCGAGGCACCGATCGCACAAATCAAGGCCGCCGGGGAAGGCTAGTGCACGCCATTCCGACAACTGCGAGTCACGATGCCGCAGGCTTCGCAAGGCCGACTGGCCGCCCGCAGCGGAAGCGAAGCTGAATCGCCGCAGGCGGGACACCCGACCGTGAGGTCGCATGAGCGAGGAACGGCGCGCCCGGATGGGCGCGCCGCCTCAAATTAGGGAATCTTCCAGGCGATTGCGCCTGTGAAGCTGCTCGCCACCGGTTTGCCCGTGCCGTCGCGCGCGCCATCGAACCGGGCGCGCTTGGTCACCAGATCGCAGGTCGCGGCATCGAGCGCGCCGTGTCCGGTCGATCGGGTGATGGTGCAGCCGGTCACCTTGCCCGCCGCATCGATCACAAGGGTGAAACGGGCACTGCCCGACAGGCCTTCGCGCAGCCAGCGGGTGCGATAGTCGCTATCGGTCACCCAGCGCCCCGGATCGTTGCGCGGGGCGGCGCTGACGGGGTCGAATGGCGAGGCAGTAGGCGCCGGGCCGGGGGTGCCGAAATCGACCGGGCCAACAATGGGGCCGACCATGTCTCCCACACCCGGCAGTGTCTGGATCGGGTTGTCGCTGCCGAGATCGATCGGGATGGTGTCGGGCCGAGTCACTGTGGTGGTGGCCTGCTGCCGGGTGCTGGTGGTCGAGGTCGGCTCGACCGGATCAACCGGAGGCGGCGGGGGTATCGGGATCGGCTTCACGGTAAAGCCGGTTAGCCCCTCTGGCTCAGGCACGGTCACGACCTTGACCGCAAGGCCCACCACCAACAGCGCGGCAAAGGCGGCGGGGAAGCCGAGCGCGCCGACAAGCGCGGCGGGATTGGGACGGCGGGTATGGGAGGCGTAAGTCATCAGGGGGGCTCCTCTCTCCATCATCGTGGGAGCGGCGGCCGGAGTGCTGATGACACCAACGCGATGAGCAAAACCCTCCGGCCCGCTCGGGAACGAAGGTACTATGACTTTTACTGTGGACGAAGAAGTTTCGCGTTGCGATTCAAGACGTTTTTTGTCGTCCTACCGCTTCGCTACTTGAGGACGGGTTTTTGCCGCCCCACCGCTAGGCTACTTGAGGACAGTTCATTTTCTCGCCCCGTGCCAAGGCAGAGCCTCGGCCCATCAACGGACGGGCCGCAATCGTGACCACGCGCCCGTAGGCGCCCGTAGCGAAGCGAAGGAACAGCGCCGAGGACGAACGCGCGGAGGCGCGTTCGCACACATGGACCCGCCGAGCACTGCACGCCGGAGGGCGTGCAGCACACAAAAACACCCTACTTAATCGGGCATTCTGGCGAGAGCCGGAAATCCAGATAATTATCCACCGAACCCATCAATTCGTCGAGCTCGTTCTCGAAGAAGTGGTTGGCGCGCGGGATTTCCTCGTGGTGGATGGTGATGTGCTTCTGGGTGCGCAGCTTGTCGACCAGCTTCTGCACCGCATTGGGCTGAACCACGGTATCGGCCGCGCCCTGCACGAAGATGCCGCTGGCGGGGCAGGGGGCAAGAAAGCTGAAATCGTACATATTGGCGGGCGGCGCGACCGAGATAAAGCCGCGCACTTCGGGGCGGCGCATAAGTAATTGCATTCCGATCAGCGCGCCGAAGCTGTAGCCTGCGATCCAGGTGCTCTGCGCTTCGGGATGGATCGACTGGATCCAGTCGAGCGCCGAGGCGGCATCGGACAATTCGCCGACGCCGCTGTCGAAGCTGCCTTGCGAACGGCCCACACCGCGGAAATTGAAGCGCAGGGTGGCAAAGCCGCGATCCGCGAAAGTCTTGTACATCCGTTGCACGATCCGGTCGTTCATCGTGCCGCCGCCTTCGGGGTGCGGGTGCAGGATCATCGCCACCGGCGCACGCGGGCGCGGCGGCGGAGAGAAACGGCCTTCGAGACGACCTTCAGGGCCGGGGAAGATGACTGAGGGCATCGGTAAACCTTGTGATCGAGGAGCCGCGCCGAGCCGGGTGGCGCACGCGAAAGCGGGCTCTATATAGGGCGCGATGGTATTTTCGCAATTTTTTGTAGCGGCTGGCGCAAAGTGGGGCGCAAATGGCTGAGCGGGTCTATCTCGATCACGCGGCGACATCGCCTTTGCGCCCTGAAGCTAAGGCGGCGATGGAGGAGGGGTTCCGGCTATGGGCCAACCCTTCGTCACCGCACGCCGAGGGGCGCAAGGCCCGCGCGGCGCTGGAGGATGCGCGCGAGCGGATCAAGGCGGCGCTGGGGTGGTCGGGGGAGCTGATCTTTACTTCAGGTGCGAGTGAGGCTTTGTGGATCGCGCTGAACCAGGCGAAGGTGGAACGCAAGATCGTCAGCGCAGTGGAGCATGACGCGGTGTTTGGGGCTGCGCCGGATGCCGAGGTGGTGCCGGTTCCTGATTGCGGCCTCAATGCCCCTGAACCCGATGCGCTTGCCTCGGCACTGGCCCGGGGTGGGCCTGCGACAGTCGCAATTCAGGCGCTCAATTCTGAAACCGGCACGTACATACTCAAGGCGCGATGGGAGAGTAGCCATGCCCTAGCGCAGCAGGTGCGCGACGCAGACGGGCTGCTGCTGGCTGATTGCTCTCAGAGCGTAGGGAAGTATCCCCTGCCCGATGCCGACATGGTCGTGGTCAGCGCTCATAAATTCGGTGGCCCAATCGGGATCGGTGCGCTGTTGGTGCGGGACTTCAAGCTGCTGGAACCCTCGGGCGGGCACGAGCGTGGCTACCGCCAAGGCACTGAAAACCTGCCCGGCGCGCTCGGCATGGCGGCGGCGCTCGAAGCGGGAGGGATGGAAACCTGGGCGACCGGCGAGCCTGACCGCTTTGACTTCCGCGAAGCCATATGGGCGGCAGGAGAGGCGATCGCGGTCGGCGCGCAATGTTCGCACATCTTCTCTGTCGCGCATCCCACCATTAGCGCGCAGGCGTTGCTGATCCGGCTCGACGCGATGGGTTTCGCCGTCTCCGCTGGCAGCGCGTGTTCTTCCGGCACGCTGAAGAAAAGCCGGGTGCTCGACGCCTTTGGCGTGCCGGACGATGTGGCGGCGCGCACGATCCGGGTGAGTTTGGGGTGGAACACAACGGCGCAGGATCTGGAACGGTTCGCGGACGTGTGGGCTTCGTTATGCTGACCCGTCATTGCGAGCGCAGCGAAGCAATCCAGAGCGGCGGGCGATGCGCTCTGGATTGCAACGTCGCTGCGCTCCTCGCAATGACGAGAATAAACTCATGATCTACCTCGACTACCAAGCCACAACACCGCTCGCGCCCGAAGCGCGTGAGGCAATGCTGCGTTGGCTGGGCGGGCCGGACGGCGACACCTTCGGCAACCCGCATAGCCCTCACCGCATGGGCCGGATGGCGGCGGCGGCGGTCGAAACCGCGCGCGAGCGGATCGCGGCGCTGTTGCCCGCAGGTGGCAAGGTAATCTTCACCTCGGGCGCGACCGAGGCGATCAATATGGTGCTGCAAGGCACGCCGGGCGATGTCATCACCTTTGCCACAGAACACGCCGCGGTGCTCGATTGCGCGCGCGCGGTCGAATCGCAGGGGCGGCGGTTCACGATCCTGCCTGTGCTGCCCGATGGCCGCGCCGATCTGAACGCGCTGCAAGCCGCGATCACGCCGGAAACCGGGCTGGTCGCGATCATGGCGGTCAATAACGAGATCGGGGTGATCCATCCGCTCGCCGAGGCCATCGCCATCGCCCATGCGGCAGGCGCGCGGGTGCTGGTCGATGCCGTGCAGGCCTGCGGCAGGCTCGACCTGACCGGCTTCAGCGCCGATTACATCGCGGTGTCGGCGCACAAGATGCACGGCCCCAAGGGGATCGGCGCGCTGTGGATCGGCCCCGATGCGCCGCAGCCCGCGCCGCTGATGCTGGGCGGCGGGCAGGAGGCTGGCTTGCGATCCGGCACGCTCTCGCCCGCCTTATGCGCAGGCTTCGGCGCGGCGGCGCAGGCGGCGGCGGAGGGAATGGAAGCGCAGATGCTTCACGTGGAGCGTTTGTGGAGCATCGCCCGCGATGCCTTCGCCGATTGGTCACTGAACGGCAGCGCCGAACATCGCTGGCGCGGCAACATCAATATTCGGCGTGACGGCCTCGATGTGGCCCGCTTGATGTCCGATTGCCGCACCATCATGTTCTCCGCCGGAAGCGCCTGCGCCAGCGGATCGGGGCGGCCGAGCCATGTGCTGCGCGCCATCGGATTGACCGACGTGCAAGCAAAACACTCGATCCGGCTGGGGTTTGGCCGCTATACCACCCTCGAAGATATCACCGCCGCCGCCGAGGCGATCAACCATGCTGCAAGGGAGCAGGGCCTGTGAGCATCACCATCACCTTCCGCGATCCCCACGGCAATCCGGTGGAAACGACCGCCGCGCCGGGGAACAATCTGCTGCGCGTGGGGCAGGCGGCGGGCCTGCCGCTGGAAGGGACGTGCGAAGGGCAGATGGCGTGTTCGACCTGCCATGTCATCGTCGCTGCCGAATGGTTCGACCGTCTGCCGCCCGCGAGCGAGGAGGAGGAGGACATGCTCGATTTCGCCGCCGGGGCGCGCCGCACCTCGCGCCTGTCGTGCCAGATCGATCTGACCGCGGAGATGGACGGCCTCAGCGTCAGCGTGCCTGCGGAAAGCAACGATCTCAGACGGATGTGACGCGCCGCGTCCGCTGTCTCGGCGCACGCGAAAAGGCCCTGCCGCGCACAAGGGCGAAGCAGGGCCTCGGTTCGACCGGCAACTTAAGGGGGCATAACGCCGCCGGTCTTTGAACTGACCGCCGATCAGGCGGCTTGTTTCTCCGTCTTCGCGTCGCTGCGCGACGGCTGCATCCCCACCGCGTCCTTCAGCGCCTTGGTGAAGGCGGGTATATCATCGGGATTGCGGCTCGTGATGAGATTGCCGTCGACGGCGACCTTCTGGTCGATCACCGCGCCGCCCGCATTGGTCAGGTCGGTACGGATCGAGGGCCAGCCGGTAACGACCTTGCCGCGAATGATCCCTGCTTCCGCCAGCAACCACGGGGCGTGGCAGATCGCGGCGATCGGCTTTCCGGCCTTGTCGAATTCGCCCACCAAGCGGATCACGTCCTTGTTCATTCGTAGAATATCGGGGTTCATCTGCCCGCCGGGCAACATCAGGGCGGCGTAATCATCGGTTGCGACATCTTCGACCAGCATGTCGACTTTGACGCTCTTGCCCCAGTTGCCACTGTCCCAGCCCTTGATCTCACCCTCTTCGAGGCTGGCGACGATCGTCTTGGCCCCTGCTTCTTCCAGCAGGCGCTTGGGCTCCATCAGTTCGGACTGTTCGAACCCGTCGGTGGCGATGATAAGGATCGGTTTCATATGTTATCTCCTTGTTTTGCTTTATCTCATCAACGGGCGCGGGGCAGGGCCGTTCCGGCGGACAAGGTCGGGCGTGGCTTTGGCGGGATGGCTCGCTACCGGGTCAAGCCTGTGGAAAGCCCACTCCCTGCGCCGCGCGAGGGTTGCTAGACAAAAACAATGTCCGATCCCGTCATCACCGATTCAGACCCGTTCGACGCCATCGTTGATGCGCCTTTCGATGCGGCGCTGTCCGAACGTTATCTGGTCTATGCGCTGTCGACGATCACCGCGCGTTCACTGCCCGATCTGCGGGACGGGCTGAAGCCGGTGCATCGCCGTCTGCTGTGGACGATGCGGCAGTTGAAGCTTGATCCCGGCAATTCCTTCAAGAAAAGCGCCCGCGTCGTGGGTGAGGTGATCGGCAAGTATCACCCGCATGGCGACACGGCGGCCTATGATGCGATGGTGCGGCTGGCGCAGGATTTTTCGCTGCGATACCCGCTGGTCGAAGGGCAGGGCAATTTTGGAAATGTCGATGGCGATAATGCCGCTGCCTATCGCTACACCGAAGCCCGGCTGACCAAAACGGCCATGCAATTGATGGAAGGCCTGGACGCAGGCACCGTCGATTTCATCCCGACCTATAATGGTGAGGAAGAAGAGCCCGCATTGATGCCGGGTCTGTTCCCCAACTTGCTGGCCAACGGCTCCAGCGGGATCGCGGTGGGCATGGCGACCAGCATCCCCAGCCACAATGTCGCGGAGATCATCGATGCGACGCTGGAGCTGATCGACAATCCCCACGTCAGCCACGAACGGTTGATGGAGCTGTTCCACGGCCCCGATTTCGCCACTGGGGGGCAGGTGGTGGATAGCTTTGCTGCCATTTCCGAAGCCTATCGCACCGGACGCGGCGCGTTCCGCGTTCGCGGCAGATTCCATGCGCCAGAAGCAAAGGAAGCCGAGGATGTCGCTGCCGGGATCGAGCGGCTGGGGGCCGGGCAATGGCAACTGGTCATCTCGGAAATCCCCTATCAGGTCGCCAAGGGCAAGCTGATCGAGCAGATCGCGCAGGCCATCGCCGATCGCAAATTGCCGATCCTCGAGGACGTGCGCGACGAAAGCGACACCGCGATCCGGATCGTGCTGGTGCCCAAGAGCCGCAATGTCGATCCCGATCTGCTCAAGGAAAGCCTGTTCAAGCTGACCGATCTGGAAACGCGGTTCAGCCTCAACCTCAACGTGCTGGACGCCACCCGCACGCCGATGGTGATGGGGTTGAAGGAACTGCTCGACCACTGGACCGCCTCGCAGATCGACATCCTGCAACGGCGTGCGCGCCACAGGCTCGGCCAGATCGCGAACCGACTGGAACTGGTGCGCGGCTACATCATCGCCTTCCTCAACCTCGACCGGGTGATCGCCATCATCCGCACCGAGGATGAGCCCAAGCCGGTGATGATCGCCGAATTCGAACTGACCGACCGGCAGGCCGAGGCGATCCTCAACATGCGGCTGCGATCTTTGCGCAAGCTTGAGGAAATGGAGCTGCGCAAGGAGCAGGACACGCTGCTGGCCGAGGAGGCGGAGCTGAATGCGCTGCTGGAAAGCCCGGCCCGCCAGCGCACTCGGCTGAAGCGTGATCTCCGCGCCCTGCGGAAGGACTATGCCGAGGATACCGTGCTGGGCCGCCGCCGAACGCTGATCGCCGAAGCCGCGCCGACGGTGGAATTCAGCATGGACGCGATGATCGAGAAGGCACCGGTCACGGTCATCCTCAGCCAGAAAGGGTGGATTCGCGCGGCAAGCGGTCACGTGCCGTTGGATCAGGAATTCAAGTATAAGGAGGGTGACGGCCTCGCCCTCATCCTCCACGCCCAGACCACCGACAAGCTGTTGCTGGCCGCGTCCGACGGGCGGTTTTTCACGCTCGGTTGCGACAAGCTGCCCGGCGCGCGCGGGTTTGGCGAGCCGGTGCGCACGATGATCGATCTGGAAAGCGACGCTTCGATCGCTGCGATGATGGTGCATCGTCCGGGCGGGCGGCTGTTGCTCGCATCGAGCCACGGCAAGGGCTTTGTCGCCGCCACCGAGGAATTGCTCGCCGAAACGCGCAAGGGCCGGCAGGTGGTGAACCTGAAGGACGGCGCGGTGCTGCGGGTGATCCGCGAGATTCCCGCGCACCACGATCACGTCGCTTGCGTCGGCGACAATCGCAAGCTGGTGGTGTTCAACCTGGAAGAACTGCCGGTCATGACCCGCGGGCAAGGGGTGCAGTTGCAACGTTTCCGCGACGGCGGATTGTCGGATGCGACCACCTTCGTGCTCGCCGAAGGACTCAGCTGGCAGATGGGCGGATCGGGTGACCGCACGCGCACCGAAACCGAAATCCGCATGTGGAAGGTCGCGCGCGGCGCCGCCGGGCGGATGCCGCCACAGGGCTTCCCGAAAAACAACCGCTTCGACTGACGCGACCGGATTGCTCTTCATGCAAACGCAAAACCGCGGCCACCCATTGTCGGTGACCGCGGTTTCGTTCGTCCCACCAAAGGGGGGAGCGTGCTTACATGGTCACGCCGCTTGCGGCTTCGGCGTCAGAAGTGGCCATTTCCGCTTCCTTGGCGCGGGCCTGGGCGGCGGTGAGGATTTCCGCACCTTCGGGCACTGCGACGGTGTTCGCAGCAAGCTGCTGCGCCGAATAGAGCGCCATCAGCGCGCCTTCGGGGCTTACCGCGAAGGATTCGCGGGTCATGGTGACAATACCGTTTTCGTTCTGGACGATAACGGCGTCTTCGCTGTCGATCGTGTAGACGGTGCCTGCGGGCATACCGTCAGCGCTGACCACGGCAGCGCCTTCGACCAGCGCGGCATCGCGCTTGGCGTTGGCTTCGGCGACCTGCTGATCCATCATCGCGTTGATCTGCGCCTGAGTGGCATTGATGCTCGGCCCGGTTTCACCGGTGCCGATCAGATCTGCGGGAATCGGGGCCTTGTGCTTGCCGGTGTCGATCGTGACGACGCCGTTCGCCACGGCTTCAACCGTGCCGATGGGATTGCCGTCGTTACCGTATACGGTCGCGCCGACATCCTGCGCGAAGGCGACAGCCGGGGTGGTTGCAAGGAGAGTGGCAATCAGCGCCAGCTTCACGGATTTCATCAGATTTCTCCATCTGTATATTTCATCAAGGCGACCCCGAGAGGACGGAACGCCGGACGGACACGCAAAACCACTGATCTCTGGAGGACAGCGGAGCGGGCCAGCACTGTTGGCCACGGGAAAGAGGAGCGCGTATGCAGGTAATGCACGAAGTCCTCATAAGGTCCCTAACCTGCACCAGCGCTGTATGGCAAGTCGGTGGCTGGCTGCTACGAGGCGTGTTTTATCGCAGGTTTGGCGCGGCTCACCGCTGCAGGGCAGCTTGTGCCAAGGCTTCGCCGAGCAATTCTTCGAGCCTGTCAGGACCGGGAAAATTCTCTGCCACCCAGCGCTGCTCCACCGTCCGCAGAATGCGCGCGACGGCTGGTCCGGCGGTTATCCCGCGCGCGACGACATGCCTGCCCTTGAGCGGAAGTTCCGGCACTGTCCATTCGGCCAATGCCTGTGCATCGGCACCCAGCAACAGCAGCCGGTCAATCGCGAGCTGCGGGGTAATGCGATAGGCCAGCGCCTTGGGGTTCTCGCAATCATTCGCCGTCCGCTCGGCCGCGCTGACGAGCCGGCCACGCTGGGCTTTGGACAGGCGCAGGCGCGCCGCGACCGCCTCCGCCACATCGGGGGAAGGCGGCAGCAGCGCCGCGAGCCGACGGACGGGATCGGGCGCAAAACCCTGCCCGGCTTCGGCAGCGATCAAGCGGGCAAGCGCGGCGAGCTGCGCGGGGCAGGCTTCGGGCAGGATCACGCCAAGGACACCGCCTGCGCGCATCCGTTCGAGCGTGGCGTGCGGATCGGGCAGCGCCAGCAGCGCCAGCAATTCGGCAGCAATGCGTTCGCGGCTCAGACCCTTCAGCGTGTGGGCGAGGGCGGTGCAGGCTTCTTCGGCCGCTGCGTCAAGCTCCGCCCCGAAGCGCGCCTGAAAGCGGTAATAACGCAGGATGCGCAGGTGATCTTCGGCAATCCGCTCGCGGGCATCCCCGATGAAGCGCACCCGGCGCGCCTCCAGATCGTCGCGCCCACCGAAATAGTCGTCGATCGCCAGCGTTTGCGGGTGGGCGTAGAGCGCGTTGATGGTGAAATCGCGGCGCGCCGCATCT
This sequence comes from Erythrobacter sp. NFXS35, assembly GCF_040148725.1. NCBI lineage: Bacteria > Pseudomonadati > Pseudomonadota > Alphaproteobacteria > Sphingomonadales > Erythrobacteraceae > Erythrobacter > Erythrobacter sp. NFXS35. The sequence goes on along the minus strand of NZ_JAGDEB010000001.1, from coordinate 909,104 downwards.
TCGCGCCAGTCGCCTGCGAAGGCGATGGTTGCGCGGCGGCCATCGGTGGTGACATCGCGGCGCAAAGTGGTGATCTCCACCGGACCGTCCTTCAGGATCGCGGTGACGGTGCCGTGGTCGATCCCGGTCGGCACCGTGCGGATGCCCGCCTCGCGGCAGCGGTCGATCACCACATCAGGGGTGAGCAGCGTGGCGCAATCGACATCGTGCACCTCGGCCCCCAGCAGGCTGTCGCGCACCGCCCCGCCGACCCAGCGGATATTGTCCGCGCCCAATGCCGCTGTAAGTGCGGCAAGGCCGGCCCGGTTCGGCCATTCGGCTTCGGCCAGATCACGCAGCATCCTTCAGCCTTTCCAGCGCGATCCGCCGCGCGAGGTTGGCGATGATTGCCGCCGTCACGCCCCATATCCGGAAACCTTTCCAATCCAGTTCCAGATAGCGCCGCGTTGCGCCGCGCCAGAACACCTCGTTGGTGGTCCAGCTATCGGGATCGAGCAGGACGCCAAGCGGTGCCTCGAACCAGTCGGCGACTTCGACCGGGTCGGGCCGCAGATCCAGGCCCGGCGGCACCACTCCCACGACCGGCGTGACGATAAAGCCGGTGCCGGTGTGATAGACATCGCTGGCGCCGATCACCCGCACCGCTTCGCGTGGGAGAGCCAGTTCCTCCTCCGCCTCGCGCAGGGCGGCGGTGACGGCATCCTCGCCCGGATCGAGCTTGCCGCCCGGAAAGGCGACCTGCCCCGGATGATCGCGCATCCCGCGGGGGCGCTGGGTGAGGATCACCTGCGGATCATGCGGCACATCGGTAATCGCGATCAGCACTGCCGCAGGGGTGGCGCGGCCGCCGCGTGCGAATTGCGCATCGCTCAGCAGATCGGGAATGTCGCGCGCGTGGCCTTCGGCGAACAGGCGCGACAGCGGATCAAACAGGCTGGTCGCGGCGGCCATCGTCACGGCAGCAGCGAAAACCGCGCGCCCTGGCTTGCGATCTGCCAGCCGTTATTCTCGGCCCCTTCGGCGAGCGCGATCTCGGCCAGTTGCGCATAGGTCGAACGGTTGAGCCGCGCCTCGCACCCGCGCCGGACGTGCAGGTAGAGCGCCGGGGTTTCGGCGTCCCCCGCCGCGCGCAACGGATGGTCCGGCCCGGCGATCACAAGGTCATCGGTGTTGAGGCGGAACGCCAGCGCATCATCGGCGCGTGCGCAGTCGACCGCGATGAAGGCGGCATCCTCGACTGCGATCGAAAGCTTCTCGAACGGAGTGACCAGCCAGTGCTGCCCGGCCTCGTCGCGTGTCAGAAGCCCGGCAAAGGCACGCACCATCGCCTCGCGCCGGATCGGATCGCCTTCGTGATACCACGTGCCGTCAGCCGCGATCCGCATCGCGCTGTCGCCCGATTTCTGCGGCGCCCAGCCTTCGACAGCGGGTAGTTTGCGCGCCGCGACCAGATCGGCGATTTCGGCCAGAGTGAGTTCGGCCAGATAGGGGGGTGGTTCGTAGGGCATGATGTGTTCAATGCGATGCCAGAAGCAAGAGTTCCCGCCAAGGGGGCAGACGCCTCAGCCTTCCCAAGGCCCCAGCATGCCTTCACCCGGCATCGCCGCCAGCGCCGCCCCGCGCGCCAGCAGCCGCTCCGGCTCATACGGGCCGGGGCAGCGCCAGCCGCCGGTCATTGCCGCCGAGAAGCCCCAGCGCCCATAATAATCCGCGTCGCCGATCAGCATTTGCGGCAGCGCACCTCCGCCGCCTTCGCGCGCCAGCCTTGCATCTTCGGCGATCATCGCGCTCATCAACCCGACGCCGAAGCCTTCGCCCTGCCGTTCTGGCACGACGGCGACCGGGCCGACCATCACCAGCGGCACCTGACCCTGCCGTGTCTGCAGCGCAATCGGCCAACACTGGATCGTGCCGACCAGCAGTTCCTCCTCGTCCAGCGCGGCGAAGCTTAACGCCGGCAGCCACGGCATGCCTTCGCGGATGCGATAGGCGGTGCGGGCATGGCGATCGCTCCCAAAGGCACGGTCGAGCACTGCCTCGATCATGGCGGGTTCGACCGCTTCGAGCGGGATCAGCGTGGCGCTGGCGGCAGGGGCAGCGGCATTCATTGTGGCGTGAGTTTCAACACCTGGCCGTCCTCGCCATCTTCGGCGATCCAGATCGCGCCGTCCGGGCCTTGCTCGATCGAGCGCAGGCGCGCATCGAATTCATATCGGGCAACCTCGCGTGCAGTGTCGCCTTCCAGCGCCACTCGCACCAGCGCCTGCGAGCCTAGGCCGGGGATCAGCGCTTGACCCTGCCAAGCATCGAACAGCTCACCCGAATAGATGATCATGTCGCCCGGCGCGATCACCGGATTCCAGCTAAGGGCGGGCTTGGCAAAGCCATCATCCGCCGAGTGATCGGGGATCGGGTCGCCATTATAGTGTTCGCCGTTGGACCGCACCGGCCAGCCATAATTGGCGGCGCGCTGGACGAGGTTCAACTCGTCACCGCCCGCCGGCCCGTGCTCGACTTCCCACAGCCGCCCTTGCGCATCCCAATCCATGCCGAGAATGTTTCGGTGACCATAAGACCAGATTTCCGCCGAAGCGCCGCCCTTGTCGGCCAGCGGATTGCCCGCAGCGGGTCTGCCATCGAGATTCAGGCGGACCATCGTGCCGAGCGTGTTCGACGTGTCCTGCGAAGGCTGCATCTTCTGCCGCTCACCGCTGGCGATCCACAGATGCTGGCCATCGGGCGAGATGCCGAGGCGGTGCGAATAATGGCCGCGCCCGGTGACCTTGGGGGTCTGACGCCAGATCACGTCCAGTCCTTCTATGGCGCAGGCATCCGCTTCGCCGCACACCAGCGAGCCCTTGCCGACCACCGCGCCGCGGGTATCGCCGTCGCCAGCCTCGGCCCAGCTCAGGTAGATCGTGCGGCGCTCGAGCGTGTCGGAGGCTTCGGACGGCAGGAACACGATGTCGCCAAGCCCGCCCTGGCCGCCGTAATCCACGTCCGGCAACCCGCTGACGGTGCCGATGGCGCCGCTGGCCGTATCGAGAAACTTCATCGTGCCCGATTTCTCGGTCACGAACAGCACCGCGGTGCCGGGCGCGAATTCGATCGCCCAGGGTTCGTTGAATTCACCCATTTCCGCGACCGCGAACGGCGTGCCTTCGGCAGCGACGGGTGCGCTTTCCCCGGTTTCCGCATTCGCGCAGCTTGTCAGCGCGAGGACGGACAGGGAAAACGGGGCAAGGAGTCGGGACGAACGGATCATGCTAGGGATTACTCCGGGTTTCACGGTCACGGACGGAGCACTCGTCATCGGTGTCGACGAGGCCGGTCGTGGGCCGCTGGCCGGGCCGGTGGTGGCCGCGGCGGTTGTTCTTGGCCGAGCGATACCTGCCGGGCTCGACGATTCCAAGCGCCTTTCCGCAAAGCGCCGCGCCGTTCTGGACGAGGCCATCCGTGCCAGCTGCTGTTGGGCGGTGGCGGTGGTCGAGCCGGAGGAGATCGACCGGATCAATATCTTTCAGGCGACCATGCTTGCCATGACTCGTGCGGTCGCCAATCTCGATGCCGCGCTGGGCGGTGCGCGGTGCCAAGTGCTGATCGATGGCAACATGACCCCGGCGGGCCGCCGCAGCGAATGGTGCTGGCCGGCGCGCGCAATCGTGGGAGGGGACGGGATCGAGCCATGCATTTCCGCTGCTTCGATCATCGCCAAGGAATGGCGCGACCGGCTGATGCTGGAGGCAGCGCACGCATTTCCGAACTACGCATGGGAGCGCAACAAGGGCTATGGCACGCCCGAACACATGGAAGCGCTGCGCCTGCACGGTCCCACCCCGCTGCACCGCCGCAGCTTCGCCCCGGTGGCGCAGGGCCAGCTGATCTGACCGGAAATATCGCATAGCGGAATGGCGGCGGGTGAGTCCTTCGCGCCACACCGCTGCATGTCGAGTCCTGCCAAGGGGCGGGGACTCAACATCTTGTGCCGGTCCTGCTTCGTTCCGCTCTGGCAGCACCGCATTTACGACGCGTTAACCATAACCGGCGCATTATTAGGCGCTTGACGCGGACTCCTCAAAGACTCATGCCTGTGGATAAGTTGCAAGCAGAACAGGCGAGGTCAATTCCGGTGAGCGTGATAGAAAAGACGAAGTTGCAGGCGAAGCGCGTTGTAAAAGCGCCAAAAATTGTGCCTGCGCTCGATCTGCCGCGTGATTTGCCCTTGGGGCGTATCCTGCCGGGTGACTGCATCGAAGCGATGCGGTCGCTCCCGACCAACAGCGTCGATCTGGTGTTCGCCGATCCGCCCTACAACCTTCAGCTGGGCGGCGAACTCAACCGCCCCGATGGCAGCCATGTCGATGCCGTGACCGATCACTGGGACCAGTTCGACAGCATGGCGGTGTATGACAAATTCACCCGCGAATGGCTGACCGAGGCGCGCCGGGTTCTCAAGCCCGATGGCGGGTTGTGGGTAATCGGCAGCTATCACAACATCTTCCGCGTCGGCGCGATTTTGCAGGATCTGGGGTTCTGGATTCTCAACGACATCGTCTGGCGCAAGACCAATCCGATGCCCAATTTCCGCGGCACCCGCTTCACCAACGCGCATGAAACGCTGATCTGGGCGAGCATGGGGGAAAAGGCGCGCTATCAGTTCAATTACCGCGCGATGAAGACGTTGAATGACGAACTCCAGATGCGGTCAGACTGGATCATGCCAATTTGCGCAGGCGGAGAGCGGCTGAAGGAAAACGGCAAGAAAGCCCATCCCACGCAGAAGCCCGAAGCTCTGCTGTACCGCGTGTTGCTGGCGACGACCGAGAAGGGCGACGTGGTGCTCGATCCGTTCTTCGGCACCGGCACCACCGGCGCGGTTGCCAAGCGATTGGGGCGCGAGTGGATCGGCTGCGAGCGCGAAGATTTCTACCGCGAGGTCGCGGCCAAGCGCATCGCCAAGGAACTCCCGCTCGATGAAAGCGCGCTCACCACAATGCAAACCGCCCGGTCAGCGCCGAAGGTGGCGTTCGGCGCGGTGGTCGAGGGCGGGCTGATCCCGCCGGGCACGCAGGTGTTCGATAAAAAGCGCCGCTGGATCGCCACGGTGCGCGCCGACGGATCGCTCGAATGCAGCGGCAAGACCGGCTCGATCCACGGGCTGGGCAAGGAATTGCAGAGCGCGCCAAGCTGCAACGGCTGGTCGTTCTGGCATTACGAGAGCGGCACAGACATTCAGCCGATCGACGCCGCGCGCCAGATTTACCTGCTGGCGAGCGAAGACTGATCCGTGCGGCCCAAGCCATGACCGGCAACGTCTATATCCACCCGATCACGCTCGTTGCCGGCCCGCAGGCGGTGGAAGCCGATGCCGTGCGGCTGGGCGGGTCAATGGCCTATGCTCGTGAATTCGCGCTGGTATTGCGGGACGACACCGGCGTGACGATGCGTATCGTGACCACCGCTGCGGGGATGCCCGACGCTATTGCCCGCCTGCCCGATATCGCGGCGCGCGAGGCCGGGCGACAGTGGGCCAACATCAAGAAGACCCACGAACCGCTGCAACTTGGAACACGCACGATCCGGCTCGACCAGCCGCAGGTGATCGGTATCCTCAACGTGACGCCCGATAGCTTCTCGGACGGCGGCCAGCATGACGATCCGCAGGCTGGGCGCGATCATGCTGCGGCGATGCTGGAAGCAGGCGCGGCGATCATCGACATCGGCGGCGAAAGCACGCGCCCCGGCGCTGCGGCAACATTCGAGGACGAGGAAATCCGCCGGGTCGTTCCGGCCGTGGAATATTGCGCCGCAATGGGCGCTGCGATCAGCGTCGATACCCGCCGCGCAGGCGTGTTGGCCGCCGCACTGGCAGCGGGCGCGCATATGGCGAACGACGTGTCGGCGCTGCGCTATGACCCGCGCAGTATCGAAGTGGTGGCCGAGGCCGCGTGCCCGGTGGTGCTGATGCACGCGCCCGGCGCGGGCGAGGATATTCACGCAGGTGCCAAATATGCCGACGTCGTGAGCGAGGTGTTCGACTTCCTCAAACTGGCGCGCGACCGGGCAATTGCGACAGGTGTGGCGGAGCAGCGGATCATCCTTGATCCCGGCATCGGCTTCGGCAAGTCGCTGGGGGAAAACCTCGCCCTGATAAACGCCCTCCCGCTGTTTCATGCGCTGGGCAGCCCGATCCTGCTGGGCGCCAGCCGCAAGCGCATGATCGGTGCGCTGTCCACCGAAGAAGGCGCGGGCCAGCGGCTCGCCGGTTCGATCGCCTTGGCGGTGAAGGGGATGGAGGCGGGCGTTCACCTGCTGCGCGCCCATGATGTCGCCGAAACGGTGCAGGCGCGCAATGTGTGGCGGGGGCTGCGGGACACGGCCCTGACCGACTTTTCGCAATTGCCGCCGCTTTAGAACGAAAGCTTCCGACCGTGCGCGCGATGCGGCGCGGATGTCCGCATTGCGATGTTCTTGAAGTGTTTCACGTGAAACATTTCCGGGCCTGTTGGGGCGGCGTGTAAAAACGTCTTAAATTCAAAGCGTAAAGCCGCCATCGGACACCATCACGTGGCCGGTAATGTTGGAAGCTGCATCGCTCAGCAGATAGACGATGCTGTCCGCCATTTCCTCTGACGTGGCAAAATGGCCCAGGGGTGTGGTTTTGGCCATGGCCTTGATCGTCGCCTCGCGCCCAATCGCGGCGACCGATTGCTTGAAGTCGTCGCCGCTCTCCCAGATCGCGGTGTCGACCCCGCCGGGGGCTATGGCGTTGACCCGGATGCCCTTGCGCGCGCTTTCCATGGCCGCGATCCGCGCCATGTGGGCGACCGCTGCCTTGGATACGCCGTAAGGGCCGATGCCCGCGACCGGCTTCAATCCCGTAACCGAGGCGACCACCACCGCGCTGCCGCCCTTTTGCGCCATCGCCCGCAGTGAAGCGGCCAACGTCAGGAACGCGCCATCGAGATTGACCGCCATGACGCGGCGCCATTCGGCCAAGGTGATTTCGGCAATCGGTCCGCCCGATCCGATCCCGGCATTGACCACCGCATGATCGAGGCCGCTCATCTGCGGTTCGAGCGATTGCCACAGGGCCGCGTCCGCCACGCTGCCGGTGATGCGCTGCACCGTGCATCCGGAATGTTCCGAAAGGTCGAGCGCATCCAGCCCTGCGCCATCGACATCGACCAGATACAGCCGCGCCGCACCGCGCGCCGCCAGTGCCCGCGCGCAGGCGGCGCCGATCCCCGATGCCGCCCCTGTCACGAGCGCGCTGCGCCCGGCGAAGTCCTTAATGATTGTCATGCCAACGGGCTAGGCTCGCAAGGCCCGCCGATCAAGCGGCGTTATCGATGCCCAGATCCGAAAGCTTGCGATACAATGTCGAACGCCCGATGCCGAGCCGCCGTGCGACTTCGGTCATGCGTCCGCGATAATGGCCGATGGCAAGGCGGATCACGTCGGCTTCGATGTCCTCCAGCGGGCGCAGGTTGCCGTCTTCGGTATACAGCATCACGCCCACGCCTTCATGCGCGCTGGCGATGGTGACGCTGCCCTGCTCACCGAGCATCTCGGACAGTTGCGGGAAGCTGTCGGCGGTCAGCGCGTTGCCTTCGCAGTAGACGGCAGCGCGGAACAGGACCGATTGCAGTTGGCGGACATTGCCCGGCCAATCATAGGCGGCCAGCAGCGCCAGCGCGCTGTCGGATACCGAAAGGTGGAGAAGCCCCGGTTGTTCGCCGATGCGGGCGAGGAAATGGCGGGTCAGAGCGGGAATATCCCCGGTGCGCTCGCGCAAGGAGGGCAGGTGGATGCGGGTCGCGCCCAGCCGCTCGGCAAGGGCTGCGTCGAACTGGCCGCTTTCGACCAGCCGATCGAGCCCGGCATTGCTGGTCACCAGCAGCCGCACATCGACGCGGAAGCCGTAACTCGCGCCGACCGGGCGGATGATGCCGCTGTCGAGCGCTTCGTTCAGTCGTTGTTGCAGCGCGGGCGTCAGCCGGTCGATGTCGTCGAGGATCAGGGTGCCGCCGTCGCAATGCTGGAACGCGCCGATCTGACGGTCGAAGGCGCCGGGGAACGAGCCGGGTTCGTGTCCGAACAGCACCGATTCGATCGAGCCGACCGGGATGTTGGCGAGATTGATGATCCGCAAGCTTTCCTTGGTGCGCGGGCTGGCCCCGTGCATCGCGCGCATCAGCATTTCCTTGCCGGTGCCGGTTTCGCCTTCGATCAACACATGGCCCTGTCCGCGCGCGGCTTTGGCGGCCTGCGCCAAGGCGGTGCGGAATTGCGGGGCAGTGCCGATCATCGCGTCGAAATCGAGGCTGGCCGACATCTTCTCGGTCAGCGGGGCAAGTTCATCGCGCGGGGTTTCGCGGGTGGTAACGCTGCGCAGCGCTTCCATCAGACGGTCGGGCGAGACGGGCTTGACCAGATAATCGCTGGCGCCCGCCCGCATGGCCTCGACCGCGAGCAGCGGCGATGCGCTGGTGGTGAGCATCAGGATAGGGAGAGCAGGGCGGCGCGATTTCAGTTCGGCGATCAGCGTGCAGGCATCATCGCCCGGCACCCACTGATCGAGCAGGATGGCCGAAAGCTGCATGCCTTCGCGCGTGCCGAGCATCGCGATGGCGGTTTCGGCGTCGGGCGCGACAATGGTGCGCCATCCGTCGCGCGCGGCAATCGCGGTGATGAGCCGCGACTGCGCAGGCTCATCATCGATCAGCATCACGATTCGCGCATCGTTATGTGCCGCGGGGTGGCAATCATTATCCGCCATCAGACATGTCGCTCCCTTTTCTTTGGCCCCCAACCGCTTGGTTTCAGGCTGACGCAGCCCTGTTCATAGGACGCGTGGGTAAAGACGGGATTAAGGCTGTTGCGCGGGTGTTCCGGTGCGCCGGGAACGTACGGTAGGCGGCTGCCTGTGAAAGGTGACTTGAGCAGAAGGCGTTGCTTCGATACGGAGCAGGCAGAAAATCCGCGGCGGCCGGTTTTATTGCAACCAATCGCCGTCTGCGGTGTTCAAGAGCCCAAGGGGAAGAGACAAGATGACCTCTCACGACATGGAAAAAGCCGAAGCGACGTATGGTGGCTTCATGAGCACGCTCAAGTGGGCCGTGCCGGTGATTGCGGTGATCGTTGCGATCGTCGTCATGCTGATCGCCGATTAAGGCGCGGCCCGGAGTGAAAATCGCCATCCTGAAAGAACGCGCGCCCGGTGAGACGCGCGTTGCCGCCACGCCCGAAACGGCCAAGAAGTTCGCCGCCCTCGGCCTGACGGTCGCGGTTGAGGCTGGGGCCGGAGTGATCGCTTCGATCACCGACGATGCCTATGCCGAAGCGGGCGTTGCCATCGGCGATGCCGCCACCACGGTGAAGGATGCCGATATCGTGCTGGGCATTCAGGCGCCCGATGCGGCGCTGCTGAAGGGTGCGAAGCCGGGTGCATGGGTGGCGGCGCTGTTCGATCCGTTCGCCAACCGGCCTGTGGTCGATGCCTATGCGGCAGCGGGTTTCGAGGCGTTGAGCATGGAATTCATGCCGCGCATCACTCGCGCGCAATCGATGGACGTCTTGTCCTCGCAATCCAACCTCGCCGGTTACAAGGCGGTGCTAGCGGCGGCTGACGTGTATGGCCGCGCTTTCCCGATGATGATGACGGCGGCCGGCACGGTGCAGGCCGCGCGCGCCTTCATCATGGGTGTGGGCGTTGCGGGCCTTCAAGCGATTGCGACTGCCCGCCGGTTGGGCGCACAGGTTTCGGCGACCGATGTGCGCTCGGCGACCAAGGAACAGATCCAGTCGCTCGGCGCCAAGCCGATCTTCGTCGAGAATGTCGCCGGGATCGAAGGCGAAGGTTCGGGCGGCTATGCCACCGAAATGAGCGAGGAATACCAGAAGGCGCAGGCCGAGTTGGTTTCGTCGCACATCGCCAAGCAGGACATCGTGATCACCACCGCGCTGATCCCGGGTCGCTCAGCACCGCGCCTGATCACCGACGCACAGATCGCGACGATGAAGCCCGGCAGCGTGATCTTCGATCTCGCCGTCGCCCAAGGCGGAAATGTCGAAGGTTCGGTGCCGGATCAGGTCGTGGTCAAGCACGGCGTCAACATCATCGGCTTTTCGAACACGCCGGCGCACCTTCCGGCTGATGCCTCGGCGCTGTTTGCGCGCAACCACTACAACTTCCTCAGCGCCTTCTGGGACAAGGAGGCGGGCAAGCCCGTGCTCGACGAGGAAATCGGGGGCGCAATTCGCCTGACACAGGGCGGCAAGGTTGTGAATGAAAGGCTGCTGGGGTGAGCCCTTTTGGCTGTGTACGATTGGTTGGTAGCGCTTTCGTGCTGGCTTCGGTGGGAATCGCCTTTCCGTCAAAGCAGGCCGCAGCGCGTGAACGCTATACAGTCGATTGGCAGATCGAGGCAAGCGCCGATCTGGTCGAGCCGAAATGGGTTTCGCCTTACAAGAGCTTCGTGCAAGGCAAGATGCTTGCTAAGGCTCGCTATGTCATGGTTGGCGAGGCAGTGACGCTTGCCGGGGTCAAGGTCGCCGATGGCAATACGTTGATCGTGGCGACCAACTTTGGTCAGGCCTTGGGTTGTGCACTGACCCTTCCCGGAGAAAGCGAAGTCCTTCCGGTCGACTCCAAACGGAATGCTTCGTTAGGATGCCTGCTCGATTCGGATGGGGACGGCCGGTTCGACAGGTTCTTCAAGCGCGGTCTTTTTGTCGGCGATTTCGCCTGGAATGAAAGCGCAGTGCCCAAGAAACAGGAGCCGATCTCGCCCGTTGAATATCGGCTCGAACAAGGTCCGGGGCCGATGGTGGGAATACCGATCTACCTCCAATACGGGTGGTATGCCGGCGCGGTTGACCAGCTGATCTTTCAAGTCTGCAACAGGCCCGATCTGAAGGCTGGCTTGTCATGCGTGGCGCCCGATATTCGCGTAAAGCTCTCGGCAAGGGAGCGCGTTTTCGAAGCACTCGGCGGCAGCTTCGAGGTGATCGAAAAGATCGATAGCCGGATACACGTTCGACAATTGGCGCCGATCGGCAATTTCACGCTTTCGGTCCGGCGACGCTAGGGGACATCATGGACTTCATTTCAATTCTCAGCATCTTCGTGCTGGCCTGCTTTGTGGGCTATTACGTTGTCTGGTCGGTGACTCCGGCGCTGCACACTCCGCTGATGGCGGTGACCAATGCGATCTCGTCGGTGATCATCGTCGGCGCGCTGATTGCGGCGGCTGAGGCGCTGGATCCGGTGGCCAAGTATCTCGGCCTGTTCGGGGTGGTGCTCGCCAGCATCAACATCTTCGGCGGGTTCGCGGTGACGCAGCGCATGCTCGCAATGTACAAGAAAAAGGGGAAGTAAGTGATGGACTTCTCCATTCTCGCCGCCGGGGCTTCCGGCGAAGGCGCGGTGCCGGCTTGGGCCATGCTGGCCTATCTCGCATCGGGCGTGTTCTTCATCCTCGCGCTGCGCGGGTTGTCCAGCCCGGCGACCAGTCAGGCGGGGAACCGCAACGGCATGATCGGCATGGCGGTGGCGGTGATCACGACGCTGGTCACCCACGAGATCGCCAATATCGTTGAAATCGCCATCGCGATTTTCCTTGGCGCGATCATCGGGGTGACCGTGGCGCGGCGCATCGCGATGACCGCGATGCCCGAACTGGTGGCGGGCTTCCACAGCCTCGTCGGCTTGGCCGCCGTGGTAGTGGGCTTTGCCGCATGGCTCAACCCGGCGGCTTTCGGGATTACAGATAGCGCGGCCCAGATCCTCGCAGTCAGCCGCGTTGAACTCGGCCTTGGCATTGCGATTGGTGCGATCACCTTCTCAGGCTCGATCATCGCGTTTCTCAAGCTGTCGGGCCGGATGGGCGGTTCGCCGATCATGCTGCCGGGGCGGCATATCATCAATCTCGGCACGTTGGTGGCGATCATTGCCTTGATCGGGCTCTACACCGTCTCGCCCGATGGCGGCGCGGGTAAGGGCTGGATGATCTATGCGATCGCATTGCTCGCCTTCATCATCGGTTTCCTGCTGATCATCCCGATCGGCGGGGCGGATATGCCGGTCGTGGTGTCGATGCTCAACTCCTACTCGGGCTGGGCAGCGGCGGCGATGGGCTTCACGCTGGGCAACAGCGCGATGATCATCACCGGCGCGCTGGTTGGAAGCTCGGGCGCGATCCTCAGCTACATCATGTGCCGTGCGATGAACCGCAGCTTCATTTCGGTAATCGCAGGCGGGTTCGGCGCAGCACCCGAAGCGGCAGGGGCAGGCGGCGCGCGCGAACAGCGGCCCTACAAGCAGGGCAGCGCGGAAGATGCGGCCTACATGCTCGAACAGGCGGAATCGGTCATCATCATCCCCGGCTACGGCATGGCGGTGGCGCAGGCGCAGCACGCGCTGCGCGAGATGGGCGACAAGCTGAAGGAAAAGGGCGTCGACGTGAAATACGCCATCCACCCCGTCGCGGGCCGGATGCCGGGTCACATGAACGTGCTGCTCGCCGAAGCATCCGTTCCTTATGACGAAGTGTTCGAACTCGAAGACATCAACTCCGATTTCGCGCAGGCCGATGTCGCCTTCATCATCGGCGCGAACGACGTGGTGAACCCGGCGGCCAAGACCGACAAATCCTCGCCGATCTACGGGATGCCGGTGTTCGATGTCGACAAGGCCAAGCAGGTGTTCTTCATCAAGCGGTCGATGGGCGGCGTCGGCTATGCCGGGGTCGATAACGACGTGTTCTATATGAACCAGACCGTGATGCTGCTGGCCGATGCCAAGAAGATGGTCGAGGAAATCGTCAAGTCGCTCGACTGAGGCAGGGCGCCGGGATAAAAGCGTCTGCATGAGAAAGCTGCTGATCGGGATCGTGCTGCTTGGCCTGCTGGTGGGCGCTGCGGTCTATGCCGGGTTCACCGACCCGGTGCTCGAATGGCGAGTCAAAAGCGCGCTGGTCGAGGCCGGTATCGGCGAGGCCCGCGCCGAGTGCATGGCGGGCCGAATGGTCGAGCGGCTTAGTCCGGTGCAATTGTGGAACCTGCGGGAGGCCATGGCTGCGCTGCAAGGCGAGCCGGGTGAAACCTATGGCCTCGGCGAACTGGTGGAGCGGATCGAACGGGTGAATGACAGCGAAGCGGTCGCCGTGCTCACCACCAGCGCAGGGCTGTGCGCGATCGGGATCGGATAGGGGCGCCTCGGTTACGCTCTTGCCTTTCCGCACCGCGATGCCGCACAACGGCACGCGAGGAGGAACCCCGATGCACCGCTTTTTGCCGAAGCTTCCGATCGCGGCTGCCGCACTTGCCCTTTGTGCCGTGCCGTGGGGCGCAGGTCATGCCCAGTCGGGCGATCCGGCGGGCGAGCGTGTCGGCACCGAACATATGGTCTTCGAAGCGGACACCAATCCGCAGGCGCAGGCGCATTTCCTGCGCGGGCTCGCGCTGCTCCACAATTTCGAATACGCCCGCGCAGCCGCCGCTTTGCGCGAAAGCCAGAAAGCCGATCCCGATTTCGTCATGGCTTATTGGGGCGAGGCGATGACCCATAATCATCCACTTTGGGAAGAACAGGATCGCGATGCGGCGCGTGCCATCCTTGCCCGGCTTGGCACCACGCCCGGTGCGCGCGCGGCCAAGGCCGGGACCGTCCGAGAAAAAGCGTGGCTGGACGCTGTCGAGACCCTTTATAGCGAGGTGGGCAGCAAGGACGAGCGCGATCTGGCCTATCTGGCGAAGATGCGCGCCATGCTGGCGGCATGGCCCGACGATATCGATGTGCGCGCCTTCACCGGCCTTGCGGTGCTCGGCTCCTCGCATGGCGGGCGGCAGGTGCCGATTTATATGGAGGCCGCGGGCATTCTTGAACCGGGCTTTATGACGCACGAGCAGCATCCGGGCATCCTGCACTACCTGATCCATTCCTACGACGATCCGGTCCACGCCCCGCTGGGCGAGCGCATGGCGGAACGTTATGCCGTGGTTGCGCCCGATGCGGGCCACGCGCAGCATATGGTGAGCCACATCTTCCACGCGTTGGCCGATTGGGAAGCGTCGGAATCGGCCAACGTGAAGGCCGATGCGGTGGTCGACCGTCAGCGCATCGCTGCCGGACGCGATCCTGCCGATTGCGGTCATTACAACGAATGGCTGGTTTATGCGCGGTTGCAGCTCGGCAAGGATGCCAACGATCTGGTGTCCGCCTGCCGCGCTGAGGCCGGGCAGGGCGCAAGCGGCGAGATCGCCTATGGCCCGGTCAGAAGCTACACGGTGATGGCCGCATGGCAGGCGGTCGATGCCGGGATATGGCCGGAACCGCTGGGCGAGGACGCGCGCGCATTCCTGCTCCCGCGCCTTACCATGACCCACATATCCGCGCTCCGGCACAGAGATGATGCGGCGGCGGTGACAGACGCGCTCGAAAAGATGCGCCGCGATGCCGACGCTGTTCCCGCCCTGCTGGCGCGCATGACACCCGACGACCGCACGACCATGCCTTGGGTCGAACGCGCGATTGCCCAGGTCGAAGCGATCCGCCTGCTGGCCATTGGCGACAGGGAAGCCGGGCTGACCGCCCTGCGCGCTGCGGGTCAAGCCGAGGCAGCCCTGCCGACCGTGTTCGGCCCGCCTGCCATTGCCAAGCCGAGCTATGAATTGCTTGGCGAGGAATTGCTGAAGCTGGGCCGGACGGCGGAGGCCGCCGATGCCTTCCGCAAGTCGCTCGCCTTCGCGCCGGGGCGGCGGCTGTCGCTCACGGGCCTCGAAGCCGCCACGCAGGGCTAAGGGCACTTGCCATCGCCGGCTGCAATGGGTCAGATGGGGACTTGGAGGGAGAGAATTTCATGATGAAACGCGCCTTGATTGCCGCGCTGCTGGCATCCGCCGCTCCGGCGCTTGCCGAAACACACACGATTGCCGCCGGAGAGGGCGCGCAGGAGCGTCTGCAGGAGGCGTTGATCCTCGCCGCGCCGGGGGACGAGATCATGCTCGAAGCCGGGCGCTTCGTGTTGACCGACGGGCTCAGCCTCGATGTCGAGGGCGTGACGGTGCGCGGGGCGGGGATGGACGCCAGCGTGCTCGATTTCACCACCCAGCAGGGCGCCGGTGAGGGGCTGCTGGTCACATCCGACAACGTCACCCTGCGCGATTTCGCAATCGAAAATGCCAAGGGCGACGGCATCAAATCCAAGGGCGCCGACAACATCATCTACCACGCGCTGCGGGTCGAATGGACCGGCGGGCCGCTGGCGACCAACGGCGCCTATGGCATCTACCCGGTCGAAAGCGCCAATGTGCTGGTGCAGGATTCCTATGTCCGCGGCGCGTCTGATGCGGGCATCTATGTCGGGCAGTCGGAAAACATTATCGTGCGCCGCAACCGCGTGGTCGAGAATGTTGCAGGCATCGAGATCGAGAACTCCAATCGCGCCGAGGTGACCGAGAACCTTGCCACTCGCAACACTGGCGGGATTCTCGTTTTTGACCTGCCGGGCCTGCCCAAGGTCGGCGGGGGCGACGTGCTGATCGCGCGCAATGCGGTGATCGACAACAACACCGACAATTTCGCGCCCGAAGGCAATATTGTCGCCAGCGTTCCGGCGGGTACGGGGGTGATGGTGATGGCCAATGACAATGTGCACATCACCGACAACGCACTCATCAACAACGCGACCAGCCATGTCATGCTGATCGCCTATTCGCAGGACTACACCGACGCGCGTTATCAGCCGCGTCCGGTGAATGTGATGGTGCGAGACAATGTTTTCGGGTCGGGCGGGAGCGCACCCGATTTCGAAGGCGGAACGATGCTCGCTCAGGCCTTCGGCGGCAGTCTGCCGCCGGTGCTGACCGACGGACTGCACGAAAAACTGGCGGTGATGGGCAAGGTCACGGCGATCACGCTCAACCTGTCCGAGGTCGGACAGCCTCTCACGGAGGCACGGCCTTCGATCCTTCAAATGCCGCCCATCGTCAGCGTCAAGGATCTGGCTCCGGTGGCCCTGCCGGCGGAAATGGAGGCGCGGCTCAGGTGAGGCGCGATACAGCCCTGCTGGCGGCCGCGAGCTTGATGCTCGGCGCGGTGGTGGCCGAGGCGCGGCTGACTGCGCCGCAGGTGTCGGACGTCGCTATTGCCGGTGCGGGTTTCCCCAAAACCCTTGGCGAATTCGGCTTCTTCGCTGACGGCGCGCGGCAGGTTCCGGCTGCGCGGGTCACTCCCTATGCGCTCAACACCCCGCTGTGGTCGGACGGGGCGGACAAGCTGCGCTTCATCTACGTGCCCGAAGGCACGCAGCTCGCCGCGGACGGAGATGGCCTGCTGCAATTCCCCGTCGGCGCGGCGATCATCAAGACGTTTGCCTATGGTGAGGGGGCGGATCGCCGGTTGATCGAAACCCGCGTGCTGCTGCACCGTGCGGATGGCTGGACGGCGTTGCCCTATCGCTGGAATGCCGAGCAGACCGAGGCCAGCCTCGCGCTGGCGGGCGGACGGATCGACCTGACAACCCCGGCGGGGGAGGCGATTTCCTATGCCATTCCCAACAAGAACCAGTGCAAATCCTGTCATGGCAAGGATGGCGCGGTGATCCCGATCGGGCCGAAGGCGCGCAACCTTTCGGCGGATTGGTTGGGGCAAATGGTGAATCGCGGCAATCTCGACCGCGTACCGGATGGCGCGGACGGGCTGCCCGACTGGCGTACCCACGCGGTGGGCCCTGCTGAGCCACTCGCCCGGGCTTACCTGGATGTGAACTGCGCCCATTGCCATCAACCCGGCGGGGGAGCGTCCAATTCGGGGCTTGATCTGCGGTGGGAGCAGGATGACGCGCACGCGCTCGGCATCCTCAAGCGCCCGGTTGCGGCGGGACGCGGGGCGGGCGGGCATGATTTCTCGATCCTGCCGGGTCAGCCGGATGGGTCGATCCTGCTCTACCGCATGGACAGCGCCGAACCCGGCATCGCCATGCCCGAACTGGGGAAGGCCAGCGTTGACCGCGACGGCGGAGCCGTGGTGCGCCGCTGGATTCTGGAGATGAAACAACAATGAGATGGGTCTGGCGCGGATTGCTCGCGCTCCTTGGCGTTCTGGTGATCGCCTTCCTGATTTTCCGCACCCCTGATACCGATGCCGCAGAAATGCGCGCCAAGTATGGCGGGCCGCCTTCGCAATTCGTGGATATCGGCGATGATGTAACCGTCCACCTGCGCGATGAAGGGCCGCGCGATGCCCCCGCAATCGTGCTGTTGCACGGCTCAAATGCCGATCTGCACACCTGGGAGCCGTGGGTGGCGGCGCTGAAGGACGATTACCGGGTGATCCGCTTCGATCAGGTCGGCCACGGGTTGACCGGGCCTGACCCGGCGCATGATTACAGTCGCGCCAATTACGTGGCGGATATTGCCGAGGTCGCCGACGCGCTCGGGTTGAATCGCTTCATCCTCGGCGGCAATTCGATGGGCGGCAAGCATGCGCTGGCCTTTGCCGTCGCTCATCCCGAACGCGTTGCCGGGCTTGTGCTGGTCGACGGCAGCGGCGGGCCGATGCTGGATATCGACACTGGCAAGCCGGAAACGAAGAAAAAGGATAGTGGCGGCGGCAATATCGGCTTCACCATCGCCCGAATGCCGGGGGTCAACCTGCTGGTCGAACAGATCACACCGCGCAGTCTCATCGCGCAAAGTCTCGATCAGAGCGTCTCGGTGAAATCGGTCGTTACCGAGGCGGCGGTGGACCGCTATTGGGAACTGCTACGTTATCCCGGCAACCGCCGCGCGACGTTGGAGCGTTTCTCGCAAGCCTATGATCCGCTGACCGAGGCCGAGATTGCAGGCGTTACCGTGCCTACGCTGATTCTGTGGGGCGAGGAAGACCGGCTGATCCCGGTCGAGGCCGGACGATGGCTCGACCGAACGATGCCCGACAGCACGCTGGTGGTCTATCCCGGTATCGGCCACCTGCCCCAGGAGGAAGCGGTCAAGGACACGCTCGGCGATCTTTTGCCTTGGCTCGATACTTTTACCGCCCAAGCCACACTCACCGAATAGTCCACGCCGCACGCTGTGGGCTATGGACGCGGGGCACGCTTCCTCGCTACATCCGTTCGCAGGTGCACAAGGAATCGGCACGCACAATTGAAGGAATGGCGTTTGCGCAAATTGGGGATCATCGGCGGCATGAGCTGGGTGTCGACGGCCATGTATTACGACCGGATCAACCGCATCGTCCAGAAACGCGCCGCGCCGATGGCCAGCGCACCGCTGCTGATCGAAAGCCTCGATTTCTGCCAGCTTTATGCGCTGGTCGAGGAGCGCGACTGGCAGCGCGCGGCAGGCGTCCTGATCGACAGCGCGCGGCGGCTGGAAGGGGCCGGGGCGGAAGCGCTGATCATCGGAGCCAATTCGATGCACCGGCTTTACGATGATGTCGCGGCAAGCGTAAACATCCCGATCCTGCACATCGCCGAATATGTCGGCTTGACGATGAAGCGCGCTGGTCACACCAATGCCGCTTTAATCGGCACGCGCAACGTCATGACCGAAAGCTTCTATCGCAAACGGTTGGTCGCTCACGGCATCGACCTGCTGCCGCCCAACATGGAATTCGTCGCGATGCTCGACAGGATCATCTACGACGAGTTGATGGTCGGCAAGGTGACACGCGATGCGCAGCGCACGTTGAAGACGATCATCACCAACAAGGCGCAGGAAGGGGCCGAGGCGATCGTGCTGGCCTGCACCGAGCTGGATCTGGTGGTCGATGTCGACGCCAATGTCCTGCCGGTGTTCGACAGCACCCGAATTCACTGCGAGGCGGCGGCCAACTGGATTCTCGATCAGGAAGAGGTGCATTAGTCACCGGCTCGTCTCTAAACTGAAACGTTTCGGCGCAGTGGATGCGTGCAAGTGGTGCAACGTTCTCCAGCACCACCTAAGTGCGCCCACAGAATTTGTCACAACGAAAGTCAGGCAGGTTCCGGGTCTTCGGGTCGCACCGACAGGCCCATGGGGCCACTCTCCTTCCCCCCAATCACCGGTGAGTGGCCCCATAATCCCCTCGCTTGAGGCGCGGATCGGCAGTTTCCCTCCTATTTGAACGATGTTGCGCATCTGTTCCGGTTGAGCCGATGCTCTGGCTGACCTAATCGCTGCAGCTGTGACCAATCACTCCCCCTACGCTGCCGACCCCGAGGCTCACGGGCCACGCGAGTGGGGCGGCAAGACCGCTGGCGAGCGCCGCGGCCCGCGCAGCGCCTTTCAACGCGATCGCGACCGGATCATCCATTCGATGAGCTTCCGGCGCCTGAAGTCAAAGACTCAAGTGTTCATCGCGCCTGACGGTGACCACTACCGCACTCGCCTCACCCACAGCCTTGAAGTCGCGCAGATCGGGCGGGTGATCGCCCGCGCGCTAGGATTGGACGAGGATCTGACCGAGGCGCTGTGTCTTGCCCATGATCTGGGCCACCCGCCATTCGGCCATGCGGGCGAGGCGGCGCTGTCGCAAGCGATGGAGCGGCATGGCGGATTTTGCCACAATGCGCAGGCGCTGCGCACGGTCATGCGGATTGAATGCCCCTATCCCGCGCACGACGGCCTGAACCTCACATGGGATCTGCTCGAAGGGCTTGCCAAGCATAATGGCCCGGTGATCGCCCCCAACTGGGAGCTGGCAGAACTCGACGCGGCTTTTCCGCTGATGCTGGGTACCTGGCCTTCGCTGGAAGCGCAGGTGGCGGCGGTGGCGGACGATATCGCCTATGATAATCACGACATCGACGACGGACTGCGGGCTGGGTTTCTTCAACTCGACGATCTCCTGACGCTCGATTTCCTCGCAGATCAGTGGCGGGCGGTCGAAAAGCGCTTTCCCGATGCCCCGCGTGAGCGTCTGCTGCGCGAGATGGTGCGGGATCAGATCGGTTTGATGGTGAACGACGTACTCGAACACACGGCGGCGCAGGTGAAAGGCTTGCGTTCGGTCGCCGAAGTGCGCGAGGCCGGACGGCAGCTGGCGGGCTTTTCGCCTGCCATGACCGAGCAGGAGCGGCGGCTGAAGGCCTTCATGTACGAACGTCTGTACTACCATCCCGAACAGGTCGCCGCCGCAGAACGTGCGCGCAATGTCGTTGCGCGGCTGTTCGCCGCCTATTCGCAGGATGCCCGGCTGATGCCGGATGACTGGCAGGCGCGGCTGCCCCGGCACGAACCCCAGCGCAGCCGGATGATCGCGGACTTCATCGCCGGCATGAGCGATCGCTTTGCCATGCAGGCCTGCAGCGCGATCTATGGCGAACGGCCAGCAGGGTTGGTCAATGTCTGATACGCGCGTCCCGGTACGCGTCGCGCTGGTTGGCGCGACTGGCCTGATCGGCCGCGAAGTCATCCAGCGTGCGAGTGCAAGTGACGACGTGCGCATTCTGGGAATCGCCCGGCGCGAAGCTCCGCTGCCGGCAGGCGCGCGGATGGAGATGTTCGTTGCCGAACCCGACAAGTGGGGCGAGGTGTTCGAAGCGGCGCGGCCGCGCGCCTTGATCTGCGCGCTCGGCACGACGTGGAAGAAGGCCGGTCGCGATGAAGCCGCATTCCGCAGTGTCGATCACGATCTCGTGCTGGCAACGGCGCAGGCGGCCCACCGTGCGGGCGTCCCCAACATGGTGCTGGTCAGCGCCCCCGGGGCCGATCCGCGCGCCAAAAGCCTTTACATGCGGGTAAAGGGCGAAACCGAGGCGGCGCTGTCGAAGGTCGGGTTCAAGCGGTTCGACATTCTGCACCCCGGCCTGCTCAGGGGCGAGCGGGTCGACGATCTGCGCTATGCCGAACGCGCCGCGCTGATCGCCGCGCCGCTGGTCGATCCGCTGCTGTCGGGGTCGTGGCAACGATTCCGTTCGATCGACGCCGGATTGGTGGCCGAAGCCGCGCTCAGCCTTGCGCTGCGCCGGGCGGGCGGCCGCTTTACCCACGATAACGAAGCCCTGCGCCGTGCCGCGCGCCAGTGGCGGCAGGTGCGCAATATGGAGGCGGCGGAATGATCGACTGGGATGCACTGTTCGGAATGGTGAATCTGCTCGCGCTGATCGCGTGGACGGTGCTGATCCTGCTGCCGCGTTGGCCGGCGCTGCTTTCGGGCGTGATGTATGTTGGCGTTGGCCTGTTGTGCCTGATCTATGCCGTCACCATGATCGGCGTGGTGAGCGGGCTGATCCCCAATCCCGAAGGCGGCGGCGCGGATTTCACCAGCATCGAAGGCGTGCAGGCGATCTTCGCCACGCGTGCAGGCGTTGCTATCGGCTGGACGCATTACCTCGCCTTCGATCTGTTCGTCGGCCTGTGGATCGCACGCGACGGCGATGCCAAAAATGTTTCCCGTCTGATTCAGGCACCGATCCTGCTGGCAACCTTTCTGGGCGGGCCGCTTGGGCTGCTGATCTGGCTGGGCGTGCGCGAGCCTGCTGCGCGCAAACAGGGCCGGTTTCGCTGATTCGCTGCTGGACCGCATCGCTCAACATCGCTTAACCTCTGCCCCCACAGCTTTTGGGAGAGAGCAAAGTCATGGGCGAAATTGCGCAGCACGAGTTGATCACCCTTGAGGAGATCCTGATCCACTGGGCAGCGACCCAGCCCGATGCGCCGGCGATGGAAGGCGTGGGCCTCAGCTACACCTACGGCGAAACCGAGGTGCTCACGCGCAAGATCATCGCGCTGTTCAAGGCGAACGGCATTTCGCCGGGAGATCGGGTGGCGTTTCTGGGCAAGAACAGCCCGGTCTATGGTCTGATGCTGTGCGCCTGCATGCGGTACGGCGCGGTGATGACGCCGGTGGGCTGGCGGCTGGCCCCGCGCGAGATCGCCTATATCCTCGGCGATACCGGCGCAAAGCTGCTGATTGCTAAGGATGTTTTCATGGATATGGCGCGCACCGCGATGGCGAGCATGGACGCAGCGCCCGATCTGATGTCCGCCGATGCGATGCTGGCCGAACTGGCCGGGCTGGAGCCTGCCCGATACACGCCGGCAGGCCCGGACGATGCGATCCTGCAGCTCTATACCAGCGGCACGACCGGCAATCCCAAGGGCGCAACTCTGTCCAACCGCAATCTGTGTGAACTGCGGGTCGAGGGCATCCGGGCAGGTTTGAGCTATTACACCGATTACCGCGCGGGCGATTGCATGCTGGTGGTGATGCCGATTGCGCATATCGGCGGCACGGGATCGGTGATGCTCGGCGTGGAAAGCGGCATTCGCGTGGTGTTCGAGCCTGAATTCACCCCCGACGGCGTGATTGACGCCATCATTGCCGGGGCGACGCATATGTTCCTTGTGCCCGCGGCGCTGCAATTCGTGATCCAGCACCCGCGCGCGGCCTCAACCGATTTTTCCAATCTGCGCTACTTCATCTACGGCGCTGCCCCGATGCCGCTCGAATTGCTGAAGCAAGCGGTTGCCACCATGCCGACAACACAATTCCTGCAAGCCTATGGGATGACCGAGACAACCGGGACGATCTCGATCCTGCCGCCCGAGGACCACTCGACCGAAGGCAATGAGCGGATGCGCTCTGCGGGCAAGGCGCTGCCCGGCGTCCGGATCGAAGTGCGTGGGCCTGACAATGTTGAAGTGCCGCGCGGCACAATCGGCGAGGTGTGCATTCATTCGCCGTCGAACACCGCCGGATACTGGAAGTTGCCCGAAGCGACCGCCAAGACCATCGACCCCGATGGCTGGCTGCACACCGGCGATGCCGGGATCATGGACGCGGATGGCTATGTCTATATTCAGGACCGCATCAAGGACATGATCATCTCTGGCGGAGAGAATGTCTATCCCGCTGAGGTCGAAAGCGCGATCTACGGCCATCCCGCCATTGCCGAAGTCGCCGTGATCGGCATACCAAGCGCCAAGTGGGGCGAGGAGGTGAAGGCTTGCGTGGTCGCCAAACCCGGCCATACAATCGACGAGGCCGATGTCATCGCCTGGGCGCGTGAACGGATCGCCGCGTTCAAGGCTCCCAAGAGCGTCGATGTCATCCCGATGATGCCGCGCAACGCCAGCGGCAAGATCCTGCGACGTGAGCTGCGTGCGCCGTTCTGGGAAGGGCAGGAGCGGCAGGTTTCGTGAGCGATAAGCAGCACGCCCCTGCAACCCTGCGCAACCGCGAGCCGATTGCCGAAGTGCTGGCACGCGAGTTGCCTGCCAGCGGCACCGTGCTCGAAATTGCGGCGGGTACCGGGGAACATGCGATGTTCTTTGCGGATCGCTTTCCGGCGCTGCACTGGCAGCCGACGGATCCTTCGCCAGAGGCGCTGGCGTCGATCGCCGCTTATCAAGCTGAATACCCCGGCACGAATTGTGCCGCGCCGCTCTTACTCGATGCGGCAATGCCGGAAACCTGGCCGGTTACCAGCGCCGCTGCAATTTTGTGCATCAACATGGTGCATATCAGCCCGTGGGAAGCGACAGTCGGACTGTTCCGGAGTGCTGCTCAGGTGTTGGGCAACAGCGCGGGCGCGTTGATCCTTTACGGCCCATTTATGGAGCAAGGGATCGAAACCGCAGCCTCCAATCGCGAATTCGATGCGAGCCTGAAAGCACGCGATGCGCGTTGGGGGCTGCGCGACGCGGAAGCGCTGGATCGCCTTGCCGCCGAACACGACATGGCCCGCAGCGCACGTTATGCCCTGCCAGCCAATAATATCATGCTGATTTACAGATAAAATCAGTCGATCGCGCGCTTGCCGGCCTTGCCGACCGACTTGATATCGTCGCCCAAGCCATCGACCGTGTTGCAGGCGGTGGAGGTCAGCGACAGGGCGGCGAGGACAGCGGCTACAAGCACATTGCGAATCATTATCGGGTCCTTTCGGTCAATCGTCATACGATCAACGCACGGCCCTGCATAAATATTCCTTGCAACGGCGTGAAGCGCTATCCTCGCGCGCAGGTCAGATTTCTTCTTCGACCGTGTTGGATGCCGACTGCAGGTCTTCCCCTGCGCCTTCAACCGTGTTGCAGGCTGCTGCCGAGAGGGCGAGGGTGCCGGCGACGAGTGTCGTAAGAGTGGTACGGATCATGTCATGCTCCTTGCTTGCGGACATGCCCAGGAAACAGGACGCGGCCCCCGCGTGTTCCATTTTATGCGGCGGGATGCGCCCGGGCGCGGGCGAGTTGCCGTTCGCGCCACGCGATCAGCACGCCTGCGCCGATAATCAGCGGCGCACCCAGCCACAGGCTCGCCGGGGCGGCGCGATCGAACACGTAATATCCGTAGAAACTTGCCCACAAAAGCGCGGTGTAATCCATCAGCAGGATCACCGCCGCCGATCCGAACCGCAGCGAGGTGGTCAGCAGCATCTGCGCGGCGGCTCCGGTCAGCGCCATCAGCAGGATGATCCCCCACGTCACCGGATCATGTCCGGACATCACGAAAGGCAGCGCCAACGCGGCGACCGGGGTGCTGATGGCGGTAAACCAGAAAACAATGCTCCACGGGTTTTCGGTGGTGTTCAGATCCTGAATCTGGAAACTGATGAACGCCACCACTGCCGGCGCAATCAGGCCCACCACCACGCCGGTCAACGTCACGCCTTCGGCTGCCGCGCTTCCGGGCTGCATTACCACCAGCACGCCGGCAAAGCCGATCACCACGGCGGACCAGCGATAGCGGCCGATTTTCTCGCCGAACAACACCATCGCGATCAGCACCGCGAAGATCGGTGCGGTAAAGCTCAATGTGGTCGCTTCTGCCAGCGGCAGCAGCAACACCGCGCCATAGGTGAACAGCATGCCGACAAGGCCGGTTGCCGCACGTCGCCCATGTGCGCCAAGCCTGCGGGTTCGCAGTAGGGACAGCCGACCCGCCAAGGCGAGGCCCGTACCCAGCAGCACCACAGTGAGCAGTTGCCGCCAGAAGATCAGTTCTATCAGGTGTGCGCCGCGTTCCCCCGCCAGCTTGACCAGCATCGCCATCGTCGCGAGCGCCAGCGCGGTAGCGAGGCGGACACAGAGCGCAAGCAGCGGGCGGGGGCGAGCGATCGAGCCATCCATCGGCTGCGGACTTGGCCCAGCGCCAGGGATTGCGCAAGCGCGGTCACGCCCTACATCAGCGCGCCATGGAATTTCTCGCCCGCTTTGCCCTTTTGAGCGACGCTGCGCAGGTCGCCATCACCGGCGGGCTGTTTTGGACCTTTGCGGCCTTTGCCGGAGTGATGGAGCGACGGCGGATCAAGCGGCGCGACGTGTCCCGGCTCGAACAGGTCGGCTGGGTGCCGTGGCTCGGCCTGTTCATGGCCGCGGCGATCATCGGCGGCGGGATGCTCGCGATGAGCCTGCCGGTTGTGATCGGGGGGTTGTAGGCGCGGGCGCTACGGCCGGCCTGCAAGGTTGGGGCAGCCCCATATTCCATGGCGGCAAACGACGCCGAAGGCGTCGCAAGGCCGACCGGCCGCCGGCCGGTTAGGCCGCATGATCCGGGCCGGACGGCCCGGATCGCGTGTCAGAGGCACGCCTCCAAATACGCCTGATCGAACCCGAACTGGCGCGCCTTTTCGAGCGTGTAGGGGCGCAGGCCCGACGCG
This sequence comes from Erythrobacter sp. NFXS35, assembly GCF_040148725.1. Classification (NCBI taxonomy): domain Bacteria; kingdom Pseudomonadati; phylum Pseudomonadota; class Alphaproteobacteria; order Sphingomonadales; family Erythrobacteraceae; genus Erythrobacter; species Erythrobacter sp. NFXS35. Next base: position 883,512 of record NZ_JAGDEB010000001.1, on the reverse strand, counting down.
CGGAATTCGCCGAGGATTTTGCCGTCCTCGCCTTCATCCAGGTATTCGAACTTGAACAATTCCTGCGTCACGATCACGTCGCCTTCCATCCCGATCACCTCGGTGATGTTGGTGGTGCGGCGCGAACCGTCGCGCAGACGCTTGACCTGCACGATGAGGTCGACGGATTCGGCGATCTGGCGGCTGATGGCTTCCTTCGGGATCTTGATGTCGCCCATCAGGATCATGTTTTCCATACGGCCAAGGCATTCGCGCGGGCTGTTGGCGTGAAGCGTACACATCGAACCATCGTGACCGGTGTTCATTGCGGCCAGAAGGTCGAAACATTCCGCGCCGCGAATTTCCCCGAGGATGATGCGGTCAGGACGCATACGCAGGGCGTTCTTCACAAGGTCGCCGATGGTGATCGCGCCCTGACCTTCAAGGTTCGGCGGGCGGGTTTCCAATGGCAGCCAGTGCGGCTGTTGCAGGCGAAGTTCGGCCGCGTCTTCGATGGTCAGCACGCGCTCGCCCGGGTCGATCATCTTCGACAGGGCGTTGAGCATGGTGGTTTTACCCGAACCCGTGCCGCCCGAAATCACGACATTCATCCGGCACGCACCCGCGATTTTCAGCGCGGTACACATCTTGTCCGACATCGAACCGAAATCGCGCAGCATATCCAGCGTGATCGGCTTTTCGGAAAACTTACGAATCGAGATCGCGGTCCCACGAAGGCTCAGCGGCGGCACGATCACGTTCACACGTGAGCCGTCTTTCAGGCGGGCGTCGGCAAGCGGCGTGGTCTGGTCGACGCGGCGGCCGACCTGGTTCACGATCCGCTGCGCGATCTGGAACAGATGCTGTTCATCGCGGAACCGGATAGGGGCGAGGGTGAGCTTGCCCTTCTTTTCGATGTAGGTCTGATCCGGGCCGTTGACCATGATATCGGAAACGTCCGGGTCGTTCAGCAATTCTTCCAGCGGGCCGAAGCCGAGCAATTCGTCGATCAGCACCTTTTCCAGCGCGAATTGTTCGCGCCGGTTCAGCGTGACCTTCAGTTCGGCCAGCACTTCCATGATGATCGGACGGAATTCTTCGGAGAGTTCTTCCTTCGTCAGCGTTGCCGCCGCTTCGGGATCGACCCGTTCGAGCAGACGCGGGAGCACCTGTTCCTTGATCTTGTGGACGCTGGCTTCGAACCCGCCGACTTCGGAGTTGCCTTCATTGACCGCGGCCATGCGCTCGTTGAGGCGATCGATCGCTTCGGCGCTGGTCGCGGGACGGCTCTGCGCTGGCGAGGGCGCCGCCTCATCCTTGGTCGATTCGCCGGGAAGCGGCGGGAACTGATCGCCGCCACGCTGCCCTGCTGCCGAACTGCCGCCGGCGCCCTTCATCGGCCGAGCTACCCCGAAGGCCGGCCTGCCGCCGGGCTTCAGTCCGCCAGCATTGCCCTTCTTGCCGAATGCGCTCATTCCCAGCCCCCAAGGCTTGTGATCATGTCCTGAACCTCTGTCGCCAATCGTGCGAAAGGTCTCTTCCGAAAAATGGTGAATAGGCAGGAAAGCTTATTTTTTCCCTAAGGCCCGCCTGTCTGGCTTGGCTGCTCGAAGTGGATTGTGCTGACGCACCGGCGCTTCTAGGCGATGCCGGATGAACGATCAGCACCGCACCGGACTTGGCCTTGCCGTGGCGGGATTTGCGCTTCTGTCGGTGGGTGATGCGGTGGTGAAGTCGATGGCCGACGCCTGGCCCGCGTTTGCGGTGGCGGCCTTGCGCTTTTCTCTGGGGGCGGCAGGTCTTGCACTGCTTCTGCTGAGGAGCGAGGGACCGCGCGCATTCGTGCCCCAGCGGCCATGGCTGCAGGCGGGGCGCGGTGTGTGTCTGGCGGTGGCTTCGGTCTGCTTCTTTTCGGCGATCTACCTGATGCCGCTGGCCGAGGCGATGGCGATCGCCTTTCTTTCGCCGGTGCTGACGCAGGTGCTGGCCGGCGTGCTGCTGGGCGAACGGGTGGAACACAGGGTCTGGCTGGCGTCGCTGGTGGCGCTGTGCGGGGTTGCCATCGTGCTGCGCCCCAACCTCGCCGAACTTGGACTGGCTGCGCTGCTGCCGCTGATTTCGGCCTTGTTCTTTGCGCTGATGATGGTCGCCAACCGGGCGAGTGCGGGGCAGGGCAGCGCATTGTCGATGCAGGTCTTCATCGCAGGGCTGTGCGCCCCGCTGCTGATTGCGGGCGCTATCATGGCAAAGCTTTCGGGCGTTCCCGCGCTCGATTTCGGTTGGCCGAGGTGGGATGTGGTGGCCCGCTGCGCCGTCGTCGCCGTGACAGCCAGCACCGCGCACTGGCTGGTCTATCTCGGCACGGCCAAGGCAGGCGCAGGGCAGATTGCTCCGGCTGTGTATGTGCAGATGCTGGTGGCGATCGTGCTGGGCTGGTGGTGGTTCGGCGACCGACCGGATATCTACACCCTTGCAGGGGCCGGGCTGATCGTGGCTTCGGGCCTGTATCTTTGGCGCGGCGCCCCGCGCAGGGCCCCAAGCAGGGACTTGCCGATCAAACTCTAACGGCTAGAGCGTTGAACCGCGCTCGGGGCATCAAGGAAGGACAGGCAAGGCAATGTGCGGCATTATCGGGATCGTGGGCAGCTCCAGCGTGGCCGACCGGCTGGTCGATGGCCTGCGGCGGATGGAATATCGCGGCTATGACAGTGCCGGGGTCTGTACGCTGGACGCTGGCGCGCTGGTGCGCCGGCGGGCCGAGGGCAAGCTTGCCAACCTTGCGCGCGTTTTGGCCAGCGAACCTGCCCCCGGCACGATCGGCATCGCCCACACCCGCTGGGCGACCCACGGCGCGCCGACGTCCGCCAATGCCCATCCGCACGCGACCGGCGAGGTGGCCATCGTCCACAACGGCATCATCGAAAACTACAAGGAATTGCGCGCCGAACTGGCTGCCGCTGGCCGCGTGTTCGAAAGCGAAACCGACAGCGAGGTGGTCGCGCACCTAGTTTCCGCCGAGATCGAGCGCGGGGCCGAGCCTGCCGAAGCGGTACGCGAAGTCCTCCCGCGTCTGCGGGGGGCGTTCGCGCTTGCCATAGCGTTCCGCCAGCATCCCGAACTGCTGATCGGCGCTCGGCTCGGCTCGCCGTTGGTGCTGGGCTACGGCCCGGAAGGAGAGGACGCCGAGATGTATCTGGGGTCCGATGCGCTGGCACTCGCTCCGCTGACGCAGCGCATCGCCTATCTCGAAGAGGGCGACTGGGTGGTGGTGCGCCGCGACAGTGCGCAGATCTACGATGCCGAAAACCAGCCCGTCACCCGCGAAATCCGCGCTTCGGGCGCTTCGGCGGCGGCTGTGGAGAAGGGCAATTATCGCCACTTCATGCAGAAGGAGATCTTCGAGCAGCCGACCGTGGTGGCGCAGACGCTTGCCTCCTACCTGCGCCGTTCGGACAATTCGGTGGCCTTGCCGCAGATGGATTTCGATCTTTCGCAGGTGCGCCGCCTTACGATCGTCGCTTGCGGCACGTCCTACTATGCCGGCATGGTAGCCAAATACTGGTTCGAACAATTCGCCCGCGTGCCGGTCGACATCGATGTCGCTTCGGAATTTCGCTACCGCGATCCGGTGCTGGAGGAAGGCGGCCTTGCGCTGTTCATTTCGCAGAGCGGCGAGACGGCCGACACGCTCGCCGCGCTGCGCCATTGCAAGGCCAACGGGCAGACCATCGCGGTGGTGGTCAACGTGCCGACCAGCACGATGGCGCGCGAGGCCGATCTGCTGCTGCCGACTCATGCCGGGCCGGAAATCGGCGTCGCATCCACCAAGGCGTTCACCTGTCAGCTCGCCGTGCTGGCGGCGCTGGCGGCGCACATGGCGGTGAAGAAGGGCAGGTTGTCGCGAGAGCAAGAGGCCGAGATCGTGCACCACCTGCTTGAAGCGCCCGCCGCGCTCAATGCCGCGCTCGATCACGATGATGATATCGCGTCGATGGCGCACCTGATCGCTCCGGCGCGAGACGTGCTGTATCTCGGGCGCGGGCAGGATTACCCGCTGGCGCTGGAAGGCGCGCTGAAGCTGAAGGAAATCAGCTATATCCACGCAGAAGGTTACGCTGCTGGCGAAATGAAGCACGGGCCGATCGCGCTGATCGACGAAGCCGTGCCGGTGGTGGTGATCGCGCCTTCCGGTCCGTTGTTTGAAAAGACTGTGTCGAACATGGAAGAAGTCCGCGCGCGCGGCGGGCAGGTGGTGCTGATCTCGGACGCGAAGGGATTGGACGAGGCGGGCGAGGGCTGCATCGCAACGATCGAGATGCCGGTGGTGCACCCGCTGATCGTGCCGCTGGTTTACGCAATCCCAGTGCAATTGCTGGCCTATCACGTCGCGGTGGTGAAGGGCACCGATGTCGACCAGCCGCGCAATCTCGCCAAGTCCGTCACCGTCGAATGATCGTCGGCAGGGCTGCTTCTACCGCATTGAATGCGGACGACATTGGATTTACCGCAACCTAACCTTTGCTGGTTAATGGCGGCAGGGTGACCGAGCCCGCTATTCCCCCTGCGACCATACGACCGGCAGACCTTCCTGTGTCCGCCGTCCTTGGCCTGTCTGACAAGGACGACTTCAACTGGGCGCGGCTGCGCGGATTGCAGTATCCCGCGCTTGCGAAGCTCGCCTTCTATCGGTTTTACGTGCATGCGATCCTCGCGATTTTCGTGGGGCAGATTTACATCTCCAAGGTCGGATTTCCCGGTTTCGCGCTATGGACGGCGGCCCTCTTAGCCGTCCATTGGCGCGGCACGCGGATTGATCTGTCGCTGACAGATGCCGACAGGCGGCAAGTGACGCGCAGCGAATTCGCCCGGCAGGCGACCACCGCGATCCTTTCGGGATTGCTCTGGTCGGTCGCGATCGTGGTGTTTCCCCTGTTCGGCACGCGCGACGATTTGATGGCGCTTATGATGATCGTGGTGATCCTCACTTCGGGATCGGTGTTCTTCTTCACCGCCGCCCCGTTTAGCATCATCTGCTTCATTACGCTGATCTGCCTTGCCGCGTTCGGTCAATTATGGCTGGCCGGGATGGTGCATGCGGCGGTCGCGATGCTGCTGTTCCTCATCATCGGGCTGCTGGGCACTGTCGAAGTCGGGCGCACGTTCCTGACCGCCCGTTTCGCCGAGGCCGCGGTGGCCGAGAAGGAAGAGGTCGTTTCGCTGTTGCTGCGCGAATTCGAAGAGAACGAAGCGGACTGGCTTTGGGAAGTCGATGTCAGCCGCCGGTTGCGCTCGGTCAGTCCGCGCTTTGCCTTTGCGCTCGGCCGTCCGCAGGTCGAGGTGGAGGGAATGCCGCTGCTTGAACTGGTCGCCGGTCGAAGCTGGGCGAGCGGACAGTTCCCGCCCAGCCTCCACGATCTTGCCGAGCGGCTCAAGACCCGTGAGAACTTTTCCAATATCCTGGTCCAGGTGTCGATCTTGGGCGAGGAGCGCTGGTGGGAACTTTCGGGCACGCCGATCCGCGACGAACGCGGACGCTTCACCGGATTTCGTGGGGTCGGCTCTGACGTGACCGAAAAGCGGGAATCGTCCGAAAAGATCGCCTATCTGGCTCGGTTCGATACCCTGACCCACCTTCCCAACCGGCTGCAACTGACCGAGGCGCTGGGCGAGGCGCTGCGCCACGCGGAACAGTGGCGCACGCGCGGGGCGTTGATGATGGTCGACCTCGACCGGTTCAAATCGGTCAATGATTCGCTCGGCCACATGACCGGCGACAAGCTGCTGGCGCAGGTGGCTGCCCGGCTCAAATCGCTGATGGGCGAAAACCAGTTATGCGGGCGCCTTGGTGGCGACGAATTCGCCATCGTGATCCGCGATCTCCCCAAGCCCGAAGACATCGACGAGCTCGGCAAGCGGCTGATCGAGCGCCTATCGGAACCCTATCAGGTCGATCAGCATACCTTGTATGTCGGCGCCAGTGTCGGCTCGGCGATCGGGCCGCGTGACGGCAAGACAGTGGAAGAGCTGATGCGCAATGCCGACCTTGCGCTCTACGGTGCCAAGGATGCAGGGGGCGGGGAGCATCGCCGCTTCGAACCCATGCTGCACGCCTTTGCCGAGGAACGCCGCCAGCTTGAAGTGGCGCTACGCAAGGCGCTGGGGCGCGACGAGATGGAGCTGCATTATCAGCCAGTGGTGGATTCCCGCAGCGAAAGCGTGGTGAGTTTCGAAGCGCTGGTGCGCTGGAACAGCGCAGATCACGGGTTCATCAGTCCCGGCAAGTTCATCCCGCTGGCGGAGGATACACGGCTGATCGTGCCGATCGGCCAGTGGGTGATGCGTAAGGCCTGCGAGGAAGCGCGCAACTGGCCGGAACACATCAAGGTCAACGTCAATGTCTCGCCCGAACAGCTGATCGAACCCAACTTCCATCAAGACGTGGTCGAAGCACTGGCGGCGAGCGGCCTTAAACCCGAGCGGCTTGAGGTCGAGGTGACCGAGAGCATTTTCCTGCGCGATGCCACCGTGGCGCGCAACGCGCTCGAACAGATCATGGCGCTGGGCTGCTCGGTCGCACTCGATGATTTCGGAACGGGCTATTCGTCGCTCGGCTATATCCGGAAGCTGCGCTTTTCCACGATCAAGGTCGATCGCACCTTCGTTCAGGGGGCAGCGCAGGGGAGTGCCGAAAGCCTGGCGATCATCAACGCAGTGGTGGCGATGGCCAAAAGCCTGGACATGACCACCACCGCGGAAGGGGTGGAGACCGCCGAGGAAGCCGAACTGATCCGCAACCTGGGCTGTGACAAGATTCAGGGCTACTACTTCGGCCGTCCAATGCCCAGCTACGAAGCGCAGCGCCTGTTCAGCAATCCGCAGCAGTTGCGGGCCTGATCGGCAAGTGCGCGCCGCCGATCAGGCGGTGGCCAGCGAAGCCAGGATATTCTCGAACACCCGGCGACCGTCGGCCCCGCCCAGCGCATTCACAGCCGCCGGTTCGATCGCGCGTTCGGGATGCGGCATCATGCCCAGCACCCGCCCGTTGGCGCTGAGGACCCCGGCAATGTCGCGCGCCGATCCGTTGCAGGCTTCGGTATAGCGGAACGCAACCCGTCCCTCGCCCTCAAGCCGGTCGAGCGTAACGTCGTCGGCAAAATAGTTTCCGTCATGATGGGCGACGGGCACGCGCAGGGTCTCGCCCGCCACAAACCCGCTCGTGAAAAGCGAATCGGTGTTTGCGACCTGCAATTCCGCCGTTCGGCAGATGAAGCGCTGGCCTGCATTGCGCATAAGCGCACCGGGCAGCAGCCGCGCTTCCGTGAGTACCTGAAAGCCGTTGCACACGCCCAGCACGGGCACGCCGCGTGTGGCCGCGGCTGCGACCGCGCGCATGATCGGGCTGGTCGCTGCCATCGCGCCTGACCGCAGGTAATCGCCGTAGGAAAAGCCGCCGGGCAAGGCGACAAGGTCGAGCCAGTCGGGCAGATCGGCATCGCCGTGCCACACTCGCAGCGCCGGCTGTCCCGATACTGCTTCGAGCGCCACTGCCATGTCGCGGTCGCAATTGGATCCGGGAAAGGTGACGACTGCGGCTCGAAACGCCATCACTTGCCCCCTTCGGCCGAGCCTGACGATTCAATCGTGAAGTTTTCGATCACCGTATTGGCGAGCAGCTTTTCGCACATTTCGGTAAGCGCCGCAGGGTCCGTATCGTCGGCGAGGTCGAGTTCGATCAGGCGGCCGATCCGCACATCTTCCACCCCGGCAAACCCCAGACCCTCGAGCGCGTGATGCACCGCACGCCCCTGCGGGTCGAGCACGCCGGGCTTCAATCGGACAAGGACGCGGACTTTCATGGACTGGGTTCCTCGTGCGGGATGCGGCTGGGTTGGGCGCCGATATAGCGCGCCCGCGCGCTGGTGCAATCGCAGCGCGACCGGTTGTTCACCGCCCGCAGAACACCTGACGGCAAGTGCTGCATTGTCAAACACCTGTCGCATTAAGGTAAATCTGTCACTTCTCTGCAACAACTGTAACAAGAGTGGCGTCAAACGCCCCATTTCCCGCCACAATCTTACGCGTCATTCTCGCCCGAATCGCCTGAAAGTGCCAGCGCGCAAGCCGCACCTCCTCTGTTTCTGCGTGCGATCAATCGAAAGGGGCCTTGTTCGATGTCTCAGCGTATCACTGCCATTCGTGCTGCTTGGGTCGGATCGACCATCCTTGCCGCTTCCGCTGTATCGCTTGCTGCCCCAGTGGCAGCGCAGGAGAGCGAGACTGCGACCAGCGATGACGGCCAGCTTGCCACCATCATCGTTACCGCCAACCGGCGTCAGGAAAACCTGCAGGATGTTGCGGTGTCCGCGGAAATCCTCGATCAGGCCCGCGTCGACGCGATTTTCAGCGCCGCCGGCGACGTGACCGCGCTGGCCGGTTCGGTTCCGGGTCTCAACATCGAAAGTTCGAACGGCCGCGCCGCGCCGCGTTTCTACATTCGCGGCCTCGGCAACACCGACTTCGACCTTGCCGCATCGCAGCCGGTTTCAGTGCTGCTTGACGATGTGGTGCTCGAAAACGTCACGCTCAAAAGCTTCCCGGTTTTTGATGTCGAGCGCATCGAGGTGCTGCGCGGGCCGCAGGGCACGCTGTTCGGGCGCAACACCCCGGCGGGCATCGTCAAGGTGGAATCGATCAAGCCCAGCTTCGATCGCGATGTCCGCGCCTCGCTCAGCTATGGTTCGTTCGATACGGTTTCGCTTAACGCGGCGATCGGCGGCGGGCTGGTCGATGATGTTCTCGCTTTCCGCGTTGCGATGCAGTCGCAGAGCCGCAGCGACTGGATCGACAACGGCTTCACCGGCGAGAACAACGCGCTGGGCGGGTTCAGCGATTTCGCGATCCGCGGGCAATTGCTGTTCACGCCGGGCGACCGCACCACTATCCTCGCCTCGCTGAATTACCGCGACCTCGATGGTTCTTCGACCTTCTTCCGCGCCAACGTACTTGGCCCGGGCAATAACGATCTCAACGAAAACTACGACCGCGACACGGTGTTCTACGATGCTGGTGGCGGCAATCGCGGGGTTTACGAACAGCTCGGCGCGACGCTGACGGCAAGCCACGAGTTCGACGGGGCGACGCTGACCTCGATCACCAGTTACTGGACCAGCGAAGGTTCGAGCCGGGGTGATATCGACGGCGGCAATCTGGTGACGGGACCGGGCTTCATTCCTTTTCCGTCCGACACGCAGGATTCGATCGACCTCAAGCAGTACACGCAGGAAATCCGTCTTGCCTCGAACACTGATGGGCCGTTGAGCTGGCAAGTCGGCGGCTTCTATTTCGATAGCGATTTCGACGTGACCACCGTCGGTTTCGACTTCCCGCCGCCGGTCACGGTCAACCACACCAACGAGGCATGGGCGCTGTTCGGCCAGCTTTCCTACGAGTTGACCGAAAGCCTGCGGGTCACCGGCGGGCTGCGCTACACCGATGACCAGAAGGACTTCTTCGTGGTGTCGGGCGCGGCGCCCCAGCCGGTCAGCGTGGGTGACGACCAGTTCGATTGGGACATCGCGCTGTTCGCCGATGTCTCTGACGATGCTAGCGTCTATGCCAAGGTCGCCAATTCGTTCCGTGGGCCGACCATTCAGGGCCGCGACGTTGCGTTCTTCAACCCGCCTTCGGTCGCGCAGTCGGAGAACATTACGTCTTACGAGGTCGGCTTCAAGACCGAGCTGGCCGATCGCCGCGTGCGGCTGAACGGCGCGGTGTTCTACTACACGGTCGAAGATCCGCAGTTCACCGCGGTCGGTGGAGCGGGGAACCTCGTCCAGCTGATCAACGCTGCCAAGGGTGAGGCCTATGGTTTCGAACTCGACAGCGCGTTCCAGATAACGTCCAACTTCCTCGTGACGCTCGGCGTGGCGTATAACAACACCGAGATTCAGGATAATGCCCTGGAGGTCGGGACCTGCGCACAGTGCACCGTTACCGATCCCACGCGGACGATTGCCGGCCCGTTCGGCCCGGTCACCTTCGCGTCGGTGGACGGCAATCCCTTCCCCAACGCACCGGAGTGGAGCGGTGATCTCACGGCACGTTACGGCATCCCGGTGGGTGACAGCGGCGAGTTCTTCATCTTCACCGACTGGACCTATCTCGGCGAAACCAACTTCCTGCTGTACGAAAGCCGCGAATTCAACGCCAGCAGCCGCATCGAAGGCGGTCTGCGGGTCGGCTATTCCGGCGGCAACGGTCAGTGGGAACTGGCCGCCTTTGCACGCAACATCACCAATGAAGACAACGTCCTGGGCGTGGTCGACTTCAACAACAACACCGCCTTCGTCAACGATCCGCGCGTGATCGGGGTGTCGTTCGGTGTGAATTACTGAGGCTCAATCGCCCTTCAGGGCAGCCATTCGGCAAAAAACCGGCAGGATCACCTCCTGCCGGTTTTTTGTTGCCTGGACGGCCTATTCCGCTGCCGTTTCAGAGGGGACCACTGCAATCTCGACCGCCGCGCCCTGTTCCAGCCAGCGCTTGGCAGTGTCTTGCAGGTCTTCTGGTGTCATCGCACGGATCATGTCGGGAGCGGCGAACCACCGGTCAATTCGCTCAGGCTCGCTCTGCGCCCGGGCGGCAAGGTTGATCCACCCGCCCAGATCCTTCAGCGCATTGTCGTATCCCTCCAGCAGCGGGCGGCGCGCACGCTCGATCACGTCCGCGCTGGGCGGCGTATTGCGCAATCCGGCGAGCATTTCCTCGACCGCCTGGCGGGTCGCCTCCACCTGCGCCACATCGACAGACACCGCGAGGCTGAACGTGCCATAATCGCGGTAATGGCGGCTGCTTGATGCACCGGCCGAGGGCGAATAGGCCTGCCCCAATTCCTCGCGCAGCTTCTCCGTCAGCGCCAGCCGCACCACCCGCGCAAGCAGGCCAAGCCGCAGCGTTTCGGCCTGATCGCTGTCGTCGGTGGTCGGCCATACCCATTGCAGCAGCGCCTGATCGGCCTCGCCCTTGTGGGTCAATGTGTACTGGCCGCGCCGGGCGGTGAAACTGCGGGTTCGGGCATCCTCACGCGGCACAAATTCGGCCTCACGCGCAGGCAATGCGCCAAGCGTTGCGGCAACGGCGGCGATGGCCTCGTCCTCGTCGAAATCGCCGGCCAGTGCCAGTTCGATCGCGCCGCTCGCCAGCCGATCGCCGATGGCTGCGCGCAGACCTGCGTAGTCCAGCGCCAGGAAGGCCTCCTTCGGTTGGAGCGTAAAGCGCGGGTCATCATCCGACAGGATCCCGCCGATTGCCGTACCGAGCGCGCGGCCCGGCGTCGCATCCAGTGTTTCGAAGTAGTTGTCGATCCCCTTGCGGAACCGCTCCTCGCCTTCCCGGCGGTAGCCCGGATCGGTGAGCAGCGCGGCCAGCACCTGCATCTGCAGCGCCAGATCGCGCTTCGTGGTGTTGCCCGAGGTGGCGAAGGCATCGGTTGCGCTGGAGAGGCCGAAGCCAACGCTGCGCCCGGCCAGCACGCTCGACAGATCGTCCTGACTGTGCCGCCCAAGCCCGCCCAGCGCGAGCGAGTCCGTTAGCGCGACCCGCAGCGGGTCGTCAGGGGTGTTCATCAGGTCGCCCCCGTCGACCGCCAGCGAAAAGGCGATGCGGTCCTCGCGGATATCGGTCTGCTTGAGGGTCAGCCGCACGCCGTTGTCGAAGCGGATCATCCGCAGGCCGAGCCGGGGCTCGGTGGTATCCGAGACGATGCTGCCCGGCGTGCCGAAATCGTCATAGGCAAAGGCCAGCGGGCCGTTGTCCTCGGGCGGGGCGATCGGCAGCGCCATGCCTTGCGTAAATGCCGCGCGCAAATCCGCCTCGCCGCCGTCGGGCGCGGTGCGGCCGGTGAAGCGGATCAGCGGTTCTTCCAGCGGCGCGGCGTCGGCCAGCAGTGCCTGCCAGATCGCCGCAGGGGTCAGTTCGGGTGCGATCTGTTCGAATTCCGCCAGCTGCCAATCGGGTGTCGTCGGCACGCGCTCGTCATCCACGAGGTTGAGCGCTGCCCCCATGAAAACGTTATGGCCGCGCGTTTCCGCGCCCTTGACCGCGTTTTCCAGTCCGGTCCGTATATTGGCAAGCTGTTCGTCCACCTCAGCCTGCGTAAAGCCGTAGGTCAGCGCCTGGTTCACCTCGCGGGTCGCGGCGAGCACGCCCTTGTTCCATTCTCCGTCGGCGCTGCTGACCGAAAGGCTGGTGAGGCGCGCATCCTCGAACAGGTTGCCTGAACCATATCGCGCGCCGCGGAACGGCGCGTCTTCGCTGCGTGCCAGCCGCGCCAGACGCCGGTTGATGATCGCATAGCCGATCCCGCGAAGTCGGTCCTCGCGGCGGTTGGCGATGGTGTCAGGCCAATCCTGCCACGGGGCGAGGCGGCTGATGGTGACGCTTTCGGACAGGGCCGGATCGACGTGAATGTCGGTCAGTCCCTTGCGCGTGATGTCGATCGGTCCCGCTTCCGGTTCTGCCGGGGCAGGGGCTGGCGTCCAGTCGGCAAAGCGTGCGCGGATTGCGGCTTCCACTGCCTCCACGGAATAATCGCCGACCACCACCAGCACCGTGTTGGCGGGCGTGTAGGTACGTTCGTAAAGCGCGCGAATCTGCGCCGCGCTGGCGCTTTCCAGCACCTCCAGCGTGCCGATCGGCAGACGTTCGGTATAGCGCGCGCCGGGGGCGAGGAAGGCGGCGTTGTCCTCGTAATTGCGCAATTGGAAGCCTGCCCGGTCGCGCCGTTCGGAAAGGATCACGCCGCGTTCACGCGACACGGCATCCTCGGCAATGGTCAGTTCGCTCGCCGTTTCGCGCATCAGCATCAGCGCGGTATCCAGCAAGGCAGGCTCGTTGCGCGGCAGGTTGAGCATGTAGGTGATGCTGTCGAACCCGGTCGATGCGTTGGTGTCCGCGCCGAACGCCAGCCCCTCGCGTTCGAGCAGCTTGATCATCTCGCCTTCGGGAATGCCTGTAGAGCCGTTGAAGGCCATGTGTTCGAGATAGTGGGATAGCCCGCGCTCGCTGTCGGCTTCCTCAAGCGCGCCCGAATCAATCCGCATCCGCACCAGCGCCGTCCCTTCGGGCGTCGCATTGCGGCGGATGATGTAGCGCATTCCGTTATCGAGCCGGCCGAAGGTATAGCCGGGATCGACCGGAACATCACTTTGTTCGAAAGCCCAGATCGCAGCAGGCGCTTCGGCAGCGGTTTCGGCCACGGGCGTGTCCTGCGCGGCCAGCGCGGTGGTCAGCGCAATCGGAGACAGCGCCAGCAACAGGCTGGCGGCAATATTACGGGCATTCAGGATCATGAGCGGCAAGGCACCTGTGGCAATCGCGTCGGAATGCCCAAGAGTATAGCAAACCCGCCGCTTGTCAGCCCCCACGATGCCTAGGTAATCGGCGGCGCTATTTCTTCAAGGGAGGTGGGCCGCGAAGGCGGCTGCGCGCGTGCGACAGGTCGAACACCTCTCCCGGCCCGTTGTCCTCGCCATTGAGCAGGCCGAGCCGGCGCGCCACTTCGCGGTAAGCCTCTTCTTCGCCGCCCAGATCGCGGCGGAACCGGTCCTTGTCGAGTTTTTCGCCCGTGGCCATGTCCCACAACCGGCAGCCGTCCGGGCTGATCTCGTCGGCCAGGATCACGCGGCTGTAATCGCCATCGTAAAGCCGCCCGAATTCGAGCTTGAAATCGACCAGCCGGATGTCGATCGCGGCAAACATTCCGCACAGGAAATCGTTGATACGGATCGCCATCGAGGAAATGTCGTGCATCTCCTCGTTGCTGCACCAGTTGAAGCAGGCGATGTGTTCCTCGGCGACCAGCGGATCGCCCAGCGCATCGTCCTTGTAGTAATATTCGATCAGGGTGTGGGGCAGCGGCTCACCCTCCTCGATCCCGAGGCGCTTGGACAGCGACCCTGCCGCAACGTTGCGCAGCACCACTTCCAAAGGGATGATCTCGACCTGCCGGATCAGCTGCTCGCGCATGTTGAGGCGGCGGATGAAGTGGGTGGGGATGCCGATATGCCCGAGCCGCGTGAACACGTGCTCGGAAATACGGTTGTTGATCACGCCCTTGCCGTTGATCGTGCCCTTCTTTTCGGCATTGAAGGCGGTCGCATCATCCTTGAAGTACTGGATCAGCGTACCCGGCTCGGGTCCTTCGTAAAGGATCTTGGCCTTGCCTTCGTAGATCTTGGTGCGGCGGGACATCGACACTTTCCCTCTGGGCGATTGGCCCTTTTCAGCGAATGGTGCCCGAGGGCGGATTTGAACCACCGACACGCGGATTTTCAATCCGCTGCTCTACCCCTGAGCTACTCGGGCATTCGCTGCGAGCGACGGATTGCGACCATGTGGTCACCCCGGCGAGCAAATGAGAGCGCGCCTATGGCGAAGGCGGGCGGGGTTGGCAAGAGGGTTTGACACGCCGAAGGCAGGATTATTGCGCGCAGCGCATCAATCCTGCTCGCCCCAGTTGCCCTGCGCCTGTTCGTCAGGATCGGCAGGCGGACCGGGGACGGCGTAGGAATCGGAGAACCAGCGCGCCAGATCGCGGTCCTTGCAACGCTGCGAGCAGAAGGGGTGATGATCGGGATGCCGCGTCTTTCGGCAGATCGGGCAGGGCTTGTTGGCTGACGTGCTCATGCGGCTGACAATTGGGCATGGGCGGCTTCGATGGCAAGGCCCGGGTCGGTGTCGATCCGCACCTCGCGCCCGGTACGGAGGGCAAGCTCTGCCAGCCACGGTTCTTTCAATTTGGCCTTCAGCGCGGGATGCACCGTCAGCAGCAACGTGCGCCCTGCGCCATCATCCGCCGCCAGTTCCGCGCGGCGCAGCGCCACACGGCCTGCCGCGCCGAGCCGTGCGGCGGCGAATCGGTGCAATAGCGAGGGGCCTTCCAGCCGGGCGACCAGTTGCACGAAGCCGAATCCGTTCATCGCAGTGCGTTCGTGCGGCCAACCCGCCAGCGCCGCCTCCAGCGCCTCGTCCACCGCACGGCGATCTGACTTGTCAGCGAGGGTAGGGAAATCGATCCCGATGTTCCCCCCGATCGCGAACCACGCCAGCGCGCGGGCGATGGCAGGCACGGCGGCCAGCGCCACCTCACGCGGGGAGCCGACACCGTCGATGTCGATCACGGTCATGGCGGGGGTGACGCTGACAAGCACCTCGCCGCCGGGAAAGTCGAGGCTGGCCGCAGAGGCCGCGTGCCACACCTCCTCCCACAAGCCTGCGGGAAAGCGGCGCACGGTGCGCCCTTCCGGAAAATTATTGTGCGTGGCGGAGCTTTCCGCCCCGGCAACCCGCGCCTGCGCGCGCTTCAGCCGTCCGCGCTCGGCCAGCGGTGCGCGGGTGACGACCAGATCGAGGACTTGTCCTTCGGTCACGTTCGGCGGCAGGTGATCGACCAGCGCTTCCGCCCCGCCATCCAACAGCGCGACCCCGCGCCGGGTGCCCTTCAGTTTGGTGACAAGCTTGCCGCGCAGCGCCTGTCCGGCGCGCAATTCTCCCGGCCAGAACACCCGCGCCGCCAGCACCTGTTCGCGGTCGATCAGCAGCGCACGGGTTTCGCCGATGCCGTCCTCGATCAGCCACTCAGCCAAGGGCAAAGCCTGCGGCCTTGAGCAACGTGCGCGTTTCATACAGTGGCAGCCCCGTCACGCCCGAATGGCTGCCCCTGATCCATTCGATCAGCCCTTCAGCCGCGCCCTGAATGGCATAGCCGCCCGCCTTTCCCCGCCAATCCCCGCCAGCGAGATAAGCGGCGATCTCCTCGTTCGACAGGCGCTTGAAGCGCACCACGGTTTCATTCAGCCGTTCGCGCAAGGTGCCATCAGGCGCGCGCAGCACCACGCTGGACAGCACCTGATGCCGCCGTCCGCTAATCAGTTCGAGGCAGGCGCGCGCATTGGCTTCGGTTTCGGTCTTGGGCAGGATGCGCCGTCCCACTGCCACCACCGTATCGCCCGCCAGTACAAAGCCGGGGGCATCGACCGCGCACGCCTTTTCGCGCCCCATGCGCAGGGCGTAGGCGCGGGGCAGTTCATCCCGCTGCGGGGTTTCGTCGATATCGGCGGGGGTCACCGCATTGGGCGCAAGGCCCAGCCGCGCGAGCAATTCGTGCCGCCGGGGCGAGGCCGAAGCCAGCGTGAGATGAGGCGCGCCCATCAGGGCCGCCCGCATTTACTGCGGGCCGGGGCCGCCGCGACCCGGCATGAAGCGATAGGTGATGCGCGCCTTGGTGAGGTCATACGGGGTCAGCTCGCACAGCACTTCATCGCCCACCAGCACGCGGATGCGATTCTTGCGCATCTTGCCCGCAGTGTGGCCAAGCACTTCGTGGCCGTTTTCAAGCTCAACCCGGAACATCGCATTGGGCAGCAACTCAACCACGCGCCCGCGCATTTCGAGGAGTTCTTCCTTGGCCATGAATTTCCTTTGATAAATAATGCGGCGCCAATGACGCCTGTCGAAAAGCTAGCGCGCTTTAGCGATGCGGGAACCAAAAGGGAAGGCTCGAGCTTTAAGCGCCGCAATGGCCGAAGTTTGGCCATGCCAACGCATCTCGTCTGGGGCACGTGCCTTATCTCGGGAACGGCGGGGAAGACAACAGGCCGCCCCGCCGGATGATTGTGACCTGAAGGGACAAAATGAACCTCTCTCCGCTTTCCCGCGCCTTGCTGCGCGCTGGCACTTGTGCTGCCAGCCTTGCTGCGGCGACGCCAGTTTCCGCCGAAGCAGGCATGGCAGCCCAGCCGCAATCCGCGCAGGTGCCGCAGTCTGCAGGGGAGGATGATCCCGAAACTGCCAGCGGCACGGCGGTTTCCGGCGGAGAGATTGTCGTCAGTGGCAGGCGCATTCGCGGGCAGCTGCTGGTCGATCAGGCGCCGCTGCTGCAGCTCGACGAAGAAGCGATCGCGGCCGAAGGCGTAACCTCGATCACCGACCTTATCGCCCAGATCAGCGCGCAGACCGGCTCTGCACGCGGACGCGGCGGCGGACGGCCGGTGATTCTGGTGAATGGCATCCGCATCGGCAGCTTTCGCGAATTCGCGTCCTACCCGCCCGAGGCGCTCGCCCGGGTCGAAGTGTTCCCAGAAGAAGTCGCACAGCGGTTCGGTTTTCCGCCCGATCGCCGAGTCATCAACCTGATCCTCAAGGAAAATTATTCCAACCGCGAAGTCGAACTGGAATTCGAGGCGCCGTCGCGCGGCGGGTTCGTCCGCACCGAACAGGATCTCGGCTATCTCAGGATCGCCGATGGCGGACGGTTCAATATCGATTTCGAACTGTCGGATTCCTCGCTGCTGACCGAGGATGAGCGCGATATCATCCAGACCCCCGGCTCCGTCAGTCAGGTGCCGGGCGATCCGGCGCAGGCGCCGTTCCGCAGCCTCAGGGCCGATACCTTCGGGTTCGAAGGCAACCTGTCATGGGCCAAGGCGCTGATTGACAGCGGCACATCGCTCAGTGCCAATCTCAATTACGCGCGCAGCGAAAGTCGCAGCCTCGACGGTCTCAACACCGTGGTGCTGACCGATGATGCTGCTGTCCCGGGGATCGTGCGCACCTTCGGTGCCGAATCACCGCTGGCCCGGCGATCTTCCACCGATGCGCTGTCGGCAGCGGGGTCGTTGACGCGGCCGGTCAATGCGTTTCGCCTGACGAGCACCTTCGATGCCACGCTCAACGAGACCGAGACGGAGATCGACCGCCGCTTCGACACGCAGTCGCTGGTCGACGCAGCTCTCGCCGGGTCGCTTGCGCCGGACGGGCCGCTGCCGACCGATGCCGAAGCCGGGTTCGAAGTGGCGCGCAGCCGGACGATCAACGGAGAATCGCAAACCACGCTGGAAGGGCCGCTCGGCCAGCTTCCCGCAGGAGAGGTGCTGGCGACCTTCAATCTGGGTCTGGACTGGCAGCAGATCGAAAGCAGCGACACCCGCAGCTTGACCGGAGCGACGCTGACCCGCCGGCAACTTGCGACCGGGGCCAATGTGGTGGTGCCGCTTACCAGCAGCCGGGCAGGCGTGGCCGATGCGCTCGGCACTTTCACGCTCAATCTGCAGGCAGGCGTTCAGGACCTGTCCGATTTCGGTGTGCTGGGCGATTGGAACGCGGGGCTGAACTGGTCGCCGTTCGACAATCTTGATCTGTCGGCGACCTATATCTGGCGCGAGGCAGCGCCGGGACTGGGCGCGCTGGGCAATCCGATAATCACCAATTTCAACGTGCCAGTGTTCGATTTCAGCCGCGGCGAGACGGTGCTGGCCGACGTTACGACTGGCGGCAATCCCGATCTTCCGGCGGAAACCCAGCGCGACTGGAAATTCGCCGCCAACTGGTCGCTGCCGTTCTGGGACAACACCCGGCTGACCGTGGAATATATCCGCAACCGGTCGGACAATGTGGTGAGCGGATTTCCGCAGATCACGCCCGAGATCGAAGCGGCTTTTCCGGGCCGCGTGACGCGCGATGCTGACGGGCGTCTGATTGCGGTCGATCGGCGTTCGGTCAGCTTTGCCGAGACGCGGGCGAACCGAGTGCAGTTCATCTTCTCGACCAGCGGCAGCATTGGCGCGCCTGAGGGCGGGCGTGATGGCGGCGGGCGCGGCGGGCGCGGTGGCGGAGGCGCTCCGGCAAGGGACGCTGCACAACCGGCTCCGGCTCCGGCTCCGGCTCCGACAACGGGCGCGGCTCCGGCAGGGGAAGGGGCAAGGGCCAATGGCGGCGGCGCACGGTTCGGCGGCGGTGCGGCACCCACACCGCAGCAGCGCGAACAGTTCATGGCATTCCGCGAACGGCTATGCGCCGATGACGGGCTCGACTTCCTCCAGAAACTGGCCGCCGCAATCGACAGCGGCGCGGATATCTCGGCCGAATTCCCCGGCATTGATCCGGCGCGGCTCGCACCGATGCTGGCGCGGTTGCGCGGGGAGGATGGCACCATCGATCCGGCCCGGCTGGCGCAGTTCCGCTCACGCATTTGCGACATCGATCCGGCGATGCTGGGCGGCGGCGCGCGGGGTGAGGGCGCTCCGGGGCCGGGCGCTCCTGACGGCGCGCGGGCGCAGGCGGCTGCGGCATTGCGCGAGCGTATCTGCGGACCTGACGGCGGCGCCGCGTTGGCCGAACTGGTCGCCAAAATCGAGCGCGGCGAGGATGTTTCGGCCGATCTTCCCGGTATCGACCCGGCGTTCCTCAAAATGGCGATTGACCGGTCGCGCGATGCCGATGGGAATATCCCGCCGGAAGCGCTGGCCCAGTTCAAGGAGCGTTTCTGTGCCGCCGCACCGCAATCAGCGGGCGAGGCGGGCGGCGGCGCACCTGCTGGCGGCGGCGGGCCTGCGTTCAATCCGCTGGGTGGGCGCAACATGCAGGGCTTCCGCTATTTCCTGAACCTGACCCATTCGATCGAACTCGACAACGAAATCCTGATCGCGGCTGGCATCGCCCCGCTCGACCAGCTTGACGGGCAGGCAACCGGAGCCTTCGGCCTGCCGCGCCATTCCAGCGGGTTGGAAGCAGGTCTGTTCGGGCAGGGCGTGGGCTTCCGTCTTTCGGGCATCTATACCGGCGAAACCCGGCTCGATGGTTCGGGCTTGCCGGGCAGCACCGACCTGTTCTTCGATGATATCGTGACCTTCAATCTGCGGGTTTTTGCCAATATGGGCGAACTGATCGGCCCGAACGAAGGGTTCCTGAAGGACTTCCGGGTCAGCCTGCGCGCCGACAACCTGTTCGATGCGCAACGCCGGGTGCGGGATTCGAACGGTGACACCCCGATCAACTACCAGCCGTTCGTGATCGATCCGGTCGGGCTGTATCTGGGGGTCGATCTGCGAAAGTTGTTCTAGCTGCGAGCAGCAGCCAAAGCTTCAGCGCAGGCGTAGCCGCTCGCCCAGGCCCACTGGAAGTTGTACCCTCCCAGCCAGCCGGTGACATCCACCGCCTCGCCGATGGCGTAGAGGCCGGGCACCTTGCCCGCCTCCATGGTGCGGCTGGAAAGCTCTGTCGTGGCGATGCCGCCTGCGGTGACTTCGGCCTTGGCGAGGCCTTCTGTGCCGTTGGGGGCGAACCGCCAGTCGCCAAGACGTGCCTGCGCGGCGCGAAGATCCTTGTCCGACACGTTGCCCAGTTCGCGCTCCAGCCCGAGCCGGTCGGCCAGCGCATCGGCCAGCCGCGCGGGCAGGGCTTCGCGCAGCAGCGTGCGGAGGTGCGTGCGCGGGCGGTCGCGCTTGGCTGCCAGCAGCCAGTCGGTTGCGGCCTCAGGCAGAAAGGTCACGCCGACCTCCTCGCCATGCCGCCAGTAGCTGGAGACTTGCAGGATCGCCGGGCCGGACAGCCCCTTGTGCGTGAACAGCGCGGCTTCGGCGAACTCCGCTTTCCTCTTGCCCGCTCCGGCTCGCGCCAGCACCGGCGCGGCAACGCCCGATAGCTCGCGGAACAGCGCGTCCTCGCCCCCCAGCGTCAGCGGCACGAGCGCGGGGCGCGGTTCGACCACCTTCAGCCCGAACTGCCGCGCCAGCCGGTAGGCAAAATCGCTCGCGCCCATCTTGGGGATCGATGGCCCGCCGGTAGCGATCACCAGCGCGGGCGCGTGCCATGACCGGCCATCATCGGCGCTAACGGTAAACGTGCCGTCGTCGGCGCGCGCCACGCTCGCAATATCCACGCCGCAGGTCAGCGTCACGCGGTCCGCCGGGCATTCGTCCAGCAGCATCGCCACGATCTGCTTGGCCGAACCGTCGCAGAACAATTGCCCCAGCGTCTTTTCGTGCCACGCAATGCCGTGCCGCTCGACCAGCGCGATGAAGTCCGCCGCTGTATAGCGCGCCAGCGCACTCTTGGCGAAATGCGGGTTGGCCGAGAGGAAGTTAGCCGGCCCGGCGCCAAGATTGGTAAAGTTGCAGCGCCCGCCGCCGGAAATCAGGATTTTCTTGCCCGGTGTATCCGCCTTTTCCAGCAATGCGACACGCAGCCCGCGCTGGCCCGCCTGTCCGGCGGCGAACAGACCGGCCGCGCCTGCGCCAAGGATGATGACATCGGTTTCGATCATGTGACCAGCGCGATTAGGCGCATGGTTGCGCAACGCAAGCGGCGCTGCGCGCAAAAGTCGGGGCGGAGCCTGTCGGGGCCGAACGGCTCCGCCCCGGGCCGGCCCTAGGGCAGGGCCGGCTGCGCCGCGGTCACGAGTTTCCCCAGCTTGTCCCACTCGGGCCGCGGCGACCAGTTGCGGTTGGCTCCAAGCCACGAACGGTCATCAAGTTCGAGCAATCCGATCAGCGTTTCGGCCACGATCGTCGCGCCCACCGGGCCGAGCGCCTCACCCGCCAAGGTATCGCCATTGGCTTCGGCGCGTCCGATCACTTCGGCCTCGGCGAGGATATAGAGCCACAGCGGGATGCCGTCACGGCCGAGATCCTCGTTCACGTCCTCGACCTTGTCGAGCACCCGGTCGATCTGCGCCTGCGGGCAACCGATCGCCGCCGCCACCTTCTCGCCGCCGGGCAGCAGGAAGGTGTTACCGCGAAGCAGGTTGCGGGTTGCCAGCGAGTTCTCGTCGGGCGGGCTGATGAAGGGCAGCGCCAGCAGATCGCCTGCCAGCTTGGTATCGAGCTTGAGCGCGCGTTCGACCTGCCGGTTCTGGGGCGTGAACAGCAGTTCGTGCCAATCCACTACCGCATCGGGATTGCCGAGCGGGTCGAAGCCCGAACCCAGCGTCGATCCGAACAGCTCGAACCGCGCGCCGCCCTGCCGCACCTGCAGCTTCATCGGGATCATCGAATGGCCGAAGCGATAGGCTGCAACCGAGAATTCGATCGGGATGAACGGCACGCCCCCGCAATAGACCTGCCGCCCGCAGCCGAGGATCCGCTCGACCAGCGGCCTGCCGCACATCGCGGCGAGGAAATCATGCACCAGCGCCCATTGATAATGCCAGGTCGTTTCGCGCCGGGCCTCTTCGTAAAGCGCGTGGCCGGTAAGGCCGCTTTCATCGTGCAGCGTCTGGGCAACGAGGTTGTGGAACCGGATTATGGCGAGCTGGATCTGGCTGATGATCCGGTTCTCGTCATTGCGCGGATCGCCGATGATCGCGCGGCCATTGGGCGAACGCAGCAGATCGTGTTCAGGGATGCCGCCCTGTCCGGGATTGTCCGCGCCGGTCAGCAGCTTGACCCCGCCGAACGGCCCGCCTTGCGTGAACAGGTAAGGCTGCGCCTCGGGGCCGAGGCCGTACACACAGTCGAGATCGAGCGTCGGCGTGCGCACATTGGACACCTCGCCCGGATTGTCGACCACGCGCCCGAAGGACGTCGAGGCATCGAGCGTCACGTCATGATCGACGAACTGGCCGAAGAACACCATGCCCACCGGAACGGTCGCGGTGCGGTTGGCCACCCCCTTGCCGTCCATCGGGCCATCCGGCGCGCCGATGGCTTGAAGAATGTCGGGCCGGGTAAAGGCGGGCGCGAGATCAGTGAACAACCGGCCAAAGCGATCTTCGCGACTGTTCTGATGATTGTGGAATTGGTTCATGCTGCAGAACGGGGACGTTCCGCTGAGATTCTTCATGCCGTGGTGTTCGTGATCGGACATAGTTAGCCTCCAATTAATTAAATATTAGCTAACCCGTTTATTATAGTTATTCAGTGATACTTGGTAAAATCATAGATTAATTGTCGAAACGCGACGATTTTCGTGAAGTATTCGTGACAAGGCCAAGTTCTGGACTGTTGCGAACTGATGGGGGAAGGGCCCCGCCATCCGCTTCCATCTCGGCCCGCCAGCGCCTATCTTTGTTGTATGTCCCGGACCCCTGCAGGCACCCCCAATGATCCGCGCGGCGCGGAGCGTTTCAACGAGGAGCGCGCCGCCTATACCGTCGCCAGCGCCCAGCCCGATCTGGAAGGCGGGGTGGCGGCGATCCGCGACATGGTGAAGGTGCTGAAGCCGGTCCCCGGCGTGTACCGGATGTGCGACGCGCGCGGCGAGGTCCTGTATGTGGGCAAGGCGCGCAGTCTGAAGGCGCGGGTGGCGAACTACACGCAGGTCGCGCAGCTATCGGGCCGCTTGCAGCGCATGGTCAGCCAGACGCGAGCCATGGAGATCATCACCACCAATTCCGAGGCCGAGGCGCTGCTCCTGGAGGCGCAGCTGATCAAGCGCTTCCGCCCGCCGTTCAACGTGCTGCTGCGCGACGATAAGAGTTTTCCCTTCATCCTGCTGCGCGCCGATCACGCCTTTCCGCGCATCCAGAAGCATCGTGGGGCGCGGCGGGCGAAGGGTAACTACTACGGCCCGTTTGCGAGTGCGGGGAGCGTCAACACCACCCTGAACGCGTTGCAGAAGCTGTTTCTGCTGCGATCCTGCACTGACAGCTTCTTCAACAACCGCGACCGGCCGTGCCTGCTGTATCAGATCAAGCGGTGCTCGGCACCATGCGTGGGGCGCATCTCGGAACCGGATTACGACGCGCTGGTGCGGCAGGCGAAGGACTTCCTCGCCGGGCGTTCGGGCGCGGTGCAGGCCGATCTGGAGCGGCAGATGGCAGAGGCGGCGGCGAACCTCGATTTCGAGAGTGCGGCGATCCTGCGCGACCGGCTGCGCGCGGCGACCTTCATCCAGGGGTCGCAGGCGATCAATGCGGCAGGGTTGGGCGATGCCGACGTGTTCGCGCTGGCAGCCAAGAGCGGGGTGATGGGCGTGCAGGCGTTCTTCATCCGCGGCGGCCAGAACTGGGGTCACCGCGCGTTCTTTCCGCGCCACACCGCCGAGGTGGAGGAGGCGCAGGTGCTCGCCGACGTGATGCTGCAGTTCTACGAGGAGGTGCCGCCGCCGCCAATCATTCTGGTCGACCGCGACTTGCCCGAACGCGAGCTGATCGAAGCGGCGTTGAGCGAGCTTGCCGGGCGCAAGGTACGCATCACGATCCCCGAGCGCGGCGACCGGCGCAAGCTGATGGCGCAGGCGCAGCGCAATGCTGTCGAGGCGCTGGAGCGGCGGCAGGCCGAGACCGGCACCAAGGCGCGGCTGGGACGCGAACTCGCCGAGTTTCTGGAGCTCGACACCCCGCCGCAGCGGATCGAGGTCTATGACAACAGCCACATCCAGGGCACCAAGGCAGTCGGTGCGATGGTGGTGGCCGGGCCGGACGGCTTCGAGAAGGGGCAATACCGCAAGTTCAACATCCGCGAGGCGCAGGCAAATGACGACTTCGCGATGATGCGCGAGGTGATGTCCCGGCGGTTCCGCAGCTTTGCCGAGGGCGAGGAGAACCCCGAGGCCAAGCCCGGCGGGCACGACACGATCCTGCCCGACCTGATCCTGATCGACGGCGGCAAGGGCCAGCTATCCAGCGTCATGCGGGTGCTGGAAGAGATCGGCATCGCGGATGACGTCGCCGTCATCGGCATCGCCAAGGGGCCGCATCACGGCCGCGAGGGCCGCGAGGTGTTCCACTTCCCCGATGGGCGCGAGAAGCAGCTGCCCGTCAACTCGCCGCTGTTGTTCCACCTGCAGAACCTGCGCGACGAGGTGCACCGCTATGTCATCGGCGCGCACCGGGCCAAGCGGTCCAAGGCGATCACCGCGTCACCGCTCGACGAGATCCCCGGCATTGGCCCTGCCCGCAAGCGCGCGCTGCTGCTCCATTTCGGCACCGCCAGCAAGGTGCGCGCTGCCGCACTGGAAGACCTGCAACGCGCCCCCGGGGTCAGTGCGGCGGTGGCCCGCAAGATCTACGATTTCTACCACGCCGGAGGATAGGCGTGGCAAATTGGGGCGGGTGGGGGCAGGCCGCCAAGGCCCGCCCCCAAGCCATCGATTACTGCCCGTCGAGCGCTTTGCTCACCAGCACGTTGACCGACACGCGGCGGTTCTGTGCGCGGCCCGCTTCGGTCATGTTGTCGGCTGCCGGATCGGCAGTCGCCATGCCGGTGGGGGTGAGCATCCGGTACGGCTTCCACTTGCACACCTGCTGCAGGTAATTGACCACCGCCGCAGCGCGCTTTTCCGAAAGCGGCTGGTTGATTTCCGGCGAGCCGGTCGAATCGGTGTAGCCCAGCACCAGCATCAGCGAATTTTCGTTGGCGTTGGCTTCCTGCGCGGCCTCGCACAGCTGGTTCTTCGCGCTGGGCGAGATCACCGCCTTGCCGGTGTCGAAATAGACGTTGGTGGTGCTCTTGAGGTTGTACTTGTCGATGTCGCCGAGGCGCCCACGCAGCGCTTCGGTGGCGGCGGCGTTCTGCTGGATGGCAGCGCCCTGCTGCGCGAATTGCTGCGCCGTTCCGCCGCGGATCATTGCGGCAATCACCCGGTCATCGCTGGTGAAGCGCACTTCGCTCGCCACCAGACCTTCGCCATATTGGCGCGTGCGCACCCGCACCGGCAGGCCGTTGATCAGCGCGCTTTGATCGAAGGTTTTGTTGCCGATCCCGAGGAAGCCGCCGCGGCTGCGAATTTCGGTTTCGGGGTGCAGCGTAAGGGTGGTGCTGGTGCCGTCGTCGGAGGTGATCTGCAGGCGCTGGCCCTGACGCGCGGAGATGATGCCGTCGATCCGCGGACCTTCTGACATTTCGGTCATGGTCGGCAGGTTGCCGTAAACAGTGGTCAGCACTTCGCCGTCACGGGCGACGTCCTGAGCGGCGAGGCCGCCGGTTGCGGGCAAAGCGAGCGCGGCGAGCAGCGCAAGCGTAAGGGAGGCACGCGGGGCGCGGGCGGGGGTGGTCATGATGCGGTTGCTCCTGTGGTTCGGGCCGGCGATCCTTGGGGGTCGGCCCTTCGTTGGCGATCTGCCCGCAGACCGGTGTTCAGGTTTACCTTGCTGTCTGATGAACGGCGTTAGCCGTGTTGTCAAAGGAGCGGGTAACCGGGGCAGGGGATGCGACGAGTCGAGCAGGCACGGCTCCGCCGCCTCCGCACCGGGCGCCGTGTAGGAGACACATGAGACACTGTCCAAGAACAGAAATCCGGCCGCCCCGTAACCGGTCTTGCAGCCTCGGTCGGCGCTGCTGAAATCCGAAAATCGGATCGAGAGGTGTCGCGGGAAAAGACATGGCGGGCAGCCTACTGTCACACAGTGCGGTAGGAAAGCCGCCCGCCCGCGACCCCCGTCAGCTTGCCATGCGGTCGGCGATCCAGCGGTCGATCTTCTGTTCCAGGATCGCCAGCGGCAGCCCGCCGGTATCGAGCACCTGTTCGTGAAACGCCTTGATGTCGAACCTGTCGCCCAGCGAAGTTTCGGCCCGTTCGCGCAGTTCCTGGATCTTGAGCGCGCCGATTTTGTAGCCCAGCGCCTGACTGGGAATGGCGATGTAGCGTTCCACCTCCGCCACCACTTCGGTGCGGGTCATGCCGGAGTTTTCCAGCATGAAGTCGATCGCCTGCTCGCGGGTCCAGCCCTTGGCGTGCAGCCCGGTATCGACTGCCAGCCGCATCGCGCGCAATTGTTCATCCTGCAAGGTGCCGTAACGGTTCCACGGGTCGGTGTAGAAGCCCATCTCCTCGCCCAGCGTTTCGGCATACAGCGCCCAGCCTTCGATAAAGGCGGTGGTGCCGCCGAACCGCATGAATGCGGGCAGCGCTTCGTTTTCCTGCGCCAGACTGATCTGGAAATGGTGCCCCGGTGCGCCTTCGTGCAGATACAGCGTCACATTGCCGGTGGTCAGACGGCTGGGCAGGTCATAGGCGTTGAAATAGAATGTGCCCGGACGCGATCCGTCCGGCGTGCCCGGCTGGTAGGAACCGCCCGCGCTGAATTGTTCGATCGAGGGATCATAGGGCTCGATCTTGAGCGGTGCCTTGGGCAGCAGCGAGAAATAATCGCCGATCTTCGCGTCGACCTGTTTGCCGATGTCGTAATAGGACTGGGTCAGCGCCTCGCGGCTTTCCGCCTGAAACTTGGGGTCGGTGCGGACATAGTCGAAGAATTCGTTGAGCGTACCGTCGAAGCCGACCTCGGCCTTGATTGTTTCCAGCTCGGTCTTGATCCGCGCGACTTCTGACAGGCCGAGCTGGTGGATCGTCTCGGCATCCAGCGGCAGCGTCGTGGTGCTTTCGATCAGCTGGGCGTAAAGTTCCGCGCCGCCCTTCATCTGGCTCAGCCCCACGCTGTCGCGCGCTGCGGCCATGTATTCGTCGCGCAGGAAATCGCGCAGCCGTCCGTGTACGGCGTAAATTTCGCGGGTCTTGGCTTCGTAGGCGGCTGTCAGCCGCGCCTTGTCGGCAGCGGAAATGCTGTCGGGGAAGGTCTCGACCGGCCCAATGAACTGCGATTCCGCCACCGGGATCGCCAACTGCGTATCGAGTTGCTGTATGACATTGCCGATGGTCAGCTTCGTTTCGACCACACCGGTTTCCATGCCTTCGCGGAACTTGTCGATCGCACGGTCGGTGTAGGCGATGTAATCATCGTGTCGCGCAAGGTTGTCCTCGTAGTGCCCGATCGTTTCGAACGGCGCGGCGCCATTGCCGCTGGCGAACTGGGGATAGAAGGTGTGGAAGCCGGAAAAGTGGTTGACCGGGCGCACCTCGGTCAGCGCGCGGATGCGGTCGGTCGAACCTTCGAGCGCTTGCTGATGGGTGTATTCGAACACGTCGTAGGCAAGCGCGTCGGTGGGAGAAAGCTTCGTCCGGTCGATCTGGTTGAGCAGGGCGAGGTTCAGCCGGGTGTCGGTGCGGTCCGCGAGAAAGGCGGAATCGGTGAGGAAATCGCCGAGCCGGTCGACGCCTTCGTCGTCGCCACGGAACAGGCGATCGAGCGGGTTGAGCGCCAGTTCGCGCGCGTCGGCATCGGCGAACAGCGCGAACAGCTTGTCATGCTCGGACGCTTGCGCGGCGGCTTTGGCGGTGACGGCGGCAGGTTCTGCGGCGGTCTGGGAGAAGGCAGGCGCGGCGGTGAGCAGCAGCGCGGTCGAAGCGGCAAGCGCAAGGCGGAATGTCATGTTGGGGGTCCCTGGAACGAAAGTGCAATGAGCACAAACTAGGAACGCCGCCCTCAATCGACAAGCGCGCCTGCGACAAGCGGCGCAGGCGCACCGACCGGTTTCATGACGGTTCCGGATCAGGCAGGGGCAAAGCGGCTGGCGTGGAAGGCTGCGTCCTCGCGCAGCTGGTCATGCTCGACCCAGGCCGAATGGGTGCCCGAACAGATCTTGTGCGGCAGCGCGAGGCGGCAGATCGGACCTTTGGCGATGTCCGATGCGTCGAGGATCGCGCATTGCGAGGTGCCGGTGTTCTCGTCGATCAGGAAAGTGACCAAATAGCCGTCATCCTCCGAACTCGCCCGCTTGCGCGGGATCATCGGGCTTTCGCTGGCATAGACGCCTTGGGGCAGGCGGTAGACCTGTTCCTCGCCCGTCTCGGTATCGTGGCGAACATAGCCGTTGAACAGGAACCAGCCGGGGCGGGTGGTGGTCGACCAGACATAGCGGTTCTTGCGCATCGCAAATCGCGGGTTGATCGTCCCGAATTCGACGATCCGGTCGGTCAGGCGTTCCTCGCGGGTCTCGCCGGTTGTCAGGTTGAACCGCCAGCGGTGGAGGCGGCTCTGGAAGCTGTGTTCGTCGACATAGGCCATCATGTGGCTGTAGCGGCCCATTTCCGGAATCGGATCGGGCATGGGCTTGGCCTGATGATAGCCTTCGAGGATCACCTCATCGCCCTCTTCATAGGCGTTGGTCCAGTGCAGCACGTAGGTGGGATCGGCCGCGAACCAGCGGATATCCTGCGGCTGGCCGCGGCGCGGGATCAACGCGAAGCGGGTGGGAATACCATCGTGAATGCGCGCCGCGTGAATATCGCGGCGCAGCAGGTCCTCGTCCCAGAACAGCGGCAAATCATTGAGGATCGACCAGTTCTGCGTGATCGCCATGTCATGCGGCAGGCGCGGGCCGGGCAGAGGGACAGGGACGTAGTGCACAAGGCTGCTCGTCCGGTCGACCACGCCGTAATGCATGAACGGCGCGTATTTGGAATAGTTGAAGAACATCAGCTCGCCCGTGTCCTCGTCCACCTTGGGATGGGCCGAGATGCCGTCGAGCGGCACCCACGGCGCCTTGCCCCGGCTACCGAGTGTGACGGGATCGAGCATCCACGCCTCCCCGCACTGATACAGCGTGGCATAGGCGGTGCCGGCATGGACGATGATGTCGGTCGAGCCGGTATCCTTCAGCCCGCCATGCGCGCCGAAGCCGGGGCGCTTGCTGGTGCCGAGCGGGTCCATCAGCCCGCCCCACAGCGATTGCCCCGCAATCTGCTCCGCCTCGAAACAATGGGTGCGCACGAACCGGTTGCGGTAGCTCGCCTTGCCGCCGGTGATGTTCACCTGATGGATCATTGCATCGCCATCGAAGGGATGATGGCGGCCCAGCGGCTGATGCACCTGATTTTCGGTGTTGCGCAGATAGATGCCGTCGATGTCAGCGGGGATTTCGCCTTCGATCACCGGCAGTTCGGCCACGTCCACTTCCTCGTGCAGCGGCGTCCACGCACCCGTCAGATAGGGGTGGTTCGATGGCTGGAGGCTGGTCTTCACCGGCGGGTGGCGCGTGATCTGCATGGTTCCTCTCCCTTGGCCGAGACTACCAATGACCGGCGCGCTGGCAAGGGGACGTTGCAGCCTGCCCAAATTTGATCCCGGTCAAGGTAACGGGCACGATGCGGGCGCATTCTTGGTCTCATCAACGGGAGAACAGCCATGAAATCGATTCTGCTTCATGTCGATCACGACGCCGCGATGCCTGCGCGGCTTCAGGTCGCGCTCGACATTGCGCGGGCCACCAATGGCCACCTCACCTGCCTGCAGGCGGTCAGTTACGAAGTCTTCGCGCCGGGCGACTTCTACGGCTCGGCGATTGCCGCCGCGATGCCGGTCATCAAGGAAAACGCCGAGAAACTGCGCGCCGAAACCGAAGCGAACCTCGCCAACGAAGGCGTCAGCTGGGACTGGCGGTTCCTGTACGGCATTTCCCAGCACCGGCTGATCGAACACTCGGCGCTGGCCGATCTGGTGATCGTCGGCCCTTCGGACGCGGGCGAGGACGGGCGCGGGCCATCGACGCTGGTGGGCGATCTCGTGCTCAAGGCGCCGGTTCCGGTGCTGGTGGTGCCGCAGGACGCCAGAAGCTTCGATGTGAACGCGCCGGTCATGGTCGCCTGGAACGGATCGTCCGAAGCGGCCCACGCACTGCGAGCGGCGACCCCGCTGCTGGCGGCGGCGGGCAAGGTGTATCTGGTCAGCGTGGCCGAAGCTTCGGACAAGCAGCGGTTCGATTTCCCCGCGCTCGAAGGCGCGCAATATCTCAGCCGCCACGGAATCGATTGCGAGGTAATCGCGATCGAGCGCGGCGAGGCCAAAATTGCCGACACGCTGTTTTCAGCGGCGCAACTGCGCCAATGCGGGTTGATGGTGATGGGCGCCTATGGCCATTCACGGCTGGCGGAAATGCTGCTGGGCGGGGTCACGCGGCGGATGCTGAGCGAGCCGCAGATGCCGATATTGCTGGCGCATTAGGTGTTTCCGCACGCCTTCCGGCGTGCGAAATCCTCGCTCATGCGACCTGAAGGTCGCGTCGCTGCGGGCGGCCGGTCGGCCTTGCGGCGCTGCGCGCCGATGGTGCTATTCAGAACGGGCTTTTCTCTTCCGCATCATGCCTTCCTGCGCAACGCTGGCCACCAACTCGCCGGCCTGATTGAAAATCCGCCCGCGATTGAAGCCGCGTCCGCTGCCGCTCCACGGCGCGTCGGTGGCGTAGAGCAGCCATTCATCGACGCGCGCGTCGCGGTGGAACCAGATCGCGTGGTCGAGGCTGGCACCCACCAATTCGTTGCGCATCCAGCTCAGGCCATGCGGCAGCGCGCTGGTGCCGAGCAGGGTGTAGTCGCTGGCATAGGTGATGATCGCGCGGTGCAGTTCGGGCGTATCGTCGGTGCCGGTGATCGGAGCGCAGACGCGGAACCAGCTATGCGCGCGCGGTTCGCTCGGTTCGCTGCTCATCCAGTGCAGCCGGTCGATGGAGCGCATTTCGATCGGGCGCGGTCGCAGCATCAAGCGGCGCTGGGCTTCGTTCAGCCGGTCGCCCCATTGTTCGGCAATCTCGCGGCGCTGCTCGATGTCGGGGCGCAGGTCTTCGGGCGGCGCGACCTCGGGCATCGGCGAATCGACATGCTCCAGCCCGTCTTCCGGCAGCTGGAAACTGGCAGTGAGGTTGAGGATCGGCACCGCCGTGCCGTGCTCGTCTTCCTGGCTGGCGACCACCCTCCGGTTGGCGAAGCTGCGCCCGTCGAAATCGCGTTCGATCCGGTATTCGATCGGGGCACCCTCGCGTCCGCCGCGCAGGAAGTAGGCGTGGAGCGAATGCGCACGCTTGCCATCGGTGACCGAACCTTGCGCCGCCTGCAACGCCTGCGCCAAAACCTGCCCGCCGAACACTCGCCCGATCCCGTCCTTCTGCGGCGGCCCGGCAGAGATATCGGCTGCGCGTTTCTCGACCGTCAGCAGGCGGATAAGGCCTGCGACCAGCTGTTCGTTTGTTGGTGCATCGCTCATGGCACAAAGCCATGCTGCGGGTTTACGTTCCCGTCAATCCGAGCTTGCGCATGATCCGGAAGGCATAGGCCCGCGCATAGTTCTGATCCGGCCAACGGCCCGGTGCTGTAGGGGAGAAACCGCGCTCCCGCAGAATCGCGTTCAGCACGCGGGCATCGCTTTCGCGGTAGCTCCATTCGCTGCGCCATGTGATCGACAGCGAGACAGACGGCGCGGGGCCGTTCTTCACGAAATGCGGGGCCATCACCGGCACGAACAGCGCTTCTCCCGGCGACAACGGAAATTCGCGGCCGTGGGGCAGGAATGCGTCGTCCCAGCGCAATTCGCGCGGTCCGCCCGAATGATAGGTCTCATGCGCCTGATCCGGCACGAAGCGGGTGTCGCCCGCCGGAAACTGGGTCATCACCTTGGTTCCCCGGATCTGGAGCAGGATGTTGTGTTCCGGATCGAAGTGAAAAGGCGTCACCGAATGGGGGCTCGACACGAAAATGAAGCCCTGCGGCGTCAGCATCGCGCCGGTCGCGGCTTCGATTTCGGGGCGGATTTCTTCCAGCAGGCCGTGGAGCAATGCCTCGTAGGCGGGCACCTGTTCGATGTTCTTCAGCACCGCCCAGCTTTCCGCCTCGGCCACGCGGCGGATGGTTTCGGCGATGGTCATGCCGTTCGAACCCGGCTTGCCATCAACGCCGATTGGCAGGTCGCCGCGATTATATTCTACGCTGGCGATCGGCAGGTGTTCGGCCAGCTGCGCCAGCGCCTCGATCTCCAGCAGCGGGTGGCTGGTGAGGGTGTGGGTGAGGACATGCGGGGTTTCGGGATAATGCCCCGCAAACAGCCTGCGGGTCGACGTTTCGAACACCGGCGGCATCGCAGCATCGGTGAAGTGGGCGGGGGCGTTCATGCTTCGCTCCGGTCGGGTTTGCGGGGGCGGGTTTCGTAGGCCATCAGCAGGCGGAAAGCCGCACGGCGCAGCGGACCGCCGATGGCGATGTTGCGGCTGACCAGGCGGCGCTTGCCGCGCCACAGGCGCTCGATCATCGGGTGCCCTTCGACCGCGCAGCTATCGGCCCATTCGACCTCCGGACGTTCCAGCAGCGCAAGGTTTTCCAACTGCAGCAGCATTCCCGGCGAAAACCGCGCGTAATTCTCGTCGAAAGCGGTCTTGAAGCTGTAGGCACCCGGCGGCGTGATGAAGTTTGCCAGCATTGCTATCGCCCGGCCATCGAGCCGCAGGGCGAGCCGTTCGAGCCTGCCTGCCGCAGCCGCCCCCGCCAAGGCCTGTTCGAACAGGGCCCGGGTATCGGGCGCACTGGCGAGCGCGGAACTGGCTTCACCCTTCCATCCGCCAGCTTCCAATACGAGGAATTCGGCCGTCCAGTCCGCCAGCGCCGCGCCGCCCTCCACCCGGTCGAAGGTCAGCGCACCTTCTTCGCCAAGCCGATTGTGCTGGCGGCGCAGTTCCTTGCGTTTCTTGGCGCTCATCGCGTCCTGAAGATAGGCTTCGGCCGATACCTGGCCGGTCAGCAGCGCACGGCTTTCTTCGGCGACCGGGTAACATGCGCGGCCCCCGGCGGTGAGCACCCGTTCCAATGCGGCATTGGCGGGGCCTTCTGCGGGCATAAGCGGCAGGTGCAGGAACAGCGCCCGCCGCGCACGCCGATCGAAATGGGCGAGCATGTCGCGCCAGAACGCATCCTCGTGCCCCGCCGCGATCAGGGGCACGCCGCAAAAGGCATTGGCATGCAGCCAGCCTTTCGCATGGGTGACGATGTGGCTGTAATATTCCGCGCTGCGCACAACTGGCAGCAGGCCCGTCAACCGTCCGTCACGATACCACGCCTTGGTGATGACCCGCTCGGCATCGCCCCATTGCCTGAGCGCGGGCAGCAGGAACCACGGTTCGAAAAAAGGATTGGGCTCGCCCGCATTGCGTACCAGCCGCTCCCATGCGGTCATGAAGGCCGGATCGCTTAGCTGGCCAAGTGTCAGCAGGCGCAACTGGCCATGCGGCAGTGCGGCGGGCGGGCGGCCTGCACCTCCGGTGCGAAAGCTGTCCGCACGTGCCATGTCCATCGCTGTTAACCTTGCCCTGCCGCGCTGATCCTTGCGCCAAAGTGGGTCATGGCACAGGGCGATTAAGAAAGCCTCAGCGCAAGCGGGGGCTGTCCGATGCGGGGACAGGGGGAATGGCAAAAATAACCCCCCCGCCGGGCGGGCGGCCCGGCGGGGGTAAATTGATCGGTTCCGATTGATTGTGGCGATCAGCCCGCCGCCAGCGCCGCCAGCAGCAGCAGCGCGACGATGTTGGTGATCTTGATCATCGGGTTCACGGCAGGGCCAGCGGTGTCCTTGTACGGATCGCCGACCGTATCGCCGGTCACTGCGGCCTTGTGGGCTTCTGAGCCCTTGCCGCCGTGGTTGCCGTCTTCGATGTACTTCTTGGCATTGTCCCACGCGCCGCCACCGGATGTCATCGAAATCGCGACGAACAGCCCGCCGACGATCACGCCGAGCAGCAAGGCACCCAGCGCGGCAAAGCCATTGGCCTGCCCCGCCACCGCGGTGATCACGAAGTACACCACGATCGGCGCGGCCACCGGCAGCAGCGAGGGGAGGATCATCTCCTTGATCGCCGCCTTGGTCACCAGATCGACGGTGCGGGCATAGTCGGGCTTGACCTCGAAGGTCATGATGCCCGGGTTCTTGGCGAACTGGTCGCGCACGTCCTTCACCACTTCGCCCGCCGCGCGGCCCACTGCGGTCATGCCCATCGCGCCGAACAGGTAGGGCAGCAACGCGCCGAGCAGCAGCCCGACGATGACGTAGGGGTTTTCGAGGCTGAAATCGACCACCACACCTTCGAACAGCTCGCGCAGATCGGCGGTGTAGGTGGCGAACAATACCAGTGCGGCAAGGCCCGCCGAACCGATGGCATAGCCCTTGGTCACGGCCTTGGTGGTGTTGCCCACGGCATCCAGCGCATCGGTCTTTTCCCGCACGCTATCGTCCAGCCCGGCCATTTCGGCGATACCGCCGGCGTTGTCGGTAACAGGGCCGTAAGCATCGAGCGCCACGACCATGCCTGCCAGTGCCAGCATCGATGTGGCCGCATAGGCGATCCCCATCAGGCCAGCCAATTGGTAGGCGATCACGATCCCGGCGCAGATCACCAGTGTCGGCAGCGCGGTCGATTCCATGCTGATCGCCAGACCCTGGATCACGTTGGTGCCGTGTCCCGTTTCGGAAGCCTTGGCGATCGAGCGCACCGGGCGGTAATTGGTGCCGGTGTAATATTCGGTGATCCAGATGATCAGCCCGGTGATGACCAGACCCAGGAACCCGCAATAGAACAGCGTGCGCCCGTTGATGTCCAGCCCGCCGATCGCTGTTTCCATGTCGCCCAGTGCAAAGCCGATCGCCCACCAGATCGCGGGAACCGACAGCACTGCGGTGACAAGGAATCCCTTGTACATCGCGCCCATGATGTTCGTCCCGCCGCCAAGGCGCACGAAGTACGTGCCGATGATCGAGGTGACGATGCAGACGCCGCCGATCAGCAGCGGCAGCGCCATCAGCGCTGCAAGGTTTTCCGCCCCGCTCATCAGCAGCGCGGTCAGCACCATGGTGGCGCCGACGGTGACGACATAGGTCTCGAACAGGTCGGCCGCCATCCCGGCGCAGTCACCCACGTTGTCGCCGACGTTATCGGCGATCACGGCGGGGTTGCGCGGGTCGTCTTCGGGAATTCCCGCCTCGACCTTGCCGACAAGATCCGCGCCGACATCGGCCGCCTTGGTGAAGATCCCGCCGCCAAGCCGTGCGAAGATCGACACCAGCGATGCGCCCAGCGCCAGCGAGGTGAGGCCGATCACGACCGGGCGGCTGTCAGGAGCCAATCCCGCAGGACCGGTCAGGTAATAGAAGAAACACGCAATCGCGAGCAGCGCGAGACCGGCCACCAGCATCCCGGTGATTGCGCCCGCGCGAAACGCCAGCGTCAGGCCCTGCTGCAATCCGGCCATCGCGGCCGCAGCGGTGCGCACGTTCGACCGCACCGAAACGTTCATGCCGATGAAACCGGCCACGCCCGAAAGCACTGCGCCGATCACGAACCCGACCGCCGGGATCGCTCCCAGTGTGACAGCGACGATCACTGCGACAATGACGCCGACTATGGCGATCGCGGTGTACTGACGCTTCAAGTAAGCTTGCGCGCCTTCCTGAATGGCGGCGGCGATTTCCTGCATTTTGGCATTGCCGGCGTCTGCGCCGAGCACCTGCCGACTGGTGACGAAGCCATAGACAATGGCGAGCAGTCCCAGCCCGATCGAAATGAGCAATAAATTCACGAGTTATCCCCTCTCGTCTGTTCCGTCCCGTTGGCCGGGACGCATGCGCCTCTTTTTAGAACCCGCGGGCGCAAGGGCGGACAGTCTTAGGGGCTGGAAATGCACTGGCAAGCCTCTGCCACACGCCAATGCGCGCTTTCCTGCGGGTTCTTCCCGGTTTTGAATGGCTGGCGCCGCGTCAGCCGTGGCTGTAGCCGAGACGGGCCGGATCGGCGAGCGGGGTTTCGTCGAGCAGCAGCGGGGCCGATCCGCGCGCGCGTACCGCGCCGATCCGGATCGCGGGCACCGGCAGGGCGGCGCCTTCGGGCGCGGTGAACAGCAATTCGTAATCATCGCCCCAGCGAACGCATTCGGCGAAACGCGCGGGCTCCGCGACCGGAACCGCGTCGGCGGCGAGGGCGAAGGTCACGCCGCTCGTCCACGCCATGCGCCAGCAATCCAGCAACAGCCCGTCGGAAATGTCCATCATCGCGCTGACGTGCGGGGCCAGCGCAACCCCTTCGGCCATACGCGGGACCGGGCGGTTGAAGGCGGCAAGATGATCCGGATCGCCTTCATAGCCCAGCATCGCCCGCCCTACAGGGCCGGTGACATAGACCGCGTGGCCCGCCGCTGCCCCCTGGCGTGACGGGACCGGAGAATGGGTCGCCCGCCCGATCGCGGTGATGCCATAGGTGCTGGGGCCGGTGGCGGCGACGGTATCGCCGCCCATCAGCACCGTGCCGAGGCTGCGCAAGGCTTCGTCCAGCCCTGCAAGAAAGCGCGCATCATCGCTCCCCAGCGAATGGCCGAGCAGTACGCCGACCGGTTCTGCCCCCTTGGCGGCAAGATCGGAAAGGTTTGCGGCGAGCAGCTTCCACGCCACGTCGGCCATATCGGCATCGGGCCGGAAATGCGTGCCTTCGGCCATCATGTCGTGGGTGACGACCAGCGTTTCGGCCCCGATGGTCAGGATCGCGCAGTCATCCTCCAGCCCCCGCGCTCCGGGGTGAAGCGGAAGGCGGCGCAAGGCGGTGACGAATTCGGCTTCGTTCATGGTGCGGGCCGTTCTAGCCTGCGCGCGCGTCCTTGGCCACGGCGTCGAGAACACCGTTCACGAACTTGGCCTGCCCGTCGTCGAAAAACGCCTTGGCGACCTCGACATATTCGTTGATCGCCACGGCGGCCGGCACATCGGAGCGGGCCAAAAGTTCATAAGTGCCGGCGCGCAGCACCTGCAGCATCGCCTTGTCCAGCCGTGCGATGCTCCATCCGGCAGCGAGCCTGCCCGCCACCAGCGCATCGATCTCGTCCCGCCGCGCGTCGACGCCGCGCACCACATCGTCGAAGAACGGCACTTCGGCATCGGCATATTCGGCGTCGTCGAAGTCGTCATCGTCGATGGTGCGGCCCAGCCGATGCTGGTGAAACTCGTCCAGCAGTCGGGCGAGCGCGGTGCCTTCCATGTGCTGCTGATATAGCGCCTGCACGGCAGCGAGGCGCGCGGCAGAGCGGGCTTTGGAGCGTTGGCCGGATAGCTTGGGGCTGTTCATTTGATTCTCAATTCGACCGATTTGGCGTGCGCGGGTAGCCCCTCGGCATGGGCGAGGGTGGCGGCGGCGGAGCCGATGGCGTTGAAGGCGGCTTCATCGAGCCCAAGAAAACTGGTGCGCTTCATGAAATCGAGTACCGACAGCCCGCTCGAAAAGCGCGCGCGGCGGCCCGTGGGCAGCACGTGGTTCGGCCCGGCGACGTAATCGCCGACGGCTTCGGGCGTCATCCGGCCAAGGAAGATGCTGCCCGCATGCCGGATCCTGTGCATCAGCGCTTCGGGTTCATCGACTGCGAGTTCCACGTGCTCGGCGGCCAGCCGGTCGGCCAGCGCGGGGGCTTCAGCCAGCAGATCGTTGACCACGATGATGACGCCGTGCGCGTCCCAGCTGGCGCGCGCAGTCTTGCCGGTGGAAAGCTGGCTGATCTGCAGGTCGACGCAATCCACCACCAGCCGCGCGAACACCGCATCATCGGTGATGAGGATCGATTGCGAGGTCGGGTCGTGCTCCGCCTGAGAGAGCAGGTCGGCGGCGATCCAGTCGGGATCGTTCTTGCCATCGGCGATAACGAGGATTTCCGAAGGTCCGGCCACCATGTCGATGCCGACCACGCCGTAAAGCTGGCGCTTGGCCTCGGCCACCCACGCATTGCCGGGGCCGGTGATGACATCGACTGGACGGATACGTTCGGTGCCATAGGCGAGCGCGCCCACCGCCTGCGCCCCGCCGATGCGCCAGATCTCGTCCACGCCCGCAATGTGCGCAGCGGCGAGCACCAGCGGATTGGATACGCCCTTGGGTGTCGGCGTCACGATTGCCAGCCGCTCAACCCCGGCGACCCGCGCGGGGATCGCGTTCATCAGCAGGGACGAGGGATAGGCCGCGCGTCCGCCCGGCACATACAGCCCGGCCGCATCGACGGGCCGCCAGATCGCGCCCAGCCGCACGCCCGCCGCGTCCACATAATCGCGGTTTTCGGGCAGCTGCGCCTCGTGATAGCTGCGAATGCGCGCCGCTGCGAGTTCGAGCGCGTCGCGCAGGTTCCCCGGCAGATCATTATAGGCCTGCTCGCACGCCTCGCGCGGGATCGACCAGTCGGCATCTTCGGCCAGCGTGTATCCGTCGAACCGTTGGGTGTATTCCTCCAATGCCGTATCGCCGCGTGCCTTCACCGTGCGCAGGATATCGGCGACCTGCCCTGCGACGTCGCTGTCGGATTCGCGGCGAGCCTCGACGATGCGGTCGAACTTCTGCGCAAAATCGGGCTGGAGGGTGGATAGGATCGCGATCATGCCGCTGCCGCCCCGCCAGCGCCTTCGGCATTGCGGCGGAAGGTATCGACCAGCGCGGCAACGCGGCGATCGGTCTTCAGCGCCGTGCGGTTGACGATCAGCCGCGCCGAGATTTCAAGGATGGTGCTGGTTTCCACCAATCCATTTTCCTTCAGCGTCTTGCCGGTCGACACCAGATCAACGATCTGCCGCGCCAGACCCAGCGAGGGGGCCAGCTCCATCGCGCCGTTCAGCTTGACGCATTCGGCCTGCACGCCAGCAGCCTCGAAATGGCGGCGGGTGAGGCTGGGATATTTGGTCGCGACCCGCAGGTGGCTTGCACCCGCAGGGTTCTCCCCGTCCTCGGCCAGCCGCGCGACCGACAGGCGGCACAGCCCGATGCCGAGATCGACCGGGGCATAGAGATCGGCGTAGTCGAATTCCTCGATTACGTCGGAGCCGACGATCCCGACCTGCGCTGCACCATGGGCAACGAAGGTCGCGACATCGAAGGCACGCACGCGGATCAGGCGCATGTCATCGCGGTTGGTGCCGAACGCCAGTGCGCGGCACTTGGGGTCGTGAAACGCCGCCTCCGGCTCGACCCCGGCGCGCGCCATTACCGGCAGCGCCTCGTCAAGAATGCGGCCCTTGGGGACAGCGAAGGTCAGCTGTCCGGGATTGTCGTGGTTGCCATTGGTGGTCATGATCGAGCGGGCACTTAAGGGCGCGGCAACGAAAGGGCAATGGGAATGGCAACGCCAGGGATATCGGGCGAGACCGGGATCATGGGTCTGGAAGACTTCGCCGCCGCGCTGGAATGGCAGGCGCGCCATGCCGAGGAGAACGGCGCGCCCGCCACCGCGCGGGTGATCCGGGCGCTGGCGGGGGTGCGGGCCAGCGATACGGCGACGGGGCGGCGAATCGCTGGCTGGGAAGGGCTGACGCTGAAGGACGCGCTGCCATTGCGGCTGGCGGGGGGCCTGCACCACCTTGTCCTGTCCGGCGCGGATGATCGGCTGGCGCAGGTCTATGCCGGGCAGATGACCGATCAGGCGGCGGTCGATGCGCTGGTGCTCGATCTGGCGCAGCGGTTCGATGCGGAGTTGCTGCCGTGGCTCGACGGGCCGCCGCAGACCAACGAAGCGGGGCGGGCGGCCAGCATTATGGCGGGGCTGCTGTGGCTGGCGCAGCGGGTGCGCGCGCCGCATTTCGACCTGTTCGAGCTGGGCGCGAGCGCCGGGGTCAACACCATGCTCGATCGCTATTTCTTCCGGCTGGGCGAAACCGACGTCGGCCCGGCGGATTCGCCGATGCGGATCGTGCCCGAATGGCGCGGAGCATCGCCGCCCGCTCCGTCTGCCGGGTTTGCGATTGCGCAAGTGAAAGGCTGCGACATCGCTCCGATCGACCTCTCCGATCCGGACAGCGCCCTGCGGCTGAAAGCCTATGTCTGGCCCGATGCGCCCGCCCGGCTCGAACGGATCGACGCCGCGATTGCGCTGGCCCGCCAGCAACCGCCCGATCTGATCGCGGCCGATGCGGGCGATTTTGCCTCCAATATGCTGGATCGACCGCCGCAGCCGGGGACTGCGCGGGTGATGTTCCATTCGATCATGTGGCAATATCTGCCCGCCGCCACGCAGCAGCGCATTACCGCCGCGTTCGAGGCTGCGGGCGCGCAGGCCACGCTAGAGGCGCCGATCGGCTGGGTCGCGCTGGAGACCGACCCGGCGACATTCCGCCACGAGCTGACGGTGCGGCTATGGGACGGAGCAGGCGCGCACGGAGCGCCCGAGTTGCTGGCTTTCGCCCACCCGCACGGCGCATGGGTGGAGTGGCTGCCCTAGGTCTTCGATTTGCGGTCCCACAGCGCGGAAATCACCGCCCATCCGGCCAGCAGAGCGAGGAACAGTGCCAACCCCACCAGCGGCGATGGCCCAGCCACGATCTCCTCATCGGCATTCACCACGTCGCCGAACAGGCCCGCGAACAGCGGTTCGTTCAGCCACACGAATGCGCCGATCCAGAACGCCGCGCTGAGCACGGCCTTGGCGAGGATGCGGGCTGCGCTCACGCTGTCATCGCCGTATCGACGATGGTGCGATAATCGGCCAGCGGCCCGCTGCCGTGGCGCGCAGTCAGGCCGTGTTGCAGGCGGTAGTAATCCTCCACCAACGACGCCTGTTCCTCGATCTTGTAGTCCTGCAAGCGCTTGGCCGGATCGAGATCGTAATCGTAATCCCCGCCATCGATCAGCACCCGTTGCAGCTTCAGCCAGACGCCTTTCTGGATTTGCCAGACATGAGTCATCTCGTGGATCAGGAACGCCATCGCGCTCACTGATATCGAGAAGTCCGGGCGGTAGATCGGGGTCGGGAAGTAGATGTTGCCGTTAGGGGCCATCGCGACATTATTGGGCTGAAAGAAGTACGCCTTGCCCTCGTAAATCTTCATCGCATTGTAATCGATGCTGTTGCGGAAAATGGCGCGCGCCTCGCGCAATTCCGAACTGGTCAGGCTGCGTGATGTCTTGGCCACGGCGCTATTCCTTCGCAGCCAAAGCGCGGCGCACGCCCAGCATGAGCGCGGCAAGAATCGCAATGCCGGCCATGATCCAGACTGCAGCCGTCACCGCGGCGGCGCTGCCGAACTCATCGGTCCGGAGCAAATCGACGCCGCCATAGGCAAATGCCGCTTGCAGGAACACGAACCAGTAGCCCGCGTGCGCGAGCGCCGATGCGCCGTATCGCACTAAAGCCGGGAACGGCGATCTGGCTGTCGGCATTCAACTGGCCCCCATCATTGCTGCCGCCATAGCACAGGCAGCATTTCCAGCGCGATAGGCACCTTATGCCGGCATTTGCCGCAATGCCAGCCGGTCACGCGTCCAGAAACGCTGTCATCGCCGCATTGACCGCTTCCGGCGCTTCCCACGGCACGAAATGCCCGCAATCGGGCACGCGTGCGATGGTGAGCGGGTCGATGATGTCTTCCAGCCTTTCGAGGTTCTCAGGGGGCAGGGCGAGATCGTCGAGTCCCCAGATCACCAACGTCGGGATCGTCAGCTTGGGCAGTGCGGGCGGGGTGTAGCCTTCGGGAACCTCGAACGGCGCATCCATCAGCGGCACGTCGATCGGGCTGGCGCGGTAGTAGTTGAGCATCCCGAAAGCGGCATCGCGGTTCTGCCAGTCGAGCAGCAGCGCGTCGCGTTCTTCCGGCTCCATTGCGCTCGGCCGGTCCCACTTGACCTCTTTCAGCAGCAGACCGGTGAGCCCGTGTTCCTTCACCAGCGCATCATTGGCCGGATCGCGGAAACCGCGAATATACTGGCTCGCCTCGCGCTGGCCGGGGTGGGTGTAGAGCAGGCGCTGGAAGGTCGCCGGGTGCGGGGCATTGGCGATGACCGCCCGGGTTACGCGGGCGTGCTGCCCGGCCAATGCCACGCCCCAGGCAATCGCACCGCCCCAGTCGTGGCCGACAATGGTGAAGCTGCCGATGCCCAGTGCATCCGCCAGCAGGAAGATATCGCCGATCAGCTTGTCGGGCGTGTAGGCGGAAACCTCCTGCGGCTTGGATGATCCGCGATACCCGCGCTGGTCGGGCGCGATGCAGCGGAAGCGATCGGAGAAATGCGCGATCTGGTGACGCCAGGTGCGGTGGCTTTCGGGAAAGCCGTGGAGGAATATCAGCACCGGCGCGTCGGTTGGCCCTTCATCCACCACATTGAGGTGAATGCCGTTGGGCAGGGCTACCCGCTTCAGGTCGAAATGCATCAGTTCTGCTCCATCTTGTCCATGTAGCCCTTGGCGACCATGCCCGCGATCTGGTCGAACAACGCATCGGGTGTGCGGCGCAGTTCGCCCATTGCCTGTTCCGCGCCTTCCGCGACGATGATCTCGCGCGTCCCTGCCGCCATGCCGTCCAGCATCGCGCGCGCGGCGACATCGGCGCGAATGCCTTCGTCGATCGCCTTGTCGCTGCGGCCGCGGGCAGTGCCATCGGCGGTCAGCGCGTTGCGCGAAACCCCGGTGGCGACCGATCCGGGGTAGATCGTGTGGACGCGCACTCCGGTCTGCGACAATTCGCCGCGCAACGCATCGGCATAGCCTGCAAGGCCGAACTTGGCGGCGGAATAGGCGGTGCGCATCGGCACGCCGACCTTGCCCGCAACCGACGAAATGAACGCCAGCGCGCCCGAGCCGCGTGCCACCATGTGGCCGATCAGCCCTTGGCTGAAGGCGATCTGCGCGGTCAGATCGATGTCGATGATATCGCGATAGACCTGCATATCGGTTTTGAGCGCGCGGCTGCGCTGCGAAATTCCGGCATTGGCGAAGGCGATGTCGACCCCG
The DNA here is from genome assembly GCF_040148725.1 of Erythrobacter sp. NFXS35. Classification (NCBI taxonomy): domain Bacteria; kingdom Pseudomonadati; phylum Pseudomonadota; class Alphaproteobacteria; order Sphingomonadales; family Erythrobacteraceae; genus Erythrobacter; species Erythrobacter sp. NFXS35. The sequence goes on along the minus strand of NZ_JAGDEB010000001.1, from coordinate 840,435 downwards.
CCTTTCCACGCGATGGCCTTGGCCGTCGCATCGGCCAGCGCGGCATCATCGCGCACATCGAAGGCGAGGATCAAGGTTTCGCCGCAATCCGCCGCGACCTCGGCCAGTCGTGCTTCGTCACGCCCCGACAGCACCAGATGCGCGCCGCGCGACGCCAATTCGCGCGCCAATGCCGCGCCGATGCCCGACGATGCGCCGGTGATCCACGCCACCTTGCCTTCGAAACTGAATGGTGCGTCCATTGCTCTCTCCCGTTTCGCCAAGGACTAGCGAGCGCGGGCGGCGAGGGCAATCAGGCCCTAGCCTTGCGACCGGATCATGTCGGCCAGTTCGACCGGAAACACCGGTTCGTGCCAGTCGTCCAGTTCTTCGAGCGTGAACCAGTGATGCTGCGTCATCAGCGCCTGTTCCAGCGCCGTGTGACCGCCGGTGTCGATCCGCGCTTCCGCAACATGGACGAGGAAAAAGCGCTCGTCCGCCTGCACCGGCTCGCCCTCCACGGTGATGAATTCAGGCGTCATCTGCGCGATTTGTGGCCCCGGATCGGCGATGATGCCGGTTTCCTCCAGCAATTCGCGCCGTGCCGCGTCTGCAAAGCTTTCGTCCGGCTCGCACTCGCCCCCGGCCGTTACCCAGAACGGCGGGCGGCCCGGCACATCATAGCGGAACATCAGCGCGCGGCCCTCCGGATCGAGCACGATCAGCCGCGCTGCTCGGCGCAGGCGCAGCGGAGTGTTCAGGCCAGTGTTCAGGCCAGTGTTCAGGTCGGCATTCAGGCTCATGCTTCGGGCACGCTCGCCTTGATCGCCACCGCGTGCACCCGTTCGCCCACGATATCGCCCAGCGCCGCAATCACCGCGCGCTGACGGGCGAGGCGGTTCATCGGCGCAAACGCCGCGGCCTCGATTGCAATGGTGAAATGCGATTCGCCCGACCCGTCATCGCCCATGTGGCCCGAGTGCTTGGCACTGTCGTTGATGATCGCGAGCCGCGTGGGGGCAAACGCCCTGGTCAGGAGATCATGCATTTCCTCAGCGACGGTTCCGCTCATCAATCTGTTCCTTCCTGGGTGTTCGCTGACTTGTGCGCCCGTCATTGGGTGCTTGGCCTGCGGCTGGCAAGGGCGATCATGCGTCTCGCCCTTCCGCATCCCGGTGGCGCGGGCCGGTGGCGCGGGCCGGTGGCGCGGGCCCATGCCGATTGCCAAGCAAGGTGCCCCCGTCTATCGCCCGCACCAATGGCTACTTCGTTCATCATCGTCGACGATTTTCTCGAAAATCCTGCGGCTGTCCGCAAGCTGGCGCTTGGGCTGGACTACGAATTCGAGGGCAATTTTCCCGGTCGCAACAGCCGCCAGCGGCTCGATCTGCCGGGTCTTGCGGACTATGTCTCGCATCTCACCGGAGAACCGCTGAAGCCGATCGATCCGCTCGGTTCACATGGCAAATGCCGGGTCACGCTGGCGAGCGACCCCAAGAACGCCGGCATCCACGTCGACGATTCCCAATGGTCGGGCATCCTCTACCTGTCGCGCAACGAGGATTGTCGCGGCGGAACGCGTTTTTTTCGGCACAAGCGCAGCGGCACCGATCGCGCCCCGATCAACGATATCGAAGCGCAGGCGATGGGCTATTCTTCGGTGTCCGAAGCCTGCAACACCATCCTTGATCGTGACGCAGGCCGCCCCTCGGCGTGGGAAAAGACCTTCGAGATCCCGATGCGGTTCAACCGGCTTGTCATGCTGCGTCCGTGGTTCTGGCACACCTCCTGCCCGGGTTTCGGCAATAGCCTCGAGAACGGGCGGCTGATCCAGGTGATGTTCTTCACGCTCGATCCCGCGCGAATGCGCTGAGGCTTGCGTGGCGCACAAGCCCGGGTGAGCGATTTGCGCGGTTCGGTCGCGCTGCGAAGACTTGGAATCCCCGAGTGTGCCTGCCATTTTGCGCGGCTATGTCTTCTCCAAGGTTCCACGGACGCTACGAACAAATAGGGCGCGAATGCGATGCGCCGGGCTGCCGCGACGCGGGTGAATTCCGCGCGCCCGGCGCGCGTGCGCACGGGTTCGACGGGCCGGGCGAATGGCGCTGGTTCTGCCTGCAGCACGTGCGCGAATTCAACGCCGGGTATGACTGGTTCGAAGGCATGAGCGCCGACGAAATCCTCGATGCGCAATCGCCGGTCGCCGGGTGGCGCACCGAAAGCCGCGCTTTCCGCCCCGAAACCCATGTCGACGGCATGCCGCGCTGGGCCGATTATGCCGATCCGCTCGATGCCATTTCCGCCCGCGCCCGCGGTGTCCGCAGCCGCGCCGAGCGTGAGGCGCGGATGGCGGCATCGGGGCGCTTCTCGCGTGAGGAGGCGCAGGCGCTGGAGGCGATGGGGCTGGGATCGGACACCGACAAGACGCGGCTCAGGCGGCGCTATTCGGAACTGGTGCGGCGTTACCATCCCGATCGCAACGGCGGCGACCGCAGGCACGAGGCGCGGCTGAACGAGGTGGTCGACGCCTATCAGCTGCTCCGCAAAAGCGCGGCGCTGGCTTAACCCTGCGCTGCGGCGATCAGGTTTGCATCGATGGCGTGGGCCTCGACATATGCGGGCCGCTGGGTAATGCGATCGACATAGGCGCGGAATGCGGGTCGTTCGGGAATCGATCCGAACTGCAGGCCCCATACGAACTGGCTGCCGAAATAGGTGTCCGCCATGGTGAAGCGCGATCCGGCGGCAAAGTCATTGGCCGATAGCCACTGATCCGCCGCATCCAGCGCAAGATCGAGACTGCCGAAGCCGGCCATGCCGGATTTGCCCTCTGGCACTTCCCAGCCCATCGCCTTCGCCACCACCGCCTGTTCCAACGGCCCGGCAGCAAAGAACAGCCAGCGGAAATAGGCGGCCAATTCGTGCGTATCGGGCAGCAGCTCCGCCTCCGGGTGCGTTTCGGCGAGGTAGTGGTTGATGGCAGCGCATTCTGTCACAACGTAATCGCGACCCGAAACGTGATGCACCAGCGCGGGCACCTTGTTCATCGGGTTGATAGCCTTGAAACTTTCCGGCCGCGTGGCCCAGTCCATCATCACATGCTCGTACTCCGCGCCCGCCTCGTGCAGCGCCCAGCGCGAAATCTGACCGCGGCTCATGGCGACGGTGTAAAAGGTGAATTCGGCCATCAGTTCCTCTCCCCCTATTTCCCGAGCGTCACCACAGGTACGAACCCGCCGAAGATCATGCGCTTCCCATCGAACGGCATCGGATTGGTCTCCGGGTCCATGCGCGGGTCGGCGAAGTCGGGCGACATCATTTTCGCCATTCCCGCATCGCGCGTGGCCTTGTCGGGCCATTCGATCCAGCTGAACACGACGTCTTCATCATCGGTCGCCTGCACCGCCTTGCGGAAATCGGTGTGTTCGCCGGCGGGCACATCATCGGCCCAGCATTCGATCACGCGGATCGCGCCCATCTCCACGAAGATCGGATCGGCGTGGTTGGCGTGGTCGATGAATTTCTGGCGATTGGCCTTCGGCACGGCAATGACGAAACCGTCGATATAGCTCATGACCTGTCCTCCTCCCTTAACGCCTTATGGCGCTTTTCAAGTCTGCCGGAACGCCCAGCGCAAGGTGCGGCCCATGCCCCATGTTGCCGCGCGGGCGGGCAGGGCGGTGAGCATCGGGCGTTGCAGCCGCAGCATCGTGCGCGCCCAATCGGGCAGCATCGTGACAGCATCGGCGGTTATCATCGTCTGCACACCGCGCGGCGTCCCGTCGGGGCGCTGGTTCAGCACCAGCTGCGCGACCTCGCGCGCTTGCGCCGAAGTGGCAAGATCATGGCGCAACTCGCGGAAAATACGCTCGGCTTCAGCGCGGGTCTCCGGCACCGGATCGGCCCCGAGCGCACGTGCGATAACCGCGAACTGGCGATAATATTCGTCCTGTTCGTGCCCCGGCATATCGGGGCGGACATGGCGCAGGTATCCGGCCAGAAAGCTCTGCGCCTCGGTGACGTGAACCCAGGCGAGCGTGCGCGGATTGGTGGCGGTATAGGCGGATCCATCGGGCAGCGTCCCGCCGACCTTGGCATGGATGCGGTTCACGCGGTCGATCGCCTTCATCGCCTCATCACGGTGGCCGAAGGTCGTCACCGCGATGAACCGCGCCGTGCGCTGCAGTCGCCCGTGCATATCCTCGCGAAAATTGGAATGATCGAGCACGCCCTGCAACGCATGGGGGTGGAGCATCTGCAGCAGCAGCGCCCGCACGCCGCCGGTCATCATGCCGACAATATCGGCGTGCACCCGCCGGATCGGGGTATCGCGTTCGAACAGCGCCTCGTCCGATGGCGGGGTGGGTTGCTGACCCTTGGCCGCATCGTGAAACACGCCGCGCACCTGGCCAACCAGCTTGAGACGCAGCGATTCGACAGGGTCGGCCATGCAAGGCAATATAGGCGCGGATCGGCGCACAAGGAAACGAACTCGCCAAGATTGCCTGCCTTTTGCGACAAAGCACCGCTTGCAGGCTGGCCACAGGCGTTCTAACCGGACGGCACGATGACTGCACCTTCCAAGAACAATGTCGCCGGCGCCAACGCCATGCCCACCCAGCCCGACACGACGGTCGATGTCCGCGAGATCTTCGGCATCGATGTCGATTGGCAGGTGCCCGCCTTCTCGCAACCCGACGAACACGTACCGGAAACCGACGGCGCGTATGTGTTCGATCCGGACACCACGCTCGCGATCCTTGCGGGCTTTGCGCATAACCGCCGGGTGATGGTGCAGGGCTATCACGGCACCGGCAAATCGACCCATATCGAGCAGGTCGCCGCGCGGCTCAACTGGCCCAGCGTGCGGGTGAACCTCGACGCCCATATCAGCCGGATCGATCTGGTGGGGCGCGATGCGATCGTGCTGAAGGACGGCTTGCAAGTCACTGAATTCAAGGAAGGCATTCTGCCGTGGGCGCTGCAGCACCCGGTCGCGCTGACCTTTGACGAATATGACGCGGGCCGCCCGGACGTGATGTTCGTGATCCAGCGCATTCTGGAATTCGATGGCCGCCTGACCCTGCTCGATCAGAACCGCGTCATCACGCCGAACCCGTGGTTCCGGCTGTTCGCCACCACCAACACGGTGGGCCTCGGCGATACCAGCGGGCTGTATCACGGCACGCAGGCGATCAATCAGGCGCAGATGGACCGCTGGAACATTGTCGTCGCGCTCAATTACCTTGCAGCCGATGTCGAACAGCAGATCGTCAAGTCCAAAACCCCGGACACCGATGACAAGCTGATTGCCGACATGGTCAAGGTCGCCGAACTGACCCGGCAGGGCTTCATCAACGGCGATATCTCCACGGTGATGAGCCCGCGCACGGTCATCACCTGGGCGCAGAACAACGCAATCTTCAAATCGGTCGGTTTCGCCTTCCGCCTCAGCTTCCTCAACAAATGCGACGAGGCGGAGCGCACGCTGGTGGCGGAATATTACCAGCGCGTGTTCGGCGAAGACCTGCCCGAAGGCGCGGCGACAAAGCGCTAGGATGGTGCGGGGGGCGGCGATCCTGCTGGCGGTGGCGGCAAGCCCCCTCGCGGCGCAACAGGCGGGTCCCGCACCCAAGGCAAATGTGCTGGTGATACCCGCACCCAAAGAGCGGAGCCCCCACCGCTTCCCGAAGGTGGAGCCGGTCAAAACGGTCGATATCCCGCAATGGGCCAAGGATGCCGGCCACAATGGCCACGCCATATACACGGCGATCGTCGCGCCCGACGACACGCTGATCTCGCTCGAACTCAAGCGAAGCAGCGGGTCGGCGGCCATTGATGCGGCGGTCAAGGCGCGGGCCGAAACCCTGTGGTATCGCGCCGGCACCGATGCGGCGGGCAATCCGGTGGAGAGCGAAATCCCGGTGAGGATACGCTATGCCCGTTTTGACGAGGACAGCCCTGGTGGCGGGATCGACGCCTACAGCTGCCGCGATTTGGTACGCGAAGAAGACTGGTTCCATGCTGCCAATGCGGACCGCGAAGATCCGGTTTTGCTTGGAGACGTCTTCTTGCCCGAGCTTGTTTATCTCACGCTTGGATCAATGTTGCGGCTGGAGCGGGGCGAGCCAACCGACGATGCCACCGTCGACGCGGATATCGCCGCCCGCAAGATTATGTGGCAGTCGCTGCTCGAGCGTTGCCAAAAGACCCCCGAACGGTTGCTGCTGGACGAAGTTGACCATCCCGAAGCCTTCCGCCGCCAGATGCTGCGATACTGACGGCTTGCCCCGCAGTGTCATAGACTGATAACACAGTCTTCACGATGGCGCTGTTCGACCGATTCTGGAAAGGCTCACGCGGCGGTGCGGATGGTGCCGGGGGCGATACGCCTGCCGGATATTATCCGCTGTACGAATCGATGCGGCCCATCGATCCCGATGATGAGGACGATCTTCCCCGCCCACGCGTATCGGCCACGCCCGATTTCGACGCATGGGATGCCAAGCTGGCCGGTATCGACGAGGCGCTGGAGGGCGAGGAAAAACGCCGCCTGCGCTGGTGGCAGCGCGATTACTGGCGCAGCCGCAGCAAGTGGTGGTGGACGGGGCGCGGAATGCTCGCGGGCCTCGCGCTGTTCATCGCGCTGATCGGCTGGCTCGCCACCACCGCGCCGCTGTCGAAAAGCCTCGAACCGATTGCGCCGCCGCAGGTCACCCTGCTCGCCAGTGACGGTACGCCGATCGCCCGCAGCGGCGCGGTGGTCGAAGCGCCGGTCAAGGTCGCAGACTTGCCGCCGCACGTCACGCAGGCCTTTATCGCGATTGAGGACCGGCGGTTCCGTTCGCATTTCGGCGTCGATCCGCGCAGCATCGCACGCGCAATCTGGACGGGATATGGCGGCGGGTCGACCATCACCCAGCAGCTGGCCAAGTTTACCTTCCTGACGCCTGAACAAAGCCTCAGCCGCAAGGCGCGCGAGGCGTTGATCGCGTTCTGGCTGGAAGGTTGGCTGACCAAGGACGAGATCCTCGAACGCTATCTGTCGAACGCCTATTTTGGCGACAATCAGTACGGATTGCGCGCCGCCAGCCTGCACTATTTCTACCGCCATCCCGAAAAGCTGCGCCCCGAACAGGCGGCGATGCTGGCCGGGCTGTTGCAGGCACCGTCGCGCTACGCCCCGACAAAGCACTATGACCGGGCGAGGGCGCGGATGGATCTGGTGGTGGGCGCGATGGTGGAGGAAGGCTATCTCACCGCTGCCGAGGCCGCCGCGCTGCCCGATCCGCGGATCGACGTGCGCACGCGTGACGATAATCTGCCGACCGGCACCTATTTCGCCGACTGGGCGCTGCCGCTGGCGCGGGAGGGGATGGAGGCGAGCTATTCGCGCCAGGTGCTCACCACCACGCTCGATGCGCGGCTGCAATCGCTGGCCAACCGCGTGGTCGCGCGCGCACCGCTCGGCGGCGCGCAGGTCGCGCTGGTGGCGATGCGCCGCAATGGCGAAGTGGTGGCGATGGTCGGCGGGCGCGATTACAGCGAGTCCGCGTTCAACCGGGTGACACAGGCGCGCCGCCAGCCGGGTTCGACCTTCAAGACTGTCGTCTACCTCGCCGCGCTGGAGGCGGGATGGGAGCCGGACGACACCATCCCCAACACTGAAATCACGCAAGGCAGCTATCGCCCGAAAAATGGGCGCGGGCGCTATTCCGACCAGATCACGCTGGAAGAGGCTTTCGCGCAATCGAGCAATGTCGCCGCGCTCCGACTGTTTCAGGCGGTGGGCAGCGAAAAGGTGATCCGCACCGCACGATCGCTCGGCATCACCGCACCGATGGCGGAAGGCGATCCCAGCCTCGCGCTCGGCACGTCGGTGATGACGCTGATGGAACTGACCGCCGCCTATGCCGGGATCGCCGCGAACGAATACCCGGTCGAACCCCATGCCTTTGCGCGTGAGGAACAGGGCTGGTGGGAATGGCTGACGACGCGCAAGGACAGCGTTTCACGCGGGGACCACGAGGATATCGAGACGATGCTGCGCGCCGCGATCAACCGCGGGACAGGGCGCAACGCCGTGCTGCCGATCGCCAATTACGGCAAGACCGGCACCACGCAGGATTACCGCGACGCCTTGTTCGTGGGCTATGCGGGGGATCTGGTGGTGGGTGTGTGGATCGGCAATGATGATAACACCCCGATGAGCGGCGTCACCGGCGGCAGCACGCCTGCGCGCATCTGGCGCGACTTCATGCGGGCTGCGTTGAAGCTCGAAGCCGCGCCGCCGCCCCGGGCCAGCGAATCCCCCGATCCCGAAGGGCCGGTGCAGCCACTCGATATCGGCGAAGGGGAAGAAATTCCGCTGGGCGAAGACGGCACCACGCTGCGGATCGACGGCGGCGGGGTGACGCTATCGCAAGAAGGCGTGCCGATCGAAGTGCGGCTGGGCGAGGGCGGGGTGGTGATCCAGCCTGCAGCCTCGCCGACGCCGGGGTCACCGCCCTAGAACGCCCTAGACGATCAGGATATTCATAACCGCCGCCGCAATCGGTCGCGTGCGGTCATCCTGCCACGCTTCCACTGCGACATTGGCGTTGCGCCGCCCCAGCCGCGTGATCCGGCCAATCGCGAAGCTCGGCTCGCTCTTGCCCGCTGCAAGATATTGCACTGTGATGTTGATCGGCTTCAGCTGCGGATCGCGCCCCGCTGCCAGCAAGGCGGTGTGCAAGGCGGCATAGCCCGCCGCTTCCAACAGGCCCGCGGTCGCCCCGCCGTGGAAATGCGCCGGGCGGCCTTCGACCATCGGACCGAAACCGACCGTCAGCACCGGCATTCCGGCCTCCTCCCCGCAGACCGTAATCCCGAGCGATCGGGCATAGGCGGGCAGTTCCAGTGGTTCGCGCGCGTCAGGCATCATCGCGGCCCTTCAAGGCGGGGTTTCCCGCTCTCGGGTCGGCCCCGATCGTCATGAACACGCCCGCGACATGCGCCACCGGATCATCCGGGTCGCCATCATGCGCAATCCCGCGCACGAATGCGGCAGACCGCGTGCGGCGGTAGCATTCCACCCTCCCCCGCACGCTGGCCCGCTCGCGCGCCGGGCGCTGGTAATCGACCCTAAGATCGAGTGTCGCCACGGGATCGAATCCGCCACCTGCCCGCCAGATCGCCATGCCGCTGGCCATGTCCATCAGGCTGATGATCGGGCCGGATGCGAGCACCGGACGGCTGGAATTACCCAGCAGATCCTCACGCCAGGGCAGTTCCAGTTCGACCCAATTGTCGCCCTGATCTGCGAATTCGAGGCCAAGCCAGCCAGTGTGGCCATGCTGAAAGAACCATTTCGACGCTTCACGCGCATCGAACCGGGAGGGGGGCGTTTCCATGTCCGGCTGCATAGGAGCGCCGGAGGGGCGGTTACAATCATTTAATTTGGCGGACGATGCCCCCCATTTGCCTTGTTGGCAGCCCGATGGCGGCGGGGGCGGCGCGTCGGATGCGCGCTGCGCTGGCGAACGTTTAAAGCACCCCGCCCGCCAGCCGGTCGATCGCGCCTTGCAGGATCACCGCTGCGGCGTGGGCGTCGATCGCGGCGGCGCGTTTGGCGCGGCTCATATCCTGCCCGATCATCGCGGCTTCGGCGGCCTGCGTCGACCAGCGTTCGTCCCATAGCAGGATGGGGAGGGCGAAGGCTTCGGCGCAGTTGCGGGCATAGGCGCGGCTCGCCTGCGCGCGCGGGCCTTCGCTGCCGTCCATGTTGCGCGGCAGGCCGATCACGATCCCGCGCACGCTGCGCGCCTTGATCAGCGCGGCGAGCGTCTCGCGGTCGCGGCCCCACTTGCCGCGCTGGATGGTGACGTGGTTGGTGGCGAAGCGCCAGCCCGCATCGCAGGTCGCGGTGCCGATCGTTCTGGTGCCGAGATCGAGGCCGAGCAATGCTCCGCCCCCGTCGCCGCTGGCATCTCCCACGGCCTCGCCAAAGCCGCGCGCATCCTCGAAGATCAATTCGCTTGGGCCTGCCACGCCTCGACCCGCCGGATCACGTCGGCCTTGGTGTTCGCCCAGAACAGCGGCAGATCATAGACGTGGTAATTATTGCCGGGCAGCACGTATGATCCCATTTCGGGCGGCGGGCCGATCAGCAGCAAACCGCGTTCGTCGCAGCGCGCCGGGACGAGGCCGGGGCGCAAATCGCCCTTTTCCATGCTATCTTCGGGCACCAGCGTGCCGAGATTGGCGCTGGCAGGCGCGGTGCCGCCATAGCTGCCGGTAAGCGGATTGGTGCACAGCATCGGGGTTTTGCCGGGCGCGGTCCCATCCAGCGCCGGGGTGCTGCCATAGGCGGTCAGCACCATCACCGGATCGGCGGGTTCGGCAAAGCTCGACCAGCTGATGACGCAGCCCGCCTGTCCGGGCGCAGCGCAGGCGGGAAAGCCCATGGCCGGCAGATCGTGCTGAAGGCTCACCGGCCAGCCGACGATATAGGCCGCCACCAGCCGCTCGGCGACCGGTTCGCCGCGCACCTCCTCGGCCAGCAGGCGCTTGAGGTGCAGCGCGCCTTGCGAATGGCCCGCCAGCACGATCGGCGTGCCGGGCTCGATGCTGGAGAGGAAATAGCGGAAGGCTTCGCGCACATCGCCATAGGCGGCATCGATTGCCATGCGGCCTTCTTCGGCATCGGTCAGGAACGCGCCCATCGTCGCCTGCCGGTATCGCGGGGCCCAGATTTCGCTTGCGGCGTTAAAGGGGCTGGCCATGCCGCGCAGGTAGATGCGGGCGATCCGCTCGGCCTCGGGATCGCCGCCATTGTCGAGCGGGGCGTTCCAGTTGGCGCGGTTGAGATAGCTGGTCGGATGGACGAAGAACACCGCGAACGGCTCTGCCGGCGGCTCTGCCGGGGTGGGCAGCAGTCCGCGATCATTGGCATAGGCCGGCTGCCAGCGCGCCGGATCGTTCACCCCGATACCGGGACGCGAATACCACAGCGCCGGGTCCTGATAGACGCTTTCCTCGAACGGCTCCTGTTCGACGAATTCGGTGGTCGGCACCATCGCCATCCGGGTCAGTTCGGCCGAGAACAGGCTCAGCGCGATTGCGCCGGCAATCACCAGAACGATGCAGAATGCGATGACATACAGGAACTTGCGGGCCATGGCTCAGAGCCTTCGTTACTCGCCCGTAGGCTGCGTGGCATAGCCTTCGGCCAGCGGCGGGCGCAAAGTCGTCCATGCCCGGTCGCCGCGCAGGCTGGTGAACCAGCTCGCCGGGTTCCAGGTGGTCGTCCCGTCGAGACTGAAGGTGATGAACTCCGCCCGTCCGCCGATATTGGCCAGCGGCACCCCGTCGCCAAGACCGCTTTCGATTGCGGCGGCGCGGCTGTCGGCGCTTTCGTCGCGGTTGTCGCCCATTACGAATACATGGTCTTCAGGCACGGTGTAGGGGCCGTAATTGTCGAGCCGCTGGTCGCGGTAATCGATGGTGAGGTAGGTCGCACCGTTGGGCAGGGTTTCGCGCCATGTCGGCGGCTCGAAGAATTCGCTGCCGTCCGCGTCCGTGACCCGATACTGCTCGAACGCGTCGAGGCAGGGCATGTTGCGGCAGAACAGTCCCGGTTCGAACGGCAGACGCACGGGCGGCACCACCTCGCGCTTGATGGGGGTTCCGTTGAGGATAATCTGGCCGCCGCGCACTTCGATGGTGTCGCCGGGCAGGGCGACCACCCGCTTGATGTAATCCTCGTTGCGGATCGGGTGCACCGGGATCACGACATCGCCATATTCCGGCGTGGAGGGCAGAATGCGCCAGTCGCTGCGCGGCAGCAGGTGGAAGCTCGCCGAAGCCCATGACCAGCCATAGGGATACTTGCTCACCACCAGCCGATCGCCGACCCACAGGCTCGGCATCATCGATGTTGAGGGGATGTAGAACGGCTTGGCGACAAGGCTGTGGAACGCCAGCACCGCCAGCAGCATCAGCGCCAGCCCGCGGATTTCCGCGAACCAATCGACCTTCTGGGGTGCTTCGGGGGCGCTGTTTTCTGTCACTTGCGAAGTTTCGGTGGTTGCCATGTCGGGGGAGCCAGTCAGAGGGGGATGGCTTCGATGATCACGAAGGCCTGCGCCCATGGATGATCGTCGGTGAGGGTGAGATGAATGCGGGCCTCATGGCCTGCCGGGATCATTTCTTCAAGCCGCAAAGCCGCGCCGCCCGTCAGCGCCAGCGTCGGCGCGCCTGACGGGGCATTGACCACGCCGATATCCTTCATGAACACGCCGCGCCTGAATCCGGTGCCGACCGCCTTGGAAAACGCCTCCTTGGCGGCGAAGCGTTTGGCGTAGGTGCCGGCAGTGGTGAAGGGGCGGCGGCGAGCCTTGGCGATTTCGGTGGCGGTGAAGACGCGGTTCTCGAACCGCTCACCGAAGCGGGCGAGCGAGTTTTCGATCCGCTCGATATTGCAGAGGTCGGAGCCTAGGCCGATGATCACTTGAACACCCTTATCATCACAGCCGCCAGCAGCCCCAGCGCGACCACATGGAGCATCACCTGCGCCTTGAACAACGGGTGTGCGAAATCGCCCTTGGCCACCTTCAGCGCGCCGACGAAGCCGAAGACCTGCAAGGCGACCCATCCGACGGCGAATACGATCATCACCTGCGCGCTGAGAGCGAAGCCGAGAAAGCCGATGGCGATCAGGAACAGCGCGGCGGCAGCAGCAGCCCACAGCTTTTGCGCACGCGCCAGCGGAGGGAGATCGCCGCCCGCCACTACCGCACCTCATCCATCAGTTCGCGCATCCGGCGGATCGCGTTTTCGAGCCCCACGAACACCGCCTCGCCGATCAGATAATGGCCGATATTGAGTTCGGCGATTTGGGGAATGGCGGCAATCGGCTGGACGTTCTCGAAGGTCAGGCCGTGGCCCGCGTGCGGCTCGATCCCGTTCTTGGCGGCGAGCGCAGCCATGTCGGCAATGCGGCGCACTTCGCGTTCCACCTTGTCGCGGTCGCCGTCGAGGAAGGCGTGCGCATATTCGCCGGTGTGAAACTCCACCACCGGCGCGCCGAGCCGCAGGGCGGCGTCCAATTGGCGTTCGTTCGCTTCGATGAACAGCGATACGCGGATGCCTGCGCCGCGCAATTCCTCGACGATGGGTGCGAGCGTGTTGTCGAGCCCGGCGGCGTCCAGCCCGCCCTCGGTGGTGCGCTCCTCGCGCTTTTCGGGGACGATGCAGGCCGCGTGGGGTTTGTGACGCAGGGCGATGGCGAGCATTTCGCGGGTCGCGGCCATCTCGAGGTTCAATGGCAGGTTGGTCGCCTGCTGGATGCGCGCCAGATCCTCGTCGCGAATATGGCGGCGATCTTCGCGCAGGTGCGCAGTGATGCCGTCGCCGCCGACGCTCGCCACGATTTCCGCCGCGCGTACCGGATCGGGATGATCCCCGCCGCGCGCGTTACGGATCGTCGCGACGTGATCGATATTGACGCCGAGGCGCAAGGGGCGAGGGTGGAGGGTCTGGTTCATTCTTTCCGGCTTCCGGGTTTGGTCACTTCGATACGTGCCAACGCCTCGGGAAGGGAATCGGGTGCATAGGTCGGAAAATCAATGGCGAGCAGCGGATAGAATGGCACGCCCAGATCGACGGAGCCGCAGGAACGGTCGATAATAGCGCATTCGGCGATCACCTCTGCGCCTTCGCGCGCCACGGCGGCGATGGCTTCGCGGCTGGACAGGCCGGTGGTGACGACATCCTCCACCATCAGCACCTTCGCCCCCGGCGCGATCGCAAAGCCGCGGCGCAGGTGGAAGCTGCCTTCGGGCCGTTCGAGGAACATCGCGTCGCGCCCCATTGCGCGCCCAACCTCGTGTCCGATGATGATGCCGCCCATTGCGGGGGATACCACCACGTCGATTTGTTCGCGCACATCCGCAGGGATGCCCGCCACCACCGCCTCGGCCAGCCGCGCGGCCCGCGCAGGGTTCATCAACACCCGCGCGCATTGCAGGTAATGCCCGCTATGCCGGCCTGAAGACAATTTGAAATGGCCTTCGAGCAAGGCTCCGGAGGCGCGGAATTCCGCCAGCACTTCATCTTCGGTCACGGCCGAACTCCATGAAAAAACCTAAAGGAAACCTCCCACTTGCGCGGCGAACATGGAGGCTTGCATAAATTTCTCCCTAGAAGCGCTTGAGGCACTCGGCAAGCGCGGCTAAGGGCGACGGTGAAGCTGGCACCGAAGCCTGCGGAACGCTGTTTATCGACATCTCGCAACGGGATACGCCGATCTGCAGTATGGGATCAAAACCTAGATAACACTTGGGCACACGAAGATGGGTCAGATGCACAGCCGTATGAAGTTGGCTACCCTTGCGGCGCTGGCAGCGCTCGCGGCGCTGTTCGCGCCGATCAGCGCGATTGCGCAGGATGGTGCGGCGCCTGCCGTCACCGCTGCACAGGCCGGCCAGGTCGATGGCGCGCAGACCGCGCCCGGTGCAGAGGCCTTGCCGGGCGATCTCACCCCGGCCGAGGCCGACGTATCGAATGCGGTTGGTGGCTATGAGCCGATGGCCCCGATCAAGGACAAGGGCATGCCGACCGATCCGCGCACCGGAGAGCCGGGCGCGATGATGAAGTCGCTGACCTTTCAGGACCAGTATTCGGTCGATGGCGAATACGCCCTGTGGATGCACGACGTTATTCTGCTGCCGGTGATTACGTTCATTTCGCTGCTGGTGCTCGGCCTGCTGCTCTACGTGGTGGTGCGTTTCAACCGCGGGACCAACCCGGTTGCCTCGAAGACCACGCACAACACCATGATCGAAGTGGTCTGGACGATCGTTCCGGTGATTATTCTGGTCATCATCGCGGTGCCTTCCATCACGCTGCTGGCCCGCCAGTACGAAGTGCCCCCCGCCGATGCCGTCACGATCAAGGCAACCGGCTATCAGTGGTACTGGGGCTATACCTACCCGGATCACGGCGAGATCGAGATCGTCTCGAATATGCTGTCGGACGCCGATGCGATCGCCAGTGGTGAGCCCGCGCAGCTTGCCGTCGACAATCGGATGGTCGTGCCCGCCGGTGTGCCGCTGCGCATCCAGACGACGGGTGCGGACGTGATCCACGCCTTCGGGGTGCCGTCGCTGTGGTTCAAGATGGACGCGGTGCCGGGGCGGCTGAACGAAAAGATCCTGACGATCAAGGAGCCTGGCGTGTATTACGGCCAGTGTTTCGAGCTGTGCGGTTCGCGCCACGCCTATATGCCGATTGTGGTCGAGGCCCTGCCGCCCGAGGAATTTGCAGGGTGGGTGCGGTCGCAGGGCGGCACGATGCCGGGCGAAGCGGATGCCGTGATCGAGGCGCCCGCCGCCGAAGAGGCTCCCGCCGAACAGGTTGCCGCGCTGACCGCGCTGAAAAATTGAACGAATAACATCAGAGAGTATCTGAAAATGGCTACCACCGCAGAAGGCTTCGACATCCACGGCGATGATCATGCGCATGATCACGCGGATCACAAGCCGGGCTTTTTCGCCCGCTGGTTCATGTCGACCAACCACAAGGACATCGGCACGATGTACCTGATCTTCGCGATCATCGCGGGGATCATCGGTGGTGCGATTTCGGGGATCATGCGGGTCGAGCTGGCCGAACCGGGGATTCAGTACCTGACCTGGTGGGCCGAATTCATGGGCGGCGGCAGCGATCTCAATACCGCGCTGCACATGTGGAACGTGTTCATCACCGCGCACGGCCTCATCATGGTGTTCTTCATGGTGATGCCGGCGATGATCGGCGGCTTCGGCAACTGGTTCGTCCCGCTCATGATCGGCGCGCCGGACATGGCGTTTCCGCGGATGAACAACGTGTCGTTCTGGCTGACGGTGGCGGGCTTCTTCAGCCTGCTGTTCTCGCTGTTCGTTCCCGGCGGCTCCGGCCCGGGCGCAGGCACCGGCTGGACCGTCTATGCTCCGCTGTCGACCAGCGGTTCGGTCGGCCCGGCGGTCGATTTCGCGATCTTCTCATTGCACCTCGCGGGCGCTGGTTCGATCCTCGGGGCGACCAACTTCATCACCACCATCTTCAACATGCGTGCGCCGGGCATGACCTTGCACAAGATGCCGCTGTTCGTGTGGTCGGTGTTGGTCACCGCCTTCCTGCTGCTGCTGGCGCTGCCGGTTCTCGCCGCTGCCATCACCATGCTGCTGACCGATCGTAACTTCGGCACGACCTTCTTCGATCCGGCCGGCGGCGGCGATCCGGTGCTTTACCAGCACCTGTTCTGGTTCTTCGGCCACCCGGAAGTGTACATCATGATCCTGCCGGGCTTCGGCATGATCAGCCAGATCGTCGCGACCTTCAGCCGCAAGCCGGTGTTCGGCTACCTCGGCATGGCCTACGCGATGGTTGCCATCGGCGTGGTCGGCTTCATCGTCTGGGCGCACCACATGTACACCGTGGGCCTCGACGTGAACACGAAGATGTATTTCACCGCGGCGACGATGGTGATCGCGGTTCCCACCGGCGTGAAGATCTTCAGCTGGATCGCCACGATGTGGGGCGGCAGTGTCGAGTTCAAATCGCCGATGGTGTGGGCGCTCGGCTTCATCTTCCTGTTCACCGTCGGCGGCGTGACCGGCGTGGTGCTCGCCAATGGCGGGATCGACGTGAACCTGCACGACACCTATTATGTGGTGGCGCATTTCCACTACGTGCTGTCGATGGGCGCGGTGTTCTCGTTGTTCGCGGGCTTCTACTACTGGTTCCCGAAGATGAGCGGCCGGATGCATTCCGAATTGCTCAGCCACCTGCACTTCTGGACGTTCTTCATCGGTGTGAACGTGATCTTCTTCCCGCAGCATTTCCTCGGAATGCAGGGGATGCCGCGTCGCTATCCCGATTATCCGGACGCCTTCACCTTCTGGCACGAGATCAGCACCTACGGTTATTACATCATGGCCGGTTCGATGATCTTCTTCTTCGTTAACATCGGCTATGCGCTGGTGGCTGGACGCAAGGCCGGGGCCAATCCGTGGGGCGAAGGCGCGACCACGCTGGAATGGACGCTGCCCAGCCCGCCGCCGTACCACCAGTTCGAAACGCTGCCGGTGATTACCGACGCGCATGATTACCACGATCACCGTCCGGCCACCGCATAAGGGCGGGCGCGTGATCGCCTGAGGCGGCGGGAGCCAGGGGGCTTCCCAAGCCGACGGCAAAGCACAAGGGGGAGGGCGCGGCGGCAATGCCGCGCTCTTCGCCAATGAGAAATACTGGACCTATGGAAACAGCCGCCCCTCAGATCAGCCCGACGAGCGCCGCTCTCCCGGCGGAATGGCGTGATTTCTTCACGCTGACCAAGCCGCGGGTGATGACGCTGGTGATCTTCACCGCGATCTGCGGTGTGCTGGCCGCGCCGGGCAGCATCCATCCGGTGCTGGGCTTCACCGCGATCCTCGCCATTTCGATGGGCGCGGGCGGATCGGCGGCGCTCAACCACTGGTGGGAAGCCGATCTCGACAAGGGCATGAAGCGCACCATGAACCGGCCGATACCGGGCGGACGGATGCGGCGCGAAGACGCGCGTGATTTCGGCGTGTTCCTGTCAGCCGTGTCGGTGTGCCTGATGGGCGTGGCAATCGGCTGGCTGGCGGCAGGACTGCTGCTGGGCGCGATCATCTATTACGCCGTTATCTACACCATGTGGCTGAAGCCGCGCACCCCCCAGAACATTGTTATCGGCGGCGGCGCTGGCGCGTTTCCCCCGCTGATCGGCTGGGTCGCGGTGACGGGCGAGATCACCGCCATGCCGGTGCTGCTGTTCGCGATCATCTTCTTCTGGACCCCGCCGCACTTCTGGGCGTTGGCGCTGTTCGTGCAGTCCGATTACGCCAAGGTCGGCATTCCAATGATGCCGGTGGTCGCGGGCGAGAAGCCGACGCGCCGCCAGATCTGGTGGTACACTGTGGCGTTGACCCCGATCGCGATTGCCCCCTGGGCGATTGGTGGGACGAGCTGGATTTACGGCATGACCGCGGTGACGCTGTCCGCGCTGTTCCTGCTGCTGGCGTGGCCGGTGGGCGTGCGGATGCGCGCTGCCGAGGACAAGATGCTGCC
The DNA here is from genome assembly GCF_040148725.1 of Erythrobacter sp. NFXS35. Lineage (NCBI taxonomy): Bacteria > Pseudomonadati > Pseudomonadota > Alphaproteobacteria > Sphingomonadales > Erythrobacteraceae > Erythrobacter > Erythrobacter sp. NFXS35. The sequence goes on along the minus strand of NZ_JAGDEB010000001.1, from coordinate 822,339 downwards.
CGAAAAGAAGCTGTTCAAGTTCTCGATCGCCTATCTCTTCGCGCTGTTCGCCGCGCTGGTGGCGGACCGGGTGGCGTTCTATCAAGGGTGGATCGCATGACCCCTGAAGAACAAAAGGAATTCGAACGTCGGCGCAAAAGCCGCAACCTTGTGGTTGCAGGCACGCTGCTATTCTTCGTGATCCTGTTCTACGCCATCACCATCGTGCGGATCGGGGACGGCTGATGGCAACCACTCCGCCCATCCGGCACGATAGGGACACCGCGCGCCGCAATCTTCGCGTCGGTCTGCTTGCGTTCATGGGCGCGGTGGGGATGCTGGGACTGGGCTATGCTGCGGTCCCGCTTTACGAGATGTTCTGCCGTGTCACAGGCTTCGGCGGCACCACGCAGGTCGCGAGCGAGGCCGATGCGGCGCAGGCTGCCACCATGGTCACCGGACAGACGATTTCAGTGCGGTTCGATGGTTCGACCGCAAGCCATATGCCGTGGACCTTCCGCCCCAGCCAGGCGACCGACACCGTCACTATCGGCCAGCGCGACATCGCGACTTACATCGCCCGCAACGAAAGCTCCAAGCCGATTACCGGCACGGCGACCTTCAATGTGACGCCGGAACAGGCGGGCAAGCATTTCAACAAGATCCAGTGTTTCTGCTTCACCGAACAGACGCTCGCGCCGGGGCAGGAAGTGACCATGCCGGTGCTGTATTACGTCGATCCCGCCATGCTGGAGGATCCGGATATGCAGGGCGTCGAACAGATCACGTTGAGCTACACTTTCCACCGCACGTCGGGGCCGGATACGGCCGCCCCGGCGCGCACCAACTGATACCGCAAGCAACCCAGGGACGGGACGACGACAATGGCTGGCACGGCAAACCACGATTACCACATCCTTGAACCCGATATCTGGCCGCTGGTCGGCTCGATTTCGGCGCTGACCTTCACCAGCGGCATGGTACTGAGCTTTCACCCCGATCTGTTCGGGAGCGCCGCCAGCATCGTGATGTGGGCGGGCCTTGCCGGCCTGATCGCGACCTTCTTCATGTGGTTCCGCAACATCGTGATCGAAGCCGAGCGCGGCGATCACACGCCGGTGGTGCAGCTCCACATGCGTTACGGCATGATCCTGTTCATTGCGTCCGAAGTGATGTTCTTCGTCGGCTGGTTCTGGAGTTTCTTCGACTTCGCGCTGTTCCCGACGGCGCTGAATTATGACGCGGAAACCGGGCTGACCAGCAGCCTGTTCGGCGTTGTGGGCTCGACGGCGGCGTTCATCCCCGAAGGGATGGAAGTTCTGGATCCGCTGTCGCTGCCGCTGCTCAACACCATCATCCTGCTGTGTTCGGGCACGACCGTGACCTGGGCGCACCACTCGCTGGTTCATGGCGACCGCACCGGTCTGAAGCAGGGCCTGTGGGCGACCATCGCGCTGGGCGTGCTGTTCAGCGCCATTCAGGCGTACGAATATGCCGCCGCGCCGTTCGGCTTTGGTGGCAACACCTATTCGAGCGCGTTCTACATGGCGACCGGCTTCCACGGCTTCCACGTGCTGGTGGGCACGATCTTCCTCGCCGTGTGCCTGTACCGCGCTTATCTCGGCCACTTCACCCCGCGCCAGCATTTCGGCTTCGAAGCGGCGGCATGGTATTGGCACTTCGTCGACGTGGTGTGGTTGTTCCTGTTCGTCACCATCTACGTGTGGGGCGGTTGGGGCGCCGAATTCCATTGATGAGTGCGGACCCCACCGGTCCGAATGAACCAGCCAAGGGCAAGGACGGGCAGCCGGGATTAGTTTCGGCTGCCCTTTCCGGTTTGTGCCCCCGCTGCGGCGCGAAGACTCTGTTTGCCGCGCCTGCGCTGCTGGCGGATGAGTGCGCCGCGTGCGGGCTTGATTTTCTGGCGCTGGAGCGCGGCGGGCGGTTTGTCGGCGTGGTGACGATGTTGTTCGCACTGGTGCTGATCCTCGCCGCGCTTGGTATCGACGCGTGGCTACGCCCGCCCTTGTGGCTGCAACTGTCGTTCTGGGCACCGGTGACGGTGGGCGCCGTGGTCTTCGCGCTCAGGTTCTACAAGGCCATGTGGGTTTATCACAGCTACGAAGAGAGCCAGCCATGAGTGGCCGCGTGCCGATCATCGCCACCATCATTGTGCTGGCGGCAGTCGCGACGATGATCGCGCTGGGTTTCTGGCAGCTGGGGCGGATGGGCGAGAAGGCTGACTTGCTCGCACGGTACGAAGCTGCCGCAAGTTCCAGCGACGAGGTCGCCTTCCCTGTGACTGGCGACACCGGTGAGGCGTGGTTTCGCCCGAGCCGGGTTGCCTGTGAAAGAGTTGTCAGTATCGAGCCGGTCTCAGGCACTTCGTCAAAGGGCCAAAAAGGCTGGGTCCAGCGCGCTACCTGTGCTGTCGGCGGCGATAGGACTGTCCCTGTCGATCTGGGATATAGTCGCGACATTGCGCAGCCGGAATTTGGCGGCGGCATCATCACGGGCGTGATTGCGCCGGGGCCGCGCCTTGTGGCCGATCCGCCGGTCGCAGGGCTTCAGCCGATGGCCAAGCCCGATCCCGGCGACCTGCCCAACAACCACCTTGCCTATGCCGGACAGTGGTTCTTCTTCGCGCTGACCGCGCTGGTCATCTACGTGCTGGCAATCCGCCGACGCCGACGCTAGGCGCTTCGCCCATGCAATATGTCTCGACACGAGGGCGCGCACCGGCGCTCGATTTCGAAGGGGTGACGCTCGCAGGGCTGGCCAATGACGGGGGGCTGTATGTGCCTGCCGAATGGCCGCAGTTCAGCGAGGCCGATATCCGCGACATGCGCGGGCTGGACTATCCCGATCTCGCCGCGCGTATCATTGCGCCCTTCGTGGCGGGCAGTCTGACCGAGGATGAACTCACCACCATTTGCCACGCGGTTTATGGCGATTTCGGTCATGCTGCCGTCGCCCCGCTGGTGCAGATGGATCAGCAGCACTGGCTGCTCGAACTGTTCCATGGCCCGACGCTGGCGTTCAAGGATGTGGCGCTGCAATTGCTCGGCCACCTGTTCGAACTGTTTCTCGAACGGCGCGATGCACGGCTCACCATTGTCGGGGCGACCTCCGGCGATACCGGATCGGCCGCGATTCATGCGGTGGCGGGCGGCACCCGCGCGGAAATCTTCATGCTCCACCCCAAGGGCCGGGTGAGCGAGGTCCAGCGCCGCCAGATGACCACAGTGCGCGCGCCCAACGTCCACAACCTCGCGATCGACGGCAGCTTCGATGATGCGCAGGCGCATGTGAAGCGGATGTTCAACGATGCCGACGTGACGACGACGCTCAACCTCGGCGCGGTCAATTCGATCAACTGGGCGCGGCTGATGGCGCAGGTGGTGTATTATTTCGCATCCGCGCTGCAACTGGGCGCGCCGGATCGCAAGGTCGCCTACTCCGTACCGACCGGCAATTTCGGCGATGTCTTCGCAGGCTATGTCGCGGCGCGCATGGGGCTGCCGATCGAACGCCTGATCGTGGCGACCAACATCAACGACATTCTGCACCGCGCATTGAGCGCAGGGGATTACTCCGCTGGCGGCGTCACAGCGACGCTCACCCCGTCGATGGATATTCAGGTCTCCTCAAACTTCGAACGCCTGCTGTTCGATGGTTGCGGGCGCGATGGAGCGGCGATGGCGGCGCAGATGCACGCGTTCGAGGCGAGCAAGGTGATGCAGCTCACCAATGCCCAACGCGAAGCAGCGTCGACATTGTTCACCAGCGCGCGCGCCGATCAGACCGAGACTGCGCGGGCGATGCAGTGGGCGTTCCGGCAAGCGGGGCAGGTGATCGATCCGCACACCGGCGTCGGCCTGCACGCGGCGCAGGCGGTGGCGGCGGCGGGCGGGGTTGCGCCAGATGTGCCCTTGGTCACGCTCGCCACAGCGCATCCGGCCAAGTTCAACGACGCGGTCGAACGCGCTATCGGAATGCGTCCTTCGTTGCCCGCACGCGTCGGCGATCTGTTCGGGCGCGAGGAGAGCTTCACCGAACTGGCCGGCGATTACGCCGCCAGCCGCGATTACGTGCTGAGCCACGCGGCTGCCTCTGGCGCGTCGTAATGGCGGCGCTGATCCAGCAACCGCTGGTGATGGAGTGCGCCGCGTGGGATTCGTACCGCCTGCTCGACAGCGGGGCAGGGCGCAAGTGGGAGGCATTCGGCCCCCACGCCTTCATTCGCCCCGAACCGCAGGCCCTGTGGCAACCGCGCAATGAGGATTGGCCCGCTGCGGGCGAGTTCATCCCCGGATCGGACGAGGATGGCGGCGGGCGCTGGCAGTTTGCCCAAAACGTGCCCGAAGAGGGCTGGCCGCTGGCGTGGGACGATGTCCGCTTCACCGCTAGGCCCACGCCGTTTCGCCACCTGCAATTCTTCCCCGACATGGCCCCGGTGTGGGAGTGGATGCGCGGGCAGCTTGATGGAATGATCGAGGCTGAGACCCTCAACCTGTTCGGCTACACCGGTCTTGGCTCCCTTGCACTGTCCCGCCACGGCAAGGTCGCGCATGTCGATGCGTCCAAGAAGTCCGTTGCGCAGGCGCGGGAGAACGCCGCGCTTTCGGGCATGGAGGATCGCCCGATCCGCTGGCTGGTAGACGACGCGGCGAAATTCACTGCGCGCGAAGTGCGGCGCGGGCGGCGCTATGACGGAATCATCCTCGATCCGCCCAAGTTCGGCCGCGGGCCGGACGGTGAGGTGTGGCGGTTGGAGGAACATCTCCCCGGCCTCGTCGGCGATTGCGCGAAGCTGCTCGACGCGGACAGCCGTTTCCTGTTCCTCACCGTCTACGCAGTGCGCATGAGCAGCCTGGCGATTGCCGGGCTGCTGCAAGAGGCGCTGGGACATCTGCCGGGCCGGATCGAACACGGCGACCTGGCCGTGCGCGAGGACGGGGAGGGCGGCAGGCTGTTGCCCACCGCAATCTTCGCGCGCTGGTCCAATCCGCGCTAAGGGCCGCCGGCATGACCTCCCGCACCGATTCGCTCACCCTCGAAGTCAATGATCTCGTCGTCGATGTCCTCACCGGCATCTATTCCGAGGAGACCGGCAAGCCGCAGCCGCTGCGCATTTCGATGGCGGTGCGGTATGCCGTCGCGGATCGCTACGATCCCGAAACGCCGCTCGATGCGTCCAAGAACTACATGGACCTCAAATTCGCTGCCACCGGTGGCTTGCCCGAAGGCGTCCATTTCAAGCTGATCGAAGCGGTCGCCGATCATATCTGCGAAACGCTGTTCGTGCAGGATGCGCGGGTGGAGGCGGTCACGGTCAAGATCGTCAAGCTCGCGATTGCCGAGGCGGACGAGCAGATCGGCATCACCTTGCACCGCGAACGCCCGACCGGCCCCGGAGCGTAAAGCCATGATGCGCCAGCTTGAAGCGGGGCGTCTGCCGGAAGGCCCGCTGGATGCGGCGGGGGCGTTCATGGCGTTCTACCTCGAATCTGCGCGTGCGCTGCTCGCCGCGCCCGACGTGACTGCGCTGGCCATCATCCTGCCGCCCGCAGGCCACGAACACCGCGACTGGCGTCTTGCGATGGCCCGCGATCTGGCGCGCGAGGCAGCGCCTGCCCGCGTCAATGTGGTTGCCGGACCGCCCGGATCGGCGCGGGACGCCAGCTTGCGCTTTCTGGCGGAGGCGCCCGGGGTGACAGGGCAGTATCTCGTGTGCCATGAATGAGGGCGTGCAGATTGACCCGCCTCGCCAACGCGATCTGATTGAGCTGAACGCGTCGGCAAGCGCCCTGCCGCCGCTGGTCGACAACTTTCAGCGCCGCATCACCTATCTGCGCCTTTCGGTGACCGATCGCTGTGATCTGCGCTGTTCCTACTGCATGCCCGAACGCATGACCTTCCTGCCCAAGGCCGAAGTGCTGACGCTGGAGGAACTGCATGATCTTGCCACCGGCTTCATCGCGCGCGGGGTGACCAAGATCCGCATCACCGGGGGCGAACCGCTGGTGCGGCGCGACATCATCGACCTGTTCACCGCGCTGGGGCGCAGGCTGGGGCCCAAAGAACATGGGGGCCTGGCGGAACTGACGCTGACCACGAACGGCACGCAGTTGGCAAGCCATGCCGAGGCGCTGGCCCACACCGGGGTCAAGCGGGTGAACGTCTCGCTCGACACGCTGGACCGCGCCAAATTCGCCAAACTGACCCGGCGTGACGCGCTCCCGCAGGTGCTCGAAGGGATCGCTGCCGCCAAGGCGGCGGGGCTGCGCGTCAAACTCAATGCGGTTGCGCTGAAGGGCATCAACGAAGGCGAACTGCCCGATCTGATCGCCTGGGCGCATGGGCAGGGCCATGATGTCACCCTGATCGAAGTGATGCCACTGGGCGATGTCGAGGAGGAGCGGCTCGACCAGTATCTGCCGCTCGATGATGTCAGGCGCGATCTGGAACACCGCTGGACGTTGACCGACAACGCCCATGCCACCGGTGGCCCGGCGCGCTATGTCGATGTGGCCGAAACCGGCGGCAGGCTCGGCTTCATTACTCCGCACACGAACAATTTCTGCGCGGGGTGCAACCGCCTGAGGGTGACCGCGACCGGCCAGCTTTACCCATGCCTTGGCGGAGGCGAGCAGGTCGATTTGCGCGCCGCGCTGCGGTCCGACGCGCCCGAAGCCAACCTCGCCGCCGCACTGGACGAGGCGCTGCGGATCAAGCCGGAAAAGCATCATTTCCGCATGGATAACCGCGATGCGGCACCAGCCGTGCCGCGCCACATGTCGATGACGGGGGGGTGAGGCCCATGCTTCGTCATTGCGAGCGCAGCGAAGCAATCCAGTTCCGAAGCTGGATTGCCGCGCGACCTCCGGTCGCTCGCAATGACGACGGAGGCTTGGCGTGATCCGTTTCGTCTATCTTGGCAAGCTCGCCGATGCGGCGGGCAAATCGGAAAGCCAATTCGCCTCGAATTCTGGGGATATTGACTGGCCGGATATCCTCGCCTTGTTGGACGATCATGTCCGCGAAGGGCTATCCGATGCAGTCCGTGATAAGCGAGTTAAGGTCGCCCTCAACGGTGAGGTGCTGGCCGACCGCGAAGGGATTGTCGCGCGGCATGGCGACGAGGTCGCCTTCCTGCCCCCCGTGTCCGGCGGCTGATCCGATGCGCGATATTCGCTTGGCTGAGCAAATGTTCATCCCCGGCACGCTGATCGGCCCGTTCACGCAGGCCAATCCGGGGTTGGGCGGGGTGTGCACCTTTGTGGGCGAAGTCCGCTACGATGACGGGGTCGAGGCGCTTGAACTCAGTCATTACGAACCGCTCACCCTGCCGGGGATGCACGAGTTGGCCGACCGCGCGTTCGACCGCTTCACCCTGATGGGCCTGTTGATGGTGCACCGTGTCGGCGTGCTGCGGCCGGGAGAGCCGATTGTCTGCGTTTCTGCGGCCGCGCTGCATCGCCGCGACTCCATCGACGCTGTCGATTTCTGCATGGACCATCTGAAAAGCGCTGCGTGGTTCTGGAAGCGCGAGAAGCGCGCCAACCAGAACGGGGGCAGCGAATGGCACTGGATCGAACCGCGCGCCGATGACCATCGCGATCTTGCGCGCTGGCAAAGCTGATTTGATCCGCGTCAAAGCAGGGCTGCACTGGGCGCAGTAATCCTTCTTCAACAAGGAGGACCACCCATGAGCCACATCGTCCACGACCTGATCGCCCGCGGTGATGCCCGCGTTGTCGAGCAACCCGCAACCGTCCGTCACCAGGTGGAAACCGACCGCAATTTCGGACTGCCGACCGCGCTCTACGGGGCGACAGTGGGCTGCTATCTGGGCTTTCTGGTGATCGTCGGCAGCGCGTTTGCGAACCCGGTGCTGGCGATCCCGATGGCGATCATCGTCCTGCTCATCGCAGCCTTTTTTGCGGTTCCGGCGATGTGGACGCGGCTGGCCGGCAACACCACCCAGCCGCAGACGCGGGGCGATTTCGAAACACGCGGCATCATGACCAATACGGGGCGGCTCGCCCCGCGCGATGCGACGATCCAGGTGCTGATCCTGCCGGTGCTGCTGGTGGTGTGGGGCCTTGCCATCGCGGTAATCGCCGCGATCGTCGCCTAACCTGAACGGCTCCCCTCGGGGCGGCGGCTCCTCTCCCTGCCGCCGCTCCGAATCTATCGTCCCGAAATGTCGTGCAGCAGTTCCGGATCGCGGATCAGAATACCGCGCTTGCCTTCGCGCTGGATCGCGCCCGTATCCTCAAGTTCGCCCAGCTTGCGGCTGACCGTTTCGATGGTGAGGCCGAGCATGTTGCCGATTTCACCGCGGGTCAGCGGCAGGTCGAACCGCTTGGCGAGATGGCAGGAGCTGTCGCTGGCGGCAAAGGCGAAATCGTGCAGCAATGCGGCCAGTCGTGCCTCGGCGCTGGCGTGGCCGGTGAGTTCCAGCAATGTGCGGGTCGCCAGCAGATCGGCCTGGCTGCGGCGCAGCAACGCGCGGGCGAGGGCGGGATAATCCTCGATTGCGCGCTCGATATCGCGCTTGGCGAAGGTGCACAGCCGGCTGTCGGTCAGCGCCACGACATCGTGGTGGGCAAACGGCGCGAACAGCTCGCCGATGAAGCCCGCCGGATGGACCAGAGACAGAATCTGCTCGTTGCCGTCGGCATCCACTGCCGAAACCTTGAGTGCGCCGGAAAGCAGCGTCGCGCAGGCGGCATCCTCGTCCCCGGCGGCGAACAGCATCTCGCCGCGTCTCAGGGTGCGCGTGCGTCCGGCTGCGGCCATCGCGTCGCGTTCCTCCGTGGTCAGAACGGCGCAGGCGGCAGTCTCGTTCACCGGGCAGGTGCTGCAGGCCAGGTTCATGTTTCCATCATCTCCCACAAACGTTCCATCGCCGCGTTCTGATCGGTCACCAGTGTGAGCACCTGCGCCCGCGCGCCTTCAATCTCTTGCGTCGGAGCAAAGGTGGTCGCCGCGGTGACGGCGAGTTCATCAAGCTCGGCCAGCACGGTGGTGGTCGCGCCGCGATGGGCGGCAAGATCGGCCATTGACACCAGCGCAGCCGCGCGAGCATCGCTTTCGATAGGTCGTCCGGCAGCGGCGCGGGCCAATTGTGCGGCTTCGGCTTGCTGACGGCTGAACTTCGTGTCTGCGGTGACTGCGCGGTCGACAAGCGCCACCAACGTTGCGTCATCGACGATGGGGCGAGTCGGCGCAGGCGGCCGGGTCGGGCCGGACGGCGGCGGGTTCACTTCGAACGACCGCATTGCCAGCGAAGGATAGCGTGTATCCGACCCCGCGCAGGCGCTCACCGCCGCAATCAGCGGAAGCAGGCCAAGAATTTTCCGTCGCACTTGCATATAGATCCCTGTCTCCGTTACCACGACACCCTTCGGTGGCAAAGGGAACAGTCAGATCAACGTTGCGTGTTTTTTGCCGCCCGCAGCCGTTGACTTGCAAACACCTTTCCCCTAACGGCACCCATCTTTCCGGCGCTGCATTCGCGCAGCGTCGCATTGCCGTTCGGTAGGCATGGCGTGCCACGCCCTTCCGGACATTGCACAAGATTGAGAGTATAAAGCCATGTTCGCTGTAGTGCGCACCGGCGGCAAGCAATATCGGGTTGCCGCCGGAGACAAGATTGCCGTTGAAAAGCTCGCAGGCGAAGCCGGCGACACCATCACGCTGAGCGATATTTTGCTCGCCGGTGAAGGCGAAAGCATCGCCGATGCCGCCAAGGTGACCGTTTCGGCGGAAATCATCGCGCAGGCCAAGAGCGAGAAGGTGATTGTCTTCAAGAAGCGTCGCCGTCACAATTATCGTCGCAAGAACGGCCATCGGCAGCAGATGACTCTGCTGCGGATCACCGCCGTGGGCGAAGATAAGCCGGCTGCCAAGAAGGCCGCCGCCAAGAAGACCAAGAGCGAAGCCCCGGCAGACGCCGCGGCCTCGGCTGAATAAGGAGCGGGTGAACCATGGCACATAAGAAAGCAGGCGGTTCGTCGCGTAACGGTCGTGATTCGGCCGGTCGTCGCTTGGGCGTGAAGAAGTTCGGCGGTCAGGAAGTGATCGGCGGCAACATCATTATCCGTCAGCGCGGCACCCGCGTATACCCGGGCGTGAATGTCGGCATCGGCAAGGATCACACCCTGTATTCGCTCGCCGAAGGCGTGGTGCGATTCCACGGTGGCAAGCAGGGCCGTAAATACGTCTCTGTCGATGTCATGGCGGAAGCCGCCGAATAAGCGGATGATTCGATAAAGGGATCATCCGCAAGGATGGTTCCAGTCGGTGAATAACCGGCTTCAAGAGGGAGATGGGACCATCCTCGATACGAGGGGTCCGTCTCCCTCTTTGCATTCTCCCTCGTCATTGCCGCCGAATCATAAAGTTTCGCGGCCACGAAATTGTCATGCGTTGCCGTTATCGGCGGCGTGGGGCGAGGAAGGGAGAACTCGTGTTCCATCGCAGTCAAAGATTGCTGTTGCGGCCGATCTGGCCCGAGGACTGGCAGGCTCTACTGGCCGGAATCGCCGACGAAGGCGTTGTGCGGAACCTCGCCAGCGCGCCCTGGCCTTATGACGAAAGTCACGCTCGCGAATTCGCCGCGCGTCCCGTGGAGCCGCTTTACCCGCGTTTCCTCGTCACCCGCGCCGCCGATGCGCAGGCAGTCGGCTGCATCGGATTGGGGCCGATGGGCGATGCCGCCAATGACGGCGGAGCGATCGAACTTGGCTACTGGATCGCGCGCAGCTTCTGGGGGCAGGGCTTCGCCACCGAGGCGGGCGCAGCGGTGCTGGAAATCGCAGCAACGCTCGGCCATCGCGAACTGGTCGCCTCGCATTTTCTCGACAATCCGGCATCGGGCAAGGTGCTCAGAAAGCTCGGCTTCGATCCGACGGGCCGGGTAGAAGAGCGTTTTTCCTGCGGGCGCGGCGAGATGGTGCCAGCGGTCGGTTACCGGCTTGCACTGGGCGGTGCGGGCAGCGAACACCAACGCGCGGCCTGACCGCACCCGCCGCACGGCTTGTCGACCCCGGCAAAAGCCGTTAGGCGCAGCCGCCTATGTCCAGTCGCAAAAGGTTGACCCCCGAAGAATCGCGCAGCTCCGCGCTCGCCGCCGCGCGTGCGCTGCTAATCGAGACGGGGCCGCAATCCGTGACGCTGAAAGCGGTGGCGACCCGGATCGGGCGGACCCACGCCAACCTGCTGCACCATTTCGGATCGGCGTCCGGGCTGCAAAAGGCGCTGGCCGAACATCTGGCACGTTCGGTGTGCGAGACAATCATCGACGCCGTGCGCGCCAGCCGTGCAGGGCTCGGCGCTCCGCGCGAAGTGGTGGATCTTGCCTTCGACGCTTTCGACCGCGAGGGCGCGGGCGCGCTGACCAGCTGGATGCTGCTGACCGGCAACGAGGACGCGCTCGATCCGATCATTTCGACCATTCATGATCTGGTCGACGAGATCGCGCCCGAAGAAGCCAGCCATGGTAGTGAGCCGGGCCGCATTCATGGCGACACGCTGACGCTGGTGCTGATGGCGCTGGGCGATGCATTGATCGGCGGGGCGCTGGCCAAGGCGCTCGGCCTGCCGCGCGATGCCGCGCGTGAACGGGCGACGGCAATGCTCGAAGCCTCGCTCGCGGTCTACGAACAGGGCTAGGCTTCGGGCGCGATTACTCCGGCGCGCTGCCAGGCGGGCAGAGCGTTGGGATCGAGCTTCTCGGTCCGCAGGTGATCTACGGCAAGGCCGAGTTCGGGATAGGCGATCACCCGCCGCGCTTCGTCCGAGTGCGCCAACGGGACCACCACCAACCGCCGGTTGACCTTCTGCCGCCAGTTCATGCGCGCGGTGTTTTCCTGCCCGACATAACAGCCCTTGGTGAAGCTCACGCCGTTCAGTTCGACTGCGTTGGTTTCCAGCCACAGGATATCGCCGAGTTCTGCGCGACCTTCGGGCACGCCCAGCGACAGGCGGTGGGCGTGCCACGCATCATCGGCGCGCTCGCTCCCATTTGCAGTTGCCAGCCAGCGCCAGCCCAGTTCCGGCAGGCGCGGATCGGGCACTGCGCCGTCCTGTGCATCGCGGCTCCAATGCACGGCGAGCGAATCGTCGCGGGCAATCGCAATCTTGCGCCGCAGCCGGTACATCGACAGCCGCTTTGCCAGGTCATCGGCCAGCGCCGCCTCGCAATCGACAAGCAGGTCTGCCCCGTCGCCCCACACCAGAAAATCGAACATGTGCTTGCCCTGCGCGCTCAGCAACGCAGCGTAGCAGGGGAGCGGCCCCTGCACGTCATTGGTGACGAGGCCTTGCAGGAAGGCGGCGACATCTTCCCCTTCGTCCAGCGCGGAGAGGCGGATAATGGCACGATCGGTGAGGCAGGTTACAGTCATGCGTGACAGATAGGATGACGCATCGCTAAGGGGAAGCCATGACCGACAGCCTCACGATCCGCCGCCCCGACGACTGGCACCTGCATTTCCGCGATGGGGCCATCATGCGCGAGGTGGTGCCCTATACCGCCCGACAGTTTGCCCGCGCGATCGTGATGCCCAATCTCAGCCCGCCGGTGACCACGACCGCGCTGGCGGCGGCCTATCGGGAACGTATCCTGGCCGCCGTGCCCGAGGGCGTGCGGTTTACTCCGCTGATGACGTGCTATCTCACCGACGATACCGATGCTGACGATCTGGCGCGCGGCGCGGCGCAAGGTGTGTTCACCGCCGCCAAGCTGTATCCCGCCAACGCCACCACCAATTCGGCCGCGGGTGTGAGCAACGTCGAAAAGCTGTATCCGGTTCTGGCGCGGATGGAGGCCGAGGATATCGTGCTGTGCATCCACGGCGAGGTGACCGACCATCATGTCGACGTGTTCGACCGCGAAAAAGAGTTCATCGACAGGCACTTGCGCGGCATTGTTGCAAGCTTTCCCAAGCTGCGCGTGGTGTTCGAACATATCACCACCAGCGATGCAGTCGATTTCGTGCTGGAAGCCGGACCGAACGTGGCCGCGACCATCACGCCCCAGCACCTCCACATCAATCGCAATGCCATGCTGGTGGGCGGTATTCAGCCGCACAATTACTGCCTGCCGGTCGCCAAGCGCGAGAGCCACCGGCTGGCGCTGCGCAAGGCGGCCACCGGCGGGAGCGCCAAGTTTTTTCTGGGCACCGACAGCGCCCCGCATCTCAAGCGCGACAAGGAAAGCGCCTGCGGCTGCGCAGGCATCTTCGGTGCGCCCTATGCGCTGGAAAGCTATCTTTCGGTGTTCGATGAGGAGGATGCGCTGGATCAGTTTGAAAGCTTTGCCTCGCTCCGCGGCCCCGCGTTCTACAAGCTGCCTGTCAACGAGCAGAGCGTGACGCTGGAACGTGCCGATCATGCGGTGCCGAAGGTGCTGCAGGTGACAGGCGAGGACATCGTGCCGTTCCACGCGGGCGCGACGCTTGGCTGGCGGTTCGTCGGCTAAGCCGCCGCCTTCCGGCTGCTGCGCCGTTTCGCCCACAGGTCGTAAACGAAGATCCCGACTGCGATCCAGATCAGCACGAAGCTCAGAAGTTTCGCCGGTTCAAGCGGTTGGCGGAACACCGTGAGTCCGAGTATGAAGACGATGGTTGGCGCGAGATACTGGATGAAGCCGAGCGTCGAATAGTCCATCCGCCGCGCAGCGAGCGCGAACATCAGCAGCGGCACGGCAGTGGCAACGCCGGAAAAGACAATCGCGAGGCTGAGGAAGGTGTCCTGCCCGAAGGATGAGCCTTGCGGCCCGCTTGCATACCACAGCGCCACCGCACTGGCGGGCAGCAGCAGGATCGCGCTTTCGATTGTCAAACCGGGCAGCGATCCAACCGAAACCTGCTTGCGAACAAGGCCATAGAAGGCAAAGCTGAACGCAAGGCTGAGGCTGATCCACAGGCTCGTCAACGCGCCGGCCGCAAGCAGTACAACGGCCAATCCCGCCACGCCCACCGCGAGCCATTGCCGCCGCGACAGCTTCTCTCCGAGAAACAGCGTGCCGAGCAGCACGTTGATGAGCGGGTTCAGGTAATAACCGATGCTGGTTGCATAGACCTGCCCCTCCATGATCGCCCAGACATAGATGAACCAGTTGGTGCCGATCAGCATCGCGCTCGCCAGCAGCGCGAGCAGGGCGCGCGGGCTTTTGAGCGCAGCTACAAGCTCGGGAAACTGGCGCCGGACAGCGACAATCACCAGACACAGCGGCAGCGTCCAGATGATCCGCCAGCCGACGAATTCGAATGGCGGGACGGCTTTCACCAGTAGCAGGTAGAGCGGCAGAAAGCCCCAGATCAGATAGGCGCCGATCGCCGGGGCGAGGCCCGAAGGCGCGGATTGGCCGGTGGAGGATGAGGGTGCGGAAGCGGCCATGAAAGGCTGCCGTTAGGGTGCGATGACCCGGTGCGCAAGCAGTGCTGCAGCGATGAACGACGGCTTTCGGCTATAGTGCCAGTTCGTTCAGGTTTGATGCCATATAGATGAACGCACTCAACAAGACATGTATCGAAACGGACGTTTTAGCATGTACTTGCACAACTTGCGGCCGCTCCCACCAAGCGGTCGTCGGCGCAGGCCCATCGGCTTGCGGGAAGCGCCTTCGGAAGCCAACCGGCTCCGGAGGCGCTTTTGCCTTGGGGCGGAATGCGGGTTCTTAACCATATTATGGCATCGGCAGGGAAATGCGCTGTGTCTTGCCCCTTGTCCTGCTCTCGCTGCTGGCGGCCTGCTCGGGTGAGCGCGAGGATCGTACTTCGGTCGATCCGCTGGCGACCGACCCGGTGGTGGCGCGCGCGCTGTATGATCCGCTGATGAGCGACCCCGATCTTTCGGCCCGCAACGCGGCCAATGCGCTGCTGGACTTTGCCGGAGACACCGCACTGCCGCTGGTGCCTGCAACGCCGGAGACAGCGCGAGCCGCGCGCGAGGCGGCCCGTATCGAATTGCTGGAGGGGGGAGAGATTGTGTCGCTACCCGCAGCAGTGGAGAAAAGCGGGCCAGTGCTCGCGGCAAATGCCACGGTTGAGGACTTGCTCGCTGTGCTGGGCGCACCAGAGCGATGCGCTGCCGTGATCGAGGAAGGCTTCATCTGGGCGGTCGATCCGCCATCGGTCGCTACGATCATGCCGCACGGGATGGTGATGCAGGCGGCTGGCGCGCAGGTGGCAGGGTGCCGTCTGCGTATCGTTCGTTACCGAACGCCAGCAGCATCTGCAGATGTGCTGCAATACCACTTCAACTACGCGCTGCGTGCCGGGCTGCAGTCGGTGCTTTACGAGCGGCCCGTCACCGGTCTGACGGCCAGCGGAAAAGGCGGCGAGGCGCTGACGGTTCTGATCCGCCAGGGCCCGAGCGGCCTGACCGCCGTCGACCTGCTGTATCGTGCCCCCTGAGCCCTGAACTCAGAGCCCTGAACCCAGAGCCCTGCAGTCAGGGCCTGAGGCCAACGCCGATGGTGGCACGCGGTTGATCCATTTCGGTGCTGGCAACCGGATAGGCGCAATAATCAGCGGCATAATAGGCGGCGGGGCGGTGATTGCCCGACAGCCCGATACCGCCGAACGGCGCCTTCGACGAAGCGCCGTTGGTCGGCCCGTTCCAGTTGATGATCCCGGCGCGGATATTGGCCCAGAACCGCCCGTAGTCCTCGGGCGTGCCGCCAATCAGCGATGCTGACAGGCCAAAGCGGGTGTTGTTCGCCTCGGTAATGCCGGCGTCGAGATCGGGCACCCGGATCACCTGCAAGATCGGCCCGAACAATTCGATGTCGGGGCGATCGGGAATGTTGGTCACATCGATGATGCCTGCGGTAAGGAACGGCAGATCGGGCACGCTGCGGCGCATGTGCAGCAACGGCCTACCTCCGGCTGTCATCAGCGTCAGGAAGCTTTCGACCAGCCTGTCGGCCGCGTCATTGTCGATCACCGGCCCCATGAAGGGCTGCGGCTCACCCAGCGGATCGCCCACCATCAGCTTGCGCGCCAAAGGCAGCAATTCGGCCATCAGGTCATCATACACGCTGTCCTTGACGATCAGCCGCCGGGCGGCAGTGCAGCGTTGCCCGGCGCTGGTGAAGGCACTTTGCACGATCAGCGCGGCGGCATCGGTCAGCTTGGGCGTGTCGATCACCACTATCGGATTGTTGCCGCCCATTTCCAGCGCAACGATCTTGCCCGGATTGGCGGCCAGTTTGCGATTGATCGCTATGCCGGCATCGGCCGAGCCGGTGAACAGCACACCGTCGACGCCGGGATGCGAAACCAGCGCCTTGCCTTCACCCGGCCCGCCGATCACCAGTTGCACCACGTCTTCGGGCACGCCTGCGCGGTGGAAGCAGGCGACCAGCGTCTCACCCACCGCCGGGGTCTTCTCCGAAGGTTTGAACAATACGGCATTGCCTGCCAGCAGCGCGGGTATGATGTGGCCATTGGGCAGGTGCGCAGGAAAATTGTAGGGGCCGAGCACCACCATCACACCGTGCGGTTTGTGACGCACGGCGGCGCTGGCATTGAGCCCGGCGTCGAACTTTTTCTTGCCGGTGCGTTCGGCATAGGCCTGCACCGAAATGTCGACCTTGTTCACCACCGCATCCACTTCGGCGCGCGCTTCCCACAGGGGCTTGCCGGACTCGCGCGCGATCAGTTCCGCGATTGCATCTGTCTCGCGCCGCACCTCGTTGGCGAAGGCGCGCAGAACTCCGATTCGGCTGGTGAGCGGCAGCGCCGCCCATGCCGGCCAGGCGCGGCGGGCAGTGCTGACCGCTGCCTCGACATCGCCATGCACACCGCGCCACAGCTCCTCGCCGCTGGCCGGCTCACAGGATACGAGGAAATTATCGGTCACTGCGCCTCCCTTCCCATGCCGGTGCAATCCGTAGCTCGCCGCGAGAGGTAATGCGCCCCAAGATGAAAAGATAGGGTGAAGACAGACCCCGGCACAAGCTGCGGATCAACCCTGATGCGCGTGTCCGGCAGGCACCGGCGCACGCCCGTGCGCTTCGCCCATGCGCCGCAGGGCGGCAACCTTGGCGTGCAGCGGATTCCAGTCGTCGCCTTCGTCGATCGCCGCCCAAATCGCTTCGACTCCTTCGACCAGCATCGATTGGGGCGCATCGTCCGACCAGTAATCATGCGCGGAAGCGGTGGGGGTGTAATCCGCCAAGACGTCACCCAGCACGCCATCCGTCTGCCCGCGTCCGCCGCGGTGCGCGAAGAAGAACGCGTCGGGCTGCGCGCCGCTTTCGCGCATCGCCGCTTCGCACAGGCTGACCAGGCGGGTGTCATCCTCGGCCCCGCGCGATTCCACCCCCAGCCGCCAGCACCAGCGCCGCGCCGCCGCCTGCATGTAAAGCGGACCGAACCGTTCGAGCGCGGCGATCAGCGGCGCGCTTTTGGTCAGCAGGCGCAGCGCCACCGCGAACTGCCCGCAGTTCCAGTGCAGCGCCTCTGGCTGGCGGCCGAAGGCGTACAGCCCGGAGTGATCGAAATAGGCCGCAGTAAAGCCCGGATCCCATTCGGGCAGCCAGCGCCACGGGCCGTAGTCGAAGCTTTCGCCGGTCACGTTCATGTTGTCGGTATTCAGCACCCCGTGGACAAAGCCTGCGACCATGTAGCTGGCGGCAAGATCGGCCATGCGTTCGACCACCTGATGCATCAGGATCACCGCTGGTTCATCGCGTGCCGGAGCATCTGCGGGTAACGGCGGGCCGGGAAACTGCGTGAGGCAGTAATCGACCAGCTGCGCCATTTCCTCCGCCTGCTCCAGCGCCAGCAACCGCTGGAATGTGCCGATCCGAATATGCGAATGGCTGAGCCGCACCATCACGGCGGAACGCGTGGGACTCGGCTCGTCACCGCGCCACAGCTTTTCCCCGGTCTCGACCACCGATAAGGTTTTCGAGGTGTTGACCCCCAGCGCCTCCAGCATTTCGGTGGCGAGAATCTCGCGCACTGCGCCCTTCAGCGTCAGCCGCCCGTCGCCCGCTCGGCTGAACGGGGTCTGGCCCGAACCCTTGGTGCCGAGGTCGAGCAGACGTTCGTTGGCATCGCGCAGCTGCGCGAACAGAAACCCGCGGCCATCGCCGATCTCGGGATTGTATACCCGGAACTGATGGCCGTGATATTTCAGCGCCAGCGGCTGCGGCAGATTGCCTTGTAGCGGGGCGAATCGTCCGAAATGCGCAGCCCATTCCGTATCGTCCAGCCGAGCTAGCCCGACGCTTGCCGCAGCACGATCATTGCGAAAGCGGATGCGGGTTTCGGGGAAGGATGCAGCCTCCACCGCGCTGCCCAGCCACGGCGCCAATGCGAGGATGGCAGGATCGGGACGATAGGGCCTGGATGAATCCGGGTGTTGCACAGCTTCGCTCATCCCGCGATAGTGGGGACAAGCGCATCGTTACGCAACCCGCCTTCACCGGCGGCTTTGCTGGTGCCATTCAACCCAAGGGAATATCGCCGTTCATGGCTGCAAATTACGAAGATCGCTACTGGACCAGCAGCGACGGATTGAACCTGCATTACCGCAATTATCCGGGTCCCGAGGGTGGAGCCGCGCTGCCGGTGCTGTGCCTCCACGGCCTGACCCGCAATAGCCGCGATTTTGGCGGGCTGGCCGAGGATCTGTGCGCCCGCCACCGGGTGATCGTGCCCGAGATGCGCGGGCGGGGGCTAAGCGATTATGCTCCGGACTCCGATACTTACAACCCGATCGCTTATGTTGCGGACGTGGAGAAGCTGCTGGCCGAACAGGGCATCACGCGCTTCATCGCGATCGGCACCTCGATGGGCGGGCTGATGACGATGCTGCTGGCCCAGGCCCAGCCGGAACGGATCGCGGCGGTGGTGATGAATGATATCGGCCCGGTGGTCGAACCAGTCGGGCTTTCGCGGATCTCGGCTTATGTCGGGCAGGGACGCAGCTATCCCACCTGGGTTCACGCCGCGCGCGGACTGGAGGCGGTGCACGCCCCCGCCTTTCCCGATTACGACCTCGACCAGTGGCTCGACATGGCCAAACGGACGATGGTGGTGAGCCAGAACGGGCGGATCACCTTCGATTACGACATGGCTATTGCCGAACCTTTCGGCAAACCGGGCAACGCCGCGCCGCCGAACCTGTGGCTTGCCTTTGAGGCGCTGCGCGGTGTGCCCATGCTGCTGGTACGCGGCGAATTGTCCGAACTGCTCAGCGCTGAGACGGTCAGTCAGATGGGGGCAAGAAACCCGGCGATGCGCGCGATCACCGTGCCGCGCGCCGGCCATGCCCCGACACTCGACGAGCCCGAAGTGCGCGCTGCCATCGACGCGCTGCTGGACGGAATTGCATGAGCGAGGGCACCGGAGCCGCCATTCGCGTTCTCCACTGCCATTCGACTTTCTCCGCCGGGGGCAAGGAAGTGCGCAGCGTCGGGCTGATGAATGCCTTTAGGGCGGCGCTGGAACACACAATCGTCTCGGCCGAGCCGGATGCGATGGGCGCGCGCGCGCTGATCGATCCGGATGTCGCCGTGCGGTTCCCGGCGGATTTCCCGTCACTCAAGGGGCTCCCCACACCCGGACGGCTGGCGGCACTGGCTGAGGCGCTGAAGGGCTATGACCTCATCTGCACTTACAATTGGGGCGCGATGGATGCGGCGATGGCCCATGCGGTATTTGCCCGCAATTTTGGCCTGCCACCGCTGGTGCACCACGAAGACGGGTTCAACGAGGACGAGGCCGACGGGCTGAAGGCAAGGCGCAACCTTTATCGGCGGGCGGCGCTGAACCGGGCAAGCAGCCTGATCGTGCCTTCGACCGGGTTGGAGCGGATTGCGCTGAACGCTTGGGGGCAGCCGCGCGCCAAGGTGCTGCGGATCGCCAATGGGATCGACACCGCTGCCTTCGCCGCGCCGCCCCAACCCGGTGCGCTGCGGGTGGTCAAGCGCGACGGGGAGCGCTGGATCGGCACGCTTGCAGGCTTGCGGGCGGTCAAGCAGTTGCCGCTTATGGTGCAGGCCATGGCCGGGCTGCCCGATCACTGGCATCTCGTCATTTGCGGCGACGGGCCCGAGCGCGATGCGATCCGCGCCGCGGCAGAGGCCTGCGAGGTCAGCCACCGCGTCCACCTGCCGGGAGCCGTGGCCGATCCGGCGCAGATTATCGGCCTGTTCGATATCTTCGCGCTGTCTTCTGCGTCGGAACAGTTCCCGCTGTCGGTGGTGGAGGCGATGGCTGCGGGCCTGCCGGTGGCCGCTCCCGATGTCGGGGATATCCGGCAGATGGTGGCAGAACCCAACCGCCCCTATATCGCTGTGCCGGGTGATCCGCAGGCGCTTGGCATGATGTTCGCCGAACTGGCCGACGATCCCGATCTGCGCGCCCACATCGGCGCAGCCAATCGCGACCGCGCGCGCGCGCATTACGACGCGGAGCAGATGGCGGCGCACTACCGCGCGGCCTACGCGCAGGCACTGGGGCGCGATTTCTGATGAGCAAGAAGGCAGGTGCGCTTCATCCCCTGTTCAAATCCGCGCGTGCACGTAACTGCGCAGACTGGCAGGGAAGGGCTTGTCCCGCCCGGCTCTGCCCGGCATTGCGGAAGCGGTCGCAACTGCATAAAGAGCGCGGCTAACTCCGCGCGTGCAGCGCAACGCATTTTTGTCACAGGGAACACAAGGCCGAATGGCGCGCACTCCGACCTCTTCCGACCGCGTCCCGGCGACTCCCGCCGAAGACGAGATCCTGATCCGCGAGATCGACGAGGCAGTGCGTCAGGACGATGCACTTGCGTTCTTTCGCAATCACGGGGTCAAGGTGCTGGGCGCGGTGATCGTTCTGATCGCTGGGCTTGGCGGTTACATGCTGTGGGACAATCAACGCGAAAGCGAACTCGAGGCGCAGTCGGAAACCCTTATTGCCGCGCTCGATTACGCCAATCAGAACGATTTTAAGACTGCGAGCGAGACGGTCGCCCCGCTGCTCGACGCAGGTTCGCCCGGCGCGCGCACTGCGGCGCGGCTGCTGCAGGCGGGCGCGGCATTGCAGGCGGGCGAAGTCGACAAGGCCGCCGGGCTGTACCAGCAGGTCGCCGATGATGCCGAGGCGCCACCGGTGATGCGCGATCTGGCGCGCATTCGCGATGTGACGGCGCGGTTCGACAGCATGGCACCCGCTGACATCATCGCCCGGATCGGACCGCTTGCAACCCCCGATAGTCCGTGGTTCGGCAGCGCGGCGGAACTGGTGGCGATGGCTCACCTCGAAGCGGGCGACAGGGCCGAGGCCGGAGCCCTGTTCGCGCAGGTCGCCAAGGATGAAGATCAGCCCGAAACCCTGCGTTCGCGCGCGCGCCAGATGGCGGGGCTGCTGGGTGTCGATGCAATCGTGGACGTGGAAAAACTGCTGGAAGACGAAGGGGTCGTCGCTTCCGGAGGGAATGGCGGCGCTGCTGTCGCCAATTAGAAACAGGTTTGAACAGACGGGTATGAACAATTTGAAAAATGCACGCGCCGCGTTGCTCGCGGGCATGATGGCTATGGCTCTGACTGGCTGCAAGGGCGGCCTGTTCGGCGGCGGCGAGGACAAGACCACGCCGACGGTCGGCAATCGCACCCCGATCCTTTCGCGCATCGAAAGCGGGGCCGAAGTCGATCCGGCTTTGGCTGCCATTAGCGTTGTGCTGCCGCCGGCGCGCAACAACATCGAATGGCCGCAGGTCGGCGGTTCGGCCAGCAAGTCCTATGGCCATCTGGCGCTGGCGGAGAACCCGACCAAGGCCTGGACCGCGCAGATCGCCGGATCAACCAACCGGGTGCGCCTTGCCGCGGCTCCGGTGATCGGCAGCGACAAGCTGTATGCCGAAGGCACCGACGGAGCGGTCCACGCGTTCGACAAGAAAACCGGCGCAGAGGTGTGGAGCCGGCGCGAAACCGAGATCGATGACGATACGCGCAATTCGGCCTTCGGCGGCGGGGTCAGCTATGACAACGGGATCGTCTACGCCACCAACGGTGCAGGCTACGTCAAGGCCAAGCGCGCTGAAACCGGCGAACTGCTGTGGCGGGTCAAGCCCGCAGGTCCCTTGCGCGGATCGCCCACCATCGCGTTCGGCCAATTGTTCGTGATGACTCAGGACAATCAGATCATCGCGCTCAACATCGCGGATGGATCGCTGGTGTGGGACGAATCCGGTTCCACCACGCAATCGGGCGTGTTCGGCGTGGCGGCTCCGGCCGCCGGACAGGGCACCATCGTCGCCGGTTATTCTAGCGGCGAACTCAGCGCCTATCGCTATGAAAACGGCCGCGTATTGTGGTCGGATGCGCTGGCGCGCACCAACATCTCAACCACGGTCGGTTCGATCACCGATATCGATGCCGATCCGATCATCGATTCCGGCCGGGTCTATGCACTGGGTCAGGGCGGGCGCATGGCGGCGTATGAGCTGGTCACCGGCCAGCGCATCTGGGAACTGAACCTTGCGGGCATTTCCACCCCAGCGATTGCGGGCGAATGGATTTTCACCCTTACCGACGACGCACGCCTGCTCGCCATTGCCCGGTCGAGCGGCCGGGTGCGCTGGATCGCCCAGCTTCAGCAATTCCGCGATGAGAAGGACAAGGAAGGCCCGATCTTCTGGACCGGCCCGGTGCTGGCGGGCGGCAATCTGTGGATCGCCAGTTCGCGCGGCGAGGTGTGGAAGGTGAGCGCAGCCGAAGGCTCGGCCCAGTTGTTCGCGGATATTGATCAGCCGGTCAGCCTGCCGCCGGTGGTGGCCGACGGCTATCTTTACGTTCTTGACGACAGCGGCACGATTCACGCCTGGCGCTGAGGCGCGCACGATCGTGCTGGAAAGGCTATTAACCCTTTTGGGATAGGGCGTGCGCGTGATGAGCGCGCCTTACTCGCCCGATAAGCCTGCAAGACCAACCCCGCCGCCGAGTGATGTGTCGGCGGGCGTCGGGCTGGTCGGGCTGGCGGGGCTGTTCGCATGGATTGCGTTCTGCCGATCATACCCCGAGATTGCCGATGCGCTGGGCTTTTCCGGCGGCTTTGCAGCATCGCGCGGCGTGCTGTCCGGACCCTATGCTGCGTTGGCTGCGATGCTGTTCACCGCGCTGCCGATGGCCCTGTGGTCGGTTCTGGTGGACAAGGTTCACCGGCGTCCGTCGACCGGAATCGATTGGAGCCTGCGCCGACCGCTCGCCGAAAGCCTGCCGATCTCGGTCGTCAAGCTTTCGGGCCTTTGGGCGACCTGGGCCCTGCTCGCCGCGTTCTACGGCTTGGCGCGGTGGTACTGGAACGGCTCATACCTGTTCGCAATGGAGGTGCTGACCTTCGCTGCCGCGCCGCTGGTGGCGCTGTCGATCCCCTATGTCATCTGGCTCGACCGCCATCTGATCGAGCCGCACGACGGCACCTGGCAATTCGGCGCGTTCCTGCTCGGCGGCGGTGTAATCGGGCGCGAGACGTGGGACGGGGCGCAGATTGCCAAACACTGGCGGGCATGGATCATCAAGGGCTTCTTCGTCGCCTTCATGATCTCGATCCTGCCAGGCGGCTTCGCGCAGGTGGTCGAGGCTGATCCGGCGCAATTGTTCGGCGATCCTGTGCAATTCGTGATGCTGCTGGTGACGCTGTTGTTCGTGATCGATGTGCAGATCGGCACGGTCGGTTACCTTCTGACGCTGCGCCCACTGGATTCGCATATTCGATCGGGCAATCCGCTGGTCGCGGGATGGCTGGCGGCGTTGCTGTGTTATCCGCCCTTCGTGTGGGGCATCATCGGCCCAGACAATCAGGTGCTGAGCTACGAGACCGGCACCCCCGGCTGGGCATATTGGTTTGTGTCTAACGAAGCGCTGCTGTGGGGCTGGGGCGCGCTGCTGGTGGTGCTGACGGCGATCTACGCCTGGGCGACGGTGGTGTTCGGCATCCGCTTTTCCAATCTCACCTATCGCGGGGTGCTGACCCACGGCCCCTATCGCTTCACCCGCCATCCGGCCTATCTTTCGAAGAACCTGTTCTGGTGGGCTTCGGTATTACCGTTTCTTGTTACCTCCGGATCGCTGGCCGACGCTGTGCGAAACAGCGTCTTTCTGCTGGTGGTGAACGGCATCTACTACTGGCGCGCACGCACCGAGGAAGCGCATCTGCTGGCCGAAGATCCCAAATATGGCGAATATCATGCGTGGATGGCCGATCACGGCCTGATCACCGCGCCGCTGACGCGGTTGGCGCGGTTGGTGACAGGGCGAGGGCCGCGGCAGCCTTCGCCTGCAATCCAAGCGTTCCCCGCCGAATAGCGCTTTTCGGTCAGAACGACTGTTCGTAGACCCGGCTGATATCGCCGTTCCATTCCCCGTGATAGGCATCCAGCAACCGCTGGGCCGGCACCTTGCCGCTGGCGACGATCTCGTCGAGCGCCTCGAGAAAGCCGGTTTCGTTATCGCCCGAGGAATTGAGCCGCGCGCGCGCCGCCAGCCCCTTGTGCGCAATCGCCAACGCCTCGCGCCCGATATCGCGCAGGGTTCCGCCGCCGGGGACGGGCGCGTCAAGCGCCAGCCGGGGCGCGGCATTGCGCAGCGCCTCGCGCTCTTCCATCGTCCAGCCCTTGACCAGATCCCACGCCGCATCGAGCGCCCCTTGGTCATACAGCAGCCCGACCCAGAAGGCCGGAAGCGCGCAAATCCGGTTCCAAGGCCCGCCATCCGCGCCGCGCATTTCGAGAAAGCTTTTCAGCCGCACTTCGGGGAAGGCGGTGGAGAGATGATCCCACCAGTCGCTCTGCGTCGGACGCTCGCCGGGCAGGACTGACAGCTTGCCGTCGAGAAAATCGCGGAACGAAAGGCCCGCCGCGTCGATATATTTCCCGTCGCGGAAGACAAAATACATCGGCACGTCGAGCATGTACCGTGCCCAGCGTTCATAGCCGAAGCCATCCTCGAACACGAAGGGCAGCATTCCGGTGCGGTGCGAATCAGTATCCGACCAGATGTGCGAACGGTATGACAGGAACCCGTTGGGCTTGCCTTCGGTGAAGGGCGAATTGGCGAACAGCGCGGTCGCCAGCGGTTGCAGCGCGAGGCCGACCCGGAACTTCTTCACCATGTCGGCTTCGCTGCTGTAATCGAGGTTGACCTGAATCGTGCAGGTCCGCAGCATCATGTCGAGGCCCATGGTGCCGACGCGCGGCATGTGCCGCAGCATGATATCATAGCGGCCCTTGGGCATGATCGGCAGTTCTTCGCGCGTTTTGTCCGGCCACATGCCGAGCCCGAGATAGCTGACGCCGCACTTCTCGCCGACCGCCTTGACCTGTTCCAGATGCCGCCCGGTTTCAGCGCAGGTCTGGTGCAGGTTTTCCAGCGGCGCGCCCGACAGTTCGAGCTGTCCGGCCGGTTCAAGGCTGACCGCGCCGTCCGCACCCTTCAAGGCGATCACGTTCCCGCCTTCCTCGACCGGCTGCCAGCCGAATTGCTCAAGGCCTCCCAGCAGGTCACGTATGCCGCAAGGTTCGTCATAGGACGGTGCGCGGTGATCGGTACGCTTGTAGACAAGCTTTTCGTGTTCGGTGCCGATGCGCCAGTCAGCCTTGGGCTTTTCGCCGCCAATCATTGGCGCGACCAGCTGATCGAAGCCTTCGATGATCGGATCGTCTGCCGTGCTGGTTTCGCGTGTGCTCATCGAAAGTGCCCTCTTTGGCCGGTTGCCTTAGAAAACCGATCTGTCGCTGGAAAGGTAAATTCGCGTTTGTGCAAGGCAATCAGGATTATGTTGCAGGTTCGCGCCACGCGTGCGGCAGGTTACCAATCACCCGCGCCGGCCATCCATACCGCGAGTGCGGCGATGGCGGCGGTTTCGCCGCGCAGGATACGCGGGCCGAGCGTAATGGCACGCGCAGCAGGATGGGCGCGGATCGCGGCGCGCTCGGCGTCGTCGAAGCCGCCCTCGGGGCCAGTAAGGATCGCGGCTGGGCCGGAATAGGCGGCAAAAGCGGTCGCCGCAGGCTCGCCCCCGTTCTCGTCCGCAAAGAACAGCGCACGGTCATCGTGCCACTCCGCCAGCAGCGCATCGAGCTTCACCGGTTCCGCCAATTCGGGCAGCGCAGTGCGAGCGCACTGCTCGGCGGCTTCGGTGGTGACGGTGTGGGCGCGCTCCATGTTGAGCTTGTCTGCGACACAACGCCGGGTGACGAGCGGCTGGATGCGGGCCGCGCCGAGTTCCGTGGCTTTCTCAAGCATAAGGTCGAACCGGTCCTTCTTGAGCAGCGCCGGGCAGAGCCAAAGGTCAGGCACCGCCTCGCGCGGGCGGATCCTTTCCGCCACCTCCAGCACCACGTCCCGCTTCCCCACATCGCTGACCCGGGCTGCCCATTCGCCGGTAATGTTGTCGCACAATATCACCGCGTCGCCGCGTGCAACCCGCATCACGCGGGAAAGATAATGCGCAGGATTGCCTTCGATCCGCACGGCTGCTCCTGCGCTGATTTCCTCCCTCACGAACAGACGCGGTGCGCTTTTTGGCGGCCAGGCCGGAGCCCTAGGTTGGTGCGAAGCGGGCATGGCTTTGCACTAGGCGCTTGCCCCGCTAGTGAGCAAGTCATGTCCGCACGCATCGCACAATTCGGGATCGCCGCCGTTTTCCTCTTGCTGGGCGGCTGGGCGCTGTTCGCGCCGTCCAACGTGATCGAAATCGGCGTGACCGAGGCCTACCGCGAGAACACCTTCCTCACCCGCTTCGCCATGGCGTGCTTCGGTGCGCAAGCTGTGTTGTTCGGGTTGATGGCGCTGGTGGTGCGATGGAGTGCGCGGGGGTTCCTTGTCTTTGCCGTGCTGCTACTGCCGTTCTTCGTGTTCAACTGGTATTTCCATTACGAAGTGCCGGTGCTGACCTCGATCGGGATGCTCGATTTCGCCGGTAATGTCACCATGCTGGTGCTGGCGATCATCGGCTGGCGCGCGGCGCGCAGCGAGGCGGAGAAGTGAACAGCGATATCGTTCCTGACAGCGAACATAGGGGACTGGTGGCGCGGCTGCCGCAGCTTCCGCGTGATCTTGCGCAGCTGGCGCGCTTCGACCGGCCGATCGGGTGGTGGCTGTTGTTCTGGCCGTGCGTGTTCGGGGTGTGGCTGGCGGGAGCGGGGACGCAGCTTGGTCTGCTAGGCTGGCTGCTGCTCGGCAGCATCGCGATGCGCGGGGCGGGGTGCGTCTATAATGATATCGTCGATGCCGATCTTGACCGGCAGGTGGCGCGCACCGCTGCGCGCCCGGTGGCGAGCGGGCGCGTGTCAAAAAAGCTCGCGTGGGGCTGGCTCATCGCGCTGTGCCTCATCGGGCTCATCGTGCTGCTGCAATTGCGATGGCAGGCGCAGATGGTTGCGCTCGGCAGCCTCGCGCTGGTCGCGGCCTATCCCTTCATGAAGCGGATCACATGGTGGCCGCAGGCGTGGCTGGGGCTGGTGTTCACCTGGGGACTGCTGGTTGGCTGGAGTGAGCTGCGCTGGGATAACTGGGATGCGCTGGCGGCGGTCTATACCGGGTGCATCTGCTGGGTGATCGGCTACGACACGATCTACGCGCTGCAGGATCGCGAGGACGATGCGATGGTTGGCATCCGCTCATCCGCCTTGGCGATGGGCGCGCGCGTGCAGGCGGGGATCGTAGGGTTCTATGGCGCGGCAATCGCGCTGTGGGCGTTGGGCTTCTGGCTGTACCGGCCCGATCCGCTGGCGCTGCTTACGCTGTTGCCGGTCGCGGGCCATCTGGCTTGGCAGGTGGCGACGCTGGACGCAGGCGACCCCGCCAATCCGCTCGCCCGGTTCCGGTCGAACCGCTGGGCCGGGGCGCTGATGGCGGCGGCGTGCTTCGTGGTCGGTAACGCCGGAGCCTGAGGCCATGTGCAATCTCTATCGCATGACGAAAAACGCCAGCGAAGTCGCCGCGTGGTTCGATGTGGTCAATGCCGCACAGGGTGCGAATTTCGGGGAGGAGGTCTACCCCGGCTACCCCGGAGTAGTGGTGGCTGAAGGTGAAGTCCGGGCGATGATTTGGGGCTTTCCGCTGGTTCTGAAAGGCAAGCAGGGCCAGCCGCTGAAGCCGAAGCCGGTCAACAATGCGCGGACCGACAAGCTCGATACCTTTTTCTGGCGCCATTCCTTTGCCGAGCGTCGCTGCCTGATCCCGCTGACCGGATGGGCCGAGGCGCAAGGGGCAAAGGGCCGCATGACCCGCACGTGGCTGTCTCTGCCCAACGCGCCGCTGTTTGCTGCCGCCGGAGTGTGGCGGCACAGCGAGGAATGGGGCGAGTGTTATTCGATGGTCATGACGGATAGCGAAAGCACCGACGCTGCTGCCGTCCACACCCGAATGCCTGTGTTGCTCGCGCCTGAAGATCAGCCGTGCTGGGTCGACGCGCCGCCGGACGAGGCGCTGGGCTTGTGCCGCGCATGGGCGGCGCCTCTCACCATCGATCGCACCACCGAAAGCTGGCGGCGCTGATCCGGTATCTTGCAAACCTCGGTCATACTCTGTTCAACAGCGATCATGCATAAAAGCTCATGAAGCTGCCCATTTGCAGCGCTTTGCAAAAGACCTGAAAGAGACATTCCCTTTATGACAACGCGTAACCTTGTTGCCGCACTTACAACCGTTTCAGCCGCCGCGCTGCTTTCCGCCTGCGCAACCACCCCCGGAGGCACCGCAATGACCGCCCCTGCCGCCGCCGCTCAAGCCACAGCCATTCCCCAAGGCACGGGCTATTTTGCCGCCGACAGCACGCTGCCGTTCCTCGCCCCCGATTTCACGAAGATCAGTGAGGATGACTACGTACCCGCCTTCCGGCAGGGCATGGCGATCCACAAGGCCGAAGTTGCGCAGATCATCGCCAATCCCGAAGCGCCGACATTCGAGAACACGATTGTCGCGCTGGAGACATCGGGCCGAATGCTCGGCCGTGTCTCGCGCGTGTTCTACGCGCTGACAGGCTCCAACACGACCGACAGGCTCGACGCGATCGACACCGAGATCAGCCCGCAGCTTTCGGCGCATTCGGATTCGATTACGCTCAACCCCGAACTCTTCGCGCGGGTGAAGGCGGTTTATGACAGCCGCGAGAGCCTGAACCTGTCAGTCGAGGAAACGCGCCTGCTGGAAGAAACCTACAGGGAAATGGTCCACGCCGGCGCGCTGCTGACCCAAGCCGAGCGTGAGCAGGTGAAAGCGATCAATTCCGAATTGTCGACGCTGACCACCGAATTCAGCCAGAACCTGCGCACCGCCACCAACAGCCAGCCGCTGATCGTGGATACCGCCGAGCAACTCGCCGGGCTGAGCGAGGCCGACATCAAGGCTGCCGCCGATCTTGCCACTGAAAAGGGCTTCCCCGGCAAATATGCCATCGCTCTGCAGAACACCACGCAGCAGCCCTTGCTCCCCACGCTCGAAAACCGCGCCACCCGCGAGGCGCTGTTCAAACTGAGCTACAACCGCGCCGACGGGACGAACCCCGAATATGACACCCGTATGCTGCTGGCGCGGATCGCCGCCCTGCGCGCGCAGAAGGCCGCACTGTTCGGCGAGCGGGATTGGGCCAGCTACGCCATGTATGATCGCATGGCCAAGACACCGGAAACCGCGCTGAACTTCATGCAGCAGATGGTGCCGGCGCTTGCCGCCACCCAGCGGCGCGAGGCGGAATTGCTGACTCAGGCGATTGCGGCTGATGGCGGCAATTATCAGGTGCAGCCGTGGGACTGGTATCGCTACGCCAACCAGATCAAGGCCGAACGCTACGATCTGGATGAAGACGCGGTGATGGAATATTTCCAGCTTGAAAAGGTGCTGGAAGACGGCGTGTTCTTCATGGCGAACAAGCTTTACGGCCTCGATTTCGAACGCCGCACCGATATCCCGACCTATCATCCCGACGTGTGGACCTACACCGTGTTCGACGCCGATGGATCGGAACTCGGCCTGTTCTATTTCGACCCGTTCCAGCGTCCGTCCAAGCGCGGCGGTGCATGGATGAGCAATTTCGTCGAACAAAGCGATCTGTGGGGCACCCAGCCGGTGATCTACAATGTGCTGAACATCCCCAAGGCCGCGCCCGGCGAAGTGCAATTGGTGAGCTTCGACAACGTCAACACCATCTTCCATGAATTCGGACACGCGCTGCACGGCTTCTTCGCAGACCAGAAGTTCGAAAGCCTTTCGGGCACCGCGACCGCACGCGATTTCGTGGAATATCCCAGCCAGGTTCACGAGATGTGGGCGACCTGGCCCGAGGTGCTGCAGAACTATGCCAAGCACTACCAGACCGGTGAAACTATCCCGATGGAGCTGGTCGAGAAGATCGAGGCGGCATCCAAGTTCAACCAGGGCTATGATTTCGGCGAGGTGGTCGCCGCCGCATTGCTCGATATGAAATGGGCTGCGCTGACGCCGCAGGAAGCCGCCGCAATCGACACCCCAGCGCAAGTCGATGCCTTCGAACGCAAGTCGCTGGAGGAACTCGGGCTGGAGATCGATCTGGTGCCGCCGCGCTACCGTTCGACCTATTTCAACCACATCTTCAGCGATCCGGCGGGCTATTCCGCAGGCTATTACAGCTATTTGTGGACCGAGATGCTCGATCGCGACAGCCGCAAGTGGTTCCGCGAAAACGGCGGGCTGACCCGCGCCAATGGCGACCACTATCGCCAGACGGTGCTGAGCCGCGGCGGGACGATGGACTATTTCGAAATGTTCGAGAACTTCGCCGGTCGTCAGCCCGATGTGCAGCCGATGCTCGAAGCGCGTGGACTAGCCGGGCAGAGTGACATGGTCGACACCGAGGCTTCCGACGGCGAATTGCCGCCGCGCAGCGTCGAATAATCCGCCGGGTGGCCGGGTCGGGGACTAGTTCTCCGGCCCCAACGCCGGATCGAGATCGCGCGGGCGGGCGAAATGCACCAGCCCCGCGCAGTACCGCTTCAACTGCGACCAATGTTCGATATCGCATTCGAGCACGGCGAAGGCAGCGGTCGGAAACTTCACTACCGCCTCGCGGAACAGGTCGTTTTCCTTGCCGGGCGAAACCAGTTCCAGCAGCACGTCCTGCAAGCCGGGATTGTGCCCGCAGATCAGGATCGCGTCGGCCTCGTCAGCGCCGCTTCCGGCATGGGCCTCGATCGTCTCCATGATGGTATCGGCGCTGGCCAGATAGAGCTTCTGGTCAAATTCCGCATCCATGTCGGGCAGTGCGCCCTCCAGCGTGGCCTTCACCCGCACGGCAGGGCTGGCGATGAGCTTGCCCCATTCGACGCCATGTTCGCGGATATGCGTGCCGACCAGCCGCGCGCCCTTGCGCCCGCGGGCGTTCAGGCCGCGGTCGAAATCGCGCTGGCTGGTATCGTCCCAGTCGGACTTGGCGTGGCGCAGGAGGCCAAGGATCTTCATGGCAGCAAGGCTCCTTGCGTGGGGAGGGACTGCATGCCCCCAACACCAGCGGCGACGCGTTGTAAAGCCTGATCGAGCGTCACGCGCAAGACCGGCGTGCCGGCGGGGAAGGCGGATAGCAGCCTGCTGGGGAAGGCGGGCGAGAGGACCACAAAGTGCCCAGCATCGTCCTTGCTGCGGATCAGCCGCCCGAATGCCTGCGCCAACCGTGCACGGATAATGCGATCATCATACTGGCTCCCGCCCCCAGCGGCGCGGCGGGCCTTGTGAAGGATATTGGGCCGGGCCCACGGCACCTGTTCCAGCACCACGCAGCGCAAACTGTGTCCCGGCACGTCCACCCCGTCCCGCAAGGCATCGGTGCCGAGCAGGGTGGCACGCGGATCGTCGCGGAAGATATCCACCAGCGTACCGGTGTCGATCGGGTCGACATGCTGGGCATAGACCGGCAGGCCCGCACGGGCGAGCCTATCGGCAACACGGCCATGCACACTGCGCAGCCGCCGGATCGCGGTGAACAGGCCCAGCACGCCGCCGCCGCTCGCCTCGATCAGCCGCGCATAGGCTCCGGCGAGGGCGGGTAGATCGCCCTTGGCCACATCGGTGACGATCAGCACCTCGGCGCGGGTGGCGTAATCGAACGGACTTTCCGCCGCCGACAGCAATGGGGCGCCTTCGATATGCGCCGCGCCTGATCGCGCGATGGCGCTAGCCCAGACCTCCTCGCTGCCAATGCTTTGGGCGCCGCGATCAGTCAGGGTCGCGCTGGTCAGTAGCACGCCGTGCGCCGGTTCCAGCACCACGCGGGCGAATGGCTTCATCGGATCGAGCCAACGGCGGTGGATCGCCACGTCGAATTCGCGCGCGTCGGAACGGTCAACCGCAAGCCAGTCGACAAATTCCGGGTCTGCCGGGCCGCCGAGCCGCGCCAGCAACGATTCCCACGCCGCCACCAGATCGATTCGCCACGCCAACGCAAACCGCGCCCCTTCGATCCGCGCGCGGCCTTGCGCATCGAGCCAGTCGGGCGGATCGGCCAAGATCGCCTCCAGCCGTCCGCCCAGCCGGATCAGCGGCACCCGGATGCTGGCGAGCGCTTCGGCCGCAGCGCCCGCAGCCTCGATCACTTCGCCGGGTAGGCCCGAAGCCTCGGTCTCGATGCCGTATCCCGCATCGATTCCGCCGCTTTCGTCGCGGGCATAGGTCGCGGTGCGGACTGCCGCGAGCAGAGCTTCGACCGGGCCTAGGGGCGCGTTTTCATTGAGCCGCTGGAGCCAGCCGTCCGACGGGAGCAACTGTCCGGCCTTGCAGGCAGCCGCGATTGCCTCTCCGCCGGCTTCGTCGTAACTCGCCACATCGGCCAACCGCGCGGCCAGCCCGCGCCGCCGCCCGCGCGCCTCGCGTTCGGGCCCGATGATCCAGCGTCGCAGTTCAATCGCCTCCTGTCCGGACAGCGTGGCGGCGAAAGTCGAATCCGCCGCGTCGAACACGTAGTGACCTTCATCGAAGATCAGCCGCGTGGGCCGCGCCGCCGGATCGCGGGCACGCGCGGCGTTGACCATCACCAGCGCGTGATTGGCGATGACGAGATCGGCCTGCGCGCTGTCCCGCGCGGCGCGCTCGATGAAGCATTTGCGGTAATGCGGGCACCCGGCATAGATGCACTCGCCCCGCTGGTCGGTGAGCGCGGCGATGCCACGCTTGCGGAACAAGGTGCCCAGCCAACCCGGCAGGTCGCCGCCGATCATGTCGCCATCGCGTGTATAGCCGCCCCAGCGCGCCACCAACTGCGCCAGAATTGCCGCGCGCCCGGCAAATCCGCCTTGCAGCGCGTCTTCCAGATTGAGCAAGCAAAGGTAGTTTTCGCGGCCCTTGCGCACCACCACCGGCGGGGTGCCGTCGGCGCGTTTTGCGGGCCAGGCGCGGCGGCTTTCGGCGCGCAATTGCCGTTGCAGGTTCTTGGTGAAGGTCGACACCCAAACCGTGCCACCCGAATGCTCCGCCCACAACGAGGCGGGCGCGAGATAGCCCAGCGTCTTGCCGATGCCTGTCCCCGCTTGCGCAAGCGCCAGATGCGGGCGGGCTTCGCGCGGGCGCGGGGCAAAGACGCGGGCGGCGTTCTGCGCATAATCGCGTTGGCCTTCGCGCTGTTCCGCGCCTTCTCCGGTGAGCCGTGCCAGTTGTTCGGCCACGGCTTGCGAGGAAAGTTCAACGGCACGCGGGGCGGGGCGCTCTCCTGCTTCCTCCCATTCGGGCAGGCGCGAAAACAGCCAGCGTTCGGCACGTTCGGGCTTGGCGATGTGGGGCTTCAACACCTGTGCCCACGGCCAGCGCAGCCGTTCGAGCGATTGCAGCGCGCTCCACGCGCCTTCACGTTCGAACCATTCGGGATCGCGGCAGACCGCGATCAGCGCTCCGGCGGCATGCTGGAGCAGGTCGGGCACGCCCGCGTCGCCTTCCGGCTGCGGCAGACCCAGCGCCTCGGCCAATCCGCGCGGTGTCGGCACGCAGAAGCGGGCTGGGTGGACGAAGGCGAAGGCTTCGAGCAGATCGAGCCCGGAGAGGTCGGGATAGCCCAGCCGGCTCGCCACCAGCGGCGCGTTGAGCAGTAGCACCGGCGTATCGGCGGCGGCCATGATCGCATCGCCCTTGGACACCGCGTTCGTTGGACCGCCACCGGCGCGCAGCCAGTGTCCGCCGTGGCTGGCGTGCAGCGCGGGCAAGTTCACGGGATCGGGGGAAGTGGCGGGGGAGGTCACGCAGCCCAAGATGGGCGAGGCGGGCGGGATTGTAAACGTACGCTTGCAAGCCTGTCCGCCATGCCTAATAGCCGCTGCGTCATGACGATATCCCAAGATGCACTTATCACCGCAGCCCAATCCTCCAAGGCCTGGCCGTTTCAGGAAGCGCAGCGCCTCGCCAAGCGGGTGCCGCAGGGCAAAGACGGCGGGGTGCTGTTCGAAACCGGCTATGGCCCATCGGGCCTGCCACATATCGGCACGTTTCAGGAAGTGCTGCGCACCACGCTGGTGCGCCGGGCTTACGAAGCGCTGACCGGCGGTGCGCCGACCCGGCTGGTGGCGTTTTCGGACGATATGGACGGCCTTCGCAAAGTGCCCGACAACGTGCCGAACCGCGAAATGCTGGCGAAGCACATGGGCAAGCCGCTGAGCCGCATTCCCAATCCGTTCGCCTCTCCATACGAAAGCTTCGCCGCGCACAACAACGCGATGCTGCGCGATTTTCTGAATCAGTTCGGGTTCGAATATGAATTCGTCAGTTCGTCCGATTGCTACAATTCGGGGCGGTTCGATGACGCGCTGAAGGGCGTGCTGACGAACTTCGGCGCGATCATGGATATCATGCTGCCGACGCTCGGCGAGGAACGGCGTCAGACCTATTCGCCGGTGATGCCGGTTTCGCCCACCACCGGTGCGGTGTTGCAGGTGCCGATCGAAGTCGTGGACGCCGTTGCCGGGATTATCCGCTTCACCGATGAGGATGGCAGCACGGTCGAACAATCCGCGCTTGGCGGGATGGCCAAGTGCCAGTGGAAGGTCGATTGGGCGATGCGCTGGGTCGCGCTTGGCGTTGATTACGAGATGTACGGCAAGGATCTGACCGACAGCGGCATTCAGTCGGGCAAGATCGCCCGCGTGCTGGGCGGTCACAAGCCCGAAGGCCTGATCTACGAACTGTTCCTCGATGCCAAGGGCGAGAAGATCTCCAAGTCCAAGGGCAACGGTTTGACCATCGACGAATGGCTGCAATATGGCAGCGAGGAAAGCCTCGGCTACTACATCTTCGCCAATCCCAAGAGCGCCAAGCAGTTGCACGCGGGCGTCATCCCCAAGGCGGTGGACGATTACTGGCAGTTCCGCAGTGCCCTGCCGGGACAGGCAATCGACAAGCAGCTGGGCAACCCGGTGTGGCACCTGCTGCGCGCGAACCGGAGCCATGCTGGCGCGGAGGCTCCCGGCGCGGGCGATACGCTGCCGGTGCCGTTCAGCCTGTTGCTGAACCTGATCGGTGTACTGGGTGCAGGCGCAACGCGTGAAGCGGTGTGGTCGTATCTCGGCAATTATGTCGAAGATGCCGATCCGGCGGCGCATCCGGCGCTGGATGTACTGGTGGACAAGGCGCTGGCCTATAACCGCGATTTCGTCGCGCCGACGCTGGCCAAGCGTGCGCCTGCGGGCGGCGAAGTGGCGGCATTGCAGGCGCTCGATACGACACTTGCGGCAGCCGATCCGGCGACCGGTGCGGAGGATTTACAGACCATTATCTATGAAATCGGCAAGCAGGAAGAATTCGGGTTCGAATCCTTACGCGATTGGTTCAAGGCGCTTTACGAGACCCTGCTGGGCAGCGAACAAGGCCCGCGCATGGGCAGCTTTATCGCCCTGTATGGTATCGCGCCGACCCGCCAACTGATCGCCGAGGCGCTGGCCAAGACGTAAATCTTAGCGCCACTGGCGGGTACGGTACCACTTTGTGATGACGTATTTCGCGCCCTTCAGCACCGGCATTCCGGCGTGCATCGTGGCTTCGTTGGGGCGGCCATCGGGCAGGGCATTGTTCCAGATCAGCAGCACGCCGGGCTTGGGTTCGATCTCGAAACCGAGCTCGGTGAAGTGCGTGCCGCCCCCTGCTTCGACCGTATTGAGATAGGCCATCGTCGTCCAGCTGCGCTGCCCGCCGCGCGCTTCTTCGAGCTGCCAGTATTTCTCGGAGGTGTAGAACCAGTCATTATGCGGCTGGAACTGCTGTCCGGGCAGATAGCGCTGGCCCTGCACCGGTTCGCCGGTCGCCGGATCCAGACCCATCAGATCATCGATCCGCCGCGAAATGCCCTTCACGAAGCTTTCGTGCGGATCGAGATCGCCCGAATAGGAGGTGCGGAACCCGCTCGCATAGTCGAGTTCATGGAGCGAGGAGGGGCGCGCGACATCGTCGATCATCGCGCACAGCTTTTCGCATTCGGCAAGGCTGAGGAAATCGCCGACTGCGAACAGTTCCACGCGGTCGTTCTCGATCCGGTAAACGCCGGGATCGGCGACGAGCCGTTCGCGCACGGAGGCACCGACGCGGACGAGGGCTTGCTGGTCGGGGACACAATCGGCGGTGGTCATATTGCAGCTGTTAGCAAGCGAGGCGCGCGGTGCAAGCGGGTGAACCGTACTTCACCGCGCGCCCTGAAGTGTTTACCAGAAGAAGTCGTTTATCACGTCGACCACTTCGCCGGTGTAGATATCGACCAGCAACACATCATCGTAATAGCGCACCCACTGGTAAGGGCCGTAGACAGGGGGCAGGCGATAGTCCC
Source organism: Erythrobacter sp. NFXS35 (assembly GCF_040148725.1). Classification (NCBI taxonomy): domain Bacteria; kingdom Pseudomonadati; phylum Pseudomonadota; class Alphaproteobacteria; order Sphingomonadales; family Erythrobacteraceae; genus Erythrobacter; species Erythrobacter sp. NFXS35. Next base: position 785,578 of record NZ_JAGDEB010000001.1, on the reverse strand, counting down.
ATGGGTCGTTGATGAAGAACCGCGGCTGGAAGAACAGGCTGTCGAGGAAGAACCCGGTCTGCAGGCGGCTGTAACGATGCGACCGGAACGGGGCGAAATACGGGCCGGGGCGATAGTGGAAGCGGTTGGCCCGGCGGAAGTCTACCCAGTCGAACCGCTGATTGCCGCGCCAGCCGCGATCCCATCGGCGGAAATCGCGATTGTCCCAGCCATTGCGGCCGCGGTAGCTGTGGCGCCAGTCGTCGCGGCGCCAGTTGCGCTGATCCCGGCGGTAGTCACGGCGGTCTCCGCGCCAGTTGTCACGGCGGCCATCGCGCCAGTCATCACGGCGACCGATGCGTCCGGCGCGATCATTACCGCGCTGCTCGACCCGGATCGCTCGGCGATCACCGCGATTCTCAATACGATCGGCACGGCGCTCACCGCGGCGTTCGACCCCATCGGCTGCGCCATTGCGGCCCTGCCGATCGAGCCGGTCGCCGCGACGCTCTCCGCGCCGTTCGACGTTCCCGGCCCGGCGTTCGCTGCGGCGGTCTATGCCGTCGGCGCGGCGCTCGCTGCGCCGTTCGACGCGCTCGGCGCGCTGGGACTGCTGGACGCGTTCGGCGCGGCGGACGACATCGGAACCGAATCCGCCACCTTCCGGAGCGCGGCTGACGCGATCAGGACGTTCGGCGCTAGGTTGAGCCCGGCGTTCGACCTGACGCTCGGCACGACGCTCGGCACGGGGCTGGGCCCGGCGTTCGGCACGCCGTTCGGCCCGGCGCTCGCTGCGCGGCTGTGACCGCCGTTCGACACGCTGCGGTCCGCCGCGATTCTCGGCTTGCACCTGCAGGCGAACGGAATCGCTCTGTGCAGACGCCGGGGCGAGTGGGAGAATAAATACCAGGGCGAGTGCCGAAAGCGCAACGCCCCTGTCGAACAGGGTCTTGGACATCATTGCCTCCAGTGTCGCCCGCCCACCACAAGCGGCGTGTTGATGGGTTCTGGTTACGTGCTGCGAACTGTCGCTTGCCTGAACCGGACCATCGACATTCAGAAAAATATCAAGATTGATGAACAAGTCATCCAGATTTTGCCGCGCTGACTTGACGTGTCCGGTACTGGGACCGAAGGCACATCGCACCATGTTCGAACAGCTTGACGAAATTCGCGCCGACTGCGTCAATCGCCTGATCCGTGCTGCGCGCGACCGCAAATCGCCGATGCACACCCCGGTGATCGTCACAGCCGATGTCGATGCGCGAGTGATGGTGCTGCGCGCCTTCGAGGCCGATGCTTGGCGATTGCGGCTCCACACCGATGCCCGCGCCCCCAAGGCGCAGGCGATTATCGCCGATCCGCGGGTTGCCGCAGTATTCTATGACAAGGGCACGAAGATCCAGATTCGCGTGCGCGGAACCGGGCGCATCGAGGCGAATGGGCCAGTGGCGGATGCAGCCTGGGCGGCGAGCAACAATTTCGCACGGCGCTGCTATTTGGGCGAGGGGCCGGGGGCGCTTTCCAACAGCGCCACGTCAGGTCTGCCGCCCGAGTTTGAGGGTGTGGAGCCGGACGAGACGCAGGTCATTCCCGCGCGGGAGAATTTCGCGGTGATGCTGATCGACATTACCGAGATGGACTGGCTTTATCTTGCGCATACCGGCCACATGCGCGCGCAATTCACCCGCGAGGGGGAAAGCTGGTCGGCGCGCTGGGTCGCGCCCTGATCGCGGGCTTCAGGCAGCTTCGGCGGAACGGTCGGGCGCTGGCAGAAAAATCACGTCCTGCATCTCGCTTGCGACCACGATATGATCTACGCCAGCCGTCTGTGCAGCTTCGACTGCCGCCAGTGCGCGCGCGACCAGGGTCTTGCTTCTGTCAGCGGCCGTGCCTGCCGCAACCCCGAAGCTGGCGGTGAACGCATTGCCGCTGCCGAATTGCGGCAGCCTGATAAGCGCCAGTGCGCCGCGCAGGCGCTCTGCGACGCCCTTGGCAGCGCGCTCGTCCGCGCCGGGCATGACGATGGTGAAACCGGCGCCTTCCGCACGGATGAATGTATCGTCGTGTCGGATTCCGGCTTTCATCACCGCGCTGACATGACCGAGGAACTCCTCTCGGGCTTGCAGATTCCAGCCGGCGTGCAAGGTGGCGGTCTGGTCGATCCGGCCGTGCACGACCGCCTGCGCGGCTGCCTGTCCGGCGGCGCGACGGTTGGCGCCATCAATGATCTTTCCGAAGTTCCTAGGCGCGAACAGGTCGGTCAGCGGATCAGAGACGATTGCCTGCTGGCCGATGTGTCGTCCACGCCCGATCAGCGCGCCCAGGGCTAGTGTTAGCAGGCATGCTGCGATTGCCGCTTCAAGCGATACTTCGATCCCCGTGCCCACGCCCCAATCATCCTCATCCGGCCTGCTGCCTTGAAGGAGAGTGACGCAGTCTGGTTAAGAGGCCGTAAAGAAGCGGCGGGCGCAAAGCAAAACGCCCGCCGTTTGATGCGCTTAGCGGCTCAGCTTCTTGTAGGCCAACCGGGTCGGACGGTCGGCGGCATCGCCCAGCCGGCGGCGCTTGTCTTCCTCGTAGGCTTCGAAATTGCCTTCGAACCATTCGACATGGCTGTTGCCTTCGAACGCGAGGATGTGGGTGGCGAGGCGATCGAGGAAGAAGCGATCGTGGCTGATGACCACGGCGCAGCCCGCGAAGTTTTCGATTGCATCTTCCAATGCGCCCAGCGTTTCGACGTCGAGATCGTTGGTCGGCTCGTCGAGCAGCAGAACGTTGCCGCCCTGCTTCAGCATCTTGGCCATATGCACGCGGTTGCGTTCACCGCCGGAAAGCTTGCCGACGTTCTTCTGCTGGTCCGCGCCCTTGAAGTTGAACGCACCGACATAGGCGCGGGTCGAGGTTTCCTGCTTGTTGACGGTCATGTAATCCAGCCCGTCGGAAATCTCCTGCCACACGTTGTTGGCGGGGTTCAGATGGTCGCGGCTCTGGTCGACATAGCCGAGGTGGACAGTGCTGCCGATCTCGATCGTGCCGCTGTCGGGCTGTTCCTTGCCCGTCAGGATTTTGAATAGCGTGGACTTGCCGGCACCGTTCGGCCCGATCACGCCGACGATTCCGCCCGGCGGCAGAATGAACGAGAGGTTTTCGAACAACAGCTTGTCGCCGTAGGCCTTGGTGATGTTCTTGGCCTCGATCACCTTCCCGCCGAGCCGTTCAGGCACCTGAATGACAATCTGCGCCTTGCCGAGCGAACGATTATCCTGCGCGTTCTGCAATTCCTCGAACTTGCGGACACGCGCCTTGCTCTTGGTCTGGCGCGCAGCCGGGGTCTGCCTGATCCATTCCAGTTCGCGCTGCAGCGCCTTCTGCTTGCCGGATTCCTCGCGGCTTTCCTGCTCCAGACGCTTGGCCTTCTTTTCGAGGTAGGTCGAATAGTTGCCCTCGTACGGGTAGTAGCTGCCCCGATCGAGTTCGAGGATCCATTCCACCACGTTATCAAGGAAGTAGCGATCGTGGGTGATCATCAGCACCGCGCCGGCATATTCCTTGAGGTGGTTTTCCAGCCACTGCACGCTTTCCGCGTCGAGGTGGTTGGTGGGTTCGTCCAGCAGCAGGATCGAAGGCTTCTGGATCAGCAAGCGGGTCAGCGCGACGCGGCGCTTTTCACCGCCGGAAAGGCTTTCCACGCCCATGTCGCCCGGCGGGCAGCGCAGGGCTTCCATCGCCACTTCAAGCTGGTTGTCGAGCGTCCAGCCATCGACCGCGTCGATCTTATCCTGAAGCTCGCTCATTTCCGCGCCCAGCGCGTCGAAATCAGCGCCGTCTTCACCCATCTCCATGCCGATTGCGTTGAAGCGGTCGACCATATCGGCAATGCCGCGCGCGCCATCCTTAACGTTTTCGAGCACGGTCTTGCTGCTATCCAGCTCCGGCTCCTGCTCCAGATAGCCGACCGTGATGTTCTCGCCCGGCCATGCCTCGCCGGTGAAATCTTTGTCGATCCCGGCCATGATCTTGATGAGGGTCGATTTGCCCGCGCCGTTGGGGCCGACGATGCCGATCTTCGCGCCCTGATAGAATTGGAGCGAGATGTTGGAGAGTACCGGCTTCTGGGCACCGGGGAAGGTCTTGGTCATGTCCTTCATGACGAAGGCATATTGGGCGGCCATCGGATCAGTCCTTGCTGGGATCGGGTAATCGGGTTCTGGGGTTCGGGTGCGCAGATAGGGAAGGGGAGAGGCAAGGGCAAGCGGCTAGACTTGGCGGCGGGGCGGCGATAGCTACGCTTGCATGAACCATACCCTGACCGCGTTCGGCGCACTTTCGCTAGCCCTGCTTTCCACCACCGCCTCTGGTCAAACCCCGTCGCTCGAAGCGGCGGCAGGTGCCGCGCTGGAAGGCGATACCCATGCCTGGGATTTCGTTGAAGGTCTGACCACCGAGGTCGGCCCACGGCAGGCCGGAACCGAGGCCGAGTCCCGGGCGCGGGCGTGGGCGATGGCGTGGCTGAAGGCCAAGGGCTTCGCCAATGTTGCGGACGAACCGTTCATGATGGACACTTGGGTGCCCGGCGACATCGCCCGTGCGCGTGTGACCGCGCCATTTGCGCAGGATTTGGTGGTTCTGCCGCTCGGCAATTCGGCCGCCACACCTGCGGGAGGGATCGAGGCCGAAGTGGTGTTCTTCCGCACGGTCGACGATCTGCGCGCCGCGCCTGCGGGAAGCCTTGCGGGCAAGATCGCCTATATCAGCCACCAGATGCGCCCTGCGCAGGACGGATCGCATTATGGCTTTGCCGGACCGGCGCGCTGGGTCGGCCCCGGCATCGCGGCCAGCAAGGGCGCGATTGGCGCCGTTATCAAGTCAGTCGGCACCGATCACCACCGCAACCCGCACACCGGCGGCACCAGCTTTCCCGAAGGCGTGGACGCGATCCCGGCTGGCGCGCTGAGCCTGCCGGATGCCGAGAACCTCGAACGCATGTTCGCGCGCGCTGGGGGCCGTCCGCTTACCCTCAAGCTGGAGATGAACCCCCGCCAGATCGGCCAGACCCAAAGCGGCAACGTGGTGGGCGAGATCGTGGGGCGCAATCCTTCACTTCCGCCGGTTCTTCTGGCCTGTCATATCGACAGCTGGTGGAATGCGCCGGGCGCGTTCGACGACGGTGCAGGCTGCGGGATCATCGCCGCCGCTGCGCTCAGTGCTGCCGAGGCGGGACAGCCGCTGCGCACCATCCGCGTATTGTTGGCGGGTGCGGAGGAAACCGGGCTGTGGGGCAGCAGGGCCTATAGCGCGGCCCATTTGGACGAGCCGATTGCCGTCGGACTGGAAAGCGATTTTGGCGCCGACCGCATCTGGCGCTTCGATTCCAACTTCCGCGAAACCAATCCGGCCTTGCACAAGAAAATCGCCCTCGCCGTGGCGCGGTTCGGCGTGTCGAGTGGTAGCGATGTCGCCACCGGCGGCGCGGATCTCAACATCGTGCGCGACCAAAAAGGCGCACTGGTCGATCTGCAGCAGGACGGCACCCGCTATTTCGACCTGCACCACACGCCGGACGACACGCTCGACAAGATCGACAAGGCGCAGCTGCGCCAGAATGTCGCGGTGTGGACGCAGGTTGTCGGTATTCTCGCGAACGAGAGCACATCGATCCTAACCGGCGGGCCTGTTCCCTCGGCCCCCGCGATCATGCAGGAATAATCCGCCATCGCCGCTCCGCCCCGCAGGTGTGCTACCCAAGCCGTCGAGCGATGCCTGCAACGGCCTTGAGCCAATGCGTCAACATGCCCGCAGTGTAGGCTCCGCCCGCCTTCTGGCTAGGTCTGTTAAGGGGTGCTGAGCTTTGCTCAATCCTCGATATCGATTTCGGTCGACCGGAGTTCAACTTCCAAGTCCTCGACGACCTTGGTGCGCGTTCGCCGCAGATGGATCTCCTCGCGCACCACAAGATCCACGATAACGCGAAGCCGTTCCTCAATCACCGGGATGATGGTTACATCCCCTTCCTCGCGCACGGCGGGCACCTCGGTAACCGTTTTGCCGACGGGAACACGTTCTACGGTGACATTTTCATGCTGAAGCGTTTCGCTGCGTGTGATCGTCTCTGTCACGGGGCGCGTTCGGACGGTGACTGTGCGCCCCTTGTCGAGGATCTTCTCCACCCTGGCGCGTTCTTCGATAACGGGTATGATTTCCTCATCGACATCTGGCTTGCGCTGGGGGGCGGGTTTTTCAGGGTTGGTCATTCCGACACTCCATTCTCGACGACAAAGGGGCTGGCAGCGTCAAGTGCGCTCCCAGCCCCTTCCCGGATTTCGCACAGCTTCAGGTGCGGCGATGATCTTTATTGACGTTGCTACCGGTTCGGTCAGTGTCGACATCCACTTCGGTCTTGCGAACGGTTTCTTCGACATGCTCGACCTTGTCATCTGCGGTTTTCCTGACGACCACCTCGTCGGTCACGACTGCATCCTTCGCGACCACCGCCTCTTCGCTGCGCTCGGTCATGCTGACCGTCTTTCCTTCGAGCATGGCATCGGCATCAGCTGCGGAAACGCGGCGGTTCTCTACCGGGCGCTTGTCGACCGAGACGTTCTCCTGTCGCAGTTCGACATCCTCGCTGACCGTGCCCGTCACCACATTGGTGCGGACATTGATCTGGCGACCGCGGTCCGCGACCCGCTTGCCCACCGCAACGCGCTCCTCGACCACCGGGACGACTTCCTCGTCGACCACATGGCCCTCGGTCACACCGCGATCGGCATGGCGGCGGGCTTCCTCTCCATAGACAACGCAGTTGTCGTGAATGTCGAGCGGCTCGACCGGCGTGACGCGGCCATCCTCCAAGCGGACTGCGGCGACCCGCTCGCTCTGCCGATCGACGAGCAGATCATCGATTATTCCGAATTGATGTCCTTCCGGGCTGACCAGCGGTTTGCCGCGAATGTCCTGCGAGCTGTGTTCGAGCTTCCAATCGCCGAGCGCATCGAGGTTTTCGTAACGTTTGTCGTGGCGCATCATTTCTCTCCTAGCTTTGTTGATTGTCCTGGGTGAACCAGCCTGCCGTGCGCAGCTTTGTCGCCGCCCTCGGGTGGCGCTGGTCAGAACTGCCTCATTCGCTATCGGCAAACTCGAGCCGGACCCTGCGATTGAGCGGTTCGCGCACGTCGTTGCCTGTTTCCACGAGCGGCGGGGTTTCGCCCTCGGCTTCGACGTCGATCTGATCCTCGGTCATGCCTTGCGTCATCAGATATTGCCTGACCTGGTCGGCGCGCTGTTCAGACAACTCCTGGTTGTAGGGCCTGGGGCCAGCACGATCGGCAAAACCGACAAGTGTAATACCGTTGTCGCGGATATTCGGCCGAGCTTCCATCGTCGCATCCAGCACGGCGGTTGCCCCGGAGGTCAGTTCGGCAGAGTCGAACATGAAGAACATGCGCGGTGTGGCGTCCGGATTGGAGCGAATCCGTTCGAGCGAACGCTGGTTGGCAGCCTCAACGCTTTCGGCAGTCATCAGGCCACCTGCAGCCACTCCTTCGTCACCGGCATCCGGTTGCATCGCGAGCGCAGTGTCGTCCTGCGTGTTGGCAACGATCTCTTCGTCATCGCCAGCGTTCAACAGCGCCCACACCAGCAGTGCGGCCGCCAGCAGGCCCAGCAATATCCAGAGCCATGTGAAGCTGGACTTCTCCTTCACGCGAATATCTGCCAAATTTCATCTCCTTGGCGGGTTGTTCCTGAAGGATAAACAGGGGCGAAAATTTCGCCCTTACATACCTTATTCAAACCAGTTCTTGCCGATCGAGGGGTGCGCGAGAACGCGATGGCTAGGCGGGCGCGCACCGGAACGAGACGAGCGTCCCGACCTTGCCGAGCAACGCGAACAGCCCGATCGGACAAGACCTAAGGCCTGTCAGATCGAGCGGCAGTGAAGCATGACCCGCTCTTTATGCAGGTCGAAGCGCTTAACGGGCGTGCCGACGCGCTGGAGGCCGGCGAAGTTCCGGCTGGGGTAGGACCGATGGACCGCACACTTCCCCAAGGCACAAGTGTGCAATATAGTATTCACGGCGATCGAGCCGACTTCGCCGCTGAGGCCTGACGGCACGCAATTTGCACCGCCCACTCGGCGACAGGGGAGCCGCGACGAATGAAGCAGCCTGATCGCCCGCAACCTCGTCCGCCAGAAAATATCGGCCGGATCACTATCGCAGCCGTTGCGGTGCTGGCCGTGGCAGGCATTGCCTGGATGCTTGTCCAGTTGGCAGGCTTCCTGCTTCTGGTTTTCGCCGCCGTGGTGCTCGCGGCCATTTTCGATACCATGACCCGTGGTCTGTGCCGGCTCACCGGGTTGCGGAGCCGCGCCTTGGGGCTGACCGCTTCGGTGGTGGCGTTGTTCGCGCTGATCCTCGGCACATTCATATTGTTGGGCGCCCAGCTCAGTCGCGAACTGGATACCATCCGGCAAAGCCTTCCTCCGGCAATCGACAGCATCGAGGCCCTGGCCAACCAGATCGGGGCAGACGGATCGCTCGCCAACCTGATCGACAGGGGAACGCGGGACATTTCCGGCCTTGCCGCGCGGCTCGGCGATTATGCCATGGCCATCACCAGCGGAGTGACCGATTTCGTGCTGGTGCTGGCGGGTGCGATTTTCATTGCCGCCAACCCGGGCGTCTATCGGCGGGGCCTGCTGCTGCTGCTGCCTGGCCGGGCGGTGCAGCCTGCCGACGACTTTCTCGACGATGCGTCGCGCGGGCTGCGCGGCTGGATGCTGGGGCAGGCTGTGTCTTCGCTGGTGGTCGGGGTGCTGAGCTGGATCGGACTTTCATTACTGGGGGTACCGGCATCCGGCGGGCTGGCAGTCATTGCCGGTCTGCTCGACGTTATCCCTATGGTCGGTCCCGTAATTGCCGGGGTTCCGGCGGTCTTGTTGGCCTTCACCGTGTCTCCGGCAGCGGCGCTCTGGACAGTGGTCCTCTATCTCGTGATCCAGCAATTGCAGGGCAACTACCTGCAGCCGATGATTCAGAAGCATGCAGTGAATGTTCCGCCGGCGGTTCTGCTTTTCGCAGTCTTGGCTGCCGGGATCCTGTTCGGCGTCCCCGGGGTGCTTCTGGCGGCGCCGCTGACGATCGTTGTGTTTCTCTTCGTTCAGCGCATTTATGTGCGCGAGCTCCTTTGCAAACCCATCGCCGTTGCGGGCGAAAATTCGCTTGAAGATCGCTCCTGACGCCGGGCCTTCGCTCTGACTTTCGGACGATAGCTGCTCAGAGTCGGCGCGAAACACCCTTGGCTGCCTTCCAGCCAAGGACGAAGAGGATGACGGTTCCGATCAGGGCGATCACAAAGATGATGAGCGCGATGTCGGCCAGTGCGCCTGCAATTCCGCCGAAGCCAAGGATGGCGGCGATCAGGGCAATGATTGCAAGAATGATGGCCCACTTGAACATATTCGTCTCCTGTCCCGCCGTGCGCCGCCTGCCCCTCAGGGTCATGGGCTTGCGCTGAAATCCGATACTTCCACGAGAGAAGCGGCGCCCTATACGGGGTTATCCTTGTTGCGTGACCGCGCATGCCGCCGCAGGGTCGGCGAGAACCCAGCGATCCACGCTTCGTTCCAGCTCCGCCGAATGTCGCCGGTATTCGTCATCTCCCAGCGCGAAGTCGCATGAGAAGCTGCTCGAGCCCAACGAGGTCGCTTTGCACAAGGCGCTCCCGATAGCGTCTTCGGGCGCATTGCATTGGTCCACCCAAGCGGCGCGGAATTCGGCCGCGCCGGGCGGTGACAGGCGCGGCGAGGCTGGCTGTTCAGCGGCGGTAACCTCCGAACGATCGGGTGCCGGAGCTTCGGCAGGCCCGCATGCGGCGATCGGAATGGCGAAAAGAGGGATGAGGAAGCGCAAATTGCCACTCCAGGAAGATCTAAGGGTAAATCCGGGCGACGCTCGTCCGACACGCCGCCCGGCATTGCATTGGGCGATCAGCGGGGTTGGGATGCAGCACCCATGGCTTCGCGGATCTGCGCCATCGTCGCTCGCACCGTGACCTTGCCCTGATTGTTCAGCGCCAGCGACGCTTTGGGAAGAGTCATCGAACCGTCCGCGCCCTGAACGGCGACAGTGTTGCCGGACACGCTCTGAATCATCCCAAGCTGCCGGTTGTCGGCGGTCTGCACCTCTGCACCCTTTTTGAGGGCCGCATCGAACTCGGCCTGATAGGCTGCCATCTGCTGGTCGAACCGCGCCACGACTTCGGCCCGCGTCAGTGCGATCATCGGCCCGCTGGCGCCGGGATTGATCGCTGCGCTCGCAATCGGCACCATCCTCTCGCCGACCTTGACCAGTACAACCTCACCTTCCTGACCGGCAACCGTGCCGATTTCCGAACCGTCGGAGCCGTAAATCACCGTACCTGGCTGAACTGTGGCCGCCTGTGTCGCGTCAGGCGCCATGCCCTGCTGCGCGGCCACGGGCGCGGCAACGGCTATGGTGACGGCGGCGGTTGCTGCGAGGAGCTTCTTCATAATGTCGTTCCTTCGTAAGGTCATTGCATAAACCTTGCGCAGGGTAGGGAGGCGAATCAATGCGACAAGCAAAGGGCGGGTGAGCCGTGCGTGAGATGCCATGCATGACGCTTCATCCGCCGCGATGCCGCGTGTCAGCTGCCCGAAAGGCCCGCCAGCCGTTGCCGCAAGGCATCGGGTACAGGCTTGGTGTTCTGATCGATCTGCTGGCGCGTGAACAGGGCCACCAGCCGATCCTCTATGACGGCAAAATGATCGCGTTTAAGGGCAATGACGCCTTCGTTGCGCAGGATCACCACCGAATCCGCTTCGTTCTCGATCGCCACGATGCGGCCGACCGCCTCCCGGTCCACACTCCGCACCAGCCGACCCGGGGCGAGGTATTCGTCCCGGCGCGAGGCTTCGTGTCGGCGTTGCTCGGCGATCATGTCGTCGATCTGCGACCTGGTCGCATTGATCCGCAGGGCGTTGCCGGAACGATCGACTGAACGCTTGCTGATCGGCGCGCGGTGCGTCCCGGTGTTCACCACCACGGCGTCATCCTGCACTTCCTCGATCGTGCCGACCGGCTCACCGTCGGTTCCCAGCACCTGCAAACCGGTAGCAAATCCGGAACTGGCTGCGGCTGCACCAACCGAGAAGCAGGCGAACAGGACTGCCGCCAGTGCGGCTCCCAATTTTGTGACGGGCTTCATTGCACGCATCCCTATCCGAACCTCGTGACCAGAGCATTAGCATTGGCAATGCTAGGGGTCTTCCAGTCAGGATGGCAAGGCCTGCACCGCATTCCGCCGCGATCATGCTTCGCCTGATCCGATGCGCATTGAGGAATGGCAGGGATGGGAGCCATTAGCCATCCGGTCCCTCCCCACGAGTGCATTCTCGGTCGCCGGGCGCGATCCTGATACCTGAGAGGCGGCTACAGCATTTGGTCGGCCACAACCGGAATTCAGAAAACGAAGCTGAAGCGGTTGTCCGCATCCGGAGCTTCGTAGGGACTTTTGGAGGCGCCCCAGTCACCGACTAGGATATTTGCCAGATCAAGGCGGGCAGCAGGGCGAAGCCGACGGCGATCAGGCCTGCCGACACCCAGCGCCATCGTGGCTGGTCGCGCCAGACGCCGGCGAACGCTTGCGCAAGGCGGACCTCTCCGCCGCGTTCGCGGGCGATGCGCAGCGAATAGATCGCCGCGCCGGACACCGAAAGGCCGGTGAGCAGCAGGCCGAACAGAAACCATGGGACCTTGGTCCAGTAGCCACCGAAGTCACCGAAATGCAGCGGATCGGCCATCTCGCCGATGCGCTGGTGGACATTCATGTCGCGCCCGTCTGTCGTCAGCAGCACCTTGGCGCTCACCGGATCGACCCACACGGTGTTGGCGCGCGGACGCACCAGCACCGCCTCATGGTCACCGTGCAATTGCAGCACAGGGCTTTCCTTGCCTGGAAGCAATACCCGCCGCACTTCCAGTTCCGGATAGGCTGCTATCGCTGCCGCAAACGCCGGTTCAAGCCCCTGCGAGCCCGGCTCGACCGTTGCTTCGATCTTCACCTTCGGCGGGGACGGGGCGGCGAGGCCCAGGCTTTCGACGAAATACCACATTCCGGTCAACGCCATCAGCGCCACGAACCACAGCGACCACACTCCGGCGAGGCGGTGGAAATCCCCCCACCACGTCCGTGCGTCGCGATTGCGCAGCGGTTTGGTGAAACCGCGCCACCATTTCTTGTAGACCACCAGCGAGGTGACGAGGCTGACCAGCAGCAGGAAACCGAGAAAGGCGACGATCGGCACGCCGATCCTGGTTGGCAGGTTGAGGTGGCGGTGCATGTTGCGCAGCACCCGCTGTGCTCCTGCCCACGGCCCCTCACCCTGGATTGTTCCGGTGGCGGGGTGGGCATGAAGGTAAAACAGGTTGCCCGCCGCATCCTCCACCGTGACCTTCACGGCAAAGGCCGAGGCAACCGGTGCCTCCATCGACCGGACCACCACCACGCCGGGATGCCGCGCGGCATTTTCCGCGATCGCCGCCCATTCCACTGGCCCTTGCGCGCTCACCGGGGCGACCCTCAGGCTGGGTTGCAGCACCCAGTCGATCTCGTCGCTGACCACCGCGAGCGTGCCGGTGAACATGATGAACGCCATGAACAGGCTGAGCTTGATGCCCACCCATTGATGCACCGTCCACCAGATGCGCGATGTCTTGCGCTTCTTCGCCGGACGCGCGTGCCCGGCGGCGTCAAGATCGCGCACCATGTCCATCAGAAGGCGTAACCTACTTCGAGGAAGATCGAACGCGGTTCTCCCGGGAAATGGCCGGTGCGGTCGATGAAGCCCGAAACCGCATAGGTTTTGTCGAACAGGTTATCGACCCGCAGCATTGTGCGCACCGGTCCGACTTCGTAAATTAGCGAGGCATCGAAGATCATGAAAGGCTGCACCCGCTGGCCCGAAAGGCTGACCTGTTCCGACACGTAATCGCCCCCGAAAGCCGCGGCGAGGCCGAGATCGGGGATCTGATAGCGGGTCCAGAAGCCGAGTTGGTGTTCGGGCGCATTGGCGAAGCGGTCGCCCACCCGGTTGCCGATTCCTCCACCGCCGTTGTCGTCCGTAACGGTGGTGTCGTTATAGGCGTAGGCGACGGTCACAACCCAATCGGGCGTGATGTCTGCGGCAAGATCGAACTCGATGCCCCTGGACGTGACTTCGCCGAAAGCGACGAAATCATCGACCCCATCATTGCCAACGTCGCCGCGCGGATCGACCTGCAGGATGTTGCGGCGGCGGATCTGATAGGCTGAGAGCGAGGACTGCACGCGCCCGTTCATCAGCGCCGTCTTCATCCCGCCTTCGAACATGTCGCCGGTGGTGGGGCTGAAGGGGCCGCCTGCGCGCGGATCCTGCGATCCGATACCCTGCGGCTCGAAGCTGGTCGAATATTGCGCGAAGGCGGAAACTTCGTCGGTCACGCGATAGACCGCGCCCACGCGCCAGGTCACGTCCTCGTCGGCAAAGCTGTCTTCCTGCACGATGCCGAAGGCGCCGCCGGTGATCGTGTCGCTGAAGCGGTCGAAGCGCAGACCGCCGGTCAGGATCAGCCGGTCGATCGTCAGTTCGTCAAGCAGGTAAATTCCCCAGCGATAACCTTCGGTCAGGCGGTTCTGGAAGGCAGGCAGGTTGTAGGTCGCGGGGTCTGAGACGCCGTAAACCGGATTGAGAAGGCTGAGCGGACCGGGAAGACCCGGCGTTGGCGCGGCGCGACCGCGGACCAACCGGCTGTCGAAATCGAGTGAGCCGTCGAAATAGTCGCCACCGACCAGCATCCGGTTGCCGAGATCGCCAATATCCGTGGACCATACGAGATTGGTGCCGAACGACCAGTTTTCCTGTTCGCGGCGCTGGTCGCGGAATTCGCGGACGCTGGCATCGCGTACCCCGTCACCATCGGAATCGAACAGACCGCGCGGCTCGTGATATTCCTGCTCCTCGACAGCGTTGTTGTAGCGCAGAGTCGCATCGAAGGTGATGCCCGGCAGCGGCTCAGCCTCGACCCGGCCTTGCAGCACGTCAGAGCGCAGGTTGAGAAAGTCGCCCGGCTCATTGTGGTTCCAGCGGCGGCTGGCGAGGAAGTTGCCATCATCGTCGGTCGGCACGCCGCGCAGCCGGTTGGCGTCGAGTTCCTGATCGTAGCGGGTCGCCTGCAGGATCAGCTTGAAGGGGCCGGGTTCATAGGACACCCCGCCATCGGCGATGAAGGTGCGCGAGGAGGCGTTGAAGCGGAACAGGCCGCGATCCTCGTAGAACAGACCGCCGCGCGCCGCAAAATCGCCGCCGAGCGGTGCATTGACCTCGGCAGAGCCGCCGAACCGGTCGGCATTGCCGACGATCCCACGCACGTCTGCGGAGAAGCCGTTCAGCTGCGGCTTCTTGGTGACATAGTTGAACAGCCCGCCTGGTGCACCGGGACCGTAGAGCATTCCGGCCGGTCCCTTCAGGAACTCGACCCGCTCAAGGTTGAAAAGCTGCGGACCCGAAAAGCCCGCATAAGGATCACCGCGCAACCCGTCGAAGAAGATTTCCTCCTGCCGGAACCCGCGCGCGGTGACTCCGGCATAACTGAAGAAGCTGACGCCCGAGATGTTGCGATAGATGTCCTGCGCATCGCGTGCGCCCTGATCCTGGATCAGGTCGCTGGTGATGACAGTAATATTCTGGCTCGACAGCAGCGGCTCGGTTGGCAGCTTGCTCGCCGTGGTGGTCTCGACCCGGTAAAGCTTTTGCGCGCGTCCAGTAACGACAATGCCTTCGGCTGCGGTCTCGCCGGTTTCCGCAGCGTCATCCACCGCATCGCCTGGTTCTGTGCCGGACTGCGCAAGCAGCGGAGCTGGGATGATGGCAGCTGAAAGAAGAAGAAGCCGAAAGCCAGTGAAGCGGACGAACATGAGAACCCTTTGTTGAGAATCAAACTCAAAGGCGCATAGGCATGCCGCATCTGCGAATCAATATCATTATCAATTATGAGCGAATATCCGTCATTCGCCTTCCCACCCACAAGCAGTCGTCCATGGCCACGCTGCGCGGCCTTAGGACCTGATAGTTGGCTTCAAGGGCTTGCTCGCCGGAAGCCGGAATTCTCAAAGCGGTGCCGTTTCGGTCATTCGCTCACAAACCGCGCCAAGCTCCCCTGCACGTCGTCACATGCAAGGAAGCCTTGTGCGAGAGCTGAGCGGTGTCTCAGAACTGCGCTGTTAAGGGTGCCTCTCGCCCATTTACTTTTTGGCCGCGTCGCCCGACGCATCGGACAGTTGAGAGGTTGTGGGCAAAGCATGAAGCCACAGGTCAGCTATCTAAGAGCATCGTATATCGGTGCGCCTTTAGCCATCGCTTTGCAGGTCTATTTCGTAATCGCAAATGGTGAGCCTGTGCAGACCGTGCCGTATTACGCTGGAACCGCGCTAGGCGGTGCGCTGCTAGGCTGCGCAGTTGCGTGGGCGGTGAACCGAACTCGCCGCATGCCTTAGATCGACCCGCTGGGGGCGTTTATCAGATGGCTTTCAGCTTGGCCGGTTGCAAAACCGTTCCCCATACGTTCTACTAGAGGGGGTGAACAGCAAGCGCCTAGACACCCTTTCCGACTTCGCGAGGCACAAATACCTGCTTAGGATCGAATGCGAGTGCGGGCGCGTGGTGATGGCCGATCCGCACAAGATCATTACCGCCTGCCAAGCGAGGCGCATCAGCTACAGGCTGGACACAGTGGCGGGGCGGTTGCGCTGCGAGCGATCCGAGCGCAAACCTTGGCGAGTGGGGCCGGGGCTGGGGGGTAAAACCTTGGCGGACCCGAAAGCCCGCCAAGGAATTCAGGCTGCAAAGATTGCGACAAGCCAAACAAGCGCCCAAAGGCACACGCCAGCATTCACTTTCACTTTAACCGTCATTTTTTTACGGAACTTGTTTGCCATTGAAGGCTCCCAAGGTCGCAAGCGCCCGCAGCCCTTAGAGGGATACGAAAAGCTTCTAGTGTCACCATTAAGGCGGGTTGCGAGCAATCCCCCTGCCGCTTCCGTTCATGAGCCGGTCCCGACAATGGCAATGTGGAGTCCAACGTCCCGCGCTCGGCATCAGCGAATGCGGCATCGCAGCAGATTGGTGGCCAGACATTGCCCGGTCCAATCATGCCCCTTCTGGTCAGTTGGCATTACCGTGCGCCTTCCACTGGGCCGGGTATCCAACCCGGCTGTTTCCGAACGCTTTGAGATTATGAGGAATTCTATAAGGGGAGTCGAGTCGCGCCCACTAGGGCCACGGTTTGGTGCAACCCCATCTGTAACCCACAACCTGTGAGATCGCCCAATTGACTAGGCTAAGTCTATGAAAAGTGGTCGGGGAGACAGGATTCGAACCTGCGACCCTCTGGTCCCAAACCAGATGCGCTACCAGGCTGCGCTACTCCCCGACACTACATTCACCTCGCCCCGCCCCCGGTGGGCCCGGCAGGATTCGAACCCGCGACCTAGCCGTTATGAGCGGCCAGCTCTAACCGCTGAGCTACAGGCCCGTATGCCGGGACCCGAGACGGGGCGATTGGGTGCCCCTACTCCGGAGCCGTGGCGGAAACAAGCGGTGATGCATACGGCGCGTATTCAGCTGCCACTTGCAGCAACAATGTCTGCCACAGTGCAACTGCGTACACCGCGCCGATCAAGCGTCGCATAGACCTGTTCGAACCAGTCATACAGCGCCTCAACGTCCGCTTCGGTGGCAGCATAGGGGGTATGGCCCGGCGCAAGGGTGGGGCTGTGGAACGACAGCACCAGCACCGGCAAGCCTGTATCGAGCGCGATGTCG
Source organism: Erythrobacter sp. NFXS35 (assembly GCF_040148725.1). Taxonomy (NCBI): domain Bacteria; kingdom Pseudomonadati; phylum Pseudomonadota; class Alphaproteobacteria; order Sphingomonadales; family Erythrobacteraceae; genus Erythrobacter; species Erythrobacter sp. NFXS35. The sequence continues at coordinate 768,717 of NZ_JAGDEB010000001.1, read as the reverse complement.
ATTCCGCGCAGTGCCTCTTCGATCGAGACGCCTTCGGGCGTGAGCGCAATCCGTTCGAGCAGGTTGAGGCGCGACAAGACGCCCATCGCGCGTGGTATGCGCTCGCCTATCCGTTGCAGCTGCCGTCCGAGATTGCGCAGCAAGCCCCAGTGAACGCTGGTGACAGGCAGTTCGAGAAGTTCACGCTCCTCGTCCACCCAATAGGGCGCGAGCGGGTGGCCGGAGTAATCCGGCCCGCCCTGATCGCTGTAATCGAACAGGGCGCGAACCGAGGTGTCGATCCGGATTCCTGCAGATTTCAGTAGCGCCGCGGTGTCCGGTCCTAGTCCGTAACGCCCTGCGCGATAGATCAGCGGCGCTGTGCCGAAGGCTTGCTCGATCCTGTCGCACAGCGCCATGAACTTGGCCGCTTCCAGCGCTTGTGGCAGATTTCCTGCGAAGGAATTGCGGACACATACTTCTTCATCGAACGGCGGATTGACCCAGGGGTGCAATTGCACGCCGACTTCGGCTGTGCCGCGCCGCACGGCATCGCCGATGATCTCCACCGCGCCCGCATCGGTCGCGATCGGCCAGTCGACCAGATAGACCGGATGGGCGCCGATGGTCTCGCAGAAGCTCTGGAAACGCGGAATCGCCGTCACGTGCGAAAGTCCGTATCCGTCACGCCGGAACGGTGCGCGCCAGTCGAATTCCTCTTCGGTATCAACGGTCAGCAGAACCCGCTGCCCGAATTCCGGGCCGAGCCACGCCGAACCGTTCGCCGATGGCGGGTTCAGCATCGAAACATGTGCCATGGACCTGTTCCCCCGGACGCCGACTGCTAGCCTGCGGCCCGACCTGCATCGACCCGGTCGGCACTGGGCACTTCCTCGGCACCGCTCAAAAGCGGCAGGGTCAGCACGATTTGGTCGCCTTCCCGCGCGAGTGCACCGCCTGCCGCCCGCGCTTCGGCACGCGCCAGCCGGAACGCGAAGCCGGCGCCGAACAGTCCGGGATTGATGGTGGTTTCGGCGGGCCGGGCAGATGCGGCGAACAGGTTTTCCTCGCGCGCCAGATCGGCCGGCAATGTGCAGGTCAGGCGTGCCAGTGCCGATCCGTTGCCTATCAGCGGATCGAGGCGTGTTTCGAGCTTTTCGCCTTCACCGCAGGCTGCACCCAGGCTGGCGAGTAGTCGCCACAGCAGGGATTCGAGGTCCTCTGCATCGCAGGGCACCAGCATGCTGATACCGGTTCCGGGCGCAAACTCCACCGCTGCCGTGCGCGTTGCGAGGATGGGGGCGATCTGCCCGAGAATTCGGTGCACAAGCTGGACGAGATCGGTTTCGCCTGCCTCCATTGTGGCCGCGCCGGTTTCCAGCCGGGCGAGCCGGTCGAGTTCGTCGAAGCCTGCCAGAATACGCGCCGCATCGGCCGCGATCGCGGCGGCCAGCGCGCGGTATTCGTTCGGGGCAGGGCCGAATAATTGCTGCTGTATCACCTCGGCATAGCCCTGCACCGCGGTGACCGGGGTGCGCAGTTCGTGAAGCAGTTGGCGGATCCGGTCGGCCTCGTGATGGTCACGTGCGGTCGCGTCGCCGGGTTCGGCCAGAATGCGCCGGAAGCGTCCTGTGTAGCCGGTGAAATGGCCTTCGTTGCTGAAGGCGGGCTGGGCATCGAGGGTCCAATCTCCGGCGACGGCCGCAGCGCCGCCAAGCACGAATGGCAGCCCGATGATCGGCTGGCGGCGGGAAATGAATTGCGTGAGCGCGTCCGCTTGCATCGGTGCGGCTTCGACTTCGCGCCCCGACGTCAGCCGCGTGCCGATCACCATGGGTGCGACATCGCCCGATGCCCAGACGATCTTTCCCCTCGCATCAGTAGCAAAGCCGAAGCTGCCAATGGCGCGGTCGGGCAGGTCAGGCATCTCGCCCAGTGGCAGGCGCGGGGCGATGTCGGCCTCGATCCGGCTGGCGCCGCGCTCGCGCCGGAACTGGGCGATGCGTTCCACCAGCGCTGAAATTTCGCTGCGCCCGGTTTCGTCGCGTTCGCGCTGTGCGTTGCGTTGGTCTGCCGCGCGTGTCCGCGCCGCTACCGGTTGTACCGGTATGGCCGCTTGAACATGCTGCACAGACGAGTGTTCGGGCTGCCCCACCGCAACAGGCTGCACGGGAGTTGTTTCTACCGTTGGCTCCGGCGCAGGCAAGCCGCGATCCTGAATACCCAGCCGAGCCAGCAGGGCCTCGACATCCAGCGGCAGGTCGCGGCGCAGGCGCAGAAATCCGCGCGCGCGCACCGGAATGCGCGGGATCAGCGACGACCAGTCACCGACCGACAGATCGGCGCGGGAAAGCGCCGCAATTGCCACTTCGGGCTCCTGTTCGGCCAGGTGCGCGGCCAGATCGGCGCTGCGGAAACGCCAGCCGGCCTCGCGGATCATGCGCGCGCGATCTTCGGCTGGAATCGCGTCGGCCAAGGCGTCCATCCGTAGCCACGCGGCGGCAATCAAGCTTTGATATTGGCGTCCGGTCGGATGCACGCGGTTCTTGCCCAGCAGGTCGAGCAACTGCCGATATTGCGTGCGCAATCCTGCCTCGCCGGTGGCGCGCAGGCGCAGCACGGTGGCAAGACGGTCGTCGAAGAACAAGTTGGCACTCCCACGCTGCTAGCCCGCTGGCGATGGCACGTTGCGAATCAAGATCGGCAGGCGTCGCCCGGAAACTGCGGGCAGCAACGCTATTATGCACCCTTTTACCAGCCAGAGGCAATTGTCACAGTCTGGCGTGCAAGGTGCGTTGCAAAGCGGGACAATTGCTGGCAGACCTAATAATATTAGCGAAGCGGGCCTTTCGGCGCGCATCTTCTTACTTTGGAATGGTAGGCGCGCGCCTTTGTCGTGCAATGGACGGCGCGCTGCCGAAGGAGTGCAATCCCTGTGGCCAATCTGGACGAAATCGACCGCCGCCTGCTGGCGGAATTGCAAGCGGAAGGCCGCGTTACCAATGTCGAGCTCGCCCAGCGGGTCGGGCTGACAGCGCCGCCGTGTCTGCGCCGGGTTCGCGGGCTGGAAGAAGACGGGGTGATTCGCGGCTATCATGCCGATCTGGACCCGTCAAAGCTGGGCTTTGCGATCACCGTCTTCGCGATGGTCAGCCTGAAAAGTCAGGCCGAATCCAGTCTGCGCGAGTTCGAGGAGCATATGCGTGCGCTGCCCGAAGTGCGCGAGTGCCACATGCTGAACGGAGAGATCGACTTCATCCTGAAGGTTGTAAGCAAGGATCTGCAAAGCTTTCAGGAATTTCTGACCGGCAAGCTGACCCCCGCGCCCAATGTGGAAAGCGTGAAGACGTCGCTGACGATCCGCACCGCCAAGCAGGATCCCGGCGTACCGCTGTGAGCAGGGGCGCGCGGCGATCCCGATGATTGATACACCGCCCGCTGCCGAGATAATTTCCGAAATGGAAGAAAGCGAGGTCGCGCCGCATCTGCCGATGAAGCAGCGTACGGACGGCACACTGGTGATCGATCTCCTCCCGCTTGCTCCGCCGCCTTCCCTATGCGCGCAGGAGGAGCGTCATCCGCTCAATCCCGAAATCATCGTGTGCCGCCAGACCAGAATGTCGCCGCGGATCGGCCCCGACATGCTGCCCGAGATCGACGATTTCGGCAGCGCGATCCCCCGCGCCCGGATCAAGCTGTCCGATACCACCGCTGCCGAAGCCAATGCCACCGCGCCGAGCGTCGGCGGCTGGAATGCGAAGGGCGGCGAATTGCGGTTCAAAATCGATTTCTGATGTGTTTTTCGTTTGTTGTTGCCTAGGTGCAGGCAAATGTCCGGAATAAACCCAGACCGCGCCGATCCCGATCCGGGCGACGTTCCTGAGGCGCCGTTCGATAGTGGCTGCCTCGGTTGCCTGTTCGTGCTGATGGTGCCGATCGCCGTCCTTGGCGGCATTGCTGCATTCAGCAGCGACTTCGCTGGAATCCTCGCCGATACCGGCGCGCGCCGCAACCCTGTGGGGGTGTTTCGCATCGGGCCGATTGACATCGGCGCCCTGCTGTTTGCTGGCATCGCGACGTGGGAGGCGGTGAAGGCCGCGCGCCGGTTTGTCGACAGGCGCGCGGTCTGGATCGAAGGCGACATGATCCGGTTCCATCCCACCGTGCGCCGCCACCCGCTGCCTCTGCACGCGCTGACGGTAATTACCCACGAAGCGGGCGAGATCAAATCAATCCTGTGGCTCGAGCACGGCGACGGCAAGCGGATCAAGATTGCGATGGTCGATCAGGATGCGGCGCGCGCCTTTGTCGCCGAGGCCGAGCGGGCCAGGGCTGCACTGACTTTCGGTTAGTGCAGTTTCAGCTTGGGCCGCACGATGCGGTTCACGCGGCCGATCAGGATCAGGAAGGTCGCCTTCACCCAGCCGTGGATGCCGATCAGATGCAGCCGGTACAGCGAGGTATAGATGAACCGCGCCAGCCGCCCTTCAATCGCCATGCTGCCGCCGATCAGATTGCCCATCAGGCTGCCGACGGTCGAAAACCGGCTGAGCGACACCAGTGAACCATTGTCGCGGTACACGAAGTGCTTGAGCGGGCGGTCTTTCTGCATCCGGCAGATATTGTCGAACACCACTTCAGCCATCTGGTGCGCGGCCTGCGCACGCGGCGGCACGGGACGATCCTCGCCCGGCGGGGTGTAGCTGGCGCAGTCACCCAGCGCGAAGATGCAGGGATCGCTCGGCGTCTGCAGTGTGTCGGTGACGATGATCTGGTTGCGGCCATTGGTTTCCAGTCCCAGATCGGACAGGAACTCGGCCCCCTTCACGCCTGCTGCCCAGACCATCAGATCGGCCTCGATCACCTCGCCGCACCTGGTGACAAGCTGGCGCGGATTGGCCTCGATCACTTGCGTGTCAGGCCGCACCTGCACGCCGAGTTGCTCCAGTTCGTGCCGCGCCGCCGCCGCCAGTTTGTCTGGCAGGGCGGGCAGAATGCGTGGGCCGGCTTCGAGCAGGGTGACATGCAGACGGCTCTCGTCGAACACCTCCAGCCCGTAGTGGCGCAGCGCACCCGCCGCGTTGTATAGTTCCGCTGCAAGCTCCACCCCGGTGGCCCCGCCGCCGACGATGGCGATGCGCACCTGCTCGTTGGCAGTCGGATCGTTCATCATCGCCCGGCTGACGCGCAGGCAGTGATTGAGCAGCCGGGTGCGGAACCGGTCGGCCTGCGTGCGGCTGTCGAGGTAAAGGCAGTGTTCCGACACGCCCGGAACGCCGAAGTCGTTCGATACTGATCCGAGCGCCAATGCGAGGATATCGTAGCGGATGGTGTGCCCAGCGATCAGCTCGCTGCCGTCCTCGTCCATGACCGGGGCGAGGCGGATTGTCTTGGTCTCGCGGTCGATCCCGTCGAGGCTGCCCTGAAAGAACCGGTAGCCCCAGCGATAACAGTGCCCGCGGTAGCCAACCTCGTCGAGATTGGCATCGAGCGATCCGGCAGCGACCTCGTGCAGCAGCGGCTTCCAGATGTGGCTGAGGTTCTTGTCGACAAGGATGATGTCGTGATTTTTGCGCCCGAACTTCGCGCCGAGCCGGCGCACCAGCTCCAGCCCACCGGCACCTCCGCCGACGACAACGATCTGGGTCTTGCGGCTCATCCAACACTCCTTGGCGCCCACGTGGCGCGAGCGGATCCTGGCGGGGAGGAGACAATGGCCTTAGCCGCAGCCGCATCCTGACCCGAGGTCCGCCCGCAGCTGTTACGCGATTTCTTGCTGCATTGCAGCATCAATCGTCTCCACAGCTTGGCGCGCAGGGGGCTGCGTTCTCCGCAGCCTTCAAGCTTCGCGCCCCTCCAGCCATTGCTCCAGCCACTTGATCGAATAGTCGCCGTTCAGCACATCGTCCTGCCGTAGCAGTTCCTGATGAAGCGGGATGTTGGTTTTTACCCCTTCGACCACCATTTCCTCAAGCGCGCGGCGCAGGCGCATGATGCAACCTTCGCGGGTGCGCCCGTAGACGATCAGCTTGGCGATCATGCTGTCGTAATAGGGCGGGATCCGGTATCCGGCATACAGTCCGCTATCCACCCGCACATGCATGCCGCCCGATGCGTGATAATAGGTCACCAGGCCGGGCGAGGGCGCGAAGTTGAAGGGGTCTTCGGCGTTGATCCGGCATTCGATCGCGTGGCCCTTGAACTCGAGCTCTTCCTGCTTGACCGATAGCGGCTTGCCTTCCGCGATGCGGATCTGCTCGCGCACCAGATCGACCCCGGTGATGGCTTCGGTGACGGGGTGTTCGACCTGCAGGCGGGTGTTCATTTCAATGAAGAAGAACTCGCCGTTTTCCCACAGGAATTCGATCGTGCCTGCGCCCCGATAGGCCATGTCGCGCATCGCCTGCGCGCAGACGTCGCCCATGCGCTCACGTTCCTCGGGCGAGATGACGGGGGAGGGCGCTTCTTCTAGCACCTTCTGGTGGCGGCGCTGGAGCGAGCAATCGCGCTCGCCCAGATGGATCGCATTGCCGTTCCCGTCGCCGAACACCTGAAATTCGATGTGGCGCGGGTTGCCGAGGTATTTTTCGAGATAGACGGTGGCATCGCCGAACGCGGATTTGGCTTCGCTCCCGGCCTGCTGCATCAGGGTTTCGAGCTTGTCCTCGCTCTCGCACACCTTCATGCCGCGCCCGCCGCCGCCGCTGGCGGCCTTGATGATGACGGGATAGCCGATCTCCTTGGCAATGCGGCGTGCCTCGTCGAAGTCCGAGATGGCGCCGTCCGATCCCGGAACCAGCGGCAGCCCGAGTGCGCCAGCGGTGCGCTTGGCCTCGACCTTGTCGCCCATGGTGCGGATATGTTCGGGCTTGGGGCCGATCCACGCGATGTCATGCGCTTCGACGATCTCGGCAAACTTCGCGTTCTCCGACAAGAAGCCATAGCCGGGGTGGATCGCATCGCACTGCGCGATTTCGGCCGCCGAAATGATGTTGGCGATGTTGAGATAGCTTTCGGATGCAGCGGGCGGGCCGATGCACACCGCGTGATCGGCCAGCCGTACATGCATCGCGTCGGCATCGGCGGTGGAGTGCACCGCCACCGTTTCAATCCCGATTTCATGCGCCGCACGGTGGATGCGCAGCGCGATTTCGCCGCGATTGGCGATCAGAATGCGTTTGATCCCCATGGCGTCAGGAAATCACGACGAGCGGCTGATCGAATTCGACCGGCTGGGCATTGTCGACGAGGATCGCGCCGATGGTGCCCGATCGCGGCGCGGTGATCGGGTTCATTACCTTCATCGCCTCGACGATCAGCAGAGTGTCGCCTTCCTTCACTTCCTTGCCGACCGCGATGAACGGCGCGGCGCCGGGCTCGGGCGTCAGATAGCAGGTGCCGACCATCGGTGATTTCACCGCGTTGGTCATGTCCGGGCCAGCCGTGGGTTCAGGCGCTGCTGGAGCCGCAGCGGCGGGCGCAGGCGCCGCAGCAGCAGCAGCCTGAGTGGGCGCGGGCGCCGCGGCATAGACCGGCGCAGCCGCTACCGCACCGCGCGAAACGCGAATCTTGCGATCATCGTCCTCGACCTCGATTTCGGTCAGGCCCGTTTCGTTCAGCAGTTCGGCCAGTTCGCGCACCAGCGCGGTGTCGATGTTCATGCCGGACTTGCGCCCGTTCGACTTTCTGCCCTCGGCACCGTCGTTTGCCATGTGTGTCCCTTGTTTTATGAAACGCTCGTTACAGCGAAAGGGGACTATTGCCGCCAATTGCGGCTGGCAAGTGGCAATGGGTGCAATCTGTGCAAGGAAAATCCCCGATCAGACCTCGTCCGACGCTACAGCTTCGAGCGCTATCCGGTAGGAGTCCGCGCCGTGACCCTCCACGGTGAGCGCGGCGGCCATCCCTACATAGGAGAGGTGGCGGAAGGCCTCGCGTGTATTGGGATCGGACAGGTGGACTTCGATCACCGGCGTACGGATCGCCTTGATCGCGTCGAGCAGTGCGACAGATGTGTGGGTATAGGCCGCTGCATTGAGCAGCACCGCCCGCGCACCTTCGGCTTGCGCTTCGTGCAGCCAGTCGACGAGCATCCCTTCGTGATTGGTCTGGCGCATTTCGATTTCGAGCCCGAGTTCGCGGGCGCGGTCTTCCAGCATCCCGGCAATGTCGTCGAGCGTGGTGGTGCCGTAGATTTCCGGCTCACGCGTGCCGAGGAGATTGAGGTTGGGGCCGTTGAGGACGTAGACAAGGTGGGTCATATTGATACCGTAACGGCCCTGGGAACGGCGCGAAAGAGAATTCACGCACCAGCCGACCGCGAAGCGGTGTGAACACCGGTTAACGCAAACGGGAAACCGCTTGCCGAAGTGGGTCTACCCTTGGGCGCGGAGTGGGTGCAGGCTCAGCTTCAGATACGTTGATGGTTTGCCACGCTTCTTGAGTGACGTTTCACGCTCCCGGAGCGGACTTGAGGGAGTCCGAGGATGTACGCAGCGGTTGCAAACCGTGCCGCATGGTGGCGGACTCTCGCCTTTCAGCGGGTGTTTCCCGAACAGGCCTTGCGGCGCAACCTGGCGCGGAAGGTCGAACTCGAGCAGGAGATCGAGTTGCTCCCGCTGCTCACGAACCGAAACAAGGTCTCGATCGATGTGGGGGCGAACGCGGGGTGCTATGCCGCTGCCTTGTTGCCATTGAGCCAGCGCGTGATCCTTATCGAACCCCATCCGCGGCTTGCAAGATTGCTGCGCGGTTTTCCCCGCGACCGGGCTCAGGTTCATCAGGCGGTAGCCACGGACAGTGCGGGTGAGATGATCGAACTGGAGGTCGTGCTGAAGGGCTCACGCGAAGTCGATGCATTGGGCCGCGTAGCCCGAGGTCCGGCGACAGCATCGGCACGGCGCTACCGGGTGCCGACCCTGACGCTGGATCAGTTTTCCGATCAACCGACAGGTTTCATCAAGATTGACGTCGAAGGCCACGAGACCGTGGTGTTGCGCGGCGCGGGCGAGCTGATCGAGCGGCATCGTCCCAACCTTCTGATCGAAAGCGAGGCGCGCCATTGCGAAGGCGCGCCGTGGTCGGTGTTCGAATGGACTGCACAACACGGCTACGAAGGGTTTTTCTGCTATGAAAACCGGGTCCTTCCCGTTGATCGCTTTTCAATCGACATGCAGGATACTGCTCCGCTACCCGGTCAGATGCGGCGCCATCAGGCCAACTATGCCAACAATTTTATTTTCGTACCGCGCGAACGCGATTGGCAGGCGGTTGCGGGGTGTTGCGAGGCGGCATTGAACGGCCGCGAATATCCGTCCTGAACGGCGCCCGATTGCAGCCGGTTACCGATCAACCCCCTTGACCTTTCCCCACTGCCGCGCCGCCGTATAGCCCAAATATCCGGTGCCGAACAGCGCATAGAGCGGCTCTGGCAGTCCATTCAGATACGCGTTGATGCCCGCCGCAATGTCCCTCGCAGCCATCGGGTGAAAGGCGCTAAGCAGACCCATCGGCAGCGCTGTCAGCAGCAGGATGTACATCACGTAAAGGAAGCTGGGGCGCGCGCGACTGGTCCAGGGGTCGGAGGAGCTGGCCTCGGCGACAATGGCCTGCAATTGCGCTTCGATCATGCGCATTTCCTGCGTGCCTTCGAGTGCGATCAGTTCCAGCTTCGCCTTGGCGCGGGCTTCCTTATCCGGAATGATCTTGTCGATGATTGCGGCGATGGGGCCGATGAGGGCGTCGATTAGGGCCATTTGCTGCGCTCCGTGACTTGATTCGTGCAACAAATAACCAAATAGGTTAAAGTAGGAAAGCGAGCGAACCTATTCTTCGCCCGCCTCAGCCAACAGCCGCTGAGCCAACGCCAGATGCGGCCGGTCGAGCATCGCGCCGTCGAGCGCCACCACGCCCGCGCCCGGATGATCGGCGAAGGCCTGCACCACTGCGCGGGCATGGGCCAATTCCTCGGCGCTCGGGGTGAAGGCGGCATTGATCGGATCGACTTGCGCCGGGTGGATCGCCAGCATTCCGCGAAAGCCCGCCGCCCGAACGCCGCGTGCGCGCTTTTCCAGCGCCTCCAGATCGCGAAATTCGGGCTGCACCGTCTCGATCGCCGCCACACCCGCCGCCGAAGCGCCGATCAAGCACAGGCTGCGCGCCATTTCATAGGTGTGCGCATATTCGCCGTCCGCCCCGCGCTGCTCGCTGGCGCCGAGCGCCGAGGACAGATCCTCCGCCCCCCAGCTCATCGCCACCAGCCGTGCCTTGCCGGGATAATCGCCCGCATATTCGCCAGTGCGAAACATCGCCGCTGCCGTTTCTGTCACCAGCGCGGCTACAGCCGTACGCCCCTGCGGGATACCGTTCGCGGCCTCCAGCGCGGTGAGATAGTAATGAAGCTGCGTGATATCAGCCGCCCCTTCAGCCTTGGGGAGGAACACGCCGCCCGGCTGCGAGGGAATGATAGCGGCCAAATCGGCGATACAATCGGATGTTGATAGCGGGTTGATCCGCACCCAGAGCCGCGCGCTACTGTCCGACGCGGCAAGCTGCTCCGCCACCATCGCGCGGGCCGCTGCCTTGTTTTCGGGCGCAACCGAATCTTCCAGATCCAGCAGAGCGATATCGGCAGCACTTGCGGCTGCCTTGCCCATCTTCTTCGCACTGTCGCCCGGCGCGAACAGCCAGGAACGCATCGGCAGGGCGGGGGACTCAGGCATCGGGCTTCTCCTATCGCAAAGGTCGCTTACGAAGCCGCCCCGGCAAGGTAAAGTCTAGAACGAGCCTTCGACCTCCAGCGTGAAGATCATGCCGAAATCGCGCGAGCGTTGTTCCAAGAACGCAACCTGTCCTGCTTTCCGGTCGGTAAAAAGCGTGCGTTCGAACTGATTGCGGCGATCGAGCAGGTTGCCCGCGCTGGCGCGCATCGTCATCCCGGCCACGTCCTTGTTTTCGACGAACACCGAGGCAAAGCCGAATGTCTGCGTGTTCAGCGAAATCTCGTCGAGTCGAACGGAAGGCGAATTGTCTTCCCAATCGGCATTCCCGCCCATCGCCCAGACCGTACCGGGAAAATCGTGGCGCAGATTGGCGCGCAGATCGATGATGTCGGTGCCCGACAAGCGGCGGCTCGTGCCCAGCAAGGGGTCTGTCACATCGCTATCGCGCAGGCCGAAGCTGAAATCGATCCGGGTGCCGCGCCAGCCGATCGGGTCGGACAGCAGCGTGACATCGCCCGTAATGCCGAACCGCTGGGCCGCAGGCAGGTTGCCTGGCGCTTGTCCGCCGCCGGTGATCGGGATCTGATCGACGATATCGGTGATGTCTTCATAGAACCCGCGCAGGTTCACATTGCCCAGTGCGCCCAGCCGCAGGCTCGCCTCGATTTCGTAGTTCCAGCTTTGCGGCGGCACTAAGTCGGCGTTGGTCACATCAGTGCGTTCTTGATTGAGATCGACCGAGGCGATGAAATCGAAGAAATTGAGCTGCCCCACCACCCGTTCGACCCGGCCTGCGAGGTTGAGCGCCGGGCTGGCTTTCCAGTCGAGCGCCACGAACCCCTTGGGCCGCCAGAAACTGCGGGTCTGCCCCAAAGGTCCGCTTTGGCTGAGGCGCGAATATTCGCCGCCCGCCGATAGCTGCAATTGCAACGCGGGCGCGAGGGCGCGGCTATAGGTCAGCCCGGCATCGGCGCGGTCTTCGTCGACCCGCGCCGAAGCGCCCGGCAGCACCGCAGGCCGCAGCACCCCGTCCGCGTCGCGCACTTCGAGCGCTGAGGTGATATCGAGGAAATTTCGAACCCCTTCCAATGCCGCGACAAGGTTTCCGCCTGCTGCGGCGACATTGTATTCCGACCGCAGGATCGTTTCGCCCTCGTCGGCATCGCGGGTGAAGACGCTGCCCTGCGGCGCGCTGCCGTCGGCAAATTCCGTCAGCACTCGCGAGACGAAGGGACTGTCTTCATACCCGTGATAGCCGATCAGCTTGAGCTGTCCGGGGCCGACGGCAAACTGGTAATCCGCGCCCACTTCGAAATTGAATTCGTCCTCGGCATTGCGGAAGGTACGTTGCCGGTCGACGGCGAAGCCCGGCCCGGCCTGCCGCGACAGTTCGGTTTCGCGAAAGATCAAGCCTTGCACCTGTCCAGTCAGGTTCAGCACATTGGCATTGTCGGCGATGCGGGTGAACGATCCGGAAAGCCCGATCCGGTCGGAGTTGAAATTGGCCTTTTCATTGCGAATGTCGATCAGCGCGCCGGTGCCGTCGAACACCCGTTCGATCCCCTGATCCCCGCGCCGGTTGGAATCGTTTTCCAATGCCAGCGTCCAGTCGGTCTTGGTGCCGCCGCCCGCAAACGCGACCGAACCATCGAGGAATTGCCCGGGCGTGCCCTTGCTGCGGAATTGCGGGGCGAGCCGGAACTGGCCCGCGATGCGCCCGCTGGACAAGGTGACGACATTGAGCACCTGTCCGCTCAGGCCCCCGATATCCAGACTGGCCCCGTCGACCAGTTCCAGCCTCACCACGTCTTCGACTGGGATGCGCTGCAATGCCTCCACCGGGCCGTTCGACTTGCCCGAAATGCGCCGGCCATTGACGATCACATTGGTATCGGCCTGCCCCAGACCGCGCGCGCCGCCGCCCGATCGGATCGAAAAGCCGGGCACCTGCCGCGCCATGTCGAGTGCGCTGCGCGGCGCAAAGCGGGCAAAATCTTCGGGCGTATAGGTGTTGCGCGTTGTTCCGGCTGCCGAGCCTGCCTCCAGCATGGTGGCATCGTCCGGCGTTTCGGCCGCGTCCTGCGTCGCGTGGGCCGGTGAGATCAGGGCGGTTCCCGCGCCGAGGAATGCCAGCAGGCGGGTATGGCTAAGCGATCGGGCAAGCAGGCTCATGCGTGGCTCTTTTCCGCAAGTGAGACGCGTTGTCGATAATGCTGCACGATTGCATCCGTCCAAACGGCATTACAGACCGACGAACGGATTGCGCCGTGCAAACTGCCGAAGCTCAGGCTGCGGCGAGGCGCGCCGCGTGCTGTTGCACCAGCCCGATCATGTTGGGTACGCCCTGCGTGCGGTTGCTCGACAACTGGTTCCGGAGGTCGAACGGCGCAAGTGCGCCGGCAACGTCCATACCGGCGACTTCGGCGGCGGTCTTGTCCTGCACGGCGGCGATCACCAGCGCGACAATGCCCTTGGTAATGGCGGCATTGCTGTCGGCCAGAAAGTGCAGCCGTTCATTCTCCTGCGAGGCAGGATAGACCCACACGGCCGCCGAACACCCGCGCACCAGCGTCGCATCGGTTTTCAGCGCATCGGGCATCGGTTCAAGCTCGCGGCCAAGCTCGATCAGCAGGCCATAGCGATCATCGCCTTCGAGAAATTCATATTCTTCGAGAATGTCGGAAAGGGTGCGCATGGGGCGCAATTAGGCAGGGCGGCCCGAAAACGCAAAGGGGGATTGGTTAGCCCATCAGCCCGCCGGGGCGTGTGAAGGCATAGTAAATCACGTAGAACCAGCCGAAGAAGCCTTGCACGATCGCCCAGAAGATCGATTGGTGCAGGCTCCAGCTGATGGCGATGGCAAGCGCGCTTCCGAACCCGATCCCGGCCTGCGCCGCTGTGCCGCGCGCATCGCTCATAATTCCACCCCGCTGGCGATGGCTTCAAGTTTGCGGATGCGTTCCCTCAGGTCGGCGAGTTCGATCCGCGCGGTGCCGATGCCGGAACTTTCTTCGGCTGCCGGGCGCGAACCGCTGCGGCCAAGTTCCTGCCGCTTCAGTTCAAGCCAGCCGTTCCATGCGTGGAGCAGGGCGGCGGCGATCACGATAATCGCGAGCAGACCGGAGGTCGCCACGATCATGGTCGGGTCGAGAAGGGGCGTCATCATTCGCTCTTGTCCTCCTTGGCGTTTGGCAAGCCCCGGAGGGCTTCGATCTCGGCGGAAATCCGCGCACGTTCACGAGCATCGCTGTTGTTACTGTCGGTGGCGATGCGCTCGAGCACCTTGATGCGCTCGCGCAGGTCTTCAAGTTCGTGGTGCGCGGCTTCAAGTTCGGCGGCGCTGCGGTTGTCATCGCGCGGAGCGAAGATCGGGTTGCCGTCTTCGTCGCGAGTGACGCCCAGATCGCGATCATGGCGGCGCGACCAGATCGTGACAAAGCCCCAGATCGCAACAATGATAACGGCTGCGGTCCAGAAACTCATCACGCCTCGCCCTTGTCCTTGAGGTTTGCCAGCGCGCGGTCGCGGAGGGCATCGATCTCGGCGCCCAGATGATAACCGCTGTCAGTCACGATCCGTTCGACGTTGACCAGCCGATCCTTCATTGCGCCCAGTTCAGCCCGCAATTCGGCGTTTTCCTGGGTCAGAAGCGTAACGCGGTGTGCGGTCTGCTTGTCCGACCCGGGCTTTAGCGATTGGCCCCACATTCCTTCGAGCGGGTAGCCGTTCTTGATCTTCATGCGGGTGGTCTGGAACGAGGTCAGAATGCCGCCCGCGCCGAGCAGAAACGCCCCGCCGATGATCCAGCCGAGATAGGGGAGGAAATCGGTGGCTTCCATCACGCACGCTCCTTCTTGTCGAGGCCGAGCGGCACGCCCGCGCCACCAAGCTCTTTGGCATCCGAACTGCGCGTGTCACGCAGTGCTTCGATTTCTTCGCTGAGCGAATAGCCGCGGTCGGTGACGATCTTCTCCAGCACGATCATGCGATCCTGCATTGCGTCGATCTTGCCGTGCAATTCACGGTTTTCGGCCTTCAGCCGCTGCGCCTCCGTGCCGTCCGCGCGCTCGGTCTTGCCGCCCCACTCATCCTCGAGCGAGTAGCCGTGCCTGGCCCGGATCCAGTTGTTGAGCAGCCAGCCGCTGGTGCTGAGGGCGATGATGGCGAGGACGAATTCCGATCCTGTGATATCCATCACACGCGCTCCTTGTTCTCAAAGCCAAGCGGCACGCCTGCGTCTTTGTCGCTGTGGGCATCCACCCGCCGCGTATCGCGCAATGCTTCGATCTGGGTGGCAATGTCGTAGCCGCGATCGGTGACGATGCGTTCGAGCACCTGCACCCGGTCTTCGAGCCGCTGGACATGGCTCGCATATTGTGCGGCCTTTTCGGCCGTTTCCGTGGCGACCACCCTGGTCTGCAGCTTGGCGACCTTTTCCTTGTGGTTGGTCCAGACCCCGAAGAAGCCGAGCAGAATGCCCAGGATCGGGATCATAAGGGCCATGTAACCTTCCATTGTAACGTCCCCCTCCGGGTTGATTCAGGGCCTCAGCGCAGCCGTTCGATTTCGGCGGTCAAGCGCGGGTTGCTGCTGACATAGTGGCTTTCCACTGCAGCCAGCCGCCGGTCGATATCGCGGAAATTTGCGCGGATTTCGCGGGCGGTCCGCTTCGGGTTCTGCCGCACGCCCTGCCAGTATTTTTGCTCGCTTTCGTCGCGGTAGAGATAGGGCGGCTTCTTGTTCAGCAGGAAACCGGCGATCAGGTAGGCGATGATCGAAGGGCCGCCGGTGACGAAGATCGATGCGACCGCGACCAGCCGGACCCAGAAGACGTTGATCCCGGTATAGTCGGCGATGCCGGAGCACACGCCCATCAGCTTGCCATTGTGCTTGTCGCGGTAAAGCGTGGTGCGGGGGCTGTTCATGCGCGGGTTCCTTTCTTCTCGGCCATCAGCGCTTCCAGTTCGCGCAGCTGCTGGTTGTCTTTTTCCTGATCGGCGATCAGCCGGCGGGCGGGGGTGAATTCCGGGTCGTCCGAGGCGACCAGCCGTTCGACCGTGTCCATCCGCTCATCGAGCCGCTTGGCGAGGTTATAGAGCTCCTCCAGCAGCACTTCATCGTCAGTGGTGATGGTTGCGGCGGTCTTCCACTTGGTAACATAGTGCATGATGATCCAGGGAAGGCCGATAAAGAGCATTCCGACGATCAGGATGGGCAAGAGAACATCTTCAATCATCGCTTACTCTCCCTTGCTCGGCGCATCCTTGCCGAGCGCTTTCTTCATGGCTTCCAATTCGTCGTCGATCGCGTCCGATCCGGCGAGCGCCGCGATTTCATCGGCGAGCGTCGGGGTCTTGCCTTCGGCGATCTGCAACGCATCGGCGCGGCCTTCGGCGTAATCGACCCGGCGTTCGAGCTGGTCGAAGCGCGCCAGCGCTTCGTCGGTGCGTTCGGTGCTCATCAGCGTGCGCAGCTTGACGCGGTTCTCCGCGCTTTCGAGCCGTGCGGCAATCGCGGTCTGGCGGCTGCGGGCTTCGCGCAGGCGGTGCTGCAGCTTGGCGATGTCTTCCTCGTAAGCGCGCAGGGCATCGTCGAGCACCGCGATCTCGGTCTTGAGCTGGTCGGCCATGTCGCCAGCCTTCTTCTTCTCGACCAGCGCGGCGCGGGCAAGATCCTCGCGCTCCTTGGAAAGGGCGAGCTGCGCCTTTTCGGCCCAATCGGCCTGCAACCGGTCAAGTTTCACGCAGTGGCGGTGCATTTCCTTCTGGTCGGCAATGGTGCGCGCCGCGCTGGCGCGGACTTCGACCAGGGTTTCCTCCATTTCGAGGATGATCATGCGGATCATCTTGGTCGGATCATCCGCCTTGTCGAGCATGTCGTTGAAATTGGCGGCGATGATATCGCGGGTGCGGCTGAAAATGCCCATGAAGGCTACTCCATCGAGAAATGAACTGACCGGGTCCTGAGCGGCGACTCGCGGGCCGTCTGAACCATCGGTGTTCCGGCGAGACTGCGTCGGAGTGGGGCTGCGGCGCAAGGCTTCGATTTCCTCGTCGAGCCGCGATAGCCGTCCGGACGACAGCAGGCGGGAAGGGTGGGCCGGAGCGTCGCTGCTCTGGGTGTCGCGATCGGGGCTTGCGTCACCGGCAGCATCTGCGGGGGGGACGTTACGCTCCGGCCCGAGGGGATTTTTCGGATCGCCCATCTTAGGCGATCTCGATCATGGCGCCCGCTTCGGCGCCGGGGTGACCGATCGGGGCGGCGTTGGCCGCGCCGGGCTGGATCTGCGATGACAGCGCGATCACCATCACCATGGCGGCAATGCTGGCCATTGCTGCCTGCCCCAGCTTGGTGTTCCAGAAGCTGCTGTCTGCGGTTTTGCGGTCGATCATTGTGGGCATCCCCCGTGGTTGTCAGTGATGTTGCCATTCATTTTGCAATCGCCGTGCCAAACTCCGAAAATGGCTGAATTCCGCTGTTTTCTTGCCCTTTTGGTGTCAGATCATTGGTCCCTATTGCCAAGCATTGGGGAATTTCACTATAGGTTGGCCATGGAGCGGGAAAGCCAATTCATCGGCCAATCGGGCGCCTTCCTCGACGCGGTCGAGCGGGCCAGCCGTGCCGCATCGATGAACCGCCCGGTGCTGGTGATCGGCGAACGCGGCACGGGCAAGGAACTGATTGCCGAGCGGCTCCACCGCCTCTCCACACGCTGGGACGAACCGCTGGTCACGATGAACTGCGCGGCGCTGCCCGAAACGCTGATCGAAGCCGAATTGTTCGGACATGAAGCGGGCGCCTTCACCGGCGCGACCAAGGCGCGCGTCGGCCGCTTCGAGGAAGCTGATCGCGGCACCCTGTTCCTCGATGAACTCGGCACTCTCAGCATGGGCGCGCAGGAACGGCTGCTGCGCGCGGTCGAATACGGCGAAGTCACCCGCATCGGTGCCTCGCGCCCGATCCGCGTGGATGTGCGCATCGTGGCCGCGACCAACGATGATCTGCCCGCGCTGGCGGCATCGGGCGAGTTCCGCGCCGACCTTCTCGACCGGCTCAGTTTCGAGGTCATCACACTGCCGCCGCTGCGGGTGCGCGAAGGGGATATCGGCGTGTTGGCGGAATATTTCGGGCGCCGCATGGCATCCGAGCTCGATTGGCACGCATGGCCCGGCTTCGCGCAGCACGTGATGAACAGCCTTGAGGATTACGCCTGGCCCGGCAACGTCCGCGAATTGCGCAACGTGGTCGAGCGCGCCGTCTATCGCTGGGGCGACCCCGAAGCGCCGATCGCGCACGTCCAGTTCGATCCGTTCGATAGCCCTTGGCGCCCGCGTGCGCCCGAGCATCGCCGGAGCGCTTCGGTTGCGGGGAATGCACCTGCTCCGGCAGCAACGGCATCCGCGTCCGCAGATGAATTCGACACGATTGCCGATCTGCGCGCTGCGGTGGATGCCCACGAACGCGCGATCCTGGAACATGCGCTGGGCAAACATCGCTGGAACCAGCGCCAGACCGCACGCGGGTTGGGGCTGACCTATGACCAGCTGCGCCACTGCATCAAGAAGCACGGCCTGATGGAAGGGCAGGAAAGCGACGCCGGCTAACCGCTTGATAAGGAATCACGTATTATTCTGCGCACCACTGCTTCAACAGCCACTGGACTAATTCATGCGCGCGCTTGTCGACATTTTCGAAAGTCTCACCAGTTCGATCCGCTTCGTCATCGGTTTGTTTGTGCTCGCCGTGATGGGATTCGGGCTGATGCTGACGCTCGGCGCCACGTATGTCGCTCCAAGAGCCGTCGAATCGTTGGCTGAAGGAGCCGAGCGGGTGGGCGAGAAGGCGATCGAGGCGGCTCAGCAGGAACGGCGCGCGCATGAAATGGGCAAGGACGGTTGGGGCTATGATGCTGCGACCACCAAGTCGGACCGCTCCGAGCGCACCAGTCGCTCAGGCTCCGCGAAGGATGGCTGGGCGAATTGAGTCTGCCGCGGCACCGGTAGTGATCCCTGGGGCGTGGTTACTACGCCTTTAACCAATCTCCCTCAGGCTGTCGTCCCATGGCGCAGCCTTTCACCTTTACCGAACCGGCTGTGGCCGGTGAACCGGCGCAGGCTTCGGCAACGGGGCGACGCGGCGCTGCACGTTTGCGGCTCTCGATCCCTGTGCGGGTGATTTCCACCCGCGCAAACCAACCCTGCGTCCTCCTTGATCTGTCCCGCACTGGTGCGCGGATCGGGCTGGCGACGCCTTTGAGGCCGGGAGAACTGATTTATCTCAACGTCGCCCGGCTCGAAGTTTTCGCTGAAGTCGTGCGGCGGCACTGTGGACAGGCGGGCGGCGTCAACGGCCTTGCGTTTGACGACCCGCTGCCTGACGCGGCGGTGCTGGCAGTGCGGCGGCATGCGGAGACGCTGGAGCAGCGCGAGCGCAATTCCCTGCGCGATCAGGTGCGGCGCTGGGTGAGCGGCGAAAAGCTGACCTGATCCCTGACCACAGCCCTGTGCGTGCTTGGCGCTTGCCAAATCGCAAGCCCGGGCCTAAGTGAGCGCCAATCCCTGCATTGTCGTGACAAGGTTTGGATGCTGGCGCCTTCGGGGGCCGGCCCGAACGCCCTTGCGATGATTCGATCCGACCGGAGATTTAATGGCCGATATCGCGCGCCTCACAGCACTGATCGAACCCGAGGCGCAAGCTCTCGGATTTGAGCTCGTGCGCGTGGCGATGATCGCCTCCGAGGCCGGGGATGGCGGCATGGCCTTGCAGATCATGGCCGAAGATCCGGCCACCGGGCAGCTGGTGATCGACCAATGCGCTGCGCTTTCGCGCCGGGTTTCCGATGTCATCGATACCGCTGAAGAAGCGGGCGAGGTGCTGATCGAAGGTACTTATCACCTCGAGGTCAGCTCGCCGGGGATCGACCGGCCCCTGACCCGCGAAAAGGATTTCGCCAACTGGGTCGGGCACGAAGTGAAAATAGCGCGTGTCAAGGACGCTGACGGACCGCGAACGGTTAAGGGCACCCTTGAAGGACTGCACGCCGATCGCGGAATCAACTTCGTCCATGTTACGGACGCAAAGGGTGTGACGCATATGATCGCATCCGGCCAAATTCATAGCGCTAAGCTCGTCCTTACAGACGCGCTGATCGCCGCCACCCGTCCGCTGGATACCAGCGGTGCCGATGAACTCATCGAAGACACAGAAAAGGCAGACGACTGATGAGTGCCATTTCCGCCAACAAGGCCGAACTGCTCGCGATCGCCAATGCGGTCGCCTCGGAAAAGATGATCGACAAGTCGATTGTCATCGAGGCGATGGAAGAAGCGATCCAGAAATCCGCGCGTAACCGTTACGGCGCGGAAAACGATATCCGGGCCAAGCTCGATCCGCTGACCGGCGATCTGACGCTGTGGCGCGTGGTCGAGGTGGTTGAGGAAGTCGAAGACTACTTCAAGCAGGTCGACCTCAAGCAGGGCGAAAAGCTGCAGCCCGGTGCGCAAGTCGGCGATTTCATCGTCGATCCGCTGCCTCCTGTCGATCTGGGCCGCATTGATGCGCAGAGCGCCAAGCAGGTGATCTTCCAGAAAGTCCGCGATGCCGAGCGTGAGCGCCAGTTCGAAGAGTTCAAGGACCGCGCAGGTGAAATCATCACCGGCGTCATCAAGTCGGTCGAATTCGGCCACGTGATCGTCAACCTCGGCCGCGCCGAGGGCGTCATCCGCCGGGACCAGCAGATTCCGCGCGAAGCCGCCCGCACCGGCGAGCGCGTCCGCGCGCTGATCACCAAGGTGGAGCGTAACAATCGCGGCCCGCAGATTTTCCTCAGCCGCGCGCATCCCGATTTCATGAAGAAGCTGTTCGCGCAGGAAGTGCCCGAAATCTACGATGGCATCATCGAGATCAAGGCCGCTGCCCGCGATCCGGGCAGTCGCGCCAAGATCGGCGTGATCAGCCACGATTCCAGCATCGATCCGGTCGGCGCCTGCGTCGGCATGAAGGGCAGCCGCGTGCAGGCGGTGGTGCAGGAATTGCAGGGCGAGAAGATCGACATCATTCCGTGGTCGGAAGACACCGCGACCTTCGTGGTCAACGCGCTTCAGCCCGCCACCGTCAGCCGCGTGGTGCTGGACGAGGATGATGGCCGCATTGAAGTGGTTGTACCCGACGATCAGCTCAGCCTGGCGATCGGTCGCCGCGGCCAGAACGTGCGTCTGGCAAGCCAGCTCACCGGCCACCAGATCGACATCCTGACCGAAGAAGAATCTTCGGAAAAGCGATCGAAGGAATTCGCCGAACGTTCGAAGATGTTCGAAGAAGAACTCGACGTCGACGAAACCCTGTCGCAGCTGCTGGTGGCCGAAGGCTTCGCCGAACTCGAGGAAGTCGGCTATGTCGATCTCTCCGAATTGGCCAGCATCGAAGGTTTCGATGACGACCTTGCCGAGGAACTTCAGAGCCGCGCTCTCGAAGCGCTCGAACGGCGCGAAGAAGGCCACCGTCTGGTGCGCCGCGAACTTGGCGTCGAAGATGCGCTGGCGGAAATCCCGCACCTTTCCGAAGCGATGCTGGTCACGCTCGGCAAGGCGGGGATCAAGACGCTGGATGATCTCGCCGATCTCGCCACCGATGAACTGATCGCCAAGAAGCGCGAAGCGCCGCGCCGCCGCAACAATGATGCTGCCGGCCCGCCAATGCGGCGTCCGCAGCGTGAGGCTGACAAGGGCGGCGTGCTGGGCGAATACGGCCTCAGCGAAGAACAGGGCAACGAGATCATCATGGCTGCCCGCGCGCACTGGTTCGAAGACGAGGAGCCGGTAGCGGCTCCCGCTGGCGAACCCGAAACCCAGGAGGCCGCCGATGCGGACTCCCCACAATGAGCGCCTGACGTCCGACATCGCTGAGCCTTCGCTTTCGGCTGATTCCGGGAGCGAACGCCGCTGCATTCTTTCGGGAGAGACCGCCCCGCGCGAAACACTCGTGCGGCTGGCGATCTCTCCTGATGGTCTGGTGCTGCCCGATCCGGCCGCAAAGGCGCCGGGCCGCGGCGCGTGGATCGGCGTAAGCCGGGACGTACTTGAAACCGCGCTGTCCGATGGCCAATTGAAGCGGGCGTTGATGCGTGCCTTCAAGGGTGCCCCGCTCACCATTCCCGATGATCTTGCCACCCGCATCGAAGCTGCGTTGGCGCGCCATCTCGGCGATCGTCTCGGGCTGGAACTGCGCAGCGGCAATATCGTGATGGGATCGGCCCGGATCGAGGAACAGGCTCGCTCCGGACGGATTGCGGCGCTGCTTCACGCCAGCGACAGCAGCGAGGACGGGCGACGCAAGCTCGACCAGGCTTGGCGCGTCGGGCGCGAGGTCGAAGGATCGGGCGAGCGCGGGCAGGTCTTGCCTCTGGACCGCACGGCGCTGTCTGTGGCATTGGGCCGCGACAATGTGGTCCACCTCGGCGTTGCCGGCCATGCCGGTGACATGCGCGCTGCGACGCGGGTGTTGCAGGCGGTCTCCCGGCTTTCGCGCTTTGTCGGTAACGCCGATACGCCTGCTGGCGCGGCGGACAAGGTGGATATTTCCGGTCGGGATACGCCCGACCAAAACGGGCAGCCGCTTTCCGGCAGCCCGATAGATGATGAATACGTGAAGGATTGACGAGCGATAATGAGCGACGACAACAACCAGCGCCCCCGCAAACCCCTTGGCCTCAAACGGTCGGTCGATGCGGGCGAGGTCAAGCAGACCTTCAGCCACGGCCGCACCAACAAGGTGGTGGTCGAGGTAAAGCGCCGCCGCGTGCTCGGCAAACCCGGTAGCGAAGCGGCAGCACCCCCGCCGCCGCCCCCGCCGCCGCCGCCCGCGCCGCCCGCTGCGGCCGCGCCGAAGCCTGCGCCGCGTCCCGCGCGTCCGGCTCCGGCTGGCGAGACCCCGCAGGAGCGCGTCAAGCGGCTCCAGCTGGAGGCCGAGGAAGAACGGCTGCGGATGGCCGAGGAAGGCCGCAAGCGCGAGGAAGCCGAAGCCCGCGAGCGCGATGAAGAAGAACGCCGCCGCGCCGAGGAAAACCGCCGCGCCGAGGAAGATGCCGAAAAACAGCGCGCCGCTGCCGCTGCTTCGCCGGCGAAAGCGCCCCCGGTGGATGATGCCGCCGCCTCGACTGCCGAAGCTTCTGCCACGCCTGCTCCCGCCGACGAAGCTGCAGCTGCCCCGGCGGCCAAGCAGGAACCGGCCCCTGGACCGCGCAAGTTTACGCCGGTGGAACGGCCCGAGACCAAGCGTCCCGAAAAGAAGAAGAAGGAAGATAAGCGTGCCGCGCCGATCGATGCGGGCAAGGATAGCCGCCGTTCGGGCAAGCTGACCGTCACCCGTGCGCTTAACGAAGATGAAGGCCGCCGTGCGCGCAGCCTCGCCGCGTTGAAGCGTGCGCGCGAAAAGGAACGTCGCGGTCAGGGCGGCCCCTCAAAGCCGCGCGAAAAGCAGGTGCGCGACGTGGTCGTGCCCGAGGCGATCACTGTCGGCGAACTCGCCAACCGCATGGCCGAAAAGGGCGCGGATCTGGTGAAGGCGCTGTTCAATCTGGGCATGATGGTGACTGTCAACCAGACCATCGATCAGGACACCGCGGAACTGCTGGTCGAAGAGTTCGGCCACAACATTGAACGCGTGTCGGCCAGCGATGTCGATATCAACACCAGCGCGGACATGGATCCGGAAGAAACGCTGCGTCCGCGTCCGCCGGTGGTCACGATTATGGGCCACGTCGACCACGGCAAGACCAGCCTGCTCGACGCGCTGCGCGGCACCGATGTGGTGAAGGGCGAGGCCGGCGGCATCACCCAGCATATCGGCGCCTACCAGATCACCACCAAGGCGAAGGACAAGATCACCTTCCTCGACACGCCGGGCCACGCCGCCTTCAGCGAAATGCGTGCGCGCGGCGCGAACGTTACCGACATCGTGATCCTGGTGGTCGCGGCCGATGACGGGATCATGCCGCAGACGATCGAGGCGATCAATCACACTCAGGCTGCCGGCGTGCCGATGATCGTGGCGATCAACAAGTGCGACAAGCCCGAAGCCAACCCGCAGAAGGTGCGTGAGCGGCTGCTCGAACACAATGTGATGGTCGAAGCGATGAGCGGCGAAGTGCAGGATGTCGAACTGTCGGCCAAGACCGGCATGAATCTCGACAAGCTGCTTGAAGCCATCGCGCTGCAGGCCGAACTGCTCGAGCTGAAGGCCCGTCCTGACCGCGATGCCGAAGCGACCGTGATCGAAGCACAGCTGGACAAGGGTCGCGGCCCGGTAGCCACGGTGCTTGTCACGCGCGGAACGCTGAAGCGGGGCGACAACTTCGTGGTCGGCACACAAAGCGGCAAGGTTCGCGCATTGGTCGACGACAAGGGCCAGCAACTCAAGGAAGCCGGGCCTTCGATGCCGGTCGAAGTGCTGGGGCTGGGCGGCGTGCCGTCGGCGGGCGACGTGCTCACCGTGGTCGAAAACGAACAGCGCGCCCGCGAAGTGGCCGAATATCGTCAGGAATTGGCGACCGAAAAGCGCACCGCGCTGGCGCCGACCAATTTCGACACGATGTTCAGCACCCTGTCTTCCAACGTCATCGAATTCCCGGTGGTGGTGAAGGCCGACGTGCAAGGGTCGGTCGAGGCGATCGTCAATGCACTGCACAACCTGTCGAACGACGACATCAAGGTGCGTGTGCTCAATGGCGGCGTCGGTGCGATCACCGAAAGTGACGTGGTGCTGGCAGGCGGATCGAAGGCGCCGATTATCGGGTTCAACGTCCGTCCGAACGCCAAGGCGCGCGAACTGCTGAAACGCGATAATGTGCGGATGATGTACTACGATGTCATCTATCACCTGACTGATGCGATCGCGAAGGAGATGGTCGGCGAGCTTGGCCCAGAACGGATTGAACATGTGGTCGGCCGCGCGCTGGTCAAAGAGGTGTTCAAGTCGGGCAAGCGCGACAAGGCCGCTGGTCTGCTGGTGGAAGAAGGGGTCATTCGCAAGGGACTGTTCGCCCGTCTTACCCGCGCCGATGTCATCGTTTCGGCAACCAAGATCCAGTCGCTGCGGCGCTTCAAGGACGATGTCGACGAAGTCCGCACCGGTCTGGAATGCGGCGTGGTGCTGGAAGACACCAACGACATCAAGCCGGGCGACCAGCTCGAGGTCTTCTCGGTCGAGGAGCGTGAGCGGACGCTGTGATCGACGAGGCTTACTACCCAGACGACGCCGGGCAGTCGCCGCATACGGCGCTGCTCGGCTCGGAATTCGTCGGCTGGGACGCAGAAACGCAGACCGCGACAATGCGCTTCACCGTGAAGCGCGAAATGACCACCTGGCGCGGAGGCGTACAGGGGGGCTTGGTTGCGGGCTATCTGGACGATGTGATGGGCTATGCCTTCGTCGCGGCCACCGGGGGCGAGATGGCGCCGCTCAACCTCGACATTTCGATGTCGCTGATCCGGCTGATCCCCGAAGGCGCGACGATTCTGGCCAAGGGCAGGGTGGTCAAGGCCGGGCGGCGCGTGGTGTTCCTCGAAAGCGAACTGACGGCAGAGGACGGGACGATCTACGCCCGCGCAACCTCCACCGCGCTGCCGACCCCGCGCCCGACGCCGACCAGCACGGGGATGGAATAGCGATGGCGAAGGCCCCTTTCACCACCGAACAGCAATCCGTCCGCGTGCTCAAGGTGGGCGAGCGGGTGCGGCATATCCTGTCCGAACTGCTGGCGCGCGGCGAAGTGCATGACGATGTGGTGAGCGCGGCAAACATCTCGGTCACCGAGGTGCGCATGACCCCCGACCTGCGCCACGCGACCGCCTATATCAAGCCGCTGCTGGGTGCAGGCGAGGACGAGGTGGTGCACGCGCTGCGGCAGAACACCGCGTTCCTGCAACGCGAGGTCGCCAAGCGGCTCGGCCTCAAATTCGCGCCCAAGCTGCGCTTCCGCAAGGATGAAAGCTTTGCCGAGGCCGACCGGATCGAAGCCCTGCTGCGCGATCCCAAGGTCGTCCGCGATCTGGGCGAAGAAGAGGAAGAATAGCCCGCTCTAGCGCGGCACCATCCGCGCCTTCAGCGTGATGTCCACCTTGTTGCCGACGATCAGCTGGTAGCTTTTCATGCCGTATTGCCGCCGATCGATGGTGGTCGTGCCGGTGAAGCTGACCGGCTTGCCGACCTGCGTCAGCGGATCGGCGTTGAATGTCACATCCAGCGTCTGCGGGCGGGTAACGCCGCGCGCGGTCAATTCTCCGGTCACGGTGCCTCGGGTCGGGCTGGTGAGTTTCAGCGAGCGCCCGACGAACCGCACGCTGGGATACTTGTCGACCCAGAAGAACTTCTCGCCCCGCAGTCGGCTGAGCGTGACTTCGTCCGGCGCTTCGATGGCGGTCGCATCGAAAGTCACGTCGATCACGGCGCGTTCGGGCGCGCCCGGCACGATGGTCACCGCGCCCTGCATCCGCGGGAAGCGCGCGGTCTTGCTGGCAATGCCAAAGAACGGCACCTTGGCCGACACGTTGCTTGCGCCCGCATCGAGGGTGTAGCGCTGCGGCGCGCCGGCATTGGCCAGAGCCAACAGCGCCAGCAGCGGCACGAACAACAGGCGGAAAAGGGTGCTGCGATCGGTCATCTGCAATAGAATACGCATGAACCGGGCAAAAAGGTTCAACAAAGCATCGCCGCGCGCTCTGCGAAGCGATAGGCAAGCGTCATGGCGAAGCTGTATTTCTACTATGCCAGCATGAACGCGGGCAAATCGTCGAGCCTTTTGCAGGCCGATTTCAACTACCGTGAACGAGGGATGCGCACCATGTTGTGGACTGCCGCGCTGGATAGCCGGTCGGCTGGGCAAGTGCAGAGCCGCATCGGGCTGGAATCGGGCGCGCACCTCTATCACCCCGATACCGACTTGTGGGCCGCCGTCAGCGCCGCTCATGCTGCCGAACCGCTCGATTGCGTGCTGGTCGACGAGGCGCAGTTCCTCCTGCCCGATCAAGTGTGGCAACTGGCGCGGCTGGCGGACGAGGCGGGGATTCCGGTGCTGTGCTATGGCTTGCGCACCGATTTTCAGGGCGAGCTGTTCCCCGGATCGGCGGTGCTGCTGGGTATCGCTGATGCGCTGGTGGAGCTGAAGGCGGTGTGCCATTGCGGGCGCAAGGCGACGATGAACCTCCGCGTGGACGATAGCGGCGCAGCGGTGAAGCAGGGCGCGCAGACCGAGATCGGCGGAAATGATCGCTATGTCGCGCTGTGCCGCAAGCATTTTTCGCAGGCGCTTGCCACATGATTTCGCGCTGGCGCACTGGCGCAGGGTGCGTGCGCATCCTATCTGACAGGCAATGACCGACACCCTGACATTCGCGCTCGTGCTGATCCCCGCACTGGTGATCGCAATCGTTTTCCACGAGGTCGCGCATGGTTATATGGCGCGGCTGCTGGGCGATTCCACCGCGTCGGATCGCGGGCGGCTGACGTTGAACCCGATCAAGCATGTGGATCCGGTCGGCACGCTGCTGGTGCCGGGCGCGCTGGCATTGCTGGGCGGGCCGGTGTTCGGGTGGGCCAAGCCGGTGCCGGTCAACAAGTGGCGGCTCGACAACCCGCGCTTCGGTATGATGGCGGTCGCGGCGGCCGGCCCGGGGAGCAATTTCGTGCTCGCAGGGGTCGGCGCGGTGCTGCTGGGACTGGCGATGCCCGCCGGGCTCGGCTTTGGCGGCGATATGGAGGCGGGCGCGGCCCTGCTGGTCAATGCCTTGGGCGAGCCGCAATGGCTGGCGACCGGGTTGTTCTACTTCATCCTCGTCAACATCTTCCTCGGCCTGTTCAACTTGCTGCCGATCCCGCCATTTGATGGATCGCACATCGTCGGCGGGCTGATGCCGGATCGGATGCGCGCCGGGTGGGAAAAGCTTCAGGGTGTCGGCATGGTGCTGCTGATCGCGCTGATCGCGGCCAGCTGGGTGTTCGGCACGGCGTGGGTCGGCACGGTGCTGATGCCGCCGGTGACCTTCGCGATGGGGTTCTATCTGTCGCTGGCAGACTGGGTCGCGGCGCTGATCGCCTGATCCTCGATTTGCGCCCGCTCGAACCAGTGGGACAGGCTCTCGCGTTCCTCGGCGCTCATATGCAGCCCCAGCTTGGAACGGCGCCACAGCACGTCTTCGGCGCTGCGGGCGTATTCGTGGCGGACCAGATAAATCACTTCTGCCGCCGTCAGCCCCGCGCCGAAATGCTGGCCGAGGTCGCCGAACGCGCCCGCATCCCCCAGCACTGCGCCCAACCGCGTGCCATAGGCGCGGGCCATACGCTGCAGCACCGGCGCGGGCAGCCACGGCTGGATGGCAGCCTGCGCAGCCACGAACCCTTCGAAATCGAGCGCGGGAATGTCGCCCCCGGGCAGCGCCGCGTCCGCTGTCCATGATCGCTCGCCGACGCCCAGCTTCTCCAGCGCGTGTTCGGCAAGCTTGCGATAGGTGGTGATCTTGCCTCCGAAGATCGACAGCAGCGCTGCCCCCTCGTCGTTTAGCCCGCGGTCCAGTTCGAACACGTAATCGCGCGTCACGGTGGAGTTATTGGCCGACTGGTCGTCATACAGCGGGCGCACCCCGGCATAGGACCACACCGCCTGATCGGGCGAGACATCGACGGCAAGATATTCGTTCACCGCCGCGCAAATGTAATCCGCCTCCGCAGGGCTGATCGCAATTCCCGCCGGATCGCCTTCAAATGCGACATCGGTGGTGCCGACCAGCGTGAATTCCCCTTCATAGGGAATGGCAAAAACAATCCGCCCGTCGCGGTTCTGAAAGATGTAGCAGTGGTCACCCTGGAATAGGCGCGGGAAGATCAGATGGCTGCCCTTGACCAGCCGCAGATTGCTCGCATTGCGGCCCGGCATGGCGCGGGCCAGCACCGTGTCCACCCACGGCCCTGCGGCGTTCACCACCATTTTTGCGGTCACGGTCTGCGTGCCTGCCGGGCCGGAGAGGCGGGCCTGCCACTGGCCGCGCGTCCGTTCCAGCCCGGTGCATTCGGTGCGGGTGCGGATATCCGCGCCGCGTTCGGCTGCGTCGACCGCATTGAGCACCACCAGTCGCGAATCCTCGACCCAGCAATCGGAATATTCGAACCCGCGCGTCAGCCGCTCATCCAGCACCCCGGCGTGCGGCGGGCGGGTGAGATCAAGGCTGCGCGCAGGCGGCAGCAGCTTGCGCCCGCCGATATGGTCATACAGGAACAGCCCCAGCCGCAGCAGCCAGCGCGGGCGCAGGCCTTTGTCATGCGGCAGCACGAAGCGCAGCGGCCAGATGATGTGCGGCGCGATGGCGAGAAGCCGCTCGCGTTCGATCAGGCTTTCGCGCACCAGCCGGAATTCGTAATGTTCGAGGTAGCGCAAGCCCCCATGCACCAGCTTGGTTGAGGCCGACGAGGTCGCGCCCGCCAGATCGCCTTTCTCAGCCAGGCACACCGAAAGGCCCCGCCCGGCGGCATCGCGCGCGATCCCGGCGCCGTTGATGCCGCCGCCAATCACCAGCAAATTGAAATCTTTGGGCCCGGTAATGTCCATACACTGCGAAACTTGGCGTTTTCGATGCGGCTTGGCTAGGGGGGCGGGGTGAAAGACATATTGCACACCCCCTCGCGAATTCCCCTCTCCGGCTGGCTGATCCTGGACAAGCCGAAGGGCATGGGCAGCACGCAAGGTGTGAGCGCGGTCAAACGCGTGCTGCGCCAGAACGGTTATGCCAAGACCAAGGTCGGCCACGGCGGCACGCTCGACCCGCTGGCCGAAGGCGTGCTGCCGATTGCGTTGGGCGAGGCGACCAAGCTGGCCGGGCGAATGCTCGATAGCGACAAGATCTACGCTTTTACGGTGCGCTTCGGCGAGGAGACATCGACGCTCGACACCGAGGGGCCAGTGATTGCGACCAGCGATGTGCGTCCGACGCTGGCGCAGGTCGAGGCAGTGCTGGCGCGCTTTACCGGGCCGATCGAGCAGGTGCCGCCCGCCTATTCCGCACTGAAAGTGGGCGGGCAGCGCGCCTATGATCTGGCGCGGGCGGGGGAGGTGGTGGAGCTGAAGGCTAGGGCGGTGACGATCCACGCGCTCACCATCCGCTGTGGTGACGAGGATACAGATGCTGTCACCCTCGTTGCCCACGTTTCCAAAGGCACCTATATCCGCAGCCTCGCACGGGACATCGCGTACGCGCTTGGCACCTGCGGCCATGTCACTTATCTCCGACGCATCAAGGCCGGGCCGTTCACCCAGGAACAGGCGATTTCGCTGGACTTGTTGGACGAAACCGCTAAGGGCGCGAACCTTGAATACCTTCTCCTGCCGCTGGAGGCAGGGCTGGACGACATCCCGGCCCTTCACCTCGATCAGACAAGCGCGCAGGCGGTCCGACAGGGCCGGGTACTGTCTGACATGCCCCAATCATCCGGGCTTTATCTGGCGAAACTGGGCCAAGTCCCGGTCGCGCTGATGGAAATCACGGGTGGCACGGCCACGGTCGTGCGGGGGTTCAACCTTCCCGATGTCGCTGAGTGAAAGAGAAATACTATGTCGGTGACCGCCGAAGCAAAACAGGAAATCATTTCCGATAACGCCCGTGATCCCAACGACACCGGCAGCCCCGAAGTGCAGGTTGCGATCCTCACGCAGCGTATTCGCAACCTGACCGAGCACTTCAAGGATCACCACAAGGACAACCATTCGCGTCGCGGCCTGTTGATGATGGTCAACAAGCGCCGCACGCTGCTGGCCTATCTCAAGAAGAAGGATGTGGAGCGGTACAACGCCCTGATCCAGAAGCTGGGCCTGCGTAAGTAAGAGTTTTGCGAAAGGCGGCTCCAACGGGCCGCCTTTTTCGCATCTGGGGCATGCAGACATCCGGTCTGCCCGCGCCTTGGGGCCAAAATAGCCCCGCACCGGACCGGGACGGTTGTTTCCCCGGCACAAGAGGCCCCGCCCGGCAATATGGCCGTGCGGGTCAAAAGGAAAATCAATGTTCGACACGAAAACCGTATCGCTGGAGTGGGGCGGCAAGACCCTCACTCTGGAAACTGGGCGCGTTGCCCGTCAGGCCGATGGCGCAGTGCTGGCCACCTATGGCGAGACCGTGGTGCTGTGCGCCGTGACAGCCGCCAAGAGTGTGAAGGAAGGGCAGGATTTCTTCCCGCTCACCGTCCACTACCAGGAAAAGTTCTCCGCTGCCGGACGCATTCCGGGTGGCTTCTTCAAGCGTGAGCGCGGCGCGACCGAAAAGGAAACGCTGACCAGCCGCCTGATCGACCGTCCGATCCGCCCGCTGTTCCCCGAAGGTTTCTACAACGAAATCAACGTTATTTGTCAGGTGCTGTCGTTCGACGGCGAAAACGAGCCGGACATGGTGGCGATGATAGCCGCTTCGGCTGCGCTGACGATCTCGGGCGTTCCGTTCATGGGCCCGATCGGCGCTTGCCGTGTCGGCTATGTCGATGGCGAATACACGCTCAATCCCAAGCAGGACCGTGCGCTGGCCGATGGCCGCCTCGATCTGGTTGTTGCCGCCACGCAAGACGCGGTGATGATGGTCGAATCCGAGGCCAAGGAACTGACCGAGGAAGAAATGCTCGGCGCCGTCATGTTCGCACATGGCGAAATCCGGAACGTGATCGGCGCGATCATCGATCTGGCTGAACAGGCTGCCAAGGATCCGTGGGATGTCGACCTCAGCGACAACACCGCTGACATGAAGGCCAAGCTCAAGGACCTGATCGGCGGCGACATTGCTGCGGCCTACAAGGTCACCGACAAGTCGGCGCGTTCGAACATGCTCAACGAAGCGCGGGCCAAGGCCAAGGCGGCTTTCGCTGACGAAGGGGGGCAGACCCAGATGGTCGCGGGCAAGCTGATGAAGAAGCTCGAAGCCGAAATCGTGCGCGGGGCGATCCTCAAGGATGGTCAGCGCATCGATGGCCGCAAGCTCGATCAGGTGCGCCCGATCGAAGCGATCGTCGGTTTCCTGCCGCGCACCCATGGTTCGTCGCTGTTCACCCGCGGTGAAACGCAGGCGATCTGCACCACCACGCTCGGCACCAAGGATTCCGAGCAGATGATCGATGGTCTGGAAGGCCTGAGCTACACCAGCTTCATGCTGCACTACAACTTCCCGCCGTACTCGGTCGGTGAAGTGGGCCGCTTCGGCGCTCCCGGTCGCCGCGAAGTCGGTCACGGCAAGCTGGCATGGCGGGCGCTCAATCCGGTGCTGCCGAGCAAGGAAGACTTCCCCTACACCATCCGCGTTCTCAGCGACATCACCGAGTCCAACGGCTCGTCCTCGATGGCGACAGTGTGCGGCGGCTGTCTGTCGATGATGGATGCCGGTGTTCCGGTGAAGTCGCCCGTTTCGGGCATCGCCATGGGCCTGATCCTCGAAGGCGACGACTTTGCGGTTCTGTCGGACATTCTGGGTGATGAAGATCACCTCGGCGACATGGACTTCAAGGTTGCCGGTACCGAAAACGGCATCACCACGATGCAGATGGACATCAAGATTGCCGGCATCACGCAGGAAATCATGGCCAAGGCGCTGGAACAGGCCAAGGCCGGACGGATGCACATCCTCGGCGAAATGGCCAAGGCGCTGACCGGTGCCCGCACCGAAGTGTCGAAGCACGCACCGCGCATCGAGACGATCCAGATCGACAAGTCGAAGATCCGTGACGTCATCGGCACCGGCGGCAAGGTGATCCGCGAGATCGTCGCCGAAACCGGCGCCAAGGTCGACATCGACGATGAAGGCGTGATCAAGATCTCGTCCAGCAACGTCGAAGAGATCGAAGCTGCCAGGAAGTGGATCCTCGGCATCGTCGAGGAAGCCGAAGTCGGCAAGATCTACGAAGGCAAGGTCGTGAACATCGTCGATTTCGGCGCCTTCGTGAACTTCATGGGCGGCAAGGACGGTCTCGTCCACGTCAGCGAAATGAAGAACGAGCGGGTCGAAAAGCCCACCGATGTCGTGTCCGAAGGCATGGAAGTGAAGGTCAAGGTGCTCGAGATCGATCAGCGCGGCAAGGTTCGCCTGTCGATGCGCGTCGTCGATCAGGAAACCGGCGAAGAGCTGGAAGACACCCGCCCGGCACGCGAACCGCGTGAACCGCGCGAAGGTGGGCGCGGCGGTGATCGCGGCGGTGATCGTCGCGGGCCTCGCGGCGGCGGCGGCGGTCGCGGCGGTGATCGTGGTGGTCGCGGCGGCGGCGGCGATCGTGGTGGGCGCGACAGCGGCCCGGCCGGTCTGCCCGACTTCCTCAAGGACTGATCGCCTCATCCGAGGCAAACAATCGGGGCCGTCCGGAGCGATCCGGGCGGCCTCTTTGTTGAAGAAGGTAGGCTGACCGATGCTGAAACGCGAACTGATTGCCTCGACGCAGATCGCCGATGGCGAAGTGCTCGAACTCTACACCCACGCTGGCCACTTCATGATCGTGATGGGGCGCAACGAGCTGATGAGCACGCGGATGCGCTTTTCCGAGGAGCAGCTCGCTGCGCTGACGATCGAGCGGCTGGGCAAGCAGGCCCCCCGCATCCTGATCGGCGGTTACGGCATGGGCTTCACCTACCGCGCCGCACGCGAACGGCTGGGCGAGAATGCGCAAATCGTCGTCGCCGAGATTTCCGAAACCATCATCGACTGGGCCAAGGGGCCGATGGCCGACCTGACCGGCGACAGCCTGTCAGACCCGCGGCTCGACCTGAAAATCGGCGATGTCGCTGCGCTGATCGACGATGCCAATGACGGCACCCGCGCAAAATTCGACGCGATCCTGCTGGATGTCGACAACGGCCCGGACGGATTGGTGCGCGATGCCAACAACCGCATCTATTCGCGCACCGGGCTGGCCAAGGCGCGCGATGCGCTGAAGCCGGGCGGTATCCTTGCGGTATGGTCAGCCGGTCCCGATCCGGCATTCCGCAAGCGGCTGCACGACACCGGGCTGGAAATTGTTGAATGGAAGGTCCGATCACGCCCCAACAACAAGGGCGCGCATCACATCATCTGGTTTGCGCAGAAGTCCTGAAACCTCGGCACAAAGCCTAGGCAGCGCAAGCGATTTGTGGATTGGTCGGCGCTTCGGCCTGGAAAGACAGTTGAATCTCCAGTCGATTGCGCCCCAGACGTTTGGCACGGTACAGGGCCTCGTCAGCCAACATCAGCGCCTGCTCGGTCGGGCGGCCCTGCGACAGTTCCACCGCTCCGATGCTGACCGTGACATTCTGCACGATCTCCAATCCGGTCAGCGCATGGCGGGTCTGGTGCGCGATTGCCTCACGCAATAACTCAAGTTCGCGGTGCCAATCGGGCGCGGTGAGGAAGACGGCGAACTCCTCCCCGCCGATCCGCATCGCTTTTCCCGGAACGCAATCGAGGCTGCGCGCGATCGATTGCAGCACGACATCGCCGGTCGCATGGCCGAACTGGTCATTGATCCGCTTGAAGTGATCGCAATCGACAATCGCCAACGCGGTGTAGCTTTCATGGGGGGTGTTGCGCAGATCATGCTCGAACACGCGGCGATTGGCGATCCCGGTCAGCGCATCGATCTCGCTCGCATTGCGCGCTGCGACCGCCTCGGCCATGGCGGCGTCCCGTTCGCGCAAGGTGGTGCGAAAACGCACGGCCAGCAGCCCTGAAATGCAGACCAGTTCGAACGCGAAACCGAGCAGCATGCCTTCGGCATAGTTCTGCATCGATCCCAGTTCAAAACCGTCCATCACCGCCGCAATCGCGCCAACGCCCAGCAATGGGGCGAGGGCCACCGCAATCCAGATCGCCGCGCGGTGCCTGCGCGCAATGCCGAAAGCCAGGGCGGCCGCGATCGTCAGGATAACCGCCAGCATGACCAGAGCGTAGATGAAGGTTGCATCAATATTGAACAGGAACCAGAGCGAGCTCGCCGAGGCCATCAGGCCGATCGGGAAAATGCACTTGATTGCTTGCCCCAAAAGGCCCGAGAGGCGCGGGGCGAGCAAATGTGCAATTCCCAGCCCGATCGTGGCAACCACCAGGCCTTCGGCAGCGATGCGGCAGGCGATATGCCACGGTTCGACCGCATCGGCGACAGGCGAGACCGGCGGAAATGTCAGCGCAAGCGCGCCCACCGCCAGCGCATGCAGCGCAAAATAGGCATACAGCCGATCACGCGTCGCCAACGCAAAGCCTGCGCCGCCGATGCCGAATAAAGCTGTCGAGGCATAGTAGCCTCCCGCAACCATATCCGACATCTCAACCATTTGACCGGGGTCTCCCAAAACTCGGAAGTTCCTAGCGCAAATTCATTGCCCAACCCTAAACTGGCGGGTCGAGGCCCGCTATTTGTGACAAGCGGACTCTGGCTGCGCTGCAATGCGGGACGCAGGCAATCCAGCCCGATGTCGACACCGGCTCTGCCTGCGCACGCATTATGTCAGGTGGTATGCTCAGAAATCGTAGATCAGCGTTACCCGGCTCAGGGTATCGGTCTTCACTGCGCCCTGCGGCGGGGCGGTGTCGTGTTCGAGTGTGTAGGACAACCGCACCGACACCTTGCCCGATAGCTTCGCCACCAGTCCGGTATCGGAAATGAAAGTGCTGCTGCCCGATTGCACCAGCGCGCTGGCATCCTGCGTCAGCGAGATGGTCTCGGCCAGCTTCCAGTCGAAATCGGCAGCCGCGAGCCCTGCAAAGCTGCTGCTACTGGCGCCGCCGACCAGCTCGGTGCGCCGCCAGGCCGGGCCGGCCTTGACCGACAGCGTCATCGACTCTCCGGTCAGCACATCATAGCCCAGACCGCCGGATGCAGAGTAGCGCGCCGAAAATCCCTGGAACCGGTCGCGCTCGTATTGCGCAAGGCCATAGGCATAGAGGCGGTCTGACAGCTTGTAGTTGGGCTCGTAGGCGGCGAGATATTGCTCGCGTGTCACCACGCCTTCGGATTCCTGATAATCGGCGCGGCCTGAAAGCTTGTGGCGCCAGTTTATCCCCTCGCGTACCAGTCCCAGCCCGGCGGTAATGCCGACGTTATCGGCATTGCCGGTCGACTGGAATGCGCCGAGTTCGCCCTTGCCGGACCAGTTTTCCAGCAGTCCGGAGGTGCGGATCGCCTCTTGCTCGGCAGCAGCCTCGGCTTCGGCAATGCGGGCGAGGATGATGTCATACTCCGCTTCGATCGCATTAACTTCAGCGGCGTCCGACGGATTGGTGGCGCGGGCAAGCTCCAGGACAGTGCGCACCTTGGTTTCGTCACCCGTGGCAATGGCTGCATCAATCATGGCGCGCACCGGCTGCGGCAGGGCGGCGAGCGCCGGTGCGGCTGCACAGGCGAGCAGCCCGAGCGTCAGCGCGCGCGCCAGCGGAATGGATAATTGCATGAGATTTCCCCCTGTGTTGGCATCTCGGGCATAGGGGCCTGCGAATGAGCGTTGCAACCCTGACAATCCCGTCAATCCACCGCGTGCCAAGCCAAGGCCGATGCGAAGTGCAGATTGAAGTGCAATTGCCGCTTTCCTACCCGCACGAAGGCAAGGAAGGGTTACTTCCATGACCTGGTCAGCATCCCACCGATCGGCGCGTGATCAATGCAACAGCCGTTTGCGCGGGAAGGGTTTTTGCGTTCTGAACAGTGTCTCATGTGTCTCCTACTTCAGCCCACCGCCGTTCAGGCTGAACGCAGCGGAGGCCGAATCGGGGACGCAGGATCCAGTGTCAGCGGGCGGATCAGCGTACCCGCGGCCCTCCGAAGGGCAGCGGCGGGGGCGGGCGACGCACGCCGCGCGGCAATTGCGCCTGATAGGCGCGGCCGCAATGTTCGACGCAGTATGGGAAGCCCGGGTTAACCTGCACGCCGCAGAAGTGGAAATCGGGTTCGCCCGGATGACCCATCGGCCAGCGGCAGACCTTGTCCGACAGATCGAGCAGGGTGGTCTTGTCCGCGATCTCGGCGCTCGGTTTGGCTGGCACGAGGCGGCGCGGCGGGGCGGGCGGGATCGGCGCCTGCTGATCGCCCGGACCTTGCCGCAGGAAGCCGCCGGGGCCGACCGAAACGATCTTCGGAAGATCGGATGCGGGATTGGGCATAGGCTGCGAAGGCGACGCGCCGGCGCCGCTGCCATCGGCATCGTTACGCACAGGCGCCGGGGCCGGGCGAGCGGGAGCGCGCTCGGCTGCCGTAGAGGGCGCGCGTTCGGCTGCATCGGCGCGGGGCTCCGGCGCGGGCTTGGGCGCAGGAGCGACCGGCTTCTTCGGCGCAGCGGGCTTTTTCTTGTCATTGGCCTTCACCGGGGAAGGGCGCGCCTTCAGCCCGAGCCGGTGCGCCTTGCCGATAACAGCATTGCGGCTGACCCCGCCGAGTTCAGTGGCGATCTCGCTGGCGGTGGAGCCGCCTTCCCACATTTTCCTGAGCGTCCCGATGCGCTCGTCCGTCCAGCTCATATACTTTACCTGTTCCTGTGTCCGGCGCGTGCGCCGTGGCTCTGATATCGGCCCATGCTTGTCACGGAAGCCGCTGCAGCCTAGGCGCAAGCCCTATGGCCGACACTGCTCCAGCGAACCCTGATGATAATCCCGCTCCCGTGACGGAAAACCTTGCCCGTGACAAGACCGGCGGGAGCGCCCGTTTTAGCCCGCGCGGCGTTCCGGTGATAACCGGGATCAACCGCGTGGGCCTGCTTGCCCTCTATATGAAGGAGGTGCGGCGGTTTCTCAAGGTGCAGACGCAGACGATCTGGGCACCGGCCTTCACCACGCTGCTGTTTCTGGTGATCTTCACCGTGGCACTGGGGCGCGGCGGGCGCGAAGTGCTGGGCGTGCCGTTCGCCAGCTTCGTTGCGCCGGGGCTGATCGTGATGGGGATGATGCAGAACGCTTTTGCCAATTCCAGCTTCTCGCTGCTGTCAGGCAAGATGCAGGGGACGATCATCGATCTGCTGATGCCGCCCCTGTCCCCCGGCGAATTGATGAGCGGGATTCTCGCCGCCGCGATGACCCGCGCGATCGCGGTGGGCTGCACCGTGGCGCTGGCGATGGCGCTGTGGCCCAGTGTCTCGCTGGCGGTGGCGCATGTTTGGGCAGTGCTGTTGTTCGGCCTGATGGGGGCGCTGATGTTGGCCTTGCTGGGCCTTGCGACCTCGGTCTGGGCCGAAAAGTTTGATCACAATGCCGCGATCACCAATTTCATCATCGCCCCGCTGTCGCTGTTATCCGGCACCTTTTACGTGATCGATAACCTCGATCCGGCATTCCAGTGGGTCAGCCGCGCCAATCCGTTCTTCTATGTGATTTCGGGCTTCCGCTATGGCTTTCTGGGTGAAAGCGACATCGGCAATGCGGCTGCGGTGGTCGCAGCGGGGGGAGGGCTGCTGTTGCTCAATGTGATTCTGGCGGCGGCCGTCTATGCGCTGCTGCGGTCGGGCTGGAAGCTGAAGAGCTGAGATGTGCGGCGCGCTCATTACCGGCCCGCAGGGCCGCAAGGGCGACTGCCCGCCCGAGCCTTTGCGAGGAACGGCAGGCCGGAGTGCCTGCCACTAACATCAATGCGTCAGCGCACGCCGCATCCGGTAACGCCCGTCCTTGAAGCTTTCGAACAACTGGCGCACGGTGGGGTGATCGATCGGCCCGCCGTCAGGATCGGCCAGCAAGTTGCCCTGGCTGACATAGGCGACGTAGGATGAATCCTCGTTTTCGGCGAGCAGGTGGTAGAACGGCTGATCGCGCGGTGGGCGGATGTCCTCGGGGATGGATTGATACCATTCCTCGCTGTTGGCAAAGACCGGGTCGATATCGAACACGACGCCGCGGAATTCGAACAGGCGGTGCCGCACGACATCGCCGATACCGAAGCGGGAGCGGGTCTGGCGCGGCGCGGTGATGGTGCGTCCGGCTTGGCTGGAAAAGAACTCTGCGCGTTCCATTCGAGGCAATATGGAGCCTTGAACGCGCAAAACAAGCGCGGCTTTGGTGCAGGTGCGAGATATGCCCGCATTTTGTGGCGAGTCAGGACTTGGCAAGGCGCAGGGCTTGGGCTAACGGGCGCGCTTCCTGTCGTCAGCCGCCCGACCACGCGGCTATCGAAACGCACGGCGGGCCTCGCGGAGAGGTGGCAGAGTGGTCGAATGCGCCGCACTCGAAATGCGGTTTACCGGCAACGGTAACGTGGGTTCGAATCCCACCCTCTCCGCCAGGCATCCTTCAGCAAACGTTTAAAAACTGAGGGTTCCCTTGATTTCTGGCCGTTTCGTTCTCGAAAATGTTCTACATTGTTTTGGTGTTTCGGTATGTGTCCACGACGGTTCGGGGCATTGATGCGTGACGAGGAAGGCTGATGCTCGCAAGCTGCCGAAGGCAGCGACCCCGGACGCAGATCGGCGATGACAGCTTGGCGCGATCTGCTAGGCTTTTCGAATGATTCTCAGGGGAGAGCAGACATAACATGAACCAGACCTTTTTTGCGGCCCTTCCGGGCCTGTCCGCCAGCCGCCTCGCCGGTGCTTCGGCGCTTGCACTATTCTTCTCGGCGCCGGCCTTTGCACAGGTAGAAAGCCCGGCGCGCGCGGTCAGCGATCCGGCTGTGCTTGAAAGCCCGGTTAATCCCGATGCCGTGCCAGTCCCGGTCGAAGACTTGTCCTATTCGCGCACGCTCGGCTCGAACGCCTGGAGCCAGGACGGCAGCGAGATATTCCTCGTCACCAACCTGACGGGCCGCAACAATATCTGGAAAATCCCTTCGACTGGTGGCTGGCCGGTACAACTCACCCGCTCCGAGGAACGCCAAGGGGGGCTGGTCCCCTCGCATGACGGACGGTTGCTGTACTATACGCAGGACGTGGGCGGCGACGAGCAGTTCGACATCTATTCCGTTCCCACCAACGGCGGTGCGGTACGCAACCTCACCAATACGCCAGAACTGCGCGAGGTTTCGCTGGTGATCGCCCCCGGCGGCACCACCGGCGCTATCTCGACCAAGCTGCGCAGCGATGGGCAGGTCAACCTTGCGCTGATCAATCTTGCCACCGGCAAAACCACCCCGCTGGTGACTGAGCCTGACCCGGTCTACCGTTGGGCCCCTATCGCCTGGGTGGAAGGAGGCAAAGCGCTGATCGCGTCGCGCTCCAACGCCAATTCGACGGTCGCCGAAGTATGGCGGGTCGAGGTGCCGAGCGGCACGAAAACCTTGCTGCTGGGCAAAGAGGCGACGCTTTACGAAGCAGCCGACGCGACCGCTGACGGGCGGCTGATCGCGGTGAGCACCAACGAGGGAACCGGCCAGCTGCGCGCCGGAATTTACGACACCCGGGCCAAGGTCTGGCGCTGGCTCGCGCCGACCCCGTGGGAGCAATCGGCCGGCTCCTTCAGCCCTGACGGCAAGACCATGACAGTCACCCGCAACGAGGATGGACGCACCTCGGCCGCGTTGGTCGATTTGACCACGCTGGCCGAAACGCCGGTGCCGCTGCCGGCCGGGGTCAATTACTTCGCCGGATCGACTTCGCCCTTCTCGCCCGATGGCTCGCGCATCCTTGTGGTCCATTCCGGGGCCGACACGCCAAGCGACCTTCAGGTGGTCGAACTCGCTTCGGGCAAGGCCGATACCCTCACCGCGATGGGCCTCGCAAGCCTGAAATCCGAGAACCTGCCCAAGTCCCGAATCGTCACCTACAAGAGCTTCGACGGGACACTGGTCAGCGCGATCGTCACCATGCCCTTCAACCTCGCGCGCGACGGGACGAACCCTGCCGTCCTCCTGCCCCACGGCGGTCCGACCGGCCAAAGCCGTGATGGTTTCAATCGCACCGCCACCGCGCTCGCCAGCCGCGGCTATATCGTTATGCAGCCCAATGTCCGCGGCTCGACCGGCTACGGTCAGCCGTTTCAGAACGCCAATTATCAGGACCTTGGCGGCGGGGACCTGCGCGATGTGATCGCCGGCAAGCAGTTCCTCGTCGAAAGCGGCTATGTCGATCCGGCCAAGGTCGGCATCACCGGCGGCTCCTATGGCGGCTACATGACCCTGATCGCGCTCGCCAAGACGCCAGAGGAATTCGCCGCTGGTGCGCAACTGTTCGGGATCATCAACTGGTTCAGCATGTACGAGACCTCGGACGCTCTGTTGCAGCAATATCTGATCTCGCTGCTCGGCGATCCGGTCGATGACCGCAAGGTCTACGAATCGAACTCGCCGATCACTTATATCCGGGACATCAAGGCTCCGCTGCTCTCGCTCCAGGGAGACCGCGACATCCGCGTGCCGCGTGGACAGGCAGAAGAGGTCGCGGCCATCCTTGCCGAGATCGGGACACCGAACGAGACGGTGTTCTATGCCGACGAAGGCCACGGCTTTGCCAAGCGTGAGAACCAGATCGACTCGCTTAGCCGGGTGATCGAATGGTTCGACCGACACCTCAAGGCTGCGGCGCCGAAATAAGGCGAAGCAACTACCGGGCCGCGCGATCCGGGCGCGGCCTGAGTATCTTCCGGAAGCTCGGTGTGGGCTGCGGTGCTCAAGCCATGCAGCAAGGCTCGCCCGCGCTTCAGCTAATGGCGAACCGAACGGCCCCCGATCCCGAGATCGTTCTTGACGATCAAGGAAAAAGAGGATCTCCCAGACCTGCTTCTGGGTAACGGGACGCTTTGTCCTGACAGGCTTTTCGGCATCGCGGGGCCCCGCGGGGGTGCGCAACCGCAGGCAGCGGGCTTGCGATGTCTCCTGTCACTGGACACCGGCAGAACCTGGGCCGATTGCGCGAGGGCAGGTCTCCGCTATCAAAAGGACAAGGCTGCCAGTCGGGACCGATCCAACGTTCCCTTCCGGAACAGCCACCTTGACCCAATACGGCGGATTACTGGGACGCGGTGCTCACAACCTTCCCGTCGATCACTACTCCGACCGCGTGGGAGGTATATTCGAACGGATCGCCGTCAAACAGGGCTACGTCCCCGTCCTTGCCGATTTCAAGCGAGCCGACCCGGTCCCCCACACCGATGATGCGTGCAGCGTCGATCGTCACGCTGGCGAGCG
The DNA here is from genome assembly GCF_040148725.1 of Erythrobacter sp. NFXS35. Lineage (NCBI taxonomy): Bacteria > Pseudomonadati > Pseudomonadota > Alphaproteobacteria > Sphingomonadales > Erythrobacteraceae > Erythrobacter > Erythrobacter sp. NFXS35. Next base: position 726,952 of record NZ_JAGDEB010000001.1, on the reverse strand, counting down.
CGTCGTTCCAGGAAAGCCCGTTCGCGGCAGCAATGGCCGCTTCGAACAATACCACACGGGTCTTGGGAACGTAGCCTTCGTAGCTGGACTGGTAGGCGAACGGGATGCCCGCTGCACGCATGGCCTCGCCGGTGGTAAAGCTGGCATTTTCGAACTCGCCATACTGCCGGGTCATCGGCGGGTGGAGAATCACCTTCACCCCTGCGGCCTTGATCTCGTCGGTCAGCAGATAGGCCTCGGACGCGCCATCGAGCACGAGATCGATGCCGAACTCCTGCTTCAGCCGCAGCGCGCTCATGATGTCCTGCGCACGGTTCGCGGTAACCAGCAGCGGAAGTTTGCCCGCCAGTACGTCGCGCATCACCTGCGTTTCAAGGGTCGGGGGCTTGTCAGCGTTGGACTTGTCGTCATTTGACCTGCCACCGGCTGGTTTGGCTGCATCACCCTGCTTGGCGCTGATCAGCGCCTGCCGCAGCATTGCCATTTGCTTGGCGCGCGTGCCGGGGGACTTACCCCTTTCGGTCAGCGCCATCGGGCCAAGATTGGCCGCGACCATCGCCCGCTCGACGATCGCCGCCGCATCGGCAGTGTTTCCGATGGTCTTGGCGATCATTGTTTGTCCGGAAACCAGCGCGCCCGGTCCGTGGCCGGTGTGGACTGTGGTGACGCCGAAGCCGCGGAGCCATTCCACTAGCGGCTCCTGCGGATTGTAGGCATCGATGGCGCGCAAATGCGGCTGGACCGGGGCGCTTTCATCGAGCTGGTCCTGATCGTGCGGTTGGTTGAGATAACCGGCGAGGCCCACGACGCTGCGCGCATCGACCAGTCCGGGGGTAACCACCTTGGCTTCCAGCACTTCGAACCCTGCCGGAATCGCCGTGCTCGCAGCCGGACCGACCGCAACGATCTTGCCGTCGTCGATCACCACCACGCCGTTTTCGATCACAGGACCGGCCATGGTGTGCACCTGTTCGCCCTTGATGGCGATGTCCTGCGCCTGTGCGCCGGCGGCCAGCACCAGCGCGCTCGCGGCGGCGAGATAATTCGTCATGCGCTTCATTGTCCGGCCTCCGCTTCGGCGATTTCCCAGTGGTGGTGCGAGGCTTCCATCGGGCTGCCTGCGCCATAGCCGCCGGTTGCCATCAGCAAATCTTCGGGTCGGCTGCGATCGAACAGCTTTTCGCCTTCGACCCATGTTTCCATCACATGGCTATAGGCCGACAGCGGATCACCATCGAGAATGATGAAATCGGCATCCTTGCCCGGCTCAAGCGAGCCGACGCGGGCATCGAGACGCATCTGCTTTGCCCCGTTGATGGTTAGTGCCTTCAGCGCGCCTTCGCGGCTCATCCCGCCGCGCACCGCGAGCGCCGCCTCGCGCAACATCATGCGCGAATCCACGATCGGATCGTCCGAATGGATCGACACAAGGACGCCTGCCCGTTCGAGGATCCCGGCATTGTCCATTTTCATGCCCGTCGCCTCCAGCTTGCCGCCTGGCGAATCGAGCGTGATGTTCGAAACCGGAATGCCCGCCCTGGCGAGTTCGTCGGCCACCTTCCATGTCTCGCTGCCGTGCTGGATCAGCACGTCGAAGCCGAATTCGCGCTTCAACCGGAGCACCGTCATGATGTCATCGGCGCGGTGGGTGTGGAAATGGACCAGCCGATCGCCCGATAGCACCTCACACAGCGCATCCTTGGCCAGATCGCGCTTCTTGCGGTCGCCGTCGCAATAGGCCTTGGCCGCAACGAAGTTCTCACGCACCAGCGAAGCCGATTTCGCGCGCGTGCCTGGGAAGCCGTTGCCGCCCATCGGGTTGGTGCCATTGGCCATCTTCATGCCGCCCAGCGCGCTACCGTCCTTCCATTCGAAGGCGATATCCTCGACCGTCTTTCCATCGCGCAGCTTCATGTAATAGGTCTGACCGCTCATAAGATGGCCGGAACCGGGCATGACATTGGCGGTGGTGACACCGCCGGCGCGCGCCTTGGCGATATTGGAGGAGAGCGGATCGATCGAATCCAGTGCCCGGATTTCCGGCTGGATCGGGCTGGAGCTGTCGGCGCCAGCGACCTGACCGATATGCGAATGGGTGTCGACGATGCCAGGCATGATGACGCTCCCTTCCATCGTCCGGCGCTCCGCATCGGCCGGAATGGTGACATTGCTGCCGACCGCGACGATCCGGCCGTCCCTGATCACCAGCGTAGCGTTGTCGATTGTCTCGCCCGCCATGGTGAGGATGCGTGCACCGGTAAAGGCAATCGTACGATCCTGCGCCGCGAGCGGGCCCCCGGCCAGCGCCAGAGCGGTCGTCGATATCGCCGCAAGGCCTTGAAGCATTCGGTATCCTGACTTCGGATGGATCACGAAGCGCACCTCCCCTGTTCGTTCATATCAGTATCAATAGGGGCCTCGTCTCGTCGCGCACAAGCAAAAAGGCGCATCGGAAGGGCCCGGAAGGTTTGCATCCGGACGGCAGAGCTTGCTGCTTATTCGCGGTTGTGAAGGGCACGGGCCGGATCTTCGCCTCAAGGGAAGAGGGAAGCAATCTTGCACCCGGTTTCAACGGTGAAGCGCCTTGCTGGCTGATGCCAAGAACCGACATAGTGGCCGGGCGACCGTCTTGGACAGCTAGGGCCGGTTGCAGGCAATGCTCCGGCGGATCCTGACCACTCCGCCGCGCTGCATCTTATAGAACAATCGCCGAACGGTCGGCGTTGTCGCCGGAACGTGATTGCAGCCTCCATAAGCGCTGAGGCATCGGCAGCCAAGGCCGCCTCCATCGCCTCCGCGATGGCGATACGCTCGGGCTGGAGCGGATCAGGCCGGTGCCCTAGCGCGGAGCGCCGGTCTTCTATCAGGAGTTCGTCAACCAGAGAGGCGTAGTCAGGCCGGGTGTAGGCTCCTTCGATTTCGTTGCAGGTGTTCCCGCCACCGTCAGAGGGGCTGAAGTCGAGGTAGCCTACGACATCACGCCAGATTGGGATGTGGGTCTAAATGCCGCCTATTCGCTGTCAAAGTTCAGCGACGCTCTGGTTCCGTGTGACGATCTGGACGGGGACAACCGTCCGGATAATCTGCAGGCGCCCCCAACCCTTGCGCAACTTCAGGAGGCTTATGGGACCGATTATCTCGGGTCTTGTCTGTTGAGCCAGCGTGCCAGCCCGTTGGCCCCGTTCTCGGCTTCTGTGCGCACATCCTATAATCATGATTTCAATTCTGGCCTGCAAGGCTTCGCTCGCGGACTTTACAGCTTCACAGGTGCCTCGCAGGGAGATCCGCAAGTCGCCAATGACGATCTGGGAGCGTTCGGCATCCTCGATCTGTTTGCCGGATTGCGTCATCCCGCTGGCAGTTGGGAAATTATGGCTTACGCGAAAAATGTCCTCGACGAAGTCAATGTGACGCGATCGGACGCATTGGTGTCGACTGCTTACCGGACACCGGCAGCGCAGACGGCCACAGCGCTTTATCGCAACGTGGGGATCTCGTCCGAGCGTGAATTCGGCATCAACCTGAGGTTCGCCTTCGGTTCAAGGTAAGCGAAGCCCGGACCCGAGGTCATGGTGCGGTGCCAGTTCATCGCACCGTGATCTCGGGCCAGACGATGGGCGACGGCTCCGGATGAACATGGGCGCGGATCAAGTCGGACCCTGAACTTCGAGCGAGGCTTTCAGCGCGCGGTTTGGGCAAGCATCATGGCACCGCTGATGCCAGCATCCTCGCCACACTGCGGGCCATGAATTCGGTGGCGGGCGGTGCCGGGCAAGTAGCCTGCGCCAAGCTCTGCGGTGCGCGCCATGATGCACTCCATCAGTTCAGCGGTCTTCGCCACCCCGCCTCCGATGACGATGCGTTCCACCGCGACTGCGGCGAACAGCACATGGCAGGCCTGCGCAATGTAATCGGCGATGATCGCGTGGCCCGGATGATCCTGCGGCAGCTGCGACAGCGAGACCCCCCAGCGCGCCATGATCGCCGGGCCGCTGGCAAGCCCTTCAAGGCAATCGCCGTGATGCGGACAGACCCCGGCGAAATCGCGGTCGAGCGGATGGCGGCGCGGGTAGATATGGCCCATCTCAGGGTGCGCGACGCCATGGACTGGAACGCCGTTCAGCACCAGTCCGGCGCCGATCCCGGTGCCGATGGTGAGATAGGCAAGGCTACGGCAGCCTGCTGTCTCCGCGGCGCGATATTCTGCCAGCGCGGCAGCGTTGACGTCGGTATCGAAGCCGACCAGTACGCCAAGGCGGGTGCGGAAATACCCGGCGATGTCGCAATCGGCCCAGCCCGGCTTGGGGGTGTTGGTGATGAAACCCCAACGGTCCGAACCGGGGTCGAGCTCCACCGGCCCGAAGCTGCCGATCCCGATTGCGGTGATGGTTCCTTGCGCCGCAAGCCACTGTGCCGCCTCGGCCAAGGTCGTCGCCGGATCGCGGGTGGGAATGGTGTGGCGCGCGGTCATGGTATCGGGCGATGGCCCGGTCGCCAGCACGAACTTGGTGCCGCCGGCCTCTATTGCAGCAAGCATCACCCGGCGCTTTCGGATGCCGCAACCCGCACCGTCGTCCGCTCGCCGTCGAGCGTGAGTTGCAGCAGCGAGGCGGGCACGCCGCCGAATTGCCCATTGGGCAGCACATCGACAAAGCTGCAAACGGTCAGAGAGGCATCGACGAACCAGCTATAGGTCTGCATCGGGCGATCCTCCGGGTTTGCCAGCACCAGCCCCGTTCCGTTCAGCGGCCGCCATTCCCCGCGCAAACTGTCCGCGACCATTCCGTAGAGCCCTCCCGGCGCATGACGCAGACCGGGCGCGAAGGTCGCGGTCTGCGTCGACCAGAAGGCGTAGTAATGTTCACCGTGAAACACCAGATGGGCGCGTTCCAACTCGTTGTTGACGCCCTCTGCATGAATGATCGGCGGGGTGAGCTGCCAACCGGACGAGGTCTTGCGCGCCAGGCCGAAAGCGCCGTTGAAGGCGCTGTCGGACCGCGCCAGCGACGCGGTGAAGGCGAGGTATTCCGCGCCGTCGGCAGGGTCACGAAAATAGGCCGGATCGCGGAATGCCTTGATCGTCCCCGGTGCGCCCTCATGCGTGGCGGCGGACATGTAATGGGGGCCGTAGCCGTCGATCAGGGGGGCAGGGCGCGACCACTCCGTCGGCAATCCCCCGGTGCCGATGCGCGCGCTCGCCTGCCACAGTTCCTGCTGATAGCCGTGGCTGCGCGCCGCAGTTCCAGCAGCGGTGAAGAACAGGGTCAGCACGCCTGCATCGAGCAACGCCGATCCGGCCCATTCGCGTTCATAGGGAACGGCAAGCTCGGGCAGGGCCGGGCCAAGATCGACCCAGACGTTGCCGCGCCGCTCCAGCATGTGGATCTTCGCTTCGAAATGCCGCAGCGCCGGATCGCCGCGATCGGGCGCAGTCAGTGCCATCCACAACTCACCGCCGGTTGTGGAGGTGCGTTGGCCCTTCGCGTTCTGCACTGGCCACATGTCCCAGTACAGCCGCCCGATAGCGAGGCGAGAGCGGTTCAGGATGGTAACGGGCGGGACAAGCGCCGCTGCCTCGGGCACGATCCGGTGCAGTTGCTCCGCAGTCCAAGCGGTGGTCATGGCAGCAGTAAATCCAAGGTCTCGAAACCAAAAAAAGGGCTGGCCGCAAGGGGGGGAGAGGAGCGGCCAGCCCGCAGGAAGTGGTGGATCAGAAATCGAACCTGACCGAGGCAAGCACCGTCCGCCCTGCGATCGAGCGCGCGCGCACGATGCCGTTGGCCGGGATCGAACCTTCCTCTGCCTCGGTGAAGCCGGTGGCGTTGAACAGGTTCTGCGCGTTGAGACCGATTTCGATCCGGTCGATCGGCCGCACTGCGAGGAAGGCGTTGACCTGAGCGAATGCCGGCAGTTCAAGCTGGTTCACATCCTGCGTGAAGCTGTCGGTGGTGCCGACCATGTTCGCGCCAAGCGTGAACATGTCGGTGTCGTATTGAGCGGTCGCTTGATAGACCAAATCAGCCTGACGGCGGGGCGTGTTGCCGATTACGCTGGTATCGAGCGCGTCGACAATCTCCGCATCGGTCCAGGTCGCCCCGGCCGACAGGGTGAACGGCCCGCTGCGATACGCGCCTTCGAGTTCGATGCCGTAAGCTTCGAACTCGGTATCGAACAGCACGACCGGCGCAATATCGACGTTGGTCTCGGCGGTTTCGGCATAGAAGCCGGTCGCATAGAGCGCGAGCCCGCCAGACTGGTATTTCAGCCCCGCTTCCAACTGGTTGACCCGCGCGATCACGCCCGCATCGCCGCCCGGAAGGCTGCCGTCAACTGCGCTCACGGCCGGAGAGAACAGGCTGCGGTCGGCGGTATGACGGCCGCCCTGACTGTAGCGTGCGAACACGCCCAAATCATCAGTCAGCAGGTAATTCGCGCCCAGTGAGAAGCTGAAATAATCGAAGTCGTAATTGACCGGACGGGCATTGCCGAGCGGCAGCACGCTGGTCTGCGCCTCGGCCGGGCTGATGTCGCCATCGTTGTCGAAATCAAAACTTGTCAGGCCGATCCCGAACCCGCTGTCCGCGCCTGTGATCGTGCCGCTGGCATCGCCGTAATCATAACGGATGCTGGCATCGATCGTCAGCCGGTTCAGTTCGACGGAAAGCGACGCGAAGGGGGCATAGGTGCTGTAGGCCACATCGTAATTACGGCGGCAGCAATTGCCGAAGAAGCTTGCCCCGAAGCCGACCGTGCCGTTCTGCGTGACCAGTTCGCCGCCCGCATCGCGGATATCGACCAGCACGGCATTTCCGTCGCCTTCCACGGTCTGGACATGCGAGGTCCACAGCCAGTCGGTGTTGATATCCTGCCGCGACATGTAGAAGCCGGTGGTGAAGTTGGCCGTACCGCCGCCGAAATCGAATTCCTTGTTCACACGGAAGTCATTGGTGACATTGTCGAGGCTGTTGAGCCTGACATTGAACACCACGACATTTGCGAGCAGGCCGTTGCCGCCGATATTGGCCGCGTTGGCGAGGCCGCCTGAATTCGGGCCAGTGGCGAATTCGATCGTGGAACCCGCGCCGCCGATGCCGTTGGCGATATCCTGCGCCGCGCCCGCGCCGGCAGGGAAGGGCGACTGGAAGCTGCCCGAATTGTCCGAGAATCGGAACCGGTTGGTCAGCGTCCACCCGCCGCCCACGTCGATCTCGCTTTCGATCCCGAAGGCGATGCTCTGCACCGAAAGACCGTCGCGGAAATCGAAGCTGGTAGGGTTGTTGCTGCCGTCCAGCGTCACCGCCGGGGTCAGGAAAGGGCTGTAGAGCGAATCGGTGCGCGGGTCGAAGCCGGGGATCGCCCGATAATCCGGATCGCCATTGGTGCCGCCAACAGACACCGGCTGCGGCAGGATCGTTGGCGTGCGATCGTCGAGATATTTCGCCAGAAACCGGACATAGCCGCCGTCGAATTCCTTGGTTATGTTGGCCTTGATCTGGCCGCCGTCGTAGCCGTTGTAACCGATGTCACGCGGGCCTTCGCCGGTGCGATAGAAGCCGCCGACGTGGAAGTAGAGATCTTCAGCCAGTGGCGCGCCGTAATCGAAGTCGAGCCGGTAACTTTCGAAGTCGAGCCCCACGCTGCCCTGGATCGCGCCACCTTCGACTGCGCCGGTCTTCGAGATGAAGTTGATCACCGCACCCGGCGCGTTTGAGGCAAAGGTCGAGGCCGAGCCGCCGCGCACCGCTTCGACACGGGCAACCGAGCGGTCGACGCGCAGGAAGTTGTCGGCATTGCCGAACACAATATCGCCGAATTCGAGGATCGGCAGGCCGTCTTCCTGCAGTTGGATGTAACGCGCGCCGCCGGTCGATACCGGGATCCCGCGCACCGCGATGTTGGCGTTGCCTTCACCGCCCGAAGCTTCGGACCGAATGCCGGGGATCTGGCGGATCAGATCGGCGGAAGAGGGGGCGGCCAGATTGGCGATCGTATCGGCGCCTATGGTGCTGACCGAGACCGAGCTTTCCACCCGGTTCTGGCCCCGCGCAACGGCGGTAACGATGATTTCGTTGTTTTCGGCCTGGGCGGCCTCGGCGGCACTATCCTGCGCCAGAGCCGGGCTCATCATGCCGCAAAGGGCCACACTTGCGCAAAGCGCAGTACGCAATCTCATGACTGTTCTCCTCTCGATTTCGCGCTTCTCTGGCGACGACCCCATAAGGCCTAGCGCCTCTGCAAACGTTTGCAACAGGAAAACTGCAATCGTTTGCAAATCGTGTGAAATCGTGTCACTTCAAAGACACAGCGCGGCGGCATGATCGTGCATTACAGAGGATGGACAGGCCCAGATGACGGAAAAACCGCGTCTTTCGCTGTTGCGAATCGTCGAAATGAATATCGGCTTCTTTGGCTTGCAGTTCAGCTTCGGTCTGCAACAGGCCAACATGGGGCCGATCTACGGCTTTCTTGGCGCGGACGAGGCGACCATGCCGCTTTTGTGGCTGGCGGGGCCGATGACCGGCCTCATCATCCAGCCGATTGTCGGCGCCATGAGCGATCGCACCAATACGCGGATGGGCCGCAGGACGCCCTATTTCCTTATCGGCGCGGTGATCTGCACGCTCAGCCTGTTCGCCATGCCCTATTCCAGCACGCTGTGGATGGCCGCTTCTCTCCTGTGGATCCTCGATGCGGGCAACAACATCACGATGGAGCCTTATCGCGCCTATGTCGCCGATCGGTTGGCGGCGGATCAGCGTTCGACCGGGTTCTTGACCCAAAGCGCGTTTACCGGGCTTGCCCAGACCCTTTCCTATCTCGCGCCCAGCCTGCTGACAGCGTTTGTTGCGCGCGATGTGCTGGACGCCAACGGTATTCCGGTGATTGTGCGGATCGCCTTCGTCATCGGCGCGATCCTTTCGATCTCCACCATCGTCTGGTCGGTGTTTCGGGTGCCGGAACTGCCGCTTACCGCTGCCGAGTGCGCCGATCTGGAGGACAAGCCGCTCACCGCGCGCGCCACGTTCACCGAAATCGGCGATGCGATCCGCTCAATGCCGCGCCCGATGAAGCAGTTGGCGGCGGCCATGCTCTGCCAGTGGTATGCGATGTTCGCGTACTGGCAGTACATCACCTTTGCCGTTGGCCGCAGCATTTATGACACAAGCAATCCGTCGAGCACTGCGTTTCGCGAAGCGACGCTGACCACACAGCAAGCGGGGGCGCTGTACAACTTTATCGCATTTCTCGGTGCCTTGGCGCTGATACCGGTCGTGGCCCGGTTCGGGGCGCGGCATGTGCATGCTGCGTGCCTTGCCGCCTCGGGCGCGGCCATGCTGATGATACCGGGAGCAAGCACGCCGATGGCGCTGTTCGTGCTGATGCTGGGCATCGGCATCGGCTGGGCCGGGATGATGGGCAACACCTATGTCATGCTGGCCGATTGCATCCCGCCGCAGCGCAACGGCATCTACATGGGCATCTTCAACCTGTTCATCGTCATCCCGATGCTGATCCAGACCCTGACCATGCCGCTGATCTATCGCCCGCTGCTTGGTGGTGACCCGCGCAATGTGTTGATGCTGGGCGGCGTCTTGATGCTGGCGGGCGCGGTGGCTACGCTGCTGGTCGACGCCGGGCATCGCAAGCCCCGGCAGCAGGGACTGGCGACGGGACAGGGATGAGCGAAGACAGAACCACCCGCACAGCCGTGCGGACCATCACCGATCTGGCGCGTTTAGCCGGCGTGTCGCCCGGCACGGTGTCGCGTGCGCTGGCGGGCAAGAGCCTTGTCAACGCCAAGACCCGCGAAAAGATCGAGGCGATTGCCCGCGAACACGGGTTCCGACCCAATCAGATGGCGAGCGGATTGCGCCGCCAGAAGACCGGCGTGATCGGGGTCGCCATCCCGCTTGGCCATGATGTCCGGCAGCAGATTTCCGATACCTTTTTCATGACCTTGCTCGGCCATCTTGCCGATGAGCTGACGCTGGAGGGTTATGACCTGATGCTGCGCCGCGTGGTGCCCGAAGATGATGCCGATTGGCTGGACCGCTTCATCGGGTCGGGGATGATCGACGGGGTGATCGTGATCGGCCAGTCCGATCAGTTCGCGCGGATCGAGGACGTGGCCGACGGCTATCTGCCGATGGTGGTCTGGGGGAATCACCAACAGGGCCAGCGGCATTGCGTTGTCGGAACCGACAGCCGGCTCGGCGGCAGGATGGCAGCGGAGCGGCTGATCGCTGCCGGCGCGCGCCGCATCGCATTCGTCGGGGACACCACACCGATTGAATTCGCCGCCCGCTTTGCCGGGGCCGAGGATGTGGCCCAGCGAATGGGCGCGGACATCGTCGCCTTGCCCACCCATCTTTCCCCCGATCGCGCCAGTGACGAGATCGCCCGCCACCTTGCCGCAGCAGATGGTCGGATCGACGGGATATTTGCCGCAACCGATACGCTGGCAGCGTTATGCCTCACCGCCCTGCGCGAACGCGGGATCGCTGTGCCGGAGGCGGTGCGGCTGGTGGGGTTCGACGATCTGCCGATCGCCAGCCAGACTGTGCCGCCGCTGACCACCGTCAGGCAGGATATCGCGGCGGGCGCACGCGGAATGGTGCAATTGCTGCTGCGGCGACTGGCGGGCGAAGAGACCGAAAGCCTCGTCCTGCCCCCGCAACTGGTAATCCGTCAGTCGTCCTGATCCGTAGCTAAGGCTGCAAAACGGGCAGTGAAACGCGATTAGTCCGCAATTGCCCCCTTTCAGTCAGCGCCCTGTCGTGACAAGAGGCAGGTTGCAAACACAGACCCATTCAGGAGACGAGGATCATGAATCTCGAATTCACCCCGGAAGAGCAGGCGTTCCGCGACGAGGTCCGCACCTTCATCGCCGAGAATTACCCCAAGCACCTGGCTGATTTCGGGATGCGCGAGGACATGGAGCGTGAGGACTTCCTCGCGTGGCACAAGATCCTTGGCAAAAAGGGCTGGTCGGTTCCCGCATGGCCGGTCGAATATGGCGGCACCGACTGGACGCCGACCCAGCGTTATATCTGGTCGGAAGAAAACGCCCGCGCCAGCACCGTGATGCCGCTGCCATTCGGCGTTTCGATGGTCGGCCCGGTGATCTACACCTTCGGCAATGCAGAACAGAAGGCGCGGCACCTGCCCGGCATCGTCAGCGGCGATGTGTGGTGGTGTCAGGGCTATTCGGAACCGGGCGCAGGCTCCGACCTCGCCAGCCTCAAAACCACCGCTGTGCGCGATGGCGAGCACTACATCATCAACGGCCAGAAGACCTGGACTACGCTGGCGCAGCATGCCGATTGGGGCTTTTTCCTGTGCCGCACCGATCCTTCTGCCAAGGCGCAGGAAGGCATCAGCTTTATCCTGATCGACATGAAGACACCCGGCGTGGAAGTGAAGCCGATCAAGCTGCTCGACGGCGGATACGAGGTCAACGAAACCTGGCTGACCGATGTGCGCGTGCCGGTAGAGAACCTCGTGGGGCAGGAGAACAAGGGCTGGACCTATGCCAAGTTCCTGCTCGCCCACGAACGCAGCGGCATTGCCGGGGTCGCCCGGTCGAAGCGCGGCGTGGAAAAGCTGCGCGAGATCGCCGCCAACGAGACGCTGGACGGCGCGCCGCTGATCAAGGATTTCGATTTCGCCCGCAAGGTGAGCCAGCTCGAAATTGACCTTGCCGCGTTGGAAATTACTGAATTGCGCACGCTGGCTGGCGAGCAGGCCGGCAAAGGTCCGGGGCCGGAAAGCTCGATCCTCAAGATCAAGGGCACCGAAATCCAGCAGCGCCTGACCGAGCTGACGCTGGAGGCGGTCGGCACCTATGGTGCGCCGCTGTACGGCAATATCGCGAATGTGCCGGGCGATGCCGGGTCCAACCAGTATCCGGTCGGCCCCGATTATGCCCACCACGCGGCGGCGACCTATTTTAACATGCGCAAGACCTCGATCTATGGCGGGTCGAACGAAATTCAGCGCAACATCATCACCAAGATGATCCTCGGCCTGTAAGGCCCGAGCGACGGGAGAGATTACGTGGACTTCAATTTCACCGAAGAACAGGACATGGTGCGCGACGGCCTGTCGCGCATGGTGCGTGAACAGTACGACTGGGAAACGCGGCGCAAGGCCATTGCCAGCGACGCCGGATGGCGGCCCGAGGTGTGGGCGCAGCTGGCCGAACTCGGCATCCTCGGCATGCCGTTTTCCGAAGCCGATGGCGGCTTTGGCGGCGGCGCGGTCGATGCGATGGTGATCATGGAAGAATTCGGCAAGGGTCTGGTGGTCGAGCCTTTCCTGCCGACCGTGGTCTGCGCGGGCGGCTTTCTGAAGCACGGCGGCACCGCGGCGCAAAAGGAAGAGCACATCGGCGGCATCGTTGCGGGCAGCAGCGTCTTCGCGTTCGCCTATGCCGAACCGCGCGGGCGGTTCGATTATGCTGATCTGGAAACCACCGCCAAGAAGGACGGCAGCGGCTATGTGCTGAACGGCCACAAGGCGGTCGTGATCGGCGCGCCTTGGGCAACCCACCTGATCGTTACCGCCCGCACCGGCGGCGAGCGGCGGGATCGCGACGGCGTCTCGGTGTTCGTGGTCGCCAAGGACAGCGCAGGCATCGTAACCCGCGATTACGAAACGGTCGATGGCCGCCGCGCTGCGGAAGTCTATTTCGAGAATGTCTCGGTTCCTGCCGAAGCGCTGATCGGCGCGGAAGGCGAAGGGCTGGCGCTGATCGAACTGGTCACCGACGAAGCCATCGCCGCACTGTGTGCCGAGGCCTGCGGAGCGATGAAGGTCGCCCACGCGATGACGGTTGAATATTCACGCCAGCGCAAGCAGTTCGGCGTGCCGATCGGAAAGTTTCAGGTGCTGCAGCACCGCATGGTCGACATGTACACTGCCTACGAACAATCGGTCTCGCTGACCTATCTCGCCACCCTGCGGCTCGGCGCGTCCGAGACCGAGCGCAAGCGCGCGGTTTCTGCCGCCAAGGTCGGTGTCGGGCAGGCGGCACGGCTGATCGGGCAGGAAGCGGTGCAGATCCACGGCGGCAACGGCGTGACCGATGAATATGCCATCGGCCATTACTTCAAGCGGCTGACGATCTTCGATGCCGAATTCGGCAATGTCGATCATCACATGAAGCGCCACATCGCGCTGGCCTGACGAAATGGCGGCAGTGGGGGAGAAGGGCGTGTCGTTCGCACACGCAGGGCGCAGCCTGATCATCGCGGTGATCGCGGCGAATATCGGGCTCGCCTTCGCCTGGGGCGCGGGCAGCGGGAGCATCGTCTATTCGGGTGTTCCCGCCGTGCTCCTGTGCGCAGCCGTCGCCTTCTTGGTGAACTGGCTGGTCTTCATCCCGGCCGCGCTGTTTCAAAGCGACCGCTTCTACGACACCACAGGCGCAATCACCTATCTGACGGTGATCGCGCTCGCTTGCGCCGCCGCGATCGAGGCCAATGGATCGCTCGATGTGCGCAGCGGCGTGGTGGCGGGCATGGTCGCGATCTGGACGATCCGGCTGGGCAGCTTCCTGTTCAGCCGCATCCATGCGGCAGGTGGCACCGACGTGCGGTTCGAGAAGTTCAAGGTGAACCCGCCGCGGTTCCTGGTCGCCTGGACGTTGCAGGCGGTGTGGGTGATCTTCACCGCCTCGGCGGCGCTGGTCGTCATTACTGCGCCAGACCCGCAGCCGCTCGGCGTGTTCTTCTGGGTCGGCGCGGCGCTGTGGGTCATCGGCTTTGCCTTTGAAGTGATCGCCGACGAGCAGAAACGCCGGTTCAAGGCTGATCCCGTCAATCGTGGGCGTTATATAACGACCGGGCTATGGGCATGGTCGCAGCACCCCAATTATTTCGGCGAGATCACGCTGTGGACCGGCATTCTGGTGATCGCGTTGCCGCAGCTTGGCGGCTGGAACTGGCTGGTGGTCGCATCGCCGCTGTTCGTCGCGCTGCTGCTGACAAAGGTGAGCGGGATCAACCTGCTGGATGGAATCGCACGCAAACGCTGGGGCGACGATCCGGCATGGCAGGCCTATTACCGCGACACGCCAGTGCTGATCCCGCGTCCGACGCGGTAATTGCGTTGTGATTTTCACATCGAGGCGCTTAACCCCCTGAAAGGGGAGCGCCTAAAGGACACGGCGACGTATTTCCACGCGGGGTTGCGGGGCGAAGCCACTATCGATCGCGAGCGCGGTACTCAGATCGATGTGGCGCGGACGGTCGCCGCGCAGCGTGATGAGCCGTTTGACGCGGCGCACCAGCAGTGCAGGATCGAACGGCTTGCGGATGAAGTCCTGTGCCCCGGCGTAGATCGCCTGTGCCTCGTCCGCTTCGCCGCTCATCGCAGTGAACATGATCACCGGGAGGTCGTAAAGGTGGGCTGACTGTCGCACGCGACGCAGCAGGGTAAAGCCAGACTCGCCCGGCATGTTCTGATCGAGCAGCAGGATATCGGGACGCTTATGGCGCGCGCAGTCCCACGCCGCCTCGGCGCTTGTAACCCAACCGCAGGCGTGACCGGCATCTATCAACACCTCGCTCGCCAGTTCGGCGACAAGCTCGTCATCGTCTGCAATCAGGATCCGGGCCACAGCAAAGAGCTTTCGTTAGTTTAAATTCGGCTTCCCGCTTAACCATATTGCGCTCAAGGCCGACTTGGCGCGGCCCTCAGCATTTCCCCCTAGAGCATGGGCGCTGCCGCCGCCTTGCCCTGGTGGTGCGGCCCTGTCAGTGTCGCTGACGATGATTCGCGATACTTCCTGCACCGCTGCCGAAATCCCTGCCATCGGCCCCTTCCTGCCGACCGAAGGCATTCACAACCTGCGCGATTATGGCGGGTATGCCGTGCCGGGCGGGGCGCGGGTGCGCACCGGCGTGCTGTTCCGTTCGGGCCAGCATATGGAGGCGAGCGACGCGGACCTGGAAACGCTCGACCGGCTCGACATCCGCACCATCATCGACTTGCGCGGAGCAAGCGAGCGGGAAGGCTTCCCCTGCCGCCGCCACCCGCGCTTCGCCGCCGAAGTCATCGCGTATGAAGGTGAGACCAGCAATTCGCCGCCGCATGAAGGCGGGGGCGGGCGGCTGGTCATGACGCCGCAGAAGGCGCGCGAGCGAATGCTGGCGGTCTATACGCGGATGCCGGTGAACCCCGCGATGATCGCGATGTTCACCCGCTACTTCGCCGCGCTGGAGACCCGCGAAGGCGGCAGCCTTGTCCACTGCTTTGCCGGCAAGGATCGCACCGGGATCGCGGCGAGCCTGCTGCTGCACGTGCTCGGCGCCCATCGCGACGACGTGGTGGCTGAATTTCTGCGCACCAATGATGCGCCCTCGCGCCATGTGCTGGAACGCCAGTCGCTTCCCCGGATGCAGGAGCATTATGGCGCGATCGAGCCCGAGGCACTGCACAACCTGATGGGGGTGCTGCCCGACTATATCGAGACCTACTTTGCCGAGGTGACCCGCGATCACGGCTCGCTTGACGCCTATCTGGCCACAACATTAGGTGTGGACGAGGCAAGGAAAGAACGCCTGCGAGCGCGGCTGGTGGCGTGACAATCGCGATGCTGCGCCCCATATCCCTGGCCTGACATTCAACAGAGGCGCTTCATCATGGCCACCCATCACACCAAGATGCTGATCATCGGCTCCGGCCCGGCAGGCTATTCCGCTGCGATTTACGCCGCGCGCGCGATGCTGGAGCCAATTGTAGTGCAGGGCCTCCAGCCCGGCGGGCAACTGACCATCACCACGGATGTCGAGAATTACCCCGGTTACCGCGATGTGGTGCAGGGCCCGTGGCTGATGCAGGAGATGCAGGCGCAGGCCGAACATGTCGGCACGCGGATGATCTGGGACACCATCGTCTCGGTCGATCTGGAAAGCGGCCCGCCGTTCCGCGCCATCGGCGACAGCGGCGATGAATATATCGGCGAGACTCTGGTGATCTGCACCGGCGCGCAGGCGAAATGGCTGGGCGCTCCGGGCGAGATGGAGCTTGGCGGCAAGGGCGTTTCGGCCTGCGCCACCTGCGACGGGTTTTTCTATCGCGGCAAGAAGGTGGCGGTGATCGGTGGCGGGAACACGGCCGTGGAAGAGGCGCTGTACCTCACCAACCATTCCGATGACGTCACCCTGATCCACCGCCGCGACAGCCTCCGGGCCGAGAAGATCCTGCAGGAACGGCTGTTCAACAATCCCAAGATCACGGTGCTGTGGAACAAGGCGGTCGAAAGCTTCGAGGCGGGCGAGAACGGAATGCTCCACCATCTCGCACTGACAGATACGGCAACGGGCGAGGCATCGACCATCGAGGTCGACGGCGCGTTTGTCGCCATCGGCCACGCGCCCGCGACCGAATTGTTCAAGGGCAAGCTGCCGATGGATGATAGCGGTTATCTGCTGACCGAACCCGGCACGCCCAAGACAGTGATCCCCGGCGTGTTCGCGGCCGGTGACGTGACCGACCATGTCTACCGGCAGGCGGTAACGGCTGCGGGAATGGGCTGCATGGCTGCGCTTGACGGCGAGCGTTTCCTTGCCGCGCGCGCCCACAGCGCGGTTGCCGAACAGGCCGAAGCGGCGGAGTGATCCGCCGCTTCGGGCGTTGCTAGAACACTGCAATGGCCGCGTGCAGGATCAGCGCCATCAGCACCAGCGATGACAGAGCGTAGAGCGCAAACCGGATGATCACCCGATTGATCGTTGCCTGCACAAGGCTGTGCGCGACCCGCAACCCCACATAAGCCCAGGCGAGCATGGTGTTGAACCCGTCGCCCTGTCCGATGATCGCCAGCACGATCGCGACGGCATAGAACAGCGTAGGTGCCTCGTGCAGGTGGTTGTAATTGTCTGCCTTCCAGCTGACATTGTCGGGCAGCTTGGCCCGCAGGCTTGCCCCTTCACCGCCGACGAGGTTCTTGGCGTCGATCCCGGCCTTGTTCATCGCCGGGATGCGGGTGGCATACATCCACAGCCACATCACCATCGTCCACGCCAGCAGCACGACGACGGGTTGCAGGATATCCATTCCGATCATGATTGTGTCCTTATGCGGGAAGCGCGGAAGGGTCTGCCAGCAGCGTCGCGATGACCGCGCGCAACGCCAGTACGATCAGTGCAATTGTGCTCGCGAGAAACAGAGTGAAGCGCACCGGTATGGTGTTGACGAGGTTCTGCCACAGCGAATGCACGATCCGCAGGGCGACATAGACCCACGCCAGTACCACATCGATCGCGTCCGGGCCCATCACGGCAAGGATCAGCACGGTCGCATAGAACAGCGTCGGCTGTTCGTGCAGATGCGTGTGGTTATGCGCTGGCCAATTGGCCTTATCGGGGATCAACCCTTCCAGATCATTGCCGCGCATTCCCTTTTTGGTCAGCCCGGATTTGTCGGATAGCTTTGCAACCGCACCGAACCGCGACGGAATGATCCAGAACATGACGATGAGCGTCCACACCACCAGCACGGCGGCGGGCGCGAGCATTTGCGCTTGCATCGATTGGTCCCCTGTCGATTGCGTCCCCCGCTTACCTGCGAGAGGCGCGAAGGATTGTCAAATGCAACCTATCTCGGTTGGAGAACCCAAGCGGTGGCAGCAGCCATCAACCCACGTCAAAGCCGACAGCGCCGCTCATTGAATGGCCGTCGGCGGCGGCGGCCTGCCAGCGCACTTCGTAAGTGCCTGCGGGCAGGGGCTTGCGCAATATCAGGGTCATGATCTGGCCGTCATCCGACCAACTGGCGGTGAAATTGCGGATCACCATTTCGCCGTGGTTTGCCATGCCGGGCATCGCCGTCATGACGATGCTGGCGGCGGCAGTTGAAGCAACGACCGGCTGGCTGAAGGTCAGCGCGATCTTGCGCGGAGCCTTCGCCTGTGTCCCGGCAGCCGGAGTCGACGCTGTCAGCTCGACATGGGCGAGCAGCGCGGAGGGGACGCCCGCCGAAAGGGCCAGAGCGGCAAAAAACGCAGTGATACGCATGGTGTCTCCTTCTTTGTTTCAGAACCAGAACCGGATGCCGGCAACAAGGCTGGTGGTGGAAGGGTCTTCGCCGCGCGCCCTTGCTAGGGTGGCGCTGCGTCCGGTGCGCCACGCCTGTTCGAGGCCGATATAGGGCGCGAATTCGCGCGCGATTTCGTAACGCAGCCGCGCGCCGACCTCGATTTCGTCAATCCCGGCGCCGATGCCGAGGTCGGGAACATCCTGCGCGGAAAGGTTCGCTTCGACGCGCGGCTGCAGGATCAGGCGCTGGGTGATGCGCTGGTCGATTTCGGCTTCGACGCGTGCGGTAATGTCTCCGCGATGCGAGATGAACAGGGCGGTGTCGACTTCGAACATATAGGGCGCGATGCCCTGCACCCCGATCACCGCATGGGTGGTGTCTGGCCCGGCAATGTCATGGCGGATGCCCGCCTGCACGTCCCAGAACGGCGCAAACGCCTTGGCGTAGAGCGCCTGCACCTCGGCGTCCTCGGGGTTCTCACCGAATGCGCCTTCGCCTTCGCTCTTGAACCACAGTCGCTCGGTCGGGCCGCCGTAATAGCCTTGGATGTCCCACAGGTAGAGGTTGTCGCCCTCGCGCACCTGTGCTTCCAGCCGGTCCCCTTGCAACCAGAATACCGGGAAATCGCCGTGCGTGCGGCGCAGATCCTCACGTGAGGCCTGCATGGCGTCAGCGCCCCAGATCGCATCGGCAGCGCGCGGCGGGCCGCTGCCAGCGTCGGGCGGGGGCGGAGTTTCCATCGTCGGGCCGGGAGAGATCGAAGTACGCGAGGCGGGCTTTTCCGGTTCGGCCATGTCGTGCCCGGCCATGTCATGTCCGGCTTGCTCGTCCTGCGGCGCAGGCGGCGCATGATGCCGATGCGGGTCGTGATCCTGCGCCGTCAGCGGTGATGCCGCCAGCATCAGCGCGACCGAAAGCACAGCCCTCACTGGCCGCCCTCCGGGCCCATGACCGTCACGGTTTGCATCATCCCGCCATGCATGTGGTAGAGCAGGTGGCAGTGAAACGCCCAGTCGCCCGGCTCGTTGGCGGTGAGATCGAACTGCGCGCTCGCGCCCGGCTGCACGATCACAACGTTCTTGCGCGGCTGGTGGGCGGACGTCTGGCCGTTGACCAGTTCGAAGAACATGCCGTGCAGGTGGATCGGGTGCGCCATCATGGTGTTGTTGACGAGCTTGACCCGGACGCGCTCGTTCCAGGCAAAGCGGATCGGCACGTCGCTGACAGCGGAATACATCTGGCCGTCGAACGACCACATATAGCGTTCCATGTTGCCGGTGAGGTGGAGTTCGAGCAGGCGCGAGGGTGCGCGGGTGTCGCGGTTCGGCTCCAGCGCGGTGAGCATCCGGTAGTTGAGAACGCGGTGATCGACATCGCGCAGGCCGATGCCGGGATCGCCCAGCTTGTCGACCGGGGCCATCGAGACCATGTCGATCCCGGGCCCGACCTTCACGTCGGGCGGTAGCAGCAAGGTATCGCGCATGGACATACCGTCCATGGAATGCCCAGCACCCATATCGCCCCCGACATCGCCATGGTTCATCCCCATATCGCCCATGTCGAGCAGCGGCGGATCGCGTAGCGGCGGGATCGGCGCACGCGCGCCCGGACGGCTTGCCAGCGTCGCCAGAGCCATGCCCGAACGGTCCATGCTTTCCGCAACGATAGTATAGGCCTCCGCCGCGCCCGGCTCGATGATCACGTCGTAGATTTCGGCCGTGCCGATCTGCAATTCGTCGACCTCGACCGGGCGCACGTTCTGGCCGTCGGCGGCAATTACCGTCATCGGCAGGCCGGGGATGCGCAGGTTGAAGAAGGTCATCGCCGAGCCGTTGATGACACGCAGCCGCACGCGCTCGCCGGGTTTGAACAGATATTCCAGCCCCTCCTTCGGTCCGCGGCCATTGGCGAGATAGGTGTAGGTGGAACCCGTCACATCGGCGATATCGGTCGCAGGCATCCGCATCTCGGCCCACATCCGGCGGTCTTCTGCGGTGAGCGGGTAATCATCGGCCCAGCTGGTCTGCTGGTAGTTGAAATAGCCTTCGCCTTTGCGCAAGCGATCCATGATGAAGTGCGGGTGGTGCGGGGTAAACTCGCTCAGAAGCAGGATGTAGTCGCGGTCGTAATCCGCCGGTTCATCGCCCGCCGGGTCGATGATCAGCGGGCCGTAATGGCCCTGCTGTTCCTGCAAACCGGAATGGCTGTGATACCAGTATGTCCCCGCTTGCCGCACAGGGAATTCGTAGGCGAAGGTCTGGCCCGGCAGGATTCCAGGAAAGCTGATTC
The DNA here is from genome assembly GCF_040148725.1 of Erythrobacter sp. NFXS35. Classification (NCBI taxonomy): domain Bacteria; kingdom Pseudomonadati; phylum Pseudomonadota; class Alphaproteobacteria; order Sphingomonadales; family Erythrobacteraceae; genus Erythrobacter; species Erythrobacter sp. NFXS35. The sequence continues at coordinate 706,618 of NZ_JAGDEB010000001.1, read as the reverse complement.
CTGGCACCCCGTCCATATGGAACGGCAGCAGCAGACCGTGCCAGTGGATCGAGGTGTCCTCGGCGAGATGGTTGGTGACGTTGAGGCGGACGTTCTGCCCTTCCTTCAGCCGCACCAGCGGGCCGGGCACCGAGCCGTTCACCGCGATACCGTGTCCCTTGCTGCCCTGCACCATGCGCGGGCCGTGGCCCACCGACAGGTCGATTACTTCGCCGCTGACTTCGTCGAATCCGACCTTAATTGGTGCGCCGCCGCGTTGGTGGTGAACGCTGTGGCCTTGCGCCCAGGCAGGCATGGCGGCGAGCGCCGACGCGGCGCCTGCACCCATCATCATGTGGCGGCGGGACAAGTGAATAGGGGTCATGCAAAACTATACGCGGGCAATCGGATCATCCCTGAGAACAGCGCCAAGTTTCTGCCGCGCACGATAAAGCCGGGTTTCCACCGCCTTTTCGGTGATGCCCAGCGCAAGCGCTGTCTCTGACTGACTCATCTCTTCCAATGTGCGGAGCAGCAGCACGTCCTTGAGATTGGCGGGCAGGGCGGCAACCGCAAGCGCCGTTGCGGCAAGCGCATCGCGCTGCTGTGCCACCTCATCCGGCAGAGGCGCATCGTCGCGGATCCAGTCGGCCGCGTTTTCGGGCACCGCCAGCTTCAGGAATCGCCGCACCTTCTGGCGTCGCATCCAGTCGCGCGCCTTGTTCAGTGCGATCGTCGCAAGCCACGATCGCAGTGGCCGGGCCGGATCATATCGCTTCAGCGCGTCGAAGGCGGAAAGGAAGGTTTCCTGCACGATGTCCAGGGCTTCGTCCGCGTCGCCGGTGGCGCTGCGGGCGAGCCGATAGATTGCGTCGCGGTGCCGCTCCACCAACGCCCGCTGCGCCTGAGCGTCACCGGCCAGCGCGCGAGTGACGAGCGCAGCGTCTTCGTCCGGGGGGCTCACCGGGCTGGAGCTGTGAGCGCCTTGTCGACCACCGCATCGAACCGCGGTTGCTGATCGGGCCTCAGGATCGCCCGCATGGCGAAAACGTGTTCCAACGTTGCTTTCTGCACCGCGCCCATCGAGTGGTGCGTGGCATCGACCGCTTCCGATACGCGCGGGCCATAGACATGCTCGGCAGCGATCGCTTCGGCAAGGCGGGCATTATCGGCCTTTAGCCGCGCTTCAAGCGTGGCGCGGCGCCTGGCGAAGTCGGCTTCCAGCACCTCAAGCTGCTGTTCCTGCGCGGGATCCAGATCAAGCTCGTCATGCATGAAGGCATGAAGTGCCGCACCACTATCGGGCAGGGCGGGATCGAACATCCGTGCGGCGAACACGCCTGCGCCTGCCGCAAGGAACGCGATCAGTGCGATCACGGCGATCCGGCGCAGGCTCATCCGCGGCTCAGTGCAATCAGAGGGGTCAAAGCGACCGGCGGACCGAAGGGCATGGCCGCGCTGCCTTCCTCGCGCCCCGGCGCGATGCCGCTGACCAGCCCGACACCCAACGCGGCGACCAAGGCGAGCCCGGTTGCCAGCCGTGTTTCACGCTGTTCGCGCAAGGCCCGGTCGGCGATCGCCGCTCCGTCGATCTTTACAAGGTCCGGGTGTACGGCGGCAGCCCCCAGCAGCAACACGCGATCATCGATATCCATCACCTGCCTCCTGTCTTCCCATGCATACGCCTGCGCGCGGCAAACCCCTCATCCCGCGCCGCGCATGCCGTCCCGTCCCGCCGCGCAGGCCTGCATCATTTGCTCCCGTGCGGCGCGCATTATCAGCCGATTGGCGATTTCGCCGCGCAAACCGTGCTATGGTAGGAAGCCTGTATCGGGGGCGACAACAGGCCACAAGGAATGACCGCATGACCGCGCCAGAGAAGACCGCTGCCCTGCACCGCATGGTGATGGGCGATCACATCTGCCCCTACGGGCTCAAGGCAAGGCACCTGCTGCGGCAGAAGGGATATGCGGTCGAGGATCATCACCTCACCTCCCGCGCCGAGACCGACGCGTTCAAGCAGCGGCACGATGTCGCCACCACGCCGCAGACCTTCATCGGCGGGACGCGGATCGGCGGCTATGACGATCTGCGCCGCCACTTCGGAATGCCCGTGGCAGACCCCAAGGCCGCCAGCTATCGCCCTGTCGCCGCGCTGTTCGCCATGACCGCGCTGATGGCGATGGCGACCGGCATCGCTGCCGATGGCGAGGTGCTGACCATCCGCGTGGCCGAATGGTTCATCGCCTTCAGCATGTGCGTGCTGGCGCTGCTGAAGCTCCAGAATGTCGAGCGGTTCGCCACGATGTTCCTCAATTACGATCTGCTGGCGCAGCGCTGGGTGCCTTACGCGACCATCTATCCCTTCGCTGAGGGGCTCGCCGGGGTGCTGATGGTGGCAGGCGTGCTGCATTGGGTGTCGATCCCGGTCGCGCTGTTCATCGGCAGCATCGGCGCGGTATCGGTGTTCAAGGCGGTCTATATCGACCGGCGCGAGCTGAAATGCGCCTGCGTTGGCGGTGACAGCAATGTGCCGCTGGGCTTCGTGTCGCTGACCGAGAACCTGATGATGATCGCCATGGCGCTGTGGATGTTCTCGACCTCCATCTAACCCGCCCGCAGCACGTGCAACTGGAAATAGCCCAGCCCGCCGCGTTTGCTCGTCAGCGTCAAGCCGTGCTCGCTCGCCAGCCGCGCTGCGACCTGCGGAAGGGTGTTGCGTGCGGCGACGTGGAATTTTGCCAGCCAAGCGTGCAGCAGCCGCCGCAGCGGTCCGGGCAGACCGCCGAGGTCGCCGAAATCGACCACGTGCAATTCGCCGCCGGGGCCAAGATGGCGCGCTGCGTGCGCAAAGGCACCTTCCCAGTCGGGGATCATCGATAGCGAATAGGACAGCACCACGCGTTCGAACGCGGGCTCTCCCAGCAGCGCGGGCGCATCGAAGGCGCAGGCATCGCCTTCTACCAGCCGCGCCTCGGCCCCCAGGGTTGCGCGCGCGTTCTTGAGCATTTCGGTCGAGATATCGAGGCCGTACAACTTTACCCCCGGCCACGCCTTGCCGATCTTGGCAAGGTTGCGGCCCGTCCCGCAGGCGATTTCCAGCACCCGCATTCCCGGCTGCGCATCCAGCCCCGCGATCAGCGTATCCCGCCCGAACAGGTAGTATTTGCGGGTAAAATCATAGATATGCCGCTGCCCGCGATAGATCTCGTCCATCAATGCGGCGTGGTTGGGGCGGGGGGCGGAAGCCATCACGCCCGCTCGTACACGTGGACGCCGCCATAGATCGACGAACGATCACGGCGGGTGCAATCGGCGGACACTTCCTCGAGGTAGCTCCACTTGCCGAAGATCGCGTCATCCAGCCGGCCCGGTAGCAGGCTCGGCTCGGCAGCAGTGCGGAACAGCACGCGCGCGCCGGGGCGGCTGGCGCGGGTGATCTTGCTCCACAAATCGTCGAGCTGCGCATTGTTCATCCAGTCCTGCGCATCAAGCAGCACGAAGCGGTCCATGCTCGCCTCCTCGCGCGCACCGATCCAACCCACCATGTTGGCGCGCGTCACATCCAGCCGGTCCACCCGCTCCTTCATCGCCTCCCAGTTGGCGCGCTGCAGATAGGGCGGCAGCGGCGCGCCCTCGGCCCGGCTGTAACCGCGCCCGAAGGCCTGCCAGGCGAAGTAGTTGTCCTTCACCTCGAAATCGCAGGCGAGTTTCTCCAGCCGGCGCCGCAGCACCTCGGCCATGCGTTCGTCACCGGCGAGATGATCGAACTGCGCGGGCGGAATGCCGAGGCCGAACAGCGAGGCGGGCTGATCGGTCAGCCAGCGGATGAACTTCTTCTCGAACACCGGGGCGAGTTCCCGTTCGAACACCTCGCGCTGTTCCTCCAGCGTCTGCGCTTCGAGCACCTTGCCCAGATCGATCTTGTAAAGCCTGGCAAAGACGTGCGCCAAACCGATGAAATTGCCGAGCAATCCCTTCCGGTAAATGCCGCGCGTGAAGTACGAGATGCGCTTGCGCCCGCGGATGTCGCGCTTTTCCCAATAGGCGCGGCTTTCCGGGTCGAGATGCGGGGCGATCATCTCGCGATAGACCGCCGCGTTCTCCTTGTGATCGGCGTGCGCGAAGAAGCGGTGGAAGCGTTCGTAATTGGGCAGGTGGCGAATCGCCGCGATCTTGAGCTTGCCCAGCGCAACATGCGCGTGGTTGAGATCGACTGCGGTTACGCTTTCCGGGTTCGCTGTCAGGTAGGAAAGGGCGTTGCAACTGCCGCTGGCGATGCACATCAGGCGGCTGTCGGGCGTGATGGCCAGCCCTTCCATATCTACCACCGGGTCTTCCCAGATCTGGGCATAGACGAGCCCCTTGAACGCCAGCGCGAACGCCTTGTCGAGCAGCTTGTCGCCAAGCCCCGTGTCCCTGCGGATTACCGCATCCTCGATAATCCGCTTTGCCTGAGTTGCCATGCGACCCCTGTCCTTTACGTAACGTCAGGCTGCGGCCATATGGCCCTTGCGTGTCGGCTATGTGACGCTTTCCACAATCATGCTTCGGCCAGCATCGCGGCATAGGCGGCCGGATCGGCATTGCCGCCGGTCAGCATGATGACGGTATCGCCATCCACCGGCACCTTGCCCGCCAACGCCGCCGCCAGCGCCGCCGCGCCGCCGGGTTCGACCACCAGCCGCAGGTTGGCAAAGGCGAACCGCTGGGCAGTGCGCACTTCGGCATCGGTCACGGCGACACCCGGTTCAGAGCGTCCCTGTAACAATCCGAGGTTGAGCGGCTTGGTCGCATTGGGTTGCAGCGCATCGCAGATAGTCTTCGGCGCATCGGGAGCGGCGTGGATAATCCTCCCGGCTGCAAGCGATTGGCCCACCATGTCCCAGCCGACCGGCTCGACCGGGTGGATAGCGCTTTCCGGTGCGCCCAGTCCGAGGCCCGCAGCCAGCCCGCCGCCGCCGCAGCAAGCGATGATCCGGCTCGGCGCGCGGCCAAGCTGCGCAGTGGCTTCAATCGCGGCGCTGCCTTGCCCTTCGATCACCCACGGATCGCCGAAAGCGTGGACAAGCGTTCCGCCACGCTCCGCAATCAGCCGCGCGGCGACCTCGTCACGATCCTCACCTGGCCGTTCGTACAGCACCACCTCGGCCCCGAGCGCTTTGGTGTTCGCCAGCTTCACCTGCGGCGCATCGCGCGGCATGACGATAGCCGCGCGAATTCCCAGCCGCTTTGCCGCCCACGCCACGCCTTGCGCATGGTTGCCCGATGACACTGCGACCACGCCGCCTGCGCGCTCCGCTTCCGTCAGGTTCACCAGCCGCCACCATGCCCCCCTGATCTTGAACGCGCCGATGGGCTGCAGGTTATCGGCCTTCACCCACGCCTGCACGCCATTGAGCTCGACCGGCAACAGCGGGGAGGGCGGCAGGATGTCGGCGACGGCCTTTGCAGCGGCGATCACGCCTCGGGATGTGGGGATTCGTTCATTCACGGGGCGACAGACCTGTCTGTTGGAGACACATGAGACACTGTCATGAAGCAGAAAACCTGTCCCCGCGCAAAGCCTGTCAGGACGGCGGGGATAGCGGGGCAGGGCGGACGTGGTAACGCATCGGCGCATCCTTGCGCATCACGCCCCTGTAGGAAATGCGGATCATTTGTCCCGTGGGCTGCGTTAGACTAAGCGCAGCGCAAGATTCGCATTACGAAAGGTTCCTGAAATGTCGGCAGCAAAATCCAGAACGGTTCTTGTCATTGGTGCTGGCGGGGTCAGTTCGGTCTGCGTCCACAAGATGGCGTTCAATCCGGATATCTTCCCCGAAATCCATCTCGCCAGCCGCACCAAATCAAAATGCGATGCCATCGCCGCGAGCGTCAAGGAACGCTGCGGGCGCGACGTTGCCACCTACGAAATCGACGCCGAGGAAGTCCCGGCGATGGTCAACCTGATCCGCAAGACCGGCGCGGGCCTGGTGGTCAATCTGGCGCTGCCCTATCAGGATCTGCCGATCATGGATGCCTGCCTCGAAGCGGGCGTCGATTACCTCGACACCGCCAATTACGAGCCCAAGGACGAGGCCAAGTTCGAGTACCACTGGCAGTGGGCCTATCACGACCGTTACAAGGACGCTGGCCTGATGGCGCTGCTGGGGAGCGGCTTCGATCCGGGTGTGACCAGCGTCTTCACCATGTGGCTCAAGAAGCACAAGCTGAAGACCATCCGCCAGCTCGATATTCTCGATTGCAACGGCGGCGACCATGGCCAGCATTTCGCCACCAACTTCAACCCGGAAATCAACATCCGCGAAGTGACCGCCCCGGCGCGCCACTGGGAAGGTGGCGAGTGGGTCGAGACCCCGGCGATGCAGATCAGGACCGAGTTCGATTTCGAAGCGGTCGGCAAAAAGAACGCCTACCTGATGTATCATGAGGAGCTGGAAAGCCTCGCCAGGTTCGTCCCCGAACTGGAGCGCGCCCGGTTCTGGATGACCTTTGGCGATCAGTACATCACCCACCTCACCGTGCTGCAGAATGTCGGAATGACTTCGATCGAGCCGGTCAAGTATCAGGGCAAGGACATCATCCCGCTGCAATTCCTCGCCGCGGTGCTGCCCAAGCCGGAATCACTGGGTGAGACCACCAAGGGCAACACCAATATCGGCGTGATCGCGACCGGTGAGGCGCTGGATGGCAGCGGCGAGAAGACGTTCTACATCAAGAATATCTGCAGCCACGAAGCGGCCTATGAGGAAACCGGCAATCAGGCGGTTTCGTACACCACCGGGGTGCCCGCGATGATCGGCGCAGCAATGATGGTGCAAGGGCATTGGCGCGGCGAGGGCGTGTTCAATATCGAACAGCTGGACCCCGATCCGTTCATGGATATGCTCAACGCACACGGCCTGCCGTGGACGGTCGAGGAGATGGACGGGCCGGTCGGGTTCTGAGGCCTTGCAGCTCGGCACCACCACGATCGAGGTAGTCACCGGCAACATCGTGACCCTTGACTACGACGCCATCGTCAACGCCGCCAATTCGTCGTTGCTGGGCGGGGGCGGGGTGGACGGCGCTATCCACCGTGCGGCCGGACCGGAACTGGTGCACGAGTGCCGCCTGCTCGGCGGGTGCAAGACGGGACAGGCCAAGGTCACCAGGGGTTATCGGTTGCCGGCGCGTCACATCATCCACACGGTCGGCCCCGTCTGGCGCGGCGGTTCGAACGGCGAACCCGAATTGCTGGCAAGCTGCTACCGGGAGTCGCTCACCCGCGCCTGCGAGATCGGCGCAAGGACGATCGGCTTTCCCGCAATTTCGACCGGCATTTACGGCTATCCTGTGGCTGCGGCAGCCGGTGTGGCGGTCGCGACTATTGCCGACGAGGTCCGCGCCCGTCCGGGGAGCTTTGAATTCATTGCGCTGGTCTGTTTCAGTGCCGATTCCGCCGAGGCATTCGAAGCGGCATTGGAGGGGGTTTAGATGTCGAGATCGAAAAAGGCGGGGCTTCTGGTTCCCGCGCTAACCCTGCTGGCATCGACGGCCTGCAGCGAAGCAGCCCCGCGCGAAGACGTGCCCACGCTTGCCGTCGATACCGGTTGGCCCGCCATCCCGGCGGACGCGCCGTTTGGCAATGTCAGCGCGGTCGATCTCGATGCCAACGGCAATATCTACGTCCTCCACCGCGCCGGGCGGGTGTGGGAGGAGCCGTTTCCGACTGCTCCCATCGCCGAGCCGACCGTGTTCAAGTTCGCGCCCGACGGCACGCTGCTCGCGCAGTGGGGGGCAGGGCAGTTCATCATGCCGCATGGCCTCTCCATCGACCCAGATGGCAAGGTGTGGATCACCGATGTGGCGCACGAACAGGTGTTCCGCTTCAGCGCCGATGGCCGCCAAGAACTGGCGATCGGCACGCGCGGCCTCACCGCACAGGATGCCAGCCATTTCGGCCGCCCCGCCGATGTCGCCTTTCTGGGTGCCGGAACGGATGGGCGCGTGCTGGTGGCCGATGGCTACGTCAACACCCGCGTCGCCGAGTTCGACCGCGACGGCGGCTTCATTCGCGACTGGGGCGATTTTGCCATTGCTCACGCGGTCGCCGTGGATGATGCCCGCATCTATGTCGCCGACCGCGAGAATGCGCGCATCCAGATTCACGATCACAGCGGCACGCTGATCGAAAGCCGCGTCTCGCCGGCGGGCAACCACACCTACGCCATGAAGCCGCTGGGCGACGGGCGGTTGCTGGCGCTGGAGGGCCGCGACGGCGCCGACCGCAACGGCGCGATCCTGCGCATCTATGCTGCCGACGGAGCGATCGAGCGCGCCTTCGACATCGGCCTGCCGGGCGATGGTGCCAGCCTTGGCCATGATCTTGCGATCGGGCCGGACGGGCATATCTATGTCGCCGACGTTCCTGCGGGCCGCGTGGTGCGTTTTCAGATACCTGCGAAATCGGACAAGTAGCCATGCAGACCAAAGCCGGTGATCCGGGCGCCTTTGCCTATTTCGATCTGTCGCGTGTCGATAGCCCCGCTTTCGTCGTCGATGCGGCGAAGCTGCGCGCCAACTGCCGCGTGCTCGCCGACGTGCGCGATGCGGCGGCGGCGGACGGCGCGGATATCAAGGTGTTCGCCGCGCTGAAGGCGTTCTCCATGTGGTCGGCCGCGCCCATCATCGGCGAATATCTCGACGGCGTCTCCACCTCCGGCCTGTGGGAAGCGCGCCTCGCGTCCGAGTTCTACGATGGCGAAATCGCGACCTACTCCGCCGCCTTCAAGCCCGAGGAACTGGAGGAAATCTGCCGCCTCTCCGACCACGTCATCTTCAATTCCCCCTTCCAGCACCAGCGCGCTCGCCTGATCCTCGACAATGCCGCGGCCAACGGCGCGCCGGTCAGCGTCGGCCTGCGCATCAATCCGCAGGTCGCCACCGGGGAAGTGGCCAAGTACGATCCCAGCGCGCCGGGATCGCGGCTCGGCTTCCCGCTCGACCAGCTGACCGACGAACACATGGAGGGCGTGGAGGGCATCCACTTCCATAACCTGTGCGAACAGGATTTTGAGCCGCTGCGTGCCACCTGGGACCGCGTGTTCGACGTGATCGAGCCGTTCTTCGGGCAATTGAAGTGGATCAACATGGGCGGCGGCCACCACATCACCCGCGCCGATTACCAGCGCGCGGAACTGGTCGAGTTCCTCAAAGATGCTGCCGAAGACACCGGTTGCCAGATCATCCTCGAACCGGGCGAGGCAGTGGCGCTCGATGCGGGCATCCTCGTCGGCACGCTGCTCGACACGATGTTCAACGAGGTGCCCATCGGCATCACCGATATCAGCGCCACCTGTCACATGCCCGATGTGCTCGAAGCGCCCTATCGCCCGGCGATGCTGGGCGAAATAGACGATCCCGACATGATCCCGATCCGGCTCGGCGGACCGTCCTGCCTCGCAGGCGACGTGATCGGCGACTACCGCCTGGCTGTGCCTGCCGAACCGGGCGCGCGGTTCGCGTTTCTCGATCAGGCGCATTATTCGATGGTCAAGACCAACACCTTCAACGGCGTGCAACTGCCGTCGATCTGGATGTGGGACAGCGAGAGTGATGCTCTCGACTGCATCAAGCGGTTCGATTACGAGGATTTCCGGGATCGTTTGAGCTGACGCGGGATGCTCCCGGCAGTGATTGCAGGGGGTATCATGAGGTTCGTTTCAATCATTGCGGCAGGCGCACTCGCGCTCGCAGCCGCCGCGCCCGCCAGCGCGCAGACCTATATCTCCGGGGATGTGAAGGCCTCGGTGGGCACCGCCGATCTGGCGGCGGTGGTCGGCTCGCTCGGACATCAGGTGATCGAACAGGAGGAGGGCGTGGGCGAGGACGGCGAGGTGATGATCCTCGCTGAAAGCCCCGATCAGATCAGGTATGTCCTGCTTGGCACCGCCTGCGATGTGGAGGGCGTGCCCGGCTGTCAGGGCGTGCTGATGCAGGCGCAGTTCGATCTGCCGCCGGGGGCGACCTATGCGTCCGTGGCCGACGCCAACCTCAATTTCGCCGCGCTCAACATCTGGGTCGATTTCGAGCAGAAGTCGCTGGGCTTCACGCGCTATGTCGTGCTCGATCAGGGGGTGACGATGGCCAACCTGCGCGCCAATGTGGAGGTGTTGCTCAGCCTGACCGGCGAAGCCTACCCGGTTGCTGCGGGGGAGGCAGAGAATGCGCAGCCCCCCAGCGTCTAGATCCCCTTGCGCCCGAACCCGCCAGCGGGGCGGGCAATGACAGGAGCGGCAGTCACGTCGCCTTGCAAGGGGCGGGGATTGTCAGGCTCGGGCATCCGCGCCGCGCCTATGGCCCGCCCGCGTTCGGTCTGGTTGATCGCCAGCGCAAGGCTCGCCAGCGCGGCGAACTGTTCGGCGGTTTCCTCGGCGCGCATGCGGTCCTGGCTTGCATCCATCGAGCCGCTTTCGAACATGTTTTTGCCTTCGACCGCAAGGATCACCGCGCCGAGGCTGAACAGCGCACGCATTTCCTTCGCTCCAAAGGCGCTTTCCAGCCGCAGCAGGTGTTCCAGATAGGAGGGATGCACCAGCACCCGCGCTTCCACCTGATCATCACTGTACAACGCGAACACATCGTCGAAATCGGGATGCACCTGATCGACAAAATCCAGCCTGTGTCCGTCGAAGCTGACGCTGTCCTTGGCCGCGCCCAGCCCGAGCCACTTCTTGTGCTTGCCTGCGCGCTGCAGCAGAGTGGTCGAACGGAACGGCCGGCCGAACGCCATCTGGATGATGACCCCGCGAAACACCGTCACCCAGCGGCGGTTCTTGCCCGATCCTCGGCGCTCCTCCAGATGGGCCTCGTAAAGATTGAAACCGTGTCCTTCGAGCGTGCCATGCCAGCGATCCTCGAAGCTCGACCGTTCATACGAGCCGACCAGACCGTAACGCTTGGCTGCTTCGAACTCGGCGCCCGGTTCGACATCATGGTCATACGACACGCCGAGACTGCGTGCGATTGCGGAGTTGATCCCAATCTTGATCTGCTTTTTCGCCTCCGCAATCGGCTGATAGCCCCACACGCCCACGCCGATTGCCGCGCCGATGGTTGCGTAGCTGCGCAGCCCCCCGAGGGATTCGGGCCCAAACCACACGAAGGCCAGCACGGGCATCAGCAGCGCCGCACCCCAGGTCCAGCGGTTCACCGCCTTTTCCTTAGCCTTGGCGCGCATGTGAGACTGGGATTCCAGCCACTCGCCCAATTGGCCCTGCATCAGATGATTGACATTCGCACGCATGCCGAACGCTATAGCTCGATCTTGTCTGCAATCCCTTAACAATTGGGCGTTATACTTGCGCGCAAGAAAAGGAGTTGTTGCGTCATGGTTGATATTTTCGGCTGGTTCTGGACTTCGGCGGTGCTAGTCATCGCGGTGGCTCTCGTGCTGCTGTTGATCGGCATTTACAATAATCTCGTCCGCCTGCGGCAGAACGTGAATCAGGGCGTGGCGGATATCGATGCGCAGCTGCGTCAGCGGCATGATCTGATCCCCAATCTGGTCGAAGCGGTGAAGGGCTATGCCGGGCACGAAGCCGGCACGCTCGAAGCCGTGATCGCGGCCCGCAATGCTGCCACCAAGGGCGGGCCGACTTCCGGCAGCGAGCAGAAGCTGCGCGTGGCGCTCGATAACCTGCTGGCGCTGGGCGAGGCCTATCCCGATCTCAAGGCTTCGGCCAACTTCCAGTCGCTGCAGAACGATCTCGGCGATGTCGAGGACAAGCTGGCTGCCGCCCGCCGCGCGCTGAACGCCGCAGTCGCGCGGTTCAATTCGGCGCGCGAATCCTTCCCGGCCGTGCTGTTCGCCGGCTTGCTCGGATTTGGCGAGGCGGACTTCAACCGGCTCGACGACAGCGAAAAGGGCACCGTCGACCAGGTGCCGCAGATCGCGTTCTGAACGCAGCGGAACATAAAAACCCGGAACTTTCAGGCCATGCTCCGTTATTGGGGCATGGCCTTTTTTCAAAAAGCAGCACCCGCACGGTCGCAGACCGATTTTTCGATTGCAATTCGGCCCCCAAGCCCTATTTGCCCCGTTCCCGCTGCCCCAAGGGGACTTCCTAACCGCAAGGCAGCTTGTCGTTTTATGGTTTTCACAAACCGTTTCGGGGGTCCCTTGAGTTGCACATCTATCCCAACGCACAGGCTGTAGTCCGCGACCTCGTTCCGGACGAACCCGTCATTCTCAATCGCCCGCACGCCGCGCGGCGAGCCGCCCGTTTCTTTGTCGAGAAGTTTCCCGGCAAGGTGCTCTATGCGGTCAAGGCCAACCCCGCGCCCGATCTGATCGCGGTGCTGTGGGATGCGGGCGTCACCCATTACGATGTCGCCTCGATTGCCGAGGTGCGGCTGGTGCGCGGCATTCTGCCGCAGGCGGTGCTGTGCTTCATGCACCCGGTGAAGACCCCGGCGGCGATTGCCGAGGCCTATTTCGATCACGGCGTGAAGACCTTCAGCCTCGATTCGGTCGAGGAGCTGGAGAAGATCGTCAACGCATGCCGCAACCGCGAAACCGGCGAGGCCCCGCGCGACCTGCGCCTGTGCGTGCGGTTGCGCGTGTCGAGCGAATATTCGGAGCTTTCGCTGGCCAGCAAGTTTGGCTGCGACCTGATCGAAGCGCCGCAGCTGTTGCAGCAGGCCCGCCAGCATTGCGACTGGCTGGGCGTGTGCTTCCACGTCGGCAGCCAGGCGATGACCCCGTTCGCCTTCGTGCAGGCGATGGACCGCACCCGCGCCGCGATTGCCGAAGCTTCGGTGGTGATCGACATGATCGACGTGGGCGGAGGCTTCCCCAGCGCCTATCCCGGCCTCGAACCGCCGCCGATGGAAGATTACTTCGCGATCATCGCCCGCCACTTCGAAGCCCTGCCGATCGCCTACAACGCCGAGCTGTGGTGCGAACCCGGCCGCGCGCTGAGCGCGGAATACAGCTCGATGATCGTGCAGGTGAACAAGCGCCGCGGCGAAGAACTCTACATCAATGACGGCGCTTACGGCGCGCTCTACGATGCCGCGCACGTCGCGTGGCGTTTCCCCGTGCGCGCGCTGGAAGACGACCTGATCGAGGATGACGCCGACTTCGCCTTTTACGGCCCGACCTGCGACGATGCCGATTACATGAAGGGCCCGTTCGTGCTGCCCGCCGATATTCAGGCCGGCGACTACATCGAAATCGGGATGATCGGAGCCTACGGCGCCGCGATGAAAACAGGCTTCAACGGCTATGGCGCAGCGCAGGTGGTCACCGTGGCGGACGAGCCGATGATGAGTCTGTTCAACGGCACCCGCGTGCGCGAAGCGACCGATAATGTGGTGAGCCTGAGGTAAGACCTGCCGTCCTGCCTTTGCGGCGAGACGGCGGTTTTTCCCTGCCTCGGTGCAAGATGCTGCCATTCGGGCTGGGGCCTGTTCGGAGCATTCGTAATCAGAGACAAGCTGGCCATTTCTTGTCGCGACCGACGATCACTCATCCCGAAGGCATTCCGTCGCTCAATCAGTGTATCCTTTTTGGATAATTCAGTTACTTCTCTGAGAAATGCCAGTGAGAAAACCTTCTTTCCCATGATTATAACGCCGCTGACTGTCGCAGAAGAGGTGAGACCGCCGAAGGCTTCATCACGTTTGAATTTGCTCTGCGTCGATCTTTTTCCAGAATTGACCTTGGCGCTAGGATTCCTGTTGATAGCCAAACTGCTGTCATCGCAGCTGGAACTGGGCTTCGTCGTTCCGTCAGACGGCGCGCTTGAATTCACGGGGATGAACTATGCCGTACCGCTTTCGCTAATTTCCGTGCTCGGCCTGTTTCTGATTGTCACGAAGCAAGCAATGCGTTTGGCGTATTACGTCACCGCTGGAATGGCTTACGGGGTGATCCTCGTCACCCATTTCAACATCAAGATGTGGATGAGCCTGATCAACCCCGCTTTGTGGGACGAATTTTTCTGGAAGACCGATCAGATGGTGCGGCCATTGGTTGATGCATCATTTGCTGCGCGCAATCTGGTCGACGCGATCTTTCCGATGAGCGAACACCTTTACCTGTTTGCCTTTCTGGCAATGTTCGCGGGCAGCATAATTGTGCATTCGATGCAGAGCTTCATCGTGTTTCGCAAAGTCATCTTTACCGCGATGCTGGTGCATGTCCTCGGCGCGCTCAGCTATCTGGTGATGCCTGCTATCGGGCCGTTCCTGTACGAACAGGGCGCCAACGCGCTCGAAACCGCACGCCAGGTGCATATGTATGACAGCTACAAGGCTTTGATCGCTGGCGGTCGACCTTGGCTCGCAAGCGAGGGAAGTCAGTTCATGTTTGCGGCAGTGGCCGCCATGCCCTCGCTGCACGTCGCCTCGTCAGCCGTTTTTGTCTTCTACGCCTGGAATCACGCGCGCTGGCTTGGGGTGCTCTATCTGCCTCTGTTCCTTTTCATTATTTTCGAAGCGGTGGCGACACGCTGGCATTATTGGATTGATGTGGCTGCGGGGCTGGCGTTGACGGCGCTAGCGATCGCCATAGCCGCAGCGGTGTTCCGGCCGATCGAAGCGTACTACACGAAGCATGCACACCACCAGAAACGCGATTCGCCCTATTCGGTGGCCCCAACCCGTCTTGATCCTTCCGCATCGCTATGATCGGGGTGTTTGCGCGGGTTGTGACTTAAAGCGCGGGTCTTCCGGATTTCAGTCGAACCCCACGAACCGCGCGGCCTCGTCCACGCTCTTGCGCAGGCTCACCACCGCGTTGGCGGGGAAATCCGGGTCGGGCCAACCCATCGCCACCGCCTTCATGATTACCTGATCGTCGGGGATGCCCGCATGTTCGCGCACCACCGGGCTTTGCATGATGCCTTGCGAGTTGATCACGCAGCCCAAGCCCCGGCTCCAGGCGGCGTTGACCAGCGCCGTCGTCACCGCGCCGCAATCGAAGGCGGTGTCATCACTGCCGGACAATTCGCGATCATAGGTGACGATCACGCAGACCGGCGCGTCGAACTGGCGGAAACCGCGCAGCACCCAATCCTGCCGCGCGGGCTTGTCGTCACGCTCGATCCCCATGGCGCCGAACAATTGCTTGGCGACTTCGACCTGCCGGTCGCGGTGGACGCCAGCGAAGGGCTCGCCCCTGCGGAATTCGCGGCTGTCGGGTTCGCCTGCCAGAATGCGTTCGGTGTTGCCGCGCCGGATGCGGTCCAGTGGCTCGCCAGTGATGACGTGGAAATGCCACGGCTGGGTGTTCATTGAGGTGGGCGATCGCATCGCGAGGCGAAGCACCTCCTCGATCAGCGCCCGCGGCACCGGCTTGTCGAGGTATCCGCGAATGCTGCGGCGGCCGAGGACGACCTCGGCGTAAGTCTGGTCAGGCGTACCGCCCATCATGCTCTCTCCCGAATCTGCTTTCGAGAGAGGGGTTAGCCTAGCCGCGCTGTCCCTCAAAGGACGCTACGGCAATGCGCGCGCGTTTACGCCGCTTCGGCCAGCTCCAGCTCCAGCCGGTCCCAGATCTCGACCAGCGCCTCGGTCAGTTCGTCCATCATCGCGTCGGTGTGGTGCGGGCCGGGGGTAAAGCGCAGGCGCTCGGTCCCGCGCGGCACGGTGGGGAAGTTGATCGGCTGCACATAAACGCCGTATTCGGCCAGCAGGATATCGCTGATCTTCTTGGCGCGCACCGGATCGCCCACCATCAGCGGCACGATGTGGGTGACGCTGTCCATTACCGGCAGGCCCGCCTCGGCAAACTTCAGCTTGAGCATCGCGGCGGCACGCTGCTGCGCGTTGCGCTCAACGCTCGAACCTTTCAGGTGCCGGACCGAAGCCAGCACGCCTGCAACCAGCACCGGCGACAATGACGTGGTGAAGATGAAGCCCGGTGCGTAGCTGCGGATGCAATCAACCACCTTGCTGCTGGAGGCGATGTAGCCGCCCATCACGCCGAACGCCTTGCCGAGCGTGCCCTCGATGATGTCGATCCGGTCGGCAGCGCCATCCCGTTCGGAAATCCCGCCGCCGCGCGCGCCGTACATGCCGACCGCGTGAACCTCGTCGATATAGGTTAGCGCGTTGTACTTGTCGGCCAGGTCGCAGATCCCGTGGATCGGGGCCACATCGCCCTCCATCGAATAGACGCTTTCGAAGGCGATCAGCTTGGGCGTGTCCGCGTCTTCGGCGGCCAACAATTCTTCGAGATGGGCGAGGTCGTTGTGACGGAACACCCGCTTTTCGCAGCCCGAATTGCGGATGCCGGCGATCATGCTGGCATGGTTCAATTCGTCCGAGAAAATCACGCAGCCCGGCAGCAGTTTCGCCAGCGTCGACAATGTCGCATCGTTGGAGACATAGCCACTGGTGAACAGCAGCGCGCTTTCCTTGCCGTGCAGGTCGGCGAGTTCGTTTTCCAGCTGGACGTGCAGGTGCGTGTTGCCGCCGATATTGCGGGTGCCGCCCGATCCTGCGCCGACATCGTGCAGCGCATCTTCCATCGCGCCGATCACCTTGTCGTGCTGGCCCATGCACAGGTAATCGTTCGAACACCACACGGTGATCGGCTTGGGGCCGTTATGTCCGTGAAAACAACGCGCATTCGGATACGCGCCCTTGTTCCGCAGGATGTCGATGAAGACGCGGTAGCGGCCTTCTGCATGCAGGCGGTCAATCGCCTGATCAAAGATCTGATCGTAGTTCACTCGCGTCTCTTTGTCCTGCGGGCGGGGCGCTTCGTCGAAGCCGCTCGGGCTCCGTCGTCTCACCGCCATAACCCACAAACCCGGGGATGGTTTCGTGAATATTTAGGTCAGGGTGATCGGTTTGACCACCCGCGATCTTTGCGATCCGCTCGCAAGCAAATCGGCGATCAGAACGCTTCGGCGGGGCCGAAACCGCGGGCGGTCAACGCGGCTTCCAGCCCGGCTGCCCCCGCCAGCGGCCCGGTAACGAGAAAGCGATCGGGGCCGGTGGATGCGAAGTCCTGCCCTTCGAGCAGGTCGGCGATGCGCCGCGCGATACCTTCGGCCCCGTCGACTTGCGTGACCTGCGGGCCGAAGGCTGCGGCCAGTTCCTTGGCCAGCAACGGGAAGTGGGTGCAGGCGAGCACCAGCGTGTCGATGGCCTCGCCCCCCGGCATTGCGGCAAGGCGATCATGCACATCGGCAATCAACGCCGGATCGACGGCGCGGCCACGCAGCTTCGCTTCGGCAGCTTCGACCAGCCCCGGCGCAGCGATGCGCAGCAGGCGGGTACCATTGCCGAACCGCGACTCCAGATCGTCGACATAGGCCTGCCGGATGGTCGCTTCGGTGCCGACCAGGCCGATGGTGCCGCTGCGGGTCAGCGCGGCGGCAGGCTTGATCGCGGGGACGGTGCCGACGACCGGAATCTCCAGCACATCGCGCACCATGCCCAAGGCAATCGTGCTGGCAGTGTTGCAGGCGATGCAGGCAAGGCGCGGTTGATAACGCTCCGCCATCCGCCCCAGCAACCCCGAAACCCGCGCGGCGATCTGCGCTTCGGTTTTGGTGCCATAGGGCAGGCCAGCGAGATCGGCAGCGTAGATTACGGGGGCTTGCGGCAACACCTTGCGCAAGGCGTCATACACCGTCAGCCCGCCGACGCCGGAATCGAACAGCAGGATGGGGGAGGCGGCTTCGACGTTCAAAAAAATCTCCGTTCAGGCTGAGCTTGTCGAAGCCTCGTCTTTCATTTGGCACTCTGGGCGCTAGAAGAAGTGCAGTGCTTCGACAAGCTCAGCACGAACGGGAAGGCTCTGATGGAACTGTTTTTCGCCGCGCTTCTGGGCTTTGCCCTCGGCTCGATCCCCTTCGGTCTGATCCTGACCCGCGCCGCCGGGTTGGGCGATGTGCGCGATATCGGCAGCGGCAGCATTGGCGCGACCAACGTGCTGCGCACCGGGAACAAGGGTCTGGCAGCGGCGACCGTGCTGCTGGATGCGGCCAAGGCGGCGGTTCCGGTGCTGGCGGCGGGGTACTTCTGGCCCGGAACCGAAGGTGTCGCGGGCGTGGCGGCGGTGGCGGGGCATTGCTTCACGCCGTGGCTCCACTTCAAGGGCGGCAAGGGATTTGCGAGCGCTGCCGGAGCGCTGCTGGCGCTGGCCTGGCCTGCGATGTTCGCCTGCGCCGTGATTTGGGCGGCGGTGCTGTTTCTCAGCCGGATTTCCTCCGTCGCCTCGATAGTCACGGTGGTGGCTTCGCCGCTGGTCGCGTGGGGGCTGGGCTATCCGCAGGCGATCCCGCCCTTGCTTGCCATCGCCGCCATCGTCCTGGTGCAGCACCGCGCCAATATCGGCCGTCTGATGCGCGGTGAGGAGCCGAAGGTGGGCGGGAACAAGTCTTGAGCCTGACCCAAGCCGAAGCATTCGCCCGCATTCGTCTGCTGCGCTCGCCCAATATCGGCCCGGTCAGCTATCGCCAATTGCTCGCCCGGTTCGGCACGGCGGCGGCGGCGCTGGATGCGCTGCCCGATCTCGCCAGCCGGGGGCGGGGGCCATATCGCCCTGCCGCAGCCGAGACCATCGAGCGGGAGGTCGCCGCCGTTCGCAAGGCCGGCGCGCGTTACCTGTTCCACGATCAGCCCGATTACCCCGCGCTGCTGGCCGAACTCGATTCCGCACCGCCGATTGTCACCTGCCGCGGCAATCTGGCGCTGGCGAGCGCGCCGTGCGTGGCGCTGGTCGGCGCGCGCAATGCCAGCGCGGCGGCGGTGAAGCTGGCGCGTGAATTCGCTGCCGGACTGGCGGAGGCGGGCTTCACCGTCGTTTCAGGTCTGGCGCGCGGGATAGATGGCGCCGCGCATGAAGGCGCGTTTCCGCAGACCATCGGCGTGATCGCCAGTGGGATCGACATCACCTATCCCCCGCAGCATACAGCCTTGCAGGAACGTATCGCGTCAGAAGCTCTGCTGATTGCCGAACAGCCACCCGGCACCGAACCGCGCGGGCGGCATTTCCCATCGCGCAACCGCATTATCGCGGGACTCGCATCGGGCACACTGGTGATCGAGGCTGCGCCGCAATCAGGCAGCCTCATCACCGCGCGGCTGGCGGGTGAGGCCGGGCGCGAGGTGATGGCAATCCCCGGCTCCCCGCTCGATGCGCGCGCGCTGGGCTGCAACCAGCTGATCCGAGAAGGCGCGGTGCTGGTGCAGACACCCGACGAAGTGGTGGAACTGCTGCAAAGCTTCACTGGCGCACCGCGATCCCGCTTCCGGGTGAGCGAGAACGCGGCTGATTTCGACTATGCCGAACTGGCCGATGCGGCGTGGGACGGACAGGACACCGAAGCGATCGGCGCCATGCTCTCCAGCGCGCCGATCGCGGTCGACGAATTGATCCGCCAGTCGGGCGCAAGCGCGGCGACCGTGCACATGGCGCTGCTGGAACTGGAACTGACCGGCGATTTGGTGCGCGAGACTGACGGCTTGGTGCGGCGCAGCGGATAGCGCAGCCACGCTTCCGCGTCCGCTCAGCCTCCGTTGGGCACGATCACCCCGCAGGCAGCGCGGTCGCCGGCAGAATCCATCAGGATATAGTCGTCGCCCGAGGCATGGACCATGATCGCCGATCCGTCGCTATCGTCAAGGGTGAAGGGATAGCGGTCGTTCTCCGGCCCGGTCAGCGTGACCTGCGGCACGAAGAATTCGGTCATCGCCATCCCGTCCGCTCCGACATGGACGTTGGGCAGATCGCCGACGTGATAACCACCCGGAGTCCTAAAACCATGGTCCGCGCCAAGCGGGTCGTAATGGCTTCCAGCGGCCTTGAAATCGGGGCTGCACGCGCCGGTTTCGTGAATGTGGAAGCCGTGTGGACCTCGGCTCAGATTCCTGAGCTGCGCGACGACGAGCACGCCGTGCTCGGTCTGCTCGAACGTCACGGTTCCCGCGTCTTGCCCGTCGGCGGTTCTCAGGCTCACCTCTTTCTCCCCCGCCTGCATCTGTTGCGCGGCGAGCGGCGGGGCGGTGAGGGCGAATGCACACAACGCGGCGGCGATGCGGCGGCTTGAAGGGTTTGATTGGATCATGTCGGTCATCTCCCGGTCGGCCCGCGGTGCGCGGGGCTTGCCTCACGGAAAAGCCGGTGCTGGCGCGCCCTGTTCCGCCGTGCGGGGCGGATCGGGCATCGCAAACGCCGAACCGAGCAAGGGCGCCGAAGCGATCCGCTCTTGAGTTTGCGCGCCGCTTGCGCCACCGCAAACTCCGTTTCGCGCTTGACGCATCTCTCCGGCGCGCTCCACCCTCGCGCGTACACACGTAAGGGACACCTCCATACCCGCCATGCAGCTTGTCATCGTCGAATCGCCCGCCAAGGCCAAGACCATCGAGAAATACCTGGGCAAGGACTTCAAGGTCCTCGCCTCCTACGGCCACGTCCGCGATCTGCCGCCCAAGGACGGCAGTGTCGATCCGGACGCCGATTTCGCGATGGAGTGGGAACTCTACCGCGACAAGCAGAGCCGCTTCAAAGAGATTGCCGACGCCGCCAAGGGCGCGAGCCGCCTCGTGCTGGCAACTGACCCTGACCGCGAAGGCGAAGCGATCAGCTGGCACGTGCTGGAGCTGCTGAAGAAGCGCAAAAGCCTGCCCGCCAGCGTCGACCGCGTAACCTTCAACGCGATCACCAAGGCTGCGGTGACCGATGCGATGGCGAAGCCACGCGAACTCGATCAGCCTTTGATCGACGCCTATCTCGCCCGCCGCGCGCTGGATTATCTGTTCGGTTTCACCCTGTCGCCGGTGCTGTGGCGCAAGCTGCCCGGCGCCAAGAGCGCGGGCCGCGTGCAGTCTGTGGCGCTGCGCCTGATCGTCGAGCGCGAGCGCGAGATCGAAGCCTTCCGGGCCGACGAATACTGGAGCGTCGTGGCGCGGATGCAGCACGACGGCACCGAGTTCGATGCGCGACTGGTGCGCTACAAGGGCGACAAGCTGGAGAAGCTGAGCCTCGGCGCGGAAGGCATCGCGATGGAGGCAAAAGCCGCGGTCGAGGCCGGGCGCTTTACCGTCGAGGGCGTCGAGACCAAGCCTGTCAAGCGCAACCCCGCGCCGCCGTTCACCACGTCCACGCTCCAGCAGGAAGCGGCGCGCAAGCTCGGCTTCTCGGCGCAGCACACCATGCGGCTGGCGCAATCGCTATATGAAGCGGGCGCAATCACATACATGCGGACCGACGGCGTGCAGATGGATATGAGCGCGATTCACGCCGCGCGCGATGCCATTGCAGCGCGCTTCAGCGAGGATTACCGCCCTGAAAAGCCGCGATTCTACAGCACCAAGGCCAAGAACGCGCAGGAAGCGCACGAGGCGATCCGCCCCACCGATTTCACCCGCGAACGGGCGGCGTCGGGCGACGAGGGCAAGCTCTACGACCTCATCTTCAAGCGCGCGATGGCAAGCCAGATGGCCACCGCGCAGATGGAACGCACCACTGTCACCTTCCGCGATGCGACCGGCCAGCACGAGTTGCGCGCTACCGGTCAGGTGATCCGCTTCCCCGGCTTCCTCGCGGTGTATCAGGAAGATTTCGACGACGCGGATGATGACGAAAGCGGCCTGCTTCCGGTGATGCGCGCGGGCGATTGCCCGGCCAAGCGCGCCGTCGATGCGACCCAGCATTTCACCCAGCCGCCGCCGCGTTTCTCCGAAGCATCGCTGGTGAAGCGGCTGGAGGAACTCGGTATCGGGCGTCCGTCCACTTATGCCTCGACCATCCAGACCCTGCGTGACCGCGCCTATGTGCGGATGGAAAAGAACCGCTTCTTCGCCGAAGAATCGGGCCGCCTGTTGACCGCCTTTCTCGAACGCTTCTTCCCGACCTATGTCGCCTATGATTTCACCGCCGGAATGGAGGATGAACTCGATGTCGTCTCCGACGGGCGCGAAGATTATAAGCTGCTGCTCGCGCGGTTCTGGAAGGACTTCAAGCCCAAGGCCGATGAAGTCATGGAGAAGCTGCCTTCGGAAGTGACCGAGGCGCTGGACGAATACCTCTCCGACTTCCTGTTCCCCCCGCGCGAAGATGGCGCCGATCCGCGTGCTTGCCCGCTTTGCGCCAGCGAGGGCCGCGAAGGCGGCCGGCTCAGTTTGCGCGGTGGCAAGTTCGGCGCATTCGTCGCCTGCGCCAATTATCCCGAATGCAAGTTCACCCGCCGCTTCGCCCAACCGGGCGGCGAGGGTGCGGACGGCGCGGATGACGGCGTGATGGGCCAGCATCCCGAAACCGGCGAGGACATCCACCGCAAAACCGGTCGCTTCGGGCCTTACGTGCAGATGGGCGAGGGCAAGGAAGCGAAACGCGCCAGCATTCCCAAGGATCTCGACGATTTCGATCTCGATTGGGCGGTCAAGCTGCTCGATCTGCCGCGCATCGTCGGCGCGCATCCCGATACCGGCAAGGAAATCGAAGCGAATATAGGGCGTTACGGGCCTTACCTTCGCCATGACGGGAAATACGGCAAACTCGGCAATACCCGCGAGGTGTTCGAGGTAGGGATGAACCGCGCCGTCGATCTGTTGGCGCAGGCGGCCAATCGCGGCCCCGGAACCCGCGCCGCAGCCGAACCTATCGCGACTCTCGGCGCGCATCCGACCACCGGAGGCGAGATCAAGGTGATGCCGGGCCGCTATGGCCCCTATGTCACTGACGGCACCACTAATGCGACCATTCCCAAGGATACAAAGCCCGAGGATGTGACGATCGATGCTGCCATCGCGCTGATCGATGCGCGTATTGCCAAGGGTCCGCCGGCCAAGAAGGGCAGGAAGAAAGCCGCGCCCAAGAAAGCCGCCGCCAAGAAAGCGCCTGCCAAGAAGGCTCCGGCCAAGAAGGCACCAGCGAAAAAGAAGGCTCCTGCCAAGAAAGCGGAATCTGCGACGAAATGAGCTTTGCTGCCCCCTGATCTGCCGCCGCGTTCGTAAATCATAAAGCATTGCTGCCTATCACTGGTTGCCCGAGACCAAGGGCTGCACCGTGATTGAAATCGAAGTCCAAAACGAAACGCACCAGACTCAGGACCGCATCCGCTTTGCCGCGGTGCCGCGTATCGGCGAAGGGATTCGCCTGCGCGAACCGGACGGGATCTGGGCCAGCTATGACGTCCTCGACGTGTGGTATCAGAAAGCCGAATTCGGCGATGTGTGGATGCCTTATCTGCATATCCGCATGACGCCGGGCGAAGGCGCGGTGGCGGGCGAGGATCCGTTTTCAGACGATTATGCCGCGCGCAGCTATGACGCCGGGTTCGTCAACATGGGCGGGGAGCGCGAAACGTGCAAAATCTGATCAAGCGCAATTCCGGCCCGAACCGCCGTTCAGGCATGGAAGGCAAGACGCTGGCCGAAAAACTCGCCCATAGCGAAAAGGTGCGCGACTCGGTTCAGGTCGAGCCGGAGCCAGAGCCAGAGCCGGAGTCCGAAGCGCAATCCGAAATACAGTCACGCGCACCCGCCGCGCCAGATCCGGGTTCGGGCGACATCGACACGATCGTTGCCGCCGCCAAGGCCATGCGCGACCGCTATGACGGCGGCGCTGCGCCAGCGGCTGCGGCCAGAACCTGCCTGATCGTCGATGATAGCCGGGTGATCCGCAAGGTCTCCAGCAAGATCGCGATCAGCCTGGGCTATATCGCGATTGAGGCCGAGAACGGCGAGGAAGCCCTTGCGCGCTGCAAGAAATCAATGCCCGATCTGGTGCTGACCGACTGGAACATGCCCGAAATGGACGGCATTACCTTCGTCGCCAAACTGCGCGCCATCCCCACGCCCAAGGAGCCGGTGGTAGTGTTCTGCACCTCGAACGGCGAGGCCAAGGATATCCATGACGGGATTGCCGCGGGGGCGGATGATTACATCGTCAAGCCGTTCGACGAAGCCGCGCTGAAGGCGAAGCTGGAGAAGCTGGGGCGGGGATGAAATCCTTCCTTCGTGTTCCGGTACTCGGCACGGGGCGCTGCTTTTCTTCTTCCGCCATGGCCGCGATCCTTCGTCCATGGAGAAGGGCGGCTGCAGCCCGCTAAGTCTCGCGTTCCTCCCGCTTGCCGGGCGCGCTTGGGGGCGGGCCCCTGCGAAGACCGCTCCCTGATCAATTGCTGACTCTCTGCTTTTGGCGAAAATCTCTCCGAAGCCGGCCGCCCGGTATCAAGCGCGCGCCGTGCTGCTCGGAACAACCGAACCCGGGTGGCAACCGGAAGATTCGGTCGGGGTGCGTTCCAGCCATTCGGATCATCGGCAAACCACATCACAGTTATCGCGACAAGCCGTTTTCCCGACGCGGCGACCTGGCCTAACCGCCCTCAGGCCGAAGGGCCGCGCCGATCGTGATCAAGGTCTCGATCGCCGGTCAGGGCGTGACCGATAATCAATATAAACGGGGCTATTCCATGACGATCAGATTGAAGGGGCTGCTGCTCCTGTCCTCCGGCCTTTTGCTTGCCGCACCTGCTGGCGCGACGCCTCCGGGCTTCAACGAGCCCGGTATGGGCCGCGCTGTCAGGCCGCAAAGAGAGGCCGCGCCCCGCAACGTGCAGGGCTGGTGGCCGGACGTGGTCGACCTCAATCGGCTGCGCCAGAACGAATATAATCCTGACCCGAACGGGCCTGAATTCGATTACGCGGCCGAGTTCGCCAAGCTCGATCTTGCGGCGGTGAAGGCGGACATCAACATCGCGCTGACAGATTCGCAGGAGTGGTGGCCAGCCGATTACGGCAATTATGCCGGGCTGTTCATCCGCCTCGCATGGCACTCGGCCGGAACCTATCGTTCGGCCGACGGGCGCGGCGGTTCCGATGGCGGGCAGATCCGCTTCGAACCGCTCAATTCCTGGCCCGATAACGGCAATCTCGACAAGGCCCGCCGCGTGCTGTGGCCAGTCAAGCAGAAGTATGGCGCCAGCCTTTCGTGGTCGGATCTCATCATTCTGGCCGGCAACGTCGCGCTGGAGAACACCGGCTTCGAGACCTTCGGCTTCGCCGGTGGCCGGACCGACGCATGGGAGCCGGAGCTGGTCTACTGGGGTCCGGAAACCAAGTTCCTGACCTCCGAGCGCAACGCAGAGGGCGAGAACCTCGACACTCCGCTCGCCGCTTCGGAGATGGGGCTGATCTACGTCAATCCCGAAGGGCCGGAAGGCAATCCCGACATCCTCAAATCCGCCCAGCAAATCCGCACCACCTTTGGCCGGATGGGCATGAATGACGAGGAAACCGTCGCACTGATCGTCGGCGGCCACACCATCGGCAAGATGCACGGCGCGCGCAAGGCTTCCGACTGCGTCGGCAAGGAACCGGCGGCCGAAGGCGTTGAAGCGCAAGGCTTCGGCTGGAGGAACACATGCGGCACCGGCGTGGGTGCGGATGCAACCACCAGCGGGCTTGAAGGTGCATGGACGGCGACGCCGGTGACCTGGAGCAGCAACTATCTCGATAACCTCTATGCCTTCGAATGGAAGCTGACCACCAGTCCGGCTGGCGCCAAGCAGTGGGAACCTGTCAACGCCGATCAGGTGAAGTTCGTCCCCGATGCCTTCGATCCGAACAAGACCCACGCGCCGGTGATGCTCACCACCGACCTCGCGCTGCGTTATGATCCGGCCTATGGCGAAATCACTCAGCGCTGGGTCAAGAATCCCAAGGATATGGACGAGGCCTTCGCCCGCGCGTGGTTCAAGCTGACCCACCGCGATCTTGGCCCCAAGGCGCGCTATGTCGGGGAGGAAGTTCCGGCGGAAGACATGATCTGGCAGGACCCGCTGCCGCGTGCGGATTACGCCATGATCGAGGCTGGCGACGTGGCCGAACTGAAGCAAGCGATCCGCGCCACCGGTCTCAGCCGCTCGGACCTGGTGCGCACGGCCTGGGCTGCGGCGGTCACCTTCCGCGACACTGACATGCGCGGCGGTGCCAATGGCGCCCGAATCCGGCTTGCCCCGCAGAAGGATTGGGGTCTCAACGATCCCGAAGTGGTCGCCACGGTAGTGACGGCGCTGGAGGGTGTGCAAGCCAGCTTCAACGCGAATTCCGGCGCGAAGAAGGTGTCGATTGCCGATCTGGTGGTGCTGGGCGGCGTTGTCGCGGTCGAGGATGCGGCCGCGGCGGCAGGGCAGACCGTCACCGTGCCTTTCACGCCAGGCCGGGTCGATGCGACCGACGCGCACACCGATGTCGCCAGCTTCGAACTGCTTCGCCCGGTAGCCGACGCCTTCCGGAACTTCTACAGTGACAGGGCGCGTCTGACTCCGACCCAGATGATGATCGATCAGGCCGACACGCTGACCTTGACGGTGCCGGAAATGGCGGTGCTGCTGGCCGGGATGCGGATGCTCGATGCCAACTCCGGCGGAGCGGAACACGGGGTCTTCACTGATCGTCCCGGCAGCTTGAGCAACGACTTCTTCGTGAACCTGCTCGACATGGGCAACGAATGGAAGCCGGCGACGACCGAGGGGCTTTACGAGGGCCGCGATCGCGCGACCGGCGCGCTCAAGTGGACTGCCACAGAAGTTGATCTGGTGTTCGGTTCCAACTCGGAGCTGCGTGCGGTGGCCGAAACTTACGCTGTCGAAGGCGGCGAGGCGAAGTTCGCTGCGGACTTTGCCAAGGCCTGGAACAAGGTCATGATGCTCGACCGCTTCGATCGGCGGTAAGGCAATTAGAACTGCGAGGCGCCGGGGAATTGGACCGGCGCCTCGTTGATCCCTCGGCTTTGGACGCTCAACCAGGAGAAACCTTAAGTCGCAATTTGTCTGGCAACCGTGGGCCCGCCAGCCGAACGGCAACTTCAAGTTCGGATATTGGCCAAGCGGACCTTGTCACCGCACCCAATCCAGCCCCATCTCTTCAAAAATCTCCTTGTCCTCGGCCCAGTTCTCCGACTGTTTGACGTGGAGATAGAGGTGCACCGGTACGCCCAGCACTTCAGACAATTCCTTGCGCGCCGCCGCGCCGATTTCCTTGATCCGTGATCCCCCCTTGCCGAGCACGATTGCGCGCTGCGTCTCCCGCGCGACCACGATTTGCTGGTGAATTTCGATGCTGCCGTCCTTGCGCACCTCGTACTTCTCGGGCCGCACGGCGCTGTCGTAGGGCAGTTCCTCGTGCAGCTGCTGATATAGCTGTTCGCGGGTGATCTCGGCGGCGAGCAGGCGTTCGGACGCGTCGGAGACCTGATCTTCGGGATACATCCATTCGGCTTCGGGCATCATGCCTGCCAGAGCGTCCTTCAGTTCCGGCACCCCGTCACCCGTCAGCGCCGAGACGAAGTAGATTTCCGCGAATTCGACCTTGCCGGCCAGATCCTGCGCCAGCGCCAGCATGGGTTCCTTCTTGGAGCGATCGACCTTGTTGATGACGAGGATCTTGCGTTCGGGCCGCCCGGCCAGCGCCTCCAGCAGCGGCTCCAGTTCGTGCCGTCGCTGCTTGATCGGATCGACCAGCAACAGCACCGCGTCCGCGGCTTCTGCACCTTCCCATGCGGCGTTCACCATCGCACGGTCCAGCCGCCGCCGGGGGGCGAAGATGCCGGGGGTGTCGACCAGGATCATCTGCACCGGCGTGCCTGCCAATTCGTGCAGCGCAATGCCGAGCATTCGCGCCCGCGTCGTCTGCGCCTTGGCAGAGGTGATCGCGACCTTCTGGCCGACGAGCTGGTTCACCAAAGTCGATTTGCCTGCATTGGGCGCGCCGATCACGGCGATCATGCCGCAGCGGGTGGGACTGCGTTCTTCAGGGGGAGTATCGGTCATTTCAAACTTCCATACTGGTCGCCGCACCACATGGGGAAGCGGCAATGTTTCACGTGAAACATTTAGGGAACAAATGGCATTGGTTCACCCGTGCGCATCCAGAAACGCCTTGGCGGCCAGGCGTTCAGCCTCGCCCTTGCTGGAGGCGCTGGCATCGGCATCGCCGACATTGCGGACACTAACCCGCACGGTGAAGCGCGCCGCGTGGTCGGGGCCGCTGCGTTCGACGACCTGATAGACCGGCATCGCTCGCTTGTTGCCCGCTGCCCATTCCTGCAGCGCGCTTTTCGGGTGCTTGGCCTTGCCGACATCGCCTTCCAATTCGCGCGACCACAGCCGGTAGACGGCATCGCGTGCCGCATCGAAGCCGTTTTCGATGAAGCAGGCACCGATAAGCGCCTCCATCACATCGCCCAGGATCTTGTCGCTATCCAGCCCGCCATCGTCGCGCGCCTGCTTCCCCAGCCGGATATGTTCGGGCAGGCCGATGGCGCGGGCGATGCGGGCGCATGTGGTGCCGCTGACCAGCGCGTTCAATCGTTGCGAAAGCTTGCCCTCCGGCCCGTCGACCGCGCCGTAGAGCCAGCCCGCGACTGACAGGCCCAGCACCCGGTCGCCCAGGAATTCAAGCCGCTGGTAATCGGTCGCCCCACCACCGCCGCCGTTGAAGCTGCCGTGGGTCAGCGCCTCGATCCACGGCGTTTCGTTGTCCACCGCAAAGCCCTGTGCTTCGAGCCAGTCGCGCGTGGCCGGTTCGAGCGTGCTCACAGGCTTTCTCCGATCCGGTCCCATCGCGTGGCGGAACCCCAAGTCCACGGCTTCACCCAGTCGGCGCTGCCGTCTGTCGACCATACCACCAGCATCGCCCGCCCGACCAGCAGGCGCTGCGGTACGATTCCCACAGCATCGCCAGCCGCAGCAGGCCAGCGGCTGTCGCGCGAATTATCGCGGTTGTCACCCATCACGAACATCGCGCCGTCGGGAACGATAACAGGCGCGACATTATCGCCCGGGGTAGTGCCGAAATCGAGCACTTCATATGTCTTGCCGCTCGGCAGGGTCTCACGATAACGGACATAGCTGCACGTCTCACTGCCGTTCGCCAGCGCCCCTGTCTGGCCCGCCCACGCGCAGCCGGTGTTGGCGGACATTGTGAGTTTGAAATCGCCGATCCGTTCGCGTGGCACCGGCTTACCGTTGAGCACCACCTGGCTACCCACGACCGCCACATTGTCGCCCGGCAGGCCGATCACCCGCTTGATATAGTCGCGCCCATCGATGGGGTGTTTGAAGATCACCACATCCCCGCGTTGGGGCGAGCGGTCGAACAGGCGGCCATCGGGCAGCGGCAGATCGAAGGGCAGCGACTGGCGCGAAAATCCATAGGGCCACTTTGCCGCGAGCAGATAGTCCCCGTTCATCAGCCGCGGCAGCATGCTTTCCGACGGGATCGAGAACGGCGAGAACGCCAGCGTGCGAAACGCCAGCACCAGCGCCAGCAGCTTGACCAGGAACCACGCGAAGCTGCCCCACCCATCGCGCTCGCGGCTGACCGCTGGCACTGGGGCAATCGTCGCATTGGCGAGAGATTGGCTCTTAACATCCATTGCTCATGCCCTTACTCGCACCGGCACAGCTGCGCAAAGGGGAACGGTAATGAACGGATCGGGCGACACGACAGGCATGGCATGGGATGCCCTGCGCGCGCTGGAGACCCGCAGCCTATCTGCGCTGTTCGCTGCCGATCCGGGCCGGGTGGAGGCAATGACGCGCCGCATCGGCTGGCCGGTTATGCCCGATAGCGCGGCTGAGGCGGGCATGGTGATCGATTATTCCAAGACCCACCTTGGCCGCGATGCGCTGGACGCGTTCGAGCAACTGGCCGAAGCGGCGGGTTTCGCTGCGGCGCGCGAGGCTTTGTTCGATGGCGGCATCGTCAACGTGACTGAAGGCCGCGCCGCCACTCACGGCGCGCTGCGCGGCAGCGGCACGCCGGCGCAGGTGGAGGAAGCCGATGCGCTGCTCGCCCGCATGGGGATGCTGGTCGAAGCGATCCACCAAGGCGCGCTGGGAGAGATCAGGCATTGCATCGCGATCGGTATTGGCGGATCGGCGCTCGGCCCGGCACTGGCGGTGGACGCGCTGGCCCGCGATCTGGCGATGGTGGATGTGCATGTCGTGTCGAATATCGACGGGCTGGCGCTGGAGCAGGCGTTTGACGCCTGCGATCCGGAAACGACGCTCATCGCGGTCGCGTCCAAGACCTTCACCACCATCGAAACCATGACCAATGCGGCGAGCGCGTTGAAGTGGCTGGCGGATAACGGCGTTGCCGATCCCGGCGGGCGGGTGGTGGCGCTTACCGCCTCGCCCGAAAAGGCAGTGGAATGGGGCGTCGATGAAACCCGCGTGCTGCCGTTCCCCGAAAGTGTGGGCGGCCGGTATTCGCTATTCTCCTCGATCGGCTTTCCGGTGGCTCTGGCCATCGGGATGGACGAATTCCGCGCCATGCTGGCGGGCGCGAAGGCAGTGGACGATCACTTCCGCCGGACCGAGGGTAGAGCGAACGCCCCGCTGCTCGCCGCCTTCGTGGATCAGTTCTACACCCGGCTGAAAGGCTGCCAGACCCGCGCGGTGTTCGCCTATGACGAACGGCTGGCGCTGCTTCCGGACTATCTCCAGCAGCTCGAAATGGAATCCAACGGCAAGAGCGTGACGACAGACGGCGCTCCCGTGGACGGACCGACAGCGCCGGTCACATGGGGCGGGGTGGGCACTGACGCGCAGCACGCGGTGTTCCAGTTGCTGCATCAGGGCACGCATCTGATACCGGTTGATTTCATCGCCAGCATTGCGCCCGGCGACGTGCTCGATCCTGCGCATCACCGCACGCTGTTGATGAACTGCCTTGCACAAGGCGCGGCGTTGATGGCGGGGAAGCCGTCCGATGATCCTGCGCGGGCTTATCAGGGGGACCGCCCGTCAACGACCATCCTTGTCGATGATTGCGACGCAGCGGCGTTCGGCGCGCTGATCGCGTTCCACGAACACCGCACGTTTGCGAACGCGGTGCTGATGGGGATTAACCCGTTTGACCAGTTCGGGGTGGAGCTGGGCAAAGCCATCGCCAAGCAGATAGACAGCGGCGAAGGCGAGTTCGATCCGTCAACGCGCGCGCTGATGGCGGCGGCGGGGCTGGGGTGAAAGTTGGCGCTGCGCAATGATCGATTGACTTTCCGCAACTTTGCGCCCATCTGCCCGCCATCGAAGCGCGCTAGCCATGCGTGAAGCGGCGGAAATCTAAAAGCATCCGCCCCGGCCGCACTTCGGTTCTACCTTCAAGACTTCCCTTTTCACGCGGGCGGTTTCAACCCCCGCGCCGCGCCCGCAATCCGTTTGGGATTGGCGGAAGCGCGCCGCACATTATGCGAGTTTTCATGACCACTTTTGCTGATCTCGGGCTGTCGCAGCCCGTTCTTCAGGCCCTCGACATGAAGGGCTACTCCACTCCCACTCCGATCCAGGAACAGGCGATCCCGCCGGTTCTCAAGGGCCGCGACCTGCTTGGTATCGCGCAGACCGGCACCGGCAAGACCGCCGCCTTCATGCTCCCCAGCATCGACCGGCTGCGCGAAGCCGACAAGCAGATTCCGTTCAAGTCCTGCCGGATGCTGGTGCTGGCGCCGACCCGCGAACTCGCGGTGCAGATCGCCGACAGCGCCAAGGATTACGGCGCGCTCGCGGGCCTCAAGGTGCAATGCATCGTCGGCGGCACATCTGTGGGCAAGGATCGTAACAAGCTGCACCGCGGCACCGACATTCTTGTCGCAACGCCCGGCCGCCTGCTCGACCTGATCGACCAGAAGGCGATCAACCTTTCCGGCATCGAAGTGCTGGTGCTGGACGAGGCCGACCAGATGCTCGACCTCGGCTTCATCCATGCACTGCGCAAGATCAAGGAACTAGCACCGAAAGAACGCCAGACCCTGTTCTTCAGCGCGACCATGCCGAAGGCGATCAAGGAACTGGTCAGCGGGTTCTGCAACAATCCTGTGCAGGTTTCGGTCACGCCGCAAAGCACCACTGCCGAGCGGATCGACCAGTATCTCTTCATGGTGCAGCAGGACGAAAAGCTCAGCCTGCTAGAAATGATCCTCAAGGGCCGCCATGAAGTGCCCGGCAAGATCGAACGCGTACTGATCTTTACCCGGACCAAGCACGGCGCGGACCGGGTGGTGAAGCGGCTTGCCCAAGGCGGGATCGAGAGCAACGCGATCCACGGCAACAAATCGCAGCCGCAGCGCCAGCGTGCGCTCGACGATTTCCGCAAGGGCCGCGTGCCGGTGCTGATCGCGACCGATGTGGCCGCGCGCGGGATCGACATTCCCGGCGTCAGCCACGTCATCAACTACGAACTGCCCAATGTGCCCGAACAATATGTTCACCGCATCGGGCGGACTGCGCGTGCGGGCAAGGGTGGGATCGCCATCGCCTTCTGTGCCGAGGACGAACGCGCATATCTCAAGGATATCCGCAAGGTCACTGGCGCTGAGCTGGACCGCCTGGCGCTGCCCGACAATTTCCGCGCCGTGGTCGAAGGCGAAGGCCCGACCAAGCCTGCGGCCCGCGTACCGATGAAGCGCGTCAATCCGCGCCCGCTGGGCCAGCGCCCGCAAGGCCAGCGTCCGCAGGGCGATCGCAAGCCGCAAGGTGAGCGCCGGGCTGACGGTGATCGGCGTCCGCAGGGTGATCGCAAGCCGCAGCAGGCGCACGGTTCGGGCGGTCAGGGCCGTTCCGGTGGCGGTGGTGGCCGTCCTTCGGGCGGTAACGGCGGCGGCGGTGATCGTGGCCGTGGTCGGGGTCGTCCCGGCGGCGGTGGCGGTCGTCCGCGTTCAGCCAACGTCTGATATGTAACCCGAAGCCAACCTGAGGCGAACTCTCTGTCATGAGAGGCGCGCCTTGCGGTTGGCATCGGCGGTGCCATCGGCCATAGCGCGCTTCACCGTCCGGAGGAGCAGCGAATGGCCGACCACTACGACTACGATCTCTTCACCATCGGCGCAGGATCGGGCGGCGTGCGCGCCAGCCGGGTTGCCGCCGCGCACGGCGCGCGGGTGGCGGTCGCCGAGGAATACCGCGTCGGCGGCACCTGCGTGATCCGCGGCTGCGTGCCCAAGAAGATGCTCGTCTACGGCGCGCACTTCGCCGAGGATCTGGTCGACGCCGAACATTTCGGCTGGAAGATCGAAGGCAAAAGCTTCGATTGGGCGCGCCTGCGCGACAATGTCCAGAACGATGTGACCCGGCTCGAAGGGCTGTATGGCCAGACACTGAGCAATCACGACGTCACCGTGTTCGATGAACGCGCGACCATTACCGGCGACCATGAAGTCACGCTGGCAAGCGGCAAGGTCGTGACCGCCAAGTATATCCTGATCGCGACCGGCGCACGCCCGCACGTCCCCGATTTCCAGGGGAGCGAGCATGTCATCACCTCGAACGAGGCGTTCCATCTCGAAACGATCCCGCGCCGGATGCTGATCGTCGGCGGCGGTTACATCGCCAATGAATTTGCCGGCATCTTCAACGAATTCGGCAGCAAGGTGACGATCGCCAACCGCTCCGACACGATCCTGCGCGGCTATGACGAAAGCGTGCGCGACCGGTTGCTGCAGATCAGCCTGACGAAGGGGATCGAGTTCTGCTTCATGGCCGAATTCGAATATGTCGAAAAACAGGACGACGGCACCTTCAAGGTCAAGCTCACCGGGCAGGACGAACGCGAATTCGACGTGGTGATGGTCGCCACCGGCCGCGTGCCCAATATCGAAGGGTTGGGGCTGGAGACCGTCGGGGTCGAATGCGGCAAGCGCGGCGAGATCGTGGTCGACAAGTTCAGTCGCACCACTGTCGATTATATCTATGCCGTGGGCGATGTGACCGACCGGGTGCAGCTTACGCCGGTGGCCATCCGCGAAGGGCAGGCTTTTGCCGACTCCGTGTTCGGCGATGTCGAACCCTACGCCGTCGATCATTCCTGCGTGCCCAGCGCGGTGTTCAGCCACCCGCCCATCGCCGCCGTCGGTATGACCGAAGGCGAGGCGCGCAATCTGCTCGGCAGCGTCAGGGTCTATCAGGCCGATTTCCGCCCGATGAAAAACGTCGTGGCGGGCCGTAACGAACGCAGCCTTTACAAGATGATCGTCGATGCAGCGAATGACCGCATCGTCGGCATCCACATGATCGGCCCCGAAGCGCCCGAGATCATGCAGGCCGCTGCCGTTGCGGTGAAGGCGGGCCTTACCAAGGCCGATTTCGACGCGACGGTTGCGATCCACCCGACGATGGCGGAAGAACTGGTGCTGTTCAAATAACGGGCAGCACGCGCAACGGGGGAACGGCGATGGATGTGAATGGCAAGGTGGTGCTGCTGACCGGCGGCAGCGCAGGCATCGGACGCGAGATCGCGCACCAATTGAAGGCCAAAGGCGCGGGCGTCGTCCTGACGGGCCGCGATCCCGCCCGGCTCGATGCAATGCGCACGGAGGGGTTCGAGGTGCTCGCTGCCGACCTGTCGAACGCCGCCGGGGTCGATGCGCTGGTGGCGGCGCTGGGGGACCGCAGCATCGATATCCTCATCAACAACGCCGGGCAGCTGGTCGATCACGACTTCCGCAAAGGCGCGCCCGATGCCGATGCGGCGGATGATGGTATCTATGCCAACCTTTCCGCACCGATCCGGCTGATAACGGCACTCGTCCCGCGCCTGCGTGACCGTCCGCAGGCGGCAATCGTCAACGTCACCAGCGGCCTCGCCATTGCCCCGGCGGCGCGGCAGCCGGTCTATTGCGCCACCAAGGCGGGCTTGCGGTTCTACACCCTGGCCCTTCGCGAACAGCTGAGGGACACATCTATCCGCGTGATCGAAGCGTTGCCGCCGGTGGTCGATACCCAGATGAACGCCGGCAACCCGATGAAGAAAATGTCCGCGGATGAATGCGCCCGCCAGATCGTCGCAGCCATCGAGCGCGGACGCGACGAGGCCAATATCGGCATGACCCGGACACTGCGGATCGTCGAATCGATCGCGCCATCGCTGGCGCGGCGGATCACGCTGCGATTCTAGGCGTCGAGGCGGGCGGGGGAGAACATCTCTGCCGTCAGCCCCGCCGCGGTGCAATCCTTGGGGAACGGCAGCCCCAGCACCGCGCTTTCCGCGATCCGCGAGAGCGCGGGCGCGGTCTGGAAGCCATAGCCGCCTTGACCTGCGCACCACACGAAGCCCACTGCGCCCGCCGCGTGACCGATCACCGGCAATTCGTCCGGCGCAAAGCTTCTGAGGCCCGCCCATGAATGGCTGATTCTGCGGATCGGCAGGGTGGTGGCCTGCTCGACCCGGTCAGCCGCGATGGCGATATCGAGTTCCTCGGCCGCCGCATCGCAAGGATCGCTCGGCGTCTGGTCCATCGACGAGGCGAGCAATTGCCCGCGCCCCTCGGGCAGCAGGTAGAAGCCTTCGCCCGCGGTCTTGGTGAAGGGCCAGCCCCGCACGTCCTCGCCCTCCGGCGCGGCGAAGGAAATCACGGTGCGGCGGCGCGGCTGGAGGCCAATGGGGGTAACGCGCGCCATCCGTGCGATGTGATCCGCCCAAGCTCCGGCGGCGTTGACGATGATCGGTGCAGCGTAGGTCGCGCCGCCCGCCTCGACCCGCCAACCCGAACCTTTGCGCGCAATCGCGCTAACCCGCGCACCTGTCACCACCGCCCCGCCAGCGCTGCGCAAAGCGGCCAGATTGGCCTGCAACATCGCGTCCGTATCCAGCTTCAGCGATCCGTGGTCGACCAGCGCCGCGTGGCAATGCTCCGGCCCCGCCTTCAACACCGGCAGCAGCGCGCGAGCTTCCTCCGGAGAAATGCGCGAATAATCGCACCCGTACTGACGGTGCACCGCCTCCAACTCATCGAGCGCATCCATCTGCGCCGTGCTGGCGATGTGAAGCGCCGGATGGCGCACGCCGAAGGGTGCGACCGCCAGATCGGGCAGGCTCAATGCAGTCATCGCACGCACGATCCGTTCGCCGAGCCCGAAATGCGCGAAGGCGACGCTGCGGCCCGAAGCGTGGTATCCGGGCGCGCTTTCGCCTTCCAGCACGGTCACTTTGCCATAGCGTGCTAGGCGTGCGGCCAGCGATAGCCCGGCGATTCCGCCGCCGATCACCAGCATATCGGATTGGTGCATCGCCCGCGCTCCCTTGCCGCCCGTCACTTTTGCCACGTTGACGCTGCGCACCGGCTAAGGCAACGACCTTGGCAAAGCAATCAGGAGAGCATCCCTCGTGTCCGCCAATATCGCCGAAATGGAACGCCGCCGCGAAGCTGCCCGGATGGGCGGCGGGGCCAAGCGCATCGAAGCCCAGCACGCCAAGGGCAAGCTGACCGCGCGCGAGCGTTTGGACGTATTGCTCGACGAAGGTAGCTTCGAGGAACTCGACACCTATGTCGAACACGACTGCACCGACTTCGGGATGGAGACGCAGAAGATCCCCGGCGACGGGGTAGTGACCGGCAGCGGCACGATCAACGGGCGGTTGGTCTATGTTTTCTCGCAGGACTTCACCGTGTTCGGCGGCAGCCTGTCCAAACGCCATGCCGAGAAAATCTGCAAGGTGATGGACACCGCGATGAAGGTCGGCGCGCCGGTGATCGGATTGAACGATTCGGGCGGTGCGCGGATTCAGGAGGGCGTGGCGAGCCTTGGCGGCTATGCCGAGGTGTTCCAGCGCAACGTGTTGGCGAGCGGCGTGGTGCCGCAGATCAGCCTCATCATGGGGCCGTGCGCGGGCGGGGCGGTGTATAGCCCGGCGATGACCGACTTCATCTTCATGGTGAAGGATTCGAGCTACATGTTCGTCACCGGGCCGGACGTGGTGAAGACCGTCACCAACGAGGTCGTGACGCAGGAGGAACTGGGCGGGGCGATCACCCACACCACCAAGGCCTCGGTTGCTGATCTCGCCTATGAAAACGACATCGATGCGCTGCTGGCGACCCGCCGCTTTTTCGATTTCCTGCCCCTGTCGAACCGTGAAGGCGTGCCCGAACTGCCCACCAATGATCCGTGGAACCGGCTGGAGGACAGCCTCGACACGCTGATCCCCGACAATGCCAACCAGCCCTATGACATGCACGAAGTCATCGCCAAGGTGCTGGATGAAGGCGATTTCTTCGAGATCCAACCGGCCCATGCAGGCAACATCCTGTGCGGTTTCGGCCGCGTGGAAGGCCGCACGGTGGGCGTGGTGGCGAACCAGCCGATGGTGCTGGCAGGCGTGCTCGACATCAATTCATCGAAGAAAGCCGCGCGCTTCGTGCGGTTCTGCGATGCATTTGAAATCCCGATCATCACCTTCGTCGACGTCCCCGGCTTCCTCCCCGGCACCGCGCAGGAACTGGGCGGGATCATCAAGCACGGCGCGAAACTGCTGTTCGCCTATGCCGAGGCGACCGTGCCCAAGATCACCATCATCACCCGCAAGGCATACGGCGGAGCCTATGACGTGATGGCATCGAAGCACCTGCGCGGCGATTTGAACTATGCTTGGCCCACGGCCGAAATCGCGGTGATGGGCGCCAAGGGCGCGGTGGAGATCATTTTCCGGCAGGACCGCGACAACCCCGAGAAGATCGCCGAGAAGACCAAGGAATACGAGGACCGCTTCGCCAACCCCTTCGTGGCCGCATCGCGCGGGTACATCGACGAGGTGATCCACCCGCACTCGACCCGCCGCCGGATTGCTTTGGGGTTACGCAAGCTGCGGACGAAGCAGCTGGAGAACCCTTGGAAGAAGCATGACAATATTCCGCTCTGAGGTGAAATGTGAGTGACCATCTCATAGTCAAATTCGCTATCTTCGCCACCTGGGGAGGCCCGGTGATCTTCTTACTTTCGCTTGGCGCAATAGCGGCAGGCTTCCTGGCCACTGGCACGGTCCTATTTCTTCTTTTCTTCCTAAGCATCGGGGTCGCCACGTTGGCGAATCTTTATTGCCTCGTGAAGGTTCGCTGCATCGAATGCCAAAA
Source organism: Erythrobacter sp. NFXS35 (assembly GCF_040148725.1). NCBI lineage: Bacteria > Pseudomonadati > Pseudomonadota > Alphaproteobacteria > Sphingomonadales > Erythrobacteraceae > Erythrobacter > Erythrobacter sp. NFXS35. Next base: position 668,775 of record NZ_JAGDEB010000001.1, on the reverse strand, counting down.
GCCTTTCTACCAACTCTGGTCCGCCCCTTTCTTTCAGCCACGGTGCAGAAACTGTGGCGCTCACATGAACCAAGCGATTCGAAGATGAGGACTACGAATCTAGTCCGTCATTGCGAGCGTAGCGAAGCAATCCAGAGCGGCTCGTTAGACGCCCTGCATTGCCGCGCCACCTTTGATGGCTCGCAATGACGAAGCTACCGGCGGTGTACATCATTGCCAGCAAACGGAACGGTGCGATTTACGTTGGTGTAACATCCAATCTGCCACAACGCGTTTGGCAGCACCGCGAGGGCCTTATCGAGGGTTTCACAAAGCGATACGGCTGCAAAGTGCTGGTCTGGTCTGAACGACACGATACGATGGAGAGTGCAATCATGCGGGAAAAACAGATCAAGGCGGGCAATCGCAAGGCTAAGCTTGCTTTGATCGAAGCGAACAATCCCACTTGGCGCGATCTGTTTGCAGATATTGCACAATGATCCGGTTCTCGTCATTGCGGACGCAGTGAAGCAATCCAGTCCTGCCGTCTGCGCCCGGAACTGAGGTTTGAACTGGATTGCCACGGCGACTGCGTCGCCTCGCAATGACGAAGGGATCACATGAAACTCGGCCGTCTCAACCACATCGGGGTCGCCACGCCCTCCATCGCTGACAGCATCGCGTTCTACCGCGACGTGATGGGCGCGACGAAGATCCACACGCCGTTCGACCTCGAGGAACAGGGCGTGAAGGTCTGCTTCGTCGACACGCCCGGCGCGGACGGGGCCATGAACGGCACCCAGATCGAGCTGATCGAGCCGCTGGGGGAAAACTCCACGCTCGCCGGCTTCCTCGCCAAGAACCCGCTCGGCGGGCAGCATCATCTGTGCTTCGAAGTGCCCGATATCGCCGAGGCCCGCGCCGAGCTCGAGGAACTGGGCAAGCGCATCCTCGGCCCCACCCGCATCGGCGCGCATGGCACCCCTATCTTTTTCGTCCATCCCAAGGACATGGGCGGCATGCTTACCGAGATCATGGAGACCCCGCGCGAGGATGCGCACTGGTCGAACTGACACATCTTACCGGAGAGAAGAATGTCCTACGAAACGATCCGCGTCGAACGCGACGGCCCGCTGCTGACCATCACGCTCAACCGCCCCGAACGCCTTAACGCCATGGCTCCGCAAATGGCGGACGAGATCGGGCTGGCGTTCTACGACCTCGGCGATGCTCGCGCAGTGCTGATCACCGGCGAGGGCAAGGGCTTCTGTTCGGGCGCGGACCTTTCCGCACGCGGCGAATCGAGCGCGGTGACGGGCAAGGGCGGCAGCCACAAGGCGCTCTCCAACCACTACAATCCCGCGATCAGCCAGATCATGCGGGCCGAGGTGCCGGTGATCTGCGCGGTCAATGGCCCGGCGGCGGGTGTGGGGTGCAGCCTCGCGCTGGCGGCGGATTTCACGATTGCGGGCAAGAGCGCTTATTTCCTTCAGGCCTTCGTCAACATCGGTTTGGTGCCCGATGGCGGATCGACCTGGCTGCTGCTGCGCGCCATTGGTCGCGCCCGCGCCACGCGGATGATGATGCTGGGCGAGAAAATCTCCGGCGAGCAGGCCGAGGAATGGGGCCTGATCTACAAGTGCGTCGATGATGCGGCGTTGATGGACGAAGCGCGCGCTCTGGCGACCAAGCTGGCAAACGGGCCGACGGTGGCCTACGCCACGATGAAGCGCAATATCGCAACCGCGCTCGACGGATCGCTCCCGCAGGTGCTGCTCGCCGAGGCCGAAGGGCAGCGCATCGCAGGCGCGAGCAAGGACGCGACGGAGGGCGGCATGGCTTTCCTCCAGAAGCGGAAAGCGGAATTCAAGGGGGAGTAAGCTCCCCATAAAACCCACACCCGTTCGCCCTGAGCGGTGTTGCTGCGCAACAGCTTCGCTTTCGAAGGGCTGATCTTCTTCGGGTGTATGGTTCAATTAGAAGGGCAGGGCTTCGACAGGCTGAGCCCGAACGGATATAGCGTAGAAATGACCAACAAACCCACCCCCGCCGACTGGAAAGCCCTCGCCGACAAGGAAGTGAAGGGCCGCGACCTCACCTGGCACACGCCCGAAGGTATCGCCGTCAAGCCGCTCTATACCGAGGAAGACCACGCCGGTTTCGACCCCGGCCCCCCCGGTTTCGCGCCTTTCACGCGGGGGGTAAAAGCCTCAATGTATGCGGGCCGCCCATGGACGATCCGGCAGTACGCTGGCTTCTCCACCGCCGAGGAATCGAACGCCTTCTACCGCCGCAATCTGGCGATGGGGCAGAAGGGCCTGTCGGTCGCCTTCGATCTGGCCACGCACCGGGGCTATGATTCCGATCACCCGCGTGTGGTCGGCGATGTCGGCAAGGCGGGGGTGGCGATCGACACGGTTGCGGATATGCAGATCCTGTTCGACCAGATCCCGCTCGATGCCATGAGCGTCAGCATGACGATGAACGGCGCAGTGATCCCGGTGCTGGCCTTCTTCATCGTCGCCGCCGAACGTCAGGGCGTGTCGCAGGACAAGCTTGAGGGCACGATCCAGAACGACATCCTCAAGGAGTTCATGGTCCGCAACACCTATATCTACCCGCCCGAACCTTCGATGCGGATCATTTCGGACATCATCGCATATACCTCGGCCAACATGCCGAAATTCAACTCGATTTCGATTTCTGGCTACCACATGCACGAAGCCGGAGCGACGGCGGTGCAGGAACTCGCCTTCACCATCGCCGATGGCAAGGAATATGCGAGCCGCGCGATGGCGGCGGGGCTGGATATCGATGCCTTTGCAGGGCGTTTGAGCTTCTTCTTCGGCATCGGCATGAACTTCTTCATGGAGATCGCCAAGCTGCGCGCCGCGCGCACGCTGTGGTACAAGGTGATGGACGATCTGGGAGCGAAGGACGAACGCTCCAAGATGCTGCGCACCCACTGCCAGACCAGCGGCGTCTCGCTGCAAGAGCAGGACCCCTACAACAATGTCATCCGCACCACGGTGGAAGCGATGGCGGCGGTGCTGGGCGGCACGCAGTCGCTCCACACCAATGCGCTGGATGAAGCCATTGCGCTGCCGACCGATTTCAGCGCCCGCATCGCGCGCAACACCCAATTGGTGCTGCAGGAGGAAAGCGGCATCTGCAACGTCGTCGATCCGCTTGGCGGCTCGCATTATATCGAGGCCCTGACCGCCACGCTGGTGGCCGAGGTCGAGGCGATGATGGCCGAGGTCGATGCGGCGGGCGGCATGACCGCCTATGTCGCCACCGGTGCGCCCAAGGCCGCGATCGAGCGCGCGGCGGCGGAAAAGCAGACGGGCATCGACAAGGGCGAGACGGTGATCGTCGGGGTCAACAAGTATCGCAAAGACGCCGAAGACCCGATGGATACGCTGGATATCGACAACCAGAAGGTGCGCACCGGCCAGATCGCCCGCCTCGCCAAGGTGCGCGAAGGGAGGGACGAGGCGGCGTGCCGCGCTGCTTTGGCGGCTTTGACCGAGGGCGCCCGCGTGAGTCCCCGCGCAGGCGGGGACCTCGGTCGGCCCGGCGCTCCTTCGACTGAGGCCCCCGCCTTCGCGGGGGATCACAATTTGTTGGCTTTGGCCGTCGAAGCTGCCCGAGCGGACGCAACCCTCGGCGAGATATCCGCCGCGATGGAAGAGGTGTTCGGCCGCCATGATGCCACGCCTGCGCCGGTCTCGGGCGTCTACAAGAGCGCCTATGAATTCGACCGCCGCTGGGCACAGGTGACCGACGGCGTGGAAGCCGTGGGCCGCCGCTTGGGCCGCAAGCCGCGTATCATGGTCGCCAAGATGGGCCAGGACGGTCACGATCGCGGTGCGAATGTGATCGCCAGCGCCTTCGGCGACATGGGTTTCGATGTGGTCTCCGGCCCTCTGTTCCAGACGCCTGAGGAATCCGTTGCAATGGCGCTTGAACACGACGTCGACGTGGTCGGCGCGTCGAGCCTTGCGGCAGGCCACAAGACCCTGATCCCCGAACTGGTGCGGCTCCTGCGCGAAGCCGGACGCGGCGACATCAAGGTGACCGCAGGCGGCGTGATCCCGCCGCAGGACTACGACTATCTGCGCGAGGCAGGGGTGCAGGGGATCTACGGGCCGGGGAGCAACGTGGTGGAATGCGCGGCGGATATTCTCGTGCTGCTCGGCCACAACATGCCGCCGCTCGGTGAGGGGCTGGACGAGGCGGCGGAGTGAGCCAGGAAATCGACTTCATCTTCATCGATCTCCCGGCAATCGCCAGAACAGTCGTGACGATCGATGATGAACAGGGCAGTCGGCCCGACCCCGATTGGCATCATGAGGTATTGGAGGGGCAATACGTCTTCCTCGAGTTCCTCGCCGAACAGAATCTTTTGTCCGATGAGGTAGAATTCACGCGCTCGCCCGATCTGGTAGTGCGCTGGTTGCAGCTGAATGAGGAAGGCCGTCGCTTCGCACGGTCCGAGTATGACAAGTGGCTCCGGACGATCGGAAAATCCGGTATGCCCCAAGCGATCAAGCGCGAGAAGCTGGTCAAGCGATGGCAGAAGTATTGCGTAAAGGAAAATCGATGACCCAACCCCGCACCGATTGGACCCGCACCGAAATCGCGGCTCTATTCGACCTCCCCTTCACCGAGTTGCTGTTCCAGGCCGCCAGCGTCCACCGCGCATTCCACCCGCCCACGCAGGTGCAGCTGTGCACCCTGCTCAGCATCAAGACCGGCGGGTGTCCGGAGGATTGCGGCTATTGCTCGCAGTCGGTGAAGGCTGACAGCGGCGTCGAGGCCACCAAGCTGATGGATGTGCAGGCCGTGCTCCAGCGTGCCGCGCAAGCCAAGGATGCGGGCTCGCAGCGGTTCTGCATGGGGGCTGCGTGGCGCAATCCCAAGGACCGCGACATGCCCGCGATCGTCGAGATCGTGAAAGGCGTGCGCGACATGGGGCTGGAGACCTGCATGACGCTGGGGATGCTGGAGCCGCATCAGGCCGAGATGCTGGCCGAGGCGGGGCTGGATTACTACAACCACAATATTGACAGCAGCCCAGAGTATTACGAGCGCGTTATCTCTACCCGCGATTTCCAGTGCCGCCTCGATACGCTCGATCACGTGCGCAAGGCCGGGATCAACGTGTGCAGTGGCGGTATCGTCGGCATGGGGGAGACGCGCGAGGACCGGGTGGGCTTCGTCCACACGCTCGCCACCCTGCCGCAGCATCCCGAAAGCGTGCCGGTGAATGCGCTTGTGCCGGTGAAGGGCACGGTGCTGGGCAATATGCTCGCCGACACGCCGCTCGCCAAGATCGACGATATCGAGTTCGTCCGCACCGTTGCGGTCGCGCGGATCACGATGCCGCGTTCGATGGTGCGGCTATCGGCCGGGCGGGAGTCGATGTCGGAAGCCACACAGGCGCTGTGCTTCCTCGCGGGCGCGAATTCGATCTTCACCGGCGACAAGCTGCTGACCGCGCCCAACGCGGGCGATGACAGCGACGGCGCGCTCTTCGCCAAGCTAGGGTTGACCGCGTTGCAAGGCGAGGAACCGGCGCGGGCGTGCAAGACGGCAGTGGCGGCGGAGTGATTGCGTTCCTCGCCGCAGCGGCATTGGCATCGGCCCCTGTGCCGGAGCCGCAGCCACTGACCATCGGCGAGACGGTGAAATTGCAGGCGCTGGGCGAACAACGCGCCATCAACATCATTCTGCCGCCCGACTACGAAGCCGAGCCGGAGCGGCTCTGGCCGGTGGTGTATCTGCTTGATGGCGCGGTGAAGCAGGACCTGATGATGGGCGCGGGCCTTGTGCGCTGGGGTGCGCTATGGGGGCGCAGCCAGGACGCGATCATCGTCGGGATCGAAACCAAGGACCGCCAGCGCGAACTGCTCCCTGCAACCGCCGATGCTGTCGAGCGCGCGAAATATCCCTCAGCGGGCGAAAGCGCAGCGTTCCGGGCGTGGCTGGCGGACACGCTCAAGCCGATGGTCGAAGCGCGCTATCGCCACGATGGCACCGCTTTACTGGTCGGCGAAAGTGCGGCGGGGCATTTCGTGGTCGAGACATGGGCCGAAACGCCCGCACTGTTTACCGGCTACGCCGCAATTTCACCAAGCCTGCAATGGGACAGCGAGGCGCTGAGCCGCCGCGCATTGGGTACCGCCACCCGGCCGCCGCTCTATCTCAGTCTCGCCGACGAGGGCGGGGCGACCGAAACCAGCATGGAGCGGCTGTTTAGCGTTTTGCCCAAGGATCAGCCCTACTGCTTCTCCGACCGCCGCAGCGAACTGCGACACGCCACCGCCCTGCACGGCCTGATGCCTGAGGCGCTGCAATATCTGCTGCCGACCGAGGCGGACTGGCTGGAGGAATACGGCATGGTGCTGCGGTGCGAGCGGCGGGGCGGCTGAATGACCCTCGGCTTTTCCGTCGACACCTTGCTGCCCAAGGCGCGCGGGGGCGGGCAGTTGCGGATGGGGCTGGTCAAGCTGGAGGAGCATCAGTGGCTCGATCCCGCGCCCGATCTGGCGGCGCACGCTGCTGGGTTTGCCGAATGGCCGCAAGCGGTGCAGCTGACGCCCGATGCGGCCGCTCCGGGGCGCGAGCTCGCCGTGATGTTGGGCGTCACCGGCGGGCTTCTCGAAGCAGCACTCGCCACGCACGAAGACCTGTGCCTGCTGACGAAGCGCGGTGATGCGGAGGTTTACCGGCTGATCGGCGCGGCGGTGGCTTGGCCCTCGGACTGGCGCCCCGCCGAGAAAATCGGCCTCCCCCTGCGCGCGCTCCATGCGCCGATCGCAGGCTATGAGGAGCAACTCGCCACCGGGGTCGACCGCTTTATGGCGACGCTCCGCCCCGGCCCGATCTATGCCCGCTGCAACTGGTTCATCGCTGCCACGGGGAATCGCCGCTGGCTCCCCGACCGACCGCCGCATCAGGCCTTTGCCCACGTCACGCCGGAAAATGCGGGCGAGGCCCTGTTCGTGCGCTCCGAACGCCAGACTCTCCGGCGACTGCCGCAGACGGGCGCGATCCTGTTCAGCATTGGCGTTTATGTCGAACCGCTCGGCAGCCTTTCCCCCGCCAATATCGCCATGCTCGGCAAGGCGGTGCAAACGCTCGTCAGCGGCGAGGGTGACCGCCGGGGCGCGTCCGCTTATGCTGACAGCCTGATCGGTTTTGCTGAAAGGAACGCCGCATGATCGCCTCGCTGATCCTCCCGCTGCTGCTGCAATCGGCTGAGCCACCTGTGCCAAGCTGGAATTGCGAAGACCCGCAGGTGCAGCAGGAAATGAACTGGTGCGCCGCACGCGATTTCGAAGTCGCCGACGAACGCCTCAACGCGCAGTGGAAAGAAACCGCCGCCGCGATGAAGGCTCGCGATGAAAGCTTTGTCGAATATGCCGGTGACGATACCCGCGAGGGCTATTTTGAAAGCCTGCTCGAAGCGCAGCGCGCATGGCTGCGCTACCGCGACGCGCATTGCCGCCTTGAGGGATACTACGCGCGCGGCGGCAGTCTGGAACCGTTGCTGGTATCGACCTGCAAGGCCCGGCTCACCCGGATGCGCACCGATGAACTGCGCGAACTGGTCGAAGACGCTGCCTGAAAGCACAAATCCGCTAGCTTGCTTGCCGCGCAATCCCTCGGCATAGCCCCGTGACAAGATAACGCGAAAGCATGAGAGGTTGTCCGCCTTGTTCTCGAAAATCCTGATTGCCAACCGCGGCGAAATCGCCTGCCGGGTCATTACCACCGCTCGCAAAATGGGGATCAAGACCGTCGCGGTCTACTCCGATGCCGATGCGCGCGCTCCCTTTGTGGCGATGGCGGACGAGGCGGTGCATATTGGCCCGTCGCCAGCCGCCGAGTCTTATCTGATCGCGGACAAGATCATCGCAGCCTGCAAGCAGACCGGGGCCGAAGCGGTCCACCCTGGCTACGGCTTTCTGTCCGAACGCACGTCTTTCGCCGAGGCGCTGGCCAAGGAAAACATCGCCTTCATCGGCCCGCCGGTGAACGCCATCGCCGCGATGGGGGACAAGATCGAATCCAAGAAACTCGCGATGCAGGCGGGGGTGAATGTCGTCCCCGGCTTTGTCGGCGAGATCGATGATACCGAGCACGCGGTGCGGATTTCGGACGAGATCGGCTATCCGGTGATGATGAAGGCTTCAGCCGGCGGCGGCGGCAAGGGGATGCGCCTTGCTTACAGCGAAGCCGACGTGCGCGAAGGCTTCGAAGCCGTGAAGCGCGAGGGGCTGAGCAGCTTCGGCGATGACCGCGTGTTCATCGAGAAGTTCATCCTCAATCCGCGCCACATCGAAATTCAGATCCTCGGCGATCAGCACGGCAATATACTTTACCTCAACGAGCGCGAATGTTCGATCCAGCGCCGCCACCAGAAGGTGGTCGAGGAAGCGCCGTCGCCCTTCGTCACACCCAAGATGCGCAAGGCGATGGGCGAGCAATGCGTCGCCCTGGCGCGCGCGGTGGGGTATTATTCGGCGGGCACGGTCGAACTGATCGTTTCTGGCGCTGACCCGACGGGGGAGAGCTTCTACTTCCTCGAAATGAACACCCGCCTTCAGGTCGAACACCCCGTTACCGAAGCGATCACCGGGATCGACCTGGTCGAACAGATGATCCGCGTCGCTTACGGCGAGAAGCTCGGCATGACGCAGGACGATATCGGGATCGATGGCTGGGCGATCGAAAACCGTGTCTATGCCGAAGACCCCTATCGCGGGTTCCTGCCCAGCACAGGGCGGCTGGTTGAATATTCCCCGCCGCTGCCGGGCTGGACGGAAGATGAAACCGTCGCGGGCATGGCGCGCCGCGGCGTCGCTCGCGGCAATGGTTCGGTGCGTGTCGACGACGGCGTCTATCACGGCGGCGAAGTCTCACGCTTCTACGATCCGATGATTGCCAAGCTGATCACCTGGGCCCCCACCCGCGATGAAGCGGCGGACCTGCAGATCGAGGCGCTCGACAACTTCCGCATCAAGGGCCTTGGCCACAATGTCGATTTTCTCTCCGCGATCATGCAGCATCCGCGCTTCCGATCAGGCGAACTGACCACCGGCTTCATCGCCGAGGAATATCCCGAGGGATTCCACGGGGCGGCGACGTCCGACGATCTGCAGCGCCTGCTTGCGGCGGTCTGCGCGGGCAACGAGTTCACCCTGCAAAGCCGTGCGCGGCGGATCAGTGGCCAACTCGATGGCGACGACGGAAGCGAAGGCGTCAAGCGCGTGAGCAGCGAGTGGCAGGTGAAGCTCGGCAACGAACGCTTCGAAGTGGTGCTGGGCGATGGCCATGCCATGGTCGACGGCGTGCGGGTCGAAGGCACCTGCGACTGGCGACCGGGCATGGTGCAGGCCGAAGCTACCGGCAAGGTTGGCGATGGCGCGGAAATGCAGCTTGGCATGATTGTCGAGCGGACCGGTAATCAGTGGAAGGTCACGACGCGCGGCGCAGCGCACACCGCGCTGGTGCTACCGCTACGGTTGGCGCGGCACGAAGCGTTGATGATCGAAAAGCTGCCGCCCGATCTGTCGCGCTTTCTTATCTGTCCGATGCCGGGGATGCTGGTGAAGCTGCATGTGGCGGCGGGCGAGACAGTGCAGCCCGGCCAGCCGCTGGCCACGGTCGAGGCGATGAAGATGGAAAACATCCTGCGCGCCGAAAAGGAAGGGGTGATCGCCAAGATCAACGCTGCCGAGGGCGAAAGCCTTGCGGTGGATGCAGTGATTCTGGAACTGGAATAATGCATCTTAGCCACGACCCCGATGCGCCTGAGGGCGAGCCGATCGCCTTCGAGGATTTCCTCAAGGTCGATATCCGCATCGGTACCATCGTGGCGGCAGAGGATTTTCCCGAAGCGCGCAAGCCGAGCTACCGCCTCCGCATCAACTTCGGCGCGGTGATCGGCGAGAAGAAAAGCTGCGCGCAGATCGCGGCCAATTACAATCCGGATGAATTGATTGGGCGGCAGGTCGCCGCCGTGGTCAACTTCCCTCCGCGCCAGATCGGCCCCGCCATGTCCGAAGTGCTGACGCTGGGCTTTGCCGATGATGCTGGCGAGGTGGTACTGTTCGCGCCTGACCATCCGGTGCCGAACGGGGTGCGGCTGTTTTGACGCAGGCGGATCGGCACGGTCCAATGAGGCGGGGTTTGCAAAGGCAGCTGCAGCAGCAAATTACCTTGTAACGTAATTTTCTTACAAACTTCTCGGAAGAATTCGTCCGATCTTATACGAAGTCAGCACCCGATTTCGGCGCTTGGGATAAGTTGGACCGACGCTGACACAAGCCGAGTCGCGAACGAACGCGCTCGGATGAATCTTGGCGAAAGGGTCTGTTTCGATGGCAATTTGCAAAACCGGATATTTTGATCGCAAGGGTAATTTCTTCAAGAACGCCCGCGATGCGACGGTCAGCGATTTGGCCAGCCTGCTAGGACAAGTGGGCGAGGGGGAGAGTCTCGCACCCGGCATCGCTTCCAAGATTCTCGAGCGCCGAGCGGAAATCGAACAATTATTTGCTGAACACGATGCCATGATGGAAGCCGAGCTACTGCTGGCTAATGCCAATCAATTGACTGATAATGTTGCGAAACTGCAAGGCCGTCCGGCAGGTTGATCAGCTACGCCCCAACGCGTCGTCGAGGAACACGGCAAGGTCGCGAAGATCGACATCGCGCGCCATATACGCTTCACCCAGATTACGCAGCAGCAGAAAGGGCAGGGTTTTGCCTTCCTTTTTCTTGTCGTGTCGCATGTGCTCCACCAGCCGCGCGCCGTCGCAGGTGAGGCCGAGCGCTGGAAGATCAGCGGGGAGCCCCGCCGCCGCGATCGCGCGCGCCGCACGTTCGGCATCATCGGCGGAAATCTCTCGCCGCCGTGCGGAATAGCGTGCCGCCAGCGCCATACCCATCGCTACCGCCTCGCCGTGCAGCAGCCGGTCGGAAAAGCCGGTCTCCGCCTCCAGCGCATGGCCGAAGGTATGCCCCAGATTGAGGAGCGCCCGGCAATCCTGCGTCTCGCGCTCATCCTCGGCGACGATCCGGGCTTTCATCGCGATGCTGGTGGCGATGGCGTGTTCGAGCGCCTGCGGTTCGCGCGCCAGCACTGCTGCGCTGTTTGCCTCCAGCCAGCCAAAGAACGCTGCGTTGCCGAGTAATCCGTATTTGAGCACTTCGGCATAGCCTGCGCGCATTTCGCGGTCGGGCAGCGTGCCAAGAACTCTCGGATCGATCAGCACCAGCGACGGCTGATGGAACGCGCCGATCAAGTTCTTGCCGGCCGCCGTATTGATCGCGGTCTTGCCGCCCACCGACGAATCGACCTGCGCCAGCAGTGTCGTAGGCACCTGCACGAAGCCGCAGCCGCGCTTCAGTATCGCGCAAGCGAAGCCGACCAGATCGCCCACCACCCCGCCTCCCAGTGCGAAGACATGATCCGAACGGGTGACGCCCAGCGCCAGCAGCCAGTCGGTCAGCCGTGCCAGCGACGACCAGCTTTTCGCATCCTCGCCCGGTTCGACCACGAACCATTCTGCGGCAAACCCGTGCTCGGTGAGGTTGGCGTCTACGCCCGCGTGATACAGCCTGTGGGTGTTGGTGTCGGCAACGAACGGCACCTTCCGCCCGCCCGCATAGTTCTGGAGCCATGGCGCAGCCGCTGCCGCCAGCCGCCCCAGCAGATTTTCTTCGATAACCACATCATACCCGCGCCCGGCAAGCGCGACGGGAATTACAGCCATTGATCGATCGCCTTGATGATGGCGCGGACGGTATCGGCGTGTGGGCCGTTCTCGCTAACCACGCGGATGGGAGCTTCGGCATAGAATGGCGCGCGTTCGGCGGCCAGACGGGTGAGAATTTCGTGCGGATCGCCGCCCTGCAGCAGCGGGCGGGTGTTGCGTCGTGCGGTGCGTTCTACAAGCGTATCGACATCGCAATCGATCCACACCGCAATGCCCGTGTCGAGGATCAACGCCCTTGTCGATGGATCGACGAATGCCCCACCACCGGTCGCGATGACGCCGTGACCTTCCTCGATCAGGCGCGCGATCACGCGGCGCTCGCCATCGCGGAAGTAAGCCTCCCCGAACTGGGCGAAGATTTCCGGAATGCTGAGCTGCGCGGCTTCGGAAATGGCATCATCGGCATCGACGAAATCGCGCGCCAGTATCCGGGCAAGCTTGCGCCCGACGGTCGATTTGCCGACGCCCATCAACCCTACCAGCACCACCGGACGGGTGATCCGCGCGGCGATCGCAGCGATTGCAGCGGGATCGTGATCGGTTGATGCAGGCTCGGCGGACATTGCCGCACGGCCTATAGATGGGCTAGGGCGCGTGCAATATGGCAAAGCTTTCCAGTCCGCCTACTTCCCGGCAGATTCTCGCGCGTGAACCGTCGCTGCGCCCGCGCTTGCGGTTGCAGCGCGTGGTGTTGGTGCTGGTATTGTTCGCCGCTGCGGCGGGGTTGGCCTATTTCGATGGCGGGGAAAAGCCGCTCCGCCCGATTGCCGAACCTGTCGAACTGCCCGGAGCGCCGCAATGATCCGCATGCTATCGCACCGTGCCGTGGCGGCCAGCGTCCTGGCACTTGGCCTTGCAGGCGCGGTCGGCGGGGCTGGCGTAGCGGGTGTTGCGACGGCGCAGGGCCAGCCCGAATCGATCCTACCGCCGGGGTTCGACGATCCGGAGCCGACGCCCACCGCCACGCCCACTTCCGGGCCGCCGCCAATTGCTCGACCGGCGCCGGATGAGGCCGGAACCGGCACGGCCCAGCCGTCGCCCACTCCCGCAACGCCGGCCGATTTGCCGGCATTGCCTTCGATCACGCGTGACGATCTGGAACGTCTGCCGAGCCTGGAAGAACTGGAAAGCATGTCGACCGAGGAGCTTGACCAACTGCTCGGGCTGAAACCCAAGTTCGATATTCCTCCGGGCGCGCGCCGGGCGATGACCCGCATCGGGGTGCTGGCGGCCAATGAAGGCGGATTGCCGCCGCTTGCGCTCGCCAATCAGCCTGCCGCGCTGGTGCGCGCGGCGCTGGCGGGAAATACGGGGCCGATGGTGTCGCGCTGGGGCCATATCCTGCTTCGCCGCGCGCTCGCCAGCCGGATGGCTGCGCCTGCGGGGATGGAGCCGGTCGAATTCGCCGCGCTGCGCGTTGGCCTGCTCAACCGGCTGGGCGAATATGCAGTGGCGCGCGCGGTGGTGCAGGATATCGATGCCGCAAACTGGTCGGGGGAACTGACCGCCGAGGCGCTGAGCGCCTATATCGGCGTCGGTGACATCACCGGGGCGTGTCCGGCGGTGCGCCTGCAGGGTTCAGCGCGCGAAGATGGCGAATGGCAGATGCTGCAGGCGATCTGCAACGCCTATGCCGGGGAAAGCGCGCTCGCCGCATCGCAGCTTGACCGGGCGCTGTTCCGCGGCACCGCTCCGCGCATCGACGTGCTGCTGGCGCGCCGCTTCGCCGGGGCGGCAGGGCGCGGCCAGCGTGCGGTTGAGATCGAGTGGGACGGGGTGGAGGAACTTAACCCCTGGCGCTTCGGTCTAGCGACTGCACTGGGTGAGCCGGTGCCGGATCCGTTGCTGCAATCCGCAATGTCCGTGCGCGGCGGGGCATATTACGCGCGCAGCGGCGCGCTGCTGCCCATGCTGCCAATCGTCCAGCGCGTGCCCTTCGCCGGGCGGGCCGCACGGGAGGGCATCCTCTCCTCGCAGGCGCTGATCGATTTCTACAGCGCGTTGTATGCCGATCCCGCTGCGGAGGGCGAGGCTGCGGCCCATGCAGCCACTCTGCGCGATGCCTATCTGGCCGATGATCCTGCCGCTCGGATCGCCGCGATGAAAAGCCTGTGGGATGCGGGTCAGGAGATTGGCGGCGGCGATGGTTACGCCGCGCAGGTGCTGACCGCCTATGCCGCGGCGCGTATCCCGGCCAGTGCTGTGCACGCCGATGCAGCAGGCGCACTGATCGCCGCGATGCTGACGGCCGGGCTCGATCGCGATGCGATGGCTTGGCGCGGTGTGGTGGAAGACGGCTCGCTCGGCTGGGCGCTGATTGCGCTTTCCGCGCCCGGCACCGGCGAGGTATCGACAGGGGCAGTCGACGCTTTCATCGCCGACGATGACAGCACCGGGGCGCGCAAATCGGCGTTTCTGGTGGCGGGGCTGGCCGGATTGGGCAAGCTTTCGTCGGGCGATGCGGGCACGCTGGCAGAACGTATCGGAATCGACATCGGCCGTGAGACCCGCTGGTCTCGCGCCATTGCACGTGCGGCCGAAGTGAACAATCCGGCGCTGGTGGCGCTGTTGGCGGGGCTGGGGATGCAGGGGACAAGCTGGGAAGCGATGACCCCGCTGCACCTGTATCACATCACGTCTGCCCTGCGCCGCGTCGGGCTGGATGCCGAGGCAAGGATGATCGCCGCCGAGGCGGTCGCGCGCGGTTGAGGCGCGGCGCGGTGTCGGCAGCGACCGAGGCCTTTCTCGCCATGCTCGCCGCCGAGCGCGGTGCCGCGATCAACACGCTGGCTGCCTACCGCCGCGATCTGGCGGGGGCGGAAGAGGCGATCGGCGATCTGGCGATTGCGCCGCGCGATGCCGTCGCCGGTCTCTCTCGGGAATGGGCTACGCTTGCCCCGGCCACCGTCGCACGCAAGGCTTCGGCGCTGCGGCAATTCTTCGGCTTCGCCATCGGCGAAGGGTGGCGGCGCGACGATCCTTCGGGCGTGTTGCCTTCCCCGCGCACCCGGCGTCCCTTGCCCAAGGTGCTGTCCCACGATGCCATCGCCACCCTGTTCGCCCGCGCCGAGCTGGAAGCGGCAAGCGATGAGCCCAGGGCGGTGCGGCAACTGGCGCTGATCGAACTGCTGTATGGTTCGGGCTTGCGGGCGAGCGAACTGGTGGCGCTACCGCTGCATGCGGTGCCGCGCGATGCGCCGTTCCTGACCGTCACCGGCAAGGGCGGCCAGACTCGCCTGGTGCCGGTGGGTGACCGCGCGCTGGAGGCGCTGGCGCGCTGGGTGGCGGTGCGACCGAGCCTGCCCGCCTCGCGATACCTGTTTCGGTCGCGCGGCGGCACGCACCTGACCCGTATTCGCCTGTTCCAGATCATCAAGGCATTGGCTGCGCGCGCTGACCTCGATCCTTCCGCAATTAGTCCCCACGTGTTGCGCCATGCCTTTGCGACACACCTGCTGGAAGGCGGCGCGGACCTGCGCGTGCTGCAGACCCTGCTTGGCCATGCCGACATCGCAACCACGCAAATCTACACCCATGTCGAGCCTGCAAGACTGGTGGCGCTGGTCAATTCGCGCCACCCGCTTGCCCAGCCTTCACTTGCAACCCGGGCAACATCGGACTAGCGCCGCGCGATGATATCCTATCTCGATTTCGAGAAGCCGGTTGCCCAGCTCGAAGAACGCATCGCTCAATTGCGCAACGTGAATGCGCTGCACGATGTCGATGTCGCCCAAGAGATCGCCCGGCTTGAAGCCAAGAGCACCGAACTGCTCGCCAGCACCTATGCCTCGCTTACCCCGTGGCAGAAGACGCAGGTCGCGCGCCATCCGCAGCGGCCGCATTTCCGCGACTACGTTGCGCATGCGTTTACCGATTTTATGCCGCTGGGCGGAGACCGGCTATATGGCGACGACCTTGCTATCATGGGCGGTTTTGCGCGTCTGAACGGTCGCAGGGTGATGCTGATCGGGCACGAAAAGGGCAATGATACTCAGAGCCGGATCAAGCACAATTTCGGGATGGGCAAGCCCGAAGGTTATCGCAAGGCGATCCGGCTGATGGAACTGGCGGGCCGGTTCGGACTGCCAGTGGTCACGCTGGTGGATACCTCGGGCGCGTTTCCGGGGATCGAAGCGGAGGAGCGCGGGCAGGCCGAAGCCATCGCCCGTTCGACCGAGGCCTGCCTCGCGCTGCCGGTGCCGATGATTGCGGCGATCGTGGGCGAGGGCGGATCGGGCGGCGCGGTGGCGCTGGCTTCGGCCAACCGGGTGCTGATGATGGAGCACGCGGTCTATTCGGTGATCTCGCCCGAAGGCTGCGCCTCGATCCTGTGGCGCACGTCCGAAAAGGCAGCGGATGCAGCCCAGGCGATGAAGGTCACCGCCCAGCATCTCAAACGCGACAACGTGATTGACCGGATCGTCAAGGAGCCGCTCGGCGGGGCGCAGCGCGATGCGGCGGCGGCGGCACGGATGCTCGGAGACGCGCTGACCGAGGAGCTTGACGGGCTTTCGGCCAAGACTGGTGAACAACTGATCGCCGTGCGTGAGGAACGCTTCCTCGCCATTGGGGGTTAAGGTTCAGGCGTCCACGGCTATGCCCGTATGTGGTTTACCGATATTTTCGGGAAAGATAACATAGCGGGAGAACAGGCGATGACGCGATTTACACGCAGGATGCTGGCAATCGGTGCCGCGCCGTTGGCACTGGCCGGGTGCGTGGGCATGGGCGGGCCGATCCCTTCTGCTTCAACCCCCATCACTCAGCAAGAGGCGCAGCAGGGGGCGGAATATCACCCGCAATTCCTGGCGGAATTCGGCGGCGCGATGAGCGGGCCGTACGCCGCGTATGTGGAACAGGTGGGCAAGAACATCGCGGTGCAGTCGGGGCTCGGCAATGCGCGCGAGAGCTTTACCGTCAGCCTGCTGAATTCGCCCATTCACAATGCTTTCGCGGTGCCGGGCGGCTATGTCTATACCACGCGCCAGTTGGTGACGCTGATGAATAACGAGGCCGAGTTGGCGGCTGTTCTGGGGCATGAGGTCGGCCACGTCGCCGCCCGCCATTCCCAGCGCCGGGCGCAGACCGCGCAGCGCAACTCAATCCTCGGTGTGCTGGGCGCGATCGGGAGTTCGGTGCTGCTGGGCGATAGCGGCATTGCAGACACGCTTTCGCGGACCTTTCTGCAGGGTTCGCAACTGCTGACCCTGAGCTATTCACGCCAGCAGGAGCTTGAAGCCGATACGCTCGGCATCTCTTATCTCAATCGCGCGGGCTATGATCCGCGGGCGATGGGTACGGTTCTCGCCAGCCTTGCGGCGCAGAACGCGCTCGACGCCAGATTGCAGGGCCGCAATGCGACCGCCCCGGAATGGGCCTCGACCCATCCCGATCCAGCCAGCCGCGTTCAGGCAGCGCTTGCCAAGGCCACGCCTCCAACTGGGGCCACCGTCACCAACCGCGATACCTTCCTCGCGAGGGTCGACGGGCTGCTCTACGGCGATGATCCGGCGCAAGGTGTCATCGAAGGCAGCCAGTTCATTCATCCCGAACTGCGCCTGTCCTTTACCGCGCCGCAGGGCTTCTTCATGGTCAACGGTACGCGTGAAGTCAGTATCAACGGGCAGGGGGGGCAGGCCAAGATGACGCTGGCGCCCTATAATGGTGACCTCGACACCTATGTGCGCCAGCAGTTTGCGGCATTGGGCGGAGAGAATGCCACTTTGGCACCGGCGCGGATGCAGCGCACCACTGTCAACGGGCTGCCCGCCCTTGTCGGCGAGGCGCGGGTCAACAGCGGCGGAAATCAGGTGGATGTCGTGGTGTTCGCCTATGAATTCGCGCGCGACCGCGCTTATCACTTCCTCGCGATTGCGCCTGCAGGCCGTGCGGGCACGTTCAACCCGATGTTTCAGTCGATGCGGCGGATCACCTCGGCCGAAGCTGGCAACGTGGTACCAAAAAAACTGCAAGTTGTGACGGTGCAGCGCGGGGACACGGTGGCGAGTCTGGCGCGGCGCATGGCCTATCCGGCTGCACAGGAAGAACGCTTCCGGGTGCTAAATGCGCTCGGCAGCCGCGATCAGCTGGTGCCGGGTCAGAAGGTCAAGCTGGTGGTGCGTGGGCGGTAACCTTGGCAGCGCATTGGCGCATCCCCGATAACATGGCGCCCAAACGAAAAGCGGCGGGGGTTTCCCCCCGCCGCTTCCGTCGGTTATGGTAACCGAAGATTAGGCTGAAGCGCCGCCGGTAACGCCCGGCTGCATCTTGGTCGACACGTTCTGGAAGGTGCTCTCCAGAGTGCCGCCCAGCGCGGTCATGCCGGTGATGGCAGCAACGGCGATCAGAGCAGCGATCAGGCCGTATTCGATGGCGGTGGCGCCCTGCTCGTCACGAATGAGGTTCTTGAAGAAGGTCATGTGTAGTCTCCTGGTTTGGTCTTCGGTACCCTACCGTTCCGCTTGGCCCGGCCCGGTGTTTCATTTGTTAAGTGGCAACTATTGAGAAATTCCTAACTCGAATTCTGTTTCGGAATGTTACGCCCCCATTGCTGCCACCGAAGCCGTCTCGACCCTCTGCCAAGTTCCGATGGTCACATCTGCAACTGCTTGCAGCGAGACAATCATCGCGACAACGATGAGGGCTACAATCAAGCCGTATTCGACGGCGGTGGCGCCAGATGTATCGGCCTTCATGGTCCTGAAAAAGGTCGTCAACATTTGAAACCCACCTGTCTACTGCGGTTCGACCTGCTCAGAATCGCCCTCGCGGGTTAAGAAAAGGTTGATGATCGGCTTATGGTTGGAAAAAAATCCGACGCTCGGGGACAATGGATTGCCGTTGTGGCAGGCGCATTGCAGCGCGGCGACGGGTTCTGGATGATGCACCGACGCCCCCCGGGGAAGCACCATGGCGGCCTCTGGGAGTTTCCCGGCGGCAAGGTAGAACCATCTGAAATGCCCGAAGAAGCGCTTGTACGTGAACTGCACGAGGAGCTTGGTATCGAATGCCGCCCCGGAACCATGAGCCCCTCCGGATTCGCCGAAATTTGTGGGGCGGGCGAAGAGCACGCGATTGTCATACTGCTTTACACTATTGCCGGGTGGAAGGGCGATCCGGTGGCGCTTGAAGGGGGCGAGGTCGGCTGGTTCACCCCCGCCGAGGTGATCGGGCTGCCCAAGCCGCCGCTCGACGAGGCATTGGCGGCGCGGCTGTTCCAAAATCTTTGAAACCCGCTCAAGGCCACTTGCCAAGCCCCACCGACCCTCTTATGTGCCCCCCTCCAGTGTGCACCCGTAGCTCAGCTGGATAGAGCACCAGACTACGAATCTGGGGGCCGGGCGTTCGAATCGCTCCGGGTGCACCAATAACGCCCGCTCCTCGAAAGAGGGGCGGGCGTTATTGGTTTTGTGGTTCTTTTCCGGCACCTCGCTTCGAATGCGTCCGGAACCTGCGCCGCGACAGCAGCCTCAGTCCTGCACGCTTTCCTCGAGCGCATGCATATCGTCGTCGGACAGCCCGAAATGGTGCCCGGCCTCGTGGATCACCACGTGGCGCACGAGATCGGCGAAGCCCACGCCGGTTTCCTGTATTTCGGCCAGTAGTGGTTGGCGGAAAAGGCTGATGACGGGCGGCATGCGCTCATGATCCCATTGCGACTGTTCGGGCAGCGCAATGCCTTCATAAAGCCCGGTCAGTTCCCAACGATTCTCCAATCCGACTGCGGCAAGTTGCTCGGGACTGGCGAATTCATCGATTCTGAGCACGACGTCGGCCAGGTGTTCGCGAAATGCGGTTGGCAACCGGTTCAGCACCTTTCGTGCGGCGGTTTCGAAGTCGAATGCGCTGGGGCTCGGCACGCCAAAGTCCTTTTTTTGGCCGTTTCGGGGCGTGAATTACGGCGAATGCAACCTATATTGCGGATATGGGGCGCAGGTTCCATCGCACAACCGGTCAGGCCAAAAGCCGAATGTTGCGGAACGTCAGGCGGCCTTGTCGGTTTACCTCTCGCGAGATCGACACTGGAGTGGGCAGGGGCCGTTCCTGCGCCGCCGATTTGCGAAGAAAGAACATTACGATGAATTATGTCTGTGCCCATGATGACGAGTTCGACCCGGACAATCCGTTGGGCAAGCCCGATGTCCCTGCGCATGTGCAGGATGCGATCCGCACGCTGATCGAATGGGCCGGCGATGATCCGTCGCGCGAAGGGCTGCTCGACACGCCCAAGCGTGTGGGCCGGGCGTGGCTCGAATACTGCGAAGGTTACAAGGAAGACCCGGCCATCCATCTCAGCCGTCAGTTTTCCGAAGTCGGCGGCTATGACGAAATTGTGCTGCTCAAGGACATCCCGTTCCAGTCGCATTGCGAACACCACATGGCGCCGATCACAGGCAAGGCGGCCATCGCCTATCTGCCCAACAAGAAGGTTGTGGGGATTTCCAAGCTCGCGCGCGTGCTGCACGGGTTCGCGCACCGGTTGCAGATTCAGGAGCGTCTGACCGCAGAGGTCGCGCAGTGCATCTGGGACAATCTCGAACCCCACGGCGTTGCTGTGGTGATCGAGGCGCAGCACGGCTGCATGACCGGGCGCGGGGTCAAGACCCATGGGGTCGAGATGGTGACCAGCCGCATCCTCGGGTGCTTCCTCGATGACCATCGCAGCCGCAAGGAAGTCATGAGCCTGATGGGCTATTGATCGGCGTATCTGCCAATAACGTCATGTATGCATTGTAGAAGCTCCTCGCGCGCGCCATCGGTTTGCGGTCGTATGCGCTTGGAATTCGGGGCTCGCCCTGCTACGATCGTGCTGGTCAACGGCTGGATAAAAAAGCCGGAATAATGCAGGAGACATGATGATGAAAAAACTCGCTTTTGCGGGCCTTTTTGCCGCAGCGTGCCTCGCTTCGCCAGCGGCTGCGCTGGAACATGAGGTCGTGATCGATCATCCCGCGGGCACGATCGCCGCCGATTATGAAGGCGCGGTGAAGGTCGAAACCCGTCAGATCGGTACTGCAGGTGTTGCTGGGCGACCCAGCACGCTGCGCTGCCAATGGAGCGCCGCTCTCAAGGTGGAGCGCACCGCCAAGGTGGGCGATGTGCTGCAGACGCGCCGCTCGATGATCCGCGATGACGTTACCAACGGTTCGACACCGGGCTGGTGCAATCACAAGGCCGAAGCGATCGATGCGCTGGTCGATGCGCGCCGCGACACCTTCCGCACCGCGATGCTGGAACTGGTAGAGCAGGATCGTTCCGCGATCCTTGCCGAAGCCGAAAACGTCGTGGCGAATGGCCGCGACGGCTGATTGCGTTTCGTGGTTGCAGTAATCGGGGCGTCCCCAATCGGGGCGCCCCTTTTTCGTGTTTTTGCGTACCGCCGGCCCGAACCACTTGAGCGCAGAGCGAATCTTGTGTTTGCGATGCCGCTTAAAGCAGCATAGCTTGCACGAGGGATCTGCCGTTCGGCTTAACCAAGGAGCTTTTCGACGATGGTTCGCACTCTTGCCACTCGCCTCGCTGTTGTCGCTACACTTGCCGGTGCGCTTGCCGCCTGCGCCAGCGAAACCCCCGCTGACGAAGCGCCCGCCGATGCGATCGCCGAACCGGCGGTACTGAAGGAGCGACAGGATAACTTCGAATCGATCGGCGATGCCTTTAAGGCGGTGCGGGGCGAGTTGGAGAAGGACACGCCCGACTTCGGCCTGATCGCCGCCAGCGCGAATGATATCAACGCACGCGCGGGCAATATCGAACGCCACTTTGTCGAGCGCACCAGCATCGATGACGGTTTTGATACCGAGGCGCTGGCCACGGTCTGGGAAAAGCCGGTCGAGTTCAAGGCGGCGGCGCAGAAATTGCTCGATGAGAGCGCTGACCTCGCCGCCGTCGCAGCTTCGGGCGACAAGGCCGCTGTCGGCGCGCAGGCGATGGCGATGGGCGGCGCGTGCAAGGATTGCCACGACCAGTTCCGGCTCGACGACGAAAAGTAGGCGCGCATGGGCGCTTCGCACGGACCGACCAGCGCGCCCGACGTCCGGGTGTGGGACCCGCTGCTGCGGCTGACGCACTGGAGCTTTGCGCTGCTTGTGCCGGCAATGTGGTGGACGGCAGAGAATTCGGCTTGGGCGTGGCACCGGCGGCTGGGTTTGGTGCTGCTTGGCATCCTCGTGTTCCGCGTGCTTTGGGGCTTTTTCGGGACGGAAACCGCGCGCTTTGCCAGCTTCGTCAAAGGGCCGGGCGCGGTGATCGCCTATTTGCGCGGCCAAACGACAGACGCGGCGACGCGGATCGGGCACAGTCCGTTGGCCGGATGGAGCACGCTGGCGCTGATCGGGGCGATGCTGTTGCAGGTGAGCATGGGACTGTTCGCGGGCGATCCCTATAACGGGATGACCGGGCCGCTCAATCCGCTTGTGGGGGTCATGACTGCCGATACGCTAACCGACTGGCACGAGACGTTCTTCTGGGTTGTGGCAGGCCTGATCGCGTTGCATCTTGCAGCGATCGTTTTCTACGCCACAGTGAAGCGCAACGACCTTGTCAGCCCGATGCTGAGCGGTGATCGCCCGCCGATGGCCGGGGTCACCGGGATAGGGCCGGTACCGCAGGTGCGGGGGCTACTGGCTATCGCTCTGGCTGCAGGATTCGCCCTGTGGGTCGCCGCTGGCGCTCCGCCGCTCGGCTGAACCTGTATTTCGGCAACAAAAAAAGGGGCGCGCCCGACCGCGGGAGCGCCCCTTCCATTATCCAGAGTCTCGCGTCTCAGAGTTGGCTGAGCATGTGTTCCGCGCTCGACACCTTGAAGTCGCCCGGTTCTTCGACGTTGAGCTGTTCGACCACGCCATCATTGATGACCATCGAGAAACGCTGACCGCGCGTGCCCATGCCGAAGCCCGACCCGTCCATGGTCAGCCCGATCGCCTCGACGAAATCGGCATTGCCGTCGGCCAGCATCGTGATGTCGTCGCTCCCTGAAGCCTTGTTCCAGGCGCCCATCACGAACGCGTCGTTCACGGCGGTACCGACAATTTCATCAACGCCCTTGGACTTGAGATCGCCTGCCTTTTCGACAAAGCCCGGCAGGTGCTTGGCCGAGCAGGTCGGGGTGAAGGCACCCGGCACCGAGAACAGTGCGACCTTCTTGCCGGCGAAATATTCGGAGGATTTCACAGCCTGCGGCCCTTCGGCGGTAGCCTTGACCAGCGTGACTTCGGGGAGCTTGTCGCCAACGGAAATCGTCATGTGCTTTGGTGTCCTTCCAGCGGAGGTATGTCCTGTGGCCGTCTATAGCCATCGCAGCGGCATGGGCAACAATTAGACATATAAAGATAAGTTTATATTTGCCTCAGGGCGGCCGTGCGGCTAGGGGCGGAGCCAGAGCATTTCCGCCCATAACGCGCGCTGTCGCGCAGGAGAAACTAGTATGGCTACCCTCGCTGCCGCCCCGACCCATGAATATGTCATCAAGGATATCGCGCTCGCCCGCTTCGGCCGCGACGAGATTCAGATCGCCGAAACCGAGATGCCCGGCTTGATGGCACTGCGCGAAGAATACGGCGCACCCCAGCCGCTGAAGGGCGCGCGCATCACTGGCAGCTTGCACATGACCATCCAGACCGCTGTGCTGATCGAGACGCTGGTGGCGCTCGGTGCCGAAGTGCGCTGGGCGACCTGCAATATCTTTTCGACGCAGGATCACGCTGCGGCCGCTATCGCCGAACGCGGTATTCCGGTGTTCGCTATCAAGGGCGAGACACTGGGTGATTACTGGGACTATGTCGGCCGCATCTTCGACTGGTCGACTGAGGACAATCCCGATCTCACCACCAACCTGATTCTGGATGATGGCGGCGACGCCACCATGTTCGCGCTGTGGGGCGCCCGGATCGAAGCGGGCGAAGAAATGCCCGCGCCCGCCAATGCCGAGGAAATCGAACTTCAGCGGGCCCTGAAGGCGTTCGTCGCGGCGAAGCCGGGCTATCTCACCAAGACGGTGAAGGCGATCAAGGGCGTGTCGGAAGAAACCACCACCGGCGTGATGCGGCTGTATCAGATCGCCAAGCAGGGCAAGCTGCCTTTCCCGGCGATCAACGTGAATGACAGCGTCACCAAGTCGAAGTTCGATAATCTCTACGGCTGCAAGGAATCGCTGGTCGATGCGATCCGCCGTGCGACCGATGTGATGCTGGCCGGCAAGGTTGCTTGCGTTGCCGGCTACGGCGATGTCGGCAAGGGTTCGGCCGCCAGCTTGCGTGATGGCGGCGCCCGCGTGATGGTGACCGAGATCGATCCGATCTGCGCGCTGCAGGCGGCGATGGACGGGTTCGAAGTCGTCACCATGGAAGATGCCGTCAAGCGCGCCGACATCTTCGTCACCGCCACCGGCAACGAAGACGTGATCACTGCCGAGCACATGGAAGCGATGAAGCCGATGGCGATCGTCTGCAACATCGGCCACTTCGACAGCGAGATCCAGATTTCTGCGCTTTCCAACTATGATTGGAAGGAGATCAAGGAAGGCACCGATCTCGTCACCTTCCCCGATGGCAAGTCGATCCTGATTCTCGCCAAGGGCCGTCTGGTGAACCTCGGCTGTGCCACCGGCCACCCGAGTTTCGTGATGAGCGCCAGCTTCACCAACCAGACGCTTGCCCAGATCGAATTGTTCACCAAGGCGGACGAATACGACAACGACGTTTACGTTCTGCCCAAGCACCTCGATGAAAAGGTCGCCGCGCTGCATCTCGAGAAGCTCGGCGTCAGGCTGACCCAGCTCAGCAACAAGCAGGCCAGCTACATCGGCGTGCCCCAGGCCGGTCCGTTCAAGCCCGATCACTACCGTTACTGATCGTTTGCAGGCCCCGCTTTGCCCCCGACCATGTCCGGGGCAGCGCGGGGCTGTGGCTTCAACGTCTTAACCCCGTTGCACTGACGCGCGCACGCGCATAGCGGTGAGGCGATGGAAATCTCGCCGCTTTCGCTTGTGCTGATTGCGCTGCTGCTCGCCGCATGGACGGTAGGCGCGGCGGTGGTGGTGCTGCGCGCGAACGCCGGGATGAAGCGGGCCAAGGCGCTCAAAAGCACCTTCAAGCGGATCCAGACCCTGCTCGATGTCGCACCGGCGGTTCCGTTGCTGGTGCGGATCGACGGGCGGATCGAGGCGCCGGACAAGCTTGCACGGCTGCTCGGGCTGTCCGCAACCCCCAGATATCTCAGTGAGCTGGCGTCGGCTCCCGGCGATGCTGAAGCCGGAGGGCTGGCACCCGATCAGTACGAACAGCTCTGGGCGAAGGTCCAGGCGACCCAGAAAACCGCTGCGCCGTTTCGCATGGCGCTCAATCCCCCCGGCTCGCGGCGCAGCTTGGCTCTGTACGGCACGCTCGCCGATCCGCAGGTCTCGCCCGGTGGTGCGGCGCTGGTGTGGGTTTTCGATTTCACCGAAAGTCATGCCGAAATGGCCCGCCTGCGCGCCGCCGCCACGCGGGCAACGGGCGATTTCGGCGCGCTGGTCGGTCTGATCGAAGCGGCGCCGATGCCGATGTGGTTCCGCGGCAGCGACCTTTCGCTCCAGTTGGTCAATCAGGCCTATGTCGATGCCGTCGGTGCCACCGGCGCAGCCGAGGTGGTGCAGGGCCAGATCGAACTGCTCGAACCTGAAGATGGCCAATCCCCTGCCGCAATCGCGCGTGCATCCCTGCAAAGCCAGGACAAGTCCGAGCGCATCGTTGCCGCCACCATCCACGGTGCGCGACGCACGCTGCGCGTCAGCGACCTTCCGCTGGGTCAGGAGGGTGTGGCTGGCTATGCCATCGATATCGAGGAACAGCAGCAGGTCGCGCGCGAATTCCGCGCCTTCCGCGATGCCCAGCGCGCGTTGCTCGATCAGCTTTCGGTCGGCGTCGCGCAATTCGATGCCGAGGAGCGGCTGGTCTTCGCCAATCGCCCGTTCCGCCGCCTGTTTTCGCTCACGGACGAGGCGATCGCGGCGCGCACGCCGTTCGATCGGTTCCTTGCCGAAGCACGTGAGCGCGGACGCACACCCGAAGTGCGCGATTTTCCCGAATGGCGAAGCGAACGGGCGGGGTGGTTTGAGGCGAGCGCCACGCTGGAGGAAGCCTGGCCGCTACCGGGCGGCACGCATCTGCGGATCGTGGCCCAGCCGCTGCCCGATGGCGGGCTCGTGCTTATCGCCGAAGACCGCACCGAACAGCTTGCGCTTTCGGCGGTGCGCGACACCCTGCTGCGTACCCGCACGGCCACGCTCGACAGTCTGTTCGAGGCGCTGGCGATCTTCTCGCCCGATGGTTCGGTGCAGCTTTGGAACCGTAGCTTTGCGGGGACCTGGGGGCTGACCCCCGAACTGCTTGATGCGCATCCCAGCGCCGACGAACTGCTCGGTGCGATCGGCCGCAATCTGGTGCGACCGGAAGAAGCCGGACTGATTGGCGCCGCCGTGCGTGCAGCCACGCTCGACCGGCGCGAAAAGGGCGGTCAGGTTGACTTGGCGGACGGGCGCACGTTGCGGTTTGCCGGGGTGCCGCTGCCGGATGGGAACGGCCTGCTGACCGTGCTCGACATCACTGCCTCACAGAAGGCGGAGCAAGCGCTGCGTGAACGCGCCGAGGCGCTGGAGGAGGCTGACGCGGTGAAGGCGCGGTTCCTGGCCAACATGTCCTACGAATTCCGCACCCCGCTCACCACCATTGGCGGCTATGCCGAACTGCTGAAATCAGGCGTGGCGGCTGATCCGCAGGCGGCAGGCGAATATGTCGACGCCATCCTGAGCGCGGTCGAGCGTCTGACTGAGCAGGTCGAAAACGTGCTCGACCTGTCGCAAAGCGAAGCGGGGCTGCTGCCGATCCGCAAGGAACGGCTCGATCTGCTCGAGTTTCTGACGACGCTGGTGCGCGATCGCGAGGCGGCGATCATCGCGGCCGGTCTCAGCCTCGATCTTAAAGGGCGCAAGGGCCGGGTGATCGAAGGCGATCCGCGCCAGCTTGCAAGGGCGCTGGGCAACCTCATCGACAACGCAGTGTCCGGTACGCCCGATGGCGGGCGTATCGTGATCGAAATCAGCAAGGCGCCTGAGAGTACGGACTGGAACTTCGAAGTCCGCATCGCCGATAATGGCCGGGGTATGACCGCGCAGGAACTCGCCCGCGCGCAAGGCGGGGCCAAGGCGGGCAAGCCCGGCACCCCCGAGCGCCGCACAGGGCTGGGCATTCCGCTCGCCCGGCAGCTTATCGAGGCGCATGAGGGCACGTTGGAAATCGCCAGTCGCAAGGGCGCCGGCACCACCGCGACGATCCGCCTGCCGTGAGCGAACTGCGCGAAATTTTGCCTGATCTGGCGGCGATGACCGCGTTCGGTGCGCGTATTGCGGCACGATTGCGGGCGGGCGACGTAGTGGCGCTGACCGGCGGGCTCGGGGCGGGTAAGACCACGCTGGCACGCGCTATCCTGGCTGCGCTCGGGCACGAAGGCGAGGTGCCTTCCCCCACGTTCACCATCATTGAAACCTATGACGCACCGCGATTGCACCTTCCAGTTGTGCACGCCGACTTCTACCGGCTGGAGCACCCGTCCGAACTGGCTGAAATCGGGCTCGACGATTACCGTGGGGGCGCGGTGTTGCTGGCTGAGTGGCCCGATCATGCGGGCGGGTTCGAACACGAAGCGGCGTGCCTTTCGATCCTGCTCGAACCGGCGGGAGAAAGCGGGGAAGGCGGGCGGATTGCGATTGCCCGCGCGGGCCTCGATTGGGTAGGGCGAATGCCATGAACCAGATCCCCCAAGGTCTTGCCGAATTCACCGCCCGTGTGGGCTGGGCCGATGCGCAGGTGCAGCCCTTGCCGGGCGATGCCTCGTTCCGGCGCTATTTTCGGCTTGCCCGCGCGGGCGGCGGATCGGCGATGCTGATGCACGCGCCGCCGCCGCACGAAGACCCTGCGCCGTTTCTGCATGTCGCGCACTGGTTGAACGCAAGCGGGATGCGCGCGCCTGCGATCCTTGCCGAAGATGCCGCCGCGGGCTGGGTGCTGACCGAGGATTTCGGCGATGACCGGATGCGTGATTGGCTGGACGCCAACCCGGCGGATGAACGCTCAGCCTATGAATCCGCCGTCGAGGCGCTGGTGGCGTTGCACCGCCTGCCGCCCGGCCCGTTCGCACCCTATGACATGGCGACCTACGTGCGCGAGGCTACGCTGCTGACCGAATGGTGGTGTCCGGCCCAGGGGCTCAGCGTCGATGTCGCGGGCTATGCTGCTACGTGGGAGGAGGTGCTCGCACCCGCTCTCACCCGTCAGCAACCCGGCGTCACTGTGCTGCGCGACTACCATGCCGAAAACATCATGCTGCTGGCCGGCAAGGCGGGCGGCCCGCAAGGTCTTATCGATTTCCAGGACGCGCTGGTGGGCCATCCGGCCTATGATCTCGTGTCGCTGTTACAGGATGCCCGGCGCGACGTGTCCGAGGATCTCGAAACCGCAATGCTGCTTCACTATGTTCATCATGCCGGCGGTGCGGACGAGGACTTCCTCGCAGACTACGCCCGGCTCGGCGCACAGCGGAACGCCAAGATCGTCGGCATATTCACGCGGCTCGACCGGCGCGATGGTAAGCCCAAGTATCTGGGCATGATCCCGCGGGTCTGGGCTGCGCTGGAGCGCGATCTGGCCCACCCGGCGCTGGCCCCGGTGGCACGCTGGTTCGATGCCAACATCCCCGATACGCTGCGCTTCGCTCACGGAGCCTTCGCGACATGAACGATAAGGCGCTGGTTTCCGACACCGCGATGATCCTTGCTGC
Organism: Erythrobacter sp. NFXS35; assembly: GCF_040148725.1. Lineage (NCBI taxonomy): Bacteria > Pseudomonadati > Pseudomonadota > Alphaproteobacteria > Sphingomonadales > Erythrobacteraceae > Erythrobacter > Erythrobacter sp. NFXS35. Next base: position 640,189 of record NZ_JAGDEB010000001.1, on the reverse strand, counting down.
CGGGCTAGGCAAACGGATGCGTCCGCTTACCGCAAGCCAGCCCAAGCCGCTGGTGCGGGTTGCAGGGCGCGCACTGATCGATCACGCCCTGGATCGCCTTGCCGAGGCGGGCGTGGCGCGGGCGGTCGTCAATGTCCACTACCTCGCCGACGCGCTCGAAGCGCATGTCACCGCTCGGGCTGTGCCGCAGGTGACAGTCTCGAACGAACGCGCGCAGTTGCTGGAAACCGGCGGCGGGATGGTGAAGGCACAGTCGCACCTGCCCGATCCGTTCTTTGCGCTGAACGCCGACAACATCTGGCTCGACGGGCCGAACAACGCCTTTGCCGAATTGTCGCGCCGCTGGAATCCCGACCATATTGACGCGTTGCTGCTGCTGGTGCCGCACGCGCGCGCGGCCAATTTCAACGGGCCGGGCGATTTCCACATGGACCCCAACGGCCTGCTGTCGCGACGCAAGGCCGGACGGATCGCGCCGTTCATCTACACCGGCATCCAGCTGGTTTCGCACCGCCTGTTGCGCGATGCGCCAAAAGGGCCGTTTTCGACCAACATCCTGTGGAGCCGCGCAATCGACGAAGGGCGGCTTTACGGCCTGTCGTTCGGCGGGTTGTGGTTCGAAGTCGGCACCCCGCAGGCGATACGCCCGACCGAAGAGGCACTGCGGCGTGGCTGAGCCGCGCCGCGTCGGCCCGCTGGTCTATTCCATCGCCGCGCATCGTGGATTCGCCGATGCACTGGTGGCGGGGCTTGTGCCGCGCTACCGCGAACCGGGTTTCGGCCTTGCCCGGCTGACCCTGCTGGTGCCGTCGAGCCGTGCAGCGCGAACTCTGTCCGAAGCCTTCATCCGCCATGCCGGGGCCAGCGGCGAGGGCGGCCTGCTGATGCCGCGCATGATTGCGGTCGGCGATCTTGACCTCGACGAGAAACTCGGCGCGGCGCTCGATCCGCTGGGCGCGGCCGATATCCCCCCGGCCTGCGATCCGGTGCGGCGCTGGCTCGTTATCGACCGCCTGATCGGCGAGGAACGCGCTGCCGAAGGGATGGAGCCGCTGCCGGGGCGTGCCCGGCTCAATCTGGCGCGGGAAATGGCGCGCAGCATCGACCGGCTGCTGGTCGAGGAGAAGCGGCCCGAGGATCTTACCAGCAAGGCGGTGCTTGATCAGCTGGGCGGAATTGCAGGTCATTGGCAGCACGCGATCCGCCTGTTCGCGCGGGTCAATGCCCGGTGGCAGGCGGAATTGGCTGCGCATGGCGAGATTGATGCGGCCACCCGCCGCAACCTGCTGTTCGACCGTGCCGCACGCCGCTGGAAGGAGCTTCCGCCGTCGCACCCGGTCGTGGCGGCGGGCGTCACCAGCGCATCGCCCGCACTGGCGCGATTGCTCCGGGCGGTCGCCGATTTGCCGCAAGGGGCGGTGGTGCTGCCCGATTTCGACCGCGAGATGGACGAGGAAGCCTGGGAAGAACTCGGCCTAGCGGGCGCAGCCAGCGAGCCGGGCGGGGCAGTGTTCGCCGCGGGCGACGCGCTCACCCATCCGCAATATCACCTGAAGCTGTTGCTGGGTCGCATGGGGGTTAACCGGGCCGAGGTGCAGCCGTGGCACCGGCGCGGGATTTCGGCGGCAGAGCCTGCGCGGACGCGGGCGATTTCATCGCTGTTCCTGCCGCCGCTCGCCAGCCGCGCCTGGGTCGACCTGCCTGCCGACAAGCGCCGTCTGGCAGGCGTGCGGCTGCTGACCAGCGCCACCATCGAAGAAGAAGCGCAGGCGATTGCGCTGCTGGTGCGCGAAGCTCTCGAACACCCCGAACATCGTATCGCGGTGGTCACCGCCGACCGGGGCTTGGCGCGACGGGTGGTGCAGCATCTCGAACGCTGGAATATCGCCGCCGATGACAGCGCGGGCCAGCCGCTGGCGCTGACCCCGGCAGGGCGACTGCTGGGCCTGTTGGCAGAGGTCGCGGCGCATGGCCCCGACCCTGCGAACCTTGTTGCGGCCTTCGGCCATCCGCTGGTGCGTAGCGCGGACGGGGATTCGCGGCGGGCATGGCTAAGCGGGCTGCGCGCGTTCGACCGGCAGCTGCGCGGACCCACGCCTGCGCCGGGGATGGAGCCGCTGCGCAAGGCAGCCGCGAAGGCTGAGATTGCCGATTGGTGGTCCGGGGCGGAGGCGCTGATTGCGCCGCTTGTCGACTGGCCGCCGCACATGCCGTTGGCCGAGGCGCTGGCCCGGCTGGCCGCAGCGGCCGAGGATTTCGCGGGGACCGCGGCATGGGAGCGCGAGGACGGGCGTGCGCTCGGCACCATGATCGAAGAATTACGCGGATTTGCCGAGGCGCTGGAGACCGGGATCGATAGCGACGACATCGCCGGGATCCTGCGCGATGCGATGGACGAAATCGCGGTCCGTCCCGGCTATGGCGGTCATCCGCGCGTGGCGATCTACGGCCTGCTGGAGGCGCGCATGGCCCGCGCCGATCTGGTGATCTGCGGCGGCCTTAACGAAGGCATCTGGCCGCAGCCGCCTGGCGCCGATGCCTTGCTTGCCCCGCCGATCCTGCGGGCGCTGGGGGTGCCGGGGGCGGAGTTCCGCATCGGCCTGGCCGCGCATGATCTCGCCGGTGCGCTGGGTGCGCCGCAGGTGGTGCTGAGCCGCGCCTTGCGCGATGCCGACGGGCCGACACTGCCGTCGCGCTTTCTGCTGCGGGTCGAGGCGCTGCTGGGCGATGATCTGGACAGGGAGCACCGCGAAACTGCGATACCCGCGCTGTTGCAGCACCTTGACCGTCAGCGCCCACCCGCGCCCGAATATCCGCGCCCCGCGCCTAATCCGTCGCCCGCATTGCGCAATGTCGCAATCAAGGTCACTGCGCTCGACCGGCTGCTGGGCGACCCCTACCAGTTCTATGCGCAAGCGATCCTCGATCTGCGCCAGCTTCAGCCGCTCGCCGCCGATCCGTTCAGCGATCCGGCGCTGCGCGGAACGCTGGTGCATGATCTGCTGGACAAGTGGCATAAGGCCCGCGCCGCCAATCCCGGTCTTGCGCTCGCCCCCTTTGCCGCTGCCCATTTCGCCGCCGAGCGGGTGCACCCGCTGTTCCGGGCATTGTGGCAGCCGCGTCTGATCGCCGCGCTCGAACGGTTTGAGCAGTGGATTGCTCAGGATAACGCCGAACAGGGCCGCACCGTGCTGGCGAGCGAGATTTCAGGTGTGATGACCGTTGATGGGGTCAAGGTGATGGGCCGCGCCGACCGGATTGACCGGATGGGCGATGGAACGCTCGGTATAGTGGATTACAAGACGGGTTCGGTGCCTTCCAAGCTGCAGGTTGAAAAGGGCTTTGCGCTGCAGCTCGGTCTGCTCGGCCTGATTGCGCAAGCTGGGGGCTTCGCGAAGGAAGGCGTGACGGCAGGCGCTGCTAGCACCTTCGAATACTGGTCGTTCGGCAAGGATGACAGCGACTTCGGCAAGCGGCAGGGCCCGATGAAGCTGACATCGCGCGAAAAAGGCCTGACGCTGGAGGAGTTTCTTCCCCACCACACTGCCAAACTGGCCGAGGCCATCGGCAAGTACATCAAGGGCGCAGAACCCTTCAAAGCGCGCGAAAACCCCGATTACAAGGGCTACAACGAATATGACCAGCTGATGCGGCTGGATGAATGGTTCGTCCGCCTGACGCAGAAGGATGGCGACGCATGAGCGGCGGTAACGGCCTCGTCTTCCCGCTGCAGGGCAACCAGTTGCTCGCGGCCGAGCCGCAGGACAATGTCTGGCTTTCGGCCTCGGCGGGAACGGGCAAGACGCAGGTGCTGTCCGCGCGCGTGCTGCGGTTGCTGCTGCTGCCCGATGTCGCACCATCGCAAATATTGTGCCTCACCTTCACCAAGGCGGGCGCGGCTGAAATGGCCAACCGCATCAACGCGGTGCTCGCCCGCTGGGTACGCCTGCCCGCGACAGCGCTGGCGAAGGAACTTGGGCATCTGGGCGCGGATATCGACCCCGCCAGCCTTGAACGCGCCCGCAGCTTGTTCGCAAGCGTCCTCGATTGCCCCGGAGGCGGACTGCGGATCGACACGATCCACGCCTTTGCTCAATACCTGATCGGCAATTTCCCTGAGGAAGCGGGCCTTGCGCCCGGCACGCGGGTGATGGATGATCGCAGCCGCGAATTGCTGGCGCGCGAGGTGTTGACCGAACTGGTCGAGGAAGCCGAGCGCAGCAATGATGTCCGCGTGCTGGACGGGATCGAACTCTTCACCACCCGCAAGGATCCGGCTGCGCTGCACAAGTGGTTGATGCGCGCGGCCGAGGCGCAGGACTTGTGGGAAGGGCCGACCGGCTGGCAATCGCCGATGGCAGCGCAGGTGCGGCAGACGCTGGGCATGCCTGCCGATGCGGATGAGGTCTGGACGGCCCAGCCGCTCGATCCCGATCTTTTTCCTGACGATATTCTGATGGCAATGCTGCCTGCGCTGGATGGCTGGAAAGCCAAGACCGGGCAGGAGGCCGCGGCCTTTCTTCGACAGTGGCTGGCGTTGGATCTGGCAGCGCGGGTGGAAGCCGTGGCGGGCTTTCGCAAGTCCATCCTCAAGGCCGATGGTGAGCCGCGCAAGATGGAGGGGGCAGCGAAGAATGACCCCGACTACACCCGCCATCAGGAGGACATTGCCGAGGCGGTTCGCGAATATGAAGACCGCCGCGCGCTGCTCGCCTGCGCCGAAGTCGTCACTGCCGCGCTCGAAATCGGCCGCGCCTTTGCCGTGCGCTGGGAAGCGCGCAAGGCCCGCGAAGGCTTGCTTGATTTCGGCGACCTGATCCGCAAGGCTGCCGCGCTGCTTTCCGACCGCGAGGCTTCGGACTGGATCCGCTACAAGCTCGATCGCCATTTCGATCACATCCTGATCGACGAGGCGCAGGATACCAACCAGAGCCAGTGGGACATTGTCGAAGCCCTGATCGACGATTTCTTCAGCGGCGAGGGCGCGCGCGGCGATACGCTGCGCACAATCTTCACCGTCGGCGATTACAAGCAGGCGATCTTCGGCTTTCAGGGCACTAGCCCCGAAAACTTCGCCCGCGCCAAGAGCCGCGTCGAGGCGCGGATAATGCAGGCCCGTGACGGGATCCGCGCGGGCCGCGTCAATCGCCGTGCGCCGGGGTGGCAGGATCTCGATCTCGGCCAATCCTTTCGGACCGCCGACATCGTGCTGAATTTCGTCAACCGCATGATTGATGCGCTGGGCTTTCCGTCCTTTGGGCTCGACCGCGAGCCGCCCCCACACATTGGCGCCGTGCGACCCGGCCTTGTTACCCTTTGGCCGCCGGTGGTGCCGGACAAAGGTGAGCGTGATAGCGAGGACGATTACGAGGACAGGGGCGCGGGCGAAAGCGGGAACAGCGAACGCGACTGGCTGCCCCGGCATGATACGCTGCTGGCCGAGCGCATTGCCGATCAGGTGCACCGCTGGGTCAGCCTTGAAGAACCCTTCGTGCTGGAAAAGGGGACCCGCCGCCATGCAGGGGCGGGCGACATCATGGTGCTCGTGCGCCAGCGCAAGGAACTCGCCGCGCAGATCGTCGCCAAGCTTTATGCGCGCGGCGTGCCGGTCGCGGGGGTTGACCGGTTGCGGCTGGGCGCGCCGTTGGCGGTGAAGGATGTGCTGGCCGCGCTGCGCTTTGCCGCGCAGCCGCAGGATGATCTGAGCCTCGCCAACCTGCTCGCATCGCCGCTGATCGGCTGGACGCAGGACGATATCCTCGCTCATGTCCCGCGTGCGCCCAAGCAGCGCCTGTGGGATCATCTGCGCCGCGAGGACGCGCCGGAATTGGTGACTGCCACTGCCGACAAATTGCGCGATCTGCTACGCCGTGCCGATTACCAGACCCCGCAGTCGCTGATCGCGTGGCTGCTGACCGGCCCGTGGCACGGCCGTGCGCGTCTGATCGAGCGTTTGGGCGCGGAGGCCAATAATCCGCTCGACGAGCTCATCAATGCCGCCTTCGCCTATCAGGCCGAGCACTGGCCCAGCCTTGCGGGCTTCATCGCCTGGTTCGATGCCGGAACGGGTGATTTGAAGCGCGATTCGGACAGTGCCCGCGGTCAGGTGCGGGTGATGACGGTGCATGGCTCCAAGGGCTTGCAGGCGCCGATCGTGATCCTTGCCGATGCCACCGGCGCGCTGGGCGATCCGGGTGATCTGGCGCTGGAGGACAATCCGCTGGGCGAAGTGCTGGATCGCGCGCGCCAAGTGCCGCTCCCGCCGCTGTCGAAGGATGAGCGCAAGGGGAGAGTTGCCGAGGCCGAGGAAGCCAAGCGGACGAGCGCGCTGCAGGAACATTGGCGGCTGCTCTATGTCGCGCTGACCCGCGCCGAGGAAGCGCTGTTCATTGGCGGGTCGCTCAACAAGAACGAAGCGAAGAAGGGCGCGGCGCACGAGGATAGCTGGTATGCGCGGCTCGCACCGCTGTTCGAAGGTCAACAGATCGACGACCCGGTGTGGCTGTGGCGCAAGGAATGGGGCGAGCGGGCCGAGCCATTGGTGTCCGACGATGGCGCTGCCGCCGATACTGCACCTCCCGAACTCCCGCACTGGGCGACGACCCCGATCGGCCCCGAGCCGCGCCCGCCGCGCCCGCTTGCGCCGTCGAGCGCGGGCGAGGAGAGCGGGGCAGAACCGCCGCTGCCGCCCGAGGCTGCGCGCCATGCTGCGCGGCGGGGCAACCTGATCCACCGCCTTCTTGAACGGCTCCCGGATGTTGCGGCGGATGAGCGCGAGCCTGCCGCGCGGCGCTGGCTCGAACGGCAGGCGGGCGATCTGCCTGACGACGTCCGCGACGAGATGCTAGCCGCGGCGTTGGCAGTGATCGATCATCCTGACTTTGCCATGCTGTTTTCCTCGCAAGCGCTGGCCGAAGTCCCGCTCGCCGCCACGGTCGGGGGCGTGGTGGTGGCCGGCACTGCCGACCGGCTGCTGATCGAGGAGACGCGCATCACGGTGGTGGATTTCAAGACCACCCGTCGTCCCCCCGCCAGCACTGCCGATATTCCGCTGGCGACCTTGCGCCAGATGGCGGCCTATGTCGCAGCGGTCGAAGCGATCTATCCGGGGCGCGACGTGCGTGCAGGTGTGCTCTACACCCACGCGCCTGTGTTGTACGACCTGCCACCCGAAGACCTTCAGCGTCACAAGAACGCATTGCAGACCCCGCAGCAATCCTTTCCGCCGCCGGATATTGAGTGAACAAGCGGCGCGCACTAGATTGCATTGCAAGATGCGGCGCCCCTATGCTGCCGCCTCAAAGGAGATTTGTTATGGCCACCGTCAATGTCACCGATGCCAGCTTTCAGGCCGATGTGCTCGACAGCGATACCCCCGTTCTGGTCGATTTCTGGGCCGATTGGTGCGGCCCGTGCAAGATGATCGCTCCGGCGCTGGAGGAAATCAGCGAGGAACTCGACGGGCAGGTGCGGATCGCCAAGGTCGACATCATGGAGAACACCGATATCGCCGCGCAAATGGGCGTACAGTCGATCCCGCTGATGGTGCTGTTCAAGAACGGTGAAGCAGTCGCGCGCAAGCTTGGCGCTGCGCCGAAAAGCCAGCTCAAGTCGTGGATCGAAAGCGAACTGTAACGCCCGCCGCGCCGCCTCCACGCCGCCGCGGCGCGCGTGTAGGAGACACATGAGACACTGTCCAGGAACGGAAAAGCTGCCCGCGCATCGGGAGTTGGGCAAAGGGCGATGGAGTGCGGGTGAAGACAGGCCATGCCGGGTGTGCTGGCATGGCCTGTTCGATTAGGAAAGCGCTCCCGAGCCGTCGCTGGATCAGACCGTGATCCGCGCAATGAATTCATCCCAGATCGCCGGGCTCGATGCACCGACAAGGTCGGGCCTGTCCTGCTCATCGACCCGGTAATCGCTGCCATCGATCCGCGCCGCCTTGCCGCCCGCCTCGTTCAACCACAGCACGCCTGCGGCATGATCCCAGGCCAGCGTGCGCTTGAAGCTGGAAATGTCGTTTTCGCCCAGCGCGAGGCGCGGGTACTGCTCGGCGGCGCAGCGCGGGATGTCGACCAGCGTGTAATGCGGCGCCAGCCTGGCATCGACGTCGCGCGATTCCTCGGGGGTCAGAAATAGTCGGCTGACGGCGGTGACGGGCGGCTGCTGCCCGGTGGTGCGCGCGGCGATCCGTGTCCCATCGACAAAGGCACCTTCGCCGCTGCGGGCATGGCAGAACCGCTCGCGCAGCGGATCATAAATCCAGCCCGCCACTGCCCGACCCGCGTCGGCGAGCGCGACGATGATTCCGAACGGCTCCCTGCCCTCCGAAAAATTGGCCGTGCCGTCCAATGGATCGATGATCCAGCACTGGCCAGAAAGCGCGTCGAGCACGGCCGGGTCGGCATGGGCGGCTTCCTCGCCCACCACCGCCACGCCGGGCGCGAGCCGGGTGAGGGCTTCTGTCAGGAAGGCTTCCACCTCGCGGTCGACAATGGTCACCGGATCGTTTGCGCCCTTCATTTCGATGTCATGCGCCGCCAACTGGCGAAAGCGCGGCAGCATCGAACGCTGCGCGGCGAAGCGCATCAGATCACCAATTTCGTCATCCAGTGCGCTCACGACCGGTAATCCGCGTTGATCGCGATGTAGCCATGCGTGAGATCGCAGGTCCAAACGCTTGCCCGCCCGTCGCCGAGGCCGAGATCGACTGCAATATCGATCGCGTCGCCCTTGAGGTGTGCGGCAACCGGGGCTTCGTCATACCCATCAACCGGCAGGCCGTTCTTCGCCGTCCACACTCCGCCGAAAGCGATCGAAAGCTTGTCACGGTCAGCCGGTTCGCCTGCCTTGCCGACGGCCATGACCACGCGGCCCCAGTTGGCGTCCTCACCCGCAATGGCCGTTTTCACCAGCGGCGAATTGGCAATGGAAAGGCCGATAGTGCGCGCACTTTCATCACTCGCCGCGCCGCTCACGCGGATGGTGATGAATTTTTGGGCACCCTCGCCATCGCGCACAACAGCCTGCGCAAGATTGCGGCACACATCGGCGAGCGCGGCGGCAAAGGCATCCGCGCCGGGGCTGTCCCAGCCTGCGATCCGGGTATTGCCAGCCTTGCCTGTCGCAAAAACGAGCACGGTATCGCTGGTCGAGGTGTCGCCGTCGACCGTGATGCAACTGAACGTCGCTGCATTGGCGCGCCCCAGCGCTTCTTGCAGGAATGCAGGCGCGACATCGGCATCGGTGAATATGTAACCGAGCATGGTCGCCATGTCGGGCGCGATCATGCCGGATCCCTTGATGATCCCGGCGAGTTCCACCCGCACATCGCCCACCATCGCGCTTGCGCCAGCGCCCTTGGCGAAGGTGTCGGTGGTGCCGATTGCATGGACGGCATCCTCCCATCCGCACGGCTGCGCATGCAGCGCCGCTTCGACGCCGGCACGTGCCTTGTCCTTGGGCAGCGGCACGCCGATTACGCCGGTGGAGGAGACGAAGACCTCGTCTCGTGCGCAGCCGAGATGGACGGCGACCTGATCCATGATCTGTTCCACCGCCTCGCGCCCGCGATAGCCGGTGAAGGCGTTGGAATTGCCCGCGTTGACGATTAGCGCCCGCGCGCGCCCCTGTTTCACCGCCTCGCGTCCCAGTTCGACTTCTGACGAGGCGCAGGCGCTCTGCGTGAATACGCCCGCGACGGTGGTGCCCTGCGCCAGTTCGGCGAAGGTCAGGTCACAGCGGTCCCAATCCTTGTAGCGCGCTTGCGCAATGCGCAGCGTGACGCCGGCGATGGCAGGCAGTTGCGGAAAGGGAAGGGCCAACGGAGATCGGGTGATTTGCATGACCGGCGCTCTAGGATGCTGGCAGCGTCCAGTAAATATCGCACAAGCCGGTGGACGAAACGCGACGGAATCCTTATCTGCACCCCCAATGACCCGGCATTTCTTCGCCCTTCTGGCCTTGCTTACCGGCCTTGCCGCCATCGGCAGCCCGGCGCATGCGTCGCTGGCCGAAGCGCTGGCGTGCGATTCCAGCATCGCCGCAGCCGCCGGGGATGACGCGCGCAGCAGCGATACTGCACCCGCTCAGCCTGTTCCGGCAACGATCCGCGCGACCCGTGCGGCCGAAGTGCCCGAAGCGCCGCCGGTCGTGCCTGAGGCGTTGCGCCTGCCGGTGCTGATGGGGATCGAACGCGCCTACGAATAGGCCGCGCCTTCGCCCGATTACGACGTTTTTGCGCACAGCGCCCACGCGCGCGCATATTCCCCGCACAATTCCGGCCCGCATTGCAGGGCCGCACCGCTTCAAAGGCACGCCCGACCATGTTCAACACCATCATGAAGTCCGTTTTCGGATCGACCAACGACCGCTACGTCAAATCGCTCGGCAAGATCGTTAACCAGATCAACGCATTGGAGCCGCAGCTTCAGGCGCTCTCCGACGATGACCTGAAAGCGCAGACCACCAAGCTGCGCGGGCTGATCGATGGCGGCTCAAAGCTCGACGATATCATGCCCGAAGCTTTCGCCACCGTGCGCGAAGCAGCGGTGCGGGTGTTCGGGATGCGCCATTTCGATGTGCAGCTGATCGGCGGCATCGTACTCCACCGCGGCGAGATCGCCGAAATGCGCACCGGCGAGGGCAAGACCCTGATGGCGACGCTGGCGGTCTATCTTAACGCGATCGAGGGCAAGGGCGTCCACGTCGTTACCGTCAACGATTACCTTGCCCGACGCGATGCGGCGGAGATGGGGCGGCTGTACAACTGGCTCGGCCTCAGCGTCGGCGTGATCGTGCCCGGCATGCCCGAAGAGATGAAGCGCGACGCCTATCACGCCGACATCACCTACGGCACCAACAATGAATTCGGCTTCGATTACCTGCGCGACAACATGAAGCACGAGCGCGCCCAGATGGCGCAGCGCCCATTCAACTTCGCCATCGTCGACGAGGTGGATTCGATCCTGATCGACGAAGCCCGCACCCCGCTGATCATCTCCGGCCCGACCGAGGACAAGTCCGAGCTTTACGTTCAACTCGACCAGGTCGCGCGCGAGATACCGGTCGAATGGCTCGACATCGACGAGAAGGTGAAGCGCGTCCAGCTGACCGAAGACGGGCTGGAAGAAGTCGAGAAGCTGCTGATCGAGAAGGGCCTGCTCGCCACCTCGAACCTTTACGATGTCGAGAACACACAGGTCGTCCACCATCTCGATCAGGCGCTGGTCGCCGTCTTCGCACGCAAGCGCGATACCGATTACATCGTCAAGGACGGCAAGGTCATCATCATCGACGAATTCACCGGCCGCATGATGGATGGGCGCCGCTGGTCGAACGGGCTGCATCAGGCGGTCGAGGCCAAGGAAGGGGTCAAGATCGAGCCTGAAAATCAGACCATGGCTTCGATCACCTTCCAGAACTATTTCCGGATGTACCCCAAGCTTTCCGGTATGACCGGCACGGCGGCCACCGAGGCGGCGGAGTTCTGGGACATCTACAAGGTCGGCGTGGTCGAAATCCCCACCAATCTGCCGGTCGCCCGCGTCGACGAGGAAGACGAGTTCTACAAGAACACGATCGACAAGTTCGGCGCGATTGCCAAGGCGATCAAGGAGAAGAACGAGATCGGCCAGCCGGTGCTCGTCGGCACGGTTTCGATCGAGAAATCCGAATTGCTCAGCCAGTTCCTCGACAAGGAGGGAGTGATCCATGCGGTGCTCAATGCCCGGATGCACGAGCAGGAAGCACGCATCGTCGCGCAGGCAGGACGCCTCGGGGCCGTCACCATCGCCACCAACATGGCTGGGCGCGGTACCGATATCCAGCTGGGCGGCAATGTCGAATACCGCATTCAGGACGAGCTCGGTGCGTTGCCTGAAGGGCCGGAGCGCGATGACGCCATCGCCCGCATCAAGGCCGAAGTCGCCGCGGAAAAGAAGCAGGTGATCGAGGCGGGCGGCTTGTTTGTGCTCGGCACCGAACGCCACGAATCGCGCCGGATCGACAACCAGCTGCGCGGTCGCTCGGGCCGTCAGGGCGACCCCGGCCTGTCGCGCTTCTACCTGTGCCTTGAGGACGACCTGCTGCGCATCTTCGGCCCCGACACGCTGTTTTCCAAGATGATGAAATCAAACCTTGCGGACGGCGAGGCGATCGGCTCGAAGTGGCTGTCCAAGGCGATCGAGACCGCGCAGAAGAAGGTCGAGGCGCGCAATTACGACATGCGCAAACAGGTCGTGCAATACGACGACGTGATGAACGATCAGCGCAAGGTGGTTTACGAACAGCGCGCCGAGATCATGGATTCCGAGGCGGTGGACGACGTGGTCGTCGATATGCGCCACGACACGATCAACACCATCGTCGGCACCGCCTGCCCGCCGGGCTCCTATCCCGAACAGTGGGACATGGATGGTTTGAAGCAGAAGGTGGAGGACATCTTCGGGCTGCAGCCGCCGTTCGACGAATGGCTCGCCGAGGATCAGGTCGAGCCCGAACTGCTCGAAGAACGCCTGCGCACGCTGACCGATGCCATGATGGACGAGAAGATGGCCGCCAACACGGCAGACTGGCGCATTGCGGAAAAGGACGTGCTGTTGCGCCAGCTCGATCACCACTGGAAGGAACACCTCGCCACGCTCGATGCGCTGCGGCAGGTGATCTGGATGCGGTCGATCGCACAGAAGCAGCCGATCAACGAATACAAGCAGGAAGCCTTCGGCCTGTTTGAAACGATGCTCGAAACCCTGCGCGAGGAGGTCACGAAAATTCTGTTCCGCGCCGAACTGCGGAACAGGCCGCCGCAGATGCAACAGCTCCCCGAACTGCCGGATTTTCTCACCGGGCATATCGATCCGCTGACCGGATTCGACAATTCGAACGATGGCGACGGGTCGGAACGGCGGCCCGAATTGTTCGGCTCGCTCGCGGGTTCTACGCGGGCGGCATCGGGGCCGGGCGGGGCCAATCCCGACAACCCTTTCGCCAATCTCGACATCAGCCGCAATGCGCCGTGCCCCTGCGGGAGCGGCAACAAGTACAAGCATTGCCACGGCGCAGTCGGCGCCAAACAGATCGTCTGATCCGCAGCGCGGGGAAGGGGGGCTGAGCGATGATCGGGGCGGTGCCGGTGCTGCTGGCGGTCGGCTTCTTTGTTACCGCGCTGCTCTATGCCAGCGTCGGTTTCGGTGGCGGCTCCACCTATTCCGCGCTGCTCGCACTGTCGGGCCTCGATTACCGGCTGCTGCCGCTGGTCTCGCTGGCCTGCAATATCGTGGTTGTTGCGGGCGCCAGCATCCGCTTTGCCCGCGCAGGGATTACGCTGTGGAAACCGGCGCTGGTGCTGGTCGGGCTGGCCGCACCAGCGAGCTTCGTGGGCGGCCTGATCCCGATCGGGCGCGAGACGTTCCTGGCGCTGCTGGGCGCAAGCCTGGTGCTGACCAGTCTCACCATGCTGATCCCCGTCGCCAAGGAGCTGGTGGGGAGCCCCACTCGCCTTGCCCGCTGGGTGCCTTTCGTCGCGCCGCCGCTGGGTTTTCTCGCGGGACTTGTGGGCATAGGGGGAGGGATATTCCTCGCTCCGCTACTGCATCTGGTGCGCTGGCAAGGGCCGCGCGCGATTGCGGCGACCGCGAGCCTGTTCATCCTCGTCAATTCGCTGTTCGGGCTTGCTGGGCAGCTGCTCAAGAGCGGGCCGGGTTTGATGGGGCAGGCCATCGGTGCTGCCTTGCCCCTGCTGCTGGCAGTGGTGATCGGCGGTCAGGTTGGCAGCCTGCTGGCCGTGCGGCTGTTGCCGCTGCATTGGATACGCTGGCTGACGGCTGTGCTGGTGCTTGTCGTCGGGGTGCGACTTCTGGCGGGCGCGTGATTCGCCGAGCGCACTGATCCCGTGTTCGTTTATCTTTCGCTGCGGGCGCGGCCCACATTGCGATTTTTCGGATCGTCATCAGGCCGACGGCCAAGACCTGAGGGACGTGGCATGCGTATCTGCAGCTTGTCGAAGATATAGTGCAATTCACCGAAAAGAGCCGCTTTGGCTATTCCCGCCGGGAGAAAGTAACATATGTGGGCGCAGGTTACGCACTCAGTCGCTACTATATAGTTGGCAAGATTCTGTTTAAAAGCCAAGTAAAAACAGATTGTTGTAAAATTGTGACTCGTAAATAGCAAATATCGGACTCGCTTCATTTGCCGTTGTGGCCAGGTACCGATTTAGACATGATTCCGGAGATGGTCGATAATACGGCCACGGCAGAGTAATTTCTTCGGAGGATGCATTTTCCCATGCGACGTAATTTGAATAGCTATCAGAATGTTCGCTTCATGTCGGGCGTGGCTGTTGTTGCCCTTGCGGTTACGCTGCCATCGGTAGCGGTCGCGCAAGACGCCGCAGCCCTCACCGAAGCAACTCCTGAAGACGACGTGAATGCCATCGTTGTTACCGGCACGCGTATCCAGCGGCCCGAAGCCGCGACCGCGACCCCGATCGTGGCCATCACCAGCGAGAACATCGTTCAGTCAGGTGTCACGAACGTCACCGAACTGCTCACCCAGACACCGGCGCTGTTCAACTCGGAGGCCAATTTCGATGCCGCCGGTTCGCAGGCGCGCACCGGTGCGGCTGGCGTCAACCTGCTTAACCTGCGCAATCTCGGCGCGAATCGCACTCTGGTGCTGGTCAATGGCCGCCGCCATGTGGCGGGTGTTGCGGGTGAGGCTGCGGTCGACATCAACACCATCCCCACCAGCCTGATCGAACGCGTCGATGTGCTCACCGGCGGCGTTTCCTCGGTCTATGGTGCAGACGGCGTCTCCGGCGTGGTCAACTTCATCATGCGCCGCGATTTCGAGGGCGTCGACATCCGTGCGCAGAGCGGCATCTCAGATTTCGGCGACGCTGAAAGCCTGTTCTTCGGAGCCACAGTCGGCAGCAATTTCGCCGACGACCGCGCCAATATAACGCTGTCCTACGAATACCGCGACGACGCCCGCGTCGGCTTCGGCGATCGTCCGTTCGGGCGGCCCGACGCAGAACGGCTGGTACGCAACCCGGATGACATCCCCGACGATCCGAACGTGCCGGACCGGGTATTCTTCCGCAATCTCGGATATGCCGACAGCTCGCCCGCGGGCGCGCTGGTGCTCGACGACAGCTTCGCGCCGCTCTTTAGCGGCGACGGCACACCCTATGATCCGGGCATCTTCCTGCCCCAGTCGGGTTTCCTCGCGGTTGGCGGCGACAACACGCCCATTGCCAATTATCAAGGCGACCTGCAGGCGGGCACCGAGCACCACGCGTTCAATGCCTTCTTCAACTTCGAGATTTCGCCAGATCTTCGGTTCTTTGCCGAAGGCAAGTACGTGAAGAGTGACAACTTCACTATCGCGCAGCCGAGCTTCGACTTCTTCACCGCCATTTCGGAAGACAACCCGCTTATCCCGGACAATGTCCGCGCAGCCGGGCTCGACACCTTCGGCGGCCTGCTGTTCAACCGCGACAACTTTGATCTCGGCACCCGCAACGAACTGTTCGAACGCGATCTTTATCGCACGGTGGTGGGCTTCGACGGCAACATCAGCGACCGCGTGCGGTTCGAGGCGAGCTATGTCTATGGGCGCAACGATACCACCTACACCTCCACCAACCAGCGGATCGAGGATCGCTACTTCGCGGCGCTCGACGTGGTCGACGTGGGTGAATTCACCACCGGCACGCCCAGCGGTGTGTTCGATTGCCGCGTCAATGTGGATGGTGGGGCGATCGTCGACGCCGGAAACCTCAACTATGGCGAGGCGCCGCAGACTTTCCAGCCGGGCGAGTGCGTGCCGCTCAACCTGTTCGGAGAGGGCGTCGCCAGCCAGGAAGCGCTCGACTTCGTTCTGACCGACACGTCGAATGATTACCGCATCGAACAGCATGTCGCCAACGCGTTCATTTCGGGCGATTTCGGCAACTTCTTCGAACTGCCCGGCGGCGCGGTGAACTTCGCGTTCGGCGGCGAATACCGCAAGGAAAAGAGCGACTTCCGGCCTGACGAGATATCGACTCAGGTGACCGATTTCGATCCCAACTCGGGCGTGCTCGCCGATCTCGCGTTGCTCGGGCGCGAAACCGGCAGCTTCGACGTTTGGGAGGTGTTCGGCGAACTCAACGTGCCGATCCTGTCCGACCGGCCGTTTTTCGAAACGCTCGAATTCACCGTTGCTGGCCGGTACTCCGACTATTCCACAGTCGGCAGCACCGAGGCTTGGTCGGTGAATGGCCAATGGGCGCCGATCCGCGATGTCCGCTTCCGCGGCGGCTATTCGGAATCGGTGCGTGCGCCGAACATCACCGAACTGTTCGCGCCGCGCACCGGCACCTTCGCCTTCCTCACCGACCCGTGCAGCCCGGTGAACATCAATCAGGGCACCAGCTTCCGCCGCGACAATTGCGAGGCGCTGATTACCGGCCTCGGTGCAGATTTCGATACTTTCGATTTCGAGAGCGATATCGCGTCGAGCGCCAGCCTCGAAGGGATCGTGTCGGGCAATGAGGACTTGCTCGAGGAGGAAGCCAAGACCTGGACGGCGGGTGTGATCGTTCAGCCGCGCTTCGTGCCCGGCCTGCTCATCACCGCCGACTGGTACGACATCCGCCTGAGCGATGCCGTGCGCACGCCGGGCCTGCAGGAGACCGCCGAGTTCTGCGTCGATTCCGCATCGCTCGACAACATCTTCTGCGATTCGATCACCCGCGCAGAAGGCACCGCCTTCGTGACCAGCTACGTGCTTGGCCCGCAGAACGTTGCCTTCATCGAGACTGCCGGTGCCGATCTGACCGTCAGCTACCGGTTCGAGCCGGGTGACGGCGACCTGGGCAGCTTCAATCTCAGCGGGACGGTGGGCTATCTCGACAAGTTCGAGTTCCTGCCGGCCAATGGCGGCATCGTCGATGATGAACGCGGCGAGGTTGGCTTTCCCGAGTGGACCGGCGTGGCCGACCTGACGTGGGATCTGGACAGCATCAGCCTCAACTACGGCGTCCGCTACATCGGCGAGCAGCTGCGCTTCGAGAACGACGTGATCGCTGCCGATCCGGATATTGCGGCGCCCGAGTTCCTCGAGCTCGACGATCGCTTCATCCACGATCTGCGCGCCGAGTTCCGGACCGACAACGAGCAGGCAAGCTTCTTCCTCGGGGTGAACAATCTCACCAACGAGCAGCCCTCTCGCGGCTTGTCCAATTCGCCGACCGGATGGCTGGGCCGGTTCTTCTATGCAGGGGTGCGGATCAACACCGAAACCCTCGGCTTCTGATCGTTCAGGCTTGGGATACGAATGGGCATCGCAGGAGCAATCCTGCGGTGCCCTTTGTTTTCGGTCGGGGACGGGGTGGACCGGTGCATGGCTGGCAAGCCCTGGCGCGCCGTACCTGAAAAATGTGCTGCCGCCTTAGAGGGATTATCCAGCGAATCTCCGGTCAGAGGGTCCGCACGGAGACGCTCTGACCGTTCATCTGCAAGGCCCCGAACGCCGTCAGGAAAGCGACATCGCCGATGTCGCGGCCGACCCCGATAACCGCGATCTCTCCCCCTTCCGCCATTTCGGTCGGGTCGACCTGATGCCATTCGTCGCCCACGAAGACTTCGGCCACAGCGTGGAAATCGGGAGGGGTCACACGCGGTGCGTACACGCTGGCGATCCTCGCCGGGATGTCTGCGGCGCGGGCGAGCGTGATCATCAGATGCGCATAGTCGCGGCATATTCCCTTGCCGTCGTGAAACGTATCGGCTGCGGTGGTGTCCGAATTGCTCGATCCCGCTTCATAGGAGAGGTGCCCGGCGATCCAGTCGCGCATGGCGATGATCTTCCTGCCGCCCTCGAATGCGCCGAATTCCGTTTGGACGAAATCGGCGAATTGGTGGGACGGACAATATCGCGACGGCAGCAGATATTGGACGGCTTCGCCCGGCAATCGGTGGAGCGGCACCGCCGGCAATTGCCCAACATCGCGAGCGGCCCTGTCGATGCCGACCGTCGCCGTGTAGTCGACCAGCACCTGCCCCTCAGCCCGCAGCCAGATGCGTTCACCAATACCGTCCTGCGCCGCAACCCGGACAAGATGCTCGCACGGCGTGATCGCAATCTGCGTGCGCTCGATAAGCTGATCGGGAACGGCGGCGACTTCCACCTGAAGCAGGACATCGCATGATCGTTCGAACCGGTAATCAAGTTGCACGTCGATCTGAAGCTTCACGATTTGCGTTTCCGTTCGGGGTAAGATTACCGGAATTGGGCGAGGCAGTGCGCATGATAACCCCGCCGGGCGGCGCTTTGTTTCGGGGATGGCAGGTTTATTCCGGGCAGCGTCAACCGCCTCCCTTACCCGTGCCCCATTCCCCGCGCGGTGCGGGCAAGTGCCAGCACGCTTTCGCTTCGCATGGGTTGCGCGCGCAAGAAGCCTTGCCAGTAATCGCAATCCTCAGCGGTGATCGCGGCGCGCTGAATTTCGCTTTCGATTCCCTCGGCATAGACGGCAAGGCCGAGCGCCTTGCCCAAGGCCATGATCGCGCGCAACACGGCCAATGCGGTAGCATCTCCCGGTACGCCATCGATCATCGTCTTGTCGAGTTTCAGCGCATCCAGCGGCAATTCGCGCAGATAGCGGAAATTGCAGAACCCCGCTCCGAAATCGTCGAGCGCGGTGCGAAAGCCGAGACCGCGCAGAGCCTTCAGCGCGCTCGCCGCCTGTGCGAGGTTGCGCAGCAGCAGATCCTCGGTGATTTCCAGCATCAGCCGCTGCGGCGCAATGTCCGATCGGCCGATCAGTGCGGCGAAATCGGCGGCAAAGTGCGGATCGGCCAATTCCTCGGGCGTAATGTTGAGCGACAGGGTGAGGCTATCGGGCCAGGTCGAGGCGTCTTCAAGCGCGCGGGCGACGACATGGCGCGATAATGGCGCAACCAGCGCCGCGCGCTCGGCAATCGCGAACAGGTCCCGTGCGCCGATTTCGCCGAGCGACGGATGCCGCCAGCGCGCCAATGCCTCGGCACCGACGACTGCGCCGCTGATGCAGGAGAATTGCGGCTGGAACAGCACCTCGATCTCGCGCCGGTCGAGCGCGCGCAGCAAATCGTTCTCAAGCACGCCCGGGCGAATGCCCGGCAAGCTGCCAGTCGGCGATCCGCGCAGTGAAGCCCGACCCTGTTCCATTTGCGCCCTTTCGGCCAACTCCGTAGCCCATGATTGTGCGGCTGGCCTGCATCAATTGCAATCCGACCGAATCTGGCACATCAGAGCATCCGCTAGCACGGCAGCGGGGATAATCGACATCTTCGCGCCTGCACACGGGGGAGGAAATTTGGCGAGCAACGCAGCACCGTTCGAGCGCCTCGCGCTGCTCGCATCCGATACCCCGCGCGCGCAGGAGGCGTTCGCCGCACTTCTGGCGCAGGGCGACTGGGTGCCGCTGGAACAAGCCGATGCGGTCGTGGTGCTCGGCGGCGACGGCTTCATGCTGCACACGCTCCACGCCATGATCGACGCCGGCCGCGTGATCCCGGCTTATGGAATGAACCTCGGTACGGTCGGCTTTCTCATGAATCGATACGACAAGCGCGCGGCAATCGCATCGCGGGTGGCCAAGGCGCGCCGCTGGAGTATCGCGCCGTTATGGGTCGAGGCGATCACCCAGGACGGCGAGAGCCACGAATTGTGCGCCATCAACGAAATTTCTCTGCTGCGCGAGACCCGGCAGACCGCGAAGATCGAAGTGACGGTGGGCGATCGGGTGCGGATCAAGGAGCTGGTGTGCGACGGGGTGCTGGTAGCGACACCAGCCGGATCGACCGCTTACAACCTGTCCGCCAACGGCCCGATCCTGCCGCTCGACAGCAAGCTGCTGGCGCTCACGCCGATCAGCCCGTTTCGGCCTCGGCGCTGGCGCGGAGCGATCCTGCCGGACCGGATGAAAATCATCCTCAAGGTGCTCGACCCGGCCAAGCGGCCCGTAGCCGCGGTTGCCGATCAGAAGGAACTGCGCGACATCGCCGAGGTGCGCCTCGCCATCGCGCAGGAGATCGCGCTGACTCTGTTATTCGACCCCGGCCAATCGCTGGAGGAACGCATCGTGGCGGAGCAGTTCGTAACGGAGTGAGATAGGCGATGGCCCATCAAAACCCCCTTGCATTCCGTTGGCCTCCCCCATATAGGCGCGCTTCCGCTCTTCCTTAGACCGCTTGGAAGAGCTGCTCCCCGATAGCTCAGCGGTAGAGTAGGTGACTGTTAATCACTTGGCCGTAGGTTCGAATCCTACTCGGGGAGCCAAATTCTTCTGAATATGTCACACTTATCAGGTGGCTAGGGTCGGGCAGGCCCCAGCGCCCCCCACACGCTTGCCCTCACCCTGTCGACCTGTTGACGTTTGATCGCCGATGCGTTGATTGGCATGGTGATCGCAAGTGGATGGATCATGAACTGATGGCGACCGGGCGGTGTAGTTGCACGGCTCACCCGAACTCTCGGAACACCAGCAATCTTTTCTCGGTTGAAGAACAGCGCACCAACACGGAGCACCTTCAACAGGAGAACGATCATGAAAACGAATCTTATTGCAATTGCGGCGATCCCTGCTTTCGCGCTGGCTGCTTGCGGCCAGGACAGCGCGGTCGAGGAAACAGGGGACGCCCTGGAAGAGCGTGCCGATGCAGTCGAGGATTATGGCGACGACCGCGCCGCAGCCCTTGAAGAACGCGCCGACGAAATGCCGACGGATGCCGGTGAGGACGCTCTCAACCAACGGGCTGAACGGATCGACGACATCGGCGACGAACGGGCCGATGCGATCAACGAAGTAGCCGACGAAATGGAGTGATTGCAGCGGGCCGCCTTGGCCCGATCTGATTCCGCGGCGTCCCACGGGGAATCGTGGGGCGCCGCAACGTCTGGGGCTGGCATGGACGAAGATCGGTGCTGTCCGACGCCAGCTCAGCACACCGGCCTTCAGGCCACCTTCTTGGCCTTGGCGGCCCTCTTCACGATGCCGGAAAGCCCCTTGGTCAGCTGAAACAGGCCGTTCAGGCGGCTGGTCGGATCGCCCCATGCGCGGTTGATCACCAGCTTCATATCGGGGCGCAGGCGCGCTGTTTCCTTGCCACCTTCGTTGAGCCGCTCGACATAGGCGATCAGGCCAAGGGGGTTGGGGAAATCGTCCTTGTGGAACGTCACAAGCGTCCCGCGTGCGCCGACATCGATCTTGGCGATATTGGCGCCGACCGCCTGATGCTTGATTTCGATCAGGCGGATCAGGTTCTTGGTCGGCTGCGGCAGGTCGCCGAAGCGGTCGATCATTTCAGCGGCGAGGCTTTCGATCTCGTGCTGACCATCAGCCTGATTGAGGCGGCGGTAGAGCGCCATGCGCACCGCGAGATCGGGGACATATTCCTCCGGTATCATGATCGGCGCATCGACGGTGATCTGGGGTGAAACCTTGTCGCGTGCAGGCTCAAGGCCCATCTCGCCCGCCTTGGCGGCCAGGATCGCCTCCTCCAGCATCGCCTGATACAGCTCGAACCCGACCTCGCGAATGTGGCCCGATTGTTCGTCGCCCAGAAGGTTGCCCGCGCCGCGAATGTCGAGATCGTGGCTGGCGAGCTGGAAGCCTGCCCCAAGGCTGTCGAGATCGCCCAGCACCTTCAGCCGCTTTTGCGCGACTTCCGACAGCGCCACGTCCTTTTCATGCGTCAGATAGGCATAAGCGCGCAGCTTCGCGCGGCCCACGCGTCCGCGCAGCTGGTACAGCTGGGCCAGGCCGAACCGGTCGGCGCGGTGGATGATGATGGTATTGGCGCTGGGGATGTCCAGCCCGCTTTCGACGATGGTGGTCGATAGCAGCACGTCGTACTTGCGATCGTAGAACGCGCCCATGCGCTCCTCGACCTCGCTTGGGCTCATCTGGCCGTGGGCGGTGACAGGCTTGATCTCGGGCACATGTTCGCGCAGCCAGTCTTCGACATTGGCCATGTCGGAGATGCGCGGCACGACGATAAAGCTCTGCCCGCCGCGGTGGTGTTCGCGCAGCAGGGCTTCGCGCATCACCATGTCGTCCCATTCCATCACGTAGGTGCGCACCGCCAGCCGGTCGACCGGCGGGGTCTGGATAGTGGAAAGTTCGCGCAGGCCGCTCATCGCCATCTGCAAGGTGCGCGGGATCGGTGTGGCGGTGAGGGTGAGAACGTGCACGTCGGCGCGCAGCTGTTTCAGCTTTTCCTTGTGGGTGACGCCGAACCGCTGTTCCTCGTCGACGATGACGAGGCCGAGGTTCTTGAACTTGGTGGACTTGGACAGGATCGCGTGCGTGCCGACGACGAGATCGATCTGGCCGTTTTCCAGCCCTTCGCGTGTCTCTGTCGTTTCCTTGGCCGCGACCAGCCGCGATAGCCGCCCGACCTTCAGCGGAAAGCCTGCGAATCGTTCGGCGAAATTCTGGTAATGCTGGCGCGCGAGCAAGGTGGTGGGGGCGACAATCGCCACCTGCTGCCCGGCCATTGCCG
This sequence comes from Erythrobacter sp. NFXS35, assembly GCF_040148725.1. NCBI lineage: Bacteria > Pseudomonadati > Pseudomonadota > Alphaproteobacteria > Sphingomonadales > Erythrobacteraceae > Erythrobacter > Erythrobacter sp. NFXS35. Next base: position 617,654 of record NZ_JAGDEB010000001.1, on the reverse strand, counting down.
CCACGAACGCCGCACGCAAGGCAACCTCGGTCTTGCCGAAGCCGACATCGCCGCACACCAGCCGGTCCATCGGCCGCCCGCTTTCCAGATCGCCGAGCACATCGGCTATGGCGCGTTCCTGATCGTCGGTCTCCGACCAGGGGAACCGGTCGACGAACTGGTTGAGGCTGGCCTCCTCTGCCGCGAGCACCGTGGCCTGCCGCAGCGCGCGGGCGGCGGCGACCTGCATCAGATCGCCGGCGATGGCGGTGATGCGTTCCTTGAGCTTCGCGCGGCGGCGCTGCCACGCCTCGCCGCCCAGCCGATCCAGCTGCACCGCCTGTTCGGACGAGCCGTAGCGGCTGAGCACGTCGATATTCTCGACCGGGATGAACAGCTTGTCCCCGCCCGCATATTCCAGCGCGACGCAATCATGCTGGCTTTTGCCGACGGCAATCGGCTCAAGCCCGAGATACTTGCCGATCCCGTGTTCGACATGGACGACCAGATCGCCGCGCGAAAGTGCCTGAAGTTCGGCGAGGAAGGCATCGGAATCCTTGCGCTTCTTCTTGCGGCGTACCAGCCGGTCGCCCAGCACATCGGCTTCGGTGACGAGTTCCAGCGTATCATTGGCAAAGCCGGTCTCGAGCGGCAGCACCAGCACCGCGGCCTTGGATTTTGCCGCAAGGCCGAGCCCCTGTTGCCAGCCATCCGCCAGTACCGTTGGCGCTCCGGCTTCCTCCAGGATCGAGGCGATACGCCGCGCGCTGCCGTTGGAATAGGCGGCGAACAACGGCTTGCGCCCGGATTTTGCGACCGACTTTAGATGCGCTGCGGCGGCCTCGTACACATTTTCGCCGCGTCCGCGTTCGGGCGAGAAATCCCGCGCCGAACGGAAGCCGAAATCGACCACATCGGCGGCGCCTTCCGATGCAAAGCCTGTGGCGCGGTGGGCCGGGGCGGCGGCCATAGCGGCGTCGATCTCGGCGCGGGTGAGATAAAGCGCGTCTGGGCTAAGGGGGCGGTAGCTTCCGGCCCGCTCGCCCGCAATCCGCCCACGCTGCGTGTGGTAATCGGCGATGTCGGTCAGGCGTTCATCCACTGCACCCATCGCGCCTTGATCGATTACCACCAGATCATGCGGGGCAATGTGATCGAACAGGGTCGCCAGCCGTTCCTCGAACAGCGGCAGCCAGTGTTCCATGCCTGCCAGTCGCCGTCCGTCCGAGACAGCTTCGTAAAGCGGATCCTGCGTGGCGTTGGCGCCGAACTGCTCGCGGTAACGGCTGCGGAACCGCTTGATGCTGTCTTCGTCCAGCAGCGCTTCCGAAGCGGGGAGCAGCAGGTGCGAATCGATCCGCTCGATAGTGAGCTGGGTGGCGGGATCGAACAGCCGCAGGCTTTCCAGCTCGTCCCCGAAGAAATCGAGCCGCAACCCGGCATCGAGCGACGAGGGGAAGATATCGACGATCGACCCGCGCACCGCGAATTCGCCGTGGTCGATCACTGTGTCGGTGCGGTTATAGCCCTGCCGGGTCAGCAGCGCGGCAAGGCTGGCGTGGCCGATGCTGGTGCCCACCCGAAACTCGCGCACGCTTTCGCGCACCCGGAACGGGGTCAGCACCCGTTGGAGCACGGCGTTGGCGGTGGTCACCAGCAATTGCGCGGTTGCCGCAGGGTTCTGCAAACGATGGAGCGCGGCCAGCCGTTCCGCACTGATGGACAGGGCAGGGCTGGCGCGGTCATAGGGCAGGCAATCCCACGCCGGGAAGGTCAGCACCTCGACCTCGGGAGCGAAGAACTTCGCCGCATCGGCCGCCGCGCGCATCGCCGCCTCGTCCGGCGCGATGAACACGGCGCGTTGCCCGCCTTTGACGCCCTGCGCCGCCCGCGCAAGATCGGCCAGCACCAGCGGCAGGCTGCCGCGCGGCAGCGAGGACAGGGTCAGCGGCTCCTTGGCCGTCAGGATGCGGTTAAGGTCGGGCATGGTCTATCCAGTCAAACCCCGCGCGCAGCAGAAAGTTGCGCGAACGGGCAGGCGCGCGCGATCAGCGCGGAATGTCGACGTAATCCAGTTTCTGCATCGCGCCCAGCAGGTCCCCGGCGAGATGTTCCGGCGGCGGGACGCTGCCGAGTGCCCACGCCATCACGTCGACATCGTCCTCGTCCAGCAGCGCCTCGAACCATGCCAGCTCGGGATCGCCCCAATCGGCATGATAGCGATCGTAGAACCCGCCGATCATGTAATCGGCCTCACGCGTGCCGCGATGCCATGAACGGAACTTGGCGCGGGCGAGACGCTGGTCGAAAGTCGGTGTGTCGGTCATGCTGTCCACCTAGCCACAGGTCTTCGCCGCTTCAACTCGCAATGCGATCCGATGGATGATAGCGAACCGCCATGCGCCCAGAGGCTCTCAATCCGCTGTTTGCCGAAGTCGAGACGCTCGAAGGCGTCGGGCCGAAGCTGCTGAAGCCGCTCGAACGGCTGGGTCTGACGCGGGTGAAGGATGTCGCCTATCACCTGCCGGAACGCTTCGTCAGCCGCCGGACGATTGCCGATCTGGATGAAGGGACTGAAGGCGAGCAGGTCATCATCGCGCTCACCGCTGTTGAACACCGCGCGCCGCGCCCCGGCAGCCGCGGGCCTCACCGGGTGCTGGCGCAGGACGCGGTGGGCAATATCTGCGCGCTGACATGGTTCGGCAAGGCGGCCTATTCCGCGAAGAAATTGCTGCCGGTCGGCGAGCTGCGCTGGGTCGCCGGGCGGCTCGACCGCTATGGCGATATGCTGCAGATCGTTCATCCCGACCACATCGAGGTGGACAGCGCAGGCCAGATGGCGCGTTTGTCCGAACCGGTCTATCGCCTCGCCGAAGGGCTCACCCAGCCGCGCGTAGCCGGGCTGGTGGAACAGGCGCTGGCGCGGCTGCCCGATCTGCCCGAATGGATCGAACCGGGCCAGCTGGAACGCAGCGGATGGCCTGCCTGGGGCGCGGCCTTGCAGCTTGCGCAGGAATGCACGGACGAGCGGGCGCGTGACCGGCTGGCCTATGACGAATTGCTCGCCAACAGTCTCGCGCTGCTGCTGGTCAAGGCGGAAGGGCGGCGGCGCAGGGGTCAGGCGCTGGTTGGCGACGGACGCCTGCGTGGAAAGCTGCAGCTCCCCTTCGCGCTCACCGGGGCACAGGTGCGTTCCATTGCCGAGATCGAAGGCGACATGGCGCAGGAGGCACCGATGCTGCGGCTGCTGCAAGGCGATGTCGGCGCGGGCAAGACGGTGGTTGCGTTGAATGCGATGCTGATCGCGGTCGAGGCGGGCAGGCAGGCGGCGCTGCTCGCCCCGACCGAGATCCTTGCGCGGCAGCATTACGAAACCTTGCGCCGAATGCTCGGGCCGACAGGTGTGGAGATTGCGCTGCTGACCGGGCGAGCCAAGGGCAGGGAGCGCGAGAGCATTCTGATGGGGCTGATGGACGGATCGATCCAGCTGCTCGTCGGCACCCATTCGATTTTTCAGGACACCGTCGCCTACAGGGATCTGGGCCTTGCGGTGGTCGATGAACAGCACCGGTTCGGCGTTGCGCAGAGGCTGGCGCTGGCAGGGAAGGGCAGGCGCGCGCCGCACACGCTGGCGATGACGGCGACCCCGATCCCGCGATCGCTGACATTGGCGCAATATGGCGAGATGGATGTGAGCCGCCTTGATGAACTGCCCCCCGGAAGGCAGGCGATCGATACCCGCGTGATCCCGCAGGAACGGATGGACGAAGTGGTCGAAGGCGTCGCGCGGCATCTGGCAGGCGGACAGCAGGCCTACTGGGTCTGCCCGATGGTGAATGACAGCGAAGTCGCCGATATCGCCGCCGCCGAAGCGCGGTATGCGACGCTGAAAGAGCGGTTCGGCGATGATGTCGTGCTGGTGCACGGCCAATTGCGGCCCGAGATCAAGGACGCCGCGATGGAACGCTTTGCCAGCGGTCAGGCGAAGCTGCTGGTTGCGACGACGGTGATCGAAGTCGGGGTGGATGTCCCATCGGCCACGTTGATGGTGATCGAACAGGCCGAACGCTTCGGTCTGGCCCAACTGCACCAGTTGCGCGGGCGGGTGGGGCGGGGTGCCGAGAAATCCACTTGCCTGCTGCTGCGCGGCGGAGCGCTGACGGAAACGGGTCGTGCGCGGCTGGCGCTGATGCGCGAAACGCAGGACGGTTTCCGCATCGCCGAGGAAGATCTCGAGCTGCGCGGCGGGGGTGAGTTGCTGGGCACAAGGCAATCGGGCGAGGCGGCATTCCGGATCGCCAATCTGGATCAGGTGCAGCGGCTTCTGCCTGTCGCCCACGCCGACGCGCGGCTACTGGTCGATCGGGACGGCGGCCTCACCAGCGAACGCGGCGAGGCAGCGCGGCTGCTGCTGTATCTATTCGAGCGCGACTGGGGCGTGCAACTGCTGCGCGGGGGTTAGGGGCGGGCCACGATACCTCCGCCCGCAATGCGTGCGGCGAGATCTTCAGCGGCAGCAGCGATCTCGTCCCATACCTTCGCGAACAGTTCCTCATCGCCATAGTACGGGTCGGCAATGGATTTGCGGACATTATTTTCGAGCGCGTCGTTCAGCATCGCGATTTTGGCCGTTCCGTCGCGCGGAGCCCGCGCCTGAATGCCAACAAGATTGGCTTCGTCCATTGCGAAGATGTGGGAGAAGCGGAAGAAGTCTTCGCGTTCCAGCTGGCGCGCGGTCTGATCGGCAATGTCGACGCCCTGGGCGCTGGCTGCGGCTATCGCGCGCGGATCGGGCGGACTTCCGATGTGATAGGATGCGGTGCCTGCCGAATCCACGTGGCATTCGATCCCCTGGCGCGCAGCAGCCGCCCGAAACGCCCCCTGAGCCATCGGTGAACGGCAAATGTTGCCCAGACACACGAACAGCACCGACAATGTATGATCACCCCCCACAGGCATTCATGTGCGATATTACGTGCTTGCACCAAAGTCCAGCAGGCTATGTTTCACATGAAACATTCGCGGACCAACGGCCTGCGGATAGGAATCGGGTGTTGCTGGTTCTGACAGGGACGAACGCGATCAAGCGGCCGCTGCCGGAAGCGGAGCGGTGTTCGCGAGAACATCTTCGGTGATGCGGCGGATATTCACCTTGGCTTTCAGCCGCGCGCCGAGCAGCGCCGTGCCGGACACCTTACGCTGTACGAACAACGTCTCGATCGGCGGGAACGCCCAGGTGTCCTTGTCCTGTGCGATGGCATAGCCTTCGTCGCGCAGTAGCGGGATGAAGGCCCGGTCTCCGAAGTCGAAAGGCGCGTCCTCGCGCATTTCGCCCACGACGATATCGATCATGCGATTTACGCGTTCTGGGTGCTTTTCGGCGACGATCGGCATCATGAAGCCCGCTTCGATCGTAGCGGCAAGCACTTCCTGCGCGCTGCCTCGCAGCCCAGCGTCGAGCATCTTGCGATATCCGTTCGCCACCGCCGGATCGACCGGACGGCACGCGCCGAAATCGAGCAGCACGATCTCGCCGGTTTCGCGGCGGTAACGGAAATTGGCGAAGTTGGGATCGGTCTGCATGACACCGAAATCGAACAATTCACGCGCCACCAGCCGGATCAACCGGGCGAAAACCTCATCGCGGCGCTCGGGCGGTTCAGTCCCGAGGTCTTCGATCGAGACGCCGTCTTCGAAACTCATGGCGAGGATCGAACCGCGCGTCAGCCCTTCGTGCAGGCGCGGGACGACAAAACCGGGGGTGTCGGCCAGTCGCTCCCGATACAGCGCCATTTGCTCGCCTTCGCGCTGGTAATCGGCTTCTTCGTGGAGCTGCTGCTTGGCCGCCGCCATCAGCTTGTCCATCTCCAACTCGGGCGGGGCAAAACCTGCCACTTTCAGCAACGTCATCACGTTATCGACGTCGCTGTCGATCGATTTGGCGATGCCGGGATATTGCACCTTGATCGCCAGTTCCTCGCCGTCCCGGGTCAGGGCCTTGTGCACCTGCCCGATGCTGGCAGCGGCAATCGGCCTTGGGTTGAACCAGCGGAATTGCTTGCGCCAATCGGTCCCCCATTCAGCGCGCAACACCGCGTCGAGCTGCTTGGTCGGCATAAAATTGGCCTGATCGCGCAAGGTGGCGAGGATCTTCGACAATTCCTCGGGCAGGAAATCTCCCGCATCCAAGCTGATCATCTGCCCCATCTTCATCGCCGCGCCGCGCAGGTGCGATAGGCGGTCGGTCAGCCGCTGGACATTGCCCGGGGTGAGAATGAGATCGCGGGTGGATATGCCCTCACCGCTGGCAAGGCGCCGGGCGCCCTCGGCCACCATTCCGCCTGCAACACCGCTCACCAGTCGGCCGAAGGTTCCGATACGCGCAATCCGGCCCGATGGCACAGCCCGCTGGCGCGCACGGTCGCCTGGGAGTTTATCGAAATCGGAAATATCATCGTCGGCCACTTTGGGGGTTCCATTTGGTAAAAGGCTTTGTGCCGCAACGGCTGGCGCGGGCCTGCGTTCCGGCAGAGATGGTGCCGGGCGGTCGCGATGCCATCAGGAAATCGACAGTCCGCCATCTACCGGCAGGCATTGTCCGGTAATGTAATCGCTGTGCGACGAGGCCAGGAATACCGCCAACCCTTCCAGGCCGGCGTGATCGCCAGGGCGGCGAAGCGGGATACGCTTTGCCATCCATTCGCCGAACCGCGGATCGGCCTTCGCGGTGATATCGGTTTCGTAATAGCCGAACAGCAATGCATTGGCGGTAATCCGGTAACGCGCGAGTTCAAACGCGGCGGCTCGGGTTAGGCCATTCAGCGCAGCCTTCGAGGCTGCATAATCGGACGATCGGTTGACCCCCATGATCGACTGGCCCGATGAGGTGGCAATCAGCTTGCCGCCCGCATCGCCTTGCTTGGCCCGCTCGATCATATGGCGCGACACGTGCTTGTAGACCAGCGCCGCACCGCGAGTGTTGATCGCCATCGTGTGATCCCACCCCTCGACGGTGATATCGGGGATCGGAGTACCCGCACCGGAAACTCCGGCATTGGCGAAACAGCCATCAATCCGCCCCAGCTCGTTGATCGTTTTCGCGACCGCTGCGGCTATTGCTTCCTCCTCAACCACGTCGCAGGCGATTGCGATGACCTCACCCCGTCCCAAAGCCTGCAATTCGCTTCGGGCCGAAGCGTTTTTTTCCGGGTTGCGCGCCCAAATCGCGACGTCGGCCCCAGCTTTCGCCAGCCCACGCGCCATTGCCAGGCCCAACCCGCCATTTCCCCCGGTTACAATGGCCGTGCGGTCGGTGAGATCGAACAGGTTCATGCAGGCATGTCTGTCGCAAACGCCCGTCCCGCGCAAGCATGCGGGAACCCTCAGGCGCGGCAAGTTTTGACGCCGCATGAACGGAACACCCAACCCTCAGGCTACCGGCCTGTCTCCCGCTGCTCGGCTCCTCGGTTACGCCGGGCTGCTGCCGCAGATCATCTGCCTCACCATGGTCGCGAGCGGGCATGAATGGCGGTATTCCGCGCTCGCGGGCGGGTTTGCCTATGCAGCGGCGATCTTCAGCTTTCTGGGCGGCGTGTGGTGGGGGCAGGCGGTGCAAAGTGGCCGGGCTTCAGCTGGCGCGTATCTGGTGGCGGTCATGCCGAGCCTGCTGGCCGTGGCGCTGTTTCTGCCGTGGACGTTCGGCTGGGAATGGCCGGGCCCGGCTCTGCTTTACCTTGGTGCGCTGATCCTGCTGTCGCCTGCGATAGACCGGGCTCTGGAGTATGCATCGAGCGACTTTTTGCGGCTGCGAACCCATTTGTCGGTCGGACTTGGCGGCCTGACGATCGCGCTGGGACTTCTGGCGGGACAGATCGTCTGAGGGACCAGCACAGCGCTTTGCACCTGATGGGGCGCGCGTCCGGACCGCAAGCACAGGCAATTCGTTTGCGATGAATTAACCACTCTTCGCTAGTCCGGGAGCCGGTTTATCACAGTCCGGGCGCGCCATGTCTTCATCATTGGCATCATTGAAAGCATTTCTGCGCCGCAACTCCGGCGACACCGGAGTGGTGCACGATGAACCCGGCGATCAGGCTTACCTCAATCCGGGCGAGGCGCTGCTCAAACGCAAACGAATCAAGGTAGCCATTTTCGCGATCCTGTTCGGTCTTGTGTCGGCTGCGATTGATCTGCCGCTTCCCGCCGAAGATGGCTTCCGCATCGTGCGCGCGAAATTACGTGAGCGTCCCGTGCCGCAGGACATCGTCATGATCGCGGTCGACGATCCCACGCTCAACGAGCTCGGCGTTTCCATGCCCTCCCGAAAGGAGGAGGGCGAGGTCATCAATCGCCTGGTCGAGTCCGGGGTCGAGAAGATCGTGTTCGACCGCGCCCATGCCGATCCCGAAACCCCGCAGGCGGATGCGCAATTTGCTCGTACGCTCGAACGGCATCGGGGCAGGGTGTGGCTGGGCATGTTGCCGGAAGAGGATGTGGAGTTGCAGAAGAACCCGGCAATTCTTCCGCTCGAAACCTTCCGTGAGCGGGCCGGCATGGCTTCGATGGTGGGTTACCTGTCGCCCTTCGGCCTGTCCGCCCAGTTCCCGACCGATAGCGTAAATCAAGGCGTCAGGTACCCGTCGATCTCGGCCGTGCTGGCAGGCTATGATGGCCCGCCGATCCGCTATCGGCCGGACTTTGCATTCAATCCGCACAGCGTGCCAACCTATCGCTATGTCGATATCTTGCGCGGGCGCGTTGACGCCGACGAGCTTGCCGGCAAAAATGCGATCATTGGCCAGACCTTCACCAAGTCGACGGACATTTTCCGCCATCCGCGCTATGGCAGGGTCCCTGGTGCCTATTACCATGTCCTCGCCGCCCACACGCTCAAACAGGGCACTCCGCTCGAACTGATGTGGTTTCCGGCAATGCTGGTGGCCGGCATCGCCATCCTGATGCAGGCGATCGGCCGGTCGCGATCGTCACGGCCGCTGTGGATTGCCGCTTTCGGCCTGCCTATCGCCACGCTGGGTCTCGATGAGGCGGGAATCAATGCCGACGTCATGTCCGCGCTGCTCGCCATGGGAGCGGCCGCGCTGGGATTCTATCGCCTCGCCAAAAAGTATTACAGCAGCGAGGTCGACGCAATGACGACGTCTGCTCTGAGCCTCGAGAAGACCAATGCGGAACGTGATATTTATGCGCTGAAAATCTCCAATTTGTCTGAAATTTCTGAAGACTGGAGCGCGCGCGAGTTAGGCGAATTCGTCAATACCTTAATCACTTACGTCAAAGGGCCGGGCGACGCCGGTGACGTCGCGTTCGAGCGTGATGTCCTCGTCTGGTTCGCGCCGCGCATGGAGGCAGGGAGCCTGGAACGCCATGCGGATGGGCTGGCGACAATGCTCAAGACTGCAATCAGTTACGATTGGCAGTCGACCAGCAGCGCACCTGCTCTAGGTATCGATACGAACTACGCTCTGCCGGTTGGACAGCGGATCAAGAAGGCCATGCAGGCGGCCGACGATGCCGCTTCGCGCGGGGCGCGCTTCATTATCAATGATGCTGCCTATCTGGAAGCTCGCAACCACCGGCTCGAGATTGTCCGAGTGCTGGAAAAGGGCCTGCGCGATCGCATTGTCGGGGTCGCCTATCAACCCAAGATCGATCTGGCGACGGGCCGTATCGTAGGCGCGGAAACGCTGATCCGCTGGAAGCCTGATGGAAAGGAATTCGTAAACCCGCAGGAACTGGTGCTCGCGGCCGAAGCCAATGACCGCATTAACGAACTGACCCTGATCGTCATGGAGGCCGCGCTATCAGAGGGTAGGCAAGCCATTGCCTTCGATCCGGGCTTCAAGCTTGCGATCAATATGTCGGCCAAGAGCCTGAGCGACACGCATTTACTGTTCGAGATGATGATGATTATGGGCCGCGTAGGGTTTCCCGCTGAAAACCTTACCCTTGAACTGACCGAGACGGCGAAGTTGGAAGACAAACTGATCGCTCCGCAGATCGCCGCGCTCAAGCAGCGCGGCATCGGCCTGTCGATCGATGATTTCGGGACGGGGCAGTCCAATCTCGAATATCTCGAGAAGCTTCCCAGCTCCGAACTCAAGATCGACAAGAAGTTCGTCCAGCAGATGGCCCGGTCGGAGGAGAGCCGCGCCGTCGTGCGGGCAACCATCGAGATCGCGCACTCCCTCGGCAAGGTCGTGGTGGCGGAGGGCGTGGAAACCGAAGCTGTCGCTGCCGAGTTGCGCGCAATGGGCTGCGATCAGGCCCAAGGCTTTCTGTTCTCTCACGCCATCTCCATGGCCGAGCTTCTGGCAATGATGGACCTCAGGAAAAATATAGTTAACGGTTGATTAAGGTTAATTTTGTGTTAAAGATCCTACCGGCTAATCACCAGTAGGAGATCGACATGATTTGGGTATGGTTTCGCGAGTCGTTTGGCGGGCGTTAATTCGCTACCGAAAATTTCATCAAAGCCCCGGGAAACCGGGGCTTTTTCGTTGGGGTCTCGAAAAACGCGCCCTGCATAGCGCCGGGGAAATCCGCATGGGGTCGCTTCCGACCTCGCTCCTACGACCGGTCGATTGGTTAAAGCGGACCATGCAAGCGATCGACCAATTACCGTACCTGCAGTAGCAGTCTCCGACCCGCGTGGGCGTCCCCGTGCATCTCGGCCTGCGGCATGTGCTGTTCGGCACCGCAAGTTCGCCATACCTAGCGAGTGACTGCATCGGTTCTCTCACGATTGACCTAGGTTATGGTGAGGCCCGCGCGCGCGCGCCTACTTCACCGCAACACCTTGGCGACGACCAAGCCTGCTGCTTCGGGCAGCGCGGTGATGCTGTCGGCGTTCATGAATCCCCCTTGGGGGCCGCATCGGCGCGCACCGATCGGGGTGCGTCCCGTTCGCCTCCTCGGCCGCGGATGGACCGAAAATCGCTGAGGGCCGACAAGCCCGGTCAGCAGCCTGAAGCCACCTGGAACCTGATGGAGCCATCAATGAAACTGAAGCCTCTCGAAGAACAGACCATCGTCATCACCGGTGGATCGTCCGGTATCGGGCTTGCAACCGCCAGGCACGCAGCGGAGCGTGGCGCCAATGTCGTCATCATCGCCCGCAGGGAGGACGGACTTGAGGCGGCAGCGGAACAAATCCGGGCAGATGGCGGGCGCTGCGATACGATCAGCGCAGATGTCGGCCAGCGCGAGGATGTGAAGGCCGCGGTCCGGACCGTCATCGCGCGTCACGGCGGTTTCGATACCTGGGTCAGCAACGCCGGGGTCGGGGCCTATGCCAAGCTGGAGGAACTGAGCGACGAGGATCACCACCAATTGTTCGACACCAATTACTGGGGTGTGGTCCACTGCGCGACCGAGGCCCTGCCGCACCTCAAGCAGCGCGGCGGCGCGTTGATTACCACCGGGTCGATATCCTCTCAAATGCCCGCGCCAGTGTTGTCGTCCTATACCGCCAGCAAATACGCGGTGAAAGGCTATATCGATTCGCTGCGGCTTGAACTGATTGACGAAGATGCGCCCGTTTCAGTCACCTTGATCCAGCCTTCGGGGATCAATACGCCATTTGGGGAGCACGCGCTCAACCAGATGGATGGGCGATCCAAAGTGCCACCGCCGGTCTATTCGCCCGATATCGTTGCAGAGGCGATCTGCCGTGCAGCCGAGCATCCCACGCGCGACATGATCGTCGGCGGTGCGGGGAGGGCGATGACGCTGTTCTCGCGGCTTTTCCCCAATCTTGCCGATCAGGTCTTCGCCTACGCCTTCTTCAAAACCGCAATCAACAAGGACGAGCCGAAGCGCGAGAAGAGCGGCGGGTTTTACACCGGCGGTGGCCGCGGCGACCGTTATGGCGAACAGCACATGCGCCACACGAGTGTTTACACCACGCTGCGCAGCTATCCCTTCGCGTCGCTGGCGGGGGTGGCAATCGCCGCTGGCGTGGCCGGGCTGGCACTCAGGAACCGATGACGCCCTTTCAGCAGCGCCGATCCTGGGCCATTTCCGGGCGCGGCACTGGCGTCACGTCCGTGGTTCTCCGGGCCACCGAGAGTTCGGCAAGAGGAGAGTGATCATTGGATTACATCCCCTATTGCGGTCCAGCCCCGCATCCCGGCGGCGTTCTTGCCGCATGGAATTTCGATCCTGTGGTGCTCGTAGCTCTGGCGCTGCTCACGTTGGGGCTGCATCGACGGGGCTTGCGTGTCCGGATCGGTCTCGGATTGCTTGCGCTTGCCTATGTCTCGCCCCTGTGTGCGCTGAGTGCGGGCCTCTTTTCGGCGCGAACGGTGCATCACCTCGTCATCGTTCTGGGAGCAGCGCCGCTGCTGGCCGAGGCGCTGCGCCTTGACCGCGTTCGGCTCGTTCCGGCGCTGATAGCGCATCTTGCAGTGTTCTGGCTGTGGCACCTTCCAGCCGCTTACGAGTTGGCTTTGTCGAGCGACCTCGCATATTGGATTGGGCAGTTTGCCCTCCTCGGATCGGCGATCTTGCTATGGCGCGCGCTGGGACGGGAGGATATTCTTCCGACTTCAGTCTTCTTCGTCATCGCGGCGATGGTGATGCAGATGGGAATGCTGGGTGCGATCCTGACATTCGCACCGCACGCGCTCTATGCCCCGCATTTCCTGACCACCCAAGGCCTTGGTTTCGGCGTACTCGAGGATCAGCAGATTGCCGGGCTGATAATGTGGGTCGGCAGTCTTCCGCTGACCATCCTGGCCGGATGGCCGCCGCTGGTGCGGCTTTTCACCCAGACCCGGCGCCGGATCGCGGCCTGAGCGATGCTGTGGCTCAAGTTCATTCATATCTGCGGCGTTGCCATCTGGGTCGCCGGACTGATCTACCTCGCCGCTCTGCTCGTGGGCCACAGTACTGTTCGGGACCAGCAGGACTTCGCCCGCATCCGCATGGCGAGCCGGTTCGCATATATGGGGCTGGTTTCGCCCGCGGGCTTCATCGCAGTCGGAGCGGGCAGCGCATTGCTGTTCGTCGGCGATGCGCTGCACCCATGGATGTTCGCGAAGCTTGCGGCGGTGGCGGTGCTGGCTGTGGCGCATGTGCAATATGCCTATGTCCTGACCCATCTGGCGGAAGAAGGCGCGCAGCAGCCGACGCTGCGGATCAGGATCATTGTCATTGCTGTGGGCGCGGCGGCGTGCGCAATTTTCTACCTCGTGCTCGCCAAGCCTGCTCTGGACGGCGCGATCCTGCCCGAATGGCTCAGCGAGCCGGGTTTTTTGAAACGTTCGGAAGATCCGGCTCAGGCTCCCTCTGCGCTTCAGCTTCCTCATCGACAATGATGCCGACGCCATGTTCGAACACCAGCCTTCCGCCTTGCCAGCCTGCGATGCCGACCATCACCAAGCCCCCTGCCGACAACAGCAGGCCCCAGGGCAATATTGCAGCTTCGGGATCGGGCAGGCGCCAGCCCCAGTTCGCTCCGATCACCGCGAGCAGCGTCATGGCGGCGACCGCGTGACTCCAACTGGCCGGATTGCGGCGGATGCCCGGCCCGGCGAGCAGCTCGACCGTGCCGGCAACGGCGGAAAGCACGCCCATGCCGAAGCCCCAGCCGCTGGTCCACAGGCCCACGCGAGCGAAGAAGGGATCGGCCAGCAGCCACCAGAAGATATCCGCGCCCAATGTCGCCACGATCAGGGCGATGGGGAACGTCACCAGCATGGCGTGGATCGGGTGACCGGCCAGTGCGATGCGCGAGGAGACGCCGAGGTCCTTTGCTTCATCGAGTCGGGCCATGCCACCTCAACACGCGGCATCAGCGCAGGTTACGGACGAACGGCGCGGCTCGCCGCGTTGATCCCCCCGCTCATCGCCCTGCCGGCCTGTTCCGGTATTTATTCGGCGCTCGACCCCGCTGGGCCAGCTGCCGAGCGGGTCGAGGTCCTATGGGTCATCATGTTCTGGAGCGCGGTCGCGATTGTGACGGGCGTGATGGCGACCGCGATCTATGCGATGGCCACCCGCGATCGGGAGCGGGCGTTCTCAACCCGGCGCGTTCTGGTGGGATGGGGGCTGATCTTCCCGGCGTTGACGCTCAGCGCGCTGATGGCGTTCGCATTTCTGCGCGGCGAACAATTGCTGGCGCGCAGCGAAGACGAGAGCGACGTCATTCGGGTCCATGCCGAGCGATGGGAATGGCGGTTTGCCTACCCTGGCGGCGAGCAGTCGGCCAGAGTCCTTCATATTCCTGCGGGCCGCGAATTCACGGTCGCGATCACCAGCGGGGATGTGATCCATTCATTCTGGGTGCCGCGCCTCGGCGGCAAGATGGATGCTGTTCCGGGCAGGCTCAACCGCCTTCGTCTGCAGGCTGACCAACCCGGCATCTATTACGGCCAGTGTTCGGAGTATTGCGGGCTGGGCCATGCCCATATGCAGTTCGAGGTGCACGCCCACCAGCCTGCAGATTACGCCGCCGCGCTGGCCAATGCCGATGATGTCGCGGCCCGGCCGCTGCCGGTGCTCGATCAACGCAGCGCTCCGGCGGGCGAAATCATCGAACGCTGGACGGATCGGGTATTCAAAGCATTGGGCATTTCATGAGCGGAGAACCGCAGCAAACTCCCGATCATCGGCACGCGCTTGGCCTGCATTACGAATTGCAGGACCTGTATTCGCCGCCAAAGGGCCGGTTCAGCAGGTTCGCGGCGACCAATCACACCGTCGTCGGAATCCGCTTCATGCTAACCGCGATCGCATTCTTCCTCGTGGGCGGGGTGCTGGCAATGCTGATCCGCGCGCAGTTGGCAGGGGCGAACACGCAATTTCTCGACGCCGCCGATTACGCGCAGGTCTTCACCATGCACGGCACAGTGATGATGTTCCTGTTCGCGATTCCGCTGATCGAGGGATTTGCGCTGTATATGCTGCCCAAATTGCTGGGCGCGCGCGATCTCGCCTTTCCGCGTCTGAGCGCCTTCGGATATTGGTGTTACCTGTTTGGCGGGCTGACCTTGCTGGGCGCGCTGCTGGCCGGTGTCGCGCCCGACAGCGGGTGGTTCATGTACACGCCGCTGTCGTCCAAGCCCTATTCTCCCGGCATCAATGCCGACATCTGGCTGGTAGGGATCACCGTGGTCGAGGTTTCGGCGGTCTGCGCCGCGGTCGAGATCATGGTGACCGTGCTCAAGGTGCGCAGTCCGGGCATGTCATTGATGAGGATGCCGCTGCTGGCATGGTATCTGTGGGTGACGGCGGCGATGATGCTGGCGGGCTTTCCTCCGCTGATCCTTGGATCGATCCTGCTCGAAATGGAGCGCGCCTTCGGTCTGCCGTTCTTCGACCCGACGCGCGGCGGCGATCCGCTGCTCTGGCAGCACCTGTTCTGGCTGTTCGGCCACCCTGAGGTCTACATCATCTTCCTGCCCGCAGCGGGCGTCGTGTCGACGATCCTTCCGGTATTCTGCGGCAGGCCGATGGTCGGTTACACGTGGATCGTGGTTGCACTGATCGCGCAGGCGTTCCTCAGTTTCGGGCTGTGGGCGCACCATATGTTTACCACCGGCATCCCGCATCTCAGCCTCGCGATATTCTCGGCGGCGAGCCTGCTGGTGGTGATACCGACAGCCGTGCAGATCTTCGCCTGGCTGGCGACCCTGCTGAAAGGCAGGCCGCGGCTCAGCCTGCCGATGCTGTGGATTTTCGGGTTCTTCTTCATTTTCGTCAGCGGCGGGCTGACCGGGGTGATGGTGGCGGTGGTGCCGTTCGATTGGCAGGTGCACGACACCCACTTCGTGGTGGCGCATCTGCATTATGTGCTGGTGGGCGGGTTCGTGTTCCCGGTGATCGCGGGCTTATATTACTGGACGCCGCAATTCACCGGGCGAAGGTCCGATCGGGGGCTTGGGAAATTCGCCTTCTGGACGGTGTTCACCGGCTTCAACCTGACCTTCTTCATCATGCATCTGACCGGGCTGCTGGGGATGCCGCGCCGGGTCTACACCTATGCCGCAGGGCTGGGGTGGGAGGTGCCCAACCTCGTCTCGTCGATCGGCGGCTTTATTCTGGCGGTCGGCTTTGCGCTCGTGCTGCTGGATATGCTGGTCCAATGGCGGTTCGCACCGCATGTGACGACCAATCCGTGGAAGGCCGGTTCGCTCGAATGGGCCATGCCCAGTCCAGTGTCGGCCTATAACTTCGCCAGCTTGCCCGAAGTGACCGGGCGCGACCCGCTGTGGAAGGATCCGGAGGTCCCCGTCTGTATCGCCGGAGGAGAGGGCTTCCTTGCCGGGCCAACGGTTCCGGGCCAGCGAGAGACCATGGCCGTCGATGCGCTGGATGGTAGGCCGGATTACGTGCTCATTCTACCCGGGCCGACGTTTCTGCCGCTGCTGGCCGCACTGGCGCTGTTCGGCGCGGCAGGGTGTTTCCTGTTCGGTTTCTATCCCGGTTCGGCGGTGCTGGCGGCGGTGCTCGTCGGCGTCTGTTTGCGCTGGCTGTGGCAGAGCGGGCTGCGCGAAGACCCGCAACCGGTCGATATCGGCAAGGGGCAAAGGCTTCTGCCGCATCCTGCACGTGACCAGTCGCCGGGTTGGTGGGGCATGGTGTTCACGCTGGTCTTCGATGCCACGCTGCTTGTCTCGCTACTGTTCGGATATGTGTTCCTTCTGTCGCGCGTGCCGGACTGGCCGCCTCCGGCAATGATCGAGCCCGACTGGCTGGTCGCCGCCCTCATCCTTGCGGGCCTCGCTGCGGCGGCGGTCGGCACCCAAGGTGCCGTTGGCGCAAACGGGCAGGGGAAGGGCAGGGCGCGAGGCTGGTGGCTGGCGATTGCCGGGGCGGGCGGGGCTGCGAGTGCTATAGGTTTCGGTCTAATCCTGTCGCTGCTGACCGCGCCTGCGACCAGCCACGCCTATGCGGCTTGCGTCGTGGCCTTATCGCTGTTCGGCGGGCTTCACGCAGGGCTCGCCGCCATCGGCAGCGGCTTCGTCGCGGCGCGCTGCCGGGCGGGGTTCGTGTCCCGGGCGAGGGCGGGTGACCTGCTGATCCTGCGCCTTTTCTGCCAGTTCAGTGCGGGCGCAGGCTTGATCGTGCTGGTGGCGGTGTATCTCGCCGCGTGGTTGGCCTGACGCGCTGCGCCGTCCTACCGCACCAGCAGCACCGGCGCATGAATGGTGCGGATCATCTCTGAGGTGGTGCTGCCGACGATAAGGTTGCGGATCGGCGAGTGGCCATAGGCACCCATCAAAAGCAGCGGATTGCTGACCGAGCCCATGACCTGCTGAATGATCTTTTCCGCCTTGCCAGGATCGATCACGCTGCTGACCGGGTGATCGGGCGCGAACACCGCTTCCGCCTCGGCCAGCGCGGCGCGTTTGGCGTTGCCCGATGCTTCGGCCATGACGATGGTAACCGGCAGGCCATCGAAGAGCGGTGAATTGGCGAGCCGTTCCAGCGCGCGTTTCGCTGCGGGGCTGGCGTCATAGGCGAACACCACGTGCTCCGGCTGTGAATAAGCGCGCGATACGATCATCACCGGCTTTATGCTGGAGCGGACCACCCGTTCGATCATCGATCCGATATGCTCGGGCGCGAATTCGTGATCGGTGCCGCGCCGGCCCAGCACCACGATCCGCGCATCCTCCTCGCGTTCGAGGATGGTTTCCACAACGCCGCCGTGGCGGTGCAGGGTGGTGACATCAGTCACACCGGCTTCGCGCACGATCTGCTCGCCCGCAGCCAGCAGCACGCGGCCTTTTTCGATCTCGGCACGGCTGCTTTCTTCTGACAATCGCACGAGTTCTTCCATCAGATCGCTTTTGACGCCGAGCCCGATCGCGCCCGACAGATCGCGCCGCGCGGCCACCGCGTCTTGACGCTGTACAACGTGGAGCAGCTCGATCGGCAGCGACAGGCGCTCTGCCGCCCAGACAGCATATTTGCAGACGCTGGTCGCGTGGGCAGAGGCGTCGATTGCGGCGAGGATGCGTTCCATTGGTGTCTCTCCCATCAGTGGCCGCCCAATTGCGCTTCTGCGCACGACTTGTCATGCGTGGCGTATCGTTCGATCAGCGCCGCGCTGGTTTCGTTGAGCCCGACGATCTCCACCGCTGTGCCTTCGCGCCGGAACTTCAGGATCGCCTTGTCGAGGGTGCCGACCGCCGAGATATCCCAGAACTGCGCGTTGCTGACATCGATCTCCACCCGATCGAGCACCTCCTTGAAATCGAACGCATCGACGAAGTTGTCGGAAGACGCGAAGAACACCTGCCCCGAGACCTGATAATGGCGGGTCCGGCCATCGTCGGAAAGCTGCGAATCTACGACGAACAGCCGCTTGACCTTACTGGCGAAGAACAGGCCCGACAGGATGACGCCTGCCAGCACGCCCTGCGCCAAGTCATGGGTCCATACGGTGATGACGACGGTGACCACCATCACCACCGACGACTGCCAAGGATTGAAGCGAAGATCCTTGATCGACCGCCACGAGAACGTGCCGATCGACACCATGATCATTACCGCGACCAGTGCGGCCATCGGAATGATCGCGACCAATCCGCCCAGCACCATCAGCAGGAATAGCAGGAACGTGCCGGACACGAAGGTCGAAAGCCGGGTCAAACCGCCGGACTTCACGTTGATGACCGATTGGCCGATCATCGCACAGCCGCCCATACCGCCCAGAAAGCCAGTGAAGAAGTTGGCGATGCCCTGACCCTTCATCTCGCGCTGCTTGTTGGAAGGGGTATCGGTCAAATCGTCCACGATCTGTGCGGTCATCATCGATTCCAGCAGGCCGACCGCCGCCATCGTCGCCGAAAACGGCAGGATTATCCGCAGCGTTTCCAGTGTGAACGGCACATCGGGTATCAGCCACATCGGCAGCGAAGTCGGCAGTTCGCCCATGTCGCCTACGCTGCGCACGTCAAAGCCGGTGTAGTAGACCAGCACGGTCAGCACCACGATGGCGACCAGCGGCGATGGGACCGCGCGGGTCAGGTACGGAAACAGGTAGATGATCGCGAGACCGCCTGCCACCAGCGCATAGGTCAGCATTGGCACGCCGGTCAGTTCGGGCCACTGCGCCATGAAGATCAGGATCGCCAGCGCATTCACGAACCCGGTGATGACCGAGCGCGAGACATATTGCATCAGCAGGTTCAATCGCAGGAACCCGGCAATCATCTGGATCACGCCCATCAGGATCGTGGCGGCAAACAGGTATTCCACGCCGTGATCGCGCACCAGCGGCAGAACCAGCACAGCAATGGCAGCCGTGGCGGCCGAGATCATCCCCGGCCGACCGCCGACCAGCGAGATGATGACCGCAATCGAGAACGAGGCATACAGACCGACGCGCGGATCGACCCCGGCGATGATCGAGAATCCGATCGCTTCGGGAATGAGCGCGAGCGCCACAACGATCCCGGCCAGGATGTCGCCGCGCGGGTTGGACAACCACTCGCGCTTGAGGGTTTCGAAATTGGGCATGAGTGACCTTGCTTGCAACCTGACGTCCCGCAAAACCCGGCGCGCTGGCTATCTTGGCCGCGATGCAGGAAGCGGATCGAACGAGAAGAAAAGGTTATCCCGGGGATAGGCGCCGGGCCGAGCCACCCGGGATAACCCGGGTCCGGTGAATTGATGCGAGCAATATGCGAAGTCTGCCATTGCTGCAAGTGCGAAGAACGCGATGTCGACGCAACTTCTGTTAGGGGTTACCGAAAGTCTCCGCCATCTCAGGCCGAAGCGATACCTGCGTCCTCCACCGGCGTTGCCACCGGCTCGTCCCGTTCCTTCCGCTCGGAATAGCGATCCACCAGTGAATCTGCGTGGGGGCGAAGCAGTACGGTGAAGCGCACCAGTTCCTCCATCACGTCAACGATGCGGTCGTAAAAGGGTGAGGGCTTCATGCGCCCGGCCTCGTCGAATTCCTCGTAGGCCTTGGCGATGGACGACTGATTGGGAATGGTGACCATCCGCATCCAGCGGCCCAGCACGCGGAGGGAATTGACGGTGTTGAAGCTTTGCGACCCCGCGCAGACCTGCATCACCGCCAGCGTGCGGCCCTGCGTGGGGCGCAGCCCTTTGTAGGCCAGCGGCAGGTGATCGATCTGGGATTTCATGATCCCGGTGATGGTCCCATGGCGTTCCGGGCTGCACCACACCTGGCCTTCGGACCACAGCGAGTGTTCGCGCAGTTCATGCACTGCGGGGTGATCGTCGCCGCCCACCTGATCGGGCAGTGGCAGATCGGACGGATTGAAAATGCGTGTTTCGCACCCGAACAGTTGCAGTAGGCGTGCGGCCTCCTCCACCGCGAGCCGCGAAAAAGAACGCTCCCGCAGCGAGCCGTAGAGCAGCAGGATACGCGGCGGCGGATCGATCGCGCCGAGCCCGCTCGCCGGATTGCTATGCAGGTATTCGCGGCGCAGTGCGGGCAAGTGATCGGGATCGGGCAGCGGGCGCAGACGGGTCATCGGCGTGCTTTCGGTCATGCCGCGGGGAACCGGCCACGTGTGCGGTTGGCGAAGGCGACCAGCGACAGCATCACCGGCACTTCGACCAGCACGCCCACCACTGTCGCCAGCGCCGCGCCGCTGGATAACCCGAACAGCCCGATGGCGACCGCCACGGCGAGTTCAAAGAAGTTCGACGTGCCGATCAGCGCGCAGGGCGCGGCGATGTTGTGGGGCACTTTCCACGCCATCGCTGCTGCATAGGCGACCGCGAAAATGCCATAGGACTGAATGATGATCGGGATCGCGATCAGCACGATCAGCAGCGGGTTGGACACAATCGTGCCTGCCTGAAATGCAAACAACAGCACCACTGTCGCCAGCAGGCCAATAATCGACCACGGCTTCAGCCGGGCGGTGAAGGCATCGACCGCCGCTTCATCGCCGCTATGCGACGCAATCACCCGGCTCCGCGTGATGGCCCCCGCCACCAATGGCACGACAACATACAGCACCACCGACAAAAGCAGCGTATCCCACGGCACCACAATATCGGTCACACCCAGCAGCAGCGCCACGAGCGGAGCAAATGCAACGATCATCACCAGATCGTTCACCGATACCTGCACCAGCGTATAGGCAGGATCGCCGCGGGTCAGTTGCGACCACACGAATACCATCGCGGTGCAGGGAGCAGCGCCCAGCAGGATCAACCCGGCGATGTACTGATCAGCGTCGCCTTCGCTCATAAGCCCGGCATAAAGGTAATCGAAGAACAGCACCGCCAGCGCCGCCATCGTGAACGGCTTGACCAGCCAGTTGACCACCAGCGTGATCACCAGCCCCTTGGGCTTGCGGCCGATGTCCTTGATGCTGCCGAAATCGACGCCAACCATCATCGGAAAGATCATCGCCCAGATCAGCAAGGCAACCACCAGATTGACCGAGGCATATTCCAGCCCCGCCAGCACCCCGACCGCATCGGGTGCAACCAATCCGAGCCCCAGCCCCGCTACAATGGCGAGCAGCACCCAGACCGACAGGTATCGTTCGAACGTGCCTAGCGGCGAGGCGGCAGGCGCAGGATTGGCGAGAGTCTGGGTCATTTCATGCGCAGCCCCGATGTATCGACGACCTGTTCGCCATCTTCTTTCACAAAAGCTCCGCGCTGGTCGGCGGGGATCAGGTCGAGCACCTCTTCGGAAGGGCGGCACAGCTTCACGCCCAGCGGCGAAACCACCAACGGACGGTTGATCAGGATCGGATGCGCCATCATCGCGTCGATCAGCTGATCATCTCGCAGCGTAGGATCATCCAGCCCAAGCTCGGCAAACGGCGTGCCTTTCTCGCGCAGCAGATCGCGGGGCGCTATACCAGCGCGCGCAATCAGGCTTTCCAGCAGCGCACGCGAAGGCGGGGTCTTGAGGTATTCCACAACATGCGGTTCGATCCCGGCATTGCGGATCATCGCCAGCGTATTGCGCGACGTGCCGCATTCCGGGTTATGGTAAATTATGATATCGGTGTTCATGCCATTACTCCACAGCACATGAGATTTCACCCAGCAGGCCGCCGCACATTTCCGGCGCGCCCTGGCAACAATCCTGCATCAAATAGGTCAGCAACCGACGCATCCCGGCAAAATCGGCGCAGTAGTGGATCAACCGGCTTTCGCGGGTGGACTGAACCAGACCGGCGCGCTCCAGCGTCGCCAGGTGGTGCGACATCGTAGAGGGCGGCACGCCTTGGTGGTCGGCGATGGCGCCTGCAATCATGCCAGCCGGACCGGCTTTCACCAGCGTGCGGAACACCGACAGCCGCGTTTCATGCGCCAGTGCGCCCAGCGCATCGACTGCCCAGTCCTGAGGATTGAGATTGCCCAAAATACCACCTTTCGAGAAATATCGAATTAAACCGGGCAGTGAGCGAGTCAATCAACGTTTCGAAAATATTCGTACTAGAAACACAGGCGCGCTTGGGACCAGTGCAGCGCCTACTGCCCGTTCCGCAGGTTACGTCCGCTGCATGGTTCGGATCAGTGTCTCGATCACCCGCCGCACCGCAACCGGCTTTTCGCAATGCGGTGTGTGTTCAAAGCGTTGCGGAATCGCCTTCGGGTCATAACCGCTGACGAACAAGGTCGGCACCTTGCGCTCTTGCAGGATCGCCGCCGCAGGAAAAGCGGTTTCACCCCGCAGGTTCACGTCCAGCACTGCGCCATCGATACGTTTGGTGCCTTCGATGAGCGTCAGCGCCTTGGACAAACTTGCAGCCGGTCCGACAACGGTTGCACCTGCATCTTGCAGTTCGTCACGCAACTCTGCGGCGAGGAGATATTCATCCTCGACCAACAGGATCCGGCAATTGCTTAATGATAGCGCGGTCATTCCGGTGCTCCTCGATCGATCAGTTCGCCGAAACCGGCAGCAGAATGGTGCAGTGAACACCGTCTGGATGGAGGGTAAAACTCGTCTTGGCATCGAGCTGGTAAGGCAGCGCCTGCTCGATCAGCTCGCGCCCGTGTCCACCGGGCCGTTGAGCGACATCGGGCGGCATGGTCACCCCCATCTCGCGCCAATCGATCCGAAGCAGGGGATATTCGCTGCCGGGATCGCAAAGCAGTGACCAGCTTATATGAAGCTTGGCCGCAGGTTGGCTGAGAGCACCGTGCTTGATCGCATTTGTCGCAAGCTCATGCAGCGCCATTGCCAGGGTTTGCACCGTCGAGGATCGCAGTCGCACGCCGTCGGGTCCATCGAGAATGACCTGGCCCACGCGCCCGTCCAACGCCCTGAGTTCGGCGTCGATCAATTCGTCGAACGTGATTCGATCGGAGTCGTTCAGTCTCGATAGCAGGGCCTGTACCCGTGAGAGCGCTTCAAGACGATGTCCGAAGCGATCCTTGAAATCGGCGAGGTCGGCGCTGGCACGGATCGTCTTTTGCGACATCGACTGCACCACAGCCATGAGATTGCGCGTGCGATGCTGCAGTTCGGCCACCAGAACCTGCTGTCGACCCTGCAGTTCATGGAGCTGATGGATATCGGTCGATGTGCCCAGCCATTCGACAATCGATCCGCCGTGATTGCGAACCGGCAAGGCGCGGGTTTGAAACCAACGATAGTCTTGGCTCGACACATTGCGAATGCGCGCCTCGACCGCGAAGTTGCCGGTACTCAAGGCCTCGGTCCACGCACTGCGCGCAGCTGCGTGATCATCGGGATGGAATGCTTGCAGCCAGCCATCGCCCTTGCTGTCTTCACGCGAATAGCCGGTGTATTCACTCCATTGCGGGCTGGACCAGGTCCAGTCGCCATTCTTGTCGGCGCGCCAGACCAGTTGGGGAATACCTTCCATCAGAACTTTGAGGCGCAATTCCGTTTTGCGCAGTTCGGTCATGTCGTGGCCCACGCCGCCGATCAGCGTGACGTTGCCCTGCGCATCGGTAAGCGGGAAGTCCGTATTGCGCAGCCACCGGATCGACCCGTCCAAAGGGCGCCGGATACGGTAGTCGAAAGTGACGTGGTTACCTGCGCGAACCCGCTTAATGGCATCCAGCACCAGAGCGCGGTCTTCCTCCAGGATCATATCGATCCAGTTGTCAAAATCATTGCCTTCAAGGGCGTCATGCCGGGATAGCCCATAGATATTCTCGAATGCGGGGGTGAGGTATTGCCACTGAAGGGTCTGCGCATCGCGCATCCACAGGATGTCCTGCGATGCTTCGCCGAATTGGCGAAACCGGTTCTCGCTTTCCCTGAGCGCCAATTCGGTCTGCACCCGCTCGGTCACGTCCTGCGCAATCTTGAGGTAACCGGTCAGGTTCCCGCAGGAATCCCGTACCGCAATCGTCTGTCCATCCAGAAATACGCGCGAGCCATCGCGCCGTTGGTGCCAGCGGCGGTTTATTGTCGATCCGCTATCGGATGCGCGCGCCAATTCGTCCTCGGGCACGTTCGCGCTGCGGTCTTCGTCTGTGAATATCATCTCGGTGGGCCGCCCGATTGCCTCGTCCGCCGACCAACCCAGGATTTCCTCGGATCCCGCCAGCCAGTCCGTGATGCGGTCGTCGGCGTCGCTGACTATCATGACATAGGCGCGCGCATTCTCGATCAGCTTAAGACGTCCGTCAGCGATTTTCAGAGCGGCGGCGGTCCGGTGCCGGTCGATGACCGGACCGAGGATCATGGCGTAGGTTTTCAGAAAGTGGATATCCCGATCGCCGAATTCGCGCGGCTCGCGCGCATCCACCTGCAACAGGCCGAACGGCACCCGCTCAGGCAGGAAAATCGGGACGTTGACCAGTGCCGCCACACCGTGGTCGATCAAAAATTGCGGGAATTCGAACCTGTCCTCTCTGGATATGTCATTGGAGATCACCGGCCGCTCTTCTTCGATAGCGAAAGCCTCTGACGATTTTTCCGATAGGCTCACGCGCTCTTGCCCGACAATCCCCGGGCGCCAGCCAACACCGGCGCGGACCAGTCCGGTGTCATTGCTGCAGTCGATCTCGATGACCTTTGCTAGTTCGACGTCGAGACCCCGCGCGACGTGGCGGCAGGCTTCGGTCAGGATGTCATCGAGATCAGCATTATTGAGCACAAAGTCGCCGAACGCGGAAAGCGCTGCCTGGTGTCGCTCAACCTGGGATCTACTGGTCATTCTTTCTTGTCGCTAGCTCTTTGGTGGTCGTGCAATTCGGAGTTGGTTTCCGCAGCGGTATTTATTCGGCGCAGGCGGTCGGCAACGCCGCCTAGACCGCCTTGAATACCTGCGCGGGCACAGTGATCGTGGCCGATGTACCGAAAACCAGCGAGACATCGATCATCGCGCCGGGAACGACATTGGAATCATAATTCGAGACAACGGCGAACTCGCCGTCCGGATTGAGACTCAGCGTCTCGCCCGGTTCGATCGGCAGATTGGCGACCGGCATCCATGCGGGCCCTTCGATTTCCTGGATTCCCGTGGCACTTGCGTGTGCGAGCCGCACTTCCGAGAGGACAGTCGTCTGGTCGCCGACGTTCGTGATATCGAGATAAATCCTCGCACCATCGCCCGCCCGTTCGGGCAGCATGATTCGCGGGTTTTCGACTCGTATGGTCGAGCCGAAATCGGGAGCCTGCGAGGCTTCGGTGCCGGATATGGTGCCTGTCTGCCAAAGAGGCCACAACAGCATGATGGTTGCGATCAACCCTCCCACAATCAGTGCTGCAATCAGCCATTTGTGTTTGCTCAAGGGATCACCTCATCCAGTCTGGACTGCGGCCAAGCGGCCATGGGGCAGATGAAATAGCAGGTGCCGATGCGAGCTTTGCTTACATGTGTATGGCTCCGGACGCTTCGTCCGCGGTTGCTGCGATACGGCACTGTGCGGCGCAATGCTGATGCACGTTAGCGACCCTGAAGTTCCGGTATGATTTTGAAACGGCTTGCGCCTAAAGCGCCATCACAACGCATTCGGGAGGCAAGATCCATCGAAATTCCTCGCCTTGCCGGCTCGGTTCGAGGTGGTTAGGGGGCCATGCCCTGCATTGCTGAATCTTTCACAATCCCTAGTTAGGGCGCATGGGACAACAGTATCGACATGCCGGTCCTGACCGGGAGTTTTTGCGGACCGGCTACGGCTGTGTTGCGCACGTTGCTCGCATCGGAGGTCGACAGTTCTCAAAAGCCGATAGATCGCTTGGGCGGATAGTTTTTGGGAAGCCGGTGCATGTATGCCGGTCTCTTGGTTTAATCAGGATGCGCGCCGATTGGCGCAGCACCTCACGCAGGTAGACGAAAATGAAGGTAGACGAGTTGAATGAAACGGTCATCCGCAAACCCCGAAGGCCAGTGATGCGGTTTGCCCACGCCGCGGCGATCTTCTTTCGCGGATTTCTCGATCATCCGCGCATGGTCGCATCGATCGTTCCTTCGTCGAAAAGCACGATCGACGCCCTGCTGGAACGTGTCGATTGGGCGAATTGCAAACTGTTCGTAGAGTACGGGCCGGGCGTCGGCACCTTCACGTCGCATATTCTTGACCGCCTGCCCGCCGACGGCATGCTGTTGGTGATCGATACCAATTCTCGCTTCATCGATTATCTCAGGCAGTCGATCCATGACGATCGGTTCCAGGCGGTTCTCGGCTCTGCCACCGATGTCGACAAGTTCATTCGCGCGACCGGGCACGACAAAGCCGATTACATCCTTTCGGGGTTGCCGTTTTCAGCTTTGTCGGTCGAGCAGGGGCAGGAAATCGTCGATACATCTTATTCGGTCCTGCGCGAGGGCGGAGCCTTCCTGACCTACCAGTTCCGCGATGCGGCGCGCAGGCTTACAGAGGAAAGATTCGCCAAGGTTGAGACCGGCTTTGCGCTTTTGAATGTTCCTCCATGCCTGCTGACGTGGGGCTGGAAGCTGTCGCAGCAGTAACGAGCTCCGGGCGAGCCGGGCCTTGCATGATTTCCTTCGGGGTTGGGGACACTGTGACACCGGCTCCCTCCGCCGCCGGCGCGCGGCAATCGCTCCGTCTCCCGTTATGCGCGAACCATCGAGAGCGATTCTGACAAGAGAGCGCCGTGATCGATCCGTGTCGCGCGTCTGGATAACCGGTGGGGAATTCCCCCTTGCAATTTAAGGGGCAAATTGGTCGGGGAGAGAGGATTCGAACCTCCGGCCCCTGCCTCCCGAAAATCTGTCCCCAGCACGGAAATGGCGGATTTCTGCGGTTTTTGGTGACGTAAAGTGCCGCAAAATGCCCCAGTTTGACGCTAAGACCTAGGACAAGACCTAGGACAAGCTGATTGTGATTGTGTCGGTCAGCGCAACCGACGATTGACATAAGTTCAGCTGGGTAGCCCAGCGAGTGACACAGAAATCTGTTTGCTTTGCACCCGTCATTTGTCCCGTTTCCGCCGATCAATTGAACGGACCGCGTCTTGTAAAAAGTCGGGACTGTGATGAGAATAAATGCGAGCCGTCGTCTCGTGATCTTGTCCGAGATAGCCAGCGATCTCCCACATACTCACGCCGTCCTGAGCCATCCACGTGGCGATCGTATGCCTGAGCACATGAGGCGTGATGCCATGTAGGTTGGCCCGTTCGGCTGCGGACTTGAAGCTACGAATCACACGGGTTGGCGATTTGCCGCGCGCAAGGATTACAGGTGAATTGTCTGCTGTCCGCTTCGCGTACGCATACCTCAGAAAGGTCATCAAGCGTTCCGGTATCGGTACGGTTGGACGGCGCTTTTTGGTAACTTCCCGACCCGGAATCTGAAAGGTTATGCGTCGCCGATCCAAGTCGATCCGATCCCACGTGAGCGAGAGTATAGCTTCGGAGCGTGCGCCCGAATAGATGCCGATCAACATGAACAGAGGGAGATAGGTGCGGGTATGAGGGTGACCGCCTCGCGACTGCCACAAAAGGCGCGCCATCTCGTTTATGGTGAGAAATCTCTCCTTGGGAGGCGTTTTTTTAGGTAAGGGGACGTGGACCACGCGCGTCAGCTTTCCCTCTTGAAAGCAGAAATTCTGCGCAGCAGTGATTGTCGCTAATTCTTTGCGAATTGTAGCGTTGGAAATTCCTTTGGGCCTGCTCTTTCTGCGGTACTCCGCATACTCGTTGCATGAAGCTTGATTGACCTCTGACAGCATGCGAGTTTTCCAAAACGGGATCAAAGCGCTCATCGCATATCCGATCCGCGCGGGGTCCATCGCGTGGATTGCCTTGTGCTCACCGTAATATCTTAACGCATCCACAACGAGAAACCTGTCTGGTCGCGTCTCGTTGTCGAAGGTGTAAAGAGAATGACAGTATTCGACGTAAATCTCGTGAGCCAGTTTCTCATCTGAAGTGCCTGTCGAGCGGGACCTCCTTTTTCCTTTCTCGTACCAAACAATATAGTAAGTTTTACGATCTTCGGCCCACTTAAGCTTGGGGCCGGTACTCTTTCTGGGCATTACGACCTCTGTGATTCGATCTGAGATCGTTCCATATGATGCACGATTCTTCAGATGTCATCGGCATAATTATTTGACATGACTGGCAATTAAACTCCTTCTATCGTCAGCAGCGATTAGCAGTGAGCGAGAGCGAGGGAGGTGCTTGTTCGAAACGTTGACGGATTCATTCGGAAGCCGCAGGAGATTGAGCAAGCAAAGGAGCCATCTTTCAACATGCCCTCGCAGAAGACACTCGTCATCGAATATCTATTCGATCTTCATTGGGATCAGGGGGCTCAGCGCCTTCGTAGGACTCTGATGAGTCTCACTGATGTTGCTGACGCAATTCGGGCGTGCCGGAATCAAGGAGTCACGTTAAGCGACCGCAATCCTGCGAATTTTCTGAAGGACATCCTGCGCGGAGGGAATGCGTCGTCGAGATGGCCGACTTCCGTTTCAAAACGACGGTATACTGCCGTGCAGCGCACAGGGGCCGGAGAATGTTTTGAATTCATCCCCTACCTGCCGGGGCAAACGGAGCCATTTCCGGACGATTTCCCAGTCAGGCTCGAAGCGGAACGCTTTCTAATACAGTCTACCAGTATTCCGCTTGTCACGAAATCACTCGGACGATCCGATGAAACGTGGCACATCCAAGTGGCAGTTCAGCTTCGGGTTGTTGAGACACATTTCGCGGTCGCCGGTGCTTTTAATATTCTTGAACTCGCGCACTTACAGTCAGGCATTAAACTCCGGTCCACCGAAATTGACGCGCTGTTTCTTGGCAAGACGGGTTCGGAGGCAGCTCCAACTCAGGTGCTTGTTACCTGCGAGGCAAAGCAGGCTTCCGATCCACTCATCCCTAGTCAGATAATCAATCAGGTCCAAGCAGCGTTCGCTGCCAATCCGGATGTTGAGGTCACGGTCCCAATCGGTTTGCGAGCGATCAAAGGCGTTGGATTCTACGTCAGCGAGTTCGCGTGTGTGAAGCGCGAAGAGGCACCGATGTTAAAAGCTCTTACGCTCGCGAGCGATTCGATTTTGGAACTAAAGCCGAGCGTTAGGGGCGTTTAGCGCTTCAATCTCTGACTGCTTCCGCTTGCGCGCGCCGCTTTTGCGATCTCTTCTACCGATCGGGTTTGTTATTTTCCAATATTTGGATGCCTGTGAAAGGTCCATACGCAGAAGACTGACATCGCCGAGCTTCAGACTTTCGATTGGTCGCGTAGTCTCTTGACCGAGCGCCTTTATAATTTCGCTTGCAACAGCGCGGGCGAGTGGCGGAGGAACCGAGTTTCCTATCTGACGCGCCCCATGCCACTTGGTCTCATGGAAACGGAACCAATCCGGATAGCCATGAAGCCGGGCCATCTCTCGGACGGTCACGCACCTAGGGTACTTATAATGAATTGGGCGAGGGCTGGTGAAGGCTCCCCTCGCAGCGTCCGTCCCCGCGCGAAGGGTGTTGGATACGCCGTCCGCAGCGAGTTTGAAAAAGCGTGAGATCGGCTCGACCGAGCCACCTTGAGTTTCCGAAAACCGGCGACGAGATATTTGAGTGTGGCTGGTGAGCAGGCTTGATGTCAGCTTACTTGAATCCCACTCGCGGGGATACCCGTTATGCCATGCATCATTCGTCAAGCACCGGAGCTCGGCGGCATAGGCGCTTAGCGGTCCCCAGCTCTTTGTCTCGACCTCATCAGACTTCCACAGCGAATCGAAGCTTTCCGCGTCGGGCAAGTCGTCTAACGCGTCTGCACAGGTCGGACCTTCGGGTGATCCGCAATTTGAAGTTCCAGTGGCGTGCGTTCGCGGTGCTGGATAGTTCGGAAGACTGTATCCTTTGCGAGCACCGATCAGAAACAAACGATGTCTATTTTGCGGAACACCGTAATCAGCTGCGTTCAAAACCTTTTCTTTAAGAACGACGCGGTACTCGCCGCCGTTTTCGAAAGCTTCGATCACCTCTTCGAGGAACTTCCGATGTCTGCCGACTGTCAGACCTTTGACATTCTCAAAAACGAAGAAGCTGGCTTGAAGTTCATGAACGATGCGAACGAAATCGCGGACAAGCGAATTGCGAGGGTCGTCTAGAGCCCGCTGTCCAATCATGGAGAAGCCTTGGCAAGGTGCTCCTCCGAACACGACGTCAACCTTCCTGTCTCCAAGGCCTGCTGCCGTTCGAATTTGATCTCCTGTGACTTCGGTAACGGAACTCGGGATCACAGTGCAGTTTGGAAAATTGTAGTGATGGGTCGCACAATGTACGGGGTCGATCTCAACGGCCGCAACGACGTCAAAGCCGGCTTGCTCGAAGCCGAGGCTCATTCCGCCAGCGCCTGCAAAGAGATCGATACCGGTAGGGCGTGTCATGGGTGGCACCGCGTTTGAACGATTAGGGAACATTCCTCTATGCAAGGCGCGGCCGGATTGCCACCGCTGTCGTCGCCTGATCGTAGGTATTCCACAATCGCGTTGATCGCGGCATCCTCGGCTCGAAGGGCGCATTGCCAAACAACGAGGGAACTCCACCCCATTTTGCGAAGGTCTGCAATGTTGCGTGAATCTCGATCGCGGTTTGCCTCGATTTTTGAGCGCCAATAGATCTGATTTGATTTCGGAAGCTTGCCCCACCTACACCCATGCCCATGCCAGTAGCAGCCGTGGACGAAAACCACTTTGCGTCGTGTTGGAAAAACAAGATCGGGCGATCCTGGTAGATCCCGTCTATGGAGACGGTAGCGGAAGCCGAGACGATGTAACCTTCGGCGCACGATCATCTCAGGCTTTGTGTCTTTCCCACTGACACTTGCCATAATTTTGCTGCGCCGCTCGGGGTCGACATGATCAGTCAAGTTGCTGCTTCGGTTTTGAGTGGGGAGGAATGCCGGGACGTAACGACCTGCGAACGTTGCCGCTAACGTAAGCTGCTGTGTCTATGCTGGACGAGCGCCGGGCGAGCATATAGCGATCTCTTCGAAAGTGAGTAATCATGACAGGCGAAGCTAAACACATCAACGCGATGCCGACCAAAGCGTTCTTTGTCGACATGCTTGTGCGCGATATTCCAACCGAACGGGCCATCCTCGACCTTGTCGACAACTGCATCGATGGGGCAAAACGACTCCGGCCCGGCAGTGACGAAAATTTCGATGGCCTATGGGTGAAGATACACTTGGATGGGGACCGATTTGAGATATCGGACAACTGCGGCGGTTTCGATACGGAAACTGCAATGAATTATGCATTCCGCTTTGGTCGACCGGCAGATGCCAAATCAACGGATTACTCTATCGGACAGTTCGGCGTCGGTATGAAGAGGGCACTTTTCAAGTTTGGCCGATATTTCGAGGTTCATTCCACTACTTCCTATGAGAAGTGGGCAATGAAGGTGGACGTGGATGAGTGGGAACACGGCACAGACTGGCAATTCGAATTTGCAGAACTTATAGAAGATAAGGCTTTCACAGCTGATGAGTGCGGCACGCGTATCATGGTCAACAAGCTGAGGCCGGAAATCGCCAATAAATTCTCATCTGAATACTTTCGTCGGTCTCTGGCCGAAACGATTAGGGCCCATCAGCGCCAATTCCTGTCCTCCGGCTTAGCTATCGAATTCAACGGCCAGCATCTCACACACACAGACCTGCGAGTTCTGAGCGGTGGTTCTTACTCCCCAGTCGTCGAAGAAATTACCTTTGATCGCGAAACCGAGGCCCCAGTCCTAGTCCGCATCATCGCTGGAATTTCCGAATCAAAACCTGCTGACGCCGGCTGGTACATAGTTTGTAACGGTAGGGTCATCCTTTCAGCAGATCGCTCTGAGGCTACAGGTTGGAATTCAGTCTCAGAACAAAAGGACGGGATTCCTAAATTTCATAACCAGTATGCTCGCTTTCGGGGGATCGTTTTTTTCGATTGTAGTTCTTCGCAAAAGCTGCCGTGGAACACCACAAAGACTGGGCTCGATGAGGCGTCGGCTATATGGCAATCTGTGTTTCCGAAGATGCTCGACCACACCAGAACGATCATTAAGTTTCTGAATCGTCTTGATGAAGAATTCGAAGAATATGGAAAAAATTCTCCCACGCTCTCAACTTTAGCTAAGGAAGCGAGCGCGCTGGACGTTGAAAAAATTCGAGGAGCACGGCCTTTCGCTTGGAATATGAATCCGAAGGCGCCCGGCCCAAAGTTGACTAAGATTCAATACTCACGCGAAGTCGCCAAGATACGTACCTTGATGGAAGCTCTGGGTGTCAATAGCGCTAAAGCCGTCGGTGAAACCACCTTCGATATGATCCTCTCAGAACAGGGGGAGGACGAATGACCGCCAGCTATGAGCTGATTGATTATTCGCTAAGGCCTGCAAAATTCGCAGAGAGGAAAATGCTATGCGATTTTTTCTCACGCCTGCGTGTGTTTGGGTCTTTGGAAAGCTATAGGTATGTCGGTTTCGGATCAATTTGGTTTTCTGACTGCATTCTTTTTCATCGAGCTTTAGGCATCTCGGATATTATATCGATTGAGTGTGAAATCGATCACCAGAAGCGATTTGAATTTAACAATCCGCTGCGGGGCATCAAATTGATTATGGGAGAGGCCAGTGATGTCCTTCCCACACTTGACTGGGATATCCGTTCAATCATTTGGTTAGACTACGATGATCCATTGAATTTAGGCATCCTAGAGGACGTTCGTACAGTCGCTTCACGTGCGAGATCAGGAACCGCATTTGTCGTCTCTGTCCAATCTGAGAAAATTTTCGACAAGCGAGACCAAGAAAACCCAGTCCACGTCCAATCGAAGGACGAGTTTGCAGACTACTTCGGAGCCAATCGGACACCCGAAGCTTTAGCGCAGTCCGACCTTCGTGGTTGGACACTTTCCAAAACCTCCCGCCAAATGCTTCGATCAGAAATTAACGAAGGGCTGAATTTGGCCAACGCAGCGAGGCCTGCTGGACAGAGGATCGAGTTCCGCCAGACGGTTGCTTTTGAGTACAAGGACGGCGCAAAAATGACGACCGTCGGCGGCGTTTTCGTGGACCAAGGTCAGAACGCACATTTCGACGGCGCTGGATTAAGGGACTTAGAGTTTTTCCGCGACGATGAGGAGGCATTGCGTATTCATATGCCGTTGGTCACTCCGCACGAGATGCGCCACTTAGACAGACAGCTACCCGCACCCGTCAGCAGCGGATTAAACGCTGATCCCATTCCTCTGAAGGAGGCGAACCGATATGCAAAATTTTATCGGTATTTGCCCAACTTCGCTTCATTCGAACGATAGACACCGCTTTCCGGGGTCAACGTGGGCCGCAGGATGCGCCTACTCTCCCGCGAGTGCGTCGAATAGGCACTTGGTTGGTCGGTGAGAACCTTCGGCCCCTGCCTCCCATCAGCAGAGCCCCTCCAAACCGTGACGAATAAAAGCCACGTTTTACATTAGGTTAAACATTTTTACCCACCCGATGTTTGCAACTTAGATCGGGTAACGGACGCATTATCGGCACAATTAAAAGCAAAAAAGGCCGATCACTGGAAGGTGAAGGCCTTTATGGCTTTGAAAACAATGGATAATTGGTCGGGGAGAGAGGATTCGAACCTCCGGCCCCTGCCTCCCGAAGACAGTGCTCTACCAGGCTGAGCTACTCCCCGACCGTGTCGGTCCCGCATGAAAATGCTTCACGCGGGTCGAGGCAAGGCGCGCCCTATAGGTGTGGATGAGCATAGTGGCAAGCGGGCAATTGCACTCGTATAGTCGCATTCATGGCCAGCGCAGCGATTCCCGTTTCCGACCCCGCCGCTCCTCATCCGGAGCAGCAATATCTCGACCTGATGCGCGTGGTCTGGGAGACCGGAAGCGAGCGGCTCGATCGCACCGGCGTGGGCACGCGCTCGGTGTGCGGAGCGATGCTTCGATTCGATCTGGCGGATGGCGCGATGCCGCTGCTCACCACCAAGCGGGTCTACTGGAAGACCGCAACGCGCGAATTGCTGTGGTTCCTGACGGGTTCAACCAATATCCGCCCGCTGGTGCTGCAAGGCGTGAAAATCTGGAACGAATGGCCGCACGCGCACTATGTCCGCGAGACGGGCGAGGACATCGGCATCGATGATTTCGTCTCGCGAATCGCCGCAGACGAAGCATTCGCCGCGCGCTGGGGTGATCTTGGGCCGGTTTACGGCAAGCAATGGGTCGATTGGCCAACCTACCGCTATCGTGCCGATGGCCTTTACGAGAAGGGCGAGGGCATCAATCAGGTCGCAGCCGTAATCGAAAGCCTGCGCGCCAGCCCCGGCAGCCGCCGCCACATCATCGAAGGCTGGAACGTCGCCGAGTTAGACCGGATGGCGCTGCCGCCGTGCCACAAGACCTACCAGTTCCATGTCGCAGGCGAGGGAGAGGGCGCACGGCTCAACTGCCTGCTGTATCAGCGCAGCTGCGATGTCGCGCTGGGCCTGCCGTTCAACCTGTGGTCGGCGGCGTTGCTCACCCGCGTGATCGCGCAGCAGACTGGCATCGCGCCGGGCGAATTGGTGTGGATGGGCGGGGACGTGCATCTCTACCGCAATCACGAACATCTGATCGCGGAACAGCTAGGCCGTGTACCGCAGGGCCATCCGAGGCTGGAGATCACCCGCACGCCGGAAACAATATTCGATTACCGCATCCATGATTTCGTGGTGCATGATTACGCTCCGCTGCCTCCGATCAAGGCGCCTGTTGCGGTGTGATGGCCGCAACGCGCGATGCTTGACCGGAGGCCGGCGTTGAAATAAAAATACGCGATCAAGCAATGATTGCACTACCGTTGGCGGTGCGAAGCATTTGGGAGAGCGCTGCCATGGCCGAGCCGGTCGATTCTGAAAAACAGCCAGCCCCCGCGCCGGACGGCAATCGCCCGTCGTTGTCGCTACATGTTCCCGAGCCGAAGTACCGGCCCGGCGACACAGTCGATTTCTCCGATATCGACATCGGCACGCCCGGTGGTCAACTACGTCCCGATGAAAGCGCGCATCCTTCACAGATGGGTGAACTGGCCTATAGCCTGATCCGGGTGCTGGGCGACGACAATCAGGCGCACGGCCCGTGGAACCCGCGGCTCGATCCCGAAACCCTGCGCAAGATGCTCGGCCATATGGCGATGGTGCGGGCGTTCGATGAACGCATGTTCCGCGGCCAGCGGCAGGGCAAGACCAGCTTTTACATGAAGTGCACCGGCGAGGAGGCGACCTCGATCGCGCCCGCCATGGCGCTGGCGAGCGACGACATGGTGTTCCCGTCCTACCGCCAGCAGGGCATCCTCATCGCGCGCGGGTATCCGCTGATCGAGATGATCAACCAGATCTATTCGAACAAGGCTGACAAGCTGAAGGGGCGCCAGCTGCCGATCATGTATTCCAGCCGCGAGCACGGCTTCTTCAGCATTTCCGGCAACCTCGCCACGCAGACCCCGCAGGCAGTGGGCTGGGCGATGGCGAGCGCGATCAAGGGCGACAGCCGGATCGCAGCGACCTGGGTGGGGGAGGGTAGCACGGCAGAGGGCGATTTCCACAGCGCCTGCACCTTTGCGGCGGTGTATAATGCACCGGTTATCCTCAATGTTATCAACAACCAGTGGGCCATCAGCAGCTTCAGCGGGTTCGCGGGGGCCGAACGCACCACCTTCGCCGCGCGCGGGCTGGGCTATGGCATTGCCGCGCTGCGGGTCGACGGCAATGATGCGCTCGCCTGCTTCGCCGCCGCGCAATGGGCCGCCAACCGCGCGCGCGCCAATCAGGGGCCGACGCTGATCGAATATTTCACCTACAGGGCAGAAGGGCACTCCACGTCGGACGATCCCAGTGGCTACCGCAGCGCGCAGGAACGCGAGGAATGGCCGCTGGGCGATCCGGTGACGCGGCTCAAGGCGCATCTTATCGCGATCGGCGAATGGGACGAAGAGCGCCACGCGGCGATGGATCTGGAATGTGCCGAACTGGTCAAGGCCACCACCAAGGAGGCCGAGAAGAACGGCATCCTCGGCCACGGCCTGCACCATCCGTTCCACACCATGTTCGAGGATGTCTACGAGGAGCTGCCCTGGCACCTTGAGGAACAGGCCGATCAGGCGATCCGCGAACGCCTCGCCAAGTTCGGCACCGAAAGGCCCTTCGGATGAGCGAAGATACCCAGACTGTGGCGAACGCCGAGGCTGCTCCCGAACGCCGCCTCAACATGATCGAGGCGATCAACGAAGCGCTCGACATCATGCTGGCGCGTGATCCCGATGTTATCATCATGGGCGAGGATGTGGGCTATTTCGGCGGGGTGTTCCGCGCCACTGCTGGGCTGCAGGCGAAACACGGCAAGACCCGCGTTTTCGACACACCGATTTCCGAATGCGGGATCATCGGTGTGGCGGTGGGAATGGGCGCTTACGGCTTGCGTCCCGTACCGGAAATCCAGTTCGCCGATTACATTTACCCCGGTCTCGACCAGCTCATCAGCGAGGCTGCGCGGCTGCGTTACCGTTCGGCCGGAGATTTCATCGCGCCAATGACCGTGCGCTCGCCCTTCGGCGGGGGCATCTTCGGCGGGCAGACCCACAGCCAGAGCCCCGAGGCGATCTTCACACATGTTTCGGGCCTCAAGACCGTCATCCCGGCGACCCCCTATGATGCCAAGGGCCTGCTGATCGCGGCGATCGAGGATAATGACCCGGTCATCTTCTTCGAGCCCAAGCGCATCTATAACGGGCCGTTCTCCGGCTTCTACGACAAGCCGGTCGAGCCGTGGAAGAAGCACGCCGACAGCGTGGTGCCCGAAGGATATTACCGCATCCCGCTGGGCAAGGCGCGTATCGTGCGTGCAGGCGAGGCGATGACGATCCTGACCTATGGCACGATGGTTCATGTCGCCGAAGCGGTGGCCCGCGAAAAGGGCGTCGACGCCGAAATCATCGACCTGCGCACACTGGTTCCGCTCGATATCGAAGCGATCGAAGCCTCGGTGGAAAAGACCGGGCGCTGTATGATCGTGCACGAGGCGACCCGCACTTCCGGCTTCGGCGCTGAGCTTTCCGCGCTCGTCACGGAACGCTGTTTCTACCACCTCGAAGCCCCGGTTGAACGCGTCACCGGCTTCGATACGCCCTATCCCCACAGCCTCGAATGGGCCTATTTCCCCGGCCCGGTCCGCATCGGCGATGCCATCGACAAGCTTCTCAAGGACTGAACGCACCATGGCGAAGTTCATTTTCAAGATGCCCGACGTGGGCGAAGGCGTGGCCGAGGCGGAAGTCGTCGAATGGCACGTGAAGGTCGGAGACCGGGTCGAGGAAGACCAGCACCTTGTCGACGTGATGACCGACAAGGCGACGATCGACATCGAAAGCCCGGTGGCGGGCACCGTCGTCGAAGTCGCGGGCGAGGTCGGCGACGTAATCGCGATCGGTTCGATGCTGCTGGTGATCGAAGTCGCCCAGGAAGAAGGGGGCGAAGCTTCGGAGGAGCAGGCCGAGGCCGCTGCCGAGCAGATCGAAGACGATATGTCGGATGCCGAAGGGGCGGACGATAAAGAACCCGAGCCTGCCACCGTTCTCCCTGAGCCTGCCGAATGGTCTTCCTTCACTCCGGCTGAGGCCGAGCAAGAGAAAGGCAGGGCTTCGACAAGCTCGGCACGAACGGATCACAAAGTCCTCGCCAGCCCCGCCGTGCGTCAGCGCGCCCGCGACTTGGGGATCGATCTGGGCGAGGTGAAACCCGCCGAGGATGGCCGCGTGCGCCACGGCGATCTGGACGCTTTCCTCGCCTACAATGCAGGCAGCGGGTTCGGCACTGCAGGCAAGGCGCGCGGTGACGAGACGATCAAGGTCATCGGCCTGCGCAAACGCATCGCCCAGAATATGGCCGCTGCCAAGCGTCATATCCCGCACTTCACTTATGTCGAGGAATGCGATGTCACCGCGCTTGAAGAACTGCGCGCTGATCTCAACTCCGCGCGCGGTGACAAGCCCAAGCTGACCATGCTGCCGCTGCTGATCCGCGCGATCTGCAAGGTGGTGCCCGACTATCCGATGATCAACGCGCGCTATGATGACGAGGCGGGCGTGGTGAAGCGCTATGGCAGCGTGCATCTCGGCATGGCCGCGCAGACCGATGCGGGCCTGATGGTGCCGGTGATTCGCGATGCGCAAAGCCGCAACCTGTGGCAATTGGCGCGCGAGATCGTGCGTCTGGCGGAAGCCGCGCGCAGCGGCAAGGCGACGTCGGAGGAGCTTTCCGGTTCGACCCTCACCATCACCTCGCTCGGGCCGCTCGGCGGGGTGGCGACCACGCCAGTCATCAACCGACCCGAAGTCGCGATCATCGGCCCAAACCGTATCGTCGAACGTCCGATGTTCGTTTCCGACGGCATGGGAGGTGAACGAATCGCCAAGCGCAAGCTGATGAACATCTCGATTTCATGCGATCATCGCGTGGTCGATGGGCATAATGCGGCCAGCTTTGTGCAAGGGATCAAGCGCCTGATTGAAACCCCGGCATTGTTGCTGGTGGATTGATGAAAAATTCGCGTCGGGGCAGGTGACGAGGGCGTTGACAGCCTTCGAAGCCAGCCCTAATGGCGCTGCTCCAACGAACGGAACGGCATCGCCGGGACGTCATTGGACGAATAAATACGCGGGTGTAGCTCAGTTGGTTAGAGCGCCGGCCTGTCACGCCGGAGGTCGCGGGTTCAAGTCCCGTCACTCGCGCCACTTCCCCTCAGCGGGAATGGCCATCGACAGATCCAATCAGGAAAACGAGGCGGGCGTCAGTCCGCCTTTTTCGTTGGTGCGGCCGTTACAGGCGGGCTCCAGCTACCGGTTTCCATCCAGATCAGGAAGCGCCGCAGAGGCAGTAGCCATATGAGGCCCAGCACCACGTAGATGACCGTCTGCGCCCAACCGGGCCAGCTACCGATCAGCCCGGGCGCATAGCGGGCGATGACCGCGCCATAGACCATCAGTCCGATGAACAGGCTGAAGATGCCGAGAGGGATTCGCCAGGTCGGGGTTTCGCGCATCAGTTGAATCCGTAAATCCGCGTCGGGGTCACGACCGCATCGAGCGGCATGTCATGGGCTTCGGCAGGCAATTCAGCGCAAAGCTGCACGTCCCACGCAAGCCCAATGGTCATGCGCCCGGGATGTTCCGCCAGCCAGCGATCATAATGCCCCCCGCCTTGTCCCAGCCGCTCGCACCTGTCGGTAAAGCCGAGCAGCGGCACGAACAGGACATCGGGAACCATCACTTCGGCGGCAGCATCGGGTTGCAGGATGCCGAACGGGCCGAGCTCGCAATCGGTCTCACCATAGGGATCAGTGTGCCGGGCCAGAACCATGGGTGCATCGCGCGACGCGAAGCGGGGCAGGGCGATGGCGTGACCGGCTTCATGGAAGAACCGCGCATAACCACGCGCCGGGGTTTCGTGTGTTGCCGCGTGGTAAAGGCCGATGGTCGCTCCCGGCGCAATTCGCGCGGCAAGCAGCGCGGGCGGACGATGGAACAGCAGCGCGCGGATCGCATCGGGCTGCGCGGCAACATGCGCCCGCCGCGCAGCGCGGAGGGTGCGACGAAGTTCCGATTTGGTGAGATTGGTCATGACAGTCTTGCGGTAGGCCACGGCCCAAAGGGCCGCAAGGGTGACTGTCCGCCCGGAGGGGTGGCCCCGCAGAGGCCGGGGCCCCGGAGGATAGCCAGGCGCGCGGATGCGCGCGCCAGCGCTTGAGGCTAAAAAAATGGTTGTGACGGAACCACCATGGGTCGTTTGCGCTAGAAATCCTCTGACGCGTGGTACGTCAGGTGGGCGCCGTATGCCCAAGCTTTCCGGACGAACCAGCAAGCAAGGACAGGGACAGCTCCCATTTGGATTACTTATAGCCTCAGGGATATTCAATCGGCTCGTGCCGGGCAGTCCCGTCAACGCCTTATCTAGGCGCTTGGCGCGATAGCTTCAAGCGCCGCTGCGCTGGCTTCCGCCCGCTCGGCAAGCGCTTCGAGCTGTTCGGCAATGGCGGCACTGGGTTCCGGGCTGGCGGACGCCTCGGATTGGGGCGACGGAGCGGTGGCTGGTGCACGGCGCAGTTCGGCCAGTTCCGATTCGAGTGTCGCGATTTCAGCGCGTAAAGCGGGCGCTTCGTCCTGTTTGGCCGTGCTCCCGGGCTCAGCTTTCCTCGCCTCGGCCAGTTCGTCGGCAAGGAACAGTGCTGCGAACAGCAGGTTCTGCGCTTCCAAAGGCGCGCGGGCTGAACCGATCAGCGCATATTTCTCTGCAATCATCGCGCCCAGCGCTGCGATATGCGCTTCCTCGCCATCCGCGCACGCCACCGGATAGTTCTTGGGGCCGATGGAGATCATCACCGTGCTCATGATGCATTATTCTTCCAGCTTGCCGATCAGATCGTCGATTTCGCGAAGGCTTTCAGCCACCTGTTCCTTCAACTTCTCATGGCTGTTGACCAGTTCCACGACCCGTTTGGAGCCTGCTGCCTGCTGGGCGGCATTGTTTTGCGCCGCTTCGCGCGCGGCAGCAATGCGTTCCATCGCGGCTTCAATGCGCTGCACAGCGTTCTCGATGCGGTCGGCTACCATGCAGGCAAAATATCAAGATTGGCATGTTCGCGCAAAGTCTTGCCGGGGCCTGTTGATAAGTCGTCCCTATTGCCGCAGCTCCCGCGCTTGCACGCGAGGTTGACCTCTCCGGACGGCTCGGCAATGGCTCAGCCCGCAATCGAGGGATCGAATCGCCCGCCCGCCCGGACGGCGTGGTGGGCACGGCTCCGGGGCTGGATGGCAGCCACGGGATACCACAGGAGACACGCGCGCCCATGACGATCGAACCCGCCCGCCTGCCGCTGATGGCAAACGCGATCCGCGCCCTTTCGATGGACGCGGTGGAGGCGGCCAATTCGGGCCATCCGGGAATGCCGATGGGCATGGCCGACGTGGCGACGGTGCTGTGGACGCGGCATCTGAAGTTCGATCCGAATGCGCCGTTCTGGGCCGATCGCGATCGCTTTGTGCTGTCCGCCGGTCACGGATCGATGCTGATCTACGCGCTGC
This sequence comes from Erythrobacter sp. NFXS35, assembly GCF_040148725.1. Lineage (NCBI taxonomy): Bacteria > Pseudomonadati > Pseudomonadota > Alphaproteobacteria > Sphingomonadales > Erythrobacteraceae > Erythrobacter > Erythrobacter sp. NFXS35. The sequence continues at coordinate 576,198 of NZ_JAGDEB010000001.1, read as the reverse complement.
TCCACCTGACAGGTTACGAGCGCCCGACGATCGAGGATATCCGCAACTTCCGCCAGATCAGCAGCCCGTGTGCGGGCCACCCGGAAAACTTCCTGCTCGACGGGGTGGAATGCACTACCGGCCCTCTGGGGCAGGGCGTTGCGATGGCAGTAGGCATGGCGATGGCGGAACGGCACCTCAACGCCGTGTTCGGCAACGATCTGGTCGATCACCGCACCTGGGTGATTGCGGGCGACGGGTGCCTGATGGAGGGCATCAACCACGAGGCGATCGGGCTGGCCGGACACCTCGGGCTCGGACATCTCAATGTTCTGTGGGACGATAACCGCATCACCATCGACGGCGCGACCGATCTTTCCACCAGCGAAGACATCAAGGCGCGCTATGTTGCGACCGGTTGGCACGTGACGGAGTGCGACGGGCACGATTTCGCCGATATCGAGCGCGCGCTGCAGGAAGCTAAGGCCGATCCGCGGCCCTCGCTCGTGGCCTGTCGCACCGTGATCGGCAAAGGCGCGCCCAACAAGCAGGGCACCAGCGCCACTCACGGATCGCCGCTCGGCGCAGGCGAGGTTGCCGCCGCCCGCGAAACGCTGGGCTGGGAAGCCGCGCCGTTCGAAATCCCTTCCGAAATCCTCGCCGATTGGCACATGGCCGGCGAACCGGGCCGCGCGGCGCACGGCGCGTGGGCTGGGCGGCTGGAGGCTTCGGACCACAAGGCCGAATTCGAACGCCGCATGGCAGGCGATTTGCCGGAGGGTTTCAGCCTTGAAAGCCACATCGCGTGCCTGATCGGCGAACCGCAAAAAATTGCCACGCGCAAGGCTTCAGAAATCGCGCTGGCTGCCATCAATCCGGCGTTGCCCGATACCATCGGCGGCAGTGCCGACCTGACGGGATCGAACAACACCCTCGCAGGCGGGATCGGCACCTTCAAACGTGACAATTATGCCGGTCGCTATGTCTATTACGGCATCCGCGAATTCGGCATGGCGGCGGCGATGAACGGGATGGCGCTGCACGGCGGCGTGATCCCTTATGGCGGCACATTCCTGGTGTTCACCGACTATGCCCGCGGCGCGATCCGCCTTTCGGCGCTCCAGCGTGCGCGGGTCATCTACGTGATGACCCATGACAGCATCGGGCTGGGGGAGGACGGGCCGACTCACCAGCCGATTGAACACATCGCTTCGCTGCGGGCGATGCCGAACCTGCTGGTGATGCGCCCTGCCGATGCGGTCGAGACAGCCGAATGCTGGGAAATTGCGCTGCAGCAGAAGGATCGCCCCACGGTGCTGGCGCTGACCCGCCAGAACTTGCCGCAATTGCGGTTGGAAGCGGGCGAGAACCTGTCGGCCAAGGGCGGTTACCGGATCAAATCTGCGGAAGCTACGCGCAAGGTTGTGATCCTAGCCACCGGATCGGAAGTCGCGCTGGCGTATGATTGCGCCGCGCAGCTTGAAGCGGCTGGCGTGGGCGTGGATGTCGTTTCGATGGTGTGCAGCGAATTGTTCGACGAACAGCCCGAAGCTTACCGCGCCGATGTGCTGCCTGCCGACGCGCTGATCGTCTCGATCGAGGCTGCCAGCACCTTCGGATGGCAGCGCTACACCGGCACCGGCGGTATCAATATCGGGCTGGACCGTTTCGGGGCTTCGGCGCCGGCGGGCGATCTGTTCGCCCATTTCGGCTTCACCGCGGAGGCAATAGTCCCGCAAATCCAAAGCAAATTGAACGCTTAAGCAGGAGTATCTATCATGGCCACCAAGGTTGCCATCAATGGCTTCGGTCGCATCGGCCGGCTTGTCGCGCGCGCGATCCTCGAACGCAGCGACCACGATCTGGAACTGGTCGCGATCAATGATCTCGCCGATGCCAAGGCGAACGCGCTGTTGTTCGCTTACGATTCCGTCCATGGCCGCTTTGACGGTGACGTGACCGCCGATGGCGACGCGATCATCGTCAATGGCAAGCGGATTGCCGTGACCAAGGAACGCGATCCGGGCAAGCTGCCGCATGGCGACATGGGCGTGGACATCGTGCTGGAATGCACCGGGTTCTTCCAGTCGGACGAAGCCAGCCGCCCGCATCTCACCGCCGGGGCCAAGCGCGTACTGATTTCCGCGCCTGCAACCGGCGTGTCCAAGACCATCGTTTACGGTGTCAACCACGACACGCTGAGCGGTGATGATGTCATCATCTCCAACGCGAGCTGCACCACAAACTGCCTCGCGCCGGTGGCCAAGGTGTTGAACGATGCGTTCGGGATCGAGCGCGGGTTCATGACCACGATCCATTCCTACACCAACGATCAGCGGATGCTCGATCAGATCCACAGCGATTTGCGCCGTGCCCGTGCCGGTGCGCAGAACATGATCCCGACCACCACTGGCGCCGCGCGCGCGGTGGGCCTCGTGTTGCCCGAACTCAAGGGCAAGCTGGACGGATCGAGCGTGCGCGTGCCGACGCCCAATGTAAGCCTTGTGGATCTGGTGTTCGTGCCGGGCCGCGACACGACCGCGGAAGAAATCAATGCTGCCTTGAAGGCGGCGGCGGATGGCCCGATGAAGGGCGTGCTCGATTTCACCGATCAGCCGCTTGTTTCGAGTGATTTCAATCACTACCCGGCGTCTTCTACCGTGGATTCGCTGGAAACCAGCGTCATGGAAGGCAAGCTTGCCCGTGTGGTCAGCTGGTACGACAACGAATGGGGCTTTTCCAACCGGATGATCGACACCGCCGGAGTGATGGCGAAGTTTCTCTAAGGGGAGCTTCGAAAAACCGTTCGTGCTGAGCTTGTCGAAGCACCGCTCTTCTTCTGGAGCGTCGGTTCGGAAGAAAGAACAGCCCTTCGACAGGCTCAGGGCGAACGGAGATGTGACGTGAGTTCTTTCAAGACTCTTGACGATCTGCCTGCCGATCTCACCGGAGAGGTTGCGCTGGTGCGGGTCGATCTCAACCTGCCGATGAAGGATGGTTCGGCCACTGACCTGACCCGCGTCGAGGCGGTCAAGCCGACGATCCTCGAACTCGCGGAGCGCGGGGCCAAAGTGCTGCTGCTGGCGCATTTCGGACGACCGGGCGGCCAGCGCTCCTCCGTCCTATCGACCAGCATGGTGGTGGGCGATGTCGAGAAGGTGCTCGGCAAGGAAGTGATGTTCATCCCCGAAATCACCGGCCCGGTGGTGGCTCAGTCGATCGGCATTCTGCGGGGCGGCGATATCGGCCTGCTCGACAATACCCGCTTCTGGCCGGGCGAGGAGGCCAATGATCCCAACCTGGCACAGGCGATCGCGGCCAACGGAACGCTGTATGTCAACGATGCCTTCAGCGCCGTGCACCGCGCCCATGCGACGACCGAAGGGCTGGCGCACTTCCTGCCAGCCTATGCAGGGCGTTCGATGGAAGCCGAGCTGAAGGCGCTTGATGCCGCGCTCGGCAATCCTGAAACGCCGGTCGCGGCTGTTGTCGGCGGGGCCAAGGTTTCGACCAAGCTTGCCGTGCTCGAACATCTGGTGGGCAAGGTGCAGCACCTTATCATCGGCGGCGGCATGGCCAACACCTTCCTCGCCGCGCGCGGGGTGAATGTCGGCAAGAGCCTGTGCGAGCATGATCTGGCCGATACCGTGGCGAAGATCATGGACGAGGCGGACCACGCAGGTTGCACCGTTCACCTGCCCTATGACGTGGTGGTGGCGAAAGAATTTGCGGCGAACCCTGCGTCTTTGCGCACCTGCAACGTCCATGAAGTCGAAGCGGACGAGATGATCCTGGACCTTGGCCCGCAGGCGGTCGAGGCGCTGGGGGATGTGCTGAAGACCTGCCGTACGCTGGTTTGGAACGGGCCACTGGGCGCATTCGAGACGCCGCCGTTCGATGCGGCCACGGTCGCGCTGGCACGCACGACTGCGGCACTGACGCTCGAAGGATCGCTGATCAGCGTGGCTGGCGGCGGAGATACGGTCGCAGCACTCGCGCAGGCAGGAGCGTCCAACGATTTCTCTTACGTTTCAACGGCGGGCGGCGCCTTCCTCGAATGGATGGAAGGTCGCGTCCTGCCGGGCGTGGCGGCGCTGGAAGCCTGACATGGCGAACGTGGAATCCGAGATAGAGGCGCTCGAACTGCGCCTGATGCGGGCGTGGGTGGCGGGCGACGCCAAGGAAGCCAAAAAGCTCACCGCACGCGACTTCATGTGCATGGTCGGCACCTTGCCGCCGCAGTTGCTCGACCGGCCGAGCTTCCTCGCCGGTCTCGAACGCGGCTTTGCCTGCACCAAGTTCGCCTTTCACGAGGTGTTCGTGCGCCGCCACGGCAAAGCCGCATGGTTCGTAGGCGGAGCCGAGCTCGAACTGGCGATGGGGGCAAAGCTCTGGTCCGGGCCGTTCCTTGTCACCGGCCTGTGGCGCAAGGGTACGATCGGGGGGTGGAAGCTTGCCGAACGCAGCCTCGCGCGGCTCGACGAGGGCGACAACCTCGCTGGGGCAGTCGGCAAGCTGCAATTGTGGAAATAGGCATGAGCGAAGCAGACGACACCAGCTACGGACAGCTTTCCGTCATGAATACGGGTGAGTTCGCAGGCTGGCGTTATTGGCAGGGCGATCCTTTCGAGTCCCGTTCCGGACCGTTCTTCTACCGCCGCGAGGATGATGGCTCCTATGTCAGCGCCTTCCGCGCCGAGCCGCGTCACATGAACGGCGGCGGGTTCATGCACGGCGGCTGCCTGATGACCTTCGCCGATTTCGCATTGTTCGCCATCGCGACCGATGAATTGAACGGCGATCACGCGGTGACGCTCAACCTTGCCGGCGACTTTCTCGGCGCGGTGCAATCGGGCTCGATGGTCGAGGCGCGCGGCGAGGTGACGCGCGGCGGAGGCAAGACGATCTTCGTGCGCGGGATGGTGACGGGTAACGGCAAGCCTGCGCTCAGCTTTACCGGCATTATCCGGCGATTGACCCGGCGCTGACATAGGTTGCTGTTCGGCTTGTGCAGGTGCAGCATGGATGTTGCAGCCCGCCCGAACGCTCGCTAAGTGCCCGGGCGAACCTTCGCCTGCATAGGTATGCATAAACCTGTGCAGGCAGCCATAACAGCCACATCGCGCACGCCGCGCGCCACTGGAGAACGCCGCTATGAACAGCCAGGAAATGACGACCCGCATCGCCACCGGACAGGGTTTCATCGCGGCGCTCGACCAGTCGGGCGGCTCCACGCCAAAGGCGCTGCGCGGGTACGGGGTCGATGACAGCGAGTGGTCGGGCGACGACGAGATGTTCGGCGCAATCCACGCGATGCGCGCCCGCGTCATCACCGCGCCGTGCTTCGGCAGCGGCAAGGTGATCGGCGCGATTTTGTTTGAAAAGACCATGGACGGCGCGGTCGAAGGCAAGCCCACCGCCGAAGCCTTGAAAGCGCGCGGCATCGTGCCGTTCATCAAGGTCGACGAAGGTCTCGCGGATGAAGCGGACGGCGTGCAGTTGATGAAGCCGATGACGAAGCTGGCGGCGCTGCTGGAAAAGTCGGTCGCGCAGGGCATGTTCGGCACCAAGATGCGTTCGGTCATCAAGTCTGCCAATCCGGCCGGAATCGCCGATGTGGTCGCCCAGCAGTTCGACGTGGCAGCGCAGATCATCGCCGCCGGGCTGATGCCGATCATCGAGCCGGAATATGACATCACCGCCGCAGACCGTGCTGACGGCGAGAATATCCTGCTCGCCGAAATCACCCGGCACCTCGATGCGCTGCCCGAAGGCCAGCAGGTGATGCTCAAGCTGTCGATCCCGGCGACCGCGGGCCTGTACACCCCGCTGACCCGCCACCTCAAGGTGCTGCGCGTGGTCGCGCTGTCGGGCGGGTTCTCGACCGACGATGCTTGCACGCGGCTTGCGCAGAACCCCGGCATGATCGCCAGCTTCAGCCGCGGGCTGCTGCAGGACTTGCGTAAAACCCAGTCGGACGACGAGTTCGATACCGTGCTCGGCAAGGCAATCGACCAGATTGCCAGCGCCAGCGTCTGACGCGGCGTCTGCCCCTGAATAGGTGACAGCCGCGCTACAAGGCAGTAGCGAGCGCGGCATGACCGATACGCAGCTTTATCTCATCTCGCCGCTCGAAGTCGGCGGCGACTTCCCTCAGCGGCTCGAACGCGCGCTGACGGCGGGGAAGGGTCTCGTCACCGCCTTCCAGTTCCGGGTGAAGGGCATCGACAGCCACGAAGCCGCCGAACTGGCCGCGCCGCTGCAGGCGATCTGCGCCGCGCATGATGTGGCGTTCATCGTCAACGATTCGGTGGCGCTGGCCAAGCGACTGAAGGCCGACGGGGTGCATCTGGGGCAGGACGATGGCTCGCCGCGTGATGCGCGCGAGGAATTGGGGCGCGAGGCGCAGATCGGCGTCACCTGCCACGCCAGCCGCCACATGGCGATGGAAGCAGGCGAGGCGGGGGCGGATTACGTTGCCTTCGGCGCGTTCTACCCTTCCACCACCAAGGATAAGGGGCCGGACGCCGAAGTGCCCGAGCTTGAAACGCTGCAATGGTGGAGCCAGATTTTCGAAATCCCCTGCGTCGCCATCGGCGGCATCACACCGGAAAATTGCGCCCCGCTGATTGCCGCGGGCGCCGATTTCATCGCGGTATCGGGCGCGGTGTGGAACGGCGACGAAGTGGCCGCGATCGAGGCCTTCGCCGAGGCTTTCAAACCCGCCTGATTGCGGCGCGCGAATGGTCCTGAACTACTGATCGGCCTTCAGACGTCCGCTTTCGGGCGCTGCGCTTCGAGGCGTGGATGGCCGGAAATGGGTGGAAAAGCGAATGGCGGCTTTCCGAGCCCAGTTCGATGGTATCAAGCGCGAGGCGCTGGCTCAGAATAGGGCCTCAACTCCCAATCAGTCCGGCATCCTTGCAGCGATTTTCTGGCCACATCATCTTGGGGCGCTTTGGGCGCAATCACCGTGATGGGTATCTCACGTTCGCCTATCCAGGTAGCGGCTTTAAGTGGTTTGAGAGCTCTGGCGCCGGGAATCTGAAAGATCAGCCTGTCCTTCTGCAGTTCAGCGACTGGCGCGAAGCCATCTTTATAGGAGGCTACTGCGGAACAGCCCCGCTCAGGGTGGCATATCTGCAGAACGTAGACATCATTGGAGGGTATGCCCACCGAATACTGGCTGACCCTAGTCCATAGTTCAGGCGCAAGGGCCTCGCCGCCGCAGTGCTGAACTGTCGCGACAATACCTGCTGCGCCATCGTTATCGCTGCACCCAATCACGCAGAGCGCCCCAACGAGACTGAGCCATTTCCTCATCCCCACACTATCGCATTGAAAAATGAACGGCAGCAACGGGGTCGGTTTCTGAAAGGCAGCTCTTAGCAAAAAACCCGCTGAAGCTGCCCGTCCGGTTTTAGGAACGCGGCGTGCTGCCGGGAATGACTTCAACTGGGTGGAAACGCGAATGTCAGGTTGGAGGACTACCAATGATTAGGAGACACAGGCTCTGGCCGCGTCGAACGTCGCAGAGGCAAAGCGAGACCACGCTGACTATTCCTTTAAGATCAGAATCTCATCGGCTGCGTAGTCAAACAAAATACGACGGCCCTGAAAAAATCGATAGCCGAGATAGGCGTCAAATCTCTTATTTAAATCAGGGATTTGTTTGGCAGCAAATCGTGAATTTATGGGGCCAACATCAATGGAAACGCCTTGAGTAAAGATCGATTTATAGGTTTTTCCTGTTAGATCTTTGCTGGTAACTTCGCCAAGCGACGCATTACTGCCGATGTAGCGATCCCATGCGCCGCGCTGTATCTGCAGAGCACCCGTGGCACCAAGATCGATCGCTAGAGTTGCCTCGGCACCGTTAATCCTACCATTCAAGAGACCATCGGTCATCGGAATACGAAAAACCTGCTCATCTTTAACTTTCATAGAGCGCGATGGGACGAAAACAATTCGTTTCAGTTTGGTGTCCAGATAGAAAGAAAGGGCGTTTAAAATATCTCGACCAAGCACAACTTTTACATCTTTGCTCAAGGCTTTGGCGAGGCCAGTTAGATCAACGCCATTGAAGTCAGCAGGAATCTCAAACTGACCAGGAACCTTCAGTCTAACGCCGTGCACTACACTGCGGGCCAAAGTGTTTTTTCCAGTTTCGATCCCTCCGCCTTTACTGACAACCTTTAGCCCCGCCGCTTCGGCAAATTGGATGTCAATTAAGGTCGCTTCGGAGCCAGTATCCAGAACAGCCCAAACCTCCCGTTCGTTCAAGATGGCGCGAAACATTACTATGGCGTTGGTGTCGTCGAAAATCGCGGACTTGATGCTCCCCTGTTCTTGCAAAAATTGAAGCTTGAAGTTCGCTAGTCGTCTCTCGCTTCGTTGCGATTGCTGTGCAATCGCTTCACTAGGCATCGATGTCGCCTGTGCAGCTAATACTGCACAGGCGACGAGAGTGCTAACGAGACCTTTGAAAATACTACTCATCATAGCCATCTATACGCCCTAATCAAAATGTAAGTCTAAACACTATGTTGGCATTATCGAAAGTCCCGTCTTCATCTAATTGGAGGTTGGCAAAAAGAGTGACGCCGTTACCTAATGAGAATTGTGATTCGACTCCAAACTCGAGACTTGCGACGTCAAGTTCGAATGTCACTTCGCTACCATTATTATTGAATGATAAAGACACAGTCTCCAAATTGAAACCATCTAGGTCAATTACGCCTTCTACACTCACCACGTCTTCTACGATATCAACGGAGACGGTGGCAGTGCCCTCTTCAGGGTTTGGCAACCTGCACGTGCACAGCAGACGATCGGTTGGTCGCTATTGTGGGATCCGGAACTGCAGCTGACTCGACGGCTCCGCGATGAGGAAAGAGAAGACCCGGCCTAATCTTTGAGTATCAAGATCTCTTCGGCCGCATAATCAAACAAAGTTCGACGGCCTTGGAAAAATCCATACCCGATGTAGGCATCAAAATTCGCATCTAGATCGGGGACCTGTTTTGCCGCCGGTAGAGAGCTTATTGAACCAATACCGAGAGTCACACCTTGCGTAAAAACAGAGGTATAAGTCTCGCCGCCCAGGTCAGTGCTGGTAACTTCATCAATCGTGGTGCCGCTAGGTATATAGCGGTCCCATACGCCTCTCCGGATGTTCAGAACGCCAGAAGCTCCGAGATCAATCGCCATAGAAGCAGCAACCCCGTTGATTGTCCCGGTAAGAAGCCCGTCGATCATCGGGAGACGGACAATCTGTGTATCTTGAAATTTCATCGACTTTGATGGCAGAAAAACTACTCTTTTTGCGCTAGCGTCTACGTAAAAGGATATTACGTTAAGAATATCCCTTCCAATAATGATCGCAGTTTTTTTGTTCAGCGCCCTCGACAGCCCACTTAAATCGGTTCCATTGAATACGGCCTCGCGAACTACAAACTGGCCCGGGATTTCAAGTTCAATGCCGGTGATTTTGCTTCGGGTCATTTCACCGGCCAAACCCCGAATGCTCCCCGAAAGTGCTTCAACGTCGAGGCCTATTTCCTTGGAGAACTTGACGTCAACGAAAGTTGCCTCCGCCCCCGTATCGATCACTGCCCACACTACCTGACCATTGATCAACGCCCGGAATGTGATCACTCCCATGCTGTCGTCGTAGATTGCCGAAGAGATGCTCCCAGTCCGTTGGAGAAATTCGAGTTTAAGATTGACTCCCTCTCGCCGGACCGGGTCGGCTTGCCTTTGCTCCGCCGCCGACGCTTCGCTCGCAGGCATAATCGCCTGCGCAGCAAAAACTGCGCAGGCGATCAGGCCATTGACGAAGGGCACAAAGATAAATTTCATAGCGACCCTCATCTGATCCATTTAAAACACCACCGTGAAAATGACGCTTCCGTTACTGAATGTCCCATCATTATCAAGCTGAAGCATGGCTCGAAGTGTAACGCCGCCACCGAGATCGAATAATGTATCGACGCCAAATTGCAGACTGTTTATGTTCAAGTCAAAATTCAACTCGTTGCCACCATTTAAAAAAGATAGTGACAATTTTTCTAAAGTAAATCCATCGAGATCGATGGTCCCGGTAAGGATTAACCCTTCTTCAACCTCCACGGAAAGATCAACAGTTCCCTCGTTTGGATTAATTGAGATATCGGTTGGCAACTCAAAGCTACCACCGCCACCGTTAGGGTCGAGGGCCGGATCGGGGCTGTTCCCGGTTTCATTCCCGCCGCCGCCAAAGCCGCTTCCGCCGCCGCCGAAGTCAGGATCGCCAGGACGCCGTCCCGTGACAATTATCTCCCCAATCCCACCAGCAACAGTTTCAAGCTCTGAAGCACTCAGCGAGCGGAAACCTTTTGTTTCAGCAATCCTACGATGCAACATTACAGTTCTCCTCAGAAATGCGCTCCTCTTTTGGTTCACTTTACCGAGTCCCGGTGGAGCGTTCGGAACCTGACACTCTCGAGCTCAATCACTCATGAGCTTGAATTCGCTTGGCAGTGCTGTCTGGGCGTTTGCTTTCAGCAGCGTAGACCAACGCCTTCTCGCGTAGTGCGTTCGCTCGATCCATCATTTCGTGGGTCACAAGCCTGCCCTTTCTGACCGTAATTATCCGTCCAGCCGCTTCCAGCGTCGCAGGCCGATGCGCGACTGCAATGCGGGTGATGCTGAGCGCTTTGAGCACCTCAAGAATCTTCGCCTCGTTTTCGGCATCGAGATTGGCGGTGCCTTCATCGAGGATCAGCACCTTGGGGTCTGGATAGAGTGCCCTCGCTAGCAGCACGCGTTGCAATTGCCCGCCTGAGAGCACCGAGCCCATGTCGCCTACAAGGGTCTCATAGCCCATTGGCATCTTCTCGATCTCGGCATCGATCTGCGCTTGCCGCGCAACCTCGCGCACGCGCATCATATCGATCTCGGGGTCGAAGAACGCAATGTTCTCGGCGAGTGAGCCCGCATAGAGGATATCGCCCTGCGCAACCGATCCGATGCATCGGCGGTATGTGCGCTTGCGATAGGAGAAGATCGGCCTTCCGCCCAAGCGGATAGCCCCGCTGGTAGGTTCGAACAGGCCCATTAGGATTTTCATCAGCGTGGTCTTGCCACCGCCCGAAGGCCCGGTGATCGCAATGAACTCGCCCGGCTCGATGTTCAGGCTCACGTCGTTGAGCACCATCGGTTCGTTGGTGCCGTAACGATAGAACACACGGTCGAGCACTAGTGGCCTGGAAAAGTCCGGCTCCTCGGTGCTCTTCTCGGTCTCGCCTTCCTCGGTTGGAGAAAGCGCAATGTCAGCAATGCGGGTGAGGTGCACCTTGACGATCTGGTAGTTAATCGCCTGCTCGGTCAGCCGCATCCCGGCATCCAAGAACTGCTGCTTGTAGGCCTGGAACGCGAAGATCATGCCGACCGTCAGGACGCTGTCGAAAGCAAGGGTTATCGCAATGTAGACAAACATTACCCGCTCGGCGCCGATCACAAACTGGCCAAGCGCGTCGAAACCGGCGGTTAACCGTCCGAGCTTGACCTGCGCATTGACCGCATCGGCCTTGTTCTTCTGCCACAACCGCTGGCGGTTGCCTTCTTGTCCGAACGCCTTGATCGCGGCGATCCCGCGCACGCTCTCGATGAAGTTGGAGTTCTCCTTCGCCATCGTGGTGATAACATCGAGGTTGCGGAGCTTAATCGCTTGCAGGAAGGCAAGGCGCAGGGTGACGTAAAGCCCGAGGGCCACGCAAGCGACCCCGCCAAGAACCGGCGAATAGACGAACATCAGCGCCAACGTCAGCACCGCCATCAGCCCATCGATGAAGGCCGCGATCATCCCTTGGCTGATCAGCTGGCTGATGGGCTGGGTCGAACCGAACCGCGAAATGATGTCGCCGACGTGACGCTTCTCGAAGTAATCGAGCGGCAGGCGCATCAGGTGCCGGAACAGGTTGACGATCACCTGATAGGACAGCGAGTTCGACAGGGTCATCAGGATCAGCGAGCGCAGCCAGCTCGCTAAGAGGTTGATCACAGCCAAGCCGCCGAACCCCAGCGCCAGTATCAGCAGGAGATCGCTGTCGAACGCGGGGAAACCGTGTCGATCGAAATTTGCAGGAAAAATGGCGTTGCCAGCACCACCAGCTGCATCACGAGGCTCAGCAGCACGACTTGCCGGATCGTCCCCCAAAGGCCGGTCATCTTCGACCAGAGCTGGGTGATGTTGAGCTGGCGCTGCTCGATCTTCGGCTTGAAGCTTTCCGAGCGCAGCAGATCGAGCGCAACGCCAGTCCATGAGCGCGAGACGTCGGCCTCGCTCAGCACCACGGCACCGCGCGCCGGATCGTGGATGTGGTAGCGCCGTCCGCGGATACCACCCGTGATCGCGGTCAGGACCACGAAGTGGTTCAGGTTCCAGTGCAGGATTGCGGGCATGCCAAGGTGCGGCAGATCCTCGATCTCGCCTCGAAGCGGCCGCGCGTTGAACCCGATGTCCTCGGCGACCTGCATCACCTGCTTGAGGTTCGCTCCTTTTAGGCTCATCCCGTAGCGCTGGCGCAAGGTGATAAGATCGGTCTTATAGCCGTGGAACCCGGCGACCATCGCCAGACACGCAAGAGCGCATTCGCTTGCCTCGCCTTGCGGAATATAGGGGGTCCGTTGCCGCCCGGAAAACTCCACAAGGTCGAGCGGGCTGTTCATGCTGTGCGGTTCAGCACGGCATTGAGCGGCTGTAACAGCCAGGCGAGAAATGTCTGGCGCTCAAGCACAATATTGGCCTGAAGCGTCATTCCGGCCTGCAGCGGGCTGGGGCCTCCGAACGCATCTATGCGCTGCTGATCAAGCGAGACTTTGATCCGGTAAACCGGCTCGTCGAAAGGGAACGGGATGTCCGTCTCGCGCGGGTCAACAGCCGTGCGTGAGATATTGGCCACCTTGCCGCCGAAGCTCCCGAAACGCTGGTAAGGGAACGCGTCATAAAGGAGCCGGGTCTCCTTCCCCGCCTCCACAAATCCAACTGCGCGGGTCGGGGCATACAGCTCGGCAACTAGCTCCGCGCCTTCAGGCACGATTACCATCACGGGGCGGGATGCGTTGACAGAGCGGCCGACGCCTGCGGCCAAGGCGGTGACGCGCCCGTCAATGGGCGCACTTATAGCGTAGCTTTGCTCGCCCTCAAGCCGGGCTTGCTCAGCGTTCAGCGCTTGCAAGCTCTCGCGGATCTGCGAGACGCCCTGCTCGGCCTCAATGGCGACGCTGGCGAGTTGAGCACGTGCCTGCTGCGCGTCAGAAGTTCTCGCGGTCAGCTGCTGGCGAAGGTTGGCTAGGCTCTGCTGCGATGACAGCAGGGTCTGGCGGCGACGCTCCATCTCAACCTTGCTCACGAACCCACGTTCGACCACGGCTGTGACCTGATCGAACATTTGCTGGTTCGAGACCACCACCTGTTCCTGCAGGCCGATCTGATCGCGCAGGCTCATCGCCTGCTGCTCGGCCGAGGTGATGATGGTAGCGAGCCGCCCACGTTCGGCAGTCGCGCGCCCACCCGCCATTGCAACCTGAGCCTCGGTCAGCTGCTGCCTGGCGGCAAGCGCTCCAAGCCCCCTCCCAGCGACATCACCGCCGCCGGTCGACCCGCGGTCTGAATTGATCACCAGCAGCCGGTCCCCTTTGCGGACCAGTTGTCCTTCCTGAACTGGCAGTTCGCTCACCACCCCGGGTTGAAGCGCCACGACCTTGGCACTGGGAACGCTGGTCACCAGCATTCCCGGCACCGTCTCAATCCGAGCGTATGTGCCTACACTCACCCAGACAGCCGCGATGGCGATGATGCCAAAAAGTGAACCCGCAAACAGCTTGGTGGACAGCGGCTGAGTAAGGACGACTTCGCCATGCAGACGGTCGTTTTGCTGCTCAAGCGCTTCTGTCCGGAATAACGTCAAGTGCGACCTCGCGTTTCAAACCGGAGGCAAGGTCACGAATGATCATCAATTAGGCAAATGAAAAATTTGCACTTTTCCAGAAATCCCAGAAATTCCCGGCTTTCGGCTGTGATTTTCAGACGTGCTTCAGGCGCGATAAGCTGACGTTGTGCCCGCGGATCGACTTACCGCTAACGGATGTCCAGGCTGCGATTGACAGGACCTTCGCGGTATCTCTTACCGCAAGCAGTTCATGGCTTTGGTGCCTCGGCGTTAGCAGAGCAGCGGTCGCTTTTTGAGCGGCAGCTAATGTCTGAATTGGGGTCGCAAGCCGAATGGCAGGTTTTTTCTCAGCAGCCCTACAAGCAGACATTGCCTCAGCCCGCTTTCCCCTCACCCTCTGAAACGCTTGCAGACAACCGCCGAAGCCTAATGCATGGCGTCACGGAATTGCCGATCTGGTTTCGGAGGTTTTGCAACGCAAACCCCGCACATTCCAATCTGGTTGGGGAACGTGGGTTCTGGCGAGCTTCGATTATCGCCCTGATTGTGAACGCTCCGACGCAGAAATCACCCGGGGGCTCCAGATCCTATGCTCAAATGGCAAAGGCGCATCGCGGCCAATTCCGTGAAGGCATGCATTCCCTTTCAAACGCCGCTGCGAAAGCTGAAGCACTCGATCAATCCGCCTGTCCCCGGCCGGCATCACGAACTCGTGCTTGACGGGATATTCGAACAGGTCGCGATGATCAGAGCCGCTGGAGGGCGGATCGCCGGGGCAAGGGTGCTCGAGATCGGGAGTGGCTGGATACCCGTTGCTCCGCTGATCTACCGGATCGCCGGGGCGCGCGAGGTTATCTTATCGGACCAGCACCGGCTGCTTCACCCGCGCTCGGTTCAGGCAGCGGCCGCTTTTCTGCGGCAGCGCGCCGGTCGGCTCGCAAGCGAACTGGGCGTGCCGGAGGCGAGGGTTTCGGAGGTGCTCGAGGTTCCGCTACAAGGAAGCCTGGACGCGATGCTGGACGCGCTCGGCCTTTGCTATGCCGTTCCGCTCAACGGCGATACGCTGAAGGGCGAGATCGACATCGCCTACAGCCACACCGTGCTAGAACACATCCCGCCTGCAGCCCTTGCGGAGATTTTTGCGCTGGTCCGTGACAGGCTGGGGAAGGGTGGTTTGTTCTGCAATGGGATCGACAACAGCGACCACCGGCGGTCCTATGACGAAGAACTCTCGATCGTCGATTTCCTGCGCTACTCCGATGTTACGTGGAAAATGCAGTGCATCAATCCGCAGGATTACACCAACCGCCTGCGGCACTCGGATTACCTCGATCTGCTCGACGACGCCGGTTTCCGACTGCTCGACACGCAGGTTTACGTCGCGCAAGATGCGCTGGCCTCGATCGAGCCGCAAAAGCTGCCACCACGGTTCCGCAACAAGTCTGCCGAAGACCTGTGCACGACATGGAGCCTGATGCTGGCTCGTGGTTGAGGTGGGCGGCTGAACAGCCATCGCCATGATGGCTGGGTAATTGCGCCCGGCCCCGGATGCCGCGCTGAACCGACAGCCTAGCCGCTGCCGCTAACCCGTGTGCAGATGAGCCGTGACGTGCTGCCGTCGGGGTTCAGCTTTTGCAGCATGTTGTCGCCCAGCCGCCGAAACTTCTCGTCGGTCTTGGGGCCGCGGGTGAAGACCAGTTCGTCCCCGCGCATCAGGTAGATGCCGCGCCCTTGCGGGTTGCGATAGCTGGAGGCGTTGCCAATGCGGAAGCCCTCAGCCTCGACCACCTGGTAGGCCTTGCCCCCGGCGTCTCCAGGTAGAGCGCACTCCCACTCGCCGCGCTGCAAGGTGCGCAGCATGGTGCCGCCGGGGGCTATGCCGGGGCTGCCTTGCGGGCGCGCCGCGTTGCGGTCCTGCGCGCCGGCCAGTCCCGATCCGAAGGTCGCAATGGCTGCGGCACACAGGGTGAGCATGAAGATGTAGCGAGTTCGCATAGGGCAGCCTCTATCAGTCCGATCCCGCCGATGCCACGGCTTTCCCGCTTGTCGGCCCACGCTTGCCGTGCCGTCAGCTATCGGCTATCGGCGCGCTATATTTGCGGGATGCCTGCCGGTCGGCGGCGCACCCTCCCACGATTTCCTTCAGCAAAAGGCCCATAGCCCCATGAAGATCAGCGGCGTCGATATTCGCCCCGGCAATATTCTGGAATATGAAAAAGGCATCTGGAAAGTTGCCAAGATCCAGCACACCCAGCCCGGCAAGGGCGGGGCCTATATGCAGGTCGAGATGAAAAACCTGCAGGATGGTCGCAAGACCAACGTGCGCTTCCGCAGCGCCGACACGATCGAGCGTGTGCGGCTCGACACCAAGGAATTCCAGTTCCTGTATGCCGAGGGCGACGATCTGGTGTTCATGGACAACGACACCTTCGAACAGATCACGCTGCCCGGCGATCTGCTGGGCGATGCACGCCCGTTTTTGCAGGACGGTATGCAGGTGAACCTCGAATTGTGGGACGAAAAGCCGATTTCGGTCGAACTGCCTTCACAGATCGAAGCCACCATCGTTGAGGCGGACGCTGTGGTTAAGGGTCAGACGGCCTCGTCCAGCTACAAGCCCGCGATCCTCGACAACGGGGTGCGCATCATGGTGCCGCCGCATATCGGCAGCGGCACGCGCATCATCGTCGATGTTTATGAACAAGCCTATGTTGGCAAGGCGAGCTGAGCACAGAAAATGGCAGCTATTTCCGGCCTGATCCGCGTGATGGAACGCGCCGCGCGCAAGGCGGGCGGGCGTTTGCGGCGTGATTTCGGCGAAGTCGAACATTTGCAGGCCAGCCGCAAGGGCCCGGCCGATTTCGTCAGCAAGGCCGACATCCGTGCCGAACGCACGATCTATGACGAACTGCTCGCCGCACGGCCGGGTTGGGGCTTTGTGATGGAGGAAGCCGGCGTCATCGAAGGCGATCCGGGCATGCCGCGCTGGATCATCGATCCGCTCGATGGCACCACCAACTTTCTCCACGGCATCCCGCACTTCGCCATTTCGATCGCCGCGCAGGAGCCCAAGCCGGATGGCAGCGGCTGGGGCGATGTGGTCGCGGGTGTGGTGTATCAGCCGATCACCGATCAGACCTTCTGGGCCGAAAAATCGCGCGGCGCGTGGCTGCAGGATGCGCGGCTGCGCGTCTCGGCCCGTTCGCGCCTTGGCGATGCGCTGGTGGCCACCGGAATCCCGTTCTTCGGCCACGGCGACTTTTCGGAATGGAGCCGGATTTTCGGTGCGATCGGTCCCGAAGTGGCGGGCATCCGCCGTTTCGGCGCAGCATCACTCGATCTGGCTTATGTCGCGCAGGGCCGGTTTGACGGGTTCTGGGAAAGCGGCTTGTCCGAATGGGACACCGCTGCTGGCTGCCTGCTGGTGCGCGAGGCGGGCGGGTTCGTATCCGATTTCCGTGGCCGCTCCGCCCCGATCCATGCCGATCAGGTGCTGGCGGCCAATGATGCGCTGCATTCCCGGCTGCATAAATTGCTGGCGGGGAGCCTGCGTTAAGGCGAGTTGATTTGCAGCGAAGGCACGTTTAACAGCCGTGCCGACGCTGCCCGGTGTGCCCCTGTGGTGGAATTGGTAGACGCGCTCGACTCAAAATCGAGTTTCGAAAGAAGTGCCAGTTCGAGTCTGGCCAGGGGCACCACCCACCTCGCCTTCATATAAACCGCTTGTCTTTGCCCTGCGCTATTGGGTAGCCACGAGGGCATAACCATGCTGGATCCCCCATCCTATCACGCGATAGCGGCTATGGCGGTGACCGTTGCGATGTTCATCGCCTTTGCGCGGGGTCGCTATCCGGTCGAAATCATCTCGCTCATCACCATCGCGGTCATCGGCGTGGGGCTCTATTTCGCACCGCTCGCCGGGACCAAGCCGACTGACGGGCTCGCCCTCGCGTTCGGCGGGTTCGGGCATCAGGCGCTGATCACCATTTGCGCGCTGATGATCATGGGACGCGGGCTGGTGGTTACCGGGGCGCTGGACCCGTTCGCGCGCCTGCTGGAAGGCGTGTTCCGCACCAACAGCCAGATCGGGTTGCTGTTCGCCCTGCTGGTGGCCTTCAGCCTGTCGATGTTCGTCAATGATACGCCGGTTATGGTGTTGCTGTTGCCGATCCTTGTCGCCTTGGCGGGCAAGGGGGTCGCCGCGTCATCCAAGACGCTGATGCCGGTCAATGCCGCGGTGCTTATCGGCGGCATGGGCACGACCATCGGCACCTCGACCAACATCCTCGTGGTCAGCATTGCCGAGGATATCGGGATGGAAACCATCGGGGTGTTTCAGTTCACCCCGATCGTGTTGATGGCGGCGGTGGTTGCGCTGCCTTATCTGTGGCTGGTGATGCCGCGCCTGCTGCGTGACAACAGCGTTATTCCCGAAAATATTCGCCGCACTTTTCACACCCGGTTGCGGGTCGGAAGCAGTAGCCTGCTTGCCGGGGCAGAGCTTGCCGCGGTGCAGGACAAGCTGCCTGAGGGGATCACGTTCCACGATCAGCCCAGCGGCCCGCTGCAGCCGCAGCAACGCCTGCATATCTCCGGCACGCACGAGGCGATCGAGGAAGCGGCGCGCGCGCTGAAAGGGGAGCTTGCCCCGACTTGGGTGCTCGACCGCATCCGGCGCGTCGCCAAGGATCAGGGTGAGGATATCGTCGCGGTGGAGATGACGGTGACGGGGGATTCGCGCCTCATCACCCGCACGCTCGCCAGTTCGGGCATCGCCGATCTCTACGGCGTGGCTGTGCTCGGCATTCACCGGCCCGCCCGCGTTCTGGGCGAGCGCGATACCTATTCCGAAGCGGGCGATCTAAGAATCCTCGAAGGCGATGTGCTGCTGGTAATGGGGATCGAGGAAGACCTGCAGAGCTTCGCCTATAATGACGGCTTGCTGCGGCTCGAAGGCGCGCGCGAGTTGCCGCGCCGGTCGAAAGCCGTGCTGGCAGGTGCGATCATGGCAGGTGCAATTGCCACCGCCTCGGTCGGCCTGCCGTGGTTCGATGCCAATGGCTTTGCGCCGATCAAATTGCCGATTGCGATTTCCGCGCTGGCGGGCTCGATCCTGATGTTCGTAACAGGCTGCGTGAAGTTCGACCGCGTGGGCCGCGCGCTTTCGGCCAAGGTGATCGTCCTGATCGCGGCCAGCATCGCCATTGGACGGGTGATCGACGCCAGCGGGGCGGCGGAATTTCTGGGGCAGGCGCTCTCGCTCGGGCTCGCTTACCTGCCGCCCGCGCTGGTGCTGGCGGCGATCATGATGTTCGTCACGATCCTCACCAATTTCGCGTCGAACGCCACGGCCGCCACCATCGGCACCCCAATTGCCTTCAGCATCGCGACCGAGCTTGGTCTGCCGGCTGAGCCGCTGGTGCTGGCGGTGCTGTTCGGCTGCAATCTGGCTTACGCCACGCCCATCGCTTACCAGACCAACATGCTGATCATGTCCGAGGGCGGATACGAATTCGGCGATTACATGCGCGCAGGCGTGCCGCTGGTCGCTCTGATGGTGACGGTGCTCTCGGTCATATTGGTGCTGTGGTACGGGCTGTGACGGGCCGGTGCGGTGGGTGCACTTTCCTAACGGCAGGGGAATGTGCCAGGCTGCCGCCATGTTGATCCGCTCCGCCCTTGCCGACCTCTGCGATGCATTGCAGAACGGGGCGCTTAGCGGGCCCGGTTTTTCGAGTCCTGAACAGTGTCTCATGTGTCTCCTACACGACGCATAAGTCAGCGGATAACGAAGGGGAAAGCGATGCGAATCACGGCGATCTTGGGAGGGGCAAGCGCGCTGGCGCTGATGGCAGTGCCGGCGCAGGCCGACGAACTGCGCGATGCGGTAGCGGCGGATATGCCCGGACTTGTGGCACTGTATCAGGACTTGCACGCCAATCCCGAACTGAGCTTTCAGGAGGTTGAGACCGCGAAGAAGCTCGCCGCTCGCGCGCGGGCGCTGGGTTTCGAAGTGACCGAAGGCGTCGGCAAGACTGGCGTGGTGGCGGTAATGACAAACGGGAAAGGCCCCACGGTGATGCTGCGCGCCGACATGGACGGGTTGCCGGTGATCGAACAGACCGGTTTGCCCTATGCCTCCAAACGCACCGGCGTTCCGGCGAGCGGGATCGAAACCGGGATCATGCATGCCTGCGGCCATGATACGCATATGGCCGCATGGATCGGCACCGCGCAGCTGCTGGCGGAGCGCAAGGACCAGTGGTCCGGTACGCTGGTGATGATCCTGCAACCCGCCGAGGAAATCGGCGAGGGCGCGAAGGCAATGCTGGATGATGGGCTGTATACCCGCTTCCCGAAGCCGGACTATGTGCTCGCCTTCCATGATGCCGCGCAGGCGCCAGCCGGGTTCATCGGCTATTCCAAAGGCTTCGCGCTTGCCAATGTTGATTCAGTCGATGTGATCGTGCCTGGGGTGGGCGGGCACGGAGCCTATCCGCACACCACCAAGGACCCGATCGTGATCGCGGCCAGCATCGTCGGCCGGTTGCAGACGCTGGTGAGCCGCGAACTCGACCCGCAGGAGCCTGCCGTGGTCACCGTCGGCAGCTTTCAGGCCGGATCGAAGCACAACATCATCCCCGATGAAGCGCGGCTGCAGATCACCGTGCGCAGCTATGCCGATGAAACACGCGCGCACCTGCTTGATGGGATCGCCCGCATCGCCAAGGGAGAGGCGCTGGCCGCCGGAATGCCCGAGGACAAGCTGCCCAAGGTAACCGTTTCCGATCCCTATACGCCTGCGACTTACAACACGCCCGAATTCACCGAAACCGTGATGACCGGGCTGAAGCAGCGATTCGATGGCCGCGTGTTCGAAACGCCGAGCGTGATGGGGGGCGAGGACTTCAGCCAGTTCTACCGCGCCGACCCGGAGACGGTCGAATCGCTGATCTTCTGGGTCGGGGGCGTGCGGCAGAGCGAATGGGAAAAGGCGCAGGCGGGCGAGATCGATCTGCCCTCGCTGCATTCGCCGTTCTGGGCGCCCGATGCCCCGGTGGTGATCGCCACTGCGACCGAGGCGCTGACTGCCGCGACGCTGGATCTCATGCCAAAACGCTGAGCGCACAAAATACGGCCGCCGGAGCGCGCCTGTTGAGGCGCATTCCGACGGCCGGTTCTCCTCCCCAGGAGAATTGTGAAACGGTTTATTCCGAAGAAGGAACGTAGGTGCCCAGGCGATGATGCAGGGCGTTGATCTTGGCCAGTTCCTCGCGGTCTTCGGTGTTGCGGGCATGGCTTTCCAGCGCGCGGCGCAGCAGCTTCATGTCAGCGGTCGAAAGCAGCGCGCGGGCGCGGGCAGGTTCGGTCTTGGGGGCGTCGGTATCACTCATTGTCACTCTCCTCGGGTGAATACCCGCAGTCCTTAGGCGGCTTTACGGGCAACCGGAAGGCCACAAAATTGCGGCCCTCCGGCGCTCTCTCCCAGAGCTTATGCCGCTTCGAACTGGTTCATCGTGTTGTGCGCGCCGCCAGCCTTCAGGGCCGCTTCACCGGCGAAGTACTCCTTGTGATCGTCGCCGATGTCGCTGCCTGCCATGTTCTGATGCTTCACGCAGGCGATGCCCTGACGGATCTCCTCGCGCTGGACGTTCTTGACGTAGCCGAGCATCGCCTGCTCGCCGAAGTACTCGCGGGCGAGGTTGTCGGTGCTGAGCGCCGCAGTGTGGTACGTTGGCAGGGTGATGAGGTGGTGGAAGATGCCGGCCCGCGCTGCGCCGTCGCGCTGGAAGGTGCGGATCTTCTCGTCAGCTTCATCCGCGAGCGGGGTGCCGTCGTAATCGACGCTCATCAGGCGGTCACGCTCATAGGCGGACACATCCTTGCCGGCTTCGGCCCAGGCGTCGAAGATCTGCTGGCGGAAGCTCAGCGTCCAGTTGAAGCTGGGCGAGTTGTTGTAGACGAGCTTCGCGTTGGGCACGACTTCGCGGATGCGATCGACCATGCTGGCGATCTGTTCGACATGCGGCTTCTCGGTCTCGATCCACAGCAGGTCGGCGCCGTTCTGGAGCGAAGTGATGCAGTCGAGCACCACGCGGTCCACGCCGGTACCGGGGCGGAACTGGTAGAGGTTCGAAGGCAGACGCTTGGGGGCAAGCAGCTTGCCGTCGCGGCTGATGAAGACCTGACCGTTGGTGACGTTGGCAGGATCGACTTCATCGGCATCGAGGAAGGCGTTGTATTGATCGCCCAGATCGCCCGGCTCCTTGGAGAAAGCGATCTGCTTGGTCAGGCCGGCGCCGAGGGAGTCGGTGCGGGCGACGATGACGCCGTCTTCCACGCCCATTTCAAGGAACGCCATGCGGCAGGCGCGGATCTTCTGGAGGAAATCCTCGTGCGGCACAGTTACCTTGCCGTCCTGGTGACCGCACTGCTTTTCGTCCGAGACCTGGTTCTCGATCTGCAGCGCGCAGGCGCCTGCTTCGATCATCTTCTTGGCGAGCAGGTAAGTCGCTTCGGCATTGCCGAACCCAGCGTCGATATCGGCGATGATCGGCACGACGTGGGTTTCGTAGCTGTCGATCGCGTTTTCGAGGCGGCGGGCTTCAACCGCGTCCCCTGCTTCACGGGCCTTGTCGAGGGCGCGGAACATGCCGCCAAGTTCGCGGGCGTCGGCTTGCTTGAGAAACGTGTAAAGTTCATCGATCAGCGCAGGCACCGAGGTCTTCTCGTGCATCGACTGATCGGGAAGTGGGCCGAATTCGCTGCGGAGCGCGGCGACCATCCAGCCCGAAAGATAGAGGTAACGCTGCTTGGTGGTCCCGAAATGCTTCTTGATCGCGATCATCTTCTGCTGCGCGATGAAGCCATGCCAGCAGCCGAGCGACTGGGTGTACTGTGCCGGGTCCGCATCATAGGCATCCATATCGGCGCGCATGATCTTGGCAGTATACTTGGCAATGTCGAGCCCGGTGGCGAAACGGTTCTGGATGACCATGCGAGCGGCGCTCTCGGGGTCAATGGCAGCCCAGCTCGGGCCGTTCGCGGTCACGATTTCGCGCATCCGGGTGATGGTGTTCTGGTAAGTCATATTCTTCTCCTGTCCGTCCTGGGGAGCGGCGCGCTGCATAAATGCGCACGCCTTCGGATAGGCGGGCTTTGGCGTGTTGCGGCGCAGCATGACAGGAAAAATTACAAGAAATCGTGTCGGCATCCCGACATTTGGCCGCAAACTTGTGTAAATCGGTAAAGTTATTTACAAGAGCGTATGGCAGACACGAATCTCCTCGCCGGACCCGCGCTACGCCGCTTGCGCAAGCGTGAAGGACTGACCCAGGCCGCAATGGCCGCTGCGCTGGGCATTTCGCCGTCCTATCTCAACCTGATCGAGCGCAACCAGCGCCCGCTTTCGGCCCGCGTGTTGGTACAGGTGATCGAGCGGTTCGACTTCGATCCGCGTTCCTTGCGCGAAGACGAGGCGATCGGCGGTCTTGACGGGTTGGTGCGCCGCATGAGCGACCGGCGCTTCGCCGATCTCGCCATCGATCGCGAGGAGGTGCAGGAATTCCTTGCCGCCGCGCCGCAGATTGCGGCTGCTTTCGCCCGGCTGTATGACACCGGCGGTTCCGAAAAGGCCGAAGGCGAGAACGCCGCCGCAGCCGCGCGCCGCGCGATCGAACGCTGGCAAAATCACTTCGCCGATCTCGATCATGCAGCCGAGGATCTGGCAGATGAATTGCGCCTGTCGCGCGGCGAAATCAGCGCGGCTCTGGGCGAGCGGCTGCGCGAAAAGCACCGCATGACGGTGCGCGTTTTACCGGCTGAGGTGATGCCGGCGCAGGTGCATCGGCTCGATCTGCACGCCCGACAGTTGCAGCTTTCCGAGATGCTGCCCGGCGCGGCGCGACGTTTCCAGATCGCCCGGCAGGTCGGCGCGCTGGAAATGCGCGAGATGATCGAGACGCTGGTTGCCGGGGCTGGTCTGAATTCGTCCGATGCGAAGAACCTGTTTCGTGAACACATCACAGATTACCTCGCCGGTGCGTTGCTGCTGCCCTATCGCCGCTTCCTGCGCGCTTGCGAGCAGACCGGATATGATCTGGCGGTGTTGCAGCGTCGGTTTGCGGTCAGTTTCGATCAGGCCGCGCAGCGGCTGACCACGCTGGGGCGAATCGGCGAACGTGGGCTTCCGTTCTTCACCGCCACCATCGACCGCGCCGGACGGATGACGCACTTTACTGCCGGGGGTAGCGGCGTGCTCCATCCGCTCGACGGCGCACGCTGGCCAGCGTGGATACCCTATGCCGCGTTCGAACGGCCCGGCAGCGTGCTGACTCAGGCGGTCACCTTCAGCGAAGGTGAGGCAAGCCCGCGGCATTGGTTCACCATCACCCGCACGGTCGATGGCGACGGCGTGATGTGTGCGGCCCGCGCGGCGGTGGTGCTGGGGATCGAGGCGCGCTTTGCCGGAGAGCTTGCCTATGCGCGCGGGGTCTCGCTCGATCCGTCCGATGCGGTGCCGTTGGGCACGCCCTGCCTGCGCTGCGGACGGGCGGAATGTCTGACCCCGGCGCCGGCCCGAATGGCAAGCGCCCTGCCTCCGGGACGCCGCCGCTCCTGAGGTTGCATTAACCTTCGCGAACCGCAGAAAAGCAGGGTTGCGGAGCGGTGTAAAGTTTACCGACACTTAAGGTCTATGAACTAGACGTCGGGGTCAAGCGACCAAAGGCATGCCCCGCAATGATCCGCCTGTTCAAGCACTATATCCCGCACGCCGTGCTACTGCTCGGGCTGCTCGATCTGGGCTTGCTGGTGCTGGCGAGCGAGCTTGCGTGGCAGCTACGCTCCAGCCAGATCGGCATGGACATCGATCATTTTTCATACCGCTGGATGTCGCTGATCGGCACCGCGCTGGTCATCTGGCTGGCGATGATCGCGGTCGGTGTTTACGGCCCCAATGCCTTGCGCAGCTTGCGATTTGCAGGCGCGCGTCTGCTGGTGGCGATCAGCCTCGGCATCATCGCTCTGGCGGTAATCGACTTCGTTTTTCCGAGCAACTTTTTCTGGCGCTCAACGCTGCTCTACACCATGGGTCTGACGATTTTGGTGCTGGTGGCGGATCGCCTTTTGCTGACCAGTTTTCTCGGTTCATCGGCGTTTAGGCGGCGGGTGATGGTGCTGGGTGCGGGCGACCGGGCGCAGCGACTGCGCGAACTGGGAGACAAGCCCGAAACCGGCTTTGTCGTTGTGTCCTATATTGCGATGAGCGATGACCAACGCATTGTCGAAGAGGCGATCCCGCGCGCGGCGGTGCACGATCTCGGGCGGTTCGTCGAAAATCTTGGCGTCAGTGAGGTCGTGCTGGCCCTGCAGGAACGCCGCAACGCACTGCCGCTGAAGGATTTATTGCGCATCAAGACCAAGGGCGTGCACGTCAACGACTTTTCCAGCTTCATCGAACGCGAGACCGGCCGGGTCGATCTCGACACGATCAATCCCAGCTGGCTGATCTTCTCGGACGGATTTTCCAGCGGGCGGATGTTTTCCAGCGCGGTGAAGCGCATTTTCGATGTCGTCGCCAGCACGGTGCTGCTGTCCCTGACCTTGCCGATCATCGCGCTGTTCGCGGTTCTGGTGAGGCTGGACAGCAAGGGGCCGGCGTTCTTCCGCCAACAACGGGTGGGGCTTTATGGCGAGCCGTTCACGCTGGTGAAGCTGCGTTCGATGCGCACCGATGCCGAAAAGGACGGGGCCAAATGGGCCGAGGAGAATGACCCGCGGATCACCCGGATGGGCCGCTTCATCCGCAGGATCCGCATCGATGAGCTTCCGCAGACATGGAGCGTGCTGAAAGGGCACATGAGCTTTGTCGGCCCGCGCCCCGAAGTGCCGTCCTTCGTTGATAGCCTGGAGGAGGTGATCCCGTTCTACGGCGAGCGTCATATGGTCAAGCCAGGCATTACCGGCTGGGCCCAGATCAATTTTCCTTATGGTGCCTCGGTCGAGGATAGCCGCCGCAAGCTCGAATATGATCTTTACTACGCCAAGAATTACACCCCGTTTCTCGATCTTGTGATCCTGCTGCAGACGGTGCGCGTTATCCTGTGGCCGGAAGGTGCACGGTGATCGGGATGGCTCAGCAATTGGCCCTTGTCGCCTTGATTGCGTCGATGGCGGGTGCCGTGTTGTGTTTCGGTGCGATCATGTGGCTGTGGCGTCGCGGCGATCCGGCGCGGCCAGATCGCCAACCCCTTGCCATTGCCAGCGCATTCGTGGGGGCGGGGTGCGTTCTGAGTGCGGCTGTCGGCCCGGATAGTGCATCCAGCGCCATGGCTACAATGGCTCGCAACCTTGCTCTGATCGGGGCGATCTTCGCGATGTTCAGCGCAGATGGCCGGGCTGCGAGCCTCAAACCCATCCGGCCGGTGATTGTCTCTCTGGTGCTGGTGCAACTGTGCGAGCCGCTGGTTTTGGGCCTGGGAATGCGGGCTTCGGCTTTTCCAGCGGTTGCGCAGGTCGCTTTCGAGGTGCGGATGATAATCGACCTGCTGGTGGCAATAGGTGCGCTGATGTTGCTGCACAACCTCTATGCCGGTGCAGCGGCGGCATCGCGTTACCTGCTGCGCTGGTCGGTTATCGCCCTGTCTGGGATTTTCGCCTATGATCTGAACCTTGCCACGATTGCCTATCTCAGCGGTGAATACCCGGCATTGCTGCGGGATCTGCGCGGACTGTTCGCCGGAATGATGGCCATGCTGTTTGCGCTCGGCGCGAACCCCGCTGGCCCTCGGGTCCAGTTCAGCCCTTCGCGGACCGTTACCTTTCGCACGCTCTCCCTGCTGCTGATCGGGACCTATCTTGCCGTGATGCTGCTGGTGGCCAAGGCTCTGCCGCTGATCGGCGGTGACTTTGCACGCACAAGCCAAGTGGTCTTCCTCGTGTTGGCCGCGGGCGGTGCGATCATGGCGCTTCCTTCTCCGCGCCTGCGCGGTTGGCTGCGGGTGATGGCCACGAAGCACCTGTTTCAGCATCGGTATGACTACCGCGAGGAATGGCTCCGGTTTACGCGCACGATCGGCCTGGGCGGCAAGGGCAGCGCCAGTCTCGAAGAACGCGCGGTCAAGGCGCTTGCCGATATCACCGAAAGCCCGGCAGGCATGTTGCTGATGCCCAATGATGAGGCGCAACTGGAACTCGTGGCGCGCTTCAACTGGCCGACGATCGCTGTGCCTGCCGTCGCCGCTGAGCATAAGCTGTCCGGGCTGTTCGAACAGAACCAATTCGTGATTGCGATGGACGAGGCCCGCAGCGGTATCGATCACCATGGTGAGCTGGCGCTGATTCCTGACTGGCTGATCGAAGCCGAGGATGTCTGGGCGCTGGTTCCGCTGATCCATTTCGATCGGCTTGTGGGTGTGGTCGTGCTGGCCCGTCCGCGAATCGAGCGGCGGCTCGACTGGGAGGATTTCGATCTGCTCAAGGTGGTGGGCCAGCAGCTGGCAAGCTATCTGTCCGAGCAGGCCGGCCAGCAGGCGTTGATGGACGCATCCCGGTTCGACGATTTCAACCGGCGCATGGCCTTCGTCATGCACGACATCAAGAATCTCACCAGCCAGCTGTCACTATTGGCCGCCAACGCCCAGAAGCACGCCGACAACCCGGCCTTCCGGGCTGACATGCTGGTGACCTTGCGCAATTCGGCGGACAAGCTTTCCGGCTTGCTGGCGCGTCTCGGGCGGTATGGTGCAAGCCCCAACCACGATCTGCGCGCGATCGATCTCGGTCAGTTGGCGCGCGCGATTGCAGACCGTTTCCGCGGCGTGCATCCGGTCGCACTGACCCGTGACGAAAACGTGCGCGTGATGGGCAATGTCGAAGCGCTGGAGCAGACCATTATGCATCTGGTGCAAAACGCCATCGATGCCAGCGATGCCGCCATGCCGGTATATCTCGATGTGACGGCAGATTGCCTGCACGGCACGCTTGAAGTGATCGATACGGGCTGCGGCATGAGCCCCGAATTTGTGCGCACTGGTCTGTTCAAGCCGTTTGTCTCCTCCAAGCAGGGGGGCTTCGGCATTGGCGCCTTCGAAGCGCGCGAACTGGTCAAGGCGATGGGCGGACGGGTTGCGGTGGAATCGCGCGAAGGCGTCGGCACCCGTTTCAGCGTCGTGCTGCCGACGGCCGATGCCGTGCGCCTGATCGGCGCGCACGAATTTGACGACTCGTCTTCGAAAGAGATTGCTTGATGGCCGACAAAAAACCCCCCTTGCTGGTGATCGAAGACGATCCCGGTCTGCAAGCACAGCTCAAATGGTCTTACGACGATTTCGAGGTGATTATCGCCGGAGACCGCGACAGCGCACTCGCCGCGCTGCGGTCTGAAGCGCCAGCGGTGGTGACGCTCGATCTCGGTCTGCCGCCCGATCCCGACGGCACCAGCGAAGGCTTTGCCGTGCTCGATGCGATCATGGCGCTCAAGCCCGATACAAAGGTGATCGTCGCCAGCGGCCATGGCGCGCGCGAAAGCACATTGCAGGCGATCGCTCGCGGGGCTTACGACTTCTACCAGAAGCCGCTCGACATCGATTCATTGGGCCTGATCGTCCGGCGCGCGTTCAACCTTCATCGGATCGAACAGGAAAACCGCAGGCTCATCGCCAATGCCAGCGCCGACAAGACCGTGCTGGGCCGCCTGATCACCGGCGCTCCCGAGATGGTCAAGGTTGCCCGCACCATTGAACGTGTCGCCAAAACCGGCGTGTCGGTAATGCTGCTCGGCGCGAGCGGCACCGGCAAGGAATTGCTCGCGCGCGGCCTGCATGATGCCAGCGACCGCGTCGAAGGGCCGTTCGTCGCCATCAATTGTGCCGCAATCCCTGAAAACCTGCTCGAAAGCGAGCTGTTCGGTCACGAAAAGGGCGCCTTCACCGGCGCAGTGAAGACGATCGAAGGCAAGATCGAAAGCGCAAATGGCGGGACGCTATTCCTTGACGAGGTCGGCGATATTCCGCTGCCGTTG
The DNA here is from genome assembly GCF_040148725.1 of Erythrobacter sp. NFXS35. NCBI lineage: Bacteria > Pseudomonadati > Pseudomonadota > Alphaproteobacteria > Sphingomonadales > Erythrobacteraceae > Erythrobacter > Erythrobacter sp. NFXS35. The sequence goes on along the minus strand of NZ_JAGDEB010000001.1, from coordinate 547,263 downwards.
CAGGTCAAGCTGCTGCGGTTTCTGCAGGAACGCACAATCGAACGCGTCGGCGGACGCAAGGCGATCCCGGTGAACACCCGGATTGTGTGCGCGACTCATCAGGATCTCGAAAGCATGATTGCTGCGGGAACCTTCCGCGAGGACCTGTTCTATCGCCTGGCCGAAATCGTGGTGCGCATTCCGGGCCTAGCCGAGCGCCACGGCGATGCAGTGCTGCTCGCCAAGGTGTTTCTCAAGCGTTTTGCCGCCGAGATGAACCCGGCTGTCACCGGCTTTGCACCCGATGCGCTTTCTGTGATCGACGCGCATGTGTGGCCGGGCAATGTGCGCGAACTCGAAAACCGCGTAAAGCGTGCGGTCATCATGGCTGACGGCAAGCTGGTGAGCGCCGAAGATCTGGACTTCGGCGACGACGATGAGGAAGATGCCAACGTGCTCAACCTCAAGTCAGCGCGCGAAGCGGCCGACCGCCGGGTGATCCGCCACGCGCTCGCTCGCAGCGAGGGTAATATCTCCAGCACCGCCAAGCTGCTCGGAATCAGCCGGCCCACTCTGTATGACCTCATCAAGCAGTATGACCTTCAGACCTAGCGCCATCGCGCTGCTCGTGGCGCTGGCGCTGACGGGATGTTCGGGCGGACAGAGTGAACTTGCGCCGCAGAGCGGACCAGCATCGGGCGAACCGGTTTTGACTCGCCTGCTTGGCAGAGCGGACGAAGCGATGGCAGGCGGCGATCTTGCCGTGGCCGGGCGCTTGCTGGACGAAGCGCGGGCAATAGCGCCGGAGAACGCCGATCTGTGGGTGGCCATCGCCCGCCTGAGGTTCCGCGGCGGCGAGCATCTTACGGCAATCGAAGCTGCGGATCGGGCGCTGCAACTCGGCCCCGATCATGCCCCTGCGCTGCTGATGCGGGCGCTGATGGTGCGCGACGCCCATGGGTTTGCCGATGCCCTGCCGTGGTTCGAGGCGGCGTTGGCAGTGGATCGCACGAATGCGGACGTATGGGCCGGATATGCTGCAACGCTCGGTGACTACGGACGGTACCGCGACATGCTGGATGCCGTTCGGGAACTGGCGGACCGGGCGCCGGATGACAGGCGCATATTCTACCTTCAGGCGGTGCTGGCCCAGCGCGGCGGCAGGCCGGTACTGGCGCGCAGCCTGCTCGAACGCAGCGGCATGGCGGCGCGGGGTGTTCCGGCCGCGGTGCTGCTCGATGCGCTGATCAGCCTCGATCAAGGCAATCATGACAGCGCAGCCCAACAACTCGAAGTCCTTTTCGCGCGCCAGCCTGCCAATGCGCGGCTGCGTCAATTGCTGGCCCGCGCTTTACTGCTCAGCGGACGCAACGCCGAGGTGGTGGAGCGCTTTGCGGCAGAAGCTGCGCAACCTGAAGCCTCGGCCTATTTCGCGATGATTGCAGGCCGTGCTTACGAACAGATGGGCGACCGCGCCCGTGCGGCGCCACTGCTGGAGCGGGCATTCGCGGCATCGAGCGCCGCGCCAGTGGCCTTGGCGGACCGTCCCGGTCTGCCTGAGCCAACCGCCGATCTGCGCAGGCGCAGTGCGGCGGGAGACTGGACCGGGGCGCGCAACATGGCACAGGATTTCCGGATCCGGTTTCCCGCTTCGGCGGATTTCGCCCAGCTGGTCGGTGACGCGGCATTGGGCGGAGGCGACGCTGCAGCGGCATTGGAAGCCTATGCCCCGGCCGCCCGCATGCGCCGCCCTTGGCATCTCACCCGCAAGGCGGCGCACGCCTATCGCCGCACGGGTGATGATATCGCCGCCGATACCTTGCTTGCCCGTCATGTGGCAGGCGAGCCCGACAATATCGCTGCACTGGCCGCGCTGGCGGATGCGCTCGCCGTGCGGAAGGAATGGGAGCGCGCGGCATTGCTTCTCGATCACGCCATCGCGCTCGGCGGCGGGCATGATCCGGCGCTGTTGGTTTCTCGCGGCGAAGTTGCCCACGCCCTAGGCCAGAACGATGCGGCGGAGCGGTTCGCGACGCTGGCAGCAGACCTGAGGCCGCCCGCGCTCACCCGACGCTGACGCCGCGCCGCTCGACAATTGGCGCAAGGCGGGGCAGGGCGCTCGCGCCATGATGCCGCGCCGCCTGCCTTTCGTGTCCGACCCGATGATCGCGGTGCTGTTGTTGGCGACAACGCTGGCGCTGTTGCTGCCGGCGATGGGCGAGGGGCGTGAGATTGCCGGGGACGTGTCGAATGGCGGGATTTTCGTGCTGTTCCTGGTCAATGGGATGCGTATTCGACGCAGCGAAATCACGCGCGGGATCGCCAACTGGCGGTTTTTCGGGCCGCTGATGCTGTTCGTGTTCGGCGGCATGGCGCTGGCAGGGCTGGGCTTTGCCGCAATTGCCGCAAGCGTGCTGCCGCCGCTGGTGGCGATCGGCTTCATCTATCTGGGGTGTCTGCCATCCACCATTCAGTCGGCGACGTCCTACACCAGCCTTGCGGGCGGCAATGTCGCGCTGGCAGTAGTGGGTGCGGCGCTCATCAATATCGCAGGCGTGTTCATCAGCGCACCGCTGTTCGCACTACTGGGCGGAGGCGAAGCAGGCGATATCGGCAGGGAAGCGATTATCCGTATCGGTCTGATCTTGGTGCTGCCGTTTCTGATCGGGCAGGCAGTGCAGGACTTCGTGATCGATCGTGTCGCAGCGCAGCGAGCGCGTATTGTCTGGCTTGACCGGGCTGTGATCGGGCTGGCGGTATATGTCGCCTTTTCAGGAGCGGTCGATCAGGGGCTGGCGCGATTGTTCACGCCTGCCGACTGGGTGGTTCTGGTCGGTCTGGTGCTGATACTGCTGGCGCTGGCGCTGGCGGCGGCGTGGGGCGCCGGGGGCGTGCTGGGCCTTGCGCGTGAAGATCGCATCACCTTTCTGTTCGCCGGTTCGCAGAAAAGCGTGGCCATCGGCGCGCCGCTCGCCGCGATCCTGTTCCCGCCAGCGAGCGCCGGATTCGTGATCGCGCCGCTGCTGCTGTATCACCTTGCACAGTTGGTGCTTGCCGCGCCGCTGGCTACGCGTCTGGCACAGCCTCGCCATTAGCTATTCGTTCGGCGCGGTTGTGGCGGATTGACCACCACAGCGACAAGCCGATCAGGACTGCGCCGATCAACCCCGTGAAGGTTTCCGGGATATGATAGCGTGCCGAGACCAGCATGATGACCCCCAGGACGATGATCGCCCAGAACGCGCCATGTTCCAGATAGCGATACTCCGCCAGCGTTCCCGCCTTGACCAGGTGGATCGTCATCGAACGCACGAACATCGCACCGACCGATAGGCCGATGGCGATCACGATCATGTTGTTGGACAGGGCGAACGCCCCGATCACGCCGTCGAAACTGAAGCTGGCATCGAGCACTTCGAGATACAGGAACCCGCCAAGGCCCGACCGAACAATAGCCCCGCTCGCCTTCTTGGCCGCCTCGCGCTGTTCGATGATTGCGCCCAGGGCATTGACCCCGATATAGGTAACGAGGCCCAGCACGGCAGCGGTGAGGAAGGTGAGCGATTCATCCGGCCCCAGCAGGGTGGAAACGCCGTAGACCAACCCCAGCACCAGCCCGATCTCGACTGCCGGAACGGTCGAGAAGCGGTTGATCCCCTGCTCCAGAGTGCGGATCCAGTGCACTTCCTTGTCGGCATCGAAGAAGAAACTGAGCCCGACCATCGCCAGGAACGCGCCGCCGAAGCCGGCAATGCCGATATGCGCGCTGGAAACGATGCGCTCATATTCCTCCGGATCGCCGAGTGAAAGCTGTACTGCCTCCCACGGGCCGATGCTGGCCGCGATTGAGACAATCGCAATCGGGAACACGATCCGCATCCCGAACACCGCGATAAGGATGCCGATGGTTAGAAAGCGCTGCTGCCACACCGGATCCATCTCGCGCAGCACCGTGGCGTTGACCACGGCATTGTCGAAGCTCAGCGAAACTTCGAGGATCGATAGCACGAACACGATCCAAAGGATCGAGAGCAAGCCGGAAATTGTGCCGGTGCTGACCCACCCGTAATAGCCCGCCAAAGCGAAGCAGACAGCAGTGAAAGCGAAGGAAAACGTGTAAAAGCGCAGCAGGGTCTGCATGTTCGTGGAGGGCCTTGCGTGGGAGGGGAAAGTCAGTCTTTAGGCTGGTATGTCTGTTCTTCGCCGGGGAAGGCGCGGGCGCGCACTTCCTCGGCATAACGCGCGACGGTGCGGTCAATCACGCCTGCAATGTCCTCGTAGCGCTTCACGAAGCGCGGGACGCGTTCGAACATGCCGAGCATATCATCTGTCACCAGCACCTGCCCATCGCACTGCGCCGAAGCGCCAATGCCGATGGTGGGGCAGGACACCGCCTTGGTCGCAGTGATGGCGATGGGTTCCACCACGCCTTCGATCACGATCGCGAAAGCGCCCGCCTCCTCAAGCGCAACCGCATCGGACACGATCTTCTCCGCCTCGGCATCGGAGCGTCCGCGCGCCCCATAACCACCCAACACGTTGACCGCCTGCGGGGTCAGGCCGACATGGCCCATCACCGGAATGCCGCGGTTGTTGAGGAATTCGACCGTCGGTGCCATTGCCGCCCCGCCTTCCAGCTTCACGGCCGCTGCTCCGGTCTGCTTCAGCAGATAGGCGGCGCTTTCAAAGGCCTGCTGCGGCGAGCTTTCGTAACTGCCGAATGGCATGTCGACAACCACTACCGAATGATAGGAACCGCGTACCACCGCCGCACCGTGGTTCGCCATCATGTCGAGCGTGACCGGAATGGTCGAGGGCAGGCCGTAGATCACCTGGCCGAGCGAATCGCCCACAAGCAGCAGGTCGCAATGGGCATCGAGCAATTGCGCCTGGCGCGCGGTGTAGGCGGTGAGCATCACCAGCGGTTCAGCGGTGACGCCGTCCACCTTGCGCGCCCTGATGCGCGGCACGGTGAGGCGCCGCATCGGCTGCGGGGTGGGAGTGGCCCGGCTGGTGCTGGTGTCGAGCTGAAAAGTCGTGGACATGACGCCGCCTTTAGCCTCCGCTTGGTCAGAACGCAAAACCTCCCCCTTGGCGCGGCCCCGGAAACATTGCACAGAGGTGACAATTGCGCTGACACGTCGATGACGTGTCCGGGACATGCGGCGAGAGGGCTTTTGATCATGGTAGCGAGTTCGGGTACGGCACGCGACGGCTGGTCTTCGCGCACGGCATTCATTCTGGCGGCGATCGGTTCTGCGGTCGGGCTTGGCAATCTCGTGCGTTTTCCGGCCGAGGCCGGTGCCAATGGCGGCGGTGCCTTCGTGCTGTTCTATATCTTGTGCATCGTACTGATCGGTCTGCCGGTCTTGCTGTGCGAGACGCTGATCGGCCGCCACGGGCAGGCGGCGGCTCCGGAGAGCTATCGCAAGCTTGCGATGGAATCGGGGGCGTCGAGGGCGTGGGAGATGGTCGCCTCGCTCGGCGTGTTCTCGGCCTTTCTGGTGCTCAGCTTCTACTGTGTCCTGGGCGGTTGGGTGCTTTACTATATCGGCACGTTCGTCGCCGATCTGGTGGCAACCGGTGTGACGGGCCCGGCGTTCGACGGGCTTTCGTATGAAGAAGTCGATGCGCTGTTCCCGGCGATGATAGGCAATGGCACCGCCACCAGCCTGCTCGACCTTGTGTTTCTCGCCGTCACGCTGGTGTTCGTTTCGCGCGGGGTTTCAGGCGGGATCGAGAAGGTGGCGGTCTATCTCATGCCGACCTTTTTCGTGCTGCTGCTGGGGATCACGATCTACGGGCTTTTCGGCGGAGCGATGGAGCAGACCTTTGCCTATCTGTTCAGTTTCGAGCCGGAGAAACTGACGCCTGAAATCATGCTGGCGGCGGTGGGGCAGGCGTTCTTCTCGCTCTCGCTCGGGGTGGCTGGCATGGTCACCTATGGTGCCTATGTCGGGCGCGATGTGAATCTGGCTGGGACTTCGGCGATTATTGCCGGGGCCGATACAGCGGTGGCGCTGATCGCAGGCTTGTGCATCTTCCCGATCGTGTTCGCTGCAGGGCTTGCACCCAATGGCGGGTTCGGTCTGATGTTCCAGACCCTGCCGCACGCGTTTCAGGAAATCCCGTTCGGTTCGCTCATCGGGCTCGCGTTCTTCGTCATGGTCGGCTTTGCCGCTCTGACCAGTTCGGTGGCGTTGATGGAGGTGCCGACCGCTTGGGTGATCGACCGTTTCGGCCTGCGCCGCGGGGCTGCGGCGGGGTTGGTGACGCTGGGCGCGGCAGTACTTGGCGTGCTGTCGGCGCTTTCGACCGGAGCGCTGTCGGGCTTCCACCCACTCGGCTTCATTCCGATTTTCGAAGGGCTCGGCACGCTGGATGCGCTCGATGCCTTGACCAGCAAACTGACGATGCCGATCGGGGCGCTGCTCACGTCGATCTTCATCGGCTGGATCGCAGACCGGCGATTGGTCGATAGCGAGAATGGCCTGTCGGGCGGGTTGCACCTGTTTTGGCGTTTCCTTGTGCGCTTTGCCTGTCCGCTCGCGCTTGGGGCAATCATGGTGTTTGGCTTGATGGGTTGATTTCAACCGGGTGGCTACGATCCGGGCGTTGCAATCGCACGCCCGATATGGAACATAATAGGAACGAAACGGACTAACCCGAGTCCGGTAGCGAGTCGTTCCATGCCTGAAGTCACTGCCTCATCGCGGGCGATTGCGCCCTTCCTCCGCTCCCGCATCCCGCGCGCGCTTGCCGCCCGGCGACCTGATGCGCGCTGGCGTCCGGGTCTGGAAGAGCAGCCGCTGCACTCCGAGATTTTTGCATCCGGCGGCGAGGCGAGCGGAGCAGGGCTGGCGCTTGCCTTGGCGCGCGATGCGCTTGCTGCGGCAGGCGAGGATGATGATCGTCGCCAGGTGCTGTGGGTGCAGGATCGCGTGACGATCCGGCTGGGCGGGCGGCCCTGTGTGCAAGGCCTGCCACCCGATCTGCGTCACCGTCTGATTCATGTCGCCGCTGCTACGCCAGAGGATGCGCTGTTCGCACTCGAAGAAGGGCTCAGATGCCGCGATCTGGTCTGCGTTATCGGCGAGATTGCTGGCAATCCGCGCGCGCTGTCCTTCACCGCGTCGCGACGTTTGAGCCTGACCGCCGAACGCCATGGGGTTTCCTTGTGGCTGGTGCGGCTGGATGCCGCGCCTGATCTGTCCTCGGCCCGTATGCGTTGGCGGGTGAGTGCCGCCCCGTCGCCGCACCCCCGCTGGAACCCGGCTGCGCCAGGCTATGCCACGTGGCGGGCAGAGCTGTTTCGCGCGCGCAGCCATGCGCCGGGCGAATGGATATTGAACGATGCAAATGGAACACTACGCCCCGATCCAGCCTTCGCCGCGACGGATTCTGGCGATCTGGTTCGTCCGACTGTCGGTCGATCGCTGGCGGCTCGCGCACGCGCCTGACAATCGTGCCGCTGCCGACACAGTGCCGACCGCGCTGATCACCGAGACCGCGCACGGCCCCCGGATTTCCGCCGCCAATGACGCAGGCCTTGCTGCCGGTGCGCAGGCCGGGATGCTGCTGGCTGATGCGCGCGCGCTGTGTCCGCAACTTGCCGCTGTCCCGGCTGATCCGGCAGGCGATCTGACCGCGCTGGAGAAGCTTGCCCTGTGGGCGCAGCGCTGGGGGCCGTGGAGCGCGCTCGATCCGCCCGATGGCGTGCTGGTGGATGTCACCGGCGCGGCGCATCTGTTCGGGGGCGAGGCGCGGCTGCTGGCCGATGTCGCCGCCGCCTTTGCGCAGCGCGGGCTGACGGTGCGCGCCGCGCTTGGTCCCACTGCCGGAGCGGCATGGGCGCTTGCCCGTTTCGCGCCACCGGGGGCCATCCTTCTGCCCGGAGACGATCCGATGCGGCTGCTCGGCGATCTGCCGGTGGCGGCGCTGCGGCTTGATGATGATGTGCTGACCGTGCTGCGGCGGTTGGGGATCAAGCGGCTGGGCGAACTCGCCGGGGTCAGCGGTGCGGAGGATGACCCAGCGGGTGAGGCCGCCGCCCGCGACGGCTTGCGCCGCCGGTTCCGCAATCGCCGTTCGCCCGCCGCCAATCCGCTGCTGCGGCTCGATCAGCTGCTGGGCAAGGTGCCCGAGCCGCTGCTGCCGGTGCTCGCCCGGCCGCAGCCGATGGTGCAGCGCCGGTTGATGGAGCCGCTGCGTCACCGCACCTTGCTCGATAAGGTGGTGGGCGATCTTGCCGCGGACATGGTGCGTGCGCTCGAGGCGCGGGGGGAGGGCGCGCGGCGGCTCGAACTGGCGCTGTGGCGGGTCGATGGCGAGGTGCTGTGGCGCCGCATCGAACTCGCCGCCGCCACCCGCGAGGCAAGCCATATGATCCGGTTGTTCGCGGCGCGGCTCGACGACATCGAGGCGGGATTCGGGATCGAGACAGTGCAGCTACGCGCCAGCTGGAGCGAGCCGCTGGCGCTGTCGCAGGCGGATCTTGATGCGGCGGCCGAGCAGCATGGCACATCAATCGCGGCCTGCATCGACCGGCTGAGCGTACGACTGGGGCCGAAAGCGGTCTCGCGCCCGGTGCCTCGCGCCAGCCACATTCCCGAACGTGCGCAGGGTTGGCAGGCCCCGCTCGATCAGCTCGTCCCGACGCAAGGGCTGCTTGCCTTCCATGCCCGCCCCTTGAAGCTGCTCGACCGGGCAGAGCCGATTGCAGTGCTTTACGCCTCGCCCGATGGTTTCCCGCAGCGCTTCCGCTGGCGCGGGGGGGTGCGGGAAGTGGTGCGAGTGGAGGGGCCGGAACGCATCGCGCCCGAATGGTGGCGCGAACGTTCGACCACGCGATTGCGCGATTACTACCGAATCGAGGACGAGGCGGGGCGGCGTTACTGGATTTATCGTTCGGGGCTGGCGGGCGATGGACGCGGGGGCGTGCCGGAATGGTTCCTGCAAGGCCTGTTCGCGTGAAATTTGCAGCTCGGCGCTCAGATTTCCTTTACCGATTTGTGCAATTGAAGCCGACATGAATCTGCAAACGATCCGCCGCGCCTCGGAGCGCCGTCCGCTCAGCCTGATGGTGAAGAGCCGTGTGCGTTCGCGCGTGGTGTTCGTGGATCTGATCGACATTTCCGAAGGCGGTTGCAAGCTTCGCGGCAAGCCCGGCTTCGCCGCCATCGGCGACCGGGTGACCATGAAGGTCGGCGGCATCAATGCGCCGCTCGGTACGGTTGCATGGGTGGATGGGCCGGTGGCCGGAGTGGCCTTTGAAGGCGCGATTCACCCGGCGGTGCTGGACTTCCTGCTTGAAAAGATCGGATTTGTGCAGAGTGCTCCTCCAGAGGATCAATCGACCTGAACAGTCATAGCCGCTTGCAAGCTTTGCATTTGGCAATGAGTGTGTAGGAACATATAAGGAACACGAAAGGTGTTCCCCATGGTTCCCGCAAGCCTCCGATGACTCAGCAAACACTCCGCCAGAAACTCGAAATCCTTGCTGACGCGGCGAAGTATGACGCTTCGTGCGCGTCATCCGGCACGGCGAAAAAGAATTCGCTGGGCGGGAAAGGCGTGGGCTCGACCGAAGGGATGGGCATCTGCCACGCCTATGCGCCCGATGGCCGCTGCATCTCGCTGCTCAAATTGCTGCTGACCAACCACTGCATCTTCGATTGCCACTACTGCATCAATCGCAAAAGCTCGAACGTGGCGCGTGCGCGGTTCACCCCGCAGGAGGTGGTGGATCTCACGCTCAACTTCTATCGCCGCAATTATATCGAGGGGCTGTTCCTGTCCTCCGGCATCGTCAAGAGCGCCAATCACACGATGGAGCAGATGGTCGAAGTTGCGCGGATACTGCGGGAAGAGCACGATTTTCGCGGCTATATTCACCTCAAGACCATCCCCGAAGCCGATGCCGAGATCATCCACGAGGCCGGGCTGTATGCCGACCGGGTTTCGATCAATGTCGAACTGCCGACCCGCGCAGGCCTCACACGGCTTGCACCCGATAAGGACGAAACGCAGATCGAAGGCGCCATGGGGCGCACCAGGGCGCGGATCATCGAGGCCAAGGACGAACGCAAGCGGTTCCGCCACGCGCCCAGGTTTGCGCCTGCGGGTCAGTCGACCCAAATGATCGTCGGCGCGGATGATGCCAATGACACGGCGATCATCGGCAAGGCGAGCCGGCTGTATGGCAGTTTTGGCCTCAGACGCGTCTATTACAGCGCCTTCTCGCCGATTCCCGATGCTTCTGCGGTGCTCCCGCTGAAGCGCCCGCCACTGCTGCGCGAACACCGCTTGTACCAGTCGGACTGGCTGATGCGGTTTTATGGCTTTGCGCCGGGAGAGGTCGCCGATGCGGCCGAGGCGGATGGCAATCTGCCGCTCGATATCGATCCCAAGCTCGCCTGGGCGCTGAAGTTCCGCGCAAGCTTTCCGGTCGACGTGAACCGCGCTGCGAAAGAACAACTGCTGCGGGTGCCGGGGCTGGGAACGCAGGCGGTCGGACGGATACTCGCGGCGCGGCGGCACCGGACGCTGCGATTGGACGATGTCGCGCGGCTGACTGCCTCGATCGCCAAGGTGCGGCCCTTCATCTGCACGCTCGACTGGCGGCCCACGCTGTTGACCGACCGCGCCGACCTGCGCGGTCTGCTCGCGCCGAAGCAGGAACAGCTGGAGCTGTTCTGATGACCGTCCAAACACGCTTGGGGCAGAACGTCAGCCTCGGCGCGCATTACGCCGTGCATCTGCCCGCGCCCGACGATTTCGCGTTCTGGCGTGAACGGGCGCGCGGGTTGATCCAATGCGATGTCCCGCCTGACCGGGTTTCGTGGATCGAGCCGGGCGGCACCGGCGATCTGTTCGCGTCCGATGGACCATCGCGCAGCGAAATGCGCCTGCCGGTGCCGCCTGCTGATGGCTCTCCGGTGCGCGCCAGCCAGCGCTTCCTGACGGTGGCCCGCAGCGCCGCGTTGCACACCGATCCGGCGCGATTCGGGCTGCTGTATCGCGTGCTGTGGCGGCTTCAGCGCAATCCGCGGCTGATGGAAGACAAGGCCGATCTCGAGGTGCGCCGGATTGAGGAACTGGCCAAGGCGGTGCGGCGCGATGCGCACAAGATGCACGCCTTCGTCCGCTTCCGCGAGGTTGCCGAGGAGGATGGCACGCCGCACTTCGTCGCCTGGTTCGAACCCGATCACCATATCCTGCGCGCCGAGGCGGCATTCTTCATGCGCCGTTTCGCCAATATGCGCTGGTCGATCCTGACCCCGCGCGGCAGCGTGCATTGGGACGGCAAGACCATGCACGAAGGCCCGCCCGCCCGGCGCTCCGACGCGCCCGCAGGTGATCCTGTCGAAGATCTGTGGCGCTCCTACTACGCTTCGATCTTCAATCCCGCGCGGCTCAAGGTCGGCGCGATGCTTTCGGAGATGCCGAAGAAATACTGGAAGAACCTGCCCGAGGCGGAGTTGATCCCGCAGCTGATCGCCGGGGCACAGGCGAGGGAGGCGCAGATGGTGTCATCGGGCAGCCTGAATATGGGCGAAAAGCCCGCGACGCTGGCAGGTGTGGACAAGGCGATCCACGCCTGTCGCAACTGCCCGATCGGCGAGCTCGATAACCACGCGGTGATGGGAGAAGGGCCGATTGGCGCTGCGCTGATGATCGTTGGCGAACAGCCGGGCGATCAGGAGGATGTCGCCGGACGGCCCTTCGTCGGGCCTGCCGGGCAGCTGCTCGACGACTATCTCGTCCGCGCCGGCATTGATCGGAGCGCCGCCTATGTCACCAACACGGTCAAGCACTTCAAATTCGTGTGGAAGGGCAAGCGCCGGCTGCATCAGTCGCCGGGCGCAAAGGAGATCGATACCTGCCGCTGGTGGCTGGAAGCCGAACGCGAAATTGTGAAACCTCGCCTCGTGCTGGCGCTCGGTGCCAGCGCGGCGCGCGGGCTGCTGGGCCGGACGGTGAGCATCTCCAGGGCGCGTGGGGCACCGCTCGCGCTTGAAGATGGGGGCGAGCTGTGGGTGACGGCGCACCCATCCTACCTGCTGCGTCTGGATGGCGAGGCGCGCGAAACACAGGCCGCACTGTTCGCAAGCGACCTTGCGGCGGTGAAGGAGCGGCTGGAAGAGCTGGCAGGCTGAGATGCCCGACGCCCCGCTGACCCCCGACAAGCGCACGCTTGCGATTGATCCCGATGCGGTCGCCGCCCCGCCGCGTGCGCCCTTCGTCGAGCTGGGTCTGGCGAGCTGCTTCAGCTTTCTGCGCGGGGCATCAGATGCGGTCGATCTGGTGCTGACCGCGCACAGCCACGGCTACGACGCGGTCGGGATTGCGGACGTCAATTCGATGGCCGGGGTGGTGCGGCTACATACCGAGGCCAAGACGCTCAAGCTGCGCCCGGTGATCGGTTGCCGGATTGAGACGGTCGAAGGGCTGGCGTTCCTCGCCTACCCCGAAACCCGCGCCGCCTATGGCCGCCTGTGCCGGTTGATCAGTGCGGGCCGGATGCAGACGCTTGCCGGGGAATGGCAGGACAAGGGGGTGTGTGAGATCGACCTTGCCCTGCTGGGCGCACATTCCGAAGGCGTGCAGCTGATCCTGCTGCCGCCCGACGATCTGGATGCTGCGTTCACGATCAAAGTGCCCAGCAATGTAATTCCCCTCCCGCTTGCGGGAGGGGTTAGGGGTGGGAGCGAGTGTGGCGAGCCTGACGAAGGGCCTACCCCCAGCCCCTCCTGCAAGCAGGATGGGGGTGCCATTACCACCCATTTTGGCCCTATTGAGTTCACCGCCACCTTCCCCGAGATCTTGCCCCACCTGACCCGCCAGCTGCCGAACTTGCGCCACATCGCCGCCGCTTACCTCTACCGCGGCGACGACATTGCCCGGATTGAAAGGCTGGACGCGCTGGCCTGTATCCACGGTCTCGGTCTCCTCGCCACCAACGATGTGCATTATCATGCGCCCGAACGCCGTGCGTTGCAGGACGTGATGACCGCGATCCGGCACAAGACCACTGTGGCGGCAGCCGGCCACCTGCTCCACCCCAATGCCGAGCGGCATTTCAAGTCTCCGGGCGAAATACAGCGTCTGTTCGCGCGTTGGCCCCATGCCATCGCCGCAGCACGCGAGGTGGCGGACCGCTGCCGCTTCAGCCTAGACGAATTGCGATATGAATACCCGGAAGAAATCTATCCTGACGGCCAGACTCCGCAGGCATTCCTCGAAACCGAAGTCTGGTCCGGGGCAGGGCGGCGCTATCCCGACTGCCTGCCTGAAACCGTGCGGGCCACGCTCGAACGCGAACTGGCGCTGATCGCCAAGCTTGATCTGGCGCGCTACTTCCTCACCATCAAGGACATCGTCGACTTCGCGCGCGGGTGCGATCCGCCGATTTTGTGCCAGGGGCGGGGGAGCGCCGCGAACTCCGCCGTCTGCTATGTCCTCGGCATCACCAGCGTCGACCCGGCCAAGCACCAGCTGCTGTTCGACCGCTTCATCTCCGAAGAACGCAAGGAACCGCCCGATATCGACGTCGATTTCGAGCATGAGCGGCGCGAGGAGGTGATCCAGTACATCTACCGCAAATATGGCCGCCACCGCGCAGGGTTATGCGCCACCGTGATCCACTACCGCCCGCGCATGGCGATCCGCGAGGTGGGCAAGGCCATGGGGCTGTCGGAGGACGTCACCTCCGCGCTAGCCCGCACGGTATGGGGCGGGTGGGGACGCGAGATCAGCGAGAAGCATGCGGCCGAGACTGGGCTGGACGTGACCGATCCACACCTCCGGCGCGTTCTGAAGCTGACCGAGCAGATGATTGGAATGCCGCGCCATCTGGGCCAGCACGTCGGCGGCTTCATCCTCACCGAAAGCGCGCTGACCGAAACCGTGCCGATCGGCAACGGCGCGATGCCCGAACGCAGTTTTATCGAGTGGGACAAGGACGATATCGAGGCGCTGGGCATTCTCAAGGTCGATGTGCTGGCGCTGGGGATGCTGACCTGCATCCGCAAATGCCTCGATCTGCTGGGGGCGCATCATGGCCGCGCACTGACGCTGGCCACCGTCCCCCGCGAAGATCCGGAAACCTACGCGATGCTGCGCAAGGGCGATTCGCTCGGGGTGTTTCAGGTCGAAAGCCGGGCGCAGATGAACATGTTGCCACGCCTGCGCCCGAGGGAGTTCTACGATCTGGTCATTCAGGTCGCGATCGTGCGTCCCGGCCCGATTCAGGGCGACATGGTGCACCCCTATCTGAAGCGCCGCCGAGGGGCGGAACCGGTGCAAATCCCCGCGCCCGCGTCTGAACACGGCCCGCCGGACGAGCTAACCAGCATCCTCGGGCGAACGCTGGGCGTGCCGATCTTTCAGGAACAGGCGATGAAGATCGCGCTGGATGCGGCGAAATTTTCCAGCCTCGAAGCCAACCGTCTGCGCAAGGCGATGGCGACCTTCCGCAGCCGGGGCATGGTCGATGAATTGCAGGACATGATGGTCGAACGCATGGTCGCGCGCGGATACGACCGCGATTTCGCCCAGCGCTGCTTCAACCAGATCCGGGGCTTCGGCGAGTACGGCTTTCCCGAAAGCCACGCCGCCAGCTTTGCCCAGTTGGTGTATGTCTCAAGCTGGCTGAAGTGCCATTATCCGGCAGCGTTTGCCTGCGGGTTGCTCAATTCGCAGCCGATGGGCTTCTACGCTCCGGCTCAGATCGTGCGTGATGCGGCGGAGCATGGGGTGCGGGTGCTGCCGGTGGATGTGAACCATTCAGGCTGGGATTGCACGCTCAAAGGGGAGGGGGAGGATGGCAAGCACGCCCTGCGCCTCGGCCTGCGGCAGATCGACGGGCTGCCCGAGCATGTCGCTGCCGCGCTGGTAGCTGCGCGTGAAGAGGGCGAACCTTTCCGCAATATCGCCGATCTGCGGACGCGCGCCGAGCTTTCGCCTGCGCATATCGAGCGGCTTGCCAGCGCCGATGCCTTCATCTCGCTGGGGCTGTCCCGCAGGCAGGCACTATGGGACGCCCGCAGCCTGATTGCCGCGCCCGATCTGCCGTTGTTCCGCGCTGCCGGAGTGCGCGAGGAGGGGGCCGAGCGGACGCGGATTGCGCTGCCTTCCATGCCCTTGTCGGAAGAGGTAGTGGCCGATTACCAGACCACCCGGCTCAGCCTGAAAGCGCACCCGATGGCGTTCCTGCGCGCAGACCTTGCCGCGCGCGGATTTGTGCGCGCTTCCGATCTGCGTAGCCGTAAGTTCCGCAGCATGGTGCAGGTCGCGGGCGTGGTGCTGATCCGTCAGCGTCCCGGCAGCGCCAAGGGTGTGACCTTCATCACGCTGGAGGACGAGACCGGCGTGATCAACCTCGTGGTGTGGCCCGATCTCAAGGAAAA
Organism: Erythrobacter sp. NFXS35; assembly: GCF_040148725.1. Lineage (NCBI taxonomy): Bacteria > Pseudomonadati > Pseudomonadota > Alphaproteobacteria > Sphingomonadales > Erythrobacteraceae > Erythrobacter > Erythrobacter sp. NFXS35. Next base: position 531,874 of record NZ_JAGDEB010000001.1, on the reverse strand, counting down.
GCATCGCAAGGTGGTGATGGGCGCGCGGTTGATGGAGGTGCGCGGGCGGGTGGAATATGATGACGAGGTGATCCACGTGATCGCCCAGTCGATGACCGATGCGACACCTGCGCTCCACGCGCTTTCGGACGATCTGTTGGAAGCACCGCTCGCTCGCGCCGATCACGTGAACGCGCCGCTTACCGGGCGCAAGCCGCCGCAGGGACGCGAGGCGCTGACCGCGCGGGACATGATCGATGAACTTGCACCCCGTCCCAATGTCAGCACCCATCCGCGCAACCACCGGATACTTCCGCGTTCCCGCGACTTTCACTGAGCATGGCAAGCAAGCGGTCCCAAACCCCGATCAGTCGCCGCATCGGAAGATTTCGAACCGATCGTGCGATTATTGTGCTGATGATGTTCGCTGCGCTGCCCATCGCAGGGTGGCGCTGGATCAAGGACCACCCCGAACACGATCCCACCGCACCGCTCAATCTCAACCACCCGGTCGGGTGGGCAACCGCCGGCAAGCTGGCGACACTGCGAGACGATGTCGCCAATTGCCGGGCAGTGCTGGAGCGCAGCGGAGTGGTTAATGAAACGCTCGACCCGGTGGGCGAGGGGCCTTGCGCACGGCCCGATCGCACCAGGCTGGAAGATTACCCTCTCGCGCCGGATACCCCGCCGGTTACCTGCTCCGCCGCCGCTGCGCTCGAATTGTGGCGCAGCAAGACATTGGCTCCGGCGGCGCAGGAGATTTTCGGCACCGGCATCGCCCGAATCGAGCATCTCGGCGCGTATTCCTGCCGCCGCACCTATGGCAGTGCCGAAGGGCCGTGGAGCGAACACGCGACCGCCAATGCCATCGACATCACCGCCTTCGTGCTGGACGACGGACGCCGCATCAGCCTTGTCGCGGACTGGGATGGCGAAGGCGAAAAAGCACGCTTCCTGCGCCGCGCGCGCGAGGGAGCATGCCAGTGGTTTTCCACCGTGCTGTCGCCCGACTACAACGCCGCCCATGCCGATCACTTCCACCTCGACCAGAGCCCACGCTGGTCGGGTGTCTGCCGCTAGGGTCAGGTGGCTTCGAGCGCGTATCCGGCCGAGCGCACCGTGCGGATCGGGTCTTTCGCGCCGTCGAACCCAATCGCCTTGCGCAGGCGGCGGATATGAACGTCGACCGTGCGCAGTTCGATGTCCGAGCCGGTGCCCCAGACGCCGTCGAGCAGCTGCCCGCGGCTGAACACCCGGCCGGGGCTTTCCATGAAGAACTTGAGCAAGCGGTATTCGGTCGGTCCCAGCTGCAATGCGCGGCCGCGGCGCTGCACCTTGTGTGCCACCGGATCGAGCCGGATATCGCCCACCTCGATCGTCTCCCCGGCTAGCGCTGGACGAATCCGGCGCATCACTGCCGCCACGCGGGCCAGCAATTCGCGCGGGGAGAACGGCTTGGTCAGGTAATCGTCCGCGCCGGTTTCCAGCCCGCGCACGCGGTCATCCTCGGCCTCGCGCGCGGTCAGCATGATGATCGGCACGTGCGCGGTTTCCTTGTCGCGGCGCAACCGGCGGCAGACCTCGATCCCGCTGGTGCCTTCGATCATCCAGTCGAGAATGATGAGGTCGGGCACGTCTTCGCTCGCCAGCACCAGTGCCTCGTCACCATCGCCGGTGCAGCGCACGTTGTAACCTTCATTCTGGAAACGGTATTCCAGCAGTTCGGACAGGGCAGGATCGTCTTCGACCAGCAGCAGTTTGGCAGCGGACATACGGTGATGCCTCCTCAAGCCCCTCCTGAGGGGCGGTGCCTGATCCTATGTTTCACTTCAGCTACAATTTGATGAAACCGCAGCCGACAAGTTTTCCACACGGAAATGACAAGACTTATCGGTCGCCTTCGGGCGGGTAAGAGCCAGTCGCGGCGAAATACACCATCTCGGCGACGTTGGTCGCGTGGTCACCGATCCGCTCGATATTGCGGGCCACGAACAGCAACTGCGCAGCACTAGAAATGGTCGAAGGATTTTCCACCATATGACTGACGAGATTGCGAAAAATGCTGTTGTAGAAGGCGTCGACCTTCGCGTCGGTGGCGATCACTTCGCGCGCCAGATCAGGATCGCGCGCAGCATAGGCCGTCAGCACATCGTGCACCATCTCGCTGGCGAGTTCGCCCATCGCAGGCAACAGGGTCAGCGGTTCGAACCGCGCGCGGCCTTCGATCATGCCGACCCGCTTGGCGATGTTCTTGGAATAATCCCCGATCCGTTCGACCACCCCGCCGATCTTGAGCGCGGCAATGACTTCGCGCAGGTCGTCGGCCATGGGCGCGCGCAGGGCGATGATGCGCACGGAGAGCTTGTCAACCTCGGTTTCCAGCGCATCGATCCGCTTGTCACGCGCGACCACCTTTTCCGCGAGCTCCACGTCGCCGCGCACCAGCGCATCGAGCGCTTCGTGGATCGCGACCTCAGCAAGGCCGCCCATCTCGGCGATCAGCCCGCGCAAGCGGGTGATGTCTTCGTCGAATGCCTTGACCGTATGTTCGGCCATCAGCCGTACCTTCCTGTGATGTAGTCCTTCGTCCGTTCCTCTATCGGATTGGTGAAGATCTCGGATGTGGGACCATATTCCACCATCTTGCCGAGGTGGAAGAAGGCCGTGCGCTGGCTGACGCGGGCAGCCTGTTGCATGGAGTGGGTGACGATGACAATCGCATAGCGGCCGGAAAGATCGTCGATCAGTTCCTCGATCTTGGCAGTGGCAATCGGATCGAGCGCCGAGGCGGGTTCATCCATCAGGATGACCTCGGGATCGACCGCGATCGCGCGGGCGATGCACAGGCGCTGCTGTTGGCCGCCGGACAACGCGGTGCCCGAATCCTCGAGCCGGTCCTTGACCTCTTCCCACAGTCCGGCGCGGGTCAGTGAACGTTCGACCACCACGTCGAGATCGGCCTTCTTTTCGGCCAGCCCGTGGATCTTGGGGCCATAGGCTATGTTTTCGTAGATCGACTTGGGGAAGGGGTTGGGTTTCTGGAACACCATCCCGACCCGTGCACGCAGCTGGACGACATCCATCCGGTCGCCGTGAATATCCTCGCCCTCCAGTTCGATCAGGCCGGTGACGCGCGCGGCACTGATGGTGTCGTTCATCCGGTTGAAGCAGCGCAGAAATGTGGATTTCCCGCAACCCGACGGCCCGATGAACGCGGTGACGTAATCGGGCGAAATGTCGATCGAAACATCGTCGATCGCTTTCTTGTCGCCGTAATAGACCGAGACATCGCGCGCGCGAATCTTCGCGCTTTCGTCTGTCATATTGGGATGGATCACAGTCACCAGCGTTTCTCGAATTTGTTGCGGAGGTAGATGGCAAGGCCGTTCATGGCGAGCAGGAACACCAGTAGCACGATGATAGCCGCACTGGTGCGCTCGACAAAGCCGCGATCGATTTCGTCCGACCACAGGAAAATCTGCATCGGAAGAACCGTGGCGGGCGAGGTGAAGCCTTCAGGCGGAGTGGCGACGAAGGCGCGCATTCCGATGAGCAGCAGCGGCGCGGTCTCTCCCAATGCTCGCGCCATGCCGATGATCGTGCCGGTCAGCATCCCCGGCAGCGCCAAGGGCAGCACGTGATGAAACACCACCTGGACCGGCGATGCGCCGATCGCCAGCGCGCCATCACGGATCGAAGGCGGCACCGCCTTAATCGCGTTGCGGCTTGATATGACGATGACCGGCATGGTCATCAGCGCCAGCGTCATTCCCCCGATCATGGGAGCGGATCGCAGGTTGGGGAACAGCGTGAGAAAGATCGCAAGACCGAGCAGACCGAAAATGATCGAAGGCACGGCGGCTAGATTGTTGATCGAGACTTCGATCACATCGGTCCAGCGGTTCTTCGGCGCATATTCTTCCAGATAAAGTGCGGACAGAATGCCGATTGGAAAGGCCAGCGCCAGCGTTACCAACATGGTGAGCATCGATCCCTTCAGCGCCCCCCAGATGCCGACTGCCTGCGGGCTAGTCGCATCGGAACGGGCGAGGAAACCCCAGTCCCAGTTTTTGGAGAGCTTTCCGGCTTCGGCCAATCGAGCTGCCAACGCCTGATCCTCAGGCGGTCCTTCGCCCTCCAACCCGGCGGCAAGGCCGGAAGATGCAGGAAGTTCGAACGTTGCGGTGCGATTGATAAGCGACGGGTCTTCGGCCAGTGCCGCTGCGACATCGCGCCAGGCATCGGCCGACAGCTTGGTCGCTGCCTCGGCGCCGAGCTGTTCTTCGGCGAAGAAGGACACGACCTCGGGCAGGCCCTGCATTTCCAGCGTCTGCATGGCACTCGGCGCGGTGAGCGAGACAGCATCGCCGCTCACGCCACTGGCGGGAAAGTCGACGGTCACGGTCACTTCCGCGCGCTGGAAACCACCGATGCCGTTGATCAACATGTTGCCCAGCAGGAAAATCAAGACGGCAACAGAGAACATCACCGCCGACAGGCCTAGCAGGCGAAAATTGCGTTCGGAGCGATACCGCTTCGCAAGCCGTTTTTCGAAAGCCGCAGTGCGGGTCGGGCCAAGCGCATCGGGCCGGCCTGATGCCAGAGCCTGCGATATCGACCCGGCGGGGGGGAGGGCTGAACTGCTCATTCGTAGGCCTCACGGAAGCGTTTGACGACGCGCAGGGCGATAAAGTTGAGTGCCAATGTCACCATGAACAGCACAAAGCCGAGCGCAAAGGCACTGAGCGTCGCCGGATGGTCGGTGCTCTGCTCGCCGGTCAACAGCTTCACGATCTGCACTGTCACGGTCGACATCGGTTCGAGCGGGTTGGCGGTCAGATTGGCGGCGGGCGAGGCGGCCATCACCACGATCATGGTCTCGCCGATGGCGCGGCTGACCGCCAGCATGATGCCTGCAACGATACCCGGCAACGCGGCGGGAAACAGCACCCGGCGGATCGTTTCCGACTTGGTTGCACCCATGGCAAGACTGCCGTCACGCATCGCACCGGGAACGGCCGCCATCGAATCGTCTGCCATCGAGGAAACGAACGGGATGATCATCACCCCCATCACGATCCCCGCAGCGAGTGCGCTTTCCGTCGAAGCACTGGTGATGCCGATTGAGACAGCCGCATCGCGGATAGCCGGAGCAATAGTGAGTGCGGCGAAATAACCGTAAACCACGGTCGGCACCCCGGCGAGGATCTCCAGCAGCGGTTTGACGTAGCGGCGCACGCGCGGATCGGCATATTGTGTGAGGTAAACCGCGCTCATCAAGCCCAGCGGAATCGCGACGATCATGGCGATTATCGCACCGATGAAGATCGTTCCCCAGAACAGTGGCAGTGCGCCATAGCGCGAGGGATCGACGGCATCGGGGCTGACCATCGTGTCTGGCCCCCACTTCGTGCCGAACAGAAATTCCACCGGCGAAACCATGCCGAAGAAACGCACGGTTTCGAACACGAGACTGGCGAAGATGCCGAAGGTGGTGAGGATCGCCACCAGCGAGGCAAGCAACAAGATCACCATCACGGTGCGTTCAACCCGCGTACGGGCGCGGAAATCCGGACGCACGCGCAGGAATGCGAGCCCGCCTGCGCCAATCGCGATCAGCACGGTAACGATAATACCGATGATATTATAGCGGGAGAGCGCCTCGCGATAGGGCTCGATCAGCGCCTCCGCTTCATCGTTGAACACCCCGGGCGCATTGCCTTGGGCAACCGCACGCGCTTCGCCCAGAAACGCATCGCGCTCGAACCCGAAGGCGGGAAGCTCTGCCGCCGCCGGCGAGGCGAGCACGCTCTGCGCCACCAGCTGCGGCGATATGATCGACCACAGGGTCACGAAAGCCAGAACCGGCAGCACCACCCACAGGGCCACGTACCAGGCATGGTAGATGGGGCGCGAAACCGGGCGCAACGCGGGATCGCTGCTCTGGAAACTCCACGCCTTGGCCCGCCCCGCCAGCCATCCGGCAAGGGCAAGCCCAATGGCTATCAGGATGAGCGTGATCGGCGACATTTAATGAACCTGTTAACCCCGCAGGAGGCGCGCGTGAATCGGAATGCCGGTGTGGCCCCGCTGACCCGGTATGCCTGCCATGACGGGCGCATGTTGAAGAAATAAGACACAGCTATGACAGTTCTTGGGTTTCCGCGCCGATCGCATCCTCGCTCAGTCCGTCTTCTGATGCGCCTTCGACCTCATTCTGTTGCCCTGCCAAGGGGATGCGCACCACGACGCGGGTTCCCTTGCCACGTTCGCTCGTGATGTCGAGCCGCCCGCGATGGCGTTCGACGATATGTTTTACGATCGCCAGACCAAGGCCCGTTCCACCAGAGGCACGGCTGCGGCCCGGATCGGTCCGATAAAATCGGCGGGTGAGATGTGGGATTTGCTCTGGCGAGACGCCTTCGCCTTCGTCGGAAACCGTGATCCGCGCCTGATCGCCCGGCGCAAGATCGAGTGTGACAGTCACCGCCTGGTCATGTGCTCCATATTTCAGAGCGTTGTCCACCAGATTGCGCACGACCTGTTCCAATTGGTGGAGGTCGCCCAGCACGCAGGGCTGCGCTGCCAATTCCAGATCTAGCCGATCCATGCGGGCGGAGCCGGCGGCATCGCGCGCAGCCCGCTCGACGAGCGAGGCAAGTTCTATACGCTCGGTCGGCAATTCGTGCTTTTCGGCTTCGACCCGCGATAGGCTCATCAGGTCACTTACAAGCGCGTGCAGGCGCTGCGCCTCGCGCTCGATTATGCCGAGGAATTTCTGTGCGGTCGGTGTGTCGACCCTGCCATCGTCTTCGCGCAGGGTCTCGACATAACCGAGGATCGCCGCCAGCGGTGTGCGCAGTTCGTGGCTGGCATTGGCGACGAAATCGGTGTGGGCGCGGCTGATATCAGCCTCGGCGGTCTGGTTGGTCAGTTCCAGCATCGCAAGCCGGTCGTCTATTGCCCGGCGGCTTATCTGCCAGATGTCCTGCCGCCGCACCAGGCCGCGCACGATCGCCTCACCGCTCCGGCTGTCGTTAAGCAGCGAGATCGCCTCGGGCTGGCGCAGCGCGACCCGCGCATCCTGTCCGATCATATGCAGGCCCAGCATGGTGCGTGCAGCGCGATTGGCCAGCGCGATCGTATTGCGTTCGGTGATCAGCACGGGGGTCGAAAAATTTTCGATCAGGTCGCGGATCGAATCGAGATCAAGTTTCTGCCGCACGACCGCTTTGGGCGGTTCTGGCGGTCGACCGGCTGCGACGAGGAGCGAGCCGAACCACACCAGCAGCACAGCAAGGGCGATAACCGCATCGACTCCAAGCAGTATCATCGCCACCACGGCCATGCCTGCCAGCAGGATGCCTGCAACGGGAAAGTTCTGGCCCATGCCCATGGCGCACGGCCTTACAGGCAAGCGCCGGGTGAGGAAAGCGGGCAAGCCGGGTTCAGCACACGAAAAGGGCGGCAAGGCCGAAGCCTGCCGCCCATTGTCCTTCCGTAACCGGAAGTGGTGACCCCTACGGGAATCGAACCCGTGTTTCAGCCGTGAAAGGGCCGCGTCCTAACCGCTAGACGAAGGGGCCGTCGCGATTGCGAGAGCGCGCAACTAGGGGGGTGAATGGGATCGGTCAAGCCCCGTTTGCTTGGCTTGCGGGAAATTTTCGCGCATCGCGCTCAATCGGCGAAGGCGGCGTCTTCAAGGTGCAGTTCGGCGGCAGGACGGTTGCCCCAATCGTCGAGCTTGACCCGGCCTGCAAGATGGAACCGGCGGCCTTGGCTGCGGTGAAGCAGCGTCTGCGCCATATCGGTTTCGGCTGCACGGAAGGCGATGGCCTTGAACGAGCGCCCATCCATTCCGCTGGCGACCAGCCGCAGATGATCCTTGCCGACGATATCCGCCTTGACGATCCGCACCGGCCCGACGACGACACGCGGAGCAGGCCAGCCGACGCCGTAGGGGCCAGCTGCTTCCAATGATTCGACCAGTTCCGGCGTAAGCCCGCCCGGTGCCAGTGCAAGATCGAGCAGCATCGCCGCGCCCGCCCGCGCACGATCGACATCGCGGGCCAACCGTTCGTCGAGGAACCCGGCAAAATCGGCCAGCCTGCCGCTGTCGATGGTCAACCCTGCGGCCATCGCGTGGCCGCCGCCCGCCACCAGCAACCCGGCCTCTCGCGCAGCGATAATGGCCGCCCCGAGATCGACCCCGCTGATCGAGCGGCCCGAACCTTTGCCCAGTGATCCGTCCAGAGCGATCACGATGGCAGGCTTGCCGGTTTTTTCCTTGACCCTCCCGGCAACGATTCCGATCACGCCGGGGTGCCAGCCGTGACCAGACAATAGCTGCACCGCCATGTTATGCTGGCCTGCGAGCTGCGCCTCGGCGGCTTCCTGCACCTCCGCCTCTATGGCGCGGCGTTCCTCGTTCAATTGCGATAGCTGGGTCGCGATGGCGCGCGCTTCTTCGGGGTCGGTGGTGGTGAGCAATCGCACGCCAAGCGTCGATTCGCCGACCCTGCCGCCTGCATTGATACGCGGGCCGAGCGCAAAGCCGAGATCGCTGCACACAGGTGCGCGGGTGAGGCGGCTTGCGTCGATCAGCGCCGCCATCCCGATCCGCTCACGCCGGGCAAGCACCTTCAGGCCTTGGGCCACGAAGGCACGGTTCAGGCCGTGGAGTGCGGCGACATCGGCGACCGTGCCGAGCGCGACCAGATCGAGCAGACCCATGAGGTCCGGCTCACGACGCTGCGAGAACCAGCCCTTGGTCCGCAAGGTGCGCACCAATGCGATGCCGAGCAGGAAGGCAACCCCCACCGCCGCCAGGTGCCCGTACGCCGCGCCAAGATCGCTTTCGTCCAGGCGGTTTGGATTGACCAGAGCCGCCGTCTCGGGGAGCTCAGGCGAACACTTGTGGTGGTCGACCACAATCACATCGACGCCCGCACGCTTCGCCATACCGAGCGCTTCGTGCGCCATCGCGCCGCAATCGACCGTGACGATCAGGCTGGACCCGCCCTCGGCCAGCTTCACCAGCGCCTCGCCGCTTGGGCCATAGCCTTCGAGCAGCCGATCGGGAATGTAATAGCCCGCATCAAGGCCAAGCTGGCGCAGCAATTCGACCAGCAATGCCGCGCTAGTGGCGCCATCGACGTCGTAATCGCCGTAGATCGTTACCTGTTCGCCGGTCATCACCGCATGGGAAATGCGATCGGCAGCGGCATCCATGTCGCGAAAGGCGGAAGGATCGGGCAGGAATTCGCGCAAGGTCGGGCGAGCGTGTCGCGCCAGGTCGTCCGGCGCGACCCCGCGAGTCAGCAGCAATTGATCGAGGATCGAGTGCTCCAGCCCGAGCGCCCCGGCATCGCCCAGTTCCATATTGCCGCCACGCCAACGCCACGCCTTTCCCGAAAGCGAAGCGGTTACGCCAAGCACATGGGCAAGCGGGGCAGTGGAGAGCGGGGCAGAGGCCATATTTCGCTCCCTATCGCAAACTGGGCACGGCGGACAGGCGCAGGCGATTGACAATAGACAGGAACGAACGGCACGCAGTCATCCGATGTCCGACACAAATTCGCCTGCGCACCTTCTTATAGTCTGGCACAGCCGAACCGGTGCGAGCGAAGCGATGGCGCGTGCCGCTGCCGAAGGCGCCCCCGATGCGCGGCTGTTGCGGGCCGATGCGGTAACGGGGGAGACGCTGCTTGAAGCTGGCGGCTATATCTTTGCCTGCCCCGAAAATCTGGCAAGCATGAGCGGCCTGATGAAAGAGATGTTCGACCGCACCTACTACCATGTGCTCGGCAAGATAGAAGGCCGTCCCTATGCTACGATCATTGCCGCCGGGTCGGACGGAGAAGGGGCGCAGCGCCAGATTGACCGGATCGCAACCGGTTGGCGGATCAAACGCGTGGTCGAACCGATGATCGTGAATTTTTCTGCCCAGACCCCTGAAGCGATTGCTGCGCCCAAGCGCGTTCCCGACAAGGTCCTGAATCAATGCCGGGAATTGGGTGCCGCGATGGCAGAGGGGCTGAACCTCGGGGTCTTCTAAGGTATGACCCGTACTGACATGGTTTGGAGACATTCGGGACTCGACGATATAAGTCAAAACAGCCAAAGATGTTTGGCGGATTGTGGCCCGGGTCAGGCGCGATACGAGGGGGGATCGGGACAATTTCACAGTCGCAGCATGCTGAGGCCGCAGGGCTGCAATTGCTGTTCGCGCCGGGCAAGAGGCCGACGCGCGACGCGATAGTGGATTTCATATCGCACCAGCACACAGTTTCGCTGAGCCATGACCCGTTGCAAGACGCCGGCATCGATCCGGTGACCGCTGAAGGTCTTCGAGCGCACCAGATCGCGGCTGACATGGAACCGCATGGCCATTTGTGGATCGAACTGCTGCGTGATGGGCTGACCTTTGACCTCAGCGGCCTTGCTCCCGGCCCCGCTTTGACGCTTCCCGTAATTTCGCACCGCTTCGACTTCGGCACATATCCCGATCACTCCGATCTGGAGGTGCTTGCCATCGCGCCGGGGCCGCATTTGTCGGCGGGCGCGCGAACCATGCCGGTTCTCAGGGGCATGCTCGCGGTGGCCCGCGACCTCGCCATGCACTTCGAGGATTTGCAGGCCGTGTTCTGGCCCCCGTCGGGGAGCGCCATCGGGCGGCGGTTCTTCGAATCGGTCATCACCGCATGGCTGGATGGGGGCGCCTTCCCTGCGCTCGGCCTGACTGCCTTCGACGAGACTGCGGATGGCGCGCTGCAAAGCGTCGGTCTGGCATTCTGGATCGGGCAGGAACTCCGCATCGAACCCCCCCTCACCATCGACAAGATCGCCGCCACGCGCCTTGCCGTGCGCCTGATCAACCAGTTGGTGATCGTCGGCGGGATCGAGGAAAGCGAACGGATCGTCGCTCCGGACGGCACCCGGCTGGTGATGCAGACGTCGCGCAACAGCGAGTACATCCGGGTCAGACGCGAATAGATGCAGCATCGGGGTCGCACCACGTTCCGTACAGTCATCACCTTCCGCTCGGTCAACCGCCGCGGCGATCCCGGTCATGATCCGTCCTTGCAGCGCCACCACCTGCTTCCCCGGCAATTGCTGTCGCGCCGCTGTTTTGGCGCGATGTTCGATGTGCTCGGGCGCGATCAGGTCGGGTTCGACGATTTCCGCACCAATGGCTTGCTACTTCCAGCCAACGAGGATGCGACTGTGCGCACCGGCATGCCGCTGCATCGCGGCCCGCACCAACGCTACAACCAAGTCGTCATCGCGCGTGTCGGCCGGATCGAGGAAAGCTGGGCGCTTGCGCGCAGCAGCGATCCCGAAGCCGCCTTGTCGGACGCGCTGATGCGGCTCCATCTGCTGCAGAGCGCGCTGCGCCGACAGCTGCTGGCCGAGCGTCGCCGCGTGGTGCTCAATCGGCGAGATCCGCTCGGCACTGGGTTCGACTTTTCCGATCTCGACGCGATGGCAGAGGCGCTGTGGTCGGCGCAGTGACGCAGCTATTCGGCCGCCTCCGCCAGCGCTCCCCATGACGAATAGCCCGAATTGGCGATCAGCCGCGCCTTGGCAGCGTGATATTCGCGCTCCATCCGGGCCACCATGTCCTCGACGGTGCCGACTGATTTGACCGCGCCGATCCCCTGACCCGATCCCCAGATGTCCTTCCACGCCTTGGCCTTGGTGTTGCCGCCGCTGCCGAAGTTCATCTTGCTGGGGTCGCTCTCAGGCAAGGCGTCGGGATCAAGACCGGCATTCTCGATCGAGGAGCGCAGGTAATTGCCGTGCACCCCGGTGAACAGGTTCGAATAGACGATCCCTTCCGCCGACCCATCGACGATGCCCTGCTTGTAAGCCTGATCCGCGTTGGCTTCCTCGGTCGCGATGAAGGCGCTACCGGCGTAACCAAAGTCCGCGCCCATCGCCTGCGCCGCGAGGATCGAGCCGCCGTGGGCAATCGAGCCCGACAGCGCGACCAGCCCGCCGAACCATTCGCGGATTTCCTGCATCAGCGCGAACGGCGACTGCGTTCCCGCATGGCCGCCGGCCCCTGCGGCGACCGGGATCAGCCCGTCCGCGCCCTTTTCGATCGCCTTATGGGCAAAGCGGTTGTTGATCACATCGTGCATGGTGATCCCGCCCCAGTTGCGGACCGCATCGAAGATCTCGGTCCGCGCGCCCAGCGAGGTGATGACCAACGGCACCTGCCATTTCTCGCAGGTGGCCAGATCCTGCATTACCCGGTCGTTCGACTTGTGGACGATCTGGTTGACCGCGAACGGCGCTGCGGGGCGATCCGGGTTCGCCCGGTTGTGCGCGGCCAGTTCCTCGGTGATCTGGTGCAGCCATTCATCCAGCAGCGTTTGCGGCCGCGCGTTGAGCGCCGGAAAGCTGCCGATGATCCCCGCCTTGCACTGCGCAATCACCAGTTCCGGGCCGGAGACGATGAACAGCGGCGATCCGATCAGGGGTAGACGCAGGCGATCGAACGGGGCGGGAAGGGGCATCGGTTTCTCCTCAAAACGTATTCGGCATTAACCCGCGTCTCTAGCGGCGGTTCCGAACCTGCCAAGCGTGATCTTTGCAAGACCCGCGCAGCATCAGCCCAGCAAATGATCCAGCCCGTAGAACCGCGCGGCAGTGCCTGCGTAAAGCGTGGCTTTCTCGTCCGCGCTGGCCGAGCGGGTGAGGTGTTTGAACGCGTTCCACAGCACAGCGTAATCCGCGCCCCAGTAATCGACCGGATAGTTGCTTTCGAACATCGCGCGATCCGGCCCGAAAGCTTCGATGCAGGTTTCGATATAGGGGCGCCACAGCGCAGCAAGATGCTCCGATCCGTGTCCGGCGGCGGGGCCATCTTCGGGCAGGGCGCAGAATGCCATCGCCATCCCGCCGAGTTTGACCACCACGTTTTCGCACTTCGCCAGTTCGTGGATGTTGCGGCGCCAGATGTCGAAGCGTTCATGCAGCCGCCCCTTGTAGGCCGCGACCCCAAGCGGCGTACCGCAATGGTCGAGGCAGATCGGCTGATCGGGGAAGGCGCGCGCCAGATCGATCACGTCGGGCAATTGCGGTTCCAGCACCCACGCATCGAACGTCATCGCGCGCTTGCCGAGTTCCGCGAAGCCCTGGCGGAAGGTCGCGTCGCGGTACAGTCCTTCGGGTGCATGGAACGGGGGGCCCAACACCACCGGATCGGCATCCCACGCGCCCTGATGTCGGATGCCCCTGAATCGGCGCGGCGCGGCGGCGCGGAGCGCATCGAGCACTGCCCCCGCTTCGCTGCCCAGCATCAGATCGGCATGGCCGACAATGCCGGCGCATGGCCGGCCCGGCCCGTAAAGCCCGCTTGCCGCCTGCGCAGCGACGCCGTTGACGAATTCGACCTCGCCCACCGGCTTCAACGTATCGCCCAGCGAAGCATCGTAGAACGCGCCGCATTCCATGAAGACCGTGCCGATGATGTTGTGCCCGCTGTTCAGGTGCGTCTGCAGCTGGTCGAAGGTGTAGTGCGCATTATCCACCAGCGCGGCGATGAAGTGGTGATGTGGTTCGGGGAACATCGGCAGCATCGGCCGCAAGTCCCACAGGTGGTGGTGCGGATCGATGATGGGCAGATCGGGTTCGAGAATCGCTTCGGGCGTGCGGCTGTCGGTCATGGTTCTCTCCCTCTTGGTGCGGCGTGTAGGAGACACATGAGACACTGTTCAGGAACAGAAAACCCGCCGCCCCGCGCCGCTCTTTATCCGGTTAGCTCTAATGGTTCGAACGGCGCGCGTCATGCCTCTTCTGGTAGGGAACGGTCTGGCGGTAGGAAACGCCTAAACCACCGCGCGGCGATAGAGGTGCCAGGTCGCATGGCCGAGCACTGGCAGCGCCACCATAAGGCCGAGAAACGCCGGGATCATCGCTGCAAACAACACCGCTGCGATGATCGCCGCCCAGGCCAGCATAACCGCGAAATTGCCGCGCACAGTCTTGAAGCTGGCGATGATCGCGGTGAGAAAATCGACCTTGCGTTCGACCAGCATCGGCAGGCTGATGACCGTCATCGCATAGAACGCGAATGCCATCACCGCGCCGACCGCGCTGCCGACCGCCAGCATCATCAGGCCTGCCGGGGTGAGCAGAGCGGCGAGCGATTCCCCGCCCATACCGCTTTCGGCCATGAACACCGCGAAGATCGCATGGGCGACGATCATCCAGAACGAAAAGGCGACGAACACGATCACCCCCATCGAGAGGATCTGGTCGTCGTCATGCCCCTTCAGCGCCCCCAGCACCGCGCGCCAGCCGATTGCCTCACCCGCTTCGCGCCTGCGGCTCGCTTCATAAAGGCCGACTGCAACGAAGGGCGCGACCAGCGGGAAACCCGCCATTGCCGGGATCAGCCACGTCGGCTCGCCCCCGTAAAGCGCTGCCCACCCGATCGCGAGGCCCGCCAGCACATAGACCCCGCCGAAGAACATTCCGTATTGCGGCATTCTGAGGAAATCGCGCCAGCCTGCGGCCAGCGCCCTGCCGAGATCGCCGAACGACAGATCGAAAGCAACCTGCGGCGGCGGCAGCGGCACGGCGGGATCTTGTTCCAGCACTTCCATCGGCTCGCCTCCCCCACCCATGATCCGCGTCTGATGCGCGGACCGCAAGATTGCGCGGAAATTGCGCGTGGTGCAAGCGGGTAGGGCGCGTCTATGCGGCGCTTTGTGCAACCGCGACGTTTGCGGCTGAAAGCACCGCGCGCACGCTGGCGGTGGCCACGTCCTCGTCGATGCCGCAGCCCCAGATCGTGCGGCCATCGGCCGCGCGGCATTCGAGATAGGCCGCCGCGCGCGCATCCGTGCCCGAGCCGAGCGCGTGTTCGGTGTAATCGGCGACTTCGAGATCCACGCCGAAGGCTTCGCGCAAGGTGCCCATGACGCTGGAGATCAGGCCGTTGCCGCGCCCCAATACACTTTGTTCGACCCCGTCGACCGCGATGGTCCCGGCGAAGATGCGCGTGCCGTCGGAACTGCGGCTTTCCTCGTAACGCACCAGCTGGAAATGCTTGGGGTGGGTCTGAACCTGATAGGCCTTGCGGAAGGCATCCCAGATATCGGCGGCGTTCAATTCGCGGCCCAAAGCGTCCGCCATGCGCTGCACATGGGCGCTGAAATCGGCCTGCATCTTCTTGGGCAGCTTCAGGCCCTGGTCCTTCTCCAGCACCCAGGCAAACCCGCCCTTGCCGGATTGCGAATTGACCCGGATCACCGCTTCGTAACTGCGCCCCAAGTCAGCCGGATCGATCGGCAGGTAGGGCACGCGCCAATATTCGTCGTTCTGCGCGTCTCGGGCCTCGAAGCCCTTCTTGATCGCGTCCTGATGGCTGCCGGAGAACGCGGTATAGACCAGTTCGCCGCCATAGGGGTGGCGCTGGTGCACGGGGATATCGTTGCAATATTCCACCGTCGCGATCACGCGGTCGATGTCGGAGAAATCCAGCCCCGGATCGACGCCCTGACTGTAGAGGTTGAGCGCCATCGTCACCAGGCAGCAATTGCCGGTGCGCTCGCCATTGCCGAACAGGCAGCCTTCGACGCGGTCGGCCCCCGCCATCAGACCGAGTTCCGCTGCGGCGACCCCGGTGCCGCGGTCGTTGTGGGTGTGCAGGGATATCACAGCGCTGTCACGGTTTGGCAGGTGGCGGCAGAAATACTCAATCTGGTCGGCGTAGATGTTGGGCGTCGCCGCTTCGACCGTGGCGGGCAGGTTGAGGATGATCGGATGGTCGGGCGTGGGCGCAAGCACCTCCATCACCGCCGCGCAGACCTCGATGCTGAAGTCCAGTTCGGCGGTCGAGAAGGTTTCGGGCGAATACTGGAAATGCCACTCTGTTCCGGGCTGCTTGGCCGCCTCGTCGCGCATCACCTGGGCACCGGCGACGGAGATGGCCTTCACCTCGTCCCGGCTCATCCGGAACACGATGTCGCGCCATGCCGGGCTGACCGCATTGTAAAGGTGGACGATCGCTGCCCGGGCGCCTTCGAGACTGGCAAAGCTGGTGCGGATCAGGTCTTCGCGGCTCTGCGTAAGCACCTGCACGATCACGTCATCGGGGACCGCGTCGGATTTCACGAGGCCGGAAATGAAGTCGAACTCGGTCGCGCCTGCACTGGGGAAGCCGACTTCGATTTCCTTGACCCCGATGTCGATCAGCAAGTCGAAAAACCGGCGCTTCTTGACGGCGTCCATCGGATCGATGATCGACTGGTTGCCATCGCGAAGGTCGGTCGAAAGCCAGCGCGGCGCCCGTTCGATCAGGCGTGATGGCCACTGGCGGGCGGGCAAGTCGATCTGCCCGAAGGCACGGTACTTGGCGGAAGGATCCTTGAGCATGGGCATGGGATAAGGCTCGTCGCGGTAATGGAAAAGGAAAGCTGGCGGCGGTCACCCTTGGGAGCGGGGCCGCGGCGTTCCTCGCGCGCGGTGCCCTACGCCCAAGGGCGCATAAGTCGAAGCAGCAGGTTTCCGTTCCGCGTCATGGACAGCAGTCTTTGCCGATTATTATACCGGGTGCAAGCAGGGATTGGCCCCGTCCGCGCCTTAATCCTCACCCGCAGCGCGCATCGCGGATAATGTCCTGCGCATCGAGCATTAGGCTTAGCCGCGGGTTGGTGGCGTCGGGATTGACATAGCCCGGGCTACCATAGGCCACGAACCGCAGGTTGTCGCTGCGCCCCAGCGCCAGAACGATTTCGCTACGGGTCGCATCGTCGGCCGGTCTGCCGATGAAGGGACCCATCAGGTTGGCACCGCAGGTGGCGGAGGCGGGATCGGTGAGCGTGCCCGGCGCGAACGGTCCAGGCGCAGCGCCGGGGAGTGTTTCGGCCACTTTCGGTGCGACCGTGCCTTGCGGTGCGGGTGTCGCTCCGCCGTTCTGGTTAATTCGCGCGGCGAAACTGTCAGCATCATTGGCGACCGGGTCGGGTTCGCTGCCGCACGCGGACAGAGCCAGCGCAAGGGGGAGGGCGAGGAGTAAAGGCGAAATCTTGGGCATGGTGTCGATCCATTCGAAGAGTTGCCAGCCTCAAGCGCGCCTTGCATTGCAAGATTATGACACGCCGCGATTTCTCAGCCGGTCGGTCGTCAATTGCTCGATGCGCCTCACGCCCATCAGCCGCATACCGCGCTCGATCTCGTCCTTGAGAATGCCGAGCGCGCGTTCGACGCCCTCCTGCCCGGCGGCAGCCAGCGCATAGAGGTAAAGCCGCCCGCCAGAAGCCGCCGTCGCGCCGCTCGCCAGCGCCTTCAGCACATGGGTGCCGCGCCGCACGCCGCCGTCGCAGATGATCTCGATCTCGCCGCCCACCGCGTCGACGATTTCCGGCAGCTGGTCGAACGGCGCGCGGCTGCCATCCAGCTGTCTGCCGCCGTGGTTCGAGATCATGATCGCGTCGGCGCCGATGTCCACGGCGCGGCGGGCGTCGGCGGCGCTCATCACGCCCTTGAGCACGAATGTCCCACCCCATTGCTGGCGGATGGCGGCGGCGGTGTCCCAATCCATCGCGGTATCGAGCATGGTGTTGAAATATTCGGCAATGCTCACCGCCTTGCCGCTACCTTCGGACACGTGGGTGTCGAGATTGGGCAGGCGGAATTTCTCGCGGAAAACGTAATCGAGCGTCCAGCGCGGGCGGGTGGCGTAGCTGACGATGCTGGCCGGGGTGAAGCGCGGCGGGGTGGTGAAGCCGCTCCGCAGGCAGCGTTCGCGCTTGCCCGAAACGATTGTGTCGACCGTCAGCGCCAGCGCATCGAACTTCGCCGCCTGACAGCGTTCGATCATGTGGGTATTCAGCCCGGTGTCCTTGTGGACATAAAGCTGGAACAGCTTGGGACCGCTGGTCAGCGCGGCGATATCCTCAATGCTGCGGGTGGCGAGGCTGGAGATGCCGAACCACAGGCCGAACTTCTCCGCCGCTTTCGCCACTGCCGTCTCACCCTGCCAGTGGAATGCGCGCTGCACTGCGGTGGGCGAGAGCATCAATGGCAGCGCGGATTTGCGGCCGAGCATGGTGCAGGAGGTGTCGATCACCTCCACGCCGGCGAGCACATCGGGCACCAGATCGACATAGTCGAAAGCGGACGTGTTGCGCACCTTGGTCAGCTCGTCATCCGCCGCCCCGTCTATATAGTCGAACACGGGGAAGGGCAGGCGGGCCTTGGCCAGCTTGCGGAAATCGTCGATATTGTGGCAATCGGTCAGGCGCATAGGCGTGCTGCCTGCCCGATTGCCGGATTGCTGTCGAGAGCGCTTTTACTGCTTTTCGAACGCCATGCTGATATCGAGTTCGACCTCGTCGCTGACCAGCGGAATCGCAGTGTTCACCCCAAAATCCGACCGCTTGATTTCGGTCTCGGCTTCGAAACCAATGGTTTCTTTCTTGTTGTACGGGTTCGTGCCAGCGCCTGTGAACTTGGCCTCCAAGGTGACCGGCTTGGTGATGCCGTTCAAGGTCAGGTTGCCGGTGATCATCGCGGTTGTGCCGTCGACCTCGACCCCAGTCGAAACGAAGCGTGCAGGGGCGGGGGCAGGACCGAAGAAATCGGGGCTGCCGCCATCCTTGCCGGGGCGCAGCAGGTGCTCGGTGAGCCCCTTGCTCGCGGTGGTGACACTGGCAACCGGGATCGTGACGTCGACCTTGGCAGCTTCCAGGTTCGCCGGATCGATCACCAGCGTTCCCGCGACATCGCCGAAGATGCCGTAGTAGTCGTTAAAGCCGAAGTGGTTGACCTCGAACGTGATCAGCGAGTGGGCGGGATCGGCGGAGTAGGTTCCAGCCGTCACCCGCGCCGGATCCATCTGGCCCGGCACCTGCGGCGCGCCCTGCGCGAAGATGGCCGGTGCTGCGGCGATGCCTCCTGTCACGGCGGTAATCGTGGCGGCGGCGGCAAGAGCGATTCTTTTCATGGCGGGCGTCTCCTGAAGTGTGTCTCGGTCAGCAATGAACGAGACACACCTTCAGTTCCGCTGTCAGTTCTTCGACTTGTCGACCAGCTTGTTGGCGCCGATCCAAGGCATCATCGCGCGCAGCTCCGCCCCGGTCTTCTCGATCGGGTGCGCCTCGGCAGCCTTGCGGGCGGCCTTCAGTTCGGGCTGGCCGGCACGGTTATCGAGCACGAAGTTCTTCACGAACCGGCCCGACTGGATGTCGGCGAGCACGCGCTTCATTTCAGCCTTGGTTTCATCGGTGATGATGCGCGGGCCGGTGGTAATGTCGCCATATTCGGCGGTGTTGCTGATCGAATAGCGCATGTTGGCGATGCCGCCTTCATACAGCAGATCGACGATCAGCTTGGTTTCGTGCAAGCACTCGAAATAGGCCATTTCAGGGGCGTAGCCGGCCTCGACCAGGGTTTCGAACCCGGCCTGGATCAGGTGGGTGATCCCGCCGCACAGCACCGCCTGCTCGCCGAACAGATCGGTTTCACATTCTTCCTTGAAGTTGGTCTCGATGATGCCGGAGCGTCCGCCGCCGACCGCGCTGGCATAGGCGAGGGCGACATCATGCGCCGCGCCGCTCGCGTCCTGATGGATCGCGATCAGGCAGGGCACCCCGCCGCCGCGCACGTATTCTGACCGGACGGTGTGGCCCGGGCCTTTGGGCGCGATCATGATGACGTCGATGTCCGACGGCGCTTCGATCAGGCCAAAGTGAATGTTGAGGCCGTGCGCGAAAGCGAGCGCGCTGCCGGGCTTCATGTGGCCCTTGATGTCGTTTTCCCAGATGCCGGCCTGATGTTCGTCGGGCGCGAGGATCATCAGCACGTCGGCCCACTTGGCGGCGTCGGTGTTGGAGAGCACCTTGAAGCCCGCGCCTTCCGCCTTCTTCGCGGTAGCCGAGCCTTCACGCAAGGCGATGGCGACTTCGGCAACGCCGCTGTCGCGCAGATTCTGTGCGTGAGCGTGGCCCTGCGAGCCGTAGCCGACAATCGCGACCTTTTTGGGCTTGATCAGGTTCAGATCGGCATCGGCGTCGTAATAGACTTTCATTGTTCGTCCTTGCTTTCCATTGATCGGCTCCCCGGCATTTAGCCGAGGCCCCGCTGCCTTCCTTACTTGCCGAAAGAAGCGGGGTCCCGGGTCAAGCCCGGGAAGGCGGAGTGAGAGATACGGTTAAAGTCACGCCCCATCGGCCCCGCGCAGCATCCCGACGATGCCGGTGCGGCCGACTTCGACCAGCCCTAATTCGCGCATCAGGGCGATAAAGCTGTCGACCTTGTCGGGTGGGCCGGTGATCTCGAAGATGAAGCTTCCGGTGGTGGTATCGACGGGCCGCGCGCGAAAGATATCGGCCAGCCGCAGCGCCTCGACCCGCTTTTCGCCCGTGCCGGTGACCTTGATCAGCGCCAGTTCGCGCTCGACATGCGGGCCGGCGGTGGTGAGGTCGACGACCTTGTGCACCGGCACCAGCCGTTCCAACTGTGCCTCGATCTGGTCGATCACCTGCGGCGGGCCGTTGGTGACGATGGTGATGCGGCTGAGGGCATGATCCTCGGTAATGTCGGCCACAGTCAGGCTGTCGATGTTATAGCCGCGCGCGGTGAACAGGCCCGTGATCTTGGCGAGAATCCCCGGCTCGTTATCGACCGTGACGGCCAGCACATGGCGCTCAGAGGCAGCTTCAGCGATTTTCATGTTCAACAATCTTTCCCCGAAGCGGCTGTCAAACCAGCGCCTTGGCTTCGTCGTCCATCGTGCCTTCGACTGTGTCACCATACAGCATCATGTCGGTATGCGCTGCCCCGCTGGGGATCATCGGCAGGCAATTGGCATCCGGCGCGACGAGGCAATCGACCATGACCGGCCCATCATGCGCGAGCATCGCGGCGATGCCTTCGTCGAGTTCGCTTTCGTCGTGGATGCGGATGCCCTTCCATCCGTAAGCCTCAGCCAGCCGCACGAAATCGGGCAGACTGTCCGAATAGGAATTCGAATAGCGGCTTTCATAGGTCAGTTCCTGCCACTGGCGGACCATGCCCATGTATTCGTTGTTGAGGATGAACACCTTGACCGGCAGGCGATACTGGCTGGCGGTG
The DNA here is from genome assembly GCF_040148725.1 of Erythrobacter sp. NFXS35. Classification (NCBI taxonomy): domain Bacteria; kingdom Pseudomonadati; phylum Pseudomonadota; class Alphaproteobacteria; order Sphingomonadales; family Erythrobacteraceae; genus Erythrobacter; species Erythrobacter sp. NFXS35. The sequence goes on along the minus strand of NZ_JAGDEB010000001.1, from coordinate 510,802 downwards.
CCGAGTTCCTGAATGTTCATCTGGATGCTCGCTTCGCCCGCGATGTCGATCACCAGCGCATCGGGGTGGCCCAGTTGCGCGCCGATTGCCGCCGGAAGCCCGTAACCCATCGTGCCGAGCCCACCGCTGGTCAGCCACTTGTTCGGATCGTCGAAGTGGAAATACTGCGCCGCCCACATCTGGTGCTGGCCCACCTCGGTGGAGATGATCGGCTTTTGCTTGTGGGTCAGGGCGTACAGCCGCTCAACCGCCTTTTGCGGCATGATCATGTTCGGGTGCTTCACCGAACGTTCGGGATAGGCAAGGCATTCGCGTGCGCGCCAGCCGGCGATCCGCGCCTTCCAGTCGCCCAGATCACGCGGCTTGCGGTTGCCCCAGGCTTCGATCATTTGGCCGAGCACCGTGCCGCAATCGCCGACAATCCCCAGTTCCACCGCCACGGTCTTGTTGATCGAGGAGCGGTCGATATCAATGTGGATCTTCTTCGAATCCGGGCTGAACGCGTCGAGCCTGCCCGTCACCCGGTCATCGAAGCGCGCGCCGATGCAAACCATCACGTCGGCCTTGTTCATCGCCATATTGGCTTCGTAAGTGCCGTGCATCCCCAGCATTCCCAGCCAATCGGGACTGGTCGAGGGAAAAGCGCCGAGCCCCATCAGTGTCGAAGTGACCGGCGCGCCGGTGATATCCTGAAGCTGGCGCAGCAATTCGCTCGCTTGCGGACCGGAATTGATCACCCCGCCGCCGGTGTAGAAGATCGGGCGTTCGGCAGCGGCGATCATGTCGATCGCTTCGATGATCTGATCGGCGGGTGCGACCGTCTGCGGGGTGTAGCGATGTGAACCGGCGCGCAGCAGCGTGCGGCGCTCCGACGGAACGGCGATCTGCACGTCCTTGGGAATGTCAATCACCACCGGGCCGGGGCGGCCCGTGGTGGCAATGCGAAACGCCTCTTCGACGGTTGCGGCGAGGTCTGCCGGGTCTTTCACCAGATAATTATGCTTGGTGCAGTGGCGGGTGATGCCGATGGTGTCGGCTTCCTGAAAGGCGTCGGTGCCGATCAGCGCGGTCGGCACCTGTCCGGTGATCACCACCAGCGGGATCGAATCCATCCATGCATCGGCAATCCCGGTGATGGCATTGGTCGCGCCGGGGCCGGAGGTAACCAGCACCACGCCGGGCTTGCCGGTGGCGCGGGCGTAGCCTTCCGCCGCGTGCGCCGCGCCTGCTTCATGCCGGACAAGGATGTGCCTGATCCGCTCATCGCCGAAGAGTTCGTCATAGATCGGCAGCACCGCGCCGCCGGGATAGCCGAACACGTACTCCACGCCCTGTTCGATCAGGCATTGGACGAGGATCGCGGCGCCGCTGATCGGGGCAGGGGCGGGGCTGTCACTCGGGGCGGGATCCGGCAGGCCGGGCACGGCGAACTCCATCATCGCGAAAGGGAACATAACAATAAAACCGGCCCGACGCAGTAGGGGACGCATCAAGCCGAGTGAGGTTGCCGCTATCGGTTATAATCTGATGGGTCAACCCCTAGCCGCGTAATAAAGATGCGAAATGATCGCCGATGTCGATATAATCGGACTCAGCTTCAGGCGCGATACGGGGCCAATCTTCGGGTGGCTGACGCCGGAACCATGTGAATTGCCGCTTGGCATAGTTGCGGGTGGCCTGTTGCCCCGCAGCGATCATGTCCGCCTCGGTCAGATCGTCGGCCAGAAAAGCGGCGATTTCCGCTACGCCGATGGCGCGCATCACCGGCAAATCCGGGTCGAGATCGCGTGCCAGAAGTGCCTCGACTTCGGCAACCGCGCCGGTCTGCAGCATCGCTTCGAACCGATGTTCGCAGCGGGCGTAAAGCCATGCCCGGTCGGGAAGCAGCAGCAGAGGGTGAAGTGTCACGTCCTCGCCGATCCCGCCCGCCTTGGCCAATTGCCAGTCCCCTAGCGTCACGCCGGTCGACCGCTTGACCTCCAGCGCGCGTGCGATGCGCTGGCTGTCACCCGGATTCAGCTCTGCGGCGCGCTGCGGGTCCTCGATCTGCAGCAATGTATAGGCCGCTTCCTCGGTCATCGCGCGCACCGTGGCGCGCACGTCAGGGTCGATGTCCGGGATCGGGGCGATACCTTCGAGCAGCACCTTCACATAAAGGCCCGTACCGCCGACAAGGATCGGCACCGCGCCCGCTGCGTGGCAATCGGCGATTTCGGCCTTGGCCCGCGCCGCCCACGCTGCTGCCGAGCACGCTTCGGCCCCATCCCACGCGCCGAACAGGCGGTGTTCGATCCCCTCCATCTCGTCCTCGGACGGGCGAGCGGACAGAACTTGCAGGTCGGCATAGACCTGCGCGCTGTCGGCATTGACGATCACGCCTGTGCGCCCGGTTTCGGCGAGGCGATGGGCGAGAGCGAGCGCAATCGCGCTCTTGCCGCTGGCGGTCGGCCCTGCAATGAGCGCGAGCGGTAATGGTGGAGAAGTGACGATGCTCATAGCCCGGCTGATAGCAGACACAGCGACAAGGGAAACACGCCTTGATGCCCTGGTCGATGCGCTGAAGGGCGAGGGCGCAGCGCTCGCCTCGGCGGCGCTGCTGGCGGGCGAGGAAGTGCTGGAGATACGCTTTGCCGAAGGTGAGCCAGAAAAGGTGCTGGCCGCGATCGACCACCACTTTGCACCCGCAGACATGCTGGTGAGCCGCGATACCATCGAGATGCCGCAGGTTTTCGTTTCCGACATGGATTCGACAATGATCGGGCAGGAATGCATCGACGAGCTGGCCGATTACGCCGGTTTGAAGCCGCAGATCGCCGCTATCACCGAACGCGCGATGCAGGGCGAACTCGATTTCGTCGCCGCGCTGCGGGAACGCGTAGCGCTGCTTGAAGGGTTGGAGGAAAGCGCCGTAAGTGCCTGTCTGAACGAACGGATTACCCCTACGCCGGGTGCCCGGACGCTGGTGGCGACGATGGCGGCACACGGCGCGCGCACGGTGCTGGTGACAGGCGGGTTTCATCACTTCGCCGATCCGGTCGGGGACATGCTCGGGTTCGACCGGGTGGTGGGCAACCGGCTCGATGTTGCGGACGGACGGCTCACCGGCAGCCTGCTGGGGGCGATTGTCGATAGCGGAGTGAAAGCCGAGGTGCTTCGTGAACAAGCCGGCGATGGCCGCATCAGCCTTGCTACGGGGGACGGGGCCAACGACATCCCGATGATCGAGGCTGCGACTTATGGATTTGCCTATCGTGCCAAGCCCAAGGCGCGGGAGGCGGCCAATGGGCGGGTCGATCACGGCGATCTGACCGCGGTTCTGAGCCTGCTCGGCATTCCGCGCAAGGATTGGCGGGGGGCATAACGCAGAGGCGTTTGGAGTGCGGCGGTTCCAATCGCAAAAAAGGGTTTTGAATCGGGATGCGAATCGCTTATTTACACTGATGTAAGCATTTCATGGCACTCCTCGCACGCCAATCAGGATCAAAGCCGATGACCGCCTCCACCGCAGATTATAGCCAGATGTTCGCCGCCGACGGGACGATACTGCGCCACCCCGACCGGGTGCCGCCACGCTATCGCCCTTTGCGGGCGTGGAAGAATTTTCGCCTGCTGATCGCGGACAAGGAAGACACCAGCCTGGTCTTCAAGATATTCGAATCGTTACCTTCGAAGACTTTCCTGCCGCGGGTCGCGGAGTTAGCGCTGTCGGAGCATGGCGAGCATCTGCGCCGCAGTGAACCGCGCCTCCCCGAAATTCTCGACGATCACGCTGCGCTGCGGCGCACGCCGAAGGGTAGTTTGGCGCACGCCTATTGCGATTTCATGGAAACCGAAGGATTGTCGGCGGCAGGTCTTGTGGCCGAGGCCGAGCGGCTCGGTCGGCCCAAATATCCCGATCTGGTGCAGTGGTTCATGGAACGATCGCGCGACACGCATGATCTGTTCCACATTCTGACCGGTTATGGCCGCGACGCACTGGGCGAACAATGCGTGCTGCTGTTCACCCACGGCCAGTCGCCCAGTCAGGGCCACCTGCTGATCGGTTACGCCGGAGCGGCCAATATCAAGAAGATGGTCAAGGGCAGCGAGGCTCCGGTGTTCGGCGCTGTGCGGCAGGCGCATCGCACCGGCAAAGGCGCGCCGCGGTTGATCGAACAATCGATCCGCGAACTTTTGGCACAGCCGCTCGAAGCTGTTCGTGCGCAGCTCAACATCCCCGCGCCAACACAATATCGCGAATGTCACCGGATTTGGAGCAATGAGGGGATCGATCCCTACAATCTGCTTGCAAGTGACAATGCGCCGCAGGAAATGGCGGCGGCGTAGGATTCGCTCAGAGCCAGCTGGCGATCTGCTCCAGCGGCTTCTTGATCAGCGCTTTCGCTGGTACGGTGGCATCGGCCGCCGGGTGACCGGCAACCACGATCATCACCGGCTTTTCCCATTCCGGACGCCCGCACACGTCGCGCAGAAACCCCATCGGGGAGGGCGTGTGGGTCAGTGTCGCCAACCCTGCCTCGTGCAGGGTCGTCAGCAACATGCCGCACGCGATCCCGACGCTTTCGCCCACATAGTAGTTCTGCGTCACCTCGTCTTCGTCGATCCCGCCCTTGCGCTGCGCGAACACCACGATGAGGTAGGGCGCGGTTTCCAGGAACGGTTTGTCGGCGTCCGTGCCAAGGTCGGCCAGCGCTTCGAGCCATTCTGCCGATGCCTTGGGACTGTCACCGTCAGCGCCATAGAACCGCCGTTCCTCGGCCTCAGCGGCTTCGCGGATCGCCTGTTTCTTTTCGGGTGAGGTGACCACGGCAAAATGCCAGGGCTGGTGGTTGGCCCCGCTGGGCGCGCTGCCTGCGGCGGCGATTGCCGCTTCGATGATGCCGCGCGGCACCGGTTCGGCGGAAAACCAGCGGCAGGTGCGGCGCTGCTTCAGCCGTTCGGCAAGGTTGCGCGCGCGTTTGACGGACTCGTCGTCGGACAGGCGCGGCAGTGTGTAGGGGATCGTTTCGGGTTCGGACATCGGCTCGCTATCGACCTCGATCAAGGGGAATGGACAAATAACTGACATCAATGTAAGTAGCCTTGCAAGTACCTAATTCGCGACTCGCGCAAAGGATGTTACACGATGGCGTTGCTCGATCTCCCGCTGGTGGCTCCCGAACGCAAGGTTTCCGGCTTCCGCCCGTTCAAGGTGCTCCACCATTTCGGCAAGCTGGTCGAGGACAAGGAGGACACCGAGCAGGTGTTCCACATCATCGAAGCGACCAAGGGCAGGCGTAGCCACCGCCAGGCGCGCGAGTTCATTCGTTCGCCAGAAGGACAGCGCTTCCTTGCCGATGAAGTCGATATTCCCGTGATGCTCGACGATCATGACCGCTGGGCCGATTGCGGGCCGAACACGGTTGCGGCGCACTACATTGCCTTCATGAAGCGCGAGGGATTGTCTGCGGCGGGACTGGTGGCCGAAAGCCACCGGTGGGCACCGCCCGAAAACCTGCCGCGCGACCAGACGCAGTGGTATTTCGACCGCCTGCGCGACACGCATGACCTGTTCCACGTGTTGACCGGCTATGGCCGCGATGCGCTGGGCGAAACTAGCCTGCTTGGTTTCAGTTACCAACAGAACCACAATGCCGGGATTCTGTTCATCGCCTATGCCGGTGCGCGCCAAATCAAGAGGATGAGCGGCACGAAAGCGCCGATCTTCGCCGCGATAAAGGAAGGGCGCAGGCTGGGAAGGGCTGCGGCCAAGATTTCCCATCAAGACATCGCCGCACTGATGCGCGAGGACATCGCCGCAGCGCGGGCGCGGCTGAATATCGGCCAGCCCGAGGTCTATCGGCGATGCCTCGCGATCCTCGAAAGCGAGGGCACCATGCGCGAACAGTTGACGCTGGGCGGGGCAGGGGCGCAGGCGGCTTAAGCCCCGTTACCCCTCCATCCACTCGTCGAAGAACCGTCGGTTCGCAGCGCGCAATTCGGCAAGCGGCACGCCCAGCACCGTATCACCGCCCACGGTGCCGATCCGCTGAAACCCGATCTGCGCGGTGTCTTCGTCGCGCGTACCCTTGGCGAGCGCAGCGTTGAGGGCGGCGACATCGGGCACCGTCACCAGATAGCGCCCCTGATCCTCGCCAAACCACCACTGCGCGGGCGTATAATCGGGGTTACCCGCCAGATCGGCATCTGCCCCGATCCCGCCCGCCAGCGCCATCTCGGCCAGCGCCACCGCAAGCCCGCCGTCGCTGAGATCATGCACGGCATTCACCAGTCCATCGGCGATGAGTTCGTGGATGATGGCGCCCGCGCTGCGTTCGACGACAAGGTCGGTGGGCGGGGTGCGGCCATCCTCCAGCCCTTTGATGACCTTCAGCCACAGCGAACGGCCAAGGTGCGACCGGGTCGGATCGGGCTTGGCCCAGAATTCCGGCCCGACGAGGTAGATCGCATCGCCCGCAGCCTTGAAGTGCATCGTCATCATCTTCGACAGGTCGGTGATGATGCCGACGCCGCCAATCGCCGGGGTGGGCAGGATCGCCGAGCCGCCGCCGGTCGCCTTGCTTTCGTTATATAGGCTGACGTTCCCGCTCACGATTGGGAAATCGAGCGCACGGCAGGCGTCGCCCATGCCTTCGAGCGCGTAGACGATCTGCGCCATGATCTCGGGGCGTTGGGGATTGGCGAAGTTGAGGCAATTGGTCACCGCCAGCGGCCGCGCGCCCACGGCGCAGAGATTGCGGTACGCCTCGGCAATCGCCTGCTTGCCGCCTTCATAGGGGTCTGCAAACACGTAACGGGGGGTGCAGTCGGTGGTGATCGCCAGCGCCTTGCCGGTGCCGTGGACGCGCACCACGCCCGCATCGCCTCCGGTCTGGAGCGTGTCGCCGCCGACCTGCGAATCGTATTGCTCGGCAATCCAGCGGCGCGACGCAAGATCGGGTGAGCCCATCATCGCCAGCAGGTCGGCGGCGATATCGTCGCTGGCAGGCACTTCGGCGAGCGGCTTGATGCCCGCCCACGCCTTGTACTCGGCCTTGGAGAGGTAAGGCCGGTCATACAGCGGTGCCTCGTCGGCGAGCGGGGCCAGCGGGATGTCGCACACCACCTCACCGTTGAACTCCAAGACCATGTGGCCCGTATCGGTAACTTCGCCAATCACCGCGAAATCCAGTTCCCACTTGGTGAAGATCGCCTCGGCCTCGGCCTCGCGGCCAGGCTTCAGCACCATCAGCATCCGCTCCTGGCTTTCCGACAGCATCATTTCATAAGGCGTCATGCCATCTTCGCGGCAGGGCACAGCGTTCATGTCGAGCCGGATGCCCGCGCCGCCCTTGCTCGCCATTTCGACGCTGGACGACGTGAGGCCCGCCGCGCCCATGTCCTGAATGGCGACGATCGCATCGGTCGCCATCAGTTCGAGACAGGCTTCGATCAGCAGCTTTTCGGTGAAGGGATCGCCGACCTGCACCGTCGGCCGCTTGGCCTCGGCGTCTTCACCAAAGTCGGCGGAAGCCATGGTTGCGCCGTGAATGCCGTCGCGCCCGGTCTTGCTGCCGACATAGACGATGGGGTTCCCAAGGCCGGTGGCGGCGGAGTAGAAGATCTTGTCCTGCTGGGCGACGCCCACCGTCATGGCGTTGACGAGGATGTTGCCGTCATAGGCCGGGTGGAAGTTCGTTTCCCCCGCGACCGTAGGCACGCCGACGCAATTGCCGTAGCCGCCGATGCCCGCGACCACGCCCTGCACCAGATGCTTCATCTTCGGGTGTTCGGGCCGCCCGAACCGCAGTGCATTGGCGTTGGCAATGGGCCGTGCGCCCATGGTGAAGACATCGCGCAGAATGCCGCCCACGCCGGTCGCCGCGCCCTGATAGGGCTCGATGTAGCTCGGGTGGTTGTGGCTCTCCATCTTGAAGATCGCGGCTTGGCCATCGCCAATGTCGATCACGCCCGCGTTCTCGCCGGGGCCGCAGATCACCCACGGAGCCTCGGTCGGGAGCCTTTTCAGATGCAGTCGCGAGGACTTGTAGCTGCAATGCTCGGACCACATTACCGAAAAGATGCCAAGTTCCACGAGGTTCGGCTCTCGCCCCAATGCAGCGAGCACCCGCTCGTATTCCTCGGCGGAAAGGCCGTGCTGTTCGACGATTTCGGGGGTGATGGCGGAAGATTCAGTCATGGGGGTCGGCTCCTTGGCTCGCCCCCTAAATCACTGCTCGCCGAAGGCCAAGCCGCCGCGTTTCTGGAACCAGCGATTCTCCCCTACCCAAAGTGCGATCGTAGTCAGAATCGCAAAGGCCAGCAGCGCCTGAAGATACAGGAGGGCGCCCGCCTCTTGTGGATGAGGGCCAAACCAGTTGACCGCCTGAAGGAGCAGCATCGTCAACAGCAATACCAGCGGCGGGCCGAGCGGGCCGCGGGTGCGGCGCACATAGAACGCGAAAGCGGCGCCCACCAGCAACAATTCCAACGGCATCGCGATGGCAGGATAGTTCCACAACCCCAAGCCCAGCTTGGGCGGATCGCCGTCGACGGTCAGATCGGGCACGTGCACCAGCCAGTCCAGCAACCAGTGCGAGACGACCACTAGACCAGCCAGCACGCCGGCGAACACGTCGCGCTGCGCCAGCGCCACCACCAGCAGGCAGGCAAGCGCCCATAGTCCGGTGCCGATCAGGCTGTGGGTATAGGGCATGTGATAGAGATCGAGCGGGACCATCACGCTCGCCCCCGGATCGACTCGCAATCTCTCCACCCCGATCAATGCCAGCGCGAAGAACCCCCAGTCGACCAGCTGTGCAGCGATGAACAGCGTGCCGAGGCGCGGGCTGCGCGGGCTGACAGCAGCGGCGACGAACGCCGGGGCAAAATGACCGATGAACATGTCAGGCGGGCAGAGCCGATGGGGCGAACCGCAGGGCGACGTAAGTTGCGATCCCGCTCGCCATGCCGGTCGCGAACGCGCCCCAGAGGATATCGAGAACACTGATATGGGTCGCCCACACCTTGAACACAGCCTGCGATGTAAGGTCGAAGGTGGCATAGCACAGCGCACCCAGCAGTATGCCGTTAAGCACCGCAGCCTGAACCGTGCCGCTCTCTATGCCGGGCTTGATCGCGAACCACGTCATCCCGGCGAGATAGATCAGGTAGAACACCCCGGCTGCGGCCATGTTGAAATCCTTGGCCATTATGTCGCCGATCACCGGGCGATACAGGTTGCCCGCCGCCCAGCGCAGCCAGATCGCATCCAGCACACCAAATGCGACAGCCGCCGTCACGTAGGCGATGATCCATTTCAACATCTGTCTGCAATTCCCTGTTTCATCGCCCTGCCCACGACCGGCAGCCTTGACCGGGCAGGCTTGCCTCGTCAATGCTCATGACCATGGACGAGGGCACAGCATCACCGGCGGCACAGCCGGAAATTTCGAAAATGAGCTTCGAGCAGGCGCTGGCCGCGCTCGAACAGATCGTGCAGCAACTGGAACGCGGCGACGTGCCGCTCGATCAATCGATCAGCCTGTATGAACGCGGCGAGGCGCTGCGGCTTGCGTGCCAGCAGCGGCTCGATGCGGCGCAGGCACGGATCGAGAAGATCGTGACCGGCGCCGATGGCCGCGCGGCGGCCACCCAGCCGTTCGACGCGGAAAGCTGACGTGATGCTGGCGCAAACGGGGGGCAGTATGCTGAGCGACGCGATCGCAAGCGTTCAGGCCGATATTGATTCGCTGTTCGATGCGCTATTGCCGGTGCCGGACGATACCAGCGCGCGTCTGGTCGAAGCGATGCGCTATGCCGCGATTGGCGGGGGCAAGCGGGTGCGGCCCTTGCTGGTGTGCTGCACTGCCAGCCTGTTCGGCGTATCGCGCGATGCGGCCTTGCGTGCGGGCGCGGCGATCGAGGCGATCCATGTCTATTCGCTGATCCACGATGATCTGCCCTGCATGGACAATGACGATCTGCGCCACGGCAAGCCGACGTTGCACAAGGTCTATGACGAGGCGACCGCGGTTCTGGCAGGCGACGCGCTGCACGCGCTGGCGTTCGAGGTTCTGGCCGATGATGAGACCAGCGCCGATCCATTCGTGCGATCCGAACTGATCGCCACGCTCGGCAAGGCTTCGGGCATGCATGGCATGGCCGGCGGGCAGATGATGGACATGGTCGCCGACGAGGAAGGTGTGATCTATGACCTCCACACCATCACAAGGCTGCAACAGCTGAAAACCGGGGCACTGCTTGCCGCCAGTGTCGAAATGGGCGCAGTCCTCGGCCGGGTGGCGCCGCAGGGGCGGGCGCACCTGCGTGCTTATGCCCGCGACATCGGCCTCGCGTTCCAGATCGCCGATGATCTGCTCGACGTGGTGGGTGACGAGGAAAAGGCAGGCAAAGCGCTGCGCAAGGACGACGAGCAGGGCAAACAGACCTTCGTCACCTTGATGGGCGCCGACAAGGCGCGCGAACAGGCGCGTGCGCTGGTGGATCAGGCGGTGCTGCGGCTCGCCTCCTATGGCCCCGAAGCCGACATCCTGCGCGCGCTCGCCCGATATATTGTCGAGCGGGATCGGTAATTCCCCAAGCTACAAGGACAACCGCGATGACACGCCGCGTCGGGATCTATCCCGGAACTTTCGATCCGATCACCTTGGGCCACGCCGACATCATCCGGCGCGGGTCCAAGCTAGTCGACTGGCTGATTATCGGGGTCACCACGAATCCTTCTAAGAACCCGATGTTCTCGACCGAGGAGCGCTTTCGCATGGTCGAACGCGAGGTTGCCAATATGGGTCTCGGCAATGTCGAAGTGGTGGGGTTCAACGCGCTGCTGGTGAAGTTCGCGCAGAAACAGGGCGCCAGCGTCATCATCCGCGGACTGCGGGCTGTCGCCGATTTCGAATACGAATATCAGATGGCGGGCATGAACCAACAGCTGGACGACGATATCGAAACCGTGTTCCTGATGGCGGATGTATCATTGCAGCCGATTGCGTCCAAGCTGGTCAAGGAAATTGCGCAATATGGCGGCGATATCGCGCGCTTTGTCAGCGCTCCTGTCTGCGGCGAGGTCGAGGCGCGGGTTCGCGAACAGGGCTTGAAGGGCGATTATTGAGCGCGGGTTGTCGACAGCGCGTCGCTTCATTCATTGAAGTGTCAGCCGGGCATGGCTACACGGCGCGTCTGCTACGGAAGAAATGATGATCAAAGCCACGCTCCCTACCGCCCTTGGCGCGCTTTTCCTGCTTGCATCGGCGCATCCTGCGCTGGCGCAACCACAGCGCGATGACACGCCCCCGGTCGCTTTCGGCGATAACGTCGACACGGACGACGAGGACCAAGATGAAGCAGCCGTCGCTGCGCCGCGCAGCTTTGGCCCGATCAATTATGATCCTGCCGTGGAACCCGAGAATGTCTGGGTGCTCGATCTGTCGAACGGCGAACGGGTCAAGATCCGGTTGATGGCCGACTGGGCGCCCGCCCATGTTGAACGCATCAAGACGCTGACCCGCGACGGCTTTTACAGCGGCGTGATCTTCCACCGCGTGATCGAAGGCTTCATGGCGCAGGGCGGCGATCCCACCGGCACCGGTCAGGGCGCGTCAGACCTGCCCGATCTGGAGGCAGAGTTCAACCCGATGCCACATGTGCGCGGCACGGTGTCGATGGCCCGCGCTAGCGAGGAAGACAGCGCCAACAGCCAGTTCTTCATCGTGTTCTATCCGCGTTTCAGTCTCGACAAGAATTACACCAATTTTGGTCGAGTAATCGAGAACATGGACGCGGTCGACGCGATCAATCGCGGCGAGCCGCCCGCCGATCCGACCTATATCGTGCAAGCCTCGCTGGCGAGCGACAACGTCCCGCCGCCGCCTCCGCCGGCTGCTCCGGTCGACAATACGCCGATCACCGCCGATATGTTGAGCAGCCCGCTGAGCTAAAATGCTTTTCGTGGATGCCGCGCCGCGCTAGTCGCGCTGCCCATGAAAGTTGACCTGTTCGATTTCGAGCTTCCGCCCGAGCGCATTGCCTTGCGTCCTGTGCGACCGCGTGATGCAGCGCGGATGCTGGTGGTGCGCGGGGCTGATGCGCCGTTCGAGGATCGGGGCGTTCGCGACCTGCCAGACCTTCTCAACCGGGGCGACGTGCTGGTGTTCAACGATACCCGCGTGATCCCCGCACAGCTCGAAGGCCGCCGTGCAGACGGTGAGGCGAAGATCAGCGCGACGCTGCACAAGCGGATCGATCTGCGGCGCTGGCAGGCCTTCATCCGCAATGCCAAGCGGGTGAAGGAAGGAGACACGCTGGTATTTGGCGGCGGCGTCACCGCCATCGCCGAAGCGCGCCACGCCGATGGCTCGATGACGCTGTTCTTCGCAGGCGAGGAGCCGGTCGAGGTGTTGCTCGACCGGGCGGGCACCATGCCGCTGCCACCCTATATCGCCTCCAAACGCGGGGTCGATGCGCAGGATCTGGAAGACTATCAGACCATGTTCGCGCGCGAGGAAGGCGCAGTCGCCGCACCAACTGCCTCGCTGCATTTCACCCGAAGGCTGGTCGATGCGATCGATGCTGCCGGGATCGGGCGGGCGATGCTGACGCTGCATGTCGGTGCGGGGACCTTTCTTCCAGTGAAGGCCGACGATACCGACGACCACCGGATGCACGCCGAGTTCGGCCGCATCCCCGAAGACACCGCGCGGCAACTGAACGATGCCCGCGCTGCCGGAGGCCGGATCATCGCGGTCGGCACCACGTCGCTGAGGCTGCTCGAAAGCGCAGCGGCCGAGGACGGCACGATTCTGCCATTCGCCGGGGACACCGATATTTTCATCACGCCGGGATACCGCATCAGGGCGGTGAATGGGTTGATGACCAATTTCCACCTGCCCAAATCGACGCTGATGATGCTGGTCAGCGCGCTGATGGGGCGCGATCGCATGCTGGCGGCCTATGCTCATGCCATCACCAATGAATATCGCTTCTATTCCTATGGTGACTCCTCGTTGCTGCTGCCCTAGCTCATTGAGGTATGCCCGAATCCATTCTCGAAATCAGCGGCCTGTCCAAGGTCTACAAGGGCGGTGTTCGGGCGCTCGACAATGTCGACCTGTCGATTCGCCCGGGCGAGATTTTCGCGCTGCTTGGCCCCAACGGCGCGGGCAAGACCACGCTGATCGGCGCGGTGTGCGGGCTGGTGCGGCCCACCGGCGGGACAATGACCGCCTTCGGCCACGATCTTGCGCGCGATTGGCGGCGGGCGCGGGCGCGGATCGGGCTGGTGCCGCAGGAACTTGCCACCGACATGTTCGAGACCGTGTGGCGTGCGGTCTCCTATTCGCGAGGACTGTTCGGAAAACCGAGCGATGCCGCAAGGATCGAGGATATCCTCAAAAGCCTGTCGCTGTGGGATAAGCGCGATACCCAGATCCGCGCGCTATCGGGCGGCATGAAGCGCCGCGTGCTGATCGCCAAGGCACTGGCGCACGATCCCGAATTGCTGTTCCTGGATGAGCCCACCGCAGGCGTGGACGTGGAACTCAGGAAGAGCATGTGGCAGCAGATCGCCGCGCTGAAGGAACGGGGCGTCACCATCATCCTCACCACGCATTACATCGAGGAAGCCGAGGAGATGGCTGACCGGGTCGGCATCATTCAGGGCGGGCGCATTCTGATGGTCGATGAAAAAAGGGCGATGATGGAGCGGTTGGGCACCACCGAAGCGGTGATCGCGCTCGCCGCGCCGCTGCGCGCACTCCCGCCCGAAATCGCTGGTTTTCCGGTCGAGTTGGATGCCGGCGGGACTTGCCTGACCTATCGCGGCGGGAACGGGCAGGGCGGGGGCCGGGCAGAGGTGGCGCAGCTGGCGCAGTCGCTGACCCGTGCGGGAATCGATTACCTCAGCCTCGATATCCACGATTCCTCGCTGGAGGACATATTCGTAGGGCTGCTGGGCGAAGGACGGGCCGCGTGACGCATTTTAATGTCCGCAGCGCCTATGCGATCTACCGCCGCGAAATGAGCCGCGCCTTCCGCACGGCGTTCCAGTCGATCCTTTCGCCGGTGCTGACCACGTCGCTCTATTTCGTGGTGTTCGGATCGGTGATCGGCGCGCGGATGGAGCCGATCGGCGGGGTGCCTTATGGCGCATTCATCATCCCCGGCCTGCTGATGCTGACGCTGCTGGGCGAAACCACCAGCAATGCCAGCTTCGGCATCTACATGCCGCGCTTCACCGGCACGATTTACGAATTGCTGTCCGCGCCTGTCGGTGTGGCCGAAACGCTCGCCGGGTTCGTCGGCGCAGCGATGACCAAGGGTCTGATATTGGCGGCGATCATCCTTGCTACAGCGACATTGTTTGTCGATTACGAAATCCGCTATCCGCTGCTCGCCGCGTTCTACATCATGCTGGTGGCATCCAGTTTTGCGCTGTTCGGCTTTATCCTCGGCATCTGGGCCGATTCGTTCGAGAAGTTGGGAATTATTCCGCTCCTGATCCTTACCCCACTCACGTTTCTGGGCGGCACCTTCTATTCGATCCGCGATCTGCCGGCGCCGTGGGATGCGGTGGCGCTGGCCAACCCTATCGCGTTTCTGGTGAGCGGGCTGCGCTGGACCTTCTATGGCACTGCCGATGTGCCGATTGGCGTGTCACTCGGCCTGACACTCGGCTTTCTCGCGCTGTGCGTCGCCATCATTGCCGTGATCTTCCGTACAGGGTGGCGACTGCGCGAGTAACGCCGAACCGGTCTGCGAGCGCCTTCGATCGAACCGCAAACGTCGTCTGTCTGATCTGAACCGCCACTGGTCGCCCTGTTCATCAAACAGAAAGTCACTGAATCCTAGTGGCTTGCGCACCGCCGCACCCCCTGTGGCAGGCAAGAAAAAACAAGGATACAAACGCATGAGGAAATTCGCAATCACTACGATCGTTGCGATGGGCGCGATGGCACTTCCGGCCGCTGCCCACGCGCAGTCCAACGAAGCTCCGGAAGTCTATGTCGGCGCGTCCGCCGGTATTCACGATCTGGAGCTTGGCATCCCGGATGATGATGGCACGATTTACGGCGTCGTCGCCGGCGTCGATTTTCCGGTTGGCGAGACCTTTTTCGTGGGCGCTGAAGGGAACTACCACTTCGGGAGCGGCGCGATCGATAACGAATACGGCCTTGCCGCCCGCGCCGGTGTGCGTGTTGGCGACTCGGCCAAGCTGTTCGTCCGCGGTGGCTATCAGGAAGTCGATCTCGATGTAGGTAACCTGTTCGGCATCAATCCGCCCGCCGGTTTCGACACCAGCGACGGCGATTACCTTGTCGGTGCGGGCGTCGAATTTGGTCTGGGCGACAGCCCGATCCGCTTCCGTGCCGGGCTCGATACCATCGCGTTCGACACCACCCGCGCAACCGTGGGTGTGCTGTTCGGTTTCTGACACCTGATAGCCGTCACGATCAGGCAGGAGCAGCCCCGCGTTGCTCCTGCCTTTTTCTTGCACGGACGCCCGGACGTGACATCGGCACGCTGCGGCGCTAGCGGGCGAGCGCAATGACCAGAACCCGCTTCTCCTTCACTCTCCACGCGCGCGACGGCAAGGCGCGCACCGGCACCATCGCCATGCGCCGCGGGGACATTCGCACACCTGCCTTTATGCCGGTCGGTACCGCCGCCACAGTGAAGGCGATGAAGCCTGAAAGCGTGCGCCAGACGGGCGCCGACATCATCCTTGGCAATACCTACCACCTGATGCTGCGTCCCGGCGCGGAGCGGGTGGCGCGGCTTGGCGGGTTGCACAAGTTCATGAATTGGCAGCGCCCGATCCTCACCGATTCCGGCGGGTATCAGGTGATGAGCCTGTCCGAACTGCGCAAGCTGACCGAAGAAGGGGTGGAGTTTCGCAGCCACCTTGACGGGTCAAAGCATATGCTGACCCCCGAACGATCGATGGAAATCCAGCAATTGCTTGGCTCCGACATCGTCATGGCGTTCGACGAATGCCCCCGCGCCGACCGCCCGAAGGATGAAATCGCCGCTAGCATGGAACTATCGATGCGCTGGGCCAAACGTAGCCGCGACGGCTTCGACGCGGGCGAAGAACACGCGGAGAGCGCCGCGCTGTTCGGCATCCAGCAGGGCGCGCTGCACGAAGACCTGCGGCGGATCAGCGCCGACGCGCTGACCCAGATCGGCTTCGATGGCTATGCCGTCGGCGGCTTGGCAGTGGGGGAAGGGCAGGAGGCGATGTTCTGCGTGCTCGACTATGCGCCCGCCATGCTCCCCGAAGATCGCCCGCGTTACCTGATGGGCGTGGGCAAGCCGGATGACCTTGTGGGCGCAGTCGAGCGCGGGATCGACATGTTCGATTGCGTACTGCCGACCCGTTCGGGCCGCAATGGGCAGGCCTTCACCTGGAACGGACCGCTGAACCTGCGCAATGCGCGCTTTGCCGAGGACACCGGACCGCTCGATGAACGCTGCGCATGTCCGGTGTGTTCGACCTATTCCCGCGCCTATATCCACCACCTCGTCAAATCCGGCGAGATCCTCGGAGCGATGCTGGTGACCGAGCATAACCTCTGCTTCTATCAGGCGCTGATGCAGGCGATGCGCGATGCGATTGCGGCAGGAGCCTTCGCCAGCTTTGCCAGCGACTTCCGCCGCGATTACCTGCACCAAGGGCCTTGATCGACGAGCGGTATGGGTTAGCCTGCTGATCTGGTGAACAGGGGCGCAAATATGAAAATCCGAACCGAGGTAAGCAGGCTGGCGGTGTGCGTTGGCATGGCGCTTTGCGGTATCGCGGGCGGCGCTGCCTCGGCAGCGGCACAGGACGGCGACGTGGAAGCAGTGGCAGCGCTGTTCGGCGCGCGCGAGACCGTGCTCGACATTTCGCTTTCGCCGTCGGGTACGAAGATCGCTTTCGTTGCCGCCGGGCCGGAGCATACCGAAATGCTCAACGTGATCGACCTGGCAGGCGATGCCGAGATCAAGCGGATCCTCGTCAATTCGGAGATAAGCGCCGATCTTGATTGGTGCGAATGGGCCAACGACACGCGATTGGTGTGTCAGGTGTCGGCGATGGCGCAGCGAGGCGACGGGTTCCTGTTGCCGTTCGACCGGTTGTTCTCGTTGGATGCCGATGGAGACAATGTGCAGGAGTTGAGTAAGCGCCAATCCCCGCGGGCGCTCGGCTTCGCGCAGCAGGGCGGGGATGTGCTGGCGCTGGACGTAGGCGGCGAACAGGGACAGATCCTGATGTCGCGCGAGGCGGTCGAGGAATCGTCGACCGGCACCCGCATCGCGGAACGCGACAACGGGCTGGCGGTCGATCTAGTCGACGCCACCTCCGGCAAGCGGCGGGCGCAGGAACGGGCCGATCCGGCTGCGCAGCGCTATGTCGCTGACGAGTTCGGACAGATCAGAATCAAGGTGCGGGCGCGCTACGATTCGAGCGGGCGGCTGACCGGTGACTATGATTACTTCTTTCGGACTCCGGACAGCAGCCGTTGGACAGCGCTCGACAATCTGACCATCGCGGACAAGCCCGTTCCCTGGTTTTCGCCGCTGTCCGTGGAGAGCAGCCGCAATATTGCGGTCGGTTTCGTGAACATCGGCGGCTATGATGCGATCGCGGAGTTCGTGCTGGACGGAAGCGGCGCCGGCAAAGTGCTGATGGCGCGCGAAGATGTCGATGTCGATGCCCTGATCCGCATCGGGCGCAAGCGCCGCGTCGTGGGCGCGAGTTACGCCACTGAAAAGCGCACCATCGCCTATTTCAGTCCCGAACTGAACAAGCTGGCAAGCGATCTTGGCAAGGCTTTGCCTAATCAGCCGATGATCAACATCGTCGGGGCCAGCGGTGACGAACAGCAATTGCTGCTGATCGCATCGAGCGATACCCAGCCGGGGCAGGTCTACCTGTTCGACAAGGGCAAGCGCACGCTCGAACCGGTCTTGCCGGTGCGCGCCGAAATCGGCGAGAGGCCGTTGGGCCGGATGCAGCCGGTGACCTATCCGGCTGCGGACGGGACGCAGATCCCGGGCTACCTCACACTGCCACCGGGATCGGACGGCAAGAACCTGCCGGCTATCGTCATGCCGCACGGCGGACCGTCGGCGCGCGATGAATGGGGGTTCGATTGGCTTGTGCAGTTCTTCACCGCGCGCGGGTTCGCGGTGCTGCAGCCCAATTACCGCGGTTCATCGGGCTACGGCGCGGATTGGTATGGCCGCAACGGGTTCAAGGCGTGGGACGTGGCGATCGGCGATGTCAACGACGCGGGGCGCTGGCTGGTGAGCGAAGGCATCGCCCGACCTGACCAGTTGGCCATCGCCGGGTGGTCCTATGGCGGCTATGCCGCGCTGCAATCGCAGGTGCTCGATCCGTCGCTGTTCAAGGCGGTGGTGGCGATCGCACCGGTCACCGATCTCGCCTATCTGGCCGACGACAAGCGCGGCTATACCAGCTTTCGTCTGGTGCGCGATTTTGTCGGGCAGGGGTCGCATGTCGAGGCGGGCAGCCCGCGCCGCCATGCTGATAAGTTCGCTGCACCGGTCGCGCTGTTCCACGGTACCCGCGATCTCAACGTCGACGTCCGCCATGCACGGGCGATGGAAAAAGCGCTGAAGGATTCTGGCAAGCCTGTCATCTACCATGAATACGAAGACCTCCAGCACGGCCTGGGCGACAGCAAGGCGCGCACCGATATGCTCACCACCATCGGCCGCTTTCTTGACGAGTCGCTGGGGCGCGGTGGGTAACGCGATCTGACGCTGGAAGGCACTCGACAAATCCGTCCCGTACCGCCTAGGGCCGCAAGGATGACCGATATTCCCCTTAGCCCGGCTGACTGCACCACGATGGTTGAAGTGCGCGTCGGGGTCGATGCGCTCGACCGTGAACTGATTGCTTTGCTCGCGACCCGCTTTGGCTACATGCGTGCCGCTGCCCGGATCAAAAAAAGCCGTGAGGCTGTTCGCGACGAAGCGCGCAAGACCAGCGTGATCGCAGCTGCAGTCGCCGAGGCAGAGGCGCATGGCATCCCCGGCGATGTGGTGGGCGATATCTGGGAACGGCTCGTCGAAGGCTCGATCGCGTATGAGTTCGGCGAGTGGGACCGAGTAAAAGGCTAAGGTTTCTTGCGGTTCAGGAATCGCTCCAACCTTGGTTCCTTTTTTGCCGGTTCTGCCTGCCGAATGGTTTGCGCCAGCCGCCTCACCTTGCCGGTCCATTTCGCGGCATGCTTCTCCGCCCCGCCGAACTTGACCTGACCCAGCGGCAGAATGCGCACCGGTTTGAAGCCGACAAAGCCCAGCACCTGCCCCTTCCAGCGGCGGATCACGGCATTGCCGTAGACAAGCCATAGAAAGAACGGCGGCGTGTCCATTGTGATAATCACATCGGCGGAGCGCCCTGCCATGTTGCGATCCCAGAAGGTATCCTGATCGTGATAGGCAAAGGTGAAGCCGGGCAGGAACAGCCGGTCGAGCAGGCCTTTGAGCATCGCCGGTTCCGCTCCCCACCACATCGGAAAGGCGAGAGCGAGGTGATCGCAGGCATCCAGCGCCTCGGCCAGTTGGAGCAGATCTGGCTCCCATTCAGTGCGCTGGCGATAGCCGTGGGCGAGGTTGGGGTCGAACCGCAGATCGCGCAAGGCCACCGCAGTAATTTTGGCGTGTGCAGGCAGCGCGACTCGGTATTCTTCCATCAGGAACGAGCAATAGCGCCCCTCGTCAGGGTGCCCGTCAATCAGCAGCACATTCATCGCCCGTCACCCCCACGCCTTCGCTAGCCGGTCAATCGCATTGCGAGGCACAAAAGATAAAGGGCGGCCCCGCAAGGCCGCCCTTTGGTATGTCCATCGCTGAAAACCGGATCAGCGCGAGTAGAATTCCACCACCAGATTCGGTTCCATCGTCACCGGATAGGGCACTTCGTCGAGCTTCGGCACGCGGGTGAACTGCACCTTTTCGTTGCCGTCGGGCGCGACGTAATCGGGAATGTCACGCTCGGCCAGGCTCTGCGCTTCGATCACCAGCGCCATTTCCTTGGCTTTGCTGCCGAGGCTGATGACATCGCCGATATCGATCCGGCGCGAGGCGATGTTGCACTTCACGCCGTTCACATAGATGTGACCGTGGCTGACAAGCTGGCGTGCAGACCAAACCGTCGGCGCGAACTTGGCGCGGTAGACCACCATGTCGAGTCGACGCTCGAGCAGGCCGATCAGGTTCTGGCTGGTATCGCCCTTCATGCGCGATGCTTCGGCATAAGTGCGCTTGAACTGCTTTTCGGTGACGTCGCCGTAATAGCCCTTGAGCTTCTGCTTGGCCCGCAGCTGCAGGCCGAAGTCGCTCATCTTGCCCTTGCGGCGTTGACCGTGCTGACCAGGGCCGTAGGAACGCTTGTTCACTGGGGAATTCGGGCGACCCCAGATGTTTTCGCCCATCCGCCGGTCAAGCTTGTACTTGGCGCTTTTGCGCTTCGACATAAGTCGTGTCCTTCATATCTGCTGGACCGCCCCCTTTGGGCAGCCATTGAACCCGGCATC
Organism: Erythrobacter sp. NFXS35; assembly: GCF_040148725.1. Taxonomy (NCBI): domain Bacteria; kingdom Pseudomonadati; phylum Pseudomonadota; class Alphaproteobacteria; order Sphingomonadales; family Erythrobacteraceae; genus Erythrobacter; species Erythrobacter sp. NFXS35. The sequence goes on along the minus strand of NZ_JAGDEB010000001.1, from coordinate 490,256 downwards.
GCACCACCAGACCGATATGCCTGATGCGGCCACTGCTTCACCGGGGTGCAGGGCCAATTGCGAAGGCGCGCGCATAGCAGGACGGGGCGCAAGGTCAAGCATTGCTGCCAGCACGGAAGGGTCAGTCGCGAATCTTGCGGCCCAGTGTGGTGAGAACACCGCGCAGGGTGCGCACTTCAAAATGGTTCCAGCCCGGCTTCGTCAGCACGCCGCGCAACGTCCGGCGAGTCGCCTCGGCGCGCCCTTCAGGCAGGAAATAGCCGCGCGGCTTCAGCATCGTCTCGAGGTGTGCGATCAGCCCGTCAAGCTCCTCCTGCGGGGCGGGGGGCAGCACGTCCTCGACCGTGGGCTGCACCAGCGCGCAGCCGGCATCCGCGATTTCGCGCCCAATACGCGACCATTCATAGGCCACCAGAATTACAGCCTGCGCCAGGTTCAGCGATCCGAATTCGGGATTGATCGGGACCGTCAGGATATTGCGAGCTAGCGCGACGTCCTCGGTTTCAAGTCCGGAACGTTCGGGACCGAAGATGATCGCGTGGCGCCCGGTCAGCGTGTGCACCTGTCGTCCGGCCTCGTCGGCACCGATCACCGGCTTCGTCACACCCCGCTTGCGCACGGTGGTGGCGTGGACATGCGCGCAGTCGGCCACAGCTTCGGCAGTCGTGTCGTAAATGCGCGCCTGTTCGAGCACGATATCGGCTCCCGCCGCAGCAGGGCCGGCAGAGGGGTTGGGCCAGCCATCGCGCGGGGCGACCAACCGCATCTCGGTCAACCCAAAATTAAGCATCGCGCGCGCCGCCTTGCCGATGTTCTCGCCCAGTTGCGGACGCACCAGCACGATGACCGGCTTGTTGAGGTCGCCCATTTCGCGGTTATTCTTTCGCCGCTTGCTGAACGGTGCTGGCAAATTCCTCGAAGTCGCGCGCCTCGGAAAAATCGCGGTAGACGCTGGCGAAACGGATATAGGCTACCGAATCGATCTGGCGAAGACCATCCATCACCAGTTCGCCGATGCGGGAGGATGGGACCTCCGGCTCGCCCGAGGTTTCAACTTGGCGCTGAATGCCCGATATCAGCTGGTCGAGCCGTTCCTGCTCGATTGCCCGTTTGCGGCAGGCGAGTGCCACCGATTGTTCCAGCTTGGAGCGTTCGAACGGTTCGCGGCGTCCTGGTCCTCCGTCGGCTCCGGATTTGACCACCACAACCTCGCGCAATTGCACACGCTCGAAGGTCGTGAAGCGCGCGCCGCAGGACGAGCACTGGCGACGCCGCCGGATCGAGGCATTGTCCTCGGTCGGGCGGCTATCCTTGACCTGGGTATCGTCGTGGGCGCAAAAGGGGCAGCGCATTCAAAGGGTTACTTCCTGATCCGCTGATAGAGCGCAAGGCCTGCTCCGGCCAGTCCGCCAAGGATCGGGCCACCGATGATGAATGCACCAGCCAGCGCGCCGATCCCTGTGCCGATCAGAACCGGCTTGGTCGAGGGATGGTTTACCCCTTCCTTCGCCATGGCAGAAATCTCGGCCTTGGCATCTTCGACCCATTCCGGGGTCTGGCGGGGTTCCTGATCGTTCATCGCATCGTGTCCTTACAGTCCGGGATAGACGGGAAAGGCTGCGCAAAGTTCCGAAACCCGCGCGCGCACGCTTTCCTCGACCTGCGCGTCGCCTTCAGGGCCATTTTTCGAAAGCCCATCAACGACTTCGGCGATGAGTTTGCCGATGATGCGGAACTCCTGTGCACCGAAACCGCGGGTCGTTCCTGCAGGCGTGCCGAGCCGGATGCCGCTGGTGACGAAGGGCGAGCGGGTATCGAACGGAATGCCGTTCTTGTTGCAAGTGAGCCATGCCCGGTCGAGACCCTTTTCGGCGTCCTTGCCGGTTACATCCTTCGCGGTGAGATCGACCAGCATCGAGTGGTTATCGGTGCCGCCCGAAACGATCCGCAAGCCGTTTTCCTCAAGGCTGGCGGCGAGTGCGCGGGCGTTTTCGACAATACGGTGGGCGTAAGTCTTGAATTCCGGGGCCAGCGCCTCCCGGAACGCGACCGCCTTGGCCGCGACAATGTGCATCAGCGGACCACCCTGAAGGCCGGGGAAAACCGCCATGTTCAAAGGCTTGGTGAACTTCTCATTGTTCCATAGGATGATCCCCGACCGCGGACCGCGCAGCGATTTATGCGTGGTCGAAGTGACGATGTCGCAATGAGGGAAGGGCGAGGGGTGCGCGCCGCCGGCAACGAGGCCTGAGATGTGGCTCATGTCGCACAGCAAAATCGCGCCCACTTCGTCTGCGATGGCACGGAAAGCCGGGAAATCCCAAAGGCGCGAATAGGCGGTGCCGCCGCAAATGATGATCTTCGGCTTACTTTCGCGCGCCTTGGCGGCGACCTCGTCCATGTCGATAGTCTCAGTGTCGCGGCTCACGCCGTAAGATACGACATTGAACCACTTGCCGCTCATATTAACAGGCGATCCGTGGGTGAGATGTCCGCCGGAGTTCAGATCGAGCCCCATGAAGGTGTCGCCCGGATTGAGCAGGGCGAGGAACACGGCCTGGTTCATCTGGCTGCCGCTGTTAGGCTGCACATTGGCGAAATTGCAGCCGAACAATTGCTTGGCACGGTCGATTGCCAGTGTTTCGATCACATCGGCATATTCGCAGCCGCCATAGTACCGCTTGCCAGGATAGCCTTCGGCATATTTGTTGGTGAACACGCTGCCCGCCGCTTCGAGCACGGCGCGGCTCGCGATGTTTTCGGATGCGATCAGTTCGATCTTGTCACGCTGACGAGCCAGTTCCTTGGTGACTGCCGCTGCAATTTCGGGATCGGCGTGGGCCAAGTCATCGTTCCAGAACCCGTCCATCGGGGCGGCGGAACTGCGGGCGGCGAAATCAATCGGGGCTGTGCTCATTGATGGGTCTCGATATGATCGGGCAGAAACGGGGGCTTGCCGAGCTTGCCCACCCGGCGCTGGTGGCGCCCGGCAGGATCGCCGGCATCGGCGAATTCGGTGTCCAGGAACGTGGCGACGCAGCTCTTGGCCATTTCGATACCTACGAGACGCGCGCCCATTGCGATGCAGTTGGCATCATTATGTTCACGGGCGAGCGCAGCGGAAAGCGGTTCGGAAACGAGCGCGCAACGCACCTGCGGGTGGCGGTTGACGCTCATCGAAATGCCGATCCCGCTGCCGCACAGGGCGACGCCGAATTCGACCGTGCCCTCGGCAATGATCTCGGCCAGACGGTAGCCGTAATCAGGGTAATCGACGCTCACCCCCGGCTCAGGGCCGAGATCGGCGACGTCATGGCCTTCTTCGATGAGCCATTCGGCCAGTTCGGCCTTCAGCTCGGTCGCGGCGTGATCGGATGCAATTGCTATGCGCATGGGTTCGCCATAGTCGCTGGGAACGAGATTCTCCACCCCGTAGGATGGGCTTTTCGACGGTCAGCGCCGGTTTTGGTTTACGCCGTCGTAACAGGCGGCGTGCTACCCCCCGCCCGATGAGCAATCCTGCTTCCCGTCCGACGGCCGAGCAATGGCTGGCACGCGTATTTGCCGACGCCGCGCCGCGTCATTTCGGCACAGGCTGGATCAGCGGCGTTCTGGGCATCGTGCTGGGGCTGTTGGCTTGGTTTGCAGTGCTGTGTCTGCATTTCCCGCACTATCTGACGCTGCCGGAACTGCGCGCGCGCTATCCGCTGGAACTGGTGCGGTTGGCGATAGATGTCGGGTTGCTTGCGGCGCTGGCGCTGGCGGGGCTGTCGATGCTGCTGAGGAAGCGCAAGGCGCTGGGGGTGACGGGGCTTATGCTGGCGGGCGCGGCGTTGGCGCTGGGGGCGGGCGGGGTGGAGATTCCGCGCGGCGGTGCGAGCGTGCTCTATCTCGGGCTTGACTGGTTTGTGCTGGGGGTGCTGACCACGGCGGCGATCTTCGTACCGCTGGAGCGCGCCTTTGCGCGGCGGCGCGAACAGGACGCCTTCCGGCGGGGCTGGTTGACCGATACGCAGTATTTCTTTGCCAGCCATGTGTTGGCGCAGGTGATGAGCATCGCCGTGCTCGCTCCTGCGGTGGCCGTTGGAGAGGTGCTGGCTGTGCCGTCTGCGCAGATCTTGGTGCAAAGCCTTCCGGTGGTGTTGCAATTTGCGCTGGCAGTGCTGGTTGCCGATTTGTCGCAATATGGTGTGCACCGCGCGTTTCATGCGTTGCCGTTCCTTTGGCGGTTTCACAAGGTACACCACTCTGTCGAGGTGATGGACTGGCTCGCCGGATCGCGGCTGCATCTGGTCGATGTGATCGTGACGCGCGGGCTGGTGCTGCTGCCGCTGGTGGTGCTGGGGTTCGATTCTGTGGCGGTCTACGCTTACCTTGCTCTGGTGAGCTTCCACGCGGTGTTCATCCACGCGAACTTTGCGCCGAGGCGGGAGTGGCTGGAGCGCTGGGTTGCCATGCCCCGTTTCCACCATTGGCACCACGGAGTGGAGTCGGAGGCACGCGATGTGAACTTCGCGGTACATTTGCCGATGATCGACCGCTGGTTCGGGACCTATCACATGCCGGAAGGACGCTGGCCCGAAGGCTACGGGATTGCTGGAGAACGCGCCCCTGAGGGCTGGGTGCGACAGTTGGTATGGCCGTTGGGGCGGCAGCCATGAAAAACCCCGCCGAAGCGGGGCTTTCCGGGCTTTACTGATCGAGGAACGACCGCATCTTCCTTGACCGGCTCGGGTGCTTGAGCTTGCGCAGCGCCTTGGCTTCGATCTGCCGGATGCGTTCGCGAGTCACGCTGAACTGCTGGCCGACTTCCTCCAGCGTGTGATCGGTGTTCATCCCGATGCCGAAACGCATCCGCAGCACGCGCTCTTCACGCGGCGTGAGCGACGCCAGCACGCGGGTGACGGTTTCCTTGAGGTTCGCCTGAATCGCGGCATCGACCGGGATGATCGCGTTTTTGTCCTCGATGAAATCGCCCAGATGGCTGTCTTCCTCGTCACCGATCGGCGTTTCGAGGCTGATCGGCTCCTTGGCGATTTTCATCACCTTGCGCACTTTTTCGAGCGGCATGGAGAGGCGCTGCGCCATTTCTTCCGGGGTCGGCTCGCGGCCTTCCTCGTGCAGGAACTGGCGGCTTGTGCGCACCAGCTTGTTGATCGTCTCGATCATGTGCACCGGAATGCGGATGGTGCGCGCCTGATCGGCGATCGAGCGAGTGATCGCCTGACGGATCCACCATGTCGCATAGGTGGAGAACTTGTAGCCGCGGCGGTATTCGAACTTGTCGACCGCCTTCATCAGCCCGATATTGCCCTCCTGAATGAGATCAAGGAATTGCAGGCCGCGATTGGTGTATTTCTTGGCGATCGAGATCACCAGACGCAGGTTCGCCTCGACCATTTCCTTCTTGGCGATGCGCGCCTCGCGCTCTCCCTTCTGCACCATGTTCACGATGCGGCGGAATTCGGTGAGGCTCATGCCGGTCTGCGCGGCGATATCGGCGATCTCGGAACGGATGCGTTCGATGGCGGCTTCTTCGCGTTCGGCGAAGGCGGCCCATTTCTTGTCCTTCTTCGCGCGTTCCTTGATCCACGCATCGTCCATCTCGTTACCGAGGTACGAGCCGAGAAAATCGATACGCTTGATCTTGTGGCGCTCGGCCAGTCGCAGCATCTGACCGCCCAGCGTGGTCAGGCGGCGGTTGAAGGCATAAAGATTGTCGACCAAAAACTCGATCTTGGTTGCGTGGAACTGCACGCTTTCGACCTCTGCGGTCAGTTCTTCGCGAAGGGCTTCGTACTTCTTTTCCTTCGCCGCGGGGAAATCATTGCCTGCCGCCAGCGTATCGACGCGCTCGCCCTGCAATTTCTCGAAGCTCTTGAACAGCGCGGTAATGCGGGCGAACCGTTCGATCGCCTCGGGCTTCAGCGCCGCTTCCATCTGCGCAAGGGAGAGGGTGTTGTCCTCCTCCTCTTCCTCTTCGCGCTTGGGGCGGCCTTCGCCGTCCTCGTCATCGTCTTCCGCCTCGGGTTCGTCCTCGACTTCGTCATCCTCGCGGATGGTCGGGCCTGCGGTGGCTTCGGAGATTTCGCCGTCGTCGTCGTCGTCCTCGGCGCCTTCGGCCATCTTGTCGGCCGGCGGCTCCTTTGACAGCATCGCGTCAAGATCGAGGATCTCGCGCAACTGCATGTCGCCGTTGTTGAGCGCTTCGGACCAGTGGATGATCGCATGGAAGGTGATCGGGCTTTCGCACAGCCCCATGATCATCATGTCACGACCGGCCTCGATCCGCTTGGCGATCGCAATCTCGCCCTCGCGGCTCAGCAGCTCGACAGCACCCATCTCGCGCAGGTACATGCGCACCGGATCATCGGTGCGTTCGCCGGTGACGAGCTTCTTGTTCCCAGCGCGAGCATCCTTGCTCGGGCCTTTCTTTTCGTCGTCCTCGTCCTCGTCCTCATCGTCAGGGACCAACGGCTCGACCCGCTCTCCGTCCTCGTCGCTTTCGGCTTCGGCTTCCTCGTCGTTTTCGACGATCTGAACGCCCATTTCGGACAAGGCGGTCTGAATATCCTCGATCTGGTCGGGGCTCATCTCGCCCGAAGGCAGCGCTTCGTTGAGCTCGTCATAGGTGACATAGCCGCGCTTCTTAGCCTTGCTGATCAGCTTCTTGATCGAAGCTTCGTTGAGATCGATCAGCGGGGCGTCTTCCTTGTCGGCCATATTTTTCAATCAATCCGTTGCCGGGCGGCAGCTTCCTGCGCTTCGCAGAAAACCGCCGCCTGTTTAACCAATGTCCTCCGCAGGGGCGGAGTTGTCACCCTTAGCTGCCGGGGCAGCCTTTCTGCGCCCGAATGCCCTGAGGCGCTCGTCAACTGTCATGAGCTGTGCGCGCAGCCTGGTCTGTTCGGCGAACGATCCTTCGGGATCGTTGTCGAAACGGGCTATCGTGGCCGCAAGCGCAGCCTCAAGCGCCGGCCGTTCGACCAGCAGCGACACAGCTTCGGCCAATTCCTCACACGCAGCGCCGGTGGATGTGCCTTCATCAAGGAAGGCGTAACGGATGTCTGCCGGCGGGGCAGGATGACCTAGCGAATCGCATATGGCGCTTGGGGGCGACGAATCAAGCATTTCTGCAAGTTCGAAGAGCGATTCGACCAATGGTGCGGATTTCGGGTCATGTCGGGCAAGCTGCGAAAGCGCCTCGCCATGGCGGTCGATCTCCTGCGGGAAGCGGGTGAGGCCGGCAATCACGGCGGCCAGCAACCCTTGCCGTTGGCCGCCGGACATGATCCCCGACAGCCGTGCGCGCGCATCCTCCGAAAGGCCCGGCAGCGGCATGGGGGTTCCGCGCCAAGGGCCTCGCTGATTGCCCTGCTGCGGGGAGTATGGCGCGCGCGGAGGACGTGGGGGATAGGCAAAGGCTGAAAACCTATCGCCCAGTTCGCGGCGGTACAGACCCTTGACTTCGGGATCGGCAATGGTTTCGACATGGGCCATCAGACGCGCTTTCAATCCAGCCTTGGCTTCGGGCGTGGCGAGGGGCTGGGCATCGCGTTCGAACTCCCACAGCGTAGCGACCAGACTGGCGGGGCGGCTGAGCAGCGTCTCCATTGCGCCTGTGCCTTGCTGCTTGATGAGATCATCGGGATCCAGTCCGGCGGGCAGGCGCACGATACTGAGCGAGCGCATCGGGCCGAGCAGGGGCAGGGCGCGGGTCACCGCCCGCATCGCCGCGCGCTGGCCCGCCGCATCGCCGTCGAAGCAGAGCACCGGCACCTCGGTCATGCGCCACAGCAGTTCCAATTGCATTTCGGTAAGCGCGGTGCCGAGCGGCGCGACCACATCGGCAATTCCCGCATTCGCCAGCGCGATCACGTCCATGTAGCCTTCGACCACGACCACCCGTCCGGTCTGGCGCGAGGCGGGGGCGGCGCGGTGGAGGTTGTAGAGCGTGCGGCCCTTGTCGAACAGATCGGTGTCGGGCGAGTTCAGATACTTGGCGACACCTTCCCGTTTGTCCAGAATCCGCCCGCCAAACGCGATCACACGTCCGCGCGCGTCCTGAATCGGCAGCATCACCCGGCCCCGGAAACGGTCGTATCGCTCGCCCGCTTCTTTGGCGGCGCGCATGCCTGCGCCCTCCAGCATATCTTCGCCGAATTGCGACAGCGCCTTCGGCATTGCCTGCCGATCATCGGGCGCCCAGCCGAAGCCGAATTCGCGCATGACGGCGGGAGAAAAGCCGCGTTGTTCCAGATAGTCCCTTGCCGCCTTGCCGCCCGGCCCGGCGAGGCTTGCGACATAGAACGCCTGCGCCGCGTCGGTCACGTCGATCAGGCTGGCGCGCTGCTCGGCACGCTTGGCCATCTGCGGGTCGGGCGCGGGGACTTCCATCCCGGCCTCTGCGGCGAGTTCCTTGACCGCGTCCATGAACTGCAGGCCGGCATGATCGACCATCCAGCTGATCGCATCGCCATGCGCGCCGCAGCCGAAGCAGTGGTAGAACTGTTTCTGGTCGTTGACGTAAAAGCTGGGCGTCTTTTCGTCATGGAACGGGCAGCACCCTTTCCATTCGCGCCCAGCGCGTGTCAGCTTGACCGACCGCATGACAAGCGTCGACAGCGTGATCCGCGCGCGCAGTTCGTCCTTCCATTGCGGGGTGATGGCCATGCAGGTTAGGTGCGCCCGAAGGCGCGCTGGTTCAAGCGCGGTCTGTGGATGGTTCTGTGGTCAAGAACGGCCTTCGATCAGGAAAGCCCCGCCTTCACCAGCGTGCTCGCCAGTTTGCCGTCGAGCACTGCGCCGTGGCGGGCTTTCAATTCGCCCATCACCGTGCCCATGTCTTTCATGCTGGACGCGCCTGTTTCGGCCTTGATCGCTGCGATCGCGGCTTTGGTTTCGGCCTCGTCCATCATCCGCGGCAGGAATTCCTCGATCACTTCCAGTTCGGCGCGTTCCTTAGCCGCCAACTCTTCGCGCCCGCCAGCCTCGTACATTTCGATCGATTCGCGCCGCTGCTTGGCCATTTTCTGGAGCACGCTGACGACCAGTTCATCGTCGGGGATGTCCTTGGCGCTGGTGCGCTCCTCAATGTCGCGGTCCTTGATCTTGGCGCTGATCTGGCGGAGCGCGGCGGTGCGGTCTTTCTCGCCTGCCTTCATCGCGGTGATGGTAGCGGCCTTGATATCGTCACGGATCATCACGTGTTTCCTGTGGATGGATTGAATGCAGGGGCCTCTAACCCAATTGCGGGGCCAAGCCTAGGTTGACGCGCGCGGCCCACGGGCTTAGCGGACGAAACTTAGCAACATCGCTGGCTTTACCTGTAACGGAGCGCCCCATGGCCGACCCCGCATCTTTCCGCGCGCAACCTTCAGGCGCGACCGGCTGTATCGTTCTGGCCGATGGTACGGTGATCTGGGGGCGGGGCTTCGGTGCGGCAGGCAGCGCGGTGGGTGAGGTGTGCTTCAACACCGCAATGACCGGCTATCAGGAGGTGATGACCGATCCCAGCTACGCCGCGCAGATCGTCACCTTCACCTTTCCGCATATCGGCAATGTCGGCGCGAATGCCGAGGATGTCGAAAGCAAGGTCGAAGGTGCAGTCGGCTGCATCGTGCGCGAGGACGTGACCGAGCCGAGCAGCTTCCGCAGCATCGAGAAATTCGGCGAGTGGATGGTGCGCAACGGCAAGATCGGGCTTTCGGGCGTGGACACCCGAGCCCTGACCCGTCGCATCCGCCAGAGCGGTGCGCCCAATGCGGTGATCGTCCATGCGCCCGACGGCAAGTTCGATATCCCCGCACTGCTGGCGCGGGCGCAGGGCTGGCCGGGGCTGGAAGGCATGGACCTCGCCGTGCGCGTCACGCGCGACAAGCACGAGAATTGGGAAGGCGGCTATTGGCGGCTCGGCCACGGTTACGGGCGCGCCGCGCGCGATGCCAAGCCGCACGTGGTCGCGATTGATTACGGCGCGAAGGACAATATCTTCCGCAATCTGGTGAAGGCCGGGGCGCGGGTGACGGTGGTGCCGGCGAAAACCTCGTTCGAGGACGTAATGGCGTTGTCGCCCGATGGCGTGTTCCTTTCCAACGGCCCCGGCGATCCGGCGGCGACGGGCGAATATGCGGTTCCTGTGATTGCTCGGCTGCTGGAGGCGGACGTGCCGATCTTCGGCATCTGCCTCGGCCACCAGCTGCTCGCGCTGGCAGCGGGCGCAAAGACGATCAAGATGCACCAGGGCCACCGCGGCGCGAACCACCCGGTGCAGCGGGTTGGCGAGGGCTGGGGGGAAACTGCGGGCCTCGTCGAGATCACGAGCATGAACCACGGCTTCGCGGTGGATGCGGCAACCTTGCCGGAGAATGTCGAGCAGACCCATGTATCGCTGTTCGACGGTACGAATTGCGGGATCGCGATCAAGGACAAGCGGGCCTTCGCGGTGCAGTATCACCCCGAGGCAAGTCCGGGGCCGCAGGATTCGTTCTATCTGTTCGAGAAGTTCGTGGGGGGGCTGTGAACGCAAGAGCGCCCCTTTTCTTGCTCGCCGCAATTGTGTTGCCGTCTGCGGCGCAAGGGTCAATGCCGTGGACTCGAACGTTCGGCGAATGGCGAGTTATGGGCATCAGCAGCGTGTCGGGCGTCGGGCCGAACGATGCTGCCGCATACCTTACTCAGCAGCATGACGAGGTCGCACTTGAAGTGAGATGGGCAGAGGGTTCGAGTATCTCTGTGTCAGCGACCGCCGCCAATTGCGAGTTTGAAGGTTCTGACTTCGAAGCGGGGTATAGTCTTTCGACAAGCAAGTGGCGTAACGACGAACAAGTCACCCGCCCGCGGGTCGAAGCTGACATGCGAGCGTGGCTTCACCAGATCGAGTTCCTTTGCAGCAAGCCGGGAATCGCCAAGAAATTCAAGTTTGCCAAGTTTAGCCGCGCCTTCAAGGCATTCACGGGATCCGTTTGGTGATCGATCCGCGATCCTGCTTAAAGGCAAATGCTGCCTTCGTTCTCCCTTCCCCTTGGGGACGGGTGGGGATGGGGGTTCGGCGGTGAGGCGGCGGGGCACCTTGTTTCTTGCGGCCGCCGTGCTCGCCGCCCCCGCGCTCGCCCAAAATCCCGCGCCCATCGCCCAATGGCCCGGTGCGGAGATCGCCGAGGGCGTCGCGTTTCAAGGCGATGGCTCCGTCACGCTCGATGCCTCGCCCGAAACCGGGCTACCAGTGCTCTCCTTCTGGCGGCCGGTGCTGCATGACGAGGGTTCCCGCTATCCCGTCGCTGGCCGGATGGATTGCCGCGTCGCTGCCAGCCAAGGCCCGTTCGACGAAGCCACCTTCGACCCCGCCGCTCGCCACGAAGCCGTCGCTGACCAGCGCAAGCAGCAGGGCTTCATCGACACTGAGCGCCTCGCCTCCGAGGATGGCAACCTGCGCCAGCTCGACGTGATCGGCCGCCGCAACGCCCCGCGCAGCTATTACGTGCTGAGTTACATCATGGCCCGCGATGGCAACCGCATGGTCGACATCCGCCGCAATTGCACCTTCACCTTCGGCAGCGCCGCGTCCAGGCCCGACGTGCTGCCGCTGGTGAACCGCTACACCAAATTCACCTTCGCCTTCGCGCCCGACCTTTCCGAGCAGGAATCCTGATGCCCAAAAGAACCGACATTTCCTCGATCCTCGTCATCGGCGCCGGCCCCATCATCATCGGGCAGGCGTGCGAGTTCGATTACTCCGGCACGCAGGCAATCAAGGCGTTGAAGGAGGAGGGCTACCGCGTCATCCTCGTCAACTCCAATCCAGCAACGATCATGACCGATCCGGAGTTTGCCGACGCGACCTATATCGAGCCGATCACGCCCGAGATCGTCGCCAAGATCATTGCCAAGGAACGCCCCGACGCGCTGCTGCCGACCATGGGCGGACAGACGGCGCTGAACTGCGCGCTGGCGCTGGATGCGGACGGCACGCTCGAAAAATACGGCGTCGAGATGATCGGCGCCAAGGCCGACGCGATCGACAAGGCCGAAAACCGCCAGCGGTTCCGCGATGCGATGGACTCCATTGGGCTGGAAAGTGCACGTTCGGGCGTTGCTACGACACTGGAACAGGCGCGGGTCATTCTTGAACGCACCGGCCTGCCTTCGATCATCCGCCCCAGCTTCACCCTTGGCGGCACCGGCGGCGGGATTGCCTATAACAAGGCCGAATTCGAACAGATCGTGCGCGAAGGGCTCGATGCATCGCCCACCACCGAAGTGCTGATTGAGGAATCGCTGCTCGGGTGGAAAGAATTCGAGATGGAAGTGGTGCGCGACCGCAAGGATAACGCGATCATCATCTGCGCCATCGAAAATGTCGATCCGATGGGCGTGCATACCGGGGACAGCATCACCGTCGCCCCGGCACTGACGCTGACCGACAAGGAATACCAGATCATGCGCAATGCGAGCATCGCTTGCCTGCGTGAAATCGGGGTGGAGACGGGCGGATCCAACGTGCAGTTCGCGGTCAATCCGGCGGATGGCCGTCTGATCGTGATCGAGATGAACCCGCGCGTGTCGCGCTCGTCCGCGCTGGCATCCAAGGCCACCGGCTTTCCCATTGCCCGCGTCGCGGCGAAACTGGCAGTCGGCTACACGCTGGACGAATTGACTAACGAGATCACCGGGGCGACGCCTGCCAGCTTTGAACCGACGCTCGATTACGTCGTCACCAAGATCCCGCGCTTCGCTTTCGAGAAGTTCAAGGGCGCAGCCACCGATCTTTCGACCGCGATGAAGTCGGTTGGCGAGGTTATGGCAATTGGCCGCAATTTCCAGGAATCGATGCAAAAGGCGCTGCGGGGGTTGGAAACGGGCCTCGACGGCTTCAACCGTATGCCTGAGTTGGAGGGCGTGAGCCGCGATGTCATCAACGCAGCCCTGTCACGCCGCACGCCCGACCGGCTGCTTAAGGTGGGGCAGGCGTTCCGCGAAGGCCTGAGCGTCGAGGACATCGCCGCCGTGACCTTCTACGATCCGTGGTTCCTGCGCCAGATCGAGGCGATCATCGCCGTCGAACGCGAAGTGCAGGCCGATGGTTTGCCGCGCGATGCTGCGGGCCTGCGCCGCTTGAAAGCGATGGGCTTTTCCGATCGGCGCCTTGCCACGCTGGCGGTGCGGTCGGTGGGGGTTGCGGGCGGTATGGCGGAAACACAGGCGAAGCGGTCTGGACTGCTTCACGATGCGCTCGTCGCGATGGCCGGAGCGACCAGCGAGGACGAGGTGAGGGCGCTGCGCCACAAGCTTGGCGTGCTGCCCGTGTTCAAGCGGATCGACAGCTGCGCCGCCGAGTTCGAGGCGATCACGCCCTATATGTATTCGACCTATGAAGCCCCCAGCTTCGGGGAAGCCGAGTGCGAAGCGATGCCGTCCGAACGGCGCAAGATCGTGATCCTCGGCGGCGGGCCAAACCGGATCGGGCAGGGGATCGAGTTCGATTATTGCTGCGTCCATGCCTGCTTTGCGCTGGGCGAGGAATGGCACGGCCCGGCGTTCGAAACGATCATGGTCAACTGCAATCCTGAAACCGTCTCTACCGATTACGACACCTCCGACCGGCTCTATTTCGAGCCATTGACGGCTGAAGACGTGCTCGAAATCCTGCGAGTCGAACAGCAGAGCGGCGAGCTTGTCGGCGTCATCGTGCAGTTCGGCGGGCAGACTCCGCTGAAGCTGGCGCAGGCGCTGGAGGACGCGGGGATCCCGATCCTCGGCACATCGCCCGATGCGATCGACCTTGCCGAAGACCGCGAACGCTTCGCCAAGCTGGTGAGCAAGCTGAAGCTCCAGCAGCCGGAAAACGGCATCGCTCGCAGCCGCGACGAGGCCGCGGCGGTGGCGGCGCGGATCGGCTATCCGGTGCTGCTGCGCCCGTCCTATGTGCTGGGCGGACGGGCGATGGAGATCGTCGATTCCGAGGCCCAGCTCGACAATTACATCGCCACGGCCGTGAACGTATCGGGCGATAGTCCAGTGCTGATCGACCAATATTTGCGCGATGCGATCGAGTGCGATGTCGATGCGGTGTGCGATGGCACCGAAGTGCGGGTTGCGGCGGTGATGCAGCATATTGAGGAGGCCGGCGTCCATTCCGGCGACAGCGCCTGCACCTTGCCGCCCTATTCGCTCGCCCCGGAAATCGTCGCCGAGATGGAGCGCCAGACCGAGGCGCTGGCCTTCGCGCTCGGTGTCAAGGGGTTGATGAACGTGCAGTTCGCGGTCAAGGACGGCGTCGTTTTCCTGATCGAGGTCAACCCACGCGCGAGCCGCACTGTACCCTTCGTCGCCAAGGCTACCGGGCAGCCGGTCGCCAAGATCGCCGCACGGGTGATGGCGGGCGAGTCGCTCTCCAGCTTCGAGCCGTTCAAGCGCGATCTGCCTTATATGTCGGTGAAAGAAGCAGTGTTTCCATTTGCGCGCTTCCCCGGCGCCGATCCCGTACTCAGCCCGGAGATGAAGTCGACCGGCGAGGTCATGGGAATCGATGCCAGCTTCGAGGCTGCGTTTCTCAAGTCCCAGATCGGTGCGGGTATGAACCTTCCGCGTGGCGGCACCTTGTTCGTATCGGTCAAGGATACCGACAAGCCGGCGATCGTCCCGGCGATCAGACGATTGATTGAGCACGGTTTCACCGTCATCGCTACCGGCGGGACCCAGACATGGCTGGCCGAACGGGGGTTGCCGGTAGAGCGGGTCAACAAGGTGGCGGAAGGCCAGCCGCATATCGTTGACCGGATTATCGACGGCGACGTCGCGCTGATCTTCAACACGACGGAGGGTTGGCAGTCGTTGATGGACAGCAAATCGATCCGTCAGGCGGCGCTCGCAGGCAAGGTGCCCTACTACACGACTGCCGCTGCTTCGTTGGCTGCGGCGGCCGCGATTGCCGCAATCAGGCCGGATCAGCTTGAAGTCCGGTCGTTGCAGGACTATTATGGAGTCTAATTGACCTCGCCCTCCCCGACATTCTGTTCAGTCGCGGCTGCGTTTTCTTGAAATGCGGCCTTATCACGATTTAATCAGCGTCCGCCGGGCAGAGCCAAGAGCAAACAGGAAGAGACAAAGGCTATGGCAACCATGGAAAAGGTCCCGATGCTGGCCGAGGGTTACGAGCGGCTCACCGCCGACCTCAAGGTGCTGCGTGAGGAGCGCCCCAAGATCGTCGAGGCGATCGAGGAGGCCCGCGCTCACGGCGACCTTTCCGAAAACGCGGAATACCACGCCGCGAAGGAACGCCAGGGCCAGGTCGAAGCGATGATCGGCGAGATCGAGAACATGGTCAGCCGTGCGCAGATCATCGATCCTGCGACGCTTTCCGGCGATAAGATTATTTTCGGCGCGACCGTGACCTTGCTCGATGATAACGACAAGCCGATCCGTTACCAGATTGTCGGCCAAACCGAAGCGGATGCGAACAAGGGTCGCATCTCCTACAGCTCACCGCTCGCGCGTGCGCTGATCGGCAAGCAGGTGGGCGACGACATCGAAGTGACGGTACCTTCCGGCGAGAAGTTCTACCACGTCGAAAAGATCGAATTCATCTGATCGGGCGGGGCTGACCGCAGCGTGTTCTGCCGGTCAGTCCAGCACCTTCTCCATAGCGTAATTATGGATTGCGACGTCGGCCCCTGCGTGGGGAATGGTGAAGTCGCGCCGCTGCACCACCCGAAAACCGGCGCGCGCGAACACCGGGCGCGCCAACTCGCTCGCTTCGGTGAATAGCCGCGTGGTCCCCGATGCCCGTGCGCGGTTCTCTGCCATGGCCAGCAATTTCCCTGCGTAACCCTGTCCCGCGTAATCGGGGTGGCAATATAGCATGTCCAGATGCCCGTCAGGCTCCAGCAGCGCGTAAGCCGTCGGAAGGTCCGCCGCATTGACAGCAACAAGGATGGTGTCGCCCTTGGCCGCGCTGGCAAGGAACCGCTCCGGCCCGGGATGGCGCGCGTTCCATGCCGCCACCTGCGCGGGCGCGTAGGCGCGGGAACCGATGCCGCGGATGGCCGCGCCGGTCAGCACCGCCATTGCCTCGGCATCATCCGTGCGGAACGGGCGGATGATGCCGGTCAAGCGTGTCTGCCCTATTCTTCGGGCGTCAGCAGCTTGTGGATGTGCACAACGACATATTTCATCTCGGCATCATCGACCGTGCGCTGCGCCTGCGCACGCCATGCGTCAACCGCCGCATCATAGGAACTGTAGACGCCGACGACGTGGATGCTTTCCGGGTCTTGGAACTCAATCCCGCGCGGGTCTTTCACGCGGCCACCCATCACAAGGTGGAGGCGCTGGTTCGGAGTGGTTTCTGCCATTTTGCAAGCCCTTGGGGAAGAACGTTGCCCGTTGCCTTAACAATTCCCGTGCCGAGGGCAAGCCCGCATCAGCCCTTGACCTTGTTCACGGTGTCGCGAACCACGCGGGCGGTCTTGCGGCGGGATTTGCGCGCTGCGCCGCGCGTCGTATCGGCGGCGGTGCCGATGGCATGCGCAGCATCGCGCCGGATACGGCGGGCAGTCGCCTCGGCTTCGTCGCCCAGATCCTCGATTCTGTCCTGGCCCGAGCGCGCCGCGTCCATCACATCGTCGATCAGCTTCATGACATAGGCCAGAGCGGCATCGTTCATCAACGTGCCAATGCGTGTTCCGCCGCGAGCGGTCAGCCCCTTTACGCCGGACGCAGCGGAACCTGCCGCGCCCGAGGCGGCAGCGCCGACAGCGCCGGCCGCGCGGGTCGCAACACGCCGTCCGGGGCGGGTGGCAAGGCCAATCAACAGCCCCAGCACGACTGCTCCGCTGAGGACAGTCAACGGATGTTCGCGGGTGTAGTCGGCGGCAGCGGAGGCGGCTTCGCGGGCCTGATCTGCCAGTGAACGTTCGGCATTGCGGCGCTCGGCTGCATCGATTTTCGCACGCAGGGCGTCACGCTTGTCTGTGGGTGTGTGTACGGTCACATCGGTCATTGCAAATCTCCTTCGGTGGCGCGGGCTGCTTCAGCCCCGGTGTCGGCATCTGCGCCGACATCCTCGCCGTTCTCCTCGTCTTGTGCGTCTTGCGCGTCTTCTTCCTCGTCGCGATCCACCAGCGCTAGCAAGGGGCCGCGCATCAGCCACAGCATGATTGCGCCGACCAGCAGCGCCAGAACGCCGCGATGATCGCTCGCCTGCCGCTTGGCTTGCTCGAGCACGTCTGAGGCTCCGGCGCGCACACGGCCGGAAATGCTGCTGCTTACGCTCGACGACACCCGGCTTGCGACGCCCTGTTCACCAAGGCTGGCGCGGATGCGGGCGATGTCTTCCTCTATCACCGCGCGAGCGGCATCGCGTAGCGCGCGGTCCTCGACAAAGCGGGAGGGAAGGCGGGTCATGCGCTGTCTCCCTTCACGCTGGCGAACAAGGCTGCGAGAATGGCTGCATCCTTGCGGGCGGTCAGCACCAATGCGGCGACGACGGCCAGCAGCACGCCGACCACAATTGCAATCGCGCCCCAGATGCTCACCAGCGGAGCAAGCGCGATCACCGCGCCCACTGCCAGCGCAATCAGCGCGATGTGCAGGAACACCAATGCGAGCACGAGCAGCGCCGCCGCGCGCCCGGCGGTCCTGCCGGCCACCGCCGCACGGGTTTTCTGAAACGCGACCTCGGCTTCGGCATAGGTGCGCGCGTCTTCCACCAGCACGGCGATTTCGTCGCGCAGGCCGGTCAGCGCATCCTCGGCAGCAGCGAAGGCGGAATCCGCTGCATCATCGCCGGCACCGGGCGCATCAACGGAAGGCTCCTGATCGCCGGGGTTACTGTCCTGCATTGACGGGTCCTGCAATAATGCCTGCAATCGCGGGGGTGAGATGTCCGATCAGCTGCGCTTTCCGCCCAGCAATCGGGCGAGGAAGAAACCCACCACCGCCGCAATCCCAACAGCAACACCCGGGCTCTTGCGCACCATTTCGCGCGCGTCGTCGCCCAGTTCCTCGACGGTCTTGGTATCGAGTTTGGCCGATGTTTCCTGCAAAGTGCGCGAAGCCTTGCGGGCGTAATCGCCATATTGTTCGCCCAGCTTCTCGTCGATCTGCTCGGCGCTTTCGCCGACCACCTTGCCGAGCGAGGCGATCGCATCGCTCGTGACCTTCTTGCCTTCGACCGCGATGTCTCCCGCCTTCACCATAGCCTTGTCGCCATAAGTTTTGGCCTCGGTCACAAAATTGCCGCCCTTGGATTTGGCCTGTTCGCCATAGCTGCCGACGCGGGTTCCCGCCTCTGCCCGCAACGCGGCGGCACCAGCCTTGGCTTCTTCGAGCGCGGCGTTGAACCGGCTTTTGGCCTCGGCTGTGTGATTGCCTGCGACGGTTGCAGAAGCGGGCGCCGCGTCCGTGCCGCGCTTCGTCGCTCCCGACTTGCGCGCAGCGGATTTGGTGGGGCCTTCGGTCTTGGTGGTTGCGCCCTTGGCGGATTTGGCCGGAGTCTTCTTGATCGGGGTGGTGTCTGCCATTGCGATGCTCCTTGTTTATTGTTCCGTCCGGTCTGCGAGCCGCCGCCCGCTTGCGCAGGGCCATTCCCGCGCATAGGGACTTTTCGCATCCGGGCGTCTGCCTGATTCAGCAAGCCAGAATCGTGCCGTCCCGAATATCATACCGAACAAGTGTCTTAACATCCTAAACCACTTTACCGCCGGAGCCAAATATGACCGCGATCATCGACCTGCACGGCCGCGAGATTCTCGACAGCCGCGGAAATCCCACCGTTGAAGTCGACGTGCTGCTGGATGATGGCAGTTTCGGACGGGCGGCGGTACCTTCCGGGGCATCGACCGGCGCTCACGAGGCGGTGGAGCTGCGCGATGGCGATCCGGCGCGTTATCTCGGCAAGGGGGTGACGGGTGCTGTAAACGCGGTCAACGGCGAAATCCGCGAACTGCTGGTCGACATATTCGATGCCGAGGACCAGCGCGATATCGATCTGGCGCTGATCGCGCTCGACGGTACGCCCAACAAGGCCCGGCTCGGTGCAAACGCAATTCTCGGCACCAGCCTTGCGGTAGCGAAGGCCGCGGCCAATGCGCGCGGATTGCCGCTCTATTCCTATCTCGGCGGCGTTTCGGCGCACTTGCTGCCGGTGCCAATGATGAACATCATCAACGGCGGCGAACACGCCGACAATCCGATCGACATTCAGGAATTCATGATCATGCCGGTCGGCGCGGACAGCATTGCCGAAGCGGTGCGTTGGGGCGCAGAAGTGTTCCACACCCTGAAAAAGGGTCTGGCGCAAAAGGGCCTCGCGACCAGCGTCGGGGACGAGGGCGGGTTCGCGCCTGACCTTGCCAGCACCCGCGCCGCGCTCGATTTCATCATGGAGTCGATTGCGAAGGCCGGTTTCACCCCCGGCGAGGACATCGTTCTTGCGCTCGATTGCGCGGCGACCGAGTTCTTCAAAGACGGCCGCTACGAAATTTCGGGCGAGGGGCTCAGCCTGTCGCCCGATGACATGGCCGATTACCTTGCCAAGCTGTGCGCAGAATACCCGATCCGTTCGATCGAGGACGGTATGAGCGAAGATGATTTTGCAGGCTGGGCAGCGCTCACCGGGAAGATCGGAGATAAGGTTCAGTTGGTCGGCGATGACCTGTTCGTCACCAATCCGGTGCGATTGCAGGACGGGATCGCGCGCGGCCTTGCCAATTCGCTGCTGGTAAAGGTCAACCAGATCGGCACGCTCACCGAAACGCTGGCTGCGGTCGATATGGCACACCGTGCGCGTTACACCTGCGTCATGAGCCATCGTTCGGGCGAGACCGAGGATGCGACCATCGCCGATCTGGCAGTCGCCACCAATTGCGGGCAAATCAAGACCGGCTCGCTCGCCCGGTCCGATCGGCTTGCCAAGTACAACCAGCTGATCCGCATCGAAGAAGAATTGGGCGACAGCGCGGCCTATGCGGGCAAGGGCTGCTTCGGCAATCTGCGCGGCTAGCCGCCGCTTTCCGAAGCGTCGAAAAATCGCTCCATGGCCGTGACGCCGGCGCGGGTCAGCCGCACCAGCACGCGGCGGTTGTCCTGCGCATCATTCTCGCGCACGATCAGCCCTTCCTCGGCCAACACGCCGAGCCACCGCAGGCCGGTGGTCGCAGGCGCGGCCGAGCCGATGCACGCACTCGATACCGAAACGGGTTTGTCCTCTCCATGGGCGATGAACAGATCCAGCAGAATGTCCCACGCGGGCTCGCCGAACAATTCGGGATTGCCGAAGATCGCCGCCCGCTTACGCCGGAGGGAATAGGCCATTCGTGCGAGGGCGAGATATCGGCGCGAATCGCGCGGTGCGCGTTCAGCGCCGGGATTTACGCGGACATCGGTGGGCGCCGCAGCGAATTTGCGTAGCCGTTCGGCGACCGCCACAAGCTCATCGGCCAACGGATGAAGATCCTCTTTCGATGGCCAGGCGATGTCGGTCTGCCTCTCGTAGCCCGGCAGGGACGCGGCATCATCCATATGCTGGACGCATCCGCGACGGTCTGTTCGCTGGGAAGGAATCTTGAACCACAGCCCGAAAATTACCGGGAGCGAGCCTGTTTGGCTTTAAGGGCGAATACGGAGGCTATTCAATTTTTGAAGAAAGGTTGCCCTTCTATAATCCGCGTCGTTTTATCAGCCAATCATGCTGCGGGCCTGCTCGGTGCGCAGATGCTGTATTGCAGCATCGACATGGGCGGCTCCGATGTGGAGGCTCATCCGATCGAGCTCGGTTAGCTGATCTTCCAGCACGGCAATGATACATGGCAGTCCGGATAGATCGGGCGCCGGAGTGTCGAGGTCATTCACGGTAAAATCCCAAGGCTGACTGCACGAAGCTGCTAACCCGTGCGACCGGCGAGCAACAGCAGAACCTGCTCGGATATCGCGTTAATGGCTTACGGAAATCTACAGAGGGAAAATACCTAGTCGGCGTGAGGCTTCAGAATGGGACACGCCCGACGCCAAGCCTCAACGCGCGAAACGGTCCTGCAAATGCAGCAGCGCCAATGCCGCCTTTGCCGCCTCGCCGCCCTTGTTCCTCTGTGCCGGGTCGGCCCGCACCAGCGCCTGCGCTTCGTTCTCGACGGTGATGATGCCGTTGCCGATGGGAATGCCATCCATCGTCAGCGCCATGATCGCTCGTGCGCTTTCTCCCGCAACGATTTCAAAGTGATAGGTTTCGCCGCGGATCACGACCCCGATGGCGACAAAGCCGTCATACTGCTCGCTCTCCATGGCCAGGGCGATGGCGCCGGGGATTTCGAGAGCGCCGGGAACGGTCAACACTTCAACCTCGTGGCCGGCGTCCATTATCGCCGCGCGCGCGCCTGTAATGAGCATGTCGTTCAGATGGGCGTAGAAGCGCGCTTCGACGATCAGAATGCGGGCCATGGGGTTACTCCGGAATGGGATGGAAGCTGGTGATGGTGAGACCGTAGCCTTCGAGCGCCACCAGATCGGGGCGGCTGTTCGACAGCAGCACCATTTCCGACACGCCCAAATCGACGAGGATCTGCGAGCCGATGCCGATACTGCGCAATTCCTCGTCCGGCCGCCATTCGCCGGTGCCGACGCGGCCTGTCAGGATGACGATCACGCCTGAACCGTGATCGCCGATCGCCTGCATGGCACGCTGGAGCGTGCGCTTGCGCGGGCCGGGCTGACCCAGCAGGTCATCGAATACCGAAATGGGGTGGACGCGTGCGAGGGTGGGCTCGCCGGGGATCACGTGCCCTTTCTGCAGCACGTAGGCTTCGTTGCCGGCCACCCGGTCGCGGTAGGTGATCATTCGCCATTGGCCGCCGTAGTCGCTTTCGAAGCTGCGCTCGCTCAGCCGCTCGACCAGATGATCATTGCGCATACGATAAGCGATGAGATCGCGGATCGTCCCGATCTTGAGATCGTGCTTGCGGGCGAAAGTGACGAGGTCATCAAGCCTCGCCATACTACCGTCATCATTCATGATTTCACAGATCACGCCCGAAGGATTGAGACCCGCGAGACGCGAGATATCGACTGCCGCTTCGGTATGGCCAGCGCGCACCAGCGTGCCGCCATCGCGCGCCATCAGGGGAAAAACATGCCCGGGTGTGACGAGATCGTCCGCACCCTTGGTCGCATCGATCGCCACCGATATGGTGCGGGCGCGGTCTGCTGCGGAAATGCCGGTGGTGACGCCTTCCTTCGCCTCTATCGAGATAGTGAAGGCGGTCTGCATCGATTCCTTGTTATTGCGGCTCATTGGTTGCAGGCCGAGGGTGTCGACGCGGTCCTTGGCGAGCGCGAGGCAGATCAGGCCGCGTCCATGCATCGCCATGAAGTTGATCGCCTGTGGTGTCGCCATCTGCGCCGGGATGATGAGGTCGCCTTCGTTCTCACGGTCCTCGTCATCAACGAGGATGTACATCCGGCCGTTGCGGGCCTCGTCGATGATTGTCTCGATGCTGGCGAGCACCGGGCGGTCATCATTCGCGTCGAGAAAGGCTTCCAGCTTGGCGAGCGTTTCGGCCGTCGGATTCCAGCTATCCTCGCCGCAGTCGCGCAAGGTGTTGGCGTGGAGGCCGGCAGCGCGGGCAAGCCCGGCGCGTGTCATCGCGCCCGATGTGACGAGATCGCGGACGCGTGTGATGAGCGATGTGTTCATTTGCCTCCAATATCACACGGCAGTGTGTTGGCAAGCGCGATTGTCATGCCTGAACCTCCGAACAGATTTGCGTTTGGAGCAACCAGGCAGGGCCGAAAAACTAGGCGCGCCGGGAAGCGCGGAGCTATGTCGTCGCGGAGCTGGAACGGGAAAACATCCGACTGCGAACAGCGGTCTGCCTTCTCACAATCGACAGGATCATCCTCAGGGAAGAACTGAGCCGCAGCGAACGCTTGCCTGGTGTTGCCCAAGCCCCTTCTGCGACACGGGGCGCGTGAAACACCACCCGCCCTCCGGATCGTCGCCAGCGCCGGGAGCTTGACTGCTCAAGCGCCAAGATATCAACTAGAGAAAAGGATGGTGGACGCACTAGGGTTCGAACCTAGGACCCGCTGATTAAGAGTCAGCTGCTCTACCAACTGAGCTATGCGTCCATTCCGACCTGGTCGGAGCCCGAATTCAGGCCGCCATTGACGGGCTCCGATTCGCGTGAGGCGCTGCATTTAGCGTGCGGTGCGCCGATGGCAAGGGTGTAATCGCGGGAAAGTTTCCCTCAGCCCGTCAAGCCGCGCCGCGGAGCGTTCTTGTTCCAGCGGTTCACCATCATCAGCACGCCGATGCAGATCATGTTGGTCAGCATCGATGATCCGCCGTGGCTCATCCACGGCAGCGGAATACCGACCACCGGCGCCATGCCCATCACCATCAACAGGTTGACCGCGACATAGAAAAAGATCGTCACCACCATGCCACCTGCCAGCAGGCTGCCGAAGCGATCGGTCGAATCCTGCGCCACCTTCCAGCCCCACCGCAAGATGATCGCAAACGCTGCGAGAACGAATATGCCCCCTATGAAGCCCCATTCTTCCGCCATCGTGGAGAAGACGAAATCGGTGTGCGGTTCGGGCAGGTAGTTCAGATGGCTTTGCGAGCCTTCGTTGAAACCCTTGCCGAAAATGCCGCCCGATCCGATTGCAATCTTCGACTGGGTGATGTGATAGCCCGCACCGAGCGGATCGGCTTCGGGATTGAACATCGTCATCACCCGGCGCTGCTGGTATTCTTGCAGCCCGTAGAAAAAGGCAAGCGGGGCTATGACCATGCCCGCCGCCGCCCCGCCCACGAACCACCTGAGCGGGAGGCCGGCCAGTAGCATGACCATCGCCCCGCCGAATCCGATCGCCAACGCCGTGCCAAGATCGGGCTGGAGCAGCACCAGCGCCATCGGCAAGGCTACCAGCCCGCCCGGGATCAGCAGCGCCCGCCAGGTGTTCGTCATGCCCACCGGCAGGCTCGAATAGAACATCGCCAATGTCACCACCACGGTCGGCTTCATCAGTTCCGACGGCTGGAGTACCATGAAGCCGAGGTCGAGCCAGCGCTGGCTGCCACCGCCTACCTGCCCGATCGCCTCCACTGCCATCAGTAGCAGCAGCACGATGATGTAAGCGGGATAGCTCAGCATCCGCACCAGATCGCGCGGAAAAACGGTGATGACGATCGCCATGGTCATGAAGATGGCGAAGCGCAGAAGGTGCGACGAGGCAAATGGCTGCATCGCGCCTCCGCCGGCGGAATACAGCACCGCCGCGCCAAAGCCGACCAGCGCGAATAACGGGATGAGCATTCCCCATGGCTGGCGCGCAATCGGCTCGGGAACGATACCCGAGTTGCTGGCGCCGCCGCCAAGCCTCATTGCGTTGCGCTCCCATCCGGCATGCTTGCCGATGCTGGCGCAGGTTCGGGCGCCGGTGCGGGAGTTGGCGCCGGGGAGGACGCCGCCTCGCCCGGAGGCGATACCGGCGGTGTACCGGAGGGATTGGCGATCGGACGCGGAGTAACGACATCACTGGCGATGGCCTGTGATTGCTCGGCTGCCAGCCGCGCTTCAGCCTCGACCCGGTCGAAGATTTCCTCGTCCCGGCGGGGCGGGCGCTGCACTTGCGCCCCACGCTCTGCGGCATAAGCGGCATAGCGCATGTCAAGCCGCTGCTGGGCTGTGCCGCCCCACTGCTTTTCCAGCGCGCTTAGCGCCTCCATCCCCTTGGCCGGATCGAACATGAAAGTCATCACATCGCGCGCAATCGGATATGCCGCGCCGGATCCGCCGCCATGTTCGATCACCACCGCTCCGGCATAACGCGGATTATCGTAAGGCGCGAAGAAGATGAATAGTCCGTGGTCGCGATATTTCCACGGACCGGTGCGGCCATTGGAGATGCTGAGCGAGACGACCTGCGCAGTACCTGTCTTTCCCGCCATCAGCGTGCCGTCGACCGGCAGCCGCGCGCGCCCGGCGGTACCGGGACCGTTCACCACATCGCTCATCGCCTGCCGGACATATTCGACCTGCTCGGAAGGGAAATCGATCTTGTCGAACCCCTGCGGCTTGGTTCCAAGCGTCAGGCGCGGCATCACGTGGCGCCCTGTGGCAAGGCGCGAAGCCATCACGGCCAACTGCAACGGGCTGGAAAGCATGTAGCCCTGACCGATGGTGGCGTTGACGGTGTCGAACGCTTGCCATTCGCGGCCCCACTTGTTCATTTTCCACGCCGGATCAGGTACGGTGCCATAGAACTGGCTTATGACGGGGAGCGGGAATTCCTGCCCCATGCCGCAGCGCCGCGCCATTGCCGCGATCGGATCCATGCCAACGCGCTGGGCCATGGCATAAAAATAGACATCGCAGCTTTGATAGATGCCCTTGGCCATGTCGACCGCGCCGTGTCCGCGCCGGTTCCAGCAGCCGAACACGCGGTTGCCGACCCGCAGGCCACCGCCACAGAACACCGTTTCGTTCGGGTCGACGCCCTGTTCCATCAGCGCCATCGACACCATCGGTTTGACCGTGGAGCCGGGCGGATAGAGGCCCTTCAAAACTTTGTTGCGCAAAGGCACGCGCTCGTCATCGCGCAGCATTGCGTATTCGACGCTACCGATCCCGTCGGAAAAACTGTTGGGATCGAAGCTCGGCATCGAGGCCATGCACATGAGATCGCCGGTGCGGCAGTCCATCACCACCACCGACCCGCTTTCGAGCCCGATGCGGCGCGCGGCATAATCCTGCAGCGGCCCATCGATGGTGAGACGCACAGGGTCGCCCTGAATATCTTCGCGGGTTTCGAGATCGCGCACGATCCGGCCTCTGGCAGTGACCTCGACCCGCCGCGCACCGGGGATGCCGCGCAACTCCTTCTCGAACTGCTTCTCCAACCCATCCTTGCCGATCTTATAGCCGGGCGTGATCAGCAGTGGGTTGGGGTCTTCTTCGAACTCCTCCGCCGAGGCCGGACCGACATAGCCGATCAGGTGGCCGACGCTGGACGCGGTCGGATAGAACCGTGAAAACCCACGCTGAGGGACGACGCCGGGCAAATCGGGCAGGCGGACGCTGAGCGCAGCGAATTGATCGTAGTTCAGTCCGCTTGCAACCTCGATTGGCTGGAACCCCCGCGATTCAGCCACCTTGTCCTTGATATCGGCGATCCGCGAAGGTTCGAGCGACAGGAGCACGCCGATCCGGTCGATCGTCGTTTCGGGATCGGTCAGCCGTTCGGGGATGATGTCGACCCGGAAATCGGCGCGGTTTGAGGCAAGCGGCGCACCATTACGATCCAGAATCCAACCGCGCCGCGGCGGGATCAAGGTCAGATTGACCCGGTTGCTTTCGGATTCGAGGCGATATTTCTCGTTCTCGGCAATCGCCAGATAGCCCATGCGCACAGCCAGCAGCACCCCGATCCCACCCTGCACCGTGCCGATCAGCACCGCGCGGCGCTCAAACGTAGTGCGCAGGATCGAAGCGTTGAGGACCTTGGCCTGGCGAGGATTGCGTTTGCCGCGCGAAAACAGCGACTTCACTCAATCCTCCGGGCCCGGGCAAGGCGAAATCGATCGAGACTGGCCACCATACGAACCAATATTGGGTAGATCAGCACGGACAACAAGGCCTGCGGCAAGGCAACCACCAGTAATTCAGGCGTGACCGGCGCGCCCGAAAGCATCAGCGCGGCGACCCAGTAAAGCGCAGCGGCCAGCGCGGCGGTGAACCAGTCTTGCCAAAACCCGCGCCAGGGGAAGCGCGCTTCGATCAGCTCGATCGCGATCATAGCCAGCGACCATAGCAGCACCGCGCTGCCGAAAGGCTGCCCGCTGACAAGATCGTCGAACGCGCCGAGCGGCGCTCCGGCCCAAAGCGGCAGCAGGCCCGGCCGCATCAGGCGCCACGCCAGCAGCACCAGAAATCCCAGCGGCGGCACCAGCGGCATCACGTCGGCGATCAGCAGCACCGGGAGCAGCGATCCGAGCATGATCGACAGGTAA
The DNA here is from genome assembly GCF_040148725.1 of Erythrobacter sp. NFXS35. NCBI lineage: Bacteria > Pseudomonadati > Pseudomonadota > Alphaproteobacteria > Sphingomonadales > Erythrobacteraceae > Erythrobacter > Erythrobacter sp. NFXS35. The sequence continues at coordinate 463,246 of NZ_JAGDEB010000001.1, read as the reverse complement.
GGCACGCTCCCAGCGCGCAAGGGCGACTGGGTGCGATTGATACGACTGCCATAGGGATCGGATCGGGACCGCTGGTTGAGCCGCTCCATCATTCACTGGCCTGATCGGAAGGCGTCGGTGCGGCTTGCGGCGGCGTTGCATCGGCTTCGTCAAGCGGTTCGCGCGGGCTTTTCAGGGCGGCCACGGCAGCAGGCTCGAAAATCGGTTCGACTGCAACGAAATTGGTCGCCGAAGGTTCGGCCACCAATCGCGCAATCCCCCCATCGGGAGTGATTTCGCTGATCACCGCAACAGCCACGCCGGGGCGGTAATAGCCGCCTGCACCGCTGGTCACCATCATGTCTCCCGGCTTGAGCGGATTGATCCCGAGATTGACCAGCCGTACGCGCAGCAGACCATTTCCGCGACCTTCGGCGAAGGCCACGACATCATCTTTTGCCCGGCGCACCGGCAGCACGCTTTCGCTGTCGGTCAGCAGCAGGACCCTTGCGGAGTTGCGTCCGGTTTCCAGCACCCGGCCAATCACTCCGCGTTGGGAGGTCACCGGCATTCCCGGCACGACGCCGTCGTTGCGGCCAACCCCGAGAAACGCGAGTCGCCGGCCGCTTGTTGCCGTCGAACCGACCAATCGTGCGGTCGCGACCGCTTTGGTCTGTCCCTCGCGCAGCTCTAGCAATGCCATCAGCCGCCGGTTTTCCGCCTCGACGGCTTCGGCCTCGGCGAGACGAATGCGGGCGATTTCGACCTCTTCGCGTAGCGCGGCGTTCTGGCTGCCCGCGCGGAAATAGGCCGCGACGCCATCGAACAGGTCATTGCTGCCGGTGCGCGCTGCTGCGGTCACCTCGCCCGCGGGAGCGACGACGTCACCCGCAGCGCCCCGCAAGGGCGCAAATGCCGATGGTTGCCACAAGGACAGCAACAGCAATCCGAAGCCCGCCAACGCCCCAACACCAGCCAGCAGGTAGCCGGTGAACACCGAGAATTGTGCCTTCTTCGAAAAGCCCGACCGTCGCGATGAAGGCGGCGCCATGGCTTATAGTCCCTTCTGCCAGATCCCCCGGCTCAAGCTGGCGCTACTTACGCAGTCATCAGAACGCCGCGATAAATCGGGTCTTCCATCGCGCGCCCGGTGCCAATGGCGACGCAGGTGAGCGGGTCTTCCGCGACCGAGACGGGTAGGCCCGTTTCCTCGCGCAGGTGCTCGTCGAGCCGCCGGATCAGCGCGCCGCCACCGGTCAGCACGATGCCCTGATCCACGATGTCGGCCGCAAGTTCAGGCGCGGTATTTTCCAGCGCGATGCGCACGCCTTCGACGATCGCGCCGATCGGTTCGCTCAGAGCCTCAGCGACGTGCGCCTGATTGATAGTGATTTCCTTGGGCACCCCGTTCACGAGGTCGCGGCCCTTCAAGGTGATGATCTCGCCGATCCCGTCTTCGGGGATGACTGCGATGCCATATTCCTTTTTGATCCGCTCGGCCGTGGCATCGCCGATCAGCAGGTTGTGGTGGCGGCGGACATAGGAGACGATCGCTTCGTCCATCTTGTCGCCACCGGTGCGAACCGAGGTGGTATAGGCGAGACCGCGCAGCGAAAGCACCGCGACTTCAGTTGTGCCGCCGCCAATATCGACCACCATGCTGCCGACCGGCTCGGTCACAGGCATATCGGCCCCGATTGCTGCAGCCATCGGTTCAAGGATCAGGTGCACCTGCGAAGCGCCCGCGTTCGACGCGGCGTCGCGAATCGCGCGCTTTTCCACCGATGTCGATCCCGAAGGAACGCAGATGACGATTTCAGGGTAACGGAACAGATTGCGCTTGCCATGCACCTTGCGGATGAAGTGCTTGATCATCTCCTCGGCAATTTCGATGTCGGCGATTACGCCGTCCCGCAAGGGTCGGATCGCCTCGATGCTGTCGGGGGTCTTGCCCATCATCATCTTCGCATCGTCGCCCACGGCCTTGACCCGTTTGATCCCGTTGATCGTTTCGATCGCGACCACCGATGGCTCATTCAGGACGATGCCCTGATCCTGTACATAAACAAGGGTGTTTGCGGTGCCGAGATCGATCGCCAGGTTCTGCGATCCGAACTTGAAGAGATTGGACAGGAAGCTCATCTGTGGTGCTGTTCCAGTGGTGGCGGGACGCGCGTAAGCAGACCGGACAGGGAAGGCGGCTGCGAGTATTTCGACCCGGTTATGACATGACCTCACGCGCCTAGCGAATCCGTATCGAAAACGCCAAAATATTTGTCCACGGTACTGGTGATTTCTCCGCGCTTCCCCTCGAATTTGCGACCACCGCCAGCTAGCGTGCGACAAATGCCCGAAATCCGCCGCCTCCCTTCCGCTCTGGTGAACCGCATTGCGGCGGGCGAGGTGGTCGAACGCCCGGCAGCGGCGCTCAAGGAGCTGGTTGAGAACGCGATTGATGCCGGTGCGCGGCGAATCACCGTGACGCTGGCCGAGGGCGGTCTGGACCGGATCGAGGTGGTGGACGACGGTTGCGGCATGGCGCCCGATGGGATGGCGCTGGCACTGGAACGGCACGCGACATCAAAGCTCCCCGATTCGCTGATCGGCCCCGATGGCGCGATCGAACTGGTGACGACGCTGGGCTTTCGCGGCGAGGCGCTGCCCTCGATCGCCAGTGTCGCCCGGCTGACTATCGAAAGCCGCGAAGTTGGCGCGGCTGAAGGCTGGCGCAAGCTGATCGACCACGGCGCCCTGCTCGCGGACGAGCCTGCCGCGCTGCCGCATGGCACCCGCGTGCGGGTGGAGCAATTGTTCGCCAAGGTGCCCGCACGCCGTAAGTTCTTGCGCACGCCCCGCAGCGAATATGCCGCCTGCCTCGACGTGGTGCGACGGCTGGCAATGGCGCGGCCCGATGTCGCGTTTACGCTCGAAACTGTCGGCGCGGCAGGCAAACGCACCGCGCTGTCCTTGCAGGCGGGCGAGGAACTGGCGACCCGCGTGGCACGGATCATCGCGCATGAATTGAAGGACAATTCGGTCGCCATCGAACTGCTGCGCGAAACACCGCACGGGATCATGCGACTGACCGGTGTTGCGGGCCTGCCGACCTATAATCGCGGGGTTGCCGATCACCAGTATCTGTTCGTCAATGGCCGTCCGGTGAAAGACCGGCTGCTGGTGGGCGCGGTGCGCGGAGCCTATGCTGATATGTTGGCGCGTGATCGCCATGCCGTGCTGGCCCTGTTCCTCGACCTGCCGCCGCAGGATGTGGATGTGAACGTCCACCCCGCAAAAACCGAAGTGCGGTTCCGCGACAGCGCGGGGGTACGCGGGTTCATCGTCAGCGGACTGCGGCAAGCGCTTGGCACCGGGGATCGGCGGAGCGCGCAGGGGCCGGATCGCGGCGCGATGGGGCGCTGGCAGTCTGAACCGATTGCTCCAGAGGCTGCGGTTTCCCCGGCGCTCTCCAGCATTTTTTCAGGCCGCGACTGGAATGCGCCGCAACAACGGCTCGGCGAAGCACGGAGCGATTGGAGCGCACCCTTGGCACAGCCACAGGGCCGCGCTGAGGAAGCCGCGCCGATGGCTGAGGAAGCCCGCGAATACCCTCTCGGCATCGCTCGGGGACAGGTCGCAAACACCTATATCGTCGCCGAATCCGGTGATGGCCTCGTGCTGGTCGATCAGCACGCCGCGCACGAACGCCTTGTGCTCGAACGCCTGCGCGCCGCCGGGGCAGGGGAGGCCAACCGCCGCAGTCAGGCTTTGCTTGTGCCCGACGTGGTCGAACTGGACGAGGTCGATTGCGACAGACTGGAAGACGCGGCGGAAGGCCTGGCGCGCTATGGGCTGGTGATCGAACGTTTCGGCCCGGCGGCGATGTTGGTGCGCGCCATCCCCGCCGCTCTGCCCAAGGCCGATGGCGGCGCGCTGCTACGCGACCTTGCCGACGACATCGCCAAGCACGGCAAGCAGGACGATAGCGGCGCACTGCTGCTGGCCGAGCGGCTCGAACTGGTGCTGGCGACGATGGCCTGCCACGGCTCGGTGCGGGCAGGGCGCACGCTCAGCGTCGCGGAGATGAACGCTCTGCTGCGCGAGATGGAAGCAACCCCGCGCTCAGGCCAGTGCAACCACGGACGCCCGACATGGGTGAAGCTTTCGATGGAGGACGTCGAGAAGCTGTTCGGGAGGCATTGACCCGAACGCTCCGCGACGCGCCATTCACGCGCGAAAGTTCGGCACGCGTCCGCTCGGGTCGAGCTCGGGGATGATCCGATAGCGAGCGAGGATCAGACTGAACAATCCGAACAGCAGCAGCCCTATTGCCGTCACCGTGAACAGCCAGCCAGTGTCGGCAAGCGAAGCGACCGCATCGCCCAAAGTCTTGACGTTGCCGGCCCCGCTGGCAAGAAATCCGGTCTCGATCAACGACCAGCCGATCACCACGAACACCACCGCACGCGCGAGATAACCTGCCGCGCCGACCCAGCGGGTCGCATCGGGTGCGGCAGGCGAAATGCGCTGCATGAACTTTCCGCTGATGCCCTTGCGCGCCTGCGCCGCCGCCGCGACAAAGAATGCGATGCCCAGCAGCCCGATCACTACATCGCCAAACTGGATCGACAGCACGCCGGCCGCCGCCTGCGAGGCGCCCTGTCCTCCCGATGAAGGCTGGCCAGTGGCGAATTGGTAAGCTGTCCAGGCTAATGCGACATGCGCAATGGCGCTGCCCGCATGGCCGATGCGCATGGCCCAGCCCTTCGCGTCCGAGCCGTTATTCTCGATATCGAACAGCGGTGAGGCAAGGCGGAACAGCGCATAGGCGGCAAGACCCACCACCAACACCCATAACAGCGCGGTTCCGGCCGGCAGTTCCTCCACCGCGCGGAAGATGCCCTCGGTCCCTTCGCTGACCCGTCCCGCACTGGTGAGAGCGATGAACCCGAGCACGATATAGAGAACCGCTCGACTGAAATAGCCGACCCGCACCAGCCAATTGAATTTCTCGGACTTGTCGACCATCGCAGCATCTCCCTGATTTGCGTTTTGCTGTTCAACAGCAACTCGGCGGGAGGTGTTCCATCACAGGTTAGGTCTGCCCGGCATCGGCACACATCAACGCCGCAGCGCAGCGTTCACGTCGGCAAGCTTCCCGTCGGCGTCGGTATCCTGAGGCAGACCCATCACCGCGCGCAGCAAGGCTGCCACCGCGACATTGTCGAACACCGGCAAGCGTGTGCCCTCGGCAAAAGCGGGGCCGTGAGCGACGAACAGCGCCAGCATGGCAGGGTCGGCATTGTCATAACCATGCGCGCCGCCCTTGACGGGGTAGGCAGGCGGGCCGGACAGGATGGTCCAGCCATTCTCCGCAAGACAGATGATCGCCGCGACACGCGGGTTGGTGCCGTAGTTAAGCCGCGTCGGCAGGTCTTCCTTGCGATGGCAAGTCATGTGATCGTGCGGCACCAGCAGGGCTTCGGCCACCCGATCGTCGGTGCCCGCGACCGGTTCGATGGCGGCGTAGGGGCCAGCCTCCACCGCGATGTAGCTGGCGCGGTCGATCAGGTCGTCGAGCTGGATCACCCGGGTTTCGTCCGTCTCACGCATCCCATGGTCGGCGACGACGACGAGGTTCGCCTGCAGACCCAGCGCGGCGATGCCGTCCACCAGATCGCCGATCCGCGCATCGACTTCGGCGATGGCGGCGTTCACCTCGGCGCTGTCGGGGCCGAAGCGGTGGCCCTGGGTATCCACCGTGTCGAAGTAGAGCGTGGCGAAAGCCGGACGGATGGCCGCAGGCCTCCGCAGCCAGTCGAGCATCGTGTTGACCCGCTGGATATTGCCGACATTCTGGTCGAACCGCAGCCAATCGCTCGGGCGCTGACCACGGATCGCTACCTCGCTACCCGGCCAGAACATGGTCGCGGTGCGGATGCCCGCACGCTCGGCAGTGATCCACACCGGTTCGGCCTCGTCCCACCAAAACGGATCGAGCGCCTGACGCGCATTGCCCATGCTGAAGATCTGCCCCGGACGGCGCGGATCGATCATCGAATTGCCGACGATGCCGCTTCGATCCGGAACCTTTCCGGTGACGATGGCGTAATGGTTGGGGAAGGTCTTGGTCGGGAAACTCGGCCGCATCTCACCCGTAACACCGCTGGCAGCCAACGCGCTAAGGCGCGGGGTGATGCCGCGATCGAGGTAATCGGGACGGAACCCGTCGATCCCGATCAGTAGGGTGACGGGTTGCGGTTCGTCCTGCGCTGCAACGGCAACCGGGAACAACAGGAGGGCGAGCAGGATCAGGATACGGTGCATGGCGGGTTCCTACGAGCAACGTGCGACAATTATGGGTCGCCGCGGCTTAAACGTTGAACTTGAACAATAGCACGTCGCCGTCCTGCACCACGTATTCCTTGCCTTCCTGCCGCAGCTTGCCCGCTTCCTTCGCGCCGGCTTCACCGCCCAGCGCGACGAAATCGTCATAGGCAATCGTTTCGGCGCGGATGAAGCCGCGTTCGAAATCGGAGTGGATCTCGCCCGCCGCCTGTGGAGCTTTCGCGCCGTCCGGGAAGGTCCAGGCGCGCGCTTCCTTGGGGCCGCAGGTGAAAAAGGTCTTCAGACCGAGCAGCTTGTATCCGGCACGGATCACGCGGGCGAGGCCGCTTTCGGTGAGGCCCAATGCTTCGAGAAATTCGCCGCGGTCTTCTTCGGGCATAGCAACCAGTTCGGCCTCGATCGCGGCGGAGACGACCACAGCCTGCGCGCCCTCGGCGGCGGCCTTTTCGAAGACCTTTGCGGAAAAGTCATTGCCGCTCGCGGCATCTTCCTCGGCGACGTTGCAAACATACAGCACCGGCTTGGCGGTGAGGAGCTGGGCCTGTTTGAACAGCCGTTCCTCCTCGTCATCAGCCGGGACAGTCAGGCGCGCAGGCTTGCCTTCGCGCAGCAGTTCCAGGGCTTGGCCGAGCACGCTGGCCATCGCCTTTGCTTCCTTGTCACCGGTGGCTCCGCGCTTGGCGGCGGCGGGGACGCGCTTTTCCAGGCTTTCGAGGTCTGACAGCATCAGCTCGGTTTCGACCACTTCGGCGTCCGCGATGGGATCGACCTTGTTGGCGACGTGCTGGATATCGTCATCCTCGAAACAACGCAGCACATGGACGATCGCGTCGACCTCGCGAATGTTGCCGAGGAACTGGTTGCCCAAGCCTTCGCCCTTGCTCGCGCCTTTCACCAGCCCTGCGATATCCACGAAGCCGAGCTGGGTTTCGATGATCTTGGCGCTCTTGCCGATGGCGGCGATCTTTTGCAGGCGTTCGTCCGGCACCGCGACCTGGCCGACGTTGGGCTCGATCGTGCAGAACGGATAATTGGCAGCCTGGGCCGCCTGTGTCTGCGTCAATGCATTGAACAAGGTGGATTTGCCCACGTTGGGCAGGCCGACGATCCCGCAACGGAAACCCATGATGATTGTCTCTTGGCTAGCTGGAAAGCGCTGGCCCTTAGCGCCGCTTTGCCGACATGACCAGTGTGCTAGCTGTCATGCACTGCGCGGATCAGCGGGCCATAGCCGGAATTGCCGAGCCACTGGGTCTGCACCCTTGCGGTGACTTCGTTGATCGGGATTTGCGGCTTGGCCCCCGGATGGACCGGCAGGCGCAGCGGGCGGGTGCCAGGAACCTGCGCCATCAGCCCGGCAATGGCGCGCGCCACATCGGCGGGATCGGCATTGCGGCCGGAGCCGTCCTCTTCGCCCATGCGCGCCACCTGCTGCGGATAACCTTCGGAATGCATCGCCATCGAACGTTCCTTCAGGGCTGCGGAATAGATGTTGCGGTTCTCCCAGACCTTGGTGGGATAACCGCCCGGTTCGATGATGGTGACATCGATCTGGTGCGGCACCAGTTCATAGGCGAGCTGTTCACTCATCGCCTCCAGCGCAAACTTGGTGGCGGAATAATGCCCCGAATAGGGCACGATTACCCGGCCCAGCTGGCTGGAAATCTGGATGATCTGGCCGCCGCCCTTGCTGCGCATCCCCGGCACCACCGCACGCGCCATGCGGTGCGGGCCGAAGACGTTGGTGTCGAAGATCAGGCGGGTGGCTTCCATGTCCTGCACCTCGACCGGGGAGGTGATACCGATCCCAGCATTGTTGACGAGAACGTCGATAGGGCCGCCGTTGATGCGCTCGGCCTCTTGGACGCCGACGTTGACCTGCTTGAGGTCGGTCACGTCGATACCGATGACGTGAAGATCGAGGTTCTCTGCCGACGCCAACCTGGCCAGTTCGTCAGCCTCGGGGCGGGGGAGATTGCGCATGGTGGCAAACACCCGCGCGCCCTGCCGTGCCAGCAGTTCCGCCGTCAGCCGCCCGAAGCCGGACGAACAGCCAGTGATCAGCACGCTCTTGCCGCTGAAATCGGCATCAGGGCTGTAGGCGGGATCGGCAGCTGCCGCCCGCGAGATGGCGGCGAGCGCGCCGGTGGCGGCGGCTCCGGCAAGGAGCAGGCGGCGGTTGATCTGGGTCATGAGCGCAATCCTTCTTGGCAGGGGCAGCGTCACACAAGGTTATTGCGTTCCCGCCAAAGCGCAAGCTCACGCCGAGATCGAAACCGCACCACTCTGGCCCTCGAAGGCGTAGTCGCCGCATCGGTGCGCAGGCGCGGGCCGGTGATCATGAGCCTGCGCATGGATGTCAGTTATCCTGCATCCTGAGCGCAACGTCGTTCATGAACCGGGCGTCATCGCCCTTCGCCAGCCAATCCGCTTCCGCGCCGATCGCGCCGAGCATGGCCACCAGATCATCCTGTTCATCCTTGGCGAAGTTGCCGAGCACGTGGCCGGTGACGCGCTCCTTATGCCCCGGATGGCCAATGCCCAGCCTAATGCGGCGGAATTCTGCGCCCAGATGCTGGTCGATGGATCGCAGGCCGTTATGCCCGGCATGGCCGCCGCCCTGCTTTACCTTGACCTTGAAGGGGGCAAGATCGAGCTCGTCATGGAACACGGTCAGCGCGTCGGTGCCCAGCTTGTAGAACCGCAGCACCTCGCCCACGGCGCGGCCGCTTTCGTTCATGAAAGTGGCGGGCTTCAGCAGCAGCACCTTGTCGCCGCCAATCCGACCTTCCTGAACCCAGCCCTGAAACTTGGTCTGGATCGGGCCGAAGCCATGCATGTCAGCAATGACATCCACAGCCATGAAGCCGACATTGTGCCGGTGGAGCGCATAACGCGGTCCCGGATTTCCTAGGCCGACCCAGATTTGCATGGATGCCGCATACTGCGCTTGCGCGAAATTTCAATCGCGCCGGTACCAGTTTGCTGTAAATGCGACACCCGTCATGGGGTCGGGGAATAATTGTTGTGACGCTGCGCATCAGGATGTTCACTGGGCCGTTTGCCCGCTGCCTGAGGTATCTACAAGCGCGTTTTCCAAGCGGCGCACAGGGACCATTGACCGGTTTCATATCGGCTTCGATGATGCTGGGACTGGTGTCAGGCATCCTGTCGTCATCCGGACTTTCTGTCGCAGACTTGAGCGGGGCATGGTTCGTTGTGGTAATCGGGCTGCCGGTATTGGGCGGTACGATGGCATTGGGTTTCGTGTTGGACCGAGCCATCAAAAAAGTCGTTCCGGAGCAACTACCTACAGCTCTGGACTGGTTTGTATTTTCGAGCGTTTCAATTGCTGCGACGGCGGTCGGCCTCTCCGCTTTCATGACGTCAGTTAATTGAACGCGAAAACGCCGGACTTCTCGCGAAGCCCGGCGTCGTGAATCAAGGTAAAACCGCGCAATTTACTCGACTTCGGTTTCCTCGGCAGCGTCAGCAGCATCAGCATCAGCAGTTTCGGGACCGCTGCTCTTCAGCGCCGAAGGGGCGACCAGCGTAGCGATGGTGAAATCGCGATCGGTAATCGCGCTCTTCACGCCCTTGGGCAGAGTGACTTCGCTGATGTGGATCGCATCGCCGACTTCCTTGCCGGTGACATCGATCTGGATTTCTTCAGGGATGTCGGCATTCGGGCAGATCAGTTCGAGCTCGTGACGAACCACGTTCAGCACGCCGCCCTTCTTCAGGCCGGGTGAGGCGGCTTCATTGATGAACACCACCGGCACCTGCACTTCGACCATGGAATCGCCGGTAAGGCGCAGGAAGTCGACGTGGGTCGGAAGATCGGTAACGGGATGAAACGCTACATCCTTGGGAAGGGTGCGGATCATCTTGCCGCCAATCTCGATATTCACGACCGAGTTCATGAAGTGACCGGTCATCAATTGCTTGACCAGTTCCTTCTGCTCGACGTGGATCGTCGTGGGTTCTTCCTTGCCGCCGTAAATCACGGCGGGAGTCCGACCATCGCGGCGAAGTGCTCGGGAGGCTCCCTTGCCAGCCCGTTCGCGCGCTTCTGCCGGCAGAGTGAGAGCTTCGCTCATGGGCTGTGCCTTTCGAATGCGTGTTATAACAGAATGTCCGGCGCGCCGCCTCCAGGGATGACCAGAGCGCCGAAGCGCGGGCCCTTATAGGCAGGAGGGGCGAATGGCAACCGCTTTGCGCAGCGCTGCGCCCGTCAGCGCAGGCGCGTTACGCGGTAGCCCCGCGCTTCAAGCAGTGCGACGAGGCCCTCCGCACCAACCAGATGCGCAGTGCCGACGGCGATCAGCGGACGCTCCGCCTGATCGAGCAATGTTGCGATGGCGGCGTCCCAGCGGCGGTTGCGGGCCAGCAGCAATGCTTCGCGTAGCTCTGGATCGGCCATGATGCCGGTGGTGGTGGCTTCGATCAGCGCCGCCTCGTCGCCCATCAGCCAGGCGCGGCGCAGCGCGCGCGCGCGGGTGCGGGACACATCGAATTCCGCGACCACTGCTGCGATCAGTGCGCGCTGCTCGGGTTCGGGCAAGGTATCGAAGATGGCAAGCTGACCGCGCGCGCCTTCGAGTTCGTGCACCTTTTCCGAGGGGAAGTCGCGGATCAGCGCGCGGTCGACGCCGTATTCGGAATCGCCCTCCGCATCGATCTGGGCGAGCATCAGGGCTGCGGCCCAGCTTTCGGTGGTGGTGAACTGATCCGCTTCCATGTCGCCGCGGTCGAGCAATGCGGCGAGCCCGGGACGCAGAGCCGGAGGCACGCGCTCGTCCAGCGGGCGCAGGCCCGGGGTGGTGCCGAGCGCGGCGAAGGTGGCGGCAAGACCCCGGCGATCATCCAGCGCGGCGATTTCAACCACCAGAATATCTGCCGCCTCAGTCACCCGGCCGATCGCGGGGGTCTGCCATGAGGCGCCGGGGGGGAGGGCATGGATGGTTCCGAGCATCCAGCCCTCCACCGCGCCACCGGCGCTGGCGATTTCATACAGCAGCGGGTTTGGCGGCGGGCCGGCTGCATCCTCGCCGGGAGCATCACTGCACCCGGCGAGGTTTAGTGCGAGAACAAGGGCCAGCAGCGCAGCAACGGCAACCCACGCGCGGCTGGCGATACTGGCCCCTGACAAAGCGATCATCGTCGCCTGACCTTTCCGCTCACTTCACCCGGTCCACGGCAATGCCTTTCTCGGCGAGGTAATCCTGCACGCTGCGCTCACCGGCCAGATGTCCCGCACCGACTGCGATGAACACCGAACCAGGCTCGTCCATGCGCGCATCGATCCATTCTGCCCAATTGGCGTTACGGCTGTAAAGCAGCGCTTCGGCGACTGCGGGATCGCTCATTCCTTCATTCATGATGCTGGCCAGTTCGACCGCGTCACCCTCGACCCATTCGGCCACCATCCGATCGAGCATCGGCTTCGCCTCGTCCATGCCTTCCACCGCTTCCATCAGGAAGGCGACTTGCGCCTCTGTGGTCATGCCGTCGAAGATGCCGAACTGGAACTCTGCGGTCTCCAGTGCGCCCTGCGGCTTGTCGCCGACCTTGGACAGCAGCACCTTTTCCACGCCGCTTTCGGGCGAATAGCCTTGCTGCATCAAGGGCAGAATGACCATGGTCAGGCCCGCCAGCCATGGCTTGACCGGATCGAAAGCCGCTGCTGGCGCGCCGAGCTTGGCAAGCCCCGCCTCGTATGCGGCAGTCTGTTCCGGCGTGAGCAGCGAACGCAGCGTGGTTCCCGCAGGCAGCACGCCGATCGACATGGCGAGTTGCTGCATCTGCGCCTCGCTCGCCTTGTCCATCGGAACTTCGGTGACGATCATGTCCGCCCCTTCCAGCGCGTCGGCGATCGTGGTGTCATACCACTCGATGCCCTCGGGCAGGACGTGGACCGTGCCGAACAGGTAGATCGTGGTGTCCTCGTCAGATACCTTCCACATCGCCGGACCGTTTGCGGCTGCGGTTGCAGTTGCAGGGTCGGCTTTCGCGGCGGCGTGATTGTCGGCCAGCGCGGGGCTGGCGGCAAACAGCGCGAACGGAGCGGCGGTTAGGGCAAGAACGGAAGCGAGTTTCATGGTGTTTCCTTTCAGGGTTCGTGAGGTGTGTGGGTGATTTCAGTGGGTTGAACAAGGCGTTTCAAAGACGCCAGCGGGCATAGAGGTAAGATACGCACATCGACACAAAGCCGATCGCGAATATTCCGAAGGCATGAGGTGCTGGCACGAACCCGCCTCCGTAAAGTGCGGCCCAAGTCGGAAATCCGGCCATCACTCCGAGGTACCCGCCCGAATAGCCGATCAGGCCTTGCTCGCGCTGGTAATCGTCGATCAGCCGAAAACTGTAGATGGGCAGGGCCAGAAAGCCCGCCAGCAACAGGCCCGCGATCACAAGGGCAAGCGCGGGCGGCAGGCGCAGGAGTTCCCAATCGCCGGCGAACAGGTTTCCATCACCCTGATCGAAGAAGCCGGTGGCAAATCCGGCAATCCCGCCAACAAGGCCGCCGAACGCGACATAGGTAAAGTAGCGCCGACGGCGCGCCATGCTGCGCGCTTCGCCGGGGCCGACCTGCCGGGTTTTCCTATCCGTCATGATGCTCTCCATCATCAAAAATCTCCTCGATCCGCATACCGAACAGGCGGGCAATTCGAAATGCCAGGGGAAGGGAAGGGTCGTGCTTGCCGGTCTCGATGGCGTTCACCGCCTGACGCGACACGTCGAGCCGCCCGGCCAGTTCGGCCTGTGACCAGTCGCGTTCCGCGCGCAGGACCTTGAGGCGGTTTTTCACGACCGTCAGAAGCCCAGTGCGGTTGCGGTCTTGGATAGAATGGTGCCGAATGCGAAGCCGGAGGCACCGAGCAGGACAATGATCTGCCAAGTCTTGACGCAGGTTGTTTGGTTAAGGGATTTCATGATCTTTTCCTTTCAAATGAACACGGTGAACAGACAGATACCAATCGCGATCCAGAACGCGATCTCATCGTCGCGGCTCATGGTGCTGCCGCATTTCCGGGGCTTGTCTTGATCTGGTCTCATGGGCTCCGTCCATCAGGTGACCCTGACTGTATGTCAGGTGTGCCTGACTATATGTCGCGATTCGCTGACTATGTCAAGATGACCTGACTTTGTGTCACCTCAACGCGACCAGCGCGTCATTCGCCTGAGGGTTGCTGCGCTGCGGCATTGACGCTTTCGGGGTGTTCGGCCATGGCGAGCCGCCATGAACGCCGTACCTTCATTCACCCCTGCACCGCGCGATCCGGCGCGCTCGTTTCAGGACATGATCCTGACGCTGCATGACTTCTGGAGCGCGCAAGGATGCGCAATTCTACAGCCCTATGACATGCGCATGGGAGCAGGCACGTTCCACACCGCGACGACCCTGCGGGCGCTCGGTCCGGAGCCTTGGAATGCGGCCTTCGTCCAGCCGTGCCGCCGCCCGACCGACGGGCGTTACGGCGAGAACCCCAACCGGCTGCAGCATTATTACCAGTATCAGGTGATCCTGAAGCCTTCGCCGCCGAACATTCAGGAACTCTATCTCGCCAGCCTGCGGGCCATCGGCATCGATCCGCTGGCCCACGATATCCGCTTTGTCGAGGATGATTGGGAATCGCCGACGCTGGGCGCATGGGGGCTGGGCTGGGAGGTCTGGTGCGACGGGATGGAGGTGACGCAATTCACCTATTTCCAGCAGATGGGAGGGTTCGATTGCAAGCCGGTCGCGGGCGAGCTGACCTACGGCCTCGAACGGCTCGCGATGTATATTCAGGGCGTCGACAACGTCTATGACCTGGCGTTCAACGCGGCGGGCGTTTCGTATGGCGACGTGTTCCTCGAAAACGAACGCCAGATGTCGAAGTGGAACTTCGAGGTCGCCGATACGGATGCGTTGTTCGATCTGTTCGTCAAGGCCGAAGCCGAGTGCCGCAACGCGCTGTCCGCAGGCGTACCGATTGCCGCCTATGAACAGGCGGTCGAGGCAAGCCACGTGTTCAACCTGCTTCAGGCGCGCGGTGTAATTTCGGTGCAGGAACGTGCCAGCTACATGGGCCGGGTGCGCGATCTGGCGCGGTCGTCGTGCGAGGCTCACGCGCTCAAGATGACGCCCGAATGGGAAGCGAAATATCCGGGGTGGGTGCTGTAATGGCTGACTTCCTGCTCGAACTGGCCTGCGAGGAAATTCCTGCCCGGATGCAGGCGGGTGCGCGCGCTAAACTGGAAAAGCTGTTCCGGCGCGAGTTGGATGTTGCCGGGGTCAAGGTTGGCGAACTCACCATCTGGTCGACCCCGCGCCGCCTTGCGCTGATCGCGCGCGGACTGCCGCTCGCTACCGAGGCGGTTAGCGAGGAAGCGAAGGGCCCGCCCGAAGGCGCGCCCGATGCGGCGATTGACGGCTTCTGCAAAAAGAACGGCGTGAGCCGCGATGCGCTCGAACTGCGCGACATCAAAGGTCGTATGACCTACTTCGCGGTGATTGAGCAACCGGGGCGAGCCATGGCCGATGTTCTCGCCGCCGCGATCCCCGCGATCATCCGCGATTTCAGCTGGCCCAAGTCGATGCGCTGGGGCGCAGCGTCGGTTGCGACCGATAGCCTGCGCTGGGTGCGCCCGCTCTCCGGCATCGTCGCGTTGCTCGACGGTGAAGTGGTGCCCTGCGCGGTGGACGGCATTGCCGCGGGCGCCGCAACGCATGGCCACCGCTTCCACCACGAGGGCGAAATCACGATAGGCAGCGCCGACGACTACGCTGAAAAGCTGCGTGCCTGCCATGTAATCGTCGATCACGAGGAACGCGCCGCAATCATTCGCGAAGGCGCTGCCAAGGCCGCCGCCGATGCGGGTCTGACGCTGGTCGCCGACGAAGGGCTGGTGATTGAGAACGCGGGCCTCACCGAATGGCCGGTGCCGCTGCTGGGCCGCTTCGACGAGGCGTTTCTCGATGTGCCGCCCGAAGTGATCCAGCTGACTGCGCGCGTGAACCAGAAATACTTTGTTTGTCAGCGAGCCCCCGCGAAGGCGGGGGTCTCAGGCGATGGCGCCCAACCGCACGAGGTCCCCGCCTTCGCGGGGACTCGCAATTTGGACAACGCCTTCGTCTGCACCGCCAATATCGACGCGCTTGATCCGGCGGTGGTGATTGACGGCAACCGCAAGGTCCTCGCCGCGCGGCTGTCCGATGCGCGGTTCTTCTGGGAGCAGGATCAGAAGAAGACGCTGGCCGAGCATGCCAAGGGGCTGGAGCGGATCACCTTCCACGAAAAGCTGGGCACGGTCGCCGACAAGGTCGAGCGGGTGGCCAAGCTGGCGCGGTGGTTGTGCGAAGAGGGGATTGTCACACCCGACGCGAGTCCCCGCGCAGGCGGGGACCTCGGTCGGCTTGGCGCTCCATCGTCTGAGGTCCCCGCCTTCGCGGGGACTCGCGAGGATTTAGCGGAAATGGCCGAACAGGCCGCGCGGCTGTGCAAGGCCGATCTGGTCACCGAGATGGTCGGCGAGTTCCCCGAATTGCAGGGGCTTATGGGCGGATATTACGCCGCCAAGGAAGGCCTGCCGCAGGAAGTTTCAGACGCGGTCCGCGATCATTACAAGCCGGTCGGGCAGGGCGATGATGTGCCGACGGCTCCGGTCACTGTGGCGGTGTCGCTGGCGGATAAGCTGGACAACCTCTTGAGCTTTTTCAAAATCGACTTGTTACCAACGGGATCCAAGGACCCCTTCGCTCTCCGACGCGCTGGGTTGGGCTATCTCAGCTTGGTTCAGCGAAATGGTCTTCGATTAAATCTCCAATCGGCGGCACAGGCTTGGGGTGAGCCATTCGATGGTATTCAGGGTTTGCGGGTCGCTGATTTCCTGTTCGACCGTTTGGGCGTACAGTTGAAGGACGAAGGCGTTCGTTACGACTACATTCAAGCATCTCGCGCTTGGATTGAAGGTTCGGATACTGATGGTTGCCTCGATAGGGTCGAAGCTCGTGCCCGTGCGTTAGCAAATTTCTTGGCCACCGAGGACGGCACCAACCTCCTCGCAGGCTACAAGCGCGCCGCCAATATCCTCAAGAAGGAAGACTGGCGCGGGGTCGAAGGCGAAATCGCGCAGACCGGCGAGGAAGATCCGTTGGCGCTGGTCGACGATCCCGATCTCGCGCCGGTGATCGCGGCCAAAATGGCGGATCGCCATGCAACGACAGACCACCTTTCCTACACGCCCGAACCGGCCGAAAAGGCGCTGATCGATGCGCTCGCCGTGGCTGCACCTCGGGCTACCGAGGCAGTCGAGGCAGAACGGTTCGCCGATGCTATGGCCGCGCTAGCCACCTTGCGAGCGCCCATCGACCGGTTCTTTGAAGAGGTGACTGTCAACGACCACGAGGCGAACAAGCGCGCTGCGCGGCTCGCATTGCTCGCCCGGTTTCGCGATGCCGTCCACCGGGTAGCCGATTTCAGCCGGATCGAAGGGTGAGTTTTCGATCTCTGGACAGTGTCTCAAGTGTCTCACGGTTCAGCCTTGCGATGGCCAAGCTTAACAGGATGATGTGAAGTGCAAACAGTCTACTCCTTCGGCGGAAACGCTGCGCACGACGACCCGCGCCAGAAAGACAAGACAATCACCGGAGGCAAAGGCGCGAACCTTGCCGTTATGGCCAGCATCGGCCTGCCAGTCCCCCCTGGGTTCACCATCACGACCGAGGAAAGCGTTCGTTATCTGCGCGATGGAACGGACTTCTCGGATGAGTTGCGAAATGCTGTTGCCACCGCGCTGACCCATGTCGAAGAGACGGTGGGCAAGAATTTCGGCGACGCGGCCGATCCGCTGCTCGTGTCCGTTCGTTCCGGCGCACGGGTTTCGATGCCGGGGATGATGGACACCGTCCTCAACCTCGGGCTGAACGATGCCACGGTCGAAGGTCTTGCCACATCGTCGGGCGATGCGCGGTTCGCCTGGGATTCCTATCGTCGCTTTATCCAGATGTATTCCGACGTGGTGCTCGGCCTCGATCACGGCCTGTTCGAAGAAGCGCTGGAGATTGTGAAGGAAGACAAGGGCTTTTATAACGATACGGAGATGACGTCCGAAGACTGGCAGGCGCTGGTCGGCCAGTTCAAGAGGATTGTCGAGGAGGAATTGGGTCGCCCGTTCCCGCAGGACGTCCACGAACAATTGTGGGGCGCGATCCGCGCCGTGTTCGACAGCTGGGATAGCGACCGGGCCAAGATCTATCGCCGTCTCAATGACATCCCGGGTGATTGGGGCACTGCGGTGAACGTGCAGGCAATGGTGTTCGGCAACATGGGCGACACCAGCGCCACCGGCGTTGCCTTCACCCGCGATCCGGCCACGGGTACGCGCGCCTATTACGGCGAATACCTGATCAACGCGCAGGGTGAGGACGTGGTCGCGGGGATCCGCACGCCGCAATACCTGACCAGGGAAGCGCGCGAAAAGGCCGGGGCCAAGCCGCTCAGCATGGAAGAGGCGCTGCCCGACGCTTACGCAGAACTGGCGCGCGTATTCGACCTGCTGGAACTTCACTACAAGGACATGCAGGACATTGAATTCACGGTAGAACGTGGCAAGCTTTGGATGCTGCAAACCCGCACGGGCAAGCGCACTGCCAAGGCCGCGCTCAAGATGGCGGTCGACATGGTCGAAGAGGGCCTGATTGATGAACGCGAAGCGGTGCGGCGGGTCGATCCGATGGCATTGGACCAGCTGCTCCACCCCACGCTGGACCCGAAGGCGGAGCGCAATGTGTTGACCACCGGGCTTCCCGCCTCGCCGGGGGCGGCGGCGGGCAAGATCGTGCTCGATGCTGATACCGCCGAACAATGGGCCGGGCGCGGCGAGAAGGTCATTCTGGTGCGGGTCGAGACCTCGCCGGAGGACATTCACGGGATGCATGCCGCGCAGGGCATTCTGACCGCGCGCGGCGGAATGACCAGCCACGCAGCGGTGGTTGCGCGCGGGATGGGACGTCCCTGCGTATCCGGTGCAGGCGCGGTCTCGATCGACCGGGTCAGCCGCGCGCTGCGGGTCGGCAACCATGAACTGAAAGAGGGCGATGCAATTACCCTCGACGGTGCGACCGGGCAGGTGATGCTCGGCATCGTGCCCACCGTCGAACCGGAATTGGCGGGCGATTTCGGCACCTTGATGGTGTGGGCGGACAAGCTACGGCGGATGGGGGTGCGCACCAATGCCGAAACGCCAGAGGATTGCCGCATGGCGCGGCAGTTCGGCGCGGAGGGTATTGGGCTGTGTCGCACTGAACACATGTTCTTCGAAGCATCGCGTATCAGTCTGGTTCGCCAGATGATTCTGGCCGACGACGAGGCGGGCCGCAGGCGGGCGCTGGAGAAGCTTCTGCCTGAACAGCGCGCCGATTTCACCGCGATCTTCGAGGTGATGGCGGGCCTGCCATGCACCATCCGGCTGCTTGATCCGCCGCTGCACGAATTCCTGCCGCACGCGGATGAAGACTTCGCCGAACTCTCCGATGCGACCGGGCTGGGTGTCGATCACCTCAAGCGCCGGGCGGGGGAACTGCACGAATTCAACCCCATGCTGGGCCATCGCGGCTGCCGGCTTGGGATCACCTTCCCCGAGATCTACGAAATGCAGGCGCGTGCCATTTTCGAGGCTGTGTGCGCCGTGAAGGCGTCTTCTGGCGAGGCACCTCTGCCTGAGATCATGATCCCGCTGGTGGCGACCAAGCGAGAACTCGCGATCTTGCGCGCGCTGGTCGACCGGGTGGCCGAGGCGGTGTTCGCCGAAGTCGGGACGCGGGTTGAATACCTCGTCGGCACCATGATCGAACTGCCGCGCGCGGCTCTGATGGCCGGGGAAATCGCCGAGGAGGGCGCGTTCTTCAGCTTCGGCACCAATGATCTGACGCAGACCACCTTGGGCGTGTCGCGCGACGATGCGGCGCGCTTCCTCAGCGTCTATGTCGACAAGGGCATTTTCCCACGCGATCCGTTTGTCAGCCTCGATATCGAAGGCGTCGGCCAACTGGTCGAACTGGCGGCCGAACGGGGCAGGGCGACCCGGCCTGATATCAAGCTGGGCATCTGCGGCGAACATGGCGGTGATCCGGCCAGCATCGCATTCTGCGAAAAGGTCGGGCTCGACTACGTCAGCGCCTCGCCCTACCGGGTGCCGATTGCGCGGTTGGCGGCGGCGCAGGCTGCACTGAAGGGTTAGGTTCCTGCGAGGGATCGGCGTCCGGTCAGGGTGACGATCTCGAAGATTTCGGCGGTCTTGCCGTCAGGGTCGGCTTGATTGCCGAACGCGGCCCGCGCGCGGTCCAGCGCGGTCTTGCCGAGCGGTGGTCCGGCATTGGCGAGGGCGCTGGTCAGGCCATGGTCGCGCAGGTCGGATACAAGCTGGTCGAGCGCGGAATAGCGCACGGTCAGGCTGCGGGTGTCAACCACCGGGTCCTTCCACCCCGCACGCTGGAGCAATTGCGGCACTGCACGCGGATCGACCATCGGGTGAATGCGCGCTGCGGGCCGATCGCCGTCCGCGGACAGCATTGCCGTCCGCAGGCGCGGCAGGCTGGCCCCACCGACGAAACTGGCAATCGCAAGCCCGCCCGGCACCAGCGCATTGCGGATATGGATCAGTGCGCCGGGCAGATCATTCACGGCATCGAGGAGGCCCACCACGCCGATGAAATCGTATCCACCGTCGGGAAAGGGCTCCTCGATGGTCCAACCGGCCCCGTCGCAGACATCGGCCTCGCACTGATCCAGCAATGTCCGGAGCGGATCGTGGCGCATGCCCAGCACCAATGCGCGCCTGGGTTCGTGCCGAACGAACGCCAATCGCTCGGCGGTGTCTTCGCAGATATCCTGCCAGATGAACTGCTGAGATGGGCCCTTCAAAGCGCGCGCATTCTGCCGCAGGATTCGTGAGCTGACGCGGCTGCGAGAGAAAATCCGGGGAACGCTCGGTCCGGTCATACCTGCCCCCTGCCGTGCTTGCGCGCAGTGCGCAAGAGGTGCACACCCGCACGAATGAGGTGGGGGTCACGACTTGCCGAAGTTTTAAGGCCGGTCGTCGACTTGGTCTATCCGCCACGCTGCCCGCTATGCGGCGAGGCGCTTGCCGACCAGGATGGGCTGTGCGCCGGATGCTGGAGCGAGCTCGACATTCCCGCCGACGGCTCTGCGGGCGGGATCGGTATGCGGCAGGAGATCGGCGCCGGGGTACCGGTGTATGCGGCGACCTTCTACACCGATGCTTCGCGGCGCCTGGTGCTGGCCTACAAGCATGGTGGCCGGATCGCGCTTGCCCGCCTGCTTGCGCGGTTGATGGCGGCGCGGTTGCCCGGTCCGGCGCAGTCATGTGCGCCGCCGTTGCTTGTGCCGGTGCCACTGCACCGCTGGCGACTATGGCAACGCGGGTTCAATCAGGCCGCACTATTGACCCACGAACTCGCAAGTCTGGGGAAGGGCGAACCGTTGGTTGACGGTCTGGAACGCCGGAAACGGACACCCAGCCTTGGCGGGCTAGGGCGCGAGGCACGCGACCGGGCGATGGCCGGAGCAATCGCCGTAAATCGTCACAGGATCGGGCTGATCGCCGGGCGCGATGTCGTGCTGGTCGACGATGTGTTCACCAGCGGTGCGACGGCCCGCGCCTGCATCGCGGCGCTGAAGCACGCCGGAGCGCGCAGCATCGCGGTGGCCTGCTTTGCGAGAGTGGATAATGCCGCAAGCCGCGATCATGGCGACAGGCAGAGCGCAGAGACGACATCCGACTTGGAAAAGGTATCCGCCCAAAACGAAACGCCCGAGGCCTTTTGAGCCTCGGGCGCCGCGTGACGAAACGGTGTGGATCCACCCTTGCGGGCTAAGATGGCCACCCCCTAACTTGGCCATCAGGATCCTGTCCCTCATCGTTCAACCGGTCGCTCTGGCACCCCGCTGCCAGCCTGCGTCCCGATCACCCCCTGAACCTGGCATCGGGCGATGCCGTTCTTCGGTGGAGAGCCCCTTGCGATGCTCACACCTCTTTGTTCCATCCTGAGGGGCAGGGCGGAAGGGCAAACCTCCGCATAAGCAGTTTTTTGCATCCTTCTGTTGTGAACGTGCAACAATCGACGCATGAGCGCCGCGTTTTCGTGACGATGATTTCCGGTCCAGGATGGCCGGAGATGCAGTTTCGCTGGAGTATTTTTATGGCCGAACAGTCCCTGACCAACCAGGAACGCGAGGAGGGAGCGCAATTCTCCCCGAAGTTCGATGCGCTTGGATTGCTGACGGCGGTCGTGGTGGACGCGCAATCGTGCGATGTGTTGGTGGTGGCGCACATGAACCGCGAGGCGCTGGATGCGACGCTCGCTAGCGGCCGGGTGCATTTCTGGTCGCGGTCGCGGCAGGCACTATGGATGAAGGGCGAGACTTCGGGAAACATCCTCACGGTAGAGGAAGTGCTGGTTGATTGCGATCAGGATGCCTTGGTGATTCGCGCGCGCGCCGCTGGCCCGACGTGCCACACCGGTGAACGCACCTGCTTCTATCGCCGGATCGAGCATGACGATTCCGGCTCCGTTCTCGTTAAGGTCAAGACTTGACGCTCACGTAAAGGTAAGGTAATTGGGCGGCATGGCTACCGCTCCCGCTCAGGATTCCGCCGCCCGTCAGGCCACTGGTGAACCGCGCCGTAATGGCGCCCATCTCGATCGGCCGGATGTTCATGCGCGCGAACAATTCACCATTTCCGACCTTACCTCGGAATTCGGCTGCACCGCTCGTGCGCTGCGCTTTTACGAGGATGAAGGGCTGATCAATCCAGCCCGCGTTGGGCTGACCCGCGTCTATTCCAAGCGCGACCGGGCGCGGCTCGCATGGATCATGCGGGCCAAGAATGTCGGATTCTCGCTCACCGAGATCCGCGAAATGATCGACCTTTACGATCTCGATGATGGCCGGGTCGAACAGCGCCGCGTCACGATTGAAAAGTGCCGCGCGCATATCGCCAAGCTCAAGGCGCAGCGCGATGACATCGATTCGTCGATCAATGAACTGACCGACTTCGTGGCCGAAATCGAGAAGCTCGACCTGCGCTGAACGATCGGCCGTTTCCGCGATTTATAATCCGTCCATGCACACTCAAGGGATCATGTGATGCCGACCTATACCGCCCCCACCCGCGACACGCGTTTCATCGTCAACGAAGTGCTTGATCTTGCAAGCTACGGCAACCTGCCGGGCTTCGAGAACGCTACGCCTGACATGATCGACACCGTCATCAACGAAGCCGGCAAGTTCTGCGCCGAGGTGCTCGCGCCGGTTAACCAAGCCGGGGACGAGCATGGCTGCACCCGCCATGAAGACGGCAGCGTCACTACGCCTCCGGGCTTCAAGGAAGCTTATCAGGCCTATGTCGAGAGTGGCTGGGGCACGCTGGCGCAGCCTGAGGAATTCGGCGGGCAAGGCCTGCCGCATGTGCTCGGCTTCGTGCTTGAGGAATATGCGGGCACCGCCAATCAGGCTTTCGCGATGTATCCCGGCCTTACCGCCGGTGCGATCTCGGCAATCCTCGCGAAGGGTTCGGACGAGCAGAAGGCGGTGTATCTGCCCAAGATGATATCGGGCGAATGGTCCGGCACCATGAACCTGACCGAGCCGCATTGCGGCACCGATCTCGGCATGATCCGCACCAAGGCGGTGCCGAACGGCGACGGTTCCTATGCGATCACCGGCACCAAGATCTTCATTTCCGCTGGCGAGCATGACCTGACCAGCAACATCATCCATCTCGTCCTGGCCAAGACTCCGGGCGCTCCGGATTCGACCAAAGGCATTTCGCTGTTCATCGTGCCCAAGTTCGTGCTCGACGAAAATGGCGAACCGGCAGAGCGCAACGGCGTTACCTGCGGTTCGATCGAAAAGAAGATGGGCATCCACGGCAACGCCACCTGCCTGCTCAACTATGACGGCGCGACGGGGTACCTCGTCGGCGAGGAGAACAAGGGCCTTGCCGCGATGTTCATCATGATGAACGCCGCACGCCTTGGTGTCGGCATTCAGGGCTATGCCCAGGCCGAGGTCGCCTATCAGAACGCTGTCACCTATGCGCTCGACCGCCGTCAGGGCCGCGCACTCAGCGGCCCCGCAGAGCCCGAGGCGAAGGCCGACCCGATCTTCGTCCACCCCGATGTGCGCCGGATGCTGATGGACGCCAAGGTCTTCACCGAATCGATGCGCGCGCTGTGCCTGTGGGGCGCATTGCAGGTCGATTTGACCCACAAGGCGCAGACCGCCGAGGAACGCGAGCAGGCCGATCTGCTGATCGGCCTCATGACCCCGGTCATCAAGGGCTACGGCACCGACAAGGGCTATGACATCGCAACCAACATGCAGCAGGTCTATGGCGGCCACGGCTATGTGCGCGAATGGGGGATGGAGCAGTTCGTGCGCGATAGCCGCATCGCCATGATCTACGAAGGCGCCAATGGCGTGCAGGCGATGGATCTGTGCGGCCGCAAGCTGGCAGCGAACGGCGGCAAGGCCATTCAGGCCTTCTTTGCAATGCTCGACGAGGAAATCGCCGCGGCTAAGCAGGTTGCCGAACTCAAGGACATCGCCGAACGCCTCGAAAAGGCGCTGGGCGAGCAGAAGGCGGCGACCATCTGGTTCATGCAGAACGCGATGGCAAATCCCAATCACCTGGGCGCGGGCGCGCACCACTACATGCACATTATGGGCATCGTAACGCTGGGCTTTTTCTGGCTGAAGATGGCCAAGGTCGCGCTGGGCAAGCTTGCGGGCGAGCCTGAGGGCAAGGCATTCTACGAAGCCAAGTTGGTGTCGGCAAATTACTACGCCGAAAGGTACCTTCCCGATGCGGGCGCGCTGCGTCGCAAACTGGAAGCGGGCAGCGAATATCTGATGAAGCTTCCTGAAGAGGCCTTCGCCACCGCCGCCTGAGACCCGAGGCGCCTCCGGCGCACATCAAACAAGGGCCGTTCTGCAGTGCGCAGGGCGGCCCTTTGATTTGCGCAAGACGTAACGCCGCGGTGCCGCTAAAGCATCTCACGACAAAGCTTTGATGGGGGTGACGGTGCGGCGGTTGTGGATTGCCTTGCTTGCGGCGGCGCTGATTGCGGGCACCTCGCTCGCGCATTCCGGGGCGCAGGATGGCGATCAGGCGCACGTTTCCGCGCGCGCCGACCGTTTCATCTTCACCAAATGGGACGGTCCGGATCTGCCGGTGTGGTATCAGCTTCCGGACGAGGTCACGCCCGAAACCCCGGTTGTGTTCATCATGCATGGCGTCAACCGCGATGCCGATCGTTACCGCGACGAATGGGCCGATCTGGCGCGGCGGCGCGGGCTGATCGTGGTGGTTCCGCAGTTCAGCAAGACGGAGTTTCCGGGCTCGCTCGGCTACAACACAGGCTATTTCTCCTATCCTGACGGCACCTCGCGCAAACGCGCATTGTGGTCATTTGCCGCTATCGAACCGCTGTTCGACGACGTCCGCCGCCGGTTCGGCAGCGATGCGCGGCGCTATTCCATCTACGGCCATTCCGCGGGCGCGCAGTTCGTACATCGCTACATCATGTTCATGCCCGAAGCGCGGATCGAACGCGCGATTGCGGCCAATGCGGGCTGGTACACCATGCCGGACTTGAACGCAGCTTTCACCTATGGCCTTGCGGGGACGCCAGTGGATGCGGAAGGGCTGGAAGCAGCGCTGGCGAAGCCGCTCACGATCATGCTGGGCACCGCCGATATCGATCCTGCCGCGCTTAACCTGCGCAAGACCCCCGAAGCCGAGGCGCAGGGGCCGCATCGTCTGGCGCGAGGGCTGCAGTTCTTCGCGCTGGCGCAACAATCTGCCTTCGAGAGGCGCACGCCACTTGCGTGGACATTGGTTACGGTGCCAGGGATCGGCCATAGCAATGCTGGTATGGCCGAGGCTGCGGCGGCGCTGATCGCGGGGGAGTGATCGGATCGTTCGACGGAACCGGGCGCCCGCTCCCTAGGTCCGGTTCCGCCTCAACCTGTTTCCGACATCGACATGAACCGCTGTTTCCCGGCCTTGACTGTCGGGCTTGACGATCGGGCAATCCTGTCCGCCAAGGTCGATGGGCGCGCAGCAGGCGCGCCGCGACGTTCCGAGGGCGGTGCCGCTTTCGGCTTCGGAGGCGCTGCTTGGGGAGCGGGAGCTTCCTTCGCCTGAACGGGCGCAGGCGGCGCGGGGGCCGCAGAAGGACCCTCCTCGACCGCATGCGTGTCGGGCTGCGGCTCGGACGCGGCAACGGGTGCCTCGGCCACCGGCTGCGGGGGAGCCAGCGCGGGAGCCGCGGGAGCGGGAGCAGCATCCGCAGCTACAGCCGCGGGCTCAGGCGCGGGCTGGGCCGGTGCCGCCGCCGGTGCTTGCGCGGTGGGCTGTGCGTCCTGCGCGGTCGCAGCGAGGATCTTCTCGGCGACCTCCTCGATCGAACCGACCACCAGCAATGGTGACCCGCCGACCATGCCGACATTGGTTTGGCCGTTTTCGCCGGTGCGCAGCCACGCAATGTTCTCGGCCACGACAAGGTAATTGCCGCCGCGCGATTCGAGCTTGATGAACTTCATGGGCGCCTTCTCCCGAGCAGCACCACGAATGCCTCGTGGATTTGCTGCGGGGATAATGCGTCCCGGTTAAGGAATCGGTCTATTCGACCGGCAAGAAATCCGGGACGGAAAGATAGCGCTCGCCAGTGTCGTAGTTGAAGCCCATCACACGTGCGCCCGCCGGCAACTCCGGCAATTTCTTGGCAATAGCGGCGAGCGTTGCGCCGCTGGAGATACCCACCAGCATCCCTTCTTCGCGCGCAGCACGACGTGCCATCTCCTTGGCGTCCTCGGCATCGACCGTGATTGCGCCGTCGATAGCGTCGGTGTGAAGATTACCGGGAATGAAGCCAGCGCCGATGCCCTGAATCGGGTGCGGGCCGGGCTGCCCGCCGCTGATCACCGGTGATTGCGCAGGTTCGACACCGTAAGCCTTCATATCCGCCCAATGCTTCTTAAGCTCCTCGGCGCAGCCGGTCAGATGTCCGCCGGTGCCAACGCCTGTAATCATCACGTCGATCGGCGCATCGGCGAAATCGGCGAGGATCTCCTGTGCGGTGGTTCGCACGTGGACTGCGACGTTGGCGGGGTTGTCGAACTGGCTCGGCATCCATGCGCCGGGAGTCTGCTCGACCAGCTCGGACGCGCGCTCGATTGCGCCCTTCATGCCCTTCTCGCGCGGCGTCAGATCAAAGCTGGCACCATAGGCCAGCATCAACCGGCGGCGCTCGATCGACATCGATTCGGGCATGACCAGCACCAGCTTGTAGCCCTTGACCGCCGCCACCATCGCAAGTCCGATGCCGGTGTTGCCGCTGGTCGGCTCGACTATGGTGCCGCCGGGCTGCAGCGCGCCGGACTTTTCCGCGTCTTCAACCATTGCGAGCGCAATGCGATCCTTGATCGAACCGCCGGGGTTAGCGCGTTCGGACTTCACCCAGACCTCGTGATCGGGGAAGATCCGGGCAAGGCGGATATGCGGGGTGGCGCCGATGGTAGCGAGGATGGAGTCGGCTTTCATGTCAGGCCTCCTGTGTTTCGGGGTTGGTCCACTTGTACCACGTCTGGCGGCGGATCGAAGGTCTTCGTCGTCCACAGCACGGGAAAAATCCTGCTCCACACCGCAACGGTTATGATCGCACCCACACCGCCAGCGGCCACAGCCGCGACGGGCCCTATCAGGAAAGCCAGGCTGCCGGAGAAGAAATCGCCGCCTTCGTTCGATGCGCTGATTGTCATCATGCTAACCGAGGATACGCGGCCGCGTTTGTCGTCGGGCGTGTGCAGCTGGATTAGCGACTGGCGGACATAGACGCTGAACATGTCCGCCGCGCCAATCACGAATAACATCGCCAAACTGAAGGCAAGACTGGTCGAAAGCCCGAAGAATATGGTCGCCAACCCGAACACCGCGACCGATCCCAGCATCTTCGGCCCGACCTGGCTGTGCAGTGGACGAATGGAGAACCACAATCCTGTGATGATCGCGCCGGCCGGCGTGGCCGAAGCGAGCAGGGCCAGCCCGACTTCGTCCGTATGGAGGATGTCACGGGCGAACACCGGGATTAGCGCATTGGCGCCTGCCAGGAACACCGCAAACAGATCCAGAGTGATCGCACCCAGAACCATGCGGTTGCGTCCGACATACCGCAGACCATCCACGATAGCGCCGATCGGGCGTTGATCCTTGCGCATCGCCGGTTGCGGCACCTTGCCCACCAGCGCCAAAGCTCCGAACGCGGTGCAGAACAGCACGGCGGATATCGCGTAGGGCAGGGCGGGCTCGAATGCATAAAGCACCGCGCCGATCGCCGGACCAACCAGCCTGCCGACCTGCCACGAAATCGATGACAGCGCGATGGCCGTGGGGAGGATCGCGCGAGGCACCAGATTCGGGGCGAGCGCGGATAGGGCAGGCCCGGCAAAGCCGCGGGCGATGCCCAGAACAATTGCAAGGGCAAACAGCAGCGGAAGATCGACGCTGTCGTTCCAGGTTGCCCAGACCAGAACAACGGCGGTTGCCAGTTGCAGGAGGATGGTCAGCAATCCGAGCAGCCTTCGGTCAAACCGGTCGGCAGCAAGGCCCGAGAATGGGGTCAGCAGGAATAGCGGTACGAATTGCAGCAGGCCGATGATCGCAAGTTGGCCCGCGCCCTCGGCCACGTTCATGCCGCTGTCGCGCGCGAGGTTATAGGCCTGCCACTGGATCACCAGCAGCATGGCATCCTGCGCCAAAGTCATGGAAAGCCGTGCGGTCCAGTAACAGCGGAAGTTATGGACGCGGAAGGGATGGGTGGGGGAATCGCTCACACCGCAGCCCATGGCAGGCTGCACACCGACTGCCAACCTAGCGAAACTTGACGGCCTTCAGGCTCGCCTATCCGTCCCGGTCAGCGCGAGCGGCGCAAGCGTGGATTGGGTTGCAGCTCGTCAATGATGGCGATGAAATCATCGAGCCGGATGATCCGTTCGAACTGGAAGCCAGCGCGCAGGTCCCTCGTCCAGATCACGTAGGCTTCGATCCGCCCGACAATCGGAAGGCGAATGATGATCCGGTCGCCGCGTGCGAGGCGAGCCCCATCATCGACCATGAAACCGTGGGCCGAAAGGTTGCAGATATGCAATTTGATATCGCCGTGCTCGAAATGCTCGGCAATCACCGGAAAGTCGACCGGATGACGCGCGGCGCGCCGCATGTCGGTTACGCTTAGACTCGCTCCGCCAGCCACCAATGCGATCCTTTGTTCTGATATCGACCCGAACGACAAGATTGCCTCAGAAAGCCTTCGATTTGGTAAAAGCCTCTGGCCCCGGTTTGTGGGCGCGCTTCAACGCCGGATCAGCGCGTGGCGTTTCTTGCCGAGGCTGAGCCGAAGCGTCTGACCGTCTTCAGGCACGACAAGATACGCCGGATCGGTGATCGTCGCGCCATCCAGCTTCACAGCGCCTTCAGCGAGCTTGCGCTTGGCCTCTCCGTTGGAGGCGGTGAGGCCGAGTTCGGTCAGCAGGGCGGCGATGCGCGCACCCTCGGGGCCGGTGGCCATGCTGGGCAAATCCTCTCCCGCCCCGCTCCCGGCGAAAGTCTCGCGGGCGGTCGCCTCGGCGCGCGCAGCGGCTTCGGCACCGCGTACCAATGCGGTCACCTGATTGGCCAGAACGGTTTTGGCGGCGTTGATTTCTGCCCCTTCGAGCGCTTCGAGCCGCGTGATCTCATCCAGCGGCAAATCGGTGAACAACCGCAGGAACCGGCCCACGTCGCGATCATCGACATTGCGCCAATATTGCCAGAAATCGTAGGCGGGCAGCTGGTCCTCGTTGAGCCACACTGCTCCCGAAACCGACTTGCCCATCTTCTGCCCGTCCGCGCGGGTGATCAGTGGCGCTGTCACACCATAGACTTCGGTTCCGTCGATCCGGCGCGCCAACTCGACGCCATTGATGATGTTGCCCCATTGGTCGCTGCCACCGAGTTGCAGCTTGCAGCCATATTCCCGTGAAAGCACTACGAAATCATAGGCTTGCATGATCATGTAATTGAATTCGAGAAAGGTGAGCGGCTGTTCGCGATCAAGCCGCAAGCGCACTGAGTCGAACGTGAGCATCCGGTTGATGGTGAGATGCGATCCTACCGCGCGCAGCAATTCGATGTAACCCAGTTGGCTCAACCAATCGTCATTGTTGATGAGCAGCGCCCCTGTCGGACTGTCGTCGAATCGGAGTATCTGGCGAAAGCTGTTCTTGATCGACGCGATGTTGCTGGCCAGCACCGCATCGGTAAGCATCTGGCGGGTTTCGTCCTTGCCCGATGGATCACCCACCTTGGCGGTTCCGCCTCCCATAATCACAATCGGCCGATGTCCGGCCTGCTGGACCCGGCGCAGCAGCATGATCGATGCGAGGTTGCCGATGTGCAGCGAGGGTGCGGTGGGATCGAACCCGACATAGGCCGTGATTATTTCGCTGCGCGCAAGCTTGTCCAGTGCGACCGGATCGGTCATCTGGTGAATATGGCCGCGCTCATCAAGCAGGCGCAGGAGGTCGGATTCGTAGCTGGTCATAAGGGCGGCGCTTAACAGCGGGGGAGGGCGACGGGAAGAGACTTGCCCGCCATGCGGGTCAGCGGCATGGACAGGCGATGCAACCGCTCATGCTCCATCAGACCTGCGATCTCGGACCCGTACGCGCCGTGACCGCTGCCATCACCGCCACGCCGCAGGGCTGCGAAGCGGAGTTCCGGCTCGACGGCCATGTCCCCGCAATTGTCCTGCCTGCTCCCGCTGCGCCCGAACGGATGGATAGTTTGTGGCAGACCACTTGCTTCGAAATATTCTGGCAGCCGCTGGGCGGGACATATTACCGCGAGTTCAACCTCTCGCCGTCGGGACGCTGGGCGGCTTACGACTTCGACTCGTTCCGCGAAGGGATGCGGGATGCGCCGGTAGAATCCATCGCGATCTCATGTTGGCATGATGGGGACGGCCTTGTGCTCAAAGCCAGCATCGCCGCCGAACTCCCATCACCCGCACAGGTGGCGCTCAACGCGATTGTCGAGCACCCCGATGGCGGAATGCAGTTCTGGGCTCTGGCTTTCGCGCCGGGCAAGCCGGAGTTCCACTCCGAAGCCTGCCGTCAGCTGATTATCGAGCGCTAGCCTTCTGAGCCCCGAACGGGGCGTTCAGCTTCACGATGGTGGCGTTGAGCACGAAGGCGAAGCTTACCCAGATGAAATAGGGTACGTTGAGCCAGCCTGCAAAGCTATCCCCCACAAGGCGTGGCAACACCACCATGAGCGCGGTAACAGACGTCCACAGCAGCACGTTCTCCGCCAGCGCCCAATCCGGACGGCGCAGTTTGAAGAACAATGGCGACCACAGGAAATGCAGCACAAAATTGGCCCCGAACAGCGCATAAACCCCAATGCGCGCCTCTGGCGTGGGGGCTGACGTCAGACCAATATAGAAGCTCCAGCCAGCCAGGCCGAGGATGATCGTCCAGGCAGGGCCGAACAGCCAATCGGGCGGCTGCCAGCGCGGCTTGTTCAGATCGCGATACCATTGACCGATATCGGTCAGCGCGCCGCCCGCGCCGCCCAAGATGATGGCCCAGGCGGCGGCGATGAGGGCGTAGGTCCAATCCATGCTACTGCATATAGGCAAAGCTGGCGCAAATGCCATTGCCTTTGCCGCAGGGCTGCTTCAACCCGTCCGCTTATGAAGACAGGAATTGACCGGCTGCTCGCCGATCCCGCACTGCTGGCACAACTCAAGGGCCGCCGCGTGGCGCTGGTTGCCCATCCGGCCAGCGTGACGTCAGACCTTCAGCACAGCCTCGATGCGCTGATCGCGGCGGGGGTGACGATCTCCAGCGCGTTCGGCCCGCAGCACGGGCTAAAGGGCGACAAGCAAGACAACATGGTCGAGACCGCGGACGAGATGGATCCGCATTACGGCATCCCGATCTTCTCGCTCTATGGCGAGGTGCGCCGTCCGACCGGGCAGATGATGACCAGTGCGGATGTCTTCCTGTTCGACCTGCAGGATCTCGGCTGCCGGATCTATACCTTCGTCACCACCTTGCTGTATTTGCTGGAGGAAGCGGCCAAGGCGGGCAAGGAAGTCTGGGTTCTCGACCGGCCCAATCCCGCTGGTCGCCCGGTCGAAGGTACGCTGCTGGTGCCGGGTCAGGAAAGCTTCGTCGGCGCCGCTCCGATGCCGATGCGCCACGGGCTGACGATGGGTGAGATGGGCCACTGGTTCATCGAGCACTTCAGTCTCGACGTCGCATACCGCGTGGTGGCGATGGAAGGCTGGCGGCCCGACGAGGATGGCAGCTGGGGCTGGCCGACGTCACGGCTGTGGATCAATCCCTCCCCCAATGCCGCCAACGTCAACATGGCGCGCTGCTATGCTGGAACCGTGATGCTGGAAGGCACCACGCTGTCAGAAGGGCGCGGCACCACGCGGCCATTGGAGGTGCTGTTTGGCGCGCCCGATATCGACGCCAAAGCGGTGCTGACAGAAATGCACCGCCACGCGCCCGAGTGGCTGGCGGGTTGCGCGATCCGTGAATGCTGGTTCGAACCGACTTTCCACAAGCACGCAGGAAAGCTTTGCAACGCACTGATGATCCACGCAGAAGCTGGATTCTACGAGCACCATGCCTTCAAGCCTTGGCGGCTGCAGGCGCTGGGGTTCAAGGCAATCCGGCGGCTGTATCCCAGCTATCCGCTGTGGCGCGACTTCCCTTACGAATACGAATTGTCGCGCCTTGCCATCGACGTCATCAACGGCGGACCATCCCTGCGGCAATGGGTCGATGACAGCGCCGCGACGTCGCATGATCTTGACGTCGTGGCGTCACATGACGAGGCGGCGTGGGTGCAGATGGTACGCGGGCATTTGCTTTACTGATCGGCGTCGCCCTCGGGCCTGCGCACTGGCTGCACCAGCGTCACCAACACGAAGCTGATCAGCATCAGCAGATACCAGCTTCCATATTTGGCGAGGCTGACCATGCGCCACTCGTTCTCCTGCCCGGGATAGTTCCAGGCATTGGCGAAGGTGGCGATGTTCTCGGCAAACCAGATGAATAGCGCGACGAGACCGAAACCAACCAGCAGCGGCATCCAGCGGTGGGCGCGCCAATTGCGGAAGTGGACGCGGGTACGCCAGAAGATCACCGCCGTGGCGGCAAACAGTCCCCATCTGACGTCGATCGTGTAGTGGTGGGCAAAGAAGTTGATATAGATCGCCGCCGCCAGCGCCCATGTGACCCAAGCGGGCGGATAGCCGGTGAAGCGGAAATCGAAAATCCGCCACACCCGCGCGATGTAGCTGCCAACGGCGGCATACAGGAACCCCGAAAACAGCGGCACCGCGCCAATGTGGAGCACGCTCGCCTCGGGATAGGTCCATGATCCGGCCTGCGTCTTGAACAACTCCATTACGGTGCCGACGACATGGAAGATGAGGATCACCCGCGCCTCGCGCCATGTCTCAAGCCTGAATGCGAGCATCCATGCCTGGATGGCGATGGCGGCGATGGTCAGGAAGTCATAGCGGTGGATGGGTGCGTCATCGGGGTAAAACAGGTGCGTGCCGAGCAGCAGCGCCAGCAGCACGCCGCCGAACAGGCAGGCCCAGCCTTGCTTGAACCCGAACAGCAGGAACTCATAAAGCCACAGCCGCCAGCCCGTGCCGGGATCGAAGGCTTCGAGCCGGAGGCGGACGGCCTCGAAGCGGGTGTGGCGGAACTCAACCACCATGTTACGATTTGCGACGCTTTCTTCGCGCTCGGATTGCACTTTCAGTTGCTTGATATTCGGGAGCCAGGGTCTTCTTCGTGTGCTTGTCGTAAAAGGTGTCGCTCCATTCGGCATATGCTTTGAAGCCTACTATCCCCGCGAAAACGGCATAGGCGATACCGGGAAGGGCAACGATCGAGAGTATGAGGATAAAGGCAGGGTCAGAGCGAGTTGTCAGCGCGAACAAAACGGGCAGGGCGAACACCCAACCCTTT
The DNA here is from genome assembly GCF_040148725.1 of Erythrobacter sp. NFXS35. Classification (NCBI taxonomy): domain Bacteria; kingdom Pseudomonadati; phylum Pseudomonadota; class Alphaproteobacteria; order Sphingomonadales; family Erythrobacteraceae; genus Erythrobacter; species Erythrobacter sp. NFXS35. The sequence continues at coordinate 429,806 of NZ_JAGDEB010000001.1, read as the reverse complement.
GCCATTTCACGCTCGAGACCGCTGCTCAAAATAAAATAGCTGGCCCGCGGTGAGCTGAACAAACGTCGTCGTATCTCCAGCCTTCTCGCAGCGAGGAACGCCCTCAGTCTCAAGCCCCGTGTTTCCGCGACAGCTCCCGCATCGCATCGTCCAGCCCGTCAAGCGTCAGCGGATACATCCGGTCATTGACGAGCTGCTTGATCATCTTGGTCGACTGCGAATAGTTCCACTGCTTTTCCGGCACCGGGTTGAGCCACACGGTCGCGGGATAGGTGTTGGTCACGCGCTGTAGCCACACCGCGCCGGCTTCCTCGTTCATGTGTTCGACGCTACCGCCCGGATGCGTGACCTCGTAGGGGCTCATCGCCGCATCGCCGACGAACACGATCTTGTAATCGTGCCCGTATTTGTGGAGCACGTCCCAGGTCTTGGTGCGTTCCTGCCAGCGGCGCTTGTTGTCCTTCCACACGCCCTCGTAGAGGCAGTTGTGGAAGTAGAAGAACTCCATGTTCTTGAATTCTGACGTCGCGGCGCTGAACAGCTCCTCGACCAGCTTGATGAAAGGGTCCATCGACCCGCCGACGTCGAGGAACAACAGCAATTTCACCGCATTGCGCCGTTCGGCGCGCATGTGGATGTCGAGCCAGCCTTGCTTGGCCGTGCCCTTGATCGTGGCGTCGATATCGAGCTGGTCCTGCGCACCTTCGCGGGCGAAACGCCGCAAGCGCCGCAGCGCCATCTTAATGTTGCGGGTGCCAAGTTCCTTGGTGTTATCGAGGTTCTTGAACTCGCGCTTTTCCCAGACCTTGATCGCCTTGCCGTGCTTGCTCTCGCCGCCGATGCGCACGCCTTCGGGGTTGTAGCCCGAATGGCCGAAGGGGGAGGTGCCGCCGGTGCCGACCCACTTGTTGCCACCTTGGTGGCGCTTTTCCTGTTCTTCGAGCCGCTTCTTCAGCGTCTCCATGATCTCGTCCCAATCGCCGAGTGACTTGATCTTCTCCATTTCCTCGGGGGAAAGGAACTTCTCGGCGACGGCTTTCAACCAGTCCTCGGGGATCTCGACCGGGTTCTGGCCGTAATCGGACATGATCCCCTTGAACACCTTGTGGAACACCTGATCGAACCGATCGAGCAGGCCTTCATCCTTCACAAAAGTGGCGCGGGAGAGGTAATAGAACGCCTCGGGCGTCTGGTCGATCACGTCGCGGTCGAGCGCCTCCAGCAGCGTGAGGTGCTCCTTGAAACTGGCACCGATCCCGGCAGCCCGCAGCTCGTCGATGAAATTGAAGAACATGGGGGCTGCTTAACCCGCGTGTGCGGGCCTGACCAGTCCCCTTTATCGGGTTGGCCGGACGCCGGGCCTTAACGCTTCGCTTACCATCGCAAGCCTAAAGTGCGCCGACCGGAACAAGGGCCGCACAGAACATGAAACCCATCGCCATTGACGTCGCCAATGCTCATGCCTTGGGGATGATCCCCGAAAGCTGCGGCGCGGTGACGGTGGGGTGCACCGATGTGGCGGGTGTGGTCGAAGCAGTGATCGCTTCGTCCAAGACGCTGCGTTCCGAACACGAAGCGCTGCGCGATACTGTGCGCGCGCTGGAGGCTGACCAGACGAAGGTCGCCGAAGCAAGCGACGAGGCGCGGTTGCTGTCCGAACGCGCGATCGACCGGCTATCTGAAGGGACGGCACTGATTCAATCATCGCTCGGCCAGATCGGATCCTTGATCGAGCTGGTGGAAGCACTCGGCCAGCACGTCACCAGTTTTTCCGCCGCGATGGAACAGGTGCGCCGCAGCGCGCAGGATATCGACAACATCGCCGAGACGACCAACATCCTCGCGCTGAACGCCACCATCGAGGCCATGCGCGCAGGCGATGCCGGGCGGACGTTTGCAGTGGTGGCGAGCGAGGTGAAAAGCCTCGCCAACGACACCCGCAAGGCAACCGAGGAAATCGCCCAGACCATCGATGCATTGGGCGGCGAGGCGGAACTGGTGATCGGCCGGATCGAGGCCGGTGCACGCGCCAGCGGCGAGGCCAAGGCTTCGGTTGCACGGATCGAAAACACGATCGCCAATGTTGGCGAACTGGTCGAAGAGGTCGACAAGCAGAACGACGTCATCGCCCGTTCCACCGGCACGATCAGCGGCCATGTCGACAAGGTGCAGCGCGTGCTGACCAGCTATGACGCGGCCTCGCGCAGCAATGAAGACCGGCTGCACGGCGCGCATCGCAAGATGGAAGATCTGGAAATCACCGCCAGCGAAATGTTCGACCGGATCGTGCAGGCCGGGCTCAGCCCCGATGACAGCGCGATGGTGGAGCGTGCGCAAGAAATGATGAAGGCGCTGGCGGCGCATACCGAGGCGGCTCTGGCGGCAGGCAAGCTCGATGTAGGAGCGATTTTCGACACCGATTACAAGCCGGTGCCGAACACCAATCCGCAGCTGTTCCGCACGCGCCTGTCAGACTGGGCGCAATCAGAATGGCGCCCGTTCCTCGACCGCGCAAAGGCCAGCGACACGCGCGTGCTGGCGGCGGCCTGCACTGATATGAACGGTTTCCTGCCGACCCACCTGACCGAACGTTCGCGCAACCCCACCGGCGACGTCACGCACGACACCCAGTTCTGCCGCAACGGCCGGATCATGTTGGAAGCGATCGACCGCAAAGCCAAGGAGAGCCGGGCGCCCTACATGATGGCGGTCTATCGTCAGGAGGGCGATGGGCGGACATATCACGTGGTGCGCAACGTCTATGTCCCGCTGGTGATCGGCGGTCGGCGCTGGGGCGATTTCGAGCTGGCTTACCGCTTCGATTGAGGTTTAGGGCGGGAGCCGATCCCGCCCATGCCCCCCTCAGGTCGGGTTGCGCCGCGCCATGAAGGCTAGGCGTTCGAACAGCATGATGTCCTGTTCGTTCTTCAGCAGCGCGCCGTGGAGTGGCGGGATTGCGCTCGCCGGATTGCTGTTCTGCAACACCTCCAGCGGCATGTCCTCGTTCAGCAGCAACTTCAGCCAATCGAGGAGTTCAGAAGTCGACGGCTTCTTCTTCAAGCCTGGCACGTCGCGCAGGTCGTAGAAGATATCCATCGCCTTCTTCACCAGTACCTTCTGGATACCGGGGAAGTGGACGTCGATGATTTCCTGCATCGTCTCGCGGTCGGGGAACTTGATGTAGTGGAAGAAACAGCGGCGCAGAAATGCGTCCGGCAGTTCCTTTTCATTGTTCGAGGTGATGACGACGATCGGGCGCTCCTTGGCCTCGATCCGCTCCTGCGTTTCGTAAACGTCGAAGCTCATCCGGTCCAATTCCTGCAACAGGTCGTTCGGGAATTCGATATCAGCCTTGTCGATCTCGTCGATCAGCAGCACGGGCAACTGCGGCGCGGTGAAGGCTTCCCACAGCTTGCCCTTCTTAATGTAGTTGCGGATGTCGTGGACGCGCTCTTCACCCAACTGGCCGTCACGCAGACGCGCCACCGCATCGTATTCGTACAGGCCTTGATGCGCCTTGGTGGTCGACTTGATGTTCCATTCGAACAGGGGGGCGCCCAATGCCTTGGAAATCTCATGCGCCAGCACGGTCTTGCCGGTGCCGGGTTCGCCCTTCACCAGCAACGGGCGGCGCAGCGTGACGGCGGCATTGACCGCAACCTTGAGGTCTTCGGTCGCGATATAGGACTTGGTGCCTTCGAAACGCTGTTGATCTGACATCGGGTTTCCTTGTGAGACTGAATTTGACGGCAAGCGATAAGGGGCGGCACCGCCTCGCGCAAGGGGTTGTGGGGCAGCAGATCAGCGCGGCAGCAACAGGATGCGCTGGGCAATTGCTTCCAATGCGCCTTGATCGACGCTCGCCGCCGGATTGTTCCACGCCAAGGTCAGCACATGCAACGCACCGGCCTTGTCGCGCAGCAACCAGGTGAGGTTGAGCACCCCCGGCTCCGATCCGCCCTTGAAGCCGATATAGTCCCAATTCGCTCTTATCGCCGGTGTGGCCGACGGGTTGATCGCCATGATGTCGAACACCTTGGGGTCGCCGGTGCGGCGCATGTGGACAAACAGCTTGGCAAGGTCGGCGGGCGAGGCGAACCATTCGATGTCGATTGCCTTGGGGCCGCCAGCGAAGGCGGCATTCACGGTTTCAAGCGCAGGCCTGCTGTGTGCCACTTCGGCCAACAGCAGCGCGACGCGTCCCGCCACATTTCTGGTGCGCCATGCCGCTATGATTTCCGGTTCGCTTGCCTTGAGGGTGAAGAACTCGCGCGTTGTCAGAAACGGATCGTTGGCCGCAGGATCGGCGTGGCCGCTATCGCGCATCAGATCATGGATGCGCTTCTTGCCCAGCACTGCAATCAGCTGATCGGTCGCGGTGTTGTCGCTGATCGAGATCATCAGGCTGGCGAGCGTGTGCAGCGTCAGCGGCGCGCCCGCGGGCCAATCCTGTAGCTTGCCGCTGGGATAGCTCCTCTGGGTGAGCGGCACGACGTCACCCCATCGCCGCTTGCCCGCCTTCACATCCTCCGCCAGCGCGGCCAGCACGTACAGCTTGAAGGTCGAACCCAGCGCCATTGGTGTGTCGGCGCCGATGCTGATCGCCGGCGTGCCGCCATCGAGCGGGGCGAACCATGCATTCACACTTCCCGGCAACGCGGCCAGGTCAGCGGCGATCTGCTCCGGCGTGTCGCCTTCGATCGCCAGCGAATCCACTGTGTTGAAGACAAGTCCGGTCACCCGGTTATCCGCTGCCGGATCGATAGCGATGCCGCCCTTGGCGAGCCCGCGCTCGAACCGGATTTCCAGCGCAGCGCTGGTGCCGTCGCGCGGATCGAGCAGCGCAACCTCGACCGCGGGGCCGAATTGGGCCGTCAGGTTGGCGCTCAACTGCGTCAACTGGGCGGCGGGAATGGCGGCCAGAAAGGCTTCACTGAACACGTCCTCGGGCATGACGGTGCCGTTGATCACGCCCACGATCTGCTGGCTCCGAATCTCCAACGGGGTTTGCGCCGCCGGCGCCGCGATCCCGGCGGATTGCTGAGCCATCAGCGGCACCGCAGGCAGGCTCAGAATTAATCCGGCAATGACAAGCACGCGCTTGTGCAGCATCGTTTTTCTCCGGTCATGTTCGTCACAAGCGGGCGGCAGCCCCCAGACACACGAAGCCAAGCTGCCCTGCCAGTAACAGCACCGTTGCAAGCCTCCAGCCCGGCCCGGCGCCCTGCATCCCGCGCTCCCATGTCCACTTACCGATGGCTCCGGTGGCGAGGGCCGACAGGCCGATCGTCACCCAGCCCGACTGGCCGAGCAACGCAACAAAGATCGCGTACAACGCCGCCATCTGCAGCAGGAACGCCGCTGCGAACCACGCGATCGGGATGGGACGATAGGCGGCATCGGGGATGATCGAATCCGGCAAGGCGCTGTCGGGACGCGACAAGCGGCGGTCGCCCGCCATGATGTCTTCCTTGCGCGGGTCGGGATAGCGATCAGGCATCGATCGACGCGCGATCCACCTCGCCCGCGCGGTTCTGGATGAAGTTGAAGCGGTGTTCGGGGTTGCGGCCCATCAACTCGTCCACCAGACGCGCCACGCCTGCGCGTTCCTCGAACTCCTGTGGCAGCGTGATGCGGATCAGCCCGCGCGTTTCGGGCGCCATGGTGGTTTCGCGCAATTGCTGTGGGTTCATTTCGCCGAGCCCTTTGAAGCGGCTTACTTCGACCTTTTTGCCCTTGAACACCGTCGCTTCCAGTTCCGACCGGTGCATATCGTCGCGGGCATAATGGCTCTCCTTGCCCGCAGTCAGGCGGTAGAGCGGAGGCTGGGCGAGGAACAGGTGCCCTTTGCGCACGATGTCGGGCATTTCCTGAAAGAAGAACGTCATCAGCAGTGTCGCGATATGCGCGCCGTCGACATCGGCGTCGGTCATGATGATGATGCGGTCATAGCGCAGGTTTTCCGCGTCGCAGTCCTTGCGGGTGCCGCAGCCCAGCGCCAGCGCCAGATCGGCGATTTCGGAATTGGCGCGGATCTTGTCGTTGGTGGCTGAAGCGACGTTCAATATCTTGCCACGGATCGGCAGAATCGCTTGGCTCTTGCGGTCGCGCGCCTGTTTAGCGCTGCCGCCCGCACTGTCGCCTTCGACGATGAACAGTTCGGTCTCGCGCCCGCCTTCGCCGCTGCAATCCGTGAGCTTGCCAGGCAGGCGCAGTTTCTTGGCGCTGGTCGCGGTCTTGCGCTTGATCTCGCGTTCCTGCTTGCGCTTCAGGCGCTCGTCCATCCGCTCCATCACCTCGCCAAGCAGCGCCTTGCCGCGCTCCATATTGTCGGTGAGGAAGTGGTCGAAGTGATCGCGCACCGCGTTTTCGACGAGGCGCGCGGCCTCAGGGGAGGTCAGGCGGTCCTTGGTCTGCGACTGGAATTGCGGATCGCGGACAAAGACGCTGAGCATCACTTCTGCACCGGTCATCACATCGTCGGCGGTAATGTCCTTGGCCTTCTTTGCACCGACCAGTTCGCCGAAAGCGCGCAGCCCGCGGGTAAGCGCAGTGCGCAGACCTTGCTCATGCGTGCCGCCATCGGGGGTAGGCACGGTGTTGCAATACCAGCTGGTCGAGCCGTCGGAATAGAGCGGCCAGGCGATCGCCCATTCGACCCGGCCCTGCGCCACGCCCGCGACTTCCGCGAAGTCCTGCTTGCCGGTAAAGGGCTGGGCGGTAACGCATTCGCGCGCCCCCACCTGTTCGACCAGGTGATCCGCCAGACCGCCGGGAAACTTGAACACTGCCTCTGCCGGGACATCCTCGCTTGTGAGGGCGCTCGCGCATTTCCAGCGGATCTCGACCCCGGCAAACAGATAGGCCTTCGAGCGGGCGAGTTTAAACAGGCGCTTGGGGCTGAATTTGCGGTCGCCGAAAATCTCAGTGTCGGGAGTGAAGACAACGGTGGTGCCGCGCCGGTTGGGCGCCGCGCCTAGGCTCTGCAGCGGGCCTTGGGTGATCCCGCGTGAGAACTCCTGCGCGTAAAGCTGTTTATCGCGCGCAACCTCGACCCGTGTGTCCGACGACAGCGCGTTGACGACGCTGACCCCGACCCCGTGCAACCCACCGCTGGTGGCATAGGCCTTGCCTGAAAACTTGCCGCCCGAATGCAGCGTGGCAAGGATCACTTCGAGAGTGGACTTGCCCGGAAACTTGGGGTGTTCATCGACGGGTATCCCGCGTCCGTTATCGGCAATGCTAAGGCGGTTACCTTCCTCCAGCCGCATCTCGATCCGCGTGGCATGGCCCGCCACCGCTTCGTCCATCGCATTGTCGAGCACTTCGGCAGCCAGATGGTGCAGCGCGCGGTCGTCGGTGCCGCCGATATACATACCCGGCCGCCGCCGCACAGGCTCCAGTCCTTCCAGCACCTCGATGGCCGAGGCGTTGTAATCGCCGCTGGAGGTCGGGGTGTTGGCGAAAAGATCGTCGGAGGCGGTGTCGGACATACGCCAGCTATAGGCGCACGTCCGCCCGCCTCACAAGCGTTCCGCCATGGTTTTGCTCAGCGACCGAAATCGTTTGGCGCCGGATCGACCGCGATCACCTCGCCTCCGCGCACCTCGCGCACTTCAAGAGCCCGTTCAGCAACCCCGGTGCGGGCGAAACGGAACGGGCCGTCGACCCCCAGAAACCCGCCGCGATCATAGAGTTCGTTTTTGGGGAAGGGCGTGCCAGTCTTCCAGTCGCGTGCGATCCGCAAGGTCAGCAGCACCGCATCATAGCCGAGCGTCGCCACGCGGTAGGGTTTAGCTCCGAAACGGGCTTCGTAGCTCTCGGCGAACCGTTTGTATCGCTGGTCGGAGACCGCCGAAAACAACGCACCTTCCATCGATGCGGCGCGGGCCAGCACGGCTTCGCCGCTCCATAATTCGGTTCCGATGATGCGCGTAGGCAATGCGGCATCGCGCTGCAACACGTCCGCCGCCTCGATCCCGAGCCGCGCGCTGTCGGCGATCACGACCGTGTCATATCCGCCCGCGGTCCGCAGGCGCTGGGCTGCGCCGACAATCGCAGTATTGCCGCGCGCATAGGTTTCGCGCCCGACCAGCGCGCCGCCGTAATCGCGCAGCGCGTTTTCGAGTGCAGAGGCCGAACGCTGGCCATAATCGCCTTCGGGCAGCAGCGCGGCGAAACGGTTGGCTCCACGCCCGCGCGCGAACTCCACGCTGCGCCGGATCGATTGTTCCGGGTTGTGACCCATCACGAACACATCGGGGCTGGCGATGCTGGTATCGTTCGAGAACGCGATCACCGGCACTCCTGCTCCGCGCGCGGCGGATTGCACCGCAGGCACCGCATCGGCCATCAGCGGGCCGAGGATAAGCCGGTTCCCGTCCGCGATTGCCTGCCGCGCGGCTGCCGATGCGCCGGCAGAGGTATCATAGGTGGTGATCCGCAGGTTGGCGGCATTGGTGTCGAGCAGGGCCATCGTGGTGGCATTGGCGATGGCTTGCCCCACGGCTGCGGTATCGCCGTTCATCGGCACCAGCAAGGCGATGCGGTGGCGTCCGGAATCGGTCGGCAACGCGGTGGCCGAAGGTTCCGGCGTCGGCGCAGACGGGGGCGGCGCGGTGGGGACATCGACCTTGGGGATGACTTGGCACCCGGCAGCCAGCATCGCCGCGCCCGCGAGCGCGAGATTGCGGCGGGTCAGGATCCCGCCGGCAGCCGCCAGCCATCCTGCCCATTTTGGCGTTACCATAAGCTTCATCCTTGCCGACCTCTCGCTGGTGCTTCAATGCTCTGCCCGCAATGACGCGTGAGCTTCCATCCATCCCTCCGGGGATTCCCGAACCCGGGCTCTATATCGTGGCGACCCCGATTGGCAATCTCGCCGACATTACCCTGCGCGCGATCAGAGTGCTGGAAACCTGCACACTGATTGCATGCGAGGATACGCGGGTCACGGGCAAGCTGCTCAAACATCTCGGGATCAAGGCGCGGCTCCAGCGGCTTGACGATCATGCCCCGCCAGAGGTGCGCGCGCGTCTTATCGACCAAGCGAGGTCTGGAGCGGTCGCGCTGCTGAGCGATGCGGGCACGCCGCTGATCTCCGATCCAGGCTATCGTCTGGTGCGCGAAGCGCGCGCGGCGGGCGTGACGGTGACGAGCATTCCGGGTGCCTGCGCGGCAATTGCGGGCATTGCGATCGCTGGCCTGCCGAGCGATCGTTTCCTGTTCGCGGGCTTCCTGCCGGTCAAGGACAAGGCGCGGCGTGAGACGCTGGAAGGTCTGGCGGAAGTCGCGGCAACGCTGGTGTTCTATGAAACGGCACCCCGTATCACACGGTCGCTACTCGCCATCGCCGAGTTGTGGCCGGAGCGCGAAGTGGCTGTCGCTCGCGAACTTACCAAGCTGCACGAGGAATGCCGCACTGGGACCGCTGCCAGCCTTGCCGCGCATTACGCAGCGCACCCGCCCAAGGGGGAGATCGTGCTGCTGGTCGGCCCGCCCGCTGAGGCCGAGGCGCCGGTGGCGGATGTCGATGCACTTCTGCGCGCGGCATTGGACGATGCGGGGCCGGGCAAGGCTGCAGGGCAGGTAGCCAAGGCGACCGGAATCGATCGGACGGTGCTCTACGCCCGCGCCTTGGAGTTGAAGGGCGAATGACTGTCGAACGGTCCGCTCCCGAGCGCCGCGAGGCGGACCGGCGCGGACGCGAAGGCGAGGCGGAGGCCGCAATGTACCTTGTCCAGCAGGGCTGGCAGATCGTCGCCGAACGGGTCAAGACCAAGGCGGGCGAGATCGACCTGATTGCCAAGCGAACCGGTCTGGTCGCCTTTGTCGAGGTCAAATGGCGTGCTCGTGCCGCTGCGCTGGGCGATGCCATTGACGAACGGCGGCTCAGGCGGGTGGCGGCGGCAGTGGAGTGCGTGTGGCAAAACTATGCGACGGACGGCGAGGACATCCGTATCGACGTCATCCTGCTTGCACCCGGACGCAAGCCGACCCACATCGAAAACGCCTGGATGCCCTTTGCATAAATTCCGCCCGTTCTCCCTGAGCTTGTCGAAGGGCCGTATTTCCTTCTAAACCGCCGCCGCGAAGCAAAACGGTGCTTCGACAAGCTCAGCACGAACGGATTTGGAAAATGTCGCTCAGAGTCGCTGTCCAGATGGACCCCATCGACAAGATCAACATCGCGGGGGATTCGTCCTTTGCGCTGATGCTGTCGGCGCAGGCACGCGGCTACACGCTGTTCGAATATCACGTCGAAAGCCTCACGCTGGACGAGGATGATCGCCTGTTCGCGCACGCCTTTCCGGTGACGGTGCAGCCGGTCGAGGGCGATCACTTCAAGCGCGGCGAGCAGGTGCGGCTCGATCTCGGCACCGATATCGATGTCGTACTGATGCGGCAGGATCCGCCGTTCCACATGGGCTACATCACTGCCACCCACATGCTCGAACGCATCGGGCAGGAAACACTGGTGGTCAACGATCCCGCCAATGTCCGCAATGCGCCCGAAAAGGTGATGGTGCTGAACTACCGCCGTTTCATGCCGCCGACTCTGGTGACCCGCTCGGTCGAAGAAGTACGGCGCTTCATGGCTAAGCATGGAGCAATCGTGGTCAAGCCGATCCACGGCAACGGCGGCAAGGCGATCTTCCGCATTGGCGAGAGCGGCGAGAACCTCACCGCATTGTTCGAAGTGTTCAACCAGACTTGGCCCGAACCGCACATGGTGCAGCCTTTCCTGCCGGAAGTGGCCGAGGGAGATAAACGCATCGTGCTGGTCGATGGCGAAGTGGCGGGCGCGATCAACCGCGTGCCGGGGGAGGGCGAGTTCCGCTCCAACCTCGCCATGGGCGGCAGCGCGCTGGCAACCGAACTGACGCCCCGCGAACAGGAAATCTGCGATGCGCTCGGCCCGGATTTGCAACGCCTCGGCCTCACCTTCGTGGGCATCGACGTGATCGGTGGTAAATGGCTGACCGAAATCAACGTCACCTCGCCTACCGGGATCGTTGCGATTGACCGTTTTAACAACACTGATACGGCGAGCATGATCTGGGATGCGATCGAGCGGCGGCTTACCGAACGCCGCGCCGCTGCTGCCGACAACGCTTAGGAACCCAATGACCGACTTCCTGCTCGAACTGCTCGACAAGGGCGGATATGTGGGCATCTTCTTCCTGATGATGGCCGAAAACGTGTTCCCCCCGATTCCTTCCGAGGTAATCATGGGCGCGGCGGGCGTGCTGGTAGCGCGTGGGCAGATGACTTTCATGACCTTGTGGATCGTCGCCACTGCCGGAACGGTGGTGGGCAATCTGTTCTGGTACTGGATCGGCGTACGCTGGAGCGAGGAACAGCTGAAGGCGATCATCGACCGCTGGGGCCGCTGGCTGACCTTCGAATGGGACGAATTCACCAAGGCGCGCGACATCTTCCGCAAATATGGCGACTGGATTGTGTTCCTGCTGCGCTTTTCGCCGATCCTGCGCACCATCGTCTCGCTGCCCGCGGGCCTTGCCAAGATGAAGCTGTGGCGCTTCGTGCTGTTCACCGCGCTGGGCTCGGCGATCTGGAACGGCATCCTGATCTTCGGCGGCCAGGCGCTCGAACCGCTCATCGAACGGTTCGAAAAGCTGGCGGGTTACGGCGTGGTTCTCTTCGTGCTCGCGGGGGTGGCGTTCTATGTTTACCGCGTGGTCACATGGAAGCCGGTCAAGGCGCATGAGCGGCAGGATTGAGCCCTAGCCGCGCGGATGCGCCTTGCGGTAATTCTCCAGCAGGCTAGCCGCATCGACGCGGGTGTAGATCTGGGTCGATCCCAGTGATGCATGGCCGAGCAGTTCCTGAAGTGATCGCAGATCCGCGCCGGCGCTAAGCAGATGCGTGGCAAACGAATGCCGCAGCGCATGGGGCGTCGCTGTGTCGGGCAGGCCCAGCGCACGGCGGGCCTGCGCCACGGTGCGCTGCACCATGCCCGGAGACAGCGGCCCACCCTTGGCACCCCGGAACAATGGCTCCTTCGTGGACAGCGGCCACGGGCACAGCCGTACATATTCGGCCACGGCGGCGCGAGTGATCGGCAGGACCGGCACCATGCGCTGCTTGCCGCCCTTGCCGGTGACTTGCAGCACTTCGCCCAGCATCGCGTCGCGTCCGGTCAGTGACAGGGCTTCGGCAATGCGCAGGCCCGAACCGTAGAGCAGAAGCAGCACCGCTCGATCACGCGCACCGATCCACTCCTCGCCCGCCAGACTGTCGACCAGATCGGTGAGATTGACCGCTTCGTCGGGCGTAACAGGGCGGGGCAGGCCTTTTTTCAGGCGCGGCCCGCGCAGCCGGGGCGGCGCTGGATCGGGATCGCCGCTCTCCCGCCGGGCGAAGGCGATGAAGGCCTTGAGCGCGGAAAGTTCTCGCGCCGCACTGGCATTGCCGATCCCGTCGGCCCGGCGTGCGGCAAGGAAGGTACGCAGGTGATGTGCTTCGGTGCGGGCAACGGCGGCCCAGTCGTCCAGGCCGTTAGCGGCCACCAGCCTTTGCGCCGCAGCGACATAGGCGCGCACTGTGTGCGGCGATCGGCGCTTGTTGTCGGTCAGATAGGCACGCCACGCCGCGACAAGCTCATGCGACGTCATGCCGCCACCAGCCCATCGGCCACGACCTCCGCCAGCAGCGCATCCAGCAATCCGCGACCCTTGGGCAAAACGCCGATGCGATCCCCATCCTGCCATATCAGATCGAGCGCCATCAGGCGGGCGAGGGCGGACATATCCACCAGATCGGCGCCAGGCAGGCCGAAGCGGCGCTCCATCGCGGCAAGATCGATCCCCTCGCCAAGTCGCAAGCCCATCAGCAACGCCTCGGTCGCCTGTTCGTTACGGGTGAGCAGGCGCGTTTCGGTAATGCCGTCACCCCGCTCGCGAACCGACCGCAGGAAATTCTCTGGTTTCTTGTGCCGCACCGTCGCCGCGCCGCCGCGCCGCCCATGCGCGCCGGGGCCGATGCCGCAATAGTCCTGATAGCGCCAGTAGACGAGATTGTGGCGGCTCTCCTCGCCGGGGCGCGCGTGATTGCTGGTTTCATAGGCGGGCAGCCCCACCGCCTCGGTCAATTCCTGCGTTATGTCGAACAGTTCTGCTGCGGCGTCATCGTCGAGCGGGGTCAGCCGCCCGCGCCGTACATCGCTGGCAAACCGCGTGCCGGGCTCGATCGTGAGCTGATAGAGCGACAGGTGTCCGGTGCCGAAGGAGAGCGCCCGCATCAGACGTTCGTTCCACAACTCGGGCGTGTGTCCAGGCAGGGCATAGATCAGATCGAAACTGACGCGCTTGAAGTGCGCCTGCGCCATCTCCAGCGCCGCCAGTGCCTCGTCCGCGCCGTGCAGCCGCCCGAGAAAGCGCAACTCGGTATCGTCGAGCGATTGCACGCCCAGCGAAACGCGGTTCACCCCCGCGCCTGCCAAAGCAGCGAAATTGGCGGCTTCGACCGAGGATGGGTTGGCCTCCAGCGTGATCTCAACTGCCGGATCGAACCCCCACAGCCGCTCGGCCTCACCCAGCAGCGCGGCGACAACTGCAGGCGGCATCAGCGATGGGGTGCCGCCGCCGAAGAAGATTGAGGTCAGCGGCGCTCCATTAGCCGTTACCGCTTCGGCACGCATATCGGCAATCAGCGCGTTCTGCCATGCGCCCATCTCGACCCGCTCGCGCACGTGCGAGTTGAAGTCGCAATAGGGGCATTTCTTGGCACAGAAGGGCCAGTGTATATAAAGCGCGCGAGCCATCAGCGCAGTCTAGCGGCCGAACTGCTCCGCGACCAGCTTCGCAAAGGCATCGGCGCGGTGGCTGATCGCGTGTTTCTCCTCCGGCGCAATCTCGGCGAAGGTTTGGCTGCGGCCTGTGGGCACGAACACCGGATCATAGCCGAAGCCGAGCGTGCCGCGCGGCGGCCAAGTCAGGCTACCCTCGCAGCGACCCTCATAAATCGCATATTCGCCGTCGGGCCACGCCAGCGCCAGCACGCAATGGAACGCGGCGCTGCGGTCGACGCTTTCGCCCTTCTCGGCCAGCATCCCTTCGACCTTGCCCATCGCCATGTACCAGTCGCGGCCTGGAGCGCCTTCGAACCACTGCCGCTCCGCCCAGTCGGCGGTGTAGACGCCGGGGCGGCCATCCAGCGCGGCGACGCTCAGCCCGCTATCGTCAGCCAAAGCCGTCAGACCCGAAGCCTCCGCCGCCGCTCGCGCCTTGAGCAGCGCATTCTGCGCGAAAGTGGTGCCGGTCTCGGCCGGTTCGGGCAGGCCAAGCGATCCAGCGGAGAGGCACTTGACACCGTAAGGCTCAAGCAGAGCGCCGATTTCCTTCAGCTTGCCCGCGTTATGCGTGGCAATTACAAGGGAGCCTGAGCCGAGGCGGCGTGTCATTTTACCGCATCCAACTGCGCGGCAAAGATCCGGTCGCAGCCCATGCGGGCGAGGCGCAGGAGGCGCAGCAAAGCTTCCTCGTCATAGGTCGCGCCTTCGGCTGTGGCCTGAACTTCGGCGATCTTGCCGCCCGACAGCAGCACGAAGTTGCCGTCAGCCTCGGCGTTGGAATCCTCGTCGTAATCGAGATCGAGCACCGGGGTGCCCTTGAAGATGCCGCAGGAAATGCCGGCGACCTGTGCGGTGATCGGATCATGCTTGATATCGCCCGACGCCATCAACCCGTTGATCGCAAGCCGCAGCGCAATCCACGCGCCGGAAATCGCGGCGGTACGCGTGCCACCATCGGCCTGAATCACGTCGCAATCGAGCGTGATCTGCCGCTCGCCCAGCTTTTGCAGATCGACCACGGCACGAAGGCTGCGCCCGATCAGCCGCTGGATTTCCTGCGTGCGGCCCGATTGCTTGCCCTTGGCAGCCTCGCGCTGTCCGCGGGTGTGAGTGGCACGCGGGAGCATCGAATATTCGCCCGTCACCCAGCCTTCGCCCTTGCCGCGCATCCACGGCGGCACGCCGCGTTCGACGCTGGCAGTGCACAGCACCTTGGTATCGCCGAAGCCGATCAGCACCGACCCTTCGGCGTGGCGGGTAAAGCCGGTTTCGATGGTGATAGCGCGCATCTCGTCGGGCGCGCGTCCTGATGGCCGCATGGTTGTGTCCTTTGATGAGTTCCGGGCCAATAGGCGCGGCCCACTTGTCGCGGCAAGCGCAAACACTAAAGTGATTTGCATGACCTCGCTCCCCGTCACCGAACTGACCTCCCGCGCCCGCGAAATCTTTCGCCGGGTAGTGGAGGAGTTTATCGACAGCGGGCAGCCGGTCGGGTCCAAGACGCTGGCGGCCGATGGCACCCTCAACCTCTCGCCGGCTTCGATCCGCTCTGTATTGGCCGATCTCGAGGCGGCGGGCCTGCTTGCAGCGCCGCATACCAGCGCGGGGCGGATGCCGACCGACGCAGGCTTGCGCATTTTCGTGGACGGTCTGATGCGGGTGGCCGAACCGACCCTGCAGGAACGGACGGCAATCGAATCCCGCTTGGCCGAAGCGGGCCCGGTGGAGGCGGCGTTGCAGCAGGCTTCGGCGATCCTCTCCGACCTTTCGGGGGCAGCGGGCATGGTCCTGGTGCCACATCGTGAACAGCGCCTTGCCCAGTTCAGTCTGGTGGATCTGGGGCAGGGGCGGGCGCTCGCGGTATTGGTGGGCGAGGATGGCGGGGTAGAAAACCGCATCGTAAACATCGGCGGCGCGATCAGCTCCAGCGCGCTCGATCAGGCGAGCAATTACATCACCGCGCGGCTCGCCGGGCGCACGCTCGCCGAGGCGGCGCAAGCGATGCGGACCGAGATCAACGCCGGCAAATCGCAGCTCGACGATGCCAGCCGCGATCTCGTCGAACGCGGCCTCGCCGTGTGGAGCGAGGATGCCGCTGCGCGCCCGGTACTGATCGTACGCGGGGCGGCCAATCTGCTCGATGAAAGCGCGGTGGGCGATATCGAACGCGTGCGACGCCTGCTCGAAGACCTCGAAAACAAGCAGTCGGTGGCCGAATTGCTCGATTCGGCCCGCGATGCCGAGGCGACCCGGATATTCATCGGTAGCGAAAACCGGTTGTTCGCGCTGTCCGGCTCCTCTGTCATCGCCTCACCCTACCGCGATCGGGAAGGGCGGGTGGTCGGCGTGCTGGGTGTGATCGGGCCGACGCGGTTGAATTACGCGCGGGTTGTCCCCATGGTGGATATGACCGCCCGTTCGCTGGGCAAGCTCATCGCTTGAATGGAACACACGAGACATGATCGATAACGACAAGCCGCGCGATTCTGCGGCTGAAGATGAATTGAAGGGCGTGCCGGAGGAGTTCCTCGATGACGGCGAGGACGAAACCGAAGGCGGGGCGGACGACGCCCTTGGTGAGGCGCTTGCCGGACTGCGCCGCGATCTCGAAGCCGCCAAGCAGGACGTGCTTTACGCGCAGGCCGAAACGCAGAACGTGCGCCGCAGACTCGAACGCGAGAAGGACGAAGCGCGCGCCTATGCCGCAACCGGCTTTGCCCGCGATGTCCTGAGCGTGGCCGATAACCTGACGCGCGCGGTGCAGGCCATTCCGGAGTCATTGCGCGAGGACGAGAAGATGAAGGGCCTCGTCATCGGTCTCGAAGCCACTCAGCGCGAGCTGGAAAAGGTTTTCGCCAGCCACGGCATCACCCGCATTGCGTCAATCGGCCTGCCGCTCGATCCCAATCAGCATCAGGCAATGCTTGAAGTGCCCAGCGCCGATCACGAACCCGGCACGGTGGTGCAGGAAATGCAGGCCGGTTGGATGATCAAGGATCGCCTGCTGCGCGCGGCGATGGTGGCGGTGGCGAAGAAGCCCGACTAGTATCTGGCCTTCGCTGCGCCGCATACCCTGATGGACGCGACGAGCGGTGGAACTCTGTATCCGGCTTTTCCGTTGAGGAAGAGTAACAGGAATACGGAGATACCCAATGACTCATCGTCTCAAACTATCCGCCATCACTGCTGCCTGCGCCCTATCGCTTGGCGCGTGTGCTGATAATTACGCGTTAGAGGGCGCCGGAGCTGGCGCGGCTGCGGGCGCTGCGATCGGCGCCGTAACCGGCGGTGATGTCGGCACGGGTGCAGCAGTCGGTGCAGCGGCCGGCGGCGCTGGCGGCGCGTTGATCGAAAAGGATGACGGCGACTGCTACCGCGTCGGCGATGACGGGCGCGAATATCCGGTGCGCTGCCCGAACTAGGCCGCCCGCGCTAAGAGGACGCCGCCTTCGGCCCGAAGGGCAAGATGGCGGCATAGGTCGTCAGTGGTGGCGCACCCGCCACGCTGGCGCCTTTCATGAGCAGAAATGTGTGCCGCACGATCTCGGCCTGTTGTTCGATCCCGTAGCGTTCCAAAATCCAGCCCGGCTTCAGCGCGTAATCGTAGCGGCACAGCGGGTGCCGGTTGAGGATCAGATACCACTGCCCGCGCGTCTGGGTCTGCCAGACGTGGGTCATCTCGTGTATAAAATGCGCCTGGAGCGACAGCGATGCGATGGCGAAATCATCGCGGTAGCTTGCGGCTGCGGGGTGGAAATGGATGTGCCCCATCGGGGCCATTGTGACCTTGCGGGGCTGGAACGCAAAGAACTTGCGCCGCCGGATCGATACCCGCGCATAGTCGATCGCTTCGCCGAACACACTGCGTGCAAGACCGACCTCACCGAGAGTAAGCGGGCGCTGGCCGCCGACCGGGCAGGCGTGCGGCAAGCCATTGCCCGCCGCCGCGCCCGTCCCGGTCAGCGGATCACTCAGCGTTCTTCACCCGCAGCCCGCACGTCCGCCTGAAACACCTGCGTCGCACCGCCCGACATGGTGAGCGTCACCGTCACCTTGTCGCCAGGCGCGAGGTCTGCGGAAGGCTCCATCGCCATCACGTGCAGCCCGCCCGGCTCGAACGCGACCTTGGTGCCTGTCGTGAGTGCGATGGGCAACGCTTCCATCATCTGCACCTTGAAATCATATTCGCCATAATCGTGCATCATGGCGCTGCCCGCTTCGGCCACCTCGGCCTTGCGGATGGTCAGCCCCCTGTCGCCTTCATACGCAAGATCGAAATAGACCGCCGCCGGGTTGCCCGCCACCGGGGGAAGAACCATGCGAGCATTGCTGATCGTCATGCCGGGCACCTGCCCTGCCACCGCCTCCGTCGCGGCAGTTTCGGTCTCGCCCCCGCAGGCGGCCAGACCGAGCATCGCGGCCAAGCCCAACCTTGCTGCCCCCCTGCGGATCGCGCCGAACCCTGTGCCCCGGTTTTTCGTAAGCCCCTGCATCCCCGTTGATCTGTTCACTTCACATGTCTCCTTGTGGAATGGCGGAAAACTAGGCCGTCGGAAGTCTTGTGCCAAGCGAAACCGCACCTATATCGCGCTCACCAACGAGCCGCCAAAGCGCTTTGCCGCCCTGTGGGAAGCGCGATGCGCGGTGTCCAACAATTTCCAGATGGATGGGGAAACAATGGGTAAAGTAATCGGTATTGACCTCGGAACCACCAATTCCTGCGTTGCTGTCATGGACGGCGGCAAACCCAAGGTGATCGAGAATTCCGAAGGCGCGCGCACCACGCCTTCGATCGTCGCCTTCACCAAGGATGGCGAACGGCTGATCGGCCAACCGGCCAAGCGTCAGGCGGTGACCAACCCCGACAACACCCTGTTCGCGATCAAGCGCCTGATCGGTCGCCGGTTCGAAGACCCGCTGACCAAGAAGGACATGGAACTCGTCCCCTACCAGATCACCAAGGGCAAGAATGGCGATGCCTGGGTGAATGCAGGCGGCGAAGATTACAGCCCGTCGCAGGTTTCCGCCTTCATTCTGCAGAAGATGAAGGAAACCGCCGAAAGCTATCTCGGCGAAACCGTGACGCAGGCGGTGATCACCGTTCCCGCATATTTCAACGATGCCCAGCGTCAGGCCACCAAGGACGCCGGCCAGATCGCGGGTCTCGAAGTGCTGCGCATCATCAACGAGCCGACGGCTGCCGCGCTCGCCTATGGCATGGACAAGGACGAGGGCAAGACCATCGCTGTCTATGACCTTGGCGGCGGTACCTTTGACGTGTCGATCCTCGAAATTGGGGACGGCGTGTTCGAAGTGAAGTCGACCAACGGCGACACCTTCCTCGGCGGTGAGGATTTCGACAACGCAATCGTCGAATACCTTGCCGATGCCTTCAAGAAAAAGGAGGGCATGGATCTCAAGACGGACAAGCTCGCCCTGCAGCGTCTGAAAGAAGCGGCCGAAAAGGCCAAGATCGAGCTTTCAAGCGCGGCCACGACCGAGATCAACCTGCCGTTCATCACTGCGCGCATGGAAGGTGGCAGCACCACCCCGCTGCACCTGGTCGAAACGATCTCCCGCTCCGATCTTGAAAAGATGGTCGACAAGCTGATCCAGCGCACGCTCGATCCGTGCAAGAAGGCGCTGGTCGATGCCGGTATCTCGAAGGATCAGGTCGACGAGGTCATCCTTGTCGGCGGCATGACCCGTATGCCCCGCGTGCGCGAAGTGGTGGAGCAGTTCTTCGGTGCCAAGCCGCACACCGGCGTGAACCCGGATGAAGTCGTCGCCATGGGCGCGGCCATTCAGGCGGGCGTGCTGCAGGGCGACGTCAAGGACGTGCTGCTGCTCGACGTGACTCCGCTTTCGCTCGGCATCGAGACGCTGGGCGGCGTATTCACCCGCATGATCGACCGCAATACCACCATCCCGACCAAGAAGACCCAGACCTATTCGACCGCCGAAGACAATCAGAACGCGGTGACGATCAAGGTCTATCAGGGCGAACGCGAGATGGCGGCGGACAACAAGCTGCTCGGCAATTTCGACCTGATCGGCATCCCGCCCGCACCGCGCGGCGTGCCGCAAATCGAAGTCACCTTCGACATCGACGCCAACGGCATCGTTTCGGTCGCGGCCAAGGACAAGGGCACCGGCAAGGAACAGACGATCAAGATCCAGGCGTCGGGCGGTCTGAATGACAGCGACATCGACCAGATGGTCAAGGATGCCGAGAAGTTCGCCGAGGAGGACAAGAAGCGCCGGGCTGCCGCGGAAGCGCGCAACCAAGCCGACAGCCTTGTCCACGCGACCGAAAAGCAACTGGCCGAACACGGCGACAAGATCGACGCCGCCACCAAGACCGCAGTCGAGGAAGCTCTTGCGGCGACCAAGACGGCGCTCGAAGGCGGCGATGCCGATGACATCAACGCCAAAGCGCAAGCCTTGACCGAAGCGGCGATGAAGATGGGCCAGCAGATCTACGAACAGCAGCAGGCGGCAGGGCCGGATGCGGCTGCCGAGGCTGAGGCTGAACCGGCGGGCGAAGAAGACGTCGTCGACGCCGAATTCTCCGAAGTGGATGAAGACAAGAAGGGCTAAGGCCCCGATGCAACCCGGTATCGTACCGATGCGCCCGGACGCGATGTCCGGCGCATCGGTGGCGACCGGTCACGGGGAATAGGTCAGACCAATGTCCAGCGCCCAAACAGATTACTACCAGACGCTCGAAGTTTCGCGCGATGCCGATGGCGCGACCCTTAAAAGCGCCTATCGCAAGCTCGCGATGAAGTTTCACCCGGACCGCAATCCTGGCGATGCCACCTGCGAAGCCAAGTTCAAGTCGATCAACGAGGCCTATGATTGCCTCAAGGACCCGCAAAAGCGCGCGGCCTATGATCGCTTTGGCCATGAAGCCTTCACCCAGGGCATGAACGGCGGCGGCGGCGGCGGCCCGTTCGGCGGCGGCGGCGGTCGCGGTGACTTTGCCGATATCGGTGACATTTTCGAAACGATCTTCGGCAGTGCCTTTGGCGGCGCGGCAGGCGCGCGGCAGCAGAACCGCCGCGGCGCCGATCTGCGCTATGATATGCGGGTAACGCTCGAAGAGGCGTTCCACGGCAAGTCCACCGAGGTCGAGATTGAGGTCAGCCAGTCGTGCGACACCTGCGACGGCACCGGCGCAACGCCCGGCACCAGCGAACGCCAGTGCAACCTATGCAACGGAATGGGCGCGGTGCGGGCCAAGCAGGGACTGTTCGTGATCGAACGTCCCTGTCCGACGTGCGGCGGTCGGGGCAGCGTTATCGAGGATCCGTGCCGGGTCTGCCGGGGCGAAGGCCGCGTGGACAAGGCCCAGGCGCTGCAGGTCGATATTCCCGCAGGCGTCGACACCGGCACCCGCATCCGCCTGACAGGCAAGGGCGAAGCGGGTCAGCGCGGCTCGCCTCCGGGCGATCTTTATATTTTCCTCCACGTCCAGCAGCACCGCGTGTTCGAACGCGAAGGCACTACCCTGATGACCCGCGTGCCGGTGAGCATCTCCACTGCGGCGCTTGGCGGCTGTGTCGAGATCCCTGATCTCGACGGCAGCACCAACCGGCTCGACATTCCGGCCGGCATCCAGTCGGGCAAGCAACTGCGTATTCGCGGCGCCGGGATGCCGGTATTGCAAGGCCGTGGGCGCGGCGATCTGGTGGTCGAAATTGCGGTCGAAACCCCGACAAAGCTGTCGCGCCGCCAAAAGGAGATCCTCGAGGAATTCCGCGCCACCGAAACCGGCGACGAATGCCCCGAAAGCCGCGGCTTCCTTGACAAGCTCAAGGACGTGTTCGGCGGCTGATGGGCGATGCTGCCATCGCTCATCATCATCGATGATTTTCTGAAGGACCCGTGGGCGGCGCGGCGTGCGGCATTGGCGCTGGGTTATGATCCGGCGCGTCAGCACGGCAATTTTCCGGGACTCAATTCCTCAACCCCGCTCGATACTGCAGCGGTGGACGCTGCCGTGTCCCGGCATCTCGGGATGAAACTTGGCGCTGCACCCGGCACGCAGCACGGCGCGTGCCGGCTGACGCGCAAGGGAGACAGGGGCAAAAGCGGAGTGCATATCGACCCCGCCGCCTATTCCGGCATCCTTTACCTCTCCCGTCCCGAGGACTGCGCCAAGCCCGACGCTGGCGGCACCGACTTCTTCCGGCACCGGCGCACAGGGCTCGAGGCCGTTCCGCAGGATCCCGCCCGCATTGCTGCGTCAGGATACGCCGATATCAACGCGCTGATCGAGGATGTGGTCAACACGGACACGCTTGCGCCTGCCAAGTGGGAACGGGTGCTGCGCGTGCCCGCCCGGTTCAACCGGTTGCTGCTGTTTTCGCCGTGGCAGTTCCACAACGCCGCACCGGGCTTCGGCCGGACCCCGGAAGACGCGCGGCTGGTGATGCTGCTGTTCTTCGCGCCGGTGAAGAACTAGCCCAACCGTTCCCCAACCTCTCGCCGGATCTGCTCGATCAGCCGCTGTCGGCAGCGCCCGGCGATCTCCTCCTCCTCCAGCACAGCGAGGAACACCTTGCGCTTGGCCTCGCGGATGCGCGCTTCGGGAAGGGCGTCGGGTACGGTCGAGACCACCAGATCGATCATCCGTTCGGCCCCGTGCAAGCGTCCCCACAGATAATCGTTCTCACGGTAGTCGCGGCTGAAGAAAGCACCGAAATTGTAGAATTCGATACCGCGCAAGGTGGCGCTGGTGCCGCCTTCGCGGATCGCGCGCGCATCCTCGGGTGAAATGCGGTCGACCTTGACCGGGTTGAATTCGTCCAGCCCTTCCTTTCGGGTCATCGGCAAGGTGGCGACATCGTAGAACGGAAAGCCGAGATAGGTCAGCAGCATCCGCCGCTTCAAGTTTTTCGGCATTTCCTCGAACGCATCGATCAGCAGTTCTTCGGCGGCAAGATCGGTGCCGGGCAGCAGACGCTCGGTCGCGAGGAAATCGAGCACCGCGCCCGGAGTCTCCACAGCAGCGCCAGCGAGCGTGGCGAAATGGGTGTTCTGCAACACCCGCTCGTCGGTGCGGTAATACAGCGCCAGGATCGCGTAGAGCCGGTCTCGCGCATGGTCGAGCGCATCGTCGGGAATATCGGGATCGAGCTCCCAATCACGCGACAGCTTGCGCGCCAGCAATTGCAGGCGGCGGATGCGGAAGCCGGTATCGTGCGCACGGAAGAAAGCGATGGCCTCCGCACTGGCGCCGCCATGCGCATCGGTCAGGCGATCAAGCCCGCGCGCGGCAAGTTCCCGGCGCAGGGCAGCAACCACGAAGGATGTGTCTGCCGCCCCCGCGCCCGCCACCCGCAGCGTCAGGCGGGCGAGTTGATCGAGGATCGCGTCGAACTTCGCCAGCGCATAGGCGCCGAAGGCATAATCCGCCCGCTCAGCCGCAGCCTGCTGCGCCTTGGCCCGCCAACCGGCCAGTCGCTTTGGCGTCGGGCGGTCGAGCAGGAAGGTGTAGCCGAACAGCTTTTCCACCGCGCGGTCGATATCGGGCTGCAAATCCATCACGATCCGTTTCAGCCGCGCCGCATCGCGCGACTGGCGCTCGATCCGCTCCAGATCGTCTCGGATCGGCTGTTCGCGCGGGATGGTAGAGAGCGAACCGAAGATCGCGCCGAAAAAGCCGATTTCACGCGCCGGGCCGGAGGGCGTGTGGGCGCGGCTGTCCGGGCGCGGGTCGATATAGACGAAACGCCGATCGACCTCGCGCTGCGCCGGGCGGCCGTGAAGCGCGGCCAGTGCTGCCCCGAACGGGGCGTTGACCAGCACCGATCCATCAATCAGCGCCACTTCGCCGATGGTGCCATCGCGGACATGCACCGGCATGATCCGCTTCAGGAATTGCCCGCGGGTCGCCCAGTGGTGGTTTTCAGCGGCAGCCAACCGGTCGATCTCGTCGATGCCGAGCGGCGGAAAGGCACCCGGAAAACTCGCCGTCGCCCGCGCCGCCAGCACCAGTTCAAGGTTATCGGCGAACGGCTGCGGAGCATCGGCGGCAACCCGCTTGCGAAAGCTGATCGACAGGCGGTGCTCGGTCTCCTCCACTGTCGGCGGCGAATTCAGGCGCAGGGTCTGCGGATGTCCGCGAAAATCGGTGGCCGTAACCACCAGATCGACTGGGTAGCCCGGCGGCAGCAAGGGAACACCATCGCCCTTTTCCGCCATTTTCACCAGCGCTTCGTACAGCATTGCCGAAAACCGCGCTCCCGAGAACGGCGGGCTGAACCACCGCCCGCGAACGAAGCGGGATACCTTGCGGCGCACTTCCTCACGCGTTTCGGGCGATACTGTCTCGCTCACCGCATTGCCCGGGCGGCTCAGGAACCATTCGGCGATCGGCTGAGCCCACAGCTTGCCATAACGCCACAAGGGTTCAGCCTTGGGATCGGTCAGCTCGCTGACATCGGCGTTTTCCAGCCACAGGTCGGTCAGCGGTTCGAGGCTGTGGCCCGAATGGATCGCCTGCGCCAGGAACACCGCATTGATCCCGCCCGCGCTCGCCCCCGTCAGGATGTCGGGCAGAATTCGCAGCCGCAGTCCGTTCTCCCGCTCGATCCCGGTCAGAAAGTCGCGATAGGCCTCCGCCACCCCGTCGAGCGGCACCGCACCCGGCTGGTGAAACGCCCGGCTGGCGCGTGCCATGTGCCAGATTTCCTTGGTGATGCCGTGCATATAGACAGCAAGGCTGACGCCGCCGTAGCAGACAAGGGCAAGGCGCAATTCCTTCTGACGCATGACATTCTCCTAGCGTGGAAGATCGCGGCAATGCAATTGCGTTCTAATTCTGTTCCGATTATGGACGCATCCCATGGCAAAATCGAAACGCCGCTATGTGTGTCAGGCCTGCGGCAGCGTATCGCCGCGCTGGCAGGGTCAGTGCGCCGATTGTGCGGAATGGAACACGCTGGTGGAGGATGTGCCGGCGACAGTGTTCTCGCAGAAGCATGATCTGTCACGCGGGGGCAGGGCGCTGGCGTTCGAGCCGCTCAATGCGCCGACCCAACTGCCGGTGCGCAAGTCGACCGGGCTGGCAGAGTTCGACCGCGCGCTCGGCGGCGGGTTGGTGCCGGGATCGGCGGTGCTGATGGGCGGCGATCCGGGGATCGGCAAATCGACCTTGCTGCTGCAGACCGCCGCCACGATCGCGCGCGGCGGCAATGATGTGGTCTATGTCAGCGGCGAGGAAGCGGCAGGGCAGGTGCGCCTGCGCGCGTCGCGCATGGGGGTGGTCGATGCGCCAATCCGGCTGGCGTCGGAAACCTCGGTGCGCGATATCCTGACCACATTAGGGCAGGGCGATCCGCCCGCGCTGCTGGTAATCGATTCGATCCAGACGATGCATTCCGACACGATCGAGGGCGCGCCGGGCACGGTGTCGCAAGTGCGCGGCTGCGCGCTCGAACTGATCCGTTATGCCAAGGAAACCGGCTGCGCGGTGGTGCTGGTGGGCCATGTGACCAAGGATGGCACCATCGCCGGGCCGCGCGTGCTCGAACACATGGTCGATGTGGTGATGAGCTTCGAGGGCGAACGCTCGCACCAGTACCGCATCCTGCGCGCTTTGAAAAACCGCTTCGGCGCGGTCGATGAAATCGGCGTGTTTGCAATGGCGGCCGAGGGGCTGGAGGAGGTCGCCAATCCATCGCTTCTGTTCCTGTCGGGGCGGGATCAGCCCCTGGCGGGCAGCGCGGTGTTCCCGGCGCTGGAAGGCACACGGCCTGTTCTGGTGGAGATCCAGGCGCTGATCGTCCGGCTGCAATCGGGCGCAACACCGCGCCGCGCAGTGGTGGGGTGGGACAGCGGGCGGCTGGCGATGTTGCTGGCGGTGCTCGAATCGCGCTGCGGGCTGAACTTCTCGTCGGCCGAGGTCTATCTCAACATCGCCGGGGGTTACCGGCTGACCGATCCCGCCGCCGATCTTGCAGTGGCCGCTGCACTGGTTTCCGCGCTGGCGGACAGGCCCTTGCCGGACAAGGCGGCGTGGTTCGGTGAAGTCAGTCTGGCGGGGGAAATCCGCCCGGTTGCTCACGCTCCGCTGCGCTTGCGTGAAGCGGCAAAGCTGGGCTTTACCCGCAGTTTCGGCCCGAATGGGGTAAAGCCGGAGGATGCGAAGGGATATCGAGGCTTTGCCGCACTTGCGAACCTCGTTGACCAGGTGATGGGCAACGCATAGACAGGCGCGGCTATGGCTGGGCTGGATTTCATCTTTCTGTTCATCGCCGGTGTTGCGGCAATCGGTGGATTCCTGCGCGGGTTGGTGCAGGAAGTCCTTTCGCTTGCGGCATGGGTGTTCGCCGCGCTGGCGGTGCATTTCATGCACCCCGTCCTCACCCCTGCGCTCAGCGACCTGCTCAATTCGGCGCGGCTGACGCCGGTTTTCTCCTTCGTTCTTCTGCTGCTTATTCCCTATGCGGCGATGAAACTGATCGCCGGCAATATAAGCGGGGTTTCAGAGGGCGCGATTCTGGGGCCGATCGATCGGGTGCTCGGCTTCGGCTTTGGCGCCGTCAAAGGGGCCTTGATCGGCATTTTCGCCTTTTCGCTGCTGGTGCTCGGGTTCGACCAATCCTGGGGCTATCAGGGTCGCCCGACATGGATCACCACCGCACGCACCTATCCTGCGGCGGACAGTTTTTCGCGCCAGCTGGTGCCGATGATCGCCGCCCGGCGCGAGCAGTTGCGGCGCGAATCCGATGTGCAGAAAGCTGCCGCCGCCAAGGCTGGCGGTTGAGCGCGATGTCCGGCACACGCCCGGCTCGGCTGTATTCTCCTCAAGTCCTAGCGCTCACAACCGAACTTGCCGCACATCCGCTCGACGATACACTCCCGTTGCGGGCCGAGGCCCGGTCGCGCACGTGCGGCAGCACCATAGCTGTCGGGTTGTCTCTGGATGCGGATGGGACGATCGGCCGGGTCGGGATGCAGGTGAGCGCCTGCGCAATCGGACAGGGCTCAGCCGCTCTGCTGGCGCGCAGTGCGCAAGGACGCAGCGCCGGGTCGATCGCCGACGTGTTGACCAGCCTCGAGCGCTGGCTGGCCGGGACAGGGGAACTGCCCGCGTGGCCCGATCTGATCGTGCTGGCACCCGCACGCGATCACCCCGCACGGCACGCAGCCTTGCTGTTGCCGTGGAAGGCCGCCAGCAAGGCGCTTTCAAGCCGCGCCGCTGCGGGCTAGGGGTCATGCCACAAGACCGCCCCCGCAGGCGGCATAAGGGGATCGATCGACATGGCAGAAGCGCAGGCGCTCGCAAACCGCGAGCCGAGCGAGAAGGAAATTCGGTTGGTGATCGGCGCGTCGAGCGCGGGCACCATCTTCGAATGGTACGATTTCTTCATCTACGGGACGCTCGCCTACATTCTGAAAGACGCGTTCTACGCCACCGATAACGAAACGCTGGGCCTGTTGCTGGTGTGGTCTACCTTTGCGGTCGGCTTCGCCTTCCGTCCGCTGGGCGCGATCCTGTTCGGCTTTCTGGGCGACAGGCTGGGCCGCAAATACACCTTCCTCGTCACAGTCACGCTGATGGGCATTGCGACGGCAGGCGTCGGCCTGATCCCCACCGTGGACACCATTGGCATGGCCGCGCCGATCATCGTCATCCTGCTGCGGGTGCTGCAAGGCCTTGCGCTGGGCGGAGAATATGGCGGAGCGGCGATCTATGTCGCCGAACACGCCCCGCCGGAAAAGCGCGGCTTCTACACCAGCTTCATTCAGGCGAGCGTCGCGGGCGGTTTCGTGCTGTCGATCATCGTTGTGCTGGCCTGCCGGTTCCTGATCCCGGCCGATGCCTTCGCGGCGTGGGGTTGGCGCGTGCCGTTCCTGCTGTCGATCGTACTGCTGGTCATATCGCTGTGGATGCGGCTGAAGCTGTCGGAAAGTCCGGTGTTTCAGGCGATGAAGGAGGCGGGCGAGACCTCGGGCAATCCCTTCGTCGAAAGCTTTACTTATCCCGGCAATCCGAAACGTATCTTCGTCGCGCTGTTCGGGATCACCGGCGTCCTGACGACGATCTGGTACACCGCCTTCTTCTCCGGCATGAGCTTTCTACGCGGCCCGATGCATGTCGATGATCAGACGGTGGAACTGGTGCTGCTGGTGTCCGGTCTGATTGCGATGAGTTTTTACATCTTTGTCGGCAAATGGTCCGACCGGGTAGGCCGCAAGCTGCCGATCATCATCGGCGCTGCGTTGACGCTGGCACTGTTATTCCCGCTATTCTGGATGATGGGCAGCCTTGCCAATCCGGGCCTTGCATCGGCGGCCGAGCGCACGCCAATCGTCGTCAGCGGTCCCAATTGCGTCACCGACCCGTTCGCCGAACTGTTTCAGCGCGAACAGACCGATTGCGGCAAGGTGCTGGAGACGCTGACCGCCTCGGGCGTGCCGTACACGCTGATCCCCGGCGACACGCTGAGCGTGACCGCGGGCGGAGAACCGGTGGCGATCGACCCGGTATGGTTCGCCGACAGTGCAGCGCGGCGCACCGGCATTCATGCCGCGCTGGGCCAGTATGGCTTCGACTTTTCCAAACAGCAGCCGGATACCGCCAACATCATCGGCATCGTCGGCATTCTGCTGGCGCTGGGGATGCTTTCGGCGCTGACCTATGGTTCGGTCGCGGCACTGCTGAGCGAGATGTTCCCGCCGCGCATCCGCTATTCCTCGATGTCGATCCCCTATCACATCGGGGCCGGATATCTCGGCGGGTTCCTGCCGTTGATCGCGGGCGTGATCGTGGCGAGCACGGGGGATATGTATTCGGGCCTGTGGTACACTTGGGTGATCGTCGCCTTCGGACTTGTGGTGGCATGGTGGGGCCTTCCCTCCGGACCGCCGACGGACTTTACCGATGACTGAGGTGATGCCGCAGCCGACCTTGCGGTTGTCGCTCGACACGCAGGCGCTCGCGGCCAACTGGCGCGCGCTCGATGACCTGTCGGGCGGGGGCAGGGCAGGCGCGGCGGTTAAGGCCGATTGCTATGGACTGGGCGTTGACACCTGCGTTCCGGTGCTGCGCGATGCTGGGTGCGAAACCTTCTTCGTGGCCCACTGGGACGAGGTCGCGGCGGTCGCGCGTCATGTGCCGCCTGCGCAGATCGCGGTGCTGCACGGCCCCCTGACCGCAAGCGATTGCGACTATGCGCGCAGCGTTGGTGCCTTGCCTGTCATCAACTCGCTCGAACAGGCGGAACGCTGGCGTGCGTCGGGCGGCGGACTGTGCCACCTGATGATCGATACCGGGATCAACCGGCTTGGCATCGCCCCTGCCGAGGTCAGCGATCCTTGCATCGCCGCGCTGGATATCGATATCGTGATGAGCCACCTCGCCTGCGCGGACGAGGATAGCGCGATGAACGCCCTGCAACGCGATGCCTTCGTGACGGCGGCGGCGCAGGTGACGCATCGCCGTGCAAGCCTTGCCAACAGCGCCGGGATTGCACTGGGGGTCGACTATGCGTTCGATCTGACCCGGCCCGGGCTCGCGCTTTACGGCGGAGTGCCCCAGCCGCAACTGGCATCGGCAATCCGCCCGGTGGCGCGGGTGGAGGCGGCGATCCTGCAATGTCGCACCATCCTGCCGGGTGAAAGCGTGGGCTACAACGCCGCCTTCACCGCTACCGCGCCGATGCGTGTGGGCACAGTGTCGATCGGCTATGCGGACGGGTTCCTGCGTCTGCGCGGGGTCGGCAACGCCTTGCTCCATCTGGGTCGCCGACTGCCGATCCTTGGCAAGGTTTCGATGGACATGGTGGTGGTCGATCTTTCAGCCGCGCCCGATCTGGCCGCGGGCGACTGGCTGCAGGTGCCGTGGGATATCGCAAATTGTGCGCAGCAAAATATTCTTTCGCCTTATGAATTGCTGACGGTAATCGGCCAGCGTCTGCGCCGAGGGTAAGCTTATCCTTGCCGCTTATATTGCACTGCAGCTTGTGCAGGTGCTAAGGGTGTGCAGCGTCAACTGACAGGATAACATAATGGTGGGCAGGTCGAAGGCGGCATCGGGCGAAAACGGCGGTGTCGTAATCATCAAGAAGTACGCCAACCGGAGGCTCTACAACACCGCCTCGTCAAGCTACATCACGCTTGAGGATCTGGCCCGGATGGTACGTGAGAACATCGATTTTCAGGTGCTCGACGCCAAAAGCGGGGACGATATCACCCATTCGATACTGACTCAGATCATCATGGACGAAGAAGCCAATGGCGAGCAGATGCTGCCGGTAAGCTTCCTGCGCCAGCTGATCGGGATGTACGGCAATTCGATGCAGGCGCTGATGCCGTCCTATCTGGAAGCCAGCATGACGAACTTCCGCGAGAACCAGTCGAAGATTCGCGAAGCTTTCGAAAAGGGCATGACCGGCAATCCCTTCGCCGCGATACACGAGACCAATATGGCGATGATGCGCGCTGCTGCCGGAGCTTTTATGCCGGGCGTCGCCAAGGGCAAGGATAAGCCTGCCGCGCCCGTTGCAGAATCGAAGGACGAAATCGCCCAGCTGCGCGAACAGATGGCCGCGATGCAAAAGAAGCTGGACGAATTGGGCAAATAGCGCGAAGCGCGGCGCGCCTGCGGCACAGGGCCGCGTGAGAAAAGTCAGGAATGAAGTCCGTGTCCCAGATCCGCCACGCGCTGACCGTGAAGCGCGAAGACGATTTCGCCAAATGGTATCAGGAAGTGATCGCCGCCGCCGACCTCGCCGAGGAATCGGGGGTGCGCGGCTGCATGGTCATCAAGCCATGGGGCTACGGCATCTGGGAACGCATCCAGCGCCTGATGGACGACCGGATCAAGGCCGCGGGCGTGCAGAACTGCTATTTTCCGCTGTTCATCCCGCTTGCCAATTTCGAACGTGAGGCCGCGCACGTCGAAGGTTTCGCCAAGGAAATGGCGGTCGTCACCCACCACCGCCTGATTTCCGACGGCAAGGGCGGGCTGATCCCCGATCCCGCTGCCAAGCTGGAAGAACCGCTGGTGGTGCGCCCGACCTCGGAAACGATCATCGGCGATGCAATGGCGCGCTGGATCCAGTCGTGGCGCGATCTGCCGCTGCTCACCAATCAGTGGGCCAACGTGGTGCGCTGGGAAATGCGCACGCGAATGTTTCTGCGCACCAGCGAATTCCTCTGGCAGGAAGGCCATACCGCGCACGAGAACCGCGAGCAGGCAGTTGCCGAAACGCACCGCGCGCTGGAAATGTATCGTGCCTGCGCCGAGGAAGACCTGGCGCTGCCGGTGATCGCGGGCGAAAAGCCGGAGAATGAACGCTTCCCCGGCGCGGTCGAAACCTGGTCGATCGAAGCGATGATGCAGGACGGCAAGGCGCTGCAGGCGGGCACCAGCCACTATCTCGGCACCAATTTCGCGCACGCTGCCGGCATTCAATATCAGGACCGCGAAGGCGCGCAGCAATATTGCCACACGACCAGCTGGGGCACGTCGACCCGGCTGATCGGCGGGGTGATCATGACGCACGGCGATGACGATGGCTTGCGCGTTCCGCCCGCTATCGCGCCGCAGCAGATCGTCATCATCCCGATGCTGCGCGAAACGCCCGAGGATGCCGAATTGCTGGCCTACTGCGAAAACGTTCGCTCCGCGCTGGCTTCGCAAAACGCCTCGGGAGAAAAGGTGCGCGTGCTGCTCGATACCAGGCCGGGCAAGGCTGCGGCCAAGCGCTGGAGCTGGGTGCGAAAGGGTGCGCCCATCATCGTCGAAGTCGGCCCGCGCGACATGGCCGAAGGCAAGCTGGCGGTCCTGCGCCGCGACCGGCTGTGGAATGCCGAAAACGGCAAGCCCGCGATGCAGTTCGTCGCCCATGACGAATTTGCTGCGGCAGCAGGCGCGCTGCTCGAGGAAATCCAGCACGGCCTGTTCGACGAAGCCCGCTTGCGACGCGATGCCAACATCACTCGCGGGATCACCGACTGGGCCGCAGTCGTGCGCCACTTCGAAAACGGCGGCAAACATCCCGGCTGGGTCGAGGTCGAATGGGCCAAGCCAACCGGCGCGGCGCTCGATGCAGTGGTGGAAAAGCTGAAGGCGGTGAAGCTCACCATCCGTAACGTACCGCGCGGCGGCGAACCTGCTGGCGGCACCTGTATCTTCACCGGCGCACCGGCGACCGAGCGCATTCTGATCGCCCGCGCTTACTAGGCTTGCGTCGATCCCGCAGGGCGGGCAGACAGTGCATCATGATCAAACGCGCCCTTCTGCTCGCCGCACTGCTGGCCAGCCCGCTTTCCGCCCAGACCCATCCCGCAGACGAGGTATCCGCAGAGCGCCTGCGCAGCGATGTCGAAAAGCTGGTCAGCTTCGGCACCCGCCATACCCTGTCATCGCAGACCGATCCCGAACGCGGCATTGGCGCGGCTGTGGATTGGGGGCTGGCTGAATTCAAGCGGATCGGCGCGAAGTGCGGTGGCTGCCTCGAAGTCCTGCCTGTCAGCGACACGATCACCGCTGCCCCGCGCATCCCCACACCCACGTTGGTGCGCAACGCCGTCGCCATCCAGCGCGGCACCGAACGCCCCAAAGAGGTCGTGATCGTGCAGGGTCACATCGACAGCCGTGTGTCCGAAGCGCTCGATTTCACCAGTGATGCGCCGGGCGCGAACGATGATGGATCGGGCACCGCGTTGGTGCTGGAAGCGGCGCGGGCGCTGTCGGGCGAGACATACCCCTCCACCATCATCTACGCTCTGCTGTCTGGTGAGGAACAGGGGCTCCACGGCGGGCGAATACTCGCCGATTGGGCCGAGGCACAGGGCTTCACCGTGAAAGCCGTGCTCAACAACGACATCGTCGGCAATTCCTGCGGCAAGGACGGATATTGCGAGCCCAAGGTGGTGCGCGTGTTCTCCGAAGGCCCACGCGCCGACCTGACCGACCGTTTGCGCGCCGCGCAAACCCGGTTCGGGGGCGAGAACGACACGCCTTCGCGCAACCTGTCGCGCTGGGTCGCGGGGCTGGCGGCCGAGCAACCGGACGCAATGCAAGTCCGCCAGATCTGGCGCACCGACCGGATGGGGCGGGGCGGGGATCAGGTGCCGTTCCTGCAGAAGGGCTATCCCGCGATTCGATTCTCCGTCGGGGTCGAGGATTACGACCACCAGCATCAGGACCTGCGCACCGAGGACGGGGTGTTCTACGGCGACACGGTGGACGAAATGGATTTCGCCTATCTGGCCGGGGTGACGCAGCTGAATGTGCGGGCACTGGATGCGCTCGCCCGAGCGCCGATGCCGCCAAAGGTGACGGTGGACGCGGCGGTGCGCGTGGATACCGAAGTCAAATGGCAGACGGTCGCCGGTGCAGAAGCCTACCGGCTGATCAAACGCCGAAGCGATGCTCCTGCATGGGGTGGCGATGAAGTCATCATGGTGGCGGCTCCGACAAGCACAAAGGTCATGCCTTATCGCGGCGACGACTGGATTTTCGGCGTCGCCGCCTGCGATGGCAATTACTGTTCGCCTGTGTCCAGCGCTGTCCCCGGCGGGGCGTTTGAACCGGTGGCGAAGGAATAGACCTTCGTCATTGCGAGGCGCCGTAAGGCGGAGTCGCAGACGGCGCGAAGCGCCACCCGGGAATCCATAAACCGGCGCTGCAACCAGTCTCGCCGTCTGATGCTGGATTGCTTCGCCTTCGGCTCGCAATGACGTGGCTTATGAGTTAGGGCTAACCTATGCCCAAGCCCCCCAAACTTCCCCAAGGAATGCCGACCGCCAAACAGGTGCTCGACTTCATCCAGTCCTCCGACATTCCCGCCGGCAAGCGCGAGATCGCCAAGGCATTCGGGCTGAAGGGGCAGGAGAAGATCAAGCTGAAAGCCCTGCTCAAGGACATGGCGGAAGATGGGCTGATCGACGGCAAGAAATCCGCCTTTCACCGCATGGGCGGAGTCCCCAAGGTGACCACGCTCAAGATCGTCGCCATCGAAGACGGCGATCTGATTGCCGAGCCCGATAACTGGGACCCCGAAGCCCCCGGCGATGCTCCGCGTCTCACCATCCGCGAACCGCGCCCGAAGCCCGGCGTAAAGCGCCCGCCTGCGCTCAAGCGCGGCGACCGGGTGCTGGCGCGCACCGAGGAAACGGACGCAGGCTGGATCGCCCACCCGATGAAGAAGCTGCCTTCGCGCACCGAAGGGCTGATGGGCGTGGTCGAGTTCGACAAGAGCGGCAAGGCATGGCTCGCGCCAGTAGACAAACGCGTGCGCCAGTCCGCAGCCATTGCCGACGTGGGTGAGGCCGAGGAAGGCCAGTTGGTGATCGCCGAACGGGTCGGGCGGTCCGACCGCGCTGGCGTGAAGGTGGTCGAAGTGGTGGGTGATCCGCTCGCCCCCAAAAGCTTCAGCCTGATTGCCATCGCCAAGCACGGGATCCCCAACGTGTTCCCCGAAGAAGCGTTGGAAGAAGCACCGCGCGCGGCCAAGCTCAAGCTGTCGGAAAAGACCCGCGAGGACCTGCGGCATTTGCCCATTGTCGCGATCGACCCCGCCGATGCGCGTGACCATGACGATGCGATCTGGGCCGAGCCGGACGGGCAGGGCGGGTTTAACGCGCTCGTCGCGATTGCCGATGTGTCATTCTACGTCCGTCCCGGCTCCGCGCTCGACCGCGAGGCGAGGAAGCGCGGCAATTCGGTCTACTTCCCCGACCGCGTGGTGCCGATGCTGCCCGAAATCCTGTCCGCCGATGTGTGCTCGCTTAAGGAGGGCGAGGACCGCGCGGCGATGGCGTGTCACCTCCATATCAATGGTGACGGCAAGGTCAGCAGCTTCCGCTTCACCCGCGCGCTGGTGCGGATTGCGCACAACATTGCCTATGAGGATGCGCAGAAGGCCGTCGATAGCGGCAGCCCGCCGGAATACCTCGCTCACTTGTGGGACGCATGGAAGGCGCTCTCCGCCGCCCGCGATGCCCGCGATCCGCTCGCGCTGGAACTGCCCGAACGCCGCGTGGTGCTGAACGAGCAAGGCCAAATCGCCGAGATCGCGCTGCGCGAACGGCTCGATGCGCACCGCGTGGTGGAAGACTTCATGATTGCTGCCAATGTCGCTGCAGCCAAGGCGCTGGAGGCGAAGACCGCCCCTGTCGTCTACCGCGTCCATGAACCGCCGAGCCGCGAAAAGTTGATCGCGCTGCGCGATTATCTTGCCACGATGGACAAGAAGCTGGCGCTGGGTCAGGTGGTGACGCCAGGCCTGTTCAACCGGATGCTGAAGGACGTCACCGACGAGGCGGAAAAGGCGCTGGTGATGGAGGCGGTGCTGCGCAGCCAGACGCAGGCCTATTACGGCCCCGCCAATGCCGGACATTTCGGGCTTTCGCTGGGGTCTTACGCGCACTTCACCTCGCCAATCCGCCGCTATGCCGACTTGCTGGTGCACCGCGCGCTGGTGGATGCCTACAAGCTGGAACAGCCCGCCCCGCCGGGATCACTGCCGGACACTTCCGGCCTGTCGGACCGCGACCGCGCCAGCTTGCAACAAGTCTCCGACGCGATCAGCCAGACAGAACGCCGGGCGATGGAGGCCGAACGCGACACCATCGACCGCTACGTCGCGGCGTGGCTATCGGCACGGGTGGGTGAGGTGTTCGATACCCGCATCACCGGGGTGCAGGGCTTCGGCTTTTTCGCCACCATCGTCGGGCTGGGGGGAGATGGCCTCGTACCGATCTCGACCTTGGGCGGCGAGTACTTCCGCCATGACGAGGCGGCGCAGGCGCTGGTGGGAACCGACAGCGGCACAACCTATGCGAGCGGCGACCGGCTGAAGCTGAAACTGGCCGAGGCCAACGCGCTCACCGGCGCGCTGAAGTTCGTGCTGCCCGATACCGATGCGGGCGCGATCGAGCAGCGCGGCGCCCGTCCCGATAATCGCCGCCGGGGTTCCGGCGGGCCGCCGAAGAAAGCGGGCAAATACATGGCGGGCCAGCGCGGGCGGCCCGGCAATATCAGGCATCAGGGGCGCAAGAAGTAGCGGCTCTGACCTGATCTGGGCCCTGAATTAGACCTGATGGTCGCTCTTGGTCTCGTCGTAACCGGCGGGGACGATGTAGAGCGGGCAGGGCAGCGTGCCGGCAGCGGCCGAGAAGTGCGTTACCAGCGGTCCGGGGGCTGTGCCGGTGGCGGCGCCCAGCACCAACGCGGCGACTTCATCATGCTCGGCCAGAAATTCGCTGACGATCCTTTGCCCATTACCGATCTTGACAGAAATCGTCGGCATGATCCCGCTTTCCGCCAGCAGATTGCCGGCGACTCCATGGGCGAGCATCTCCGCGCGGTCGCGCGCCTCCTCCTCGATGGTGGCCTGCACGGCGCCGAACGCGCTGAAGTTCTGCTGCGGCACCAGCGCCAACACATGCACCGCGCCGCCCACCGCCACCGCTCTGCGCGCGGCATAGCGCAAGGCGGCCAGCGCCTCTTCGCTTTCGTCGATGATGACCAGAAATGTGCGCATGTCTTCGAGCCCCGTTGGGTGCGGTGGTATCGATGCATTCGTATGGAATGGCAAGTCCCCCGCTCTGACCACTTGCCCGACGCTAGGGAATTGGCCAGAGAACGGGCAAGGATCGTTTACGGGAGTTACACTGGATCATGGCCCTGGATATCAAGATGCCGGCTTTGTCGCCCACCATGGAAGAAGGCACGCTGGCAAAGTGGCTGGTGAGCGTCGGTGACACGGTGCAATCGGGCGACATCATGGCCGAGATCGAAACCGACAAGGCGACGATGGAGTTCGAAGCGGTCGATGAAGGCGTGATTGCCGAGATCCTGATCCAAGCCGGGACCGAGAACGTCAAGGTCGGCGCAGTGATCGCGCGGCTGACGGTGGAGGGCGAGGAGGAGGCTCCGGCCTCGAAGCCTGCTGCGTCATCGTCCGAACCGGCTCCTGCTCCTGCCCCGGCACCTGCGAACGAAGGCCCGGCTGCAACCCCGACGGCACGCAAGCTGGCCGAGGCGAACGGGATCGATCTGGCGCAGATCGAAGGCACCGGCCCCAAGGGCAAGATCACCAAGGACGATATCGAAGCAGCCATGGGCGGGGGCGGCGCTGCATCCGTCACCGGCGCGCGCTCACCCCAGCCCGCGCCCGCGCCCGCTCCGGCTACCGCGCCCCCAGCTGCAGACGGAGAGCGCATTATCGCCTCGCCGCTGGCCAAGCGGATCGCGGCGGACAAGGGGATCGATCTGTCGCAGGTCAAGGGCAGCGGCCCCAATGGCCGGATCGTGAAGGACGACGTCGAAAACTTCACGCCCGGAGCCACCGAGCGAGTCCCCGCGCAGGCGGGGACCTCTGGCCCTAGCGCGCCCAAGCCTGAGACACCCGCCTCCGCGGGTGCTCACACGACGAACGGCAGCGCGCCGTTTACCGACGAGAAGCTTTCGGGCGTCCGCAAGGTCATCGCCCGCCGCCTGACCGAGAGCAAGCAGACCGTCCCGCACTTCTACCTCACCATCGACATCCGGCTCGATCCGCTGCTGGAACTGCGCGCGCAATTGAACACTTCGCTGGAACCGGACGACGTGAAGCTGTCGGTCAACGATCTGCTGATCAAGGCGCTCGCCCGCGCGCTGATGCGCGTGCCGCAGTGCAATGTCAGCTTCCAGGGCGATACGCTGCGCCGTTACGAACGCGCTGACGTATCGGTGGCGGTGGCCGCGCCTTCGGGCCTGATTACACCGGTCATCACGAGCGCCGACACCAAGGGCCTGGCCGCGATCTCGACCGAGATGAAGACGCTTGCGGGCAAGGCGCGTGATGGCAAGCTGATGCCGCATGAATATCAGGGCGGCACGGCGAGCCTCAGCAACCTCGGGATGTTCGGGATCAAGCAGTTCGACGCGGTGATCAACCCGCCGCAGGGCATGATCCTCGCCGTCGGCGCGGGGCAGAAGCAGCCCTATGTGGTGAACGGCGAGGTGGAAGTGGCGACGGTGCTGCACGCCAGCGGCAGCTTCGACCACCGCGCCATCGACGGCGCGGACGGCGCGCAGCTGATGGAGGCAATCAAGCAGCTGTGCGAGAACCCAATGGGGCTGGTGGTGTGATTGTCGGTAACGTCTTTTGTGCCGAGCAGCTCGTTTATCAGACCTCATCTGTCCAATATTCTCACGGACATCTATCGGTCACACGACTAGATGAGGACGATCCGAGGCTGGTTTCTTACCGAGGCCCAAATTTTAGTATACCGTTCCCTTCGGTGTCTTATCCGAAACGGGATCGCCTAGTTGGCTTCTATGAGGCGCATGGTAAGAACAGTCTTGGGTCAGTCTCATTCGTCAATGGCGCTGCTGCGCGAGATGGAACGGAGACTTTCGATCTGACCGACGTGAACGCGCAGTACGCCTACAGTCATGCAGGGCTGGATGCGACATTCGATGTCGTTATTGGAGAGCCTCACCTCGAGACGTTCTGTAGCCCGCCACCAAGACATTCGTCAAAACGCTATGTAATCCAAATCACAGTTCCATTCGCAGGCTACATGAGATTTTTCAACGTATCAGATCCTGCCGCTCGGGAGTTCTATCGAAGGAATTTGGCGGAAATTTTCGGCTCAGATGTAGCAAAGACCACCGAGCACGATGACTGACCGCACTCCCCAAATCCGCGTCACCGCCATGCCGGCTGACACCAACCCCTATGGCGGGGTGTTCGGCGGGTGGCTGATGGCGCAGATGGCGCTGGGCGCAGGGTCGCTCGCGAGCCGCGTGGGGCAGGGCAAGGCGGTGGTCGTCTCCGCCACCGATTTCGCCTTTCCGGGCGCGATGGCGGTGGGCGATGAACTCAGCGTCTATTGCGACGTAAACGCCACCGGCACCACCTCGCTCACCATCGCTGCCGAAGCCATCGCGCGGGAACGCAATGGCGAGGCGACCACCAAGGTTGCCCAAGGCACCTTCAAATTCGTGTTGCTGGGCGAAGATAACTGCCCGCGGCCCATCGCTGCAGCGGCTTTGCCCGAGCCGGGTAAGTGACACCTGTCCTACATAAGCGGCGCTTGCCATACTTGGGCCATGCCGCTCGCTTCGCGCCTTTCCGCCCACTATTGCTCCGGACCCCCGCGACCGGAGCCGGTTTTCGCTTCCTGGACAGTGTCTCACTGTCTCCTACAGTTCAGCCAAACGAGGAATAACCTGAATGTCTGCCTCCTATGACGTGATCGTGCTCGGTTCCGGCCCCGGCGGCTATGTCGCGGCGATTCGCTGCGCGCAGTTGGGGTTGAAGACCGCGATAGTGGAACGCGAGAATCTCGGCGGCATCTGCCTCAACTGGGGCTGCATCCCGACCAAGGCGATGCTGCGCTCGGCCGAAATCTACCACTACATGCAGCACGCGGGCGATTACGGTCTCGTCGCCAAGGGGATCGAGGCGGATCTAGGCGCGATCGTCAAGCGCAGCCGCGGGGTGGCAAAACAGCTCAATCAGGGCATCGGCCACCTGATGAAGAAGAACAAGGTCACAGTCCACATGGGCGAGGGGACGCTGACCGCCGCGACCTCCCTCACGGTGAAGGGCGAAAAGGGCGAGGAATCCCTGACCGCGAAACACATCATCGTCGCCACCGGCGCGCGCGCGCGCGACCTGCCGTTTGCCCCGGCTGACGGCAAGCGCGTGTGGACATACCGCCACGCCATGACCCCCAGCGAACTTCCCGAAAAGCTGCTGGTGATCGGATCGGGCGCAATCGGGATCGAATTCGCCAGTTTCTACAACGACCTCGGCGTTGACGTGACCGTGGTCGAAATGCTCGACCGGATCGTGCCGGCTGAGGATGCGGACGTCTCGACCTTCCTTGAAAAGTCGCTGAAGAAGCAGGGCATTACGTTTCTGACCGGCGCGGGTGTCGAGGACATGAAAGTCAGCGAGAACGGCATCACCGCCACCATCAAGGACAAGTCCGGCAAAGCCGCACCGCAGGACTTCACCCACGTCATCGTCGCCATCGGGATCGTCCCCAATACCGAGAATATCGGGCTCGACGGGCTGACGGAAATGGAGCGCGGCTTCATTCAGATCGATCCCTATGGCCGCACCAAGACCAAGGGGCTGTGGGCCATCGGCGATTGCACGCCCGGCCCATGGCTGGCGCACAAGGCGAGCCATGAAGGCGTCACTGCCGCTGAAGCAATCGCGCAGGAACTGGGCAACACAAACGTCCACCCGCACCCGCTTGACCGCAACGCCATTCCCGGCTGCACCTATTGCCACCCGCAGGTCGCCAGCGTCGGCCTGACCGAGGCGAGGGCGAAGGCAGCGGGCCTCGAGATCAAGGTCGGCAGCTTCCCCTTCATCGGCAATGGCAAGGCCATCGCGCTGGGCGAGGCGGAAGGCTTCATCAAGACCATCTTCGACGCCAAGACCGGCGAACTGCTGGGCGCGCATATGGTCGGCGCGGAAGTGACCGAGTTGATCCAGGGCTACACCGTCGGCAAAGTGCTGGAGACAACCGAGGCGGAACTGATGCAAACCGTCTTCCCGCACCCGACTTTGAGCGAAATGATGCACGAAAGCGTGCTCGACGCATACGGGCGGGCGATCCACTTCTGATGGCGCAACTAGTGCGGAAAGGCGCTTGTCTCCCGTAACGGGCTACAGGTTTTCTAAAGTTGTCGCTGCCGACTAACTCGTTAGCCTTCACTCTCTTCGAAGCACATGACGGGGGCGTGAATTGACCAAATCGACTAGGCCAACGACAGATCGCGCTCAGAGGCGCTTGCTTTTGGGTCTCGGTGAAGGAATGCCTCTGAATGAAGCGGCGGCGAGGGCCGGTGTGTCGCTCGAAGATGCCAGAAAACGGGTTCGCTCAATCAGATATCTTATGGCTTCTAATGATAGCGCCATCGACGACTTTCTGATGGAAGCTGAAGCCATCGAGTATTCAAATGATCAAAAATCAACGGACCTGACATCCAATCAGGACAGTCCGGCGACATCCCGGCGCTCATTGCTAAACAATCTTCTGGAAAATCTAGAGCCAGAAGAATTGCGCGACGTAGCGCAAACGCTCTTGAAGATCGCCGATGCTATCGATCAGGATTGGCACCCGGAGAAGGTGCGTTCCGCCTATCACTGGCCTTCCGCCGCTGCGAGGATCGAGCGGAACTCTCCAAGGCTGTCAAAGCGCGCAATGTCGATCCTTCGTTTTCGAAAGGAACGCACGAAAACGATTGCGCCCGACCTGCTTGGAGAACCGGCATGGGAGATGCTGCTGGAGCTTTTCTGTCAGTTTGCTGGTGGTGCCGCTATTTCCTTAAAAAGCCTGACTATCGCTTCCGGCGCAGCGCCAAGCACAGCGCTGCGACAAGTCGATAAATTGGAACTGGAAGGGCTTATCAAGCGGCAACCTAGCCTCACCGATGGCCGAGTTACGCTGATTACATTGACTAAACAGGGAGTTTTGGCGGTGGGTCGTGCTCTCGAACAGTGCCCCTGAGTTAAAGAGCAGCCTCGGTCGTTTCGCTTTATCTCGCTGCTGCATCTGCATGATGCCGCGCAGGCAATTGGCGGACAGGGTGGGATTCGAACCCACGGAGGGCTTGCACCCTCGGCGGTTTTCAAGACCGCTGCCTTAAACCACTCGGCCACCTGTCCGCATGACGCGCTCTCTAGCCAAGCCGGATTCACAAGTCACTATACTTCGGTTGTTGGGAATTCAGCAAAGGTATGACATCCCCTCGGACATGATTCACCGTCTGCTCCCCGTCGCCTGTGTTGCGCTTGCCGCAGTCTCCCTGTTCGGCACCAGCGCCGTGCTAGCACCCGCGACCGCACAGGCGCCCGATCAACTGGCGCTTCCGTTCGATGCCTACGTCGAGGTGTTGAAGGCGCGCGCACAGGCGGAAGGGGTGAGCAGCGCGACGATCGACCGGATGACCGCCGGCCTCACCCCGAATGATCGCGTGATCCGGCTCGATCGCAACCAGCCCGGCAGCGCCACGGCGCAGGGTTATCCACCGCTTGCGCCGTATATCGCCACCCACGTCAATGGTGCGCGGATCGGCAGCGGGCGTGCGGTCTATGCCCAGCACCGCGATCTGCTCGCCCGGATCGAGCGCGAAACCGGAGTGCCCGGTGCGATCATCGTCGCAATCTTCGGTCACGAGACCAGCTACGGCAGGATCAAGGGCGATTTCGATCTCGCCCGCAGCCTCGCCACGCTTGCTTGGGAGGGGCGGCGGCGCGAGCTGTTCGAAGGCGAGTTCATCGCGCTGCTCAAGATTGCGGACAGGGGCTTTGCCCGGTCGCAACTGGTCGGCAGCTACGCCGGAGCTTTCGGCAATCCGCAATTCCTGCCGAGCGTCTACATTCGCCTCGCTACCGATGGCGACGGGGACGGCCGCGCCGACATTTTCTCCAACCGCGCCGACACCTTCGCCTCGATCGCCAACTATTTCCGCGATGCGGGATGGCGTCCGGGCCAACCGTGGGGCGTGCGGGCCTATGTGCCTTCGGGCTTCGATGTCGATGCATACAACACCGAACTGGTCGCACCGCTCTGCCCGCGGGTGCACGAGCGGCATAGCGTTTGGAAGACGGTTGCCGAGTGGCGTGCGCTCGGCGTGGTGGGGCAGGGCGGATTGGCTGACGCGGTGATGGTCTCGTTGTTCCAGCCCGACGGGCCGGGCGCTCCGGCATGGCTGCTGACCAGCAACTACCGCTCTATCCTCGAATATAACTGCTCCAACTATTACGCGATGAGTGTGGGGCTTTTGGCCGATGAAATCGTGAACTGAGGGCAGCGCACGCCTCGCCAAGGGCAGGGGGTGTGGCTATAGCTTGCGCCGTGATTGCCATTCTCAAATTTCGCCCGGCCCTGCTGCTGATTCTGCTCGCCGCAGTGATATCGCCTGCGGGCGCGCAGCGTACCAGCGTGCCTGTCGTTCCTGCGGTTCCGCTTGCTAACGAAGCGCCGGTGGCGTTGCTGGTCGACATCACCAGCGGTCAGGTGCTCCATGCCCGCAACCCCGACCGGCGCTTCATGCCGGCGTCGGTAACCAAGGCAATGACGCTCTATCTGGCATTCGAGTTGATCGAACAGGGTCGGCTCGATACTGCGCAGGTCTTCACGATGAGCCCTGCGATCGCGCGCGAGTGGCGGCGCCGGGGATCGACGATGTTCCTCGACGCCGGCGAGCAAGTGCGGGTGGATGATCTGCTGCTCGGCATCGCCAATGTGTCGGCCAATGACGGGGCCGCAGTGCTGGCTGATGGGCAGGCGGGCTCGGTCGCAGCATGGACGGCGGCCATGAACGAGGCGGCATACGCGATCGGCATGAGCGGGAGCCACTTCGCTTCCCCCAATGGCTTCCCCGACGAAGGGCAGACGTTCACTACCGCCAGCGATCTCGTACGGCTCGCGCAGGCGATGGTGACGCGGCACCGCGACAAGTTCGGCTATTATGTCGGTCGCGCGGGCTTCAATTACAAAGGTATCGCTCAGATCAATCATGATCCGCTGATCGGTCGTACTGC
Organism: Erythrobacter sp. NFXS35; assembly: GCF_040148725.1. NCBI lineage: Bacteria > Pseudomonadati > Pseudomonadota > Alphaproteobacteria > Sphingomonadales > Erythrobacteraceae > Erythrobacter > Erythrobacter sp. NFXS35. The sequence goes on along the minus strand of NZ_JAGDEB010000001.1, from coordinate 386,459 downwards.
GGGCGCAGACGGGATCAAGACCGGGTTCACCAACGAATCGGGTTTCTCCTATCTCGGCACTGCGCAGCGCGATGGGCAAAGGCTGGTGCTGGTGCTGGCGGGAGTTGAGAACGGACGGCTCAGGGGGCGGCTGGCTCGCAGTTACATGGAGTGGGGCTTTACCGCGTTCGACCGCCGCCGCCTGTTTGCATCCGGAGCCGTCGTGGGCGCGGCGCGGGTGCAGAATGGCGATGCGCGGGACCTGCCGCTGGTAGCGGAAGGACCGGTGGCTGTGAACATGCCACGCGGAAGCAAGGGCAGGCTGACCGCGACGATCCGTTATGAAGGCCCACTGCGCGCCCCGATTGCGGCCGGGCAGAACGTCGCTGTGCTCGAGGTCACCGCGCCCGGCGTCGCGCCTGCACGGATCCCCCTCTACGCACGCGAGGATGTGGCAGTCGCTGGCCCGCTCGAGCGGATCATCAACGCCGTCGCGGGGCTGTTTGCATGAGCGCGCCGGAGGGCCGGTTCATCGCGTTCGAAGGCGGCGAGGGGGCGGGCAAATCCACCCAGGCGCGGTTGCTTGTCGAGGCGCTGCAGGCCCGCGGGCTGGCGGTGGTCACCACGCGTGAGCCGGGCGGAACGCTGGGCGCAGAGGCGATCCGGCGCTTGCTGCTCGATCCGCCGGGTGATGCGGGCTGGACCGCCGAGGCAGAGGCCTTGCTGTTCGCGGCCGCCCGCGCCGACCACGTCGCGCACCTGATCCGCCCGGCGCTCGCACGCGGCGAATGGGTGGTTTGCGACCGCTTCGTCGATTCGAGCCGCGCATATCAGGGCGGAGCGGGCGGGTTGGGCGACGACGCCATCCTGTCGCTCCACGCCTTCGGTAGCGGCGGGCTGAGACCCGACCGGGTGATCCTGCTCGAAGGCGACGAGACTGTGCTGGCCGGACGGCTTACGGCGCGCGGTGCGATCAGCGACGCCATTGAAGGGCGGCCCGCCACCTACCACCGTGCGGTGGCCGAGGCCTTCCGCGCCTTGGCCGTGGCCGACCCTGTCGGGATCGTGCGGATCGACGGCATTGGCGCACCCGATAACGTCCACGCCCGCATCATGGACGCATTGGCCGATCTGCTGGACGGCGAGGGCGAAGGGCGATGACCCGCTGGCCGAACCACATCGAGCCTTGGCGGCAGTGGCGCGATGCGCTCGGCAGCGAACGGATGCATCATGGCTGGCTGTTGTCGGGCAAGGCAGGCGTAGGCAAGCGTGACTTCGCGATGGAGGCCGCGCGCGAACTGGTGGCAGAGCCCGGCGTGCCGCAGCCGCAGGGCGATCATCCGGACATTCTGGTGCTCAGCTATGGGCCAAAGGACGACAAGGCGGAAAAAGCACAGGCCGATGGCAAATCCTTCGAACTGGCCCGCAGCATCCGTATCAAGCAGATCCGCGCAATGCAGCGACGGCTGTCCACCCGTCCGACACTCGGCGCGCGCCGTGCGATCATCATCGATCCTGCAGATGATCTTGAAAAGTCAGCCGCGAACGCGCTGCTCAAGAGCCTGGAGGAACCGCCGGTCGGCACTTTCTTTCTGCTTGTTTCCCACCGTTCGGCGCGCTTGCTCCCCACGATCCGTTCGCGCTGCCGCACCTTGCGGTTTCCAGCGCTCACCGATGGCCAGCTTGCCGCGATGCTGGAGGACGGCGGACTTCCGGTCGATCCGGCTGCCATCGCTGCCGCTGAAGGCTCGTTCGGCGCGGCCTTGCGGTTTGCTTCGCAGGATCTCAATCCGTTGGCGCAAGTGATTGCATCCTTGCTGTCCACCAGAGACAGCGATTTCAAGCAGCGCGGCCAGCTGGCGCGGCTGATCGGGCCGCGCGCTGACCGGGAACGGATACAGGCCGTGCTCGATCTGGCGCAAGGCCTCGTCGCCCGCGCGGCGCGGTCTTGCGAGTCGCCAGAGCAACGCGCCCGTCTGATCGATACCCATGCTGCGCTGGTCACGCTCGCCGCTGATGCGCCTACCGCCAATTTCGATCCCACGATGCTTCCGTTCGAGATCGGCACCTTGCTTGTCTCCGCCGCCCCAGCTAGCGAAACGGCCCATGCCTGACCCTGACCACGCCCCCTTCTACATCACCACCGCGATCAGCTACCCCAACGGAAGGCCGCATATCGGCCATGCCTATGAGGCGATTGCCGCGGATGTGATCGCCCGGTTCCAACGCCTTCAGGGCCGGCAGGTGCGGTTCCAGACCGGCACGGACGAGCACGGCCTGAAGATGGCGCGCAAGGCCGAGGAGCAGGGCCGCACGCCGGCCGATCTCGCGAATGAAATGTCCGGCTATTTCCGTGAGATGTGCGATGCTCTGAATGTTTCGTATGACCGATTTATCCGCACCTCCGATCCCGATCACCATCACGCCAGCCAGGCGATTTGGCAGGCGATGGAGGCTGCAGGCGACCTGTACCTCGACCGCTATGAGGGATGGTATTCGGTTCGCGACGAAGCCTATTACGACGCGAGCGAACTTACTGAAGGCGAGGGCGGGGAAAAGCTTTCGCCGCAGGGGACGCCTGTCGAATGGACGGTCGAGGAGAGCTGGTTCTTCCGTCTTTCCAAATATGAGCAGCCGCTGCTCGATCTGCTGCGCACCCCCGGATTCCTCGAACCGGCGAGCCGCCGCAACGAGATGATCGCCTTTGTCGAAGGCGGCCTGCGCGATCTTTCGATCAGCCGCACCAGTTTCGATTGGGGCGTGAAGGTGCCGGGCAGCGAAGGCCATGTGATGTATGTGTGGGTCGATGCGCTCACCAACTATCTGACGGGTCTTGGTTATCCAGACGATACGTCAGAGGGAATGGGCACCTTCTGGCCTGCCAGCCTGCACCTGATCGGCAAGGATATCGTGCGCTTCCACACGATCTACTGGCCAGCCTTCCTGATGAGCGCACAGCTACCGCTGCCGCAAAAGGTGTTCGGTCACGGTTTCCTTCTCAACCGCGGGCAAAAGGAATCGAAGTCGCTTGGCAACGTCACCGATCCGCTGGCCTTGGCGGAGCGCTTCGGTGTGGATGCCTTGCGCTACTTCCTGATGCGCGAGGTCGCGTTCGGACAGGATGGCAGCTATTCTCCCGAAGCAATTGTTTTACGGGCCAATGCGGAGCTGGCGAACAGCTTCGGCAATCTGGCGCAGCGCACCTTGTCGATGATCGTGAAGAACATGGATGGGCGGCTGGAAATGTTCGAGCAGCAGGATGCGGACGCGGCGTTGCTGACAACAGTTCGCGCTGCGTGCGGCTCCGAACTTCCCCGTGAATTCAATGATCTGTCATTCTCGACCGGGATCGAGGCATGGCTGCGGGCGGTCTATGCCTGCAACCAGTATGTCGACGAACAGGCACCCTGGACGCTGAAGAAGACCGATCCTGGGCGGATGAAGGCAGTGCTGCAAACGCTGTTTGTGGCTTTGCGCGATCTTGCCATCGCGATTCAGGCCGTTGTGCCGGACAAGGCCGCTGCATTGCTGGATCAACTTGGCATTCCAGAGGGCGAACGCAGCTACGCAGCGATGTCGGACACCGACTGGTTTGCCCGCCTCGTCGCTGGCGGTTTCACGGTCGCGCCGCCGACCCCGCTGTTCCCGCGCCTCGAACTGCCGGAAACGGAGCCCGCTGCCTGATGCTGGTCGATAGCCACTGCCATCTCGAATACAAAGGCCTGGTCGAGGATCAGTCCGCAGTACTCGACCGTGCGCGGCAGGCTGGCGTAGGGGCATTCCTCAACATTTCCACCCGGCAGAGCGAATGGGATCAGGTCGTCGCCACCGCAGTGCGCGAACACGATGTATTCGCCAGTGTAGGCATCCATCCGCACGAGGCCGATGCGCATCAGGATTTGGGACGTGCCGCCTTGCTCGAGGCGACGCAACATCCGCGCGTTATCGCGATCGGCGAAACGGGGCTCGACTACTATTATGACCATTCTGACAGAATGGCACAGAAGCGGCTGTTCCGAATGCATATTGATGTCGCTCGCGAAACGCAGCTGCCGCTCATCATCCATACCCGCGATGCTGAAGAGGATAGTTTTTCGATCCTGGCCGATGAAATGGGGAAGGGGGCCTTTCCGGCGCTGATCCACTGCTTCACCGCATCGGCAGAGTTTGGCGCGAAGGTGCTGGAATTGGGATTGACGATTTCGCTGTCCGGCATCGTGACCTTCAAGAATGCCAAAGCCTTGCAGGAGGTTGCAAAGACCGTTCCTGAAGACCGGCTGCTGGTGGAGACCGATAGCCCGTTTCTGGCCCCCGTGCCCCATCGAGGGCGGGTGTGCGAACCGGCCTATGTTGCGGATACGGCAGCCTTCATCGCTGACTTGCGCGGAACGAATGTGGAACATCTGAAAGCGCAGACCACCGCCAATTTCTTCAAACTTTTCAGCAAGGCGCGCCCGTGAAGGTGGTGATGCTCGGCTCCGGAACCTCCACCGGGGTGCCGCGACTGGGCGGGGCGGACGGCACCGGGGATTGGGGCGACTGCGACCCGGACGAGCCGCGCAATCGCCGCACGCGGGTTTCGATCCTGATCGAGAGCGGCGAAGGCAGGCGACTGCTGGTCGATACGTCATCGGATTGTCGTGCGCAGCTGTTGGCGAACCGGATCGGCAGCATCGACGCGGTTTTCTGGACGCATGACCATGCTGATCATTGCCACGGCATCGATGATCTGCGGGTGCTGCGTTACGGGCGCGCTGGGCCTATACCCGGCTTCGCATCGACCGAAACAGTGCGGCGCCTGCGGCAACGTTTCGGCTATGTCTTTGCGGGACAGGACGGTTACCCCACGATCTGCACGATCGATACACTCGATCGGATGCGGATGGTGGCAGGCTTCGGGGTCGAATGGTGCCAGATGGCGCATGGGCCAGGCGAAACGACCGCATTCCGGTTCGAAGCCGATGGGAAATCCATCGGCTATGCGACCGATTTCAGCGAAATTTCCGAAGATATGATCGATCTGTTCGATGATGTCGACGTCCTTGTGTCCGACTGTCTGCGGCGGGAGCCTCATCCGACGCATGCCCATTTGGCGATGGCAATCGAGCTCGGCGAACGCTGCGACGCCGGTCGCGTCGTGCTGAGCCATCTAGACAAGAGCATGGATTATCGCAGTCTGTGTGACGAGGTGCCGGACTTCGTCACGGTCGGCTATGACGGGTTGGAGATTGTCGCATGAACGAAGACATGCTCCTGCCGATCGTCACAAGCCTCGGTTGGCTGATACTGGTCGGCGCCGCTTTCGCGTCCTACCGCCTGAAATGGAGCCAGATCATCCGTATGGCGCTGGTTTGGTTAGCCATTTTCGGTGGGCTCTATCTAATGGTGGAGTGGTTTTTGACTGCCCAGGGCTCTGCCAGCGCACTGCTTTAGGTTTTACATAATATATATTATCAATCTTAAGGTGAGACATGAGCGAGGTGCCCCCTATCGAACGGCTGCTGACTATAATGGCCCGGTTGCGTGACCGTGCAACCGGTTGCGAATGGGATCTTGCGCAGACCTTCGAAACCATCGCTCCATACACGATCGAGGAAGCCTACGAAGTTGCCGATGCGATCGCGCGCAACGACGTCGCCGACCTCAAGGACGAACTCGGCGATCTCCTGTTTCAGGTCGTCTTTCATGCGCGCTTGGCTGAGGAACGTGGCTATTTCGTTTTTGCCGATGTGGCCAACGCCATCAGTAACAAGATGGAAGCCCGCCATCCCCACATCTTCGCCGGTGCTGGCGGCACAATGGACGATGCGCGCTGGGAAGATATCAAGGAAGGCGAGCGCACCGCCAAAGGCGTAACCAGTGCACTCGACGGTGTGGCGAGCGCGCTACCGGCACTGATGCGCGCGCAAAAATTGCAAAAACGTGCCGCCCGCACCGGCTTCGACTGGCCCGACCCCTCAGGCTCCGAAGCCAAAGTCATCGAGGAACTCGAAGAGCTTAATTCGGCAACATCAGAAGCAAATCGAATCGAGGAAGCCGGCGATCTGCTGTTCGCGGTGGTCAACTTCGTTCGGGCCCACGGCATCAACGCCGAAGATGCGTTGCGGGCAGCCAATGCGAAATTCGAGCGACGCTTCCGCGCAATGGAAGACAAAGCAAGCGGCAACTTCCAGAACCTTGCTCTCGACGCGCAGGAGGTCTTGTGGCAGCAGGTGAAGGACGCCGAATAGAAGTTTGAAAATCAATGGCCAAGGGTGGCAAACTGCCCAAGCTCCTTGGGATTGAGGCGCACAGTCACCCGGCGCATTGGCCCTGCAACCCCCTCCCCGGCATCCTCCTCTGCGACAACCTCGCCGTGCGCGTGTAGCCACGCGATCTGCCGACCTTCGCTGACGGGCAGAGTAAAAGTCACTTCACGTGCCGTTCCGGTCAGCATGGCGGCGGCGCGATCTTCCAGCGCGGCCACACCTTCCCCGGTGACGGCCGATACCATCACCGCACCCTGAAGTTCGGCCATGCCGCGCAATTCGTCTTGGTCTTCAGTGGCCAGAAGGTCGCACTTGTTCCACACTTCGACGATCGGGATCGTACTGTCTCCGGTGTCGGTATCGACGATACCCAGATCGCCAAGCACCTCTATCACCTGCTTTTTCTGCGCTGAATTGCTGGCATTCGCCATGTCGCGGACGTGGAAAATGACGTCTGCGAAGGTCACTTCCTCCAGTGTCGCGCGGAAAGCGGCCACTAGCTGCGTCGGCAGGTCGGAGATAAAGCCCACCGTGTCGGACAGGATCGCCTTTTCTACTCCCGGCAGACCGATAGCGCGCATCGTCGGATCTAGCGTTGCGAACAGCAGGTCCTCGGCCATCACGTCGGCACCGGTCAGACGGTTGAACAAAGTGGATTTTCCAGCATTGGTGTAGCCTACCAGAGCAATGATCGGCCACGGCGCCCTGCCCCTCCGCTCGCGGTGCAAGGCGCGGGTCTTTCGCACCTGCTCCAGTTCGCGGCGCAGCCGGGTCATGCGTTGCCGGATCATCCGCCGGTCAGCTTCGATCTGTGTTTCGCCGGGGCCGCCGAGAAAGCCGAAGCCGCCACGCTGGCGTTCGAGGTGCGTCCAGCTGCGCACAAGGCGGCTTTGCTGATAATCGAGATGCGCCAGTTCGACTTGCAGACGGCCTTCGGCGGTCGCGGCACGCTCACCGAAAATCTCGAGGATCAGCCCTGTCCGGTCGATCACCTTGCGTTTCAGCCGGTCTTCGAGATTGCGCTGCTGGATCGGGGTGAGCGCCCCGTCGACGATCACCAGTTCGGCTTCGTGCTGTTCGCACCACACCGCGATATTTTCGACCTGCCCGGAGCCGAACAGCGTGTTGGGCTGCATTTTGCGAACAGGCAAAATTGCCGAGTGCGCGATGACAATGCCAATCGCCAGCGCAAGCCCTTCGGCCTCCGCCAAGCGATCGGATGCATCGAGATCATAGCGCAACACCCTAATATCCGGGCACAGCACAAGCGCCCGCGCACCGCGGGTCACCTCTTCACTGAATTCGCTGTCGAAGCTCAGTCTGCTATTCCGTCATCAATTACAGCATCGTCGTCATCGCCGACACTCAGATCGACGGGTCCGGCGGGCTGAATAGTGGATACTGCATGCTTGTAAGCCAGTTGCACCGCGCCGTCGCGTTCCAGCATCATGCAGAACAGATCATAGGCCGCGATTCGGCCCTGCAACATGACCCCGTTCACCAGAAACATCGTCACCTGAACCTCGGCATCGGCGACGCGGCTGAGGAACACGTCCTGCAGTTGCTTCTGCTTCTTGCCACCGGGCCGGGCCTGGAACTGCTGCGGATCGAGCATCTGGCCGGGCATGATGGTCGAGATCGCGTGCTTGTAGACCAGCTGTGACTGTCCATCGCGGCGTAGCAGGATCGAGAAATTGTCGAACCACGTCACGATACCCTGGAGCTTGACCCCCTTGACCAGGAACATGGTGACCGGGACCTTATTCTTCCGCAGCAAGTTCAGGAACATGTCCTGCAAGTTCCCCTGCCGTCCCGTCGATCCGCCATTGTCGGTAGATCGCGGCTCGCTAGGGGCGGTTGGGCGGACGATGGGGCGGGGAGAGAGTGTTCGCCCGTTGGACATGATTTTGCCTCCTGTTCTTGGCGACCATCGAAAGTGACCGCAGTTAAGAGCAGGCGCGCCAAATGGTTGGCCACCACACCCTTGCAATATAATGGCGATTGGAACGCCTTGCGACAAGGCTTGATTTGGACTGCAGGCGTGGCTTGCTGGCGTGCTGCTCTACTCGCCGTCCGCCTCGTCGCGGCGGTCTGCCATTCCCAGCAACTTGAGTTTACGATGCAAGGCCGAACGCTCCATCCCAATAAAGCTAGCAGTTTTAGAGATGTTGCCGGAGAACCGCCGGATCTGGATCGCCAAGTATTCGCGCTCGAAACTTTCGCGCGCCTCGCGCAGCGGGACGCCCATGATGGCGGACAGGCTCTCACCCCCCGCCCCGACCTGTCCGCCGGTGATTTCGGTCGGAAGCATGTCTGGCTCGACCGTGTTTAGCTTTTCGCGCGGGGTCATGATGATCGTCCGCTCGACCACGTTCCTTAGCTGGCGGACATTGCCCGGCCAATCATAGGCCTGCAGCGCCGCCATTGCCTCGGACGAAATTTCCGGCGGGGTGAGGCCTTGGTCGTTCGAATAGCGGGTGAAGAAATGCTCCGCCAGCGATGGGATATCCTCACGCCGTTGGGAAAGCGACGGAATTGCCACCGGCACCACGTTGAGGCGATAGAACAGGTCTTCGCGGAAACGCTTTTCCGCCATTTCCACATTCAGATCGCGCGTCGTCGATGACACCACACGAACATCGACCCCGATCTGCCGACTGCCCCCGACCCGCACGAAGCTCTGGTCGGTCAGAACACGCAGGATACGCGCCTGCGTGGACAGCGGCATGTCCGCGATCTCGTCCAGATACAGCGTTCCGCCATCGGCCAGTTCGAGCAGGCCCGGACGCATCTGCTTGCCGTTGACTTCCTCCCCGAATAATTCCTGCTCGAAGCGCTCGGGCGTGATGCGGGCCGAATTGACCAGCACGAAGGCGCCTTGCGCGCGCCCGCTCCAGGCGTGGAGCAGGCGCGCGGCCACTTCCTTCCCGGCGCCGGCAGGGCCGGAAATCAGTACGCGGCTTCCGGTATTGGCCACCCTTTTCAGCGTCGCGCGAACGCCGTTGATGGTGGGCGAATTGCCAGTGAATTCCGCGCTGCCCCAACTGCCTTCACGCAGGCGGCTGTTTTCGCGGCGCAATCGCTCCGTCTCGGTCGCGCGCTCGACCAGCAACAGCAGCCGTTCGGCCTCGAACGGCTTTTCGATGAAGTCCATTGCGCCGCGCCCCACGGCGGCAACTGCGGTATCGATATTACCGTGTCCCGAAAAGATGATCACCGGCAAACCTGGTTCGCGCGCCTTGATCGCATCGAGCAGTTCCAGTCCGTCCATCTGGCTTCCGTGCAGCCATACATCGAGCAAGACGAGGCTCGGTCGGCGCTCGTCGATCGCGGCCAGGGCTTCGGTGCTGTCGGCGGCCGTGCGGCATTCATACCCCTCGTCGCCGAGCACGCCGGCAACCAGTTCGCGGATATCGCGTTCGTCGTCGACGATCAGGATTTCGAGCGCCATCGGCAGTGTCCTTCGGTCAGCTGTTCAGGGTTCATCAGGCGGGCAGGCCATCGACGGGTTGGGGATTGCGGGCAAAGCGCATGGTCACGCGCGTTCCTCCGCTCTCCGCACTGGCGAAGCTCATGTCGCCGCCATGTTCGTCGACGATCTTGTTGACGATCGCGAGACCGAGGCCGGTACCTTTCTCTCGGGTGGTCACGTAAGGCTCGGTGATGCGGTCACGATCCGATGGAAGGCCGACGCCGTTATCCTCGACCGTGACCATGATCGAATCCCCGGCATCGCCGATTGTAACCGCGATTTCGCCGGCATATTCGCCGCGCGCCTCGCTCGCTCGGGCTTCCACGGCTTCCACGGCATTCTTGAGCACGTTGGTCATGGCCTGCCCGAACTGATGCCGGTCACAGCGTACTTCGCGGTCGAGAAGTTTCGTGGATGAGACACCGAAGGCAATCCCGGAATGCGCGACTTCCTGCAGGAAAACCGCCTGACGCACCAAATCCAGAGCATCCTCGTCACGGAACACCGGCTTGGGCAGGCGAGCGAAGGATGAGAACTCGTCGACCATTTTTCTGAGGTCGCCGACCTGGCGCACGATGGTGCTGGTCAGTTCGTCGAACAGGTCGCGGTCCTCATCGCCGACCTGCGTGCGGTAACGCCGCTTGAGGCGCTCGGTCGCGAGCTGGATGGGCGTGAGCGGGTTCTTGATCTCATGCGCGATCCGCCGGGCGACATCGGCCCATGCCGCCTGCCGCTGATCGAGCAACTGGCGGGTGATATCCTCGAAGGTGATGACATGGCCGCTGGTGCCGGGCGCCAGCTTTACCGCGAGCGTCAGCAATTCTGCTCCCTTGGCGTGAGTGATGATTGCCCGTTCCTTGCCTTCCGCAATCATGCGGCACAATTCGGGCGCAAGCTCCTCCAGCGCGTGGCCGATCATGTCCGCCCCTTCAGCGCCGGGAGGCGAGAGCAGCGCCTGTGCCGAGGAATTCATCAGCATGACGCGGTTTTCCGCATCGACCGAGATGACGCCTGCCGTGACCGATTCGAGCACCGCCTCCATGAAAGCGCGGCGATCGTCGATCTGGCGATTGGCGCTGACCAGTGCCTGTGTCTGCTTCTCGAGCTGCCCGGTCATCCGGTTGAACGCGCGATTGAGCAGGCCGATCTCGTCCGCCCCGGTGCGCCCTTCGAGCCTGAGCGCGAAGTTGCCCTGCCCAACCTTGCGCGCCGCCCCCACAAGGTCTGTCAAAGGTTTCACCTGCCTGTCGGCAAAGCGCAGCGCAAACCAGATGGCCAATCCCACCAAAAATAGGCTGACCGCCACCAGTGCGATGTTGAAGCGCAACTGCAGCATCCGTGCGCTGCCAGTCAGCCGGTCATAAGCGCCGACAATCGACTGCGCTCGCGACCACGAGTTGAACATGCTCTCTTCGGTGGTGCGGGCGTTATATAGGAAGATGCCGCTATCAGGATCGATCGGCGCAAGCGCTTCGATGCGCTCGGGGCTTCCGACCACCACGACAAATTCCCCCTGAGCGAGACGCGGCAGGGCATCACGACTGAAATCGAGTAGGCTATTGTCCTCGGTCAGGTCCAGGATGGCCGCCGTACGCAGAGAACCGTCTGACATGCGTTGCAGGATCGCGCTTTCCGAAATTTTTCGGCCTTGCGCCTGCAAGGCGTAGAAATCCGGGAAATCGCCATCGGTGATCGCGACTCGTTCCAGAATGAAACGCATATCGCTCGCCATCGCCAGCGTTTCCTGCTGCACGTCGCGTTGATTGGCATCGTAGTAATTCTGCGCCAGCGCGTTGGCGTTCTCCATCAGGCCGCGGGAATCATCGGAGAACCAGAAATCGACTCCGGTCTGAAACAGGAACGCGGCAAACCCGGCAACCAGCAGCGTGGGCAGAGCGGCCACCATCGAGAAAAAGAACACCAATCGTACGTGCAGCCGCGCGGTGCTGCCGGAAGCGCGGCGCAACGCCACCCGGCGACCGATCAGCACGAGCAATGCCATCGCCGGCACCAGGGTCGCCATGAGGATGAGCGAAACCTGCATTGTCGGCAGCAGATCGTCGGGTGCCGATGTGCGCGAATAGGTCAGATAAGTGGCACCAATGGCCGCCAACAGCGCGACGGCACACAACAGCTCGAGCCACCCAAAGATATTTGCGCGCCGCGAGGCGACGATAAACCGGCGCCACCAACGCGGAGATTGTCGCGGCGCAAGGCTCGGCGTTCGGGTCATGGGCGCATCCATCGTTGCTCCTTTACAACAATGGTGTGGCAATTGCGCAAGCCGAAACTGAGGTTATGGCCAATCCCGCTCAGGATGGCTGCGAGAAACGATCGGGTTCGAGGCCCAGTTCACCGATTCGTTTGCGCAAGGTGTTGCGATTGATGCCGAGCAACTGCGCCGCGCGCAGTTGGTTGCCACCGGTTCTCCCCAGAGCATGCTCGATCAAGGGCTTCTCGAATGCCGCCAAAGCGCGGTGATAAAGCGTTCCGGGCGGCAACGTTTCGCTTGCCAGCCATGCAGCCAAAGCGGATGCGAAACTGCCGCCATTTTCGCGAACCGGGCCGGCGCCAAAGGTGATTTCCTCCCCGATGATGTCCGCAAGGCTTTCCGCATCGATCCGGTCCTCCCGCGCCATCAGCGCAAGTCGGTATACCACATTCCGCAATTCGCGCACATTGCCGCGCCACGCCCGCTGCTCAAGTCGGTTGACGGCCTCGGGCGTCAGCGTGCGGCGCGGCAGGCCATCTTCGGCGGCAAGGATCAGGAAATGCTGCACCAAGGCGCCGATATCCTCGCGCCGCTCGCGCAACGGCGGCAATTCGATCGGCACCACGTTGAGGCGATAGAACAGATCCTCTCGAAAGGTGCCGGCAGCGATCATCGGCGCAAGATCGCGATTGGTGGCGGCGATGATACGGACATTGACGGCGATTTCCTGCCGCCCGCCAACCCGCCGGATGCGCCCCGATTGCAGCGCCCGCAGCAGCCGGGTCTGCGCTTCGGCGGGCATATCGCCGATCTCGTCTAGGAACAGGGTCCCGCCATTAGCCTGCTCGAACTTTCCGATCGCCTGCGCAATCGCTCCGGTAAATGCACCCTTTTCGTGCCCGAACAGCTCGCTTTCCACCAGATCCGCCGGGATCGCGGCGGTATTGACCGCCACGAAAGGGCCAGTGCGACGATTGCCGAGTTCGTGGATCGCTTCGGCCACCAGTTCCTTACCGGTGCCGCTTTCCCCGGTTATCAACACCGTGAGATCGTTACGCAGCACGCGGGTTATCATGCGGTAGACGCTTTGCATTGCCGTGCTGCGCCCAACCAGCGGCATGCGCGTGCCCACGCCTTCCGCTTCTCCCTCGACCTCTGCCTCGGACTGCGCAAGGTTGGCGCGTTGGCCCACCGCTTGCCGCACCGCATGGACGAGCTCGTCGAGATCGAATGGCTTCGGAAAGTATTCGAAGGCGTCGCTCTCGCTCGCGCGCACTGCGGTGTCGAGCGTGTTCTGTGCCGACAGCACGATGACCGGCATGTCCGGCGCGCGTTCGCGGACCGCCGCAAGGCTGGCAAGGCCATCTCCGTCTTCGAGAATTACGTCCGTCAGCATCAATGCAAAGCCGTGCTGCTTCAGCAGGCGGTCGCGAGCTGCAATGCCGGTGCAGTGGGAGATCGCGAAGCCCTCGTCCTCGAGCGCCGCCGTTATGACCGTTGCGATGGCCGCATCATCTTCGACCAGAAGGATCGCCTGTTTGCCCGAAGTGCCCATCGATTACCCTTCGCGCCGGGCCTGCGGAAGATGCAGACGAAAATTCGTCAACCCACCGCGCTGGTCGCGGTCGTGACTGATATTGCCATTCATGTCGCGCACGAGCTTGCGCACCAACGAAAGGCCCAACCCCTGTCCCGAGGTCTTGGACGAAACGAACGGTTCGAACACATGATCGCGCAGTTCGGGCGCGATGCCGGGACCATTGTCGGTCACTGTGATCTCGATCGAAAGCGGCACTGCACGGCCATGCCTGATCGCGCTGAACGCCAGCCCGCTGACAAACCGGGTCTGCACCGCGATTTCGGCTGCCCCCAACCCTTCGAGTGCCGCATCCCGGGCATTCGATACAAGGTTGATGAGCACCTGTTCCAGAGCATCGCGATTGGCCAACACTGGCGGAAGCGAAGGGTCGAATTCCTCGCGAATCTCGACCGCGCCCCGCTCGCCCTCTGCCGCGCGCACCGTGGCGATGGCCGTGCGGATGGCCTCGTGGGGATTGCACGGCTCGACCGGTCCGGTTCGGGTGCTGCCAAGTTGCTGCATCCGGTCAATCAGCCGGGCAATCCGGTCGACCTCGTCGGTAATCATGCGGGCCAGTTTCTTGTCGCCATCGGGAAGCTTGCGCGCAATCAGCTGGCCTGCACCGCGAATGGCCGCGAGCGGGTTCTTGATCTCATGCGCGAGCACTGCAGGCGCGCCGAGCATGGCATCACCGCCCTGCTTTTGGCCGGGATCTTCATGGCCGATTTCCGAAATCGTCACCACGCGCCACCCCGGAAATGTGCCGAGCGGCGACACGGTCATGTTGACGCGGATTTCCGCACTACCCGCCATGATGGCGAGGTCCCGCGCAACCAGTGCCTCGTCCGGCTCGCGCAGGCGCGCTTCGACGCGCGGGTCGAGCGGCCCGATCCGCTCAGTCAAAGATGCACCGACAATCCGGCTTGCGCTGGTGCCGAGCAAGCTTTCGGCAGCATGATTGACCTCCGCGATCACGCCGACTTGATCGATCAGAATGACCGCAAAGATAAGCCCGGAAATCTGCGCGCGGGCATCTGGCAGGCTGTCGGCCTTGAGCGCTGCGGCCATAGCGGGAGTGCCCATTTCTCCCGTCGGCACAATGGAAGCCACCGATCAGGCTGCCTGCTGCATCAGGAAAGGCGTATAAAACCGCTCGATTTCGCCGAGCACCTGATCGGGGTCGTCGATGAAATTGGCCTTATTGCGGAACTCGGCCGAACCGTGCAGGCCCTTGGAATACCAGCCCAGATGCTTGCGAGCCATCTTCACTCCGGTGTCACGGCCATAATGATCGAGCATGCGCTGGTAGTGTTCCATCAGCACAGCGTATTGTTCGTTGATGCCGGGTTCTGCCCGCGCTTCTCCGGTGCGCCACCAGTGCATCACCTGCCCCAGCAGCCACGGCTTGCCATAGGCACCGCGCCCGATCATCAGCCCGTCTGCGCCGGATTGTTCGAGGGCCTTTGCAGCATCGTCGATGGTGCAGATGTCGCCATTGACGATCACGGGAATGTTCACCGCGTCCTTGACCTTGCGCACGAAAGCCCAGTCCGCGCTGCCCTTGTACATCTGGTTGCGGGTGCGGCCGTGGACGGTGATCATCTGCACGCCGATATCTTCGGCCATGCGGGCCAGTTCCGGCGCGTTCAGGCTATCATGGCACCAGCCCATGCGCATCTTGACCGTGACGGGCACCTTTACCGCCTTCACCGTCGCTTCCATCAGGCGCACGGCGAGCGGCACTTCGCGCATCAAAGCGCTGCCGGCGAGCTGGCCGACGACCTTGCGCACCGGGCAGCCGAAATTGATGTCGATGATCGCCGCGCCGTTGCCTTCCTGCAGTTTCGCCGCCTCGGCCATGCTGGCGGGATCGCAGCCGACCAGCTGCATCGAAACCGGCTCCTCGATCCGGTCCCACGCGGTCTTCTGAACGCTCTGGCGGGTTTCGCGGATCGCCGCCTCGGTCGCCACCATCTCTGTGACGTTGAGCCCTGAGCCATAGCGCCGCACCAGCGTCCGGAACGGCATATCGGTGACACCGGTCATCGGCGCCAGCACCACCGGCTCGGCAATTGCGACCGAGCCGATGGCAATCGGCTTGAGCGCCGGAGGGGTGAGAAACATGGTCATTGCCTAGGGGTGCCTAATATTTAGGCAGTCGCATAGTGGATTGCCGAAAGCGCGTCCAGACCTTAAGCGAACGGCCGCCATGGCGATCCCCCCAGCCCTTCCCTCATTTGCGGCCATAGTGGTTGCCGCGGGCAAAGGCCTGCGCGTCGGCGGCGATCTGCCCAAGCAGTTTCGCATCTGGCGCGGCAAGCCGCTGATCCGCCATTCGGTCGAAGCGCTGGTCGCGGCAGGTGCACAGCCGCTGGTGGTGGTGATTGCCGCCGATGGAGAAAATGCCGCCGAAGCTGCGCTCGCGGGTGTCGACGGCGTACGACTTGTCGCCGGAGGTGCAACCCGTCAGGATTCGGTCCGCAATGGGCTGGAGGCGCTTGCCGCCGATGCGCCTGGATCGGTTCTGATCCACGATGCCGCCCGCCCCGATCTGCCGACTGCCGTTATTGAGCGGCTGCTGGCGGCGCTGGATCGTCAACCGGGCGCTATTCCCGTGCTTCCCGTGGTGGACAGCCTTGCGGTGGCGGGGGATGGCGAGGTGATGGCCGGCAAGGCAGTCCGCGAAGCGCTGCGCCGTGTGCAGACGCCGCAGGCCTTTCGCTTCGACGCGATTCTTGCGGCCCACCGCGACTGGGACGGCGCGACCGATGCAGGCGATGACGCGCAGGTGCTGATGGAAAGCTCCGGTTCAGTTGCGCTGGTCGAAGGTGACGAGCGCCTCAGGAAAATCACCTTTGCGGAGGATTTCGTGAATACCGGCTCACCCCCTTCCCATTTGCCCGCCTTTCGGGTCGGTCAGGGCTTCGATGTCCACCGGCTCGAACCGGGCGAGGAATTGTGGCTGTGCGGGGTGCAGGTCCCGCACGACATGGGGCTGGCCGGTCATTCGGATGCCGACGTCGCGCTCCATGCCATCACCGATGCCGTGCTCGGGGCGATCGGCGAAGGCGATATCGGCACGCATTTCCCCCCCAGCGATCCGCAATGGCGCGGCGCACGATCAGGGCGCTTTCTCGAACACGCTGTCGGCCTTGCCCGCGATGCAGGCTATGCAATCGCCAATATCGATCTTACCCTGATCTGCGAAGCGCCCAAGATCGGCCCGCACCGGCCTGCCATGCGTGCCGAAGTGGCTCGGCTGACCGGCCTTGCGGAGGGCGCGGTGAGCATCAAGGCGACCACTACCGAAAAACTGGGCTTCACCGGACGCGGCGAAGGGATCGCAGCCCAAGCCATTGTTGCATTGACGCTTGCGTGAGAGGATGAGCTTGATGAACAGAAATATTCTTGCCCCTGCCATGGCTTTTGCCGCGCTTGTTTCTGCGCAGGCCGCTCAGGCGCAGCAGCAGGCATGCGTTGCGCCGGACGATCTCGGCGACACGGTGATCTATGCCATGCCGATCGCCTATGACGCGTTCAGCACCCGATGCGCCGCTCGGCTCAACACGGATGGCTTCATGGCGCGCGGCGGCGACACCTTCATCGACGGTTTCCGCGAACGGCAGGACGGTGCTTGGCCCGGCGCCTTTCGGCTACTCAAGACCTTCATGGCACAGGACAGCGCCGACAAGGGCAGAGCGGACGCCGATATGACGGCGATGATCGCCGCCCTGCCCGAAGAATCGCTGCGTCCGTTTGTCGACGGCCTGGTGGGTCAGATGATTGCCGAGGAGATCAAACCCGAATCATGCGACAAGATCGAGCGCGGACTGGAGTTGCTGAGCCCGCTGCCGACCGAGAATGTCGCGGGGCTGATCGCCTTTATCGCCGAACTGACCGATCTCAAGAACCCGACGATCTGCGGCGCTGCGCCCGCACCCGCTCCGGCGAGGAAGTAACCGGCAATGCCCCTTTCCCTCCTGCCCGATGATGTTGCTGCACTTGCCGCCAGGGTCGTGTCGGAAAACACGGCTTCTTCGCGCAAGGTCGCCGTGGCGGAAAGCTGCACCGGGGGACTCGTTGCGGCAGCGTTGACCGAAATCGCAGGCTCATCCGCAGTGCTCGACCGTGGCTTCGTGACCTATTCGAACGAAGCCAAGATGGAGATGCTGGGGGTCGCCAGCGACATCATCGAAACCTTCGGCGCGGTCTCGATCGCGTGTGCCTGGGCGATGGCGAAGGGCGCGCTGGAGCGTTCGGGAGCCGATGTCGCGGTGGCGATCAGCGGGGTGGCCGGGCCGGGCGGCGGCACGTCATTGAAGCCGGTCGGCACGGTGGTCTTCGCCCGCGTGGTCCGTACCGCCGCCGGAGAGCCCGAGGGCGAATTGAAGTTCTTCGAAGGGGGCGAAGGGCCGGATGGACGGGCCGAAATCCGCCGTCAGGCGACGCTCTGTGCGCTCGAATTGCTGCTGCCGTAAAGCTGCTCTGCCCGCTTTTCGAAGGCTTCCACCATCTTGCGGAAGGCCTTGTCGAAATATTGCCCGGCAATCCGCTCAAACAGGCGGTTCTTGAAGGTGAATTCGACCACGAAATCTATTTCGCAACTGGTCTCGTCGATCGGCCGGAACGTCCAGATATTATCGAGATCGCTCAACGGCCCGTCGATGTAATGAACGTCGATCATCCGGGGCCGCTCCTTGGACACCCGCGAGGTGAAGCTTTCCCGCAAGGATTTGAAACCCACCACCATGTCGGCAACCATCTCCGTCTCGGAATCGCTGCGCACCCGCGTCGCGATCACCCACGGCAGGAATTCGCCATAGCGACCCACATCCGCCACCAGATCGAACATCTGCTGCGCGCTGTAGGGCAATCGCCGGGTTTCGCGGATGCCGGGCATTACGGCTTTGCCCGCTCCCGCGCGGCTGCAAGTTTTTCCTCGCGCGCGGCGCGCATCACTGCGAAATCATCACCAGCATGGTAGCTTGACCGGGTCAGCGGCGTTGCCGCAACCTGAAGGAAGCCCTTCGCGCGGGCAATCGCGCCATAGGCGTTGAACGCCTTGGGAGTGACGAATTCCTCGACCTTGGCGTGCTTCGGCGTGGGCTGGAGATACTGCCCCATCGTGATGAAATCGACTTCGGCGCTGCGCATGTCATCCATCACCTGATGCACTTCGAGCCGCTGTTCGCCCAGCCCCAGCATGATGCCCGACTTGGTGAAAATCAGCGGATTGTGCGCTTTCACCTCTTCCAGCAACCGCAGCGAGGCATAGTAGCGCGCCCCCGGACGGATGGTGGGATAGAGCCGCGGCACGGTTTCGAGATTGTGATTGTAGACATCAGGCCCGGCTTCGCAGATCATCTCCACCGCACGGCGCATCTTGCCGCGGAAATCGGGGGTGAGAATCTCGATCGTGGTGCTGGGCGTATTGCGGCGCAGCGCCTCGATCACCTTGACGAACTGCATCGCGCCGCCATCGGGCAGATCGTCGCGGTCGACGCTGGTGATGACGATATGTTCCAGCCCCATCTTGGCCGCGGCGATGGCGGTGTTCTCCGGCTCCATCGGATCGACCGCGCGGGGCATCCCGGTCTTGACGTTGCAGAACGCGCAGGCGCGGGTGCAGACGTCACCTAGGATCATCACCGTGGCGTGCTTTTTGGTCCAGCATTCGCCGATATTCGGACAGGCGGCTTCCTCGCACACGGTGTTGAGGTTGAGTTCGCGCATCAGCCGCCGGGTTTCGTGATAGCCCTCGCTTACCGGCGCACGCACGCGAATCCAGTCGGGCTTGCGCTGACGCGCGGGGCGCTCGGCAGAAGGGTCGGGCTGCGGCGTGCTGGCAAGATCGTTCATAGCCTGCCATTTAGGGGCGCGGAGCCCTTCCCGCAAGCGCGGCGCAGTTCACCTTTTCGATGGCCGACTTGTCGATCAAGCAACCAGGCTTCATAGGCCGACCATGTCCGAAACCACGCTCAAGAACATCGCCCTGCTGATTGATGCAGACAACACCTCGCCCCAGGCGATCGATCCGGTGCTGACCGTGATGGCCGAGTTGGGGCAGGTCAATATCCGCCGCGCCTATGGCAATTTCGCCAAGGACAATCTGTCGAAGTGGGACAGGATCACCAACAAGTTCGGCATCCGCCCGCAGCAGCAATTCGATATATCGAAAGGCAAGAATGCGACCGATATGGCGATGACCATCGATGCGATCGACCTGCTTTACCAGGGCAAGGTCGACGGCTTCGGGATCATGACATCCGACAGCGACTTCACACCGCTCGTCACCCGGCTGCGGCAGGACGGCATTCTCGTCTATGGATTTGGCGAGAAGAAGACGCCGGAAGCATTCCAGGCGGTCTGCACCCGCTTTCTCTACATCGACGAGCTGATCGCCAGCTCGCGTGACGAGCTTCCGGTCTCCAAGTCCGAAGGAAACCAAGGGCTGCAGGACCTACAGGAACTCATCCTTGCCGCTTACAGGGAGGCGAAGCGCGATGAGGAGGGATTCGCGAAGATCCAGCAGGTCGGTCAGATCGCCGGAAACCGTTCCAGCTTCGACGTGCGCAACTATGGCTTCAAGAGCCTTTCGGAACTGTTTGCCTCGCTCGAGAACTTCAAGACCGAACGTCGCGCTGACAATCAAATCTGGGTGAAGCGCCTTCGCTGACGCCTGCGGGACACCGGAACGGATAGGGGCGACAGACCAAAGTCTGTCGCCCCCGTTCGATAATGCTGCAATCTTGAGCGGTTCAGCTGGCCGCTGCGGTTGCGCCGCCGGCCTGTTGCGCCGCATACGTGGCCCACAATCTTGCGATAGGCATCCGTGCCCCTTCGACCTTCTCGAAGGACGCCTGCGCGGCCGCGTGGTTGCCGAGAGCGGTCTGGGCGATCCCGAGGCGGGTCAATGCTACATTCCGATCGACCCCTGCCATGCCGAGGCTCTTTTCGTAGAAGGTCACAGCCTTGGCATAGTCGCCATAACTCAGGAACGCATCACCAGCCGCGAATACGGTACGCAACCCTGCCGAGGGCGCGCTCGCATCCCTTTCCAACGAGGGAAGTTCGGCACGATCAGAGGCGATGCGGCTGTTGGCCGTGCTCAACGAATCCGCGACATATATGTCATCCTTGCTCAAGGCACCCTTGGCATAGGCCTGATCGATCAGGTCCTTGACTTCTTTGGGCAGGCGCCGCGGATCGGCGGATTCGATGTAATACAGGTAGTCCTGCTTCTCGGTCAAAACGCCGGCCCGGTTGGAAAGGCGCAGCAGATCGAGAATTTCGGCGTCTGCGTAATCGTTCAGATTGCGGGTCAGGTTGATCGCATCGCGCCAGTTTTCGGGCGACGGATAATCGCTGACCCAATCGACCACGATGTCATAGATCTGCGGTACGGCCTTGTTGTTGTAGGCAACGGTGATCCCGCGGCGATACCACTGCGGATCGACTTCTTGGCCCTGCGCCTTGCGCGCGGCGATTGCCTTGTCGAGGTATGCCAGCCCCTCGGCAACATCCCCGGACGAGAAATAGCTTTCGGCCATGGTGATTTCGAGATCGGCAGTGGTAACCGTTTCAGTGGTGAAATTATTGTCGATCGCCCGCTGCAGATAGGTGCGCGACGTGGGGTAATCCTGCAGCGCGTTGGCCAATTGATAGGCGTTGAAATTGTAGCGACCGACCTGTTCGGCAGGCAGCTTCCCGCTCGAAAGCAGCAGTTCCATGCCCTGCAGCTGGAGCGATCTGTCCTGCATCTTGGAACCGGCATTGTAGACGAGCCCGCCAACAGCCTGTTTCTCGTCCGGCGACACGGCAGACTGGACCAGCGCCTGCAACTGCGGAAGCAGCGCGCTGACATCGGTTCCTTCAGCGTTGATCGCGTCGTTAAGCGGCTGATAGGCGGCCACGAATTCCTTCGAGTACTGCGCCTTCGGTTCTTCGTCCTTCTTCTTCTTATCGCGCTTCTGCGCATGAGCCGGATCGGTAAGGCCGGGCGCGGCCAGTATTGCCGTGCCGCCGGCCAGTGCGATAGCAAGCGCAAGTTGCCGCATGAGCCCACGGTTACCGCGACGGATCGAAGAAAGTTCGGTCAATTCATCCTCCAGATAATTGTCTGTCCGGGCGGCACGCGCGCCAAGACGCCATTATGCATTTTGCAGCCTTTGAACGGCTTGCGAGCAATTTGCAATTCTCGGTAGGCCAAGCGTGCTGAATGGCTTTTGAATGGCGGCCCTGTGCAGCGTTCATGCTGTGCGAGATGTGGAAAAAGCCGCTACGTTCCCGCTGTGTTCCGCTCTGGAGGTGGCGAAACCGCCGGGTCAGGCCTACATAGGTTGCGATCCGGCCCATAATGGCCGCCGCCCCGCACGCGGGGCCCGGTAAACACTAGCAGAAACGGCCCGAGCCTTGAGCGACGACAGCGACATTCTCGATTCCCCGGCACCTTCGCCGATGGGCGGTTTCGACCGCATCGACATCGTCGACGAGATGAAGTCGAGCTATCTCGACTATGCGATGAGCGTGATCGTCAGCCGTGCGCTGCCCGACGTGCGCGACGGATTGAAGCCGGTGCACCGCCGCATTCTGTTCGCCAGTCAGGAAGGCGGCTTCGTCGCCGGGCGACCATACCGAAAGAGCGCAAAGATCGTCGGCGACGTGATGGGCAACTATCACCCGCACGGCGATAGCGCGATCTACGACGCGCTCGCGCGGATGACGCAGCCGTGGTCGATGCGGGTGCCGTTGATCGATGGTCAGGGCAATTTCGGCTCGATGGACCCCGATCCGCCGGCTTCGATGCGTTACACCGAAGCGCGCCTTGCACGGGTCACCAACAGCCTGCTGGACGATCTCGACAAGGATACGGTCGATTTCACCGACAACTACGATGGCAGCCGCAAGGAGCCGACGGTTCTGCCCGCGCGCTTCCCAAACTTGCTGGTCAACGGCGCAGGCGGGATCGCGGTCGGCATGGCGACCAACATTCCGCCGCACAATCTGGGCGAGGTGATCGACGCCTGCTTTGCCTATATGGACAATCCGGCGATCACGTCTGAGGAACTGATCGAATATATCCCCGGCCCCGATTTCCCCACTGCCCCGCTGATCCTCGGCACGCACGGCGCGCGTCAGGCATACACCACCGGGCGCGGGTCGATCCTGATGCGGTGCCGCCACGAAATCGAATCAACACGCGGCGCGAAAAGCGAGGGCCGCGAAAGCATCGTCTTCACCTCGATCCCCTATCAGGTCGGCAAGTCGAACCTCGTCGAGAAAATTGCCGAAGCCGCCAAGGAAAAGCGGATCGAGGGCATTTCCGACATCCGCGACGAATCCTCGCGTGAAGGCGTACGAGTGGTTATCGACCTGAAGCGCGATGCCACGGCCGAAGTCGTGCTCAACCAGATCTGGCGGCACACACCGGCGCAATCTTCGTTTCCCGCCAATATGCTGGCGATCCGCGGCGGGCGACCGGAAACGCTGCGGCTGAGGGAGTTCATTCAGGCCTTCATCAGCTTCCGCGAGGAGGTGATCACCCGCCGCACTAAATTCGAACTCGCCAAGGCGCGGGAACGGGCGCACATGTTGCTCGGACTGGTGGTTGCGGTTTCGAACCTCGATGAAGTCGTGGCGATGATCCGCAGCGCGCCCAACCCCGCCGAAGCGCGCGCACGCCTGCTGGCGAAGGAATGGCCGATTGGCGACATCGCGCAATATATCCGCCTGATCGAAGCGATCGAGCCATCCGCCGACGAAAGCGGCGGCACCTATCGCCTGTCCGAACGGCAGGTGAAGGCTATTCTCGAACTGCGCCTGCATCGCCTCACCGCACTGGGCCGTGACGAGATCGGCGACGAGCTGAAAGGCCTGGCGCTGTCGATCGAGGAATTCCTCTCGATCCTCGCTGACCGCGTGAAGCTGTACGGCGTGATGCGGACGGAACTGGAAGAAATCCGCACGAATTACGCCACGCCGCGCCTGTCCGAAATCGCCCCCGCATGGGATGGTCTGGAAGACGAAGACCTGATCGAGCGAGAGGAGATGGTTATCACCGTCACGCATGACGGCTATATCAAGCGCACCGCGCTCAACACCTTCCGCGCGCAGGGCCGCGGCGGAAAGGGTCGCAGCGGCATGGCGACCAAGGACGAAGACGCGGTGGTCGAATTGTTCGTGACCAGCACCCACAATCCGGTGCTGTTTTTCACGAACACGGGCCGCGTTTACCGCATGAAGGTGTGGAAGCTGCCCGAAGGCGGGCCGCAGACCAAGGGCCGCCCGATGGTCAACCTGCTGCCGCTGGGCACGGAAGAGCGCGTCACCAACGTATTGCCGCTGCCCGAAGACGAGAGCACCTGGGCGAACCTTAACATCGTGTTCGCCACCGAACAGGGCATGGTGCGGCGCAATTCGATGGACGCTTTCACCAATGTCCCGACTGCCGGCAAATACGCGATGGGTTTTGTCGAAGGATCGGGCGACCGGTTGATCGGTGTGCAGTTGCTGACGGAGGAACAGCAGATCTTCCTCGCCAGCGATGCAGGCAAGGCGATCCGGTTCTCAGCCACCGATGCCCGCGAAACCAAAAGCCGGACCGGTATCGGCGTGCGCGGCATGGCACTGAAGGGCGACGCGAAGGTCGTCAGCATGGCGGTGCTCGATCCGCTCACCGTGGATATGGAAACGCGCGAGGCCTATCTGCGTGCCGCCGCTTGGAAGAACAATGATGCGGTCCCTGCACTGCCCGCCGAACAGGTGACGGCGATGGCGGAAGGCGAGGAGTTCATCCTCACCATTACCGCCAACGGATATGGCAAGATCTCGTCCGCCTATGAATATCGCACCACATCACGCGGCGGTCAGGGCATCACCAATATCGGCACGCCCGAAAGCAATCCGGAGCGCAACGGCCCGGTTGTCGCCAGCTTCCCGGTGCGCCACGGATCGCAGCTGATGCTGGTGACCGATCAGGCCAAGTTGATCCGGCTGGGGATCGATTTCCGTCACCTCGTCGAAGGCGGGTTCGAACTGCACAAGGGCTTCTCGATCTACGGACGCGGGTCGTCCGGCCTGAAAATCTTCGATGTCGCCAAGGGCGAACATATCGTCGGGGCTGCGCTGATCGACGATAACGAGGAGCCGGAAAACCCGGCCGAGGAAGCTGTCGCCGCAGAAATCGCCAGCGATGCCGGCGTGGAAGAGCCGCCCGTCACCTGACGGGCTGCTCTCCGCGCAGGCATTGCACAATGCCGGTGGCGATCATCACCTGCCCGGCGAAATAGAGCGGCCAGATCAGCAGATCGGGCAGCACGCCGAGATCGTAACTGCCGAACCGCGCGAAGATAAGCCAGTCGCTGACGACGAACAGGACCGCGCCCGTACCGACGCGGTAGCGCGGGAACCGACTCGTCCAAGCGGTAGCAGCCATTGCTCCAAGAAAAACCGCGTAGACGGCGATCTGGTCCTGCCCGCTGACCAGGTAGCTTATCAGCGGCGTTCCGATGAATAGCGCAAGCCCCAGCATCCGTTGGCTGGGCGACAATCGCTGGCGCCGGTTCCTGAGATAGAGTGCCACCGCGAAACAATGCGCGACCGCGAACAATACGGCGCCCAACTCGAAATAAAGCTCGATCGCAACATCGCCCGCAGCCGCCAGCGCCAGCGCCGCCACCAGCAAAATGCCATCGATCCATCGCCGATCATGCGGCACCCGTAGCCAGGCATAGGTGGCGAGCAAGCCGACCGAAGCCCCCTTCGCCAGCAACCCCCACGTCCCCTCGCCCACCGGATTGTCGCGCAGGAAATAGAAAGCGGTTGCCGCCACGATGCTCCCCAACAGCCATGGCCGTTGTTCGATCAG
Source organism: Erythrobacter sp. NFXS35 (assembly GCF_040148725.1). Taxonomy (NCBI): domain Bacteria; kingdom Pseudomonadati; phylum Pseudomonadota; class Alphaproteobacteria; order Sphingomonadales; family Erythrobacteraceae; genus Erythrobacter; species Erythrobacter sp. NFXS35. The sequence goes on along the minus strand of NZ_JAGDEB010000001.1, from coordinate 361,103 downwards.
CGCCTGTTTTGCCATCCCTGCCCGTTCCCTTTGCCCGATCCCGCCTCCCAAGGGGGCTTGCCGCGGCGCTAACACGCAATTACCTGCCCTTCCATGACCATGGCAGCGACTATTCACGATGTTCACATCATCGGCGGCGGCCTTGCCGGGAGCGAGGCGGCCTGGCAGCTCGCCCGGCGCGGCGTGAAGGTGCGCCTGTCGGAAATGCGCGGTTCAGGCGAGATGACCCCTGCCCACCAGACAGATGGCCTCGCGGAACTGGTGTGTTCCAATTCCTTTCGCTCGGACGATGACACCAAGAACGCCGTCGGCCTGCTGCACCACGAAATGCGCGCGCTCGACAGCTTGGTGATGCGCGCGGGCGAAGTGGCACAGGTACCGGCAGGCAGCGCGATGGCCGTGGACCGCGATGTATTCTCGGCCGAGGTCGAGAAGGCGCTAAGCCAGCATCCCAATGTCACCATCGTGCGCGAACGGGTGGACACTCTCCCCGCCGCCGGGCTGACCATCGTCGCCACGGGACCGCTGACGGCTCAGGCGCTAGCGGGCAGCATCGTGCAGGCCACCGGCAGCGAACGGCTCGCCTTCTTCGATGCGATTGCGCCGATCATCCATCACGACAGCATCGACATGAGCAAATGCTGGATTCAGTCGCGCTGGAACAAGCGCACCGATGCCTCGAACGAAGGCGGGGATTACATCAATTGCCCGATGAACGAGGAGCAATACCGCGCCTTTCACCGCGGGCTGATGGAAGGCGAGAAGACCGAGTTCAAGCAGTGGGAAAAGGACACTCCCTACTTCAATGGCTGCATGCCGATCGAAGTGATGGCGGAACGCGGGGTGGAAACGCTGCGCTACGGCCCGATGAAGGGCGTGGGGCTGGATAACCCGTTCGACACAACGCCCGAATTTCCGCAGGGCCGCTGGCCCTATGCAGTGGTGCAACTGCGGCAGGACAACAAGCTGGGCACGCTGTGGAACATGGTCGGCTTCCAGACCAAGCTGAAATATGCCGCGCAGATCGAGCTGTTCCGCACGATTCCGGGGCTGGAAAACGCCGAGTTCGCGCGGCTGGGCGGGCTGCATCGGAACACATTCCTGAATTCGCCGGAGGTGCTCGACCGGCAATTGCGGCTGAAGGCTGCGCCGCATATCCGCTTCGCCGGGCAGGTCACCGGCTGCGAAGGCTATGTCGAAAGCGCCTCAATCGGGCTGGTGGCGGGAATGATGGCTGCCGCCGAACTGGCTGGGCACGATTGGCAGCCTTTGCCCGCCACCACGGCGCTGGGCGCACTGCTGAGCCACATCACCGGCGATGCCGAGGCCGATACCTTTCAGCCGATGAATGTCAATTTCGGTCTGTTCCCGCCGCTGCACGAGGTCGGCAAAAAGGTGCGCAAAGAAGCCTATACTGACCGCGCCAAGGCCGATCTGGTGCGCTGGATCAGCCAGGCGCGTGAGGCCGTGCCCGCCTGATCAGCATTTGCAGGCGGGCTTCTTCGCCGCCGGTCTGGGCGCGGTGGTGGCGAATTCACGCGGGGTAAGACGGCCATTGCCATCAGCGTCGGCTTCCTCGAAGCGATCGACCGTGGTCACCGCCCATTCCTCGAATGTCAGCAGATTATTGCCGTCCACATCGAGCTTGCGGAACCCGTCGGACCGGGTCGAGAGCATTTCGTTGCGCGTGATCAGCCGGTCACGGTTGCGATCATAGCGGAAAAAGCGCTGCTCCTCGCGGGTGAGCGGGCTGACCTCGGGCGGGCTGGGGCCTTCCATAGCCCCCGGATCGGTCAGCGGCAGGTCTTCGGGATCGGGTGCGGCCGCTTCAGGCAAAGGCGGCGGCGGAGCGTTGTCGTCGATTGCCGCGCGCCCTTGCCACCAGAACATGCCGATCCCGGCTAACGCGAGCCCCGCAATAACGCCCAATACAGCCTGCCGCAAAAGTCTGCCCCATCCTGTCCATCCCTATAAGGAAATATACCTAATCAGGTCAGAAAGATAGCCGCTCTCAACGCGGCCAGCGCAGCGCCGCGTCCATCCATCAACGGCGCGCCATCGTTCCGAAGTGCGCGCCGTGCCAGCGCCTCCAGCACCGCAAGCCCGCGCAGATCGCCAGGAAGCCTCCCCCGTGCGGTGCTGCAGGCTTTCGCCGCATCGAGGAACAAGGCGCGTTCTGCAAGATTGGAAACGCCCGCTGCGACGTCAACCAATGCCCAGCACCGCGCCGCCTGCGCGACACGCTGGCGCACAGCGCCGCCGGGATCGCCAGCAAAACTGACGAACGGAGCCGCACGCCCATCGGCGAATGCAGTCACATCGTCCGGCCCAAGCTGTTCTTCGCCGATCAGGATTTCCCAGCCATCGACCATGGCGATCAACGATTCCTCGTGTCCGGACCAAAGCGTGCCAATGCCATCCAGCACCGCATCCCCGAGAGGTCGCTGTTCAAGGGGTTGCTTCAAGACATCGCGCCACCATGCCAGACGCATCTGACCTAGCATCGGCTCGGTGGTGCGCGATACGATCCGCGCCAGACGCCGATCAAGCTGAAGCAACAGGCTTAGATGCGCGCGAGCCTTCCGCGAGCTCCAGGCCAGGGCCAGCTCGGCTTCGGGCGGGAGTATGTCGTGGTCACCCGGTGTCACAGCCACGGCTTATGCGCGTTGCACCGCCTCAACAACAGGCGTTTTGGGAAAAGCTTTCCGCCGAGGACGCTTCGATCCTCAGCAGGCGTGCATGGCCTGCCCGGTCACAGGCGTCACGTTCATGATCGCGCCGCCACGGGTTCTGAATGTGGCGACTTCCCTGAACATATTGTTCTGAGGCAAGATAAAGCCCACCAGGCTCTGCGAAATGATCGACTGATAGGGGTAGAACACCTCGGCCACGACGACCATCTGGTTCTGGCCGAGTTCGAGCGTGTTGGGCAAGATGACCTCGGGACCGTCGGCGATATCATTCGTGGAGGTCCACTGCGTCCCGAATGAACTAGCAAAACCGTCTGCCTCCATGCACCGCTGCCACGCGACCTTGTTTTGGACTTCATTGTCCGTGTCGTCGTAAATACCAAGCACCGCGGTGATGATGACCTGTCCGCCTGCCCCGAATTCGAATGGCCTTGCGATTTGCGGCACGGCGGCGAACATATCGCCGATCTGCCGTTCGTTGGGCGGCACCTGGTTGCTCGCAATCAGATCAGCGACGGTCGAGGCGATCCGCTCGGTTTTCTGACGGGCGAGCACGACGTTCGTAAATTCCAGACCGACGAGCCCGAACCCCAGAAAAACCGGGAGCACGTAAGCGAATTCGATGAATGCCAGGCCGCTCGAATCCCCAAGCAGACGCCGCGCAAAAGCCGCGACGCGCCGGGTGGATTCGGTCCCGAATTTTGCGATTTTGGTTATGGACATGTCACTTCTTTGAATGGCTCGTTTCTCACCACCGTCTCAGCCGTGATGGTGTAGAAACCGTCTGTGTTGTTGAGTGCCTTCGCCATGTACGGGATAAGGGAAGGCACATTGTACGACGCGGTAAACTCCACCACTTCGCCGAAAGCGCCGAAATTGCCGGTCTTGCCCATGTCAGCATCCCACTGACCATTGCCGTTGATGTCGGTATAGGCCTCGCCGTCATTGAATACCCCGTCACCATTCACGTCATTGAATGGTTCCGGATTGCCGACGTTGCCGAAGTTGGTCCCGTAGGATGCGACAGTAAGAACGGGCGGATTCCCGTCCGCGCTCGCGACGACCGACATGCGCTCGGCGAGTTCGGCTCTGATCAGGTCGGCATTCTGGGCCGGACACTGGGCGACCTTCGATTGGCGCGAGGCCACGAGGATCGAACTTTCCAGGGTCGATCGGGCGAAGCCCACATAACCCAGTTCGAGCAGCCCGAAGAGGAGCAGGAACATCACCGGCGCGACAAATGCGAACTCGACGGCGGTCACGCCGTTCTCGTCGCGAGATAGGTTCCGCAGCCCCAACATCAGTTGGTCAGCCTCAGATCGATCAGCTCGGATGCGATTGTCGTGAATGCATCGTTCAGTTCCGCGCCGTTCGCCGCCGAGAAGAAGTGGGTGTTGCGGTCACTTGCGCAAACGCGGAACATTTCGCGCGTGGCGTTGCCCTGCGTACCGGTGTCGAGCGCGAAGGCAATCGTGTAGATCTCGATCCCGTCGGCCTTCATCGCCTCGCAGGTCTTGGCGAAGCGCCGCGAGAGGTGATCGATCGTCGAGTCTTTGGTGGTGGACGTGGTGATCAACCGATCTTCATAGGTCTTGTAGGCCGTGTAGGCCGTGTCGAGCACCTTGGGACTGCCCCGGCCGTCATCGCGGCTATCAAAGTTACCGTCGGTCATGAAGATCACGATCTTCTTGACGGGCACATTGGCTGGCCGGTTCCGCGGGAAATAATCTTCGCGCTGCATGAGCCGGTACGCCCATGTCATTGCGGGATTGTGGAACGTGCCGGTGCCCGGTTTCAGCGCAAAATTTTCGTTGTCGACATAGCTCTTCAAGCCGGACTTCGTCGCTGCGTAGGAGAGCGGCAGAGCCTGTGCCGGACACTGGTAGTTCGGCGAAGCGCCCCAGAGGTTGTTGGGAGATGCACTGGTGCTGGTGCCGGACTTGTGATTGTAGAACCTCGCGTCGCGATACTGGTCCTTGTCAGGCAGGCGATTGAAGTCGATGACGGTATTATTATCGTTGCAGCTACCGGGCGCGCCATTCGAAGTGCGCTTGCAGATATTGTTGCCATGAAGCCGGATCAAAGCCGTCTTGATTGTCGGAATCTCGAAGAACTGGTCCTGTCGGCCGGACGGGATTTTGTAACGATTATTGATGTCCTGAAACGAATCGACGTAAATCGGCGGATAGATGAACGGCTCGATCTTCGGCATCCCGTTTTCACCGGGCATATTGTCGGTCAGATCGTAAGCGCCATTGTCAATCGTAAAGCGGTCGGTCGAAATGTTCTGGATCGTCTCGTCCGCAAAGACGCAGCCCTTCCACCCGAGTTCGTCATTCAGGCCCACGTCCGTGAAGCCCGGATGGCTCTCGATCGCGCTGGCATTCGTGGCGCGGACAAGGTGTCCGACATTGACCATCGTGTTGTAGGGCAGGATGCCGACGGCAAATCCGTCGCGGGACTCGCGGCTGCCATAGATCGTGTCGACGAAGTTCTTGGCCGCGGACTTAAGATCGCGCATCCGCTGACCTTCCATCGACCCGGTGTTATCCAGCACCAGGAGCGCTTCGATCGACGTTGGCAGCGTTTCGGAAGCTTCCGCAACCGAGCGAGCCTGAACGGCGAGGGTCGGAATGCCGACCAGGCGAAGCAGCGTCGTATTGATGACACCGCTGGCCTCGACCGTCGCGGTGATGACATCATTCTGATCCACGACCGTGACACCGGGCGTCTGGAGCGTGGCACCAAGGTACCCTGAAGGGAAGTTGGCGCTGATATAGTTTTGTCCGACCGCGGTGGCTTCGCTGGCAGTGTTGCTGGACAATTGCTTGGCGCGGACTGCCGCCAGAGCGCCCGCGTCCGCAGCGCCCTGCAGTTTGGAGTTCGCCAAATAGGCCCGACCGAAGTCGATCCCTGCTCCGATCATCGCCATCGTTGGAATCAACGCGGCAGCCATCATCGGCAAGACGTTCGCACGCGTATCACCCAGGACGGACCTGGCGAAAGCGCGGCGCGCTGAAACCGGTGAATTCGAATTGGACAAGACAGCCTCCACTGGAATCATTGGATTTCCAGCGGACAGCCTAGGCAGAAACTCCTAACTGAACGTTAAAGCGGTGACCTGCTTTCGCTGCATCGATTCAATGCGCGCACCCGCGCCGACCTGGAACCAGGCTCTGCACCCGGCTCCGCGCCACGGATCGTCATGTATGCGCTTCTACTTGTAGCAAACCTTCCGCGCAGCCTCGGCGATGCGGGCCGGATCGATCAGCGCCAGCTTTTCGAGGTTCGCGGCATAGGGCAGCGGCACATCCTCGTTGCACACCCGCAGCACCGGTGCATCGAGATGGTCGAAGCCCTCCTCCATGCAGATGCTGATGATTTCGCTGGCGATCGAACAGGTCGGCCAGCCTTCCTCGGCCACGATCAGGCGATTGGTCTTGGCAAGGCTGGTCAGGACCGCCTGCTTGTCGAGCGGGCGCAATGTTCTGAGGTCGATAACCTCGGCCTCGATGCCTTCGTCCGCCAGCGTCGCCGCCGCTTCCAGCGCCATGCCGACGCCGATCGAATAGCTGACGATGGTGACATCGCCGCCTTCGCGCATGATCCGCGCCTTGCCGATTGGCAGCACATAATCATCCAAATCGGGAACGTCGAAGCTGCGCCCGTAGACCAGCTCGTTTTCGAGGAAAACGACCGGATCCTCGCTGCGGATTGCCGCCTTGAGCAATCCCTTGGCATCGGCGGCATCGAACGGCGCGATGACGATCAGGCCGGGGACGCTGGCATACCACGGCCCGTAATTTTGGCTGTGCTGCGCGCCCACGCGTGAGGCCGCACCGTTGGGGCCGCGAAACACGATCGGGCAGCGCATCTGGCCGCCGCTCATGTAGTTGGTCTTGGCGGCCGAATTGATGATGTGGTCAATCGCCTGCATGGCGAAGTTGAAGGTCATGAACTCGACGATAGGACGCAATCCGCCCATCGCCGCACCGGTACCGATCCCGGCAAAGCCATATTCCGTGATCGGCGTGTCGATCACGCGCTTCGGCCCGAACTCGTCGAGCAGGCCTTGGGTGACCTTGTAGGCGCCCTGATATTCGGCGACTTCCTCGCCCATCACGAAGACGCGGGGATCGCGGCGCATTTCCTCGGCCATGGCATCGCGCAGCGCCTCGCGCACTGCGGTGCTGGTGAAGCTGGTGCCTTCCGGAATGGCCGGGTCTTTCGCGGCAGTGGCAGGCGACGGTTTGTCAGCCTTCGGTGAAGGTGTGGGCGTCGATACCGGCGCGGGTTCCTTTTCCGGCTCAGGCGCAGATACCTCGGCAGGCCCCTCCCCTTCCCCTTCGATCAGCGCGATCACCGCGCCAACGGCCACATCTTCAGTGCCCGCTTCGATCAGGATCTTGGACAATACGCCTTCGTCGATCGCCTCGAATTCCATCGTCGCCTTGTCGGTTTCGATCTCGGCAATGATGTCGCCCGGTTCGATCCGGTCGCCTTCAGCCTTCAGCCACTTGGCGAGCGTGCCCTGCTCCATCGTCGGCGACAGCGCCGGCATCTTCAGTTCGATCGCCATGGCTCAATACTCCCCCACCAGCACATCGGTGTAGAGTTCACCTGCACCGGGCTCGGGAGAGTTTTCGGCAAAATCAGCCGCCTGTGCCACTTCGGCGCGGATAGCCTTGTCGATGCTTTTCAATTCGTCCTCGGCCTTGCCGCTCTCGATCAGGGTCTTTTTCAGCCGCTCGATCGGATCGTGGTGGTCGCGTTGGTCCTGCACTTCCTCGCGGGTGCGGTATTTGGCCGGGTCGGACATCGAATGCCCGCGATAGCGATAGGTGTTGCACTCCATCAGCACCGGGCCCTTGCCTGCGCGCACATGGGCAAAAGCGACTTCGGCGGCGGCGCGCACTTCGAGCACGTCCATGCCGTTCACTTCCATCCCCGGAATGCGGAACGACGTGCCGCGCCGGTAGAAGCGTGTTTCCGCCGACGAACGCTTGGTCGATGTGCCCATCGCGTATTGGTTGTCCTCCACCACGAACACGATCGGCAGGTTCCACAGCGCCGCCATGTTGAAGGTTTCGTAGACCTGTCCCTGATTGGCCGCACCGTCACCGAAATAGGCAAGGCACAGCCCGCCATCCTCATTGTACTGGTGCGCGAGCGCGAGCCCGCCGCCCAGAGCCACCTGCGCACCGACGATGCCGTGCCCGCCGTAGAATTTGTGCTCGGTCGAGAACATATGCATCGACCCGCCCTTGCCCTTGGAAATCCCGGCTTCGCGGCCAGTCAGTTCGGCCATGATGACCTTGGGATCGATCCCGTAAGCGAGCATGTGACCGTGATCGCGGTAGCCGGTGATCACGCTGTCGCGATCATTGTCGAGCGCGGACTGCAGCCCGATAGCGACCGCTTCCTGACCAATATAAAGATGACAGAACCCGCCGATCAGGCCGAGCCCGTAAAGCTGGCCGGCCTTCTCCTCGAACCGCCGGATCAGCAGCATCTGGCGATAGAATTCAAGCATCTCCGCATCATCTGCGGCATAACGCTTGTTCGCTTCGAACGCTTCCTGCAGCGAACTCAGGACGAAATCGGGATCGTCCGAAGGTGCGGCGGCCGTGTTGGTCGGTGAGGCGGGTTTCTTTGCAGCCGATGCGGCTTTGGAAGGCTGTTTGGCCAAGATCGGTTTCCTCTCTCAGGCGCGGCTCGGGGGAGGAGATGCGCGCGCGAATGCTATTGGCGGGGAATCGCCCGCCGTGCAACGTGTTGCGTCAGAGATAGCAGCGCCCGCATACGAAATCAGCACGTCACCGGGAAATTGCGCGTCACTCGTCCTCGATCGTGATGACGACCTCGTCCTCGTGAATGACGCCAAGCTGTTTGCGCACTAGCTCGCTGGCGAGGTCGGGATCGGCGGCTTCGGGATCGAGCAGCATCACCCGGTTGCGCAGGGCATCGCGCTTTTCGGTGAGCTGGGCGATCTCGGCCTCGCGTTGCTCAAGCGTCGCCGCGCTTTCGCTCCATGCCAACAGCCCTGTCGGCCCCGCGACTGCGAAGCCAGCCAGCGCCAACAGCACGCACAGCGCGGCAATACGTTTCCTTCGCTCGCCTGAAACCGTGTTGTGCATGTCTGGCTCAATCCCCTTACCGCCGCAGAAACGACAGAATCACACTTGGGCGCTCACCGCAAGCACCATGCGCGCACCTGCGCAATAAACCTTGCGGATTGCGACTCAATAGCTGCGCGGCAGGCCGAGTACGTGTTCGGCAAGATAAGACAGGATCAGGTTGGTCGAGATCGGCGCGACGGTGTAAAGGCGCGCTTCGCGGAACTTTCGCTCGACATCATATTCTTCGGCAAAGCCGAACCCGCCGAAGGTCTGAATGCACATGTCGGCCGCGGCCCAGCTGGCCTCCGATGCGAGCAGCTTGGCCATATTGGCCTCTTCGCCCGGATTGCCGCCCTCGTCATAGACCCGTGCGGCGTGCCGGACCATCAATTCAGCAGCGCGCATCTGGGCATAGGCGCGGGCGATCGGGAACTGCACACCCTGATTCTGGCCGATCGGACGAGCGAAGACGTTGCGATCCTTGGCATAGCCTGTGGCCTTTTCGATGAACCACTTGGCATCGCCGATGCACTCGGCGGCGATCAGGATGCGTTCGGCGTTCATACCCGACAGGATGTAGCGGAAGCCCTTCCCCTCCTCGCCCACCAGCGCGGATGCGGGAATGCGCAGATCATCGAAGAACACCTCGCAGGACGAATGGTTCATCATCGTGCGGATCGGCTTCACCGTCATGCCGTTTTGCAGTGCCGCCTGCATATCGACGAGAAACAACGACAGCCCTTCGGTCTTGCTGGCAGCCTGCTCACGCGGGGTCGTCCGGGCGAGCAACAGCATCAGGTCGGAATGTTCGGCGCGGCTGGTCCAAATCTTCTGGCCGGTGATGATGTACTCGTTCCCGTCCCTGACCGCGCGGGTTTTGAGAGACAGCGTGTCGGTGCCGCTGGTCGGTTCGGACACGCCGAATGCCTGCAAGCGCAACTCACCGCTGGCGATGCGCGGGAGATATTCGGCCTTCTGCGCTTCGCTGCCGTAACGCAGCAGCGTGTTCATGATGTACATTTGCGCATGAGCGGATGATCCGTTGCAGCCCGACGCCTGAATCTCCTCCATGATGACGCACGCCGCCTCAAGGCTGAGGCCGCTGCCGCCATGTTCGGCCGGAATCAGCGCGGCGAGGAATCCCGCTTTCGTCAGAGCGTCGACAAACTCCGCCGGATATTCGCGCGCCGCGTCCTTGGCGCGCCAGTATTCACCCGGAAATCCTTCGCAGAGGCTAGCGACAGCACGGCGGATCTCGGCAAGGTCATCAGTATCGTGGTTTTGCATGGCGCGCAGCGTCTCCCTGTGGCGCGGCTGCTAGCGCGGAGAGCGGGGCCGAGTCCACCTCGCCAGTTCGCAATGCCACAATCGAGGAGAAAGGTGGTGACCCCGGCGCGATTCGAACGCGCGGCCCCCAGATTAGGAATCTGGTGCTCTATCCGGCTGAGCTACGGGGTCCCACCGCTTGTCTTAGCAGGGCGCGTCCACCTTTCAATTCAACTTTTCCGGCGGCGCGACCGGGAAAGGCAACGGCGCAACCGGCACGCCTTCTTCGATCAGCGCCTTCGCTTCGGAAAGGCTCGCCTGCCCATGAATCGGGGCTTCGTCGCGCTCGCCATAATGCATCTTGCGGGTTTCATCGGCGAACTTGTCGCCTACCCAGGTGCTTTTCTTGAGCGCCTCCGCCTGCGCCTTGGCGAGCGCGGCGAGCGCCTTCTTCACCTCAGGCGACATCGGCACATTGGCGAGTTGCTGCGATGGTTCGGGCACGGCTGGCATACGCTCGGGCCTGCTGTTGCCCTTGGCCGGAACCGCCGGGGCCATCGGCGCCTTGGTCACCTCGGCCGATCCGCAATGCGGACACGCCACCAGCCCGCGATCCTGCTGCTCGGCAAAGTCGGTCGAGGAACCGAACCAGCCTTCGAACCGGTGGCCTTCGGCGCACGCAAGGTCAAATACGATCATTGTTCATTCTATCCGGGAATCGCACGGCGGTTGGCAAGGGACGGCACCTGTGCGCGTACCTCGGCAATTCGTGCAAGGTCGATGTCGCAAAAGCCCAGCCCCGGCGCATCGCCGCCCATGTCCAGCAGCACTTCGCCCCACGGATCGACGACAAGGCTGTGGCCGTAGGTTTCGCGCCCGTCCGCATGGTGGCCCACCTGCGCGGCGGCAATGACGAAAGCGCTCGCCTCGATCGCGCGGGCGCGAAGCAGGACGTGCCAATGCGCTTCGCCTGTCGGCTTGGTGAAAGCTGCGGGCACGGCGATGGCATCGCAGCGGCGATTGCCCAGTTCGCCGAACAGCGCCGGGAACCTGAGGTCGTAACACACCGTCAGCCCGAGCCTGCCGACCGGAGTATTCTCGACGGTCACGACCTTGCGGCCCGGCTCGTAAGCGGAACTTTCCCGCCAGTGCTCGCCTGTGGCCAGTTCGACGTCGAACATATGCATCTTGTCGTAGGTGACAGGATCGCCGCCCTGGGCGCGACAATAAAGGGATCGGTTCGCCCATCTGCCGTCACCGGCCGCGACCGGCATTGAACCGACGGCAAGATCGATGAAACCCTTGGCAGCGATGATCGACAGCAAATGGGCGGCCTCATCCGAATCGCCGGAATCGATCCATGGCGCTGCCCGTTCGCGGTTGCGATCCAGCAACAGCGACATTTCAGGGGTGAACAGCACTTCAGCCCCCTGCTTGGCTGCGTCCCTGGCTGCCGTCTCGATGACGTCCATGTTCGCGTCGGGATCGATCCCCGAACACATCTGCAAGACAGCGATCTTCGGCATCAGCCCGCCAGCAATCCATCAAGCTTGCCCGCGCGTTCCAACGCTGCAAGTTCGTCCGACCCGCCGACGTGGGTTTCCCCGATGAAGATTTGCGGCACTGTCATCGCCCGCGGCGCCCGCTCGCGCATTTCGTCCCGTTTGGGGCCGCCCATGGTGATGTCATGTTCGGCATATTCCGCCCCCTTGTCGTCGAGCAGCCGCTTCGCACGCACGCAGTAAGGGCATCCGAATTTGGTGTAGATGTCGATTTGTGGCTGGGCCATTACGATCCTCTTGAAAGCGAAAACTTGCAAACCAGATAGTGTCTGTCGCCGCGTTCCGCCAGCCTTGGGGAACGATCCGGCGACAATGCGGGTGCTGCTTCCGGCAGGCCCGCGATCCGAACCAAATTGCTCAAGCACGAGGATTTGCACTATGTCACGTTTCGATTTCACTCCCTATCGCCGCAGCACCGTGGGCTTCGATCGCCTGTTCGACCTGCTGGAAAATCAGGCGCGGTTGAATGCCGGCGACAATTACCCGCCGTTCAACATTTCGCGGTCCGGCGAGGACAATTACCGCATCACGCTGGCGGTGGCGGGTTTCCGTTCGCAGGATATCGACATAACCGCGCAGCAGAACCTCCTGGTCGTTCAGGGCCGCAAGCGCGATGAAGCCGCCGACGGTTCCGAACTGATCCATGTCGGCATCGCCAATCGCGGGTTCGAGCGACGTTTCGAATTGGCCGATTTCGTTCGCGTCGAAAGCGCTGATCTTGCCGACGGATTGCTTGTCATCGATCTGGTGCGCGAGGTGCCCGAGGCGATGAAGCCGAAGAAAATCGCGATCAACGGTGCCGCCCGGCTCTCGGCCGTGCCGGTAGTCGATGATGGCGAGGAATCGGCGGCCAGCGCCGCCTGATCCCGGCATTATTCGAGCAAAAATCAAAGGGGGCGGATCTTGCGATCCGCCCCCACGGCTTACGCCGCCTCGCCTGATCCTGTCCGTCCGGGTCGCAGAAGACGGACAAAATCCGGCAAGCTCAAAAAGTAAAACCACCAGACTAGGGCGGTCTGCGCGATATTATCGCGATCCGCTGGCTCTAGCCTGCACGCCTTACGAAATCGTCTCGACTGCCCTGCGTCTAATGCTGAAACGCAATGTCACGCAAGCGCAATCTTGCAGACTTGTAAGGATGCGACACGAGGCTTCAAATCCTTGTAACAAAACGGTGCAGGGGCTTGGGAAGGATTAGCTCGAGCGCCGCCATCACGCACCCGAGCCGCCTCACATCAAACCAGTCGCGATTGCTCCAGCGCGGCGGCAATGAACCCGGCGAACAGCGGATGCGGGTCGAAAGGGCGCGATTTCAGCTCGGGATGGAATTGCACCCCGACGAACCAAGGGTGATCGGGCCTTTCCACGATCTCAGGCAGTAGGCCATCGGGCGACATGCCGGCAAACACCAGCCCATCCTTCTCCAGCGGTTCGATGAAGGCGCTGTTGACTTCGTAGCGGTGACGGTGGCGCTCCGATATCACTTCGGCGCCGCCATATATCCGCGCCGTATGACTATTGGCGCTGAGCTTGGCCGGATAGGCGCCAAGCCTCATCGTGCCGCCCAGATCGCCGCCCGCCTCGCGCTGCTGAAGGCCTTCCTTGCTCATCCATTCGGTGATGATCCCCACCACCGGCGCATCGGTGACGCCAAATTCGGTGGACGAAGCATTTGCGAACCCCGCCGCGCGCGCACCTTCGATGCACGCCATTTGCATGCCGAGGCAGATGCCGAAAAACGGGACGTTTCGTTCGCGCGCGAACCGCACGGCTGAAATCTTGCCTTCGCTGCCGCGCTCGCCGAAGCCACCGGGCACCAGAATGCCGTGCATCGGTTCCAACGCTGGGATGATCTGCGATGCATCGTCGCCTTCGAAAATCTCAGCGTCGATCCACTTGATGTTGACCTTGACCCGGTTGGCCAGCCCGCCATGCACCAGCGCCTCGTTGAGGCTTTTGTAGGCATCGGGCAGGCCGACATATTTGCCGACGACCGCGATGGTCACTTCGCCTTCGGGGTTGAAATAGCGGTCGGTGACATCGTCCCACGCTGCAAGGTCGGGCTCGGGCGCATCATGGATGCCGAAGGCGCGCAACACCTCACGGTCGAGACCCTCGCCGTGATATTGCAGAGGGACCGAATAGATCGAAGGCGCATCGAGTGCCGGGATCACCGCTTCGGCGCGCACGTTGCAGAACTGCGCAATCTTGCGGCGTTCGCTATCGGGGATGGGATGCTCCGCGCGGCACAGCAGCAGATCGGGCTTTATCCCGAGGCTGGCAAGTTCGCGCACGGAGTGCTGGGTCGGCTTGGTCTTCAACTCGCCCGCCGCCTTGATATAAGGCACCAGCGTGACATGGACGCTGAGGGTCTGGAGCGGTTCAAGCTCGTTCCTGAGCTGGCGGATCGCCTCCATGAACGGCAGCGATTCGATGTCGCCCACCGTTCCGCCGATTTCGCACAGGATGAAATCGTGATCGCCCTGATCGGCCAGCGCAAACTGCTTGATCGCGTCGGTCACGTGCGGGATCACCTGCACCGTCGCGCCGAGATAGTCGCCGCGACGTTCCTTGGTGATGATGTCGCGGTAAACGCGCCCGCTGGTGATATTGTCGCTCTGCCGTGCCGACACGCCCGTGAAGCGTTCGTAATGGCCGAGATCGAGATCGGTCTCCGCCCCGTCATCGGTCACATAGACCTCACCGTGCTGATACGGGCTCATCGTACCCGGATCGACGTTGAGATAGGGATCGAACTTGCGGATGCGGACCTTGTAGCCACGCGCCTGCAGCAGGGCCGCCAGAGAGGCTGCCATGAGACCTTTGCCAAGCGAGGAGACCACGCCGCCGGTGATGAAAATGAACCGCGCCATGGGAGTTGGGCCTTAAGCGTCGAGAGGGATTCGGGGCAAGCGAATTGCAGCGTCGCAGCAAACCCATCCACAGGCCTGTGGCCCAATGGCCGCGTTCACCCCCCGCCCCGCACAGGAACGGAAGGAAAAAAGCACGCTGCCGCGATGGCTGCTTTACGGATGGCCTATTCGGCGAGCGGATCCTGCGCCGGTGTTGCCGGGGTCGGTTCTGCCGGAGCGGCTTGTGCCGGAACCTGCGGCTCTGCCAACAGGTCTGTCGCGCCTGCGGGAGCATTCGCCCCGCGTTCGAGCGTGGAACTCACCGTGCCGACACTGCTTTCGCGAACCGCCAAAGCGGCAAGCACGATCGACAGCAACACGAAGGCAATCGCCAGCCACTTGGTCGCACGGGTCAGGAAATCCGCCGCCCCGCGCGCACCGATTCCACTGGAAGAACCGCCGCCGATACCGAGCCCTCCGCCCTCCGAGCGCTGCATCAGCACCACACCCACAAGTGTGGCGGCCACCAGAGCCTGGATTACGGTGAGGAAGATAAACAGCGACATGAACAAATCTCTTCTTGAAGGCAGGCGGCGCAAAGGCGCTCTGCGCGCCATGTAGGCTCACCATACGCGAACAGCAAGGGCGCGCCGGCTTTCCGAATCTGGGGTGGCAGGGTCAGTGGTCGGTCGGCTCGCCCGCGGCAAGAGCGATGCCCATGAAGCTGTCGGCCGTCAGGCTGGCTCCGCCCACCAAGGCGCCGCCCACATCGGGCACGGCGAAAATCTCGGCAGCGTTCTCTGGCTTGACCGAGCCGCCATAGATGATGCGCGCTTCGCCGCCCTGTTCCTCGCCGTACAGCTCGACCAGCAGCTTACGGATCTCGGCGTGCATCTCGGCGATGTCGTCGGTGGTGGCGGCCGTGCCGGTGCCGATCGCCCAGATCGGTTCGTAAGCGATGGTAACCCGCTCAGCGAGGTCGGCCGGTGCCTCGTCCGCTGGCGGGAGCGAGGCCTTGAGCTGCTTTCCGACGAACGCCACCGCGCGGCCCGATTCGCGGATGTCGATGGTTTCGCCGCAGCACATGATGATCCGCAGGCCCGCCGCCAGCGCCGCCTGTGCCTTGGCGCGGACCAGCCCATCGGTTTCGCCATGGCCCTGCCGCCGCTCGGAATGGCCGAGGATCACGAATTTCGCGCCGGCATCGGCGACCATGGCGGCCGAGATGTCGCCGGTAAAGGCGCCGCCATCTTCATGATGGCAATCCTGCGCCCCGACCGAAATCTGCTCAGCCTCGCGGTGGATCGGGTGGATCAGCGTGAACGGAGGCGCAAGCGCGACCTCGACCTTCATATGCCGCTGGGCCGCACGGTCGATGGCCCGCGCTTCGGAAAGCATCGCGCGGGTGCCGTGCATCTTCCAGTTTCCGACGATGTAGGGTCGGCGTGTCATGGGGTGTGTCCTGCACAAGTGAAGAGGGGAAGTGATTCCCCGAAGCCTTTACGGCCACCGGACGCGGTGCGCTAGCCGAGGAAATCCTCGCAGTCAAAACACCCGTTGAACAAAACGCACCCGTTGAACAAAAGACCGGGACACCTGTTGCCGCGCGGTCGCATGGTCGATAAAGCGCGCTCGCACCGATCAGTCCGTTCGGCGCGCCGGGGGCGTGAAGCCCGTCCCTGTCAGCAGCCAGTTCCACCGGGTAGGGTCACACTAGCAATGATCTCCTTCTTCCGTCGTTTCTTCCAATCGAAGATCGGTCTGCCGATATTCATCGGCTTTCTGGTGCTGATGGCGCTGGCTTTCGCCGCTGCCGACATCACCGGCTCGACCTTTGGCGGGGTGTCCGGTGGCGACCGTGTTGCGGTGGTTGACGGCGAACAGATACCCACCACCGATCTGGTGACTGCGGCCAACACTGCGCTGGATCAGGTGCGCCAGCAAAACCCCACTCTGACCATGCCCGAATTCATCGAAGCCGGCGTGCTCGACGAGGTGCTGCGTCAGCTGATTGATCGCTATGCGATCGCCAACTATGCCGAAAACTACGGCCTGCGGGCTGGCGAGAACCTGGTGAACAGCGAAATCCTGCAGATCGATGCGTTCAATTCGCTCACCGGCGATTTCGATCAGCAGGTGTATCTTGCCGCTCTGCAACAGCGCGGTTTGTCCGATGCGGTGTTCCGCCGCGATCTTGCCGACGGGCTGCTGGAAGACCAGTTGCTACGTCCTGCGCTGATCGCACCGCAGATGCCCGAGAAAATCGCGCGCCAATATGCCGCACTGGTGCTGGAGCGGCGGCGCGGGGAAATCGCCCTGATCCCGAGTGCCGCCTTCGCGCCGACCACCGGCCCGACGCAGGCGCAGCTGACCGAATGGTATGGCGAGAACCGCACGCAGTTCATCCGGCCCGAACGCCGCACCTTGCGGTTCGCGGTGTTCGGCGAGGACACGCTTGACGTTTCGGCCACACCGACCGCGGCGGAGATCGCCGCACGCTTCCAGCGTGATGCCGAACAGTACAAGGCCACGGAGCGGCGTGCGATCACCAGCTTCGTGGTGCCGACCCAGGATGCCGCCAACGCGCTGGCGACCCGCATCCGCGGTGGCACTTCGCTCGAAGCGGCAGCGCGGGCAGCAGGGTTCAGCGCCTCTGCCACCGAACTTCGGACCCGAGAGGAATTGGCCAACGCCACCAGCTTTGCCTTTGCCGAAAATGTCTTCGAGGCACCCGATGGCGGCGTGGTCGCGCCTGCGCAGGGCACGCTCGGCTGGTATGTCGCGCGCGTCGACGAGGTCGAGCGCCTGCCTGCACGCAGCCTCGCCGATGTCCGCGATGACATCGTCGCGCAGCTCGGCGTAGAAAAACGCAGCGCCGCCATCGCCGATCTCACCGCCGAGATCGAGGCCGAGATCGACAGCGGCACCGCGCTGACCGAAGTGGCCGAAGCTTATGGCCTGACGCTCGAAACCACGCCGCCGCTGCTCGCTACCGGCGAGGTCTTCGGTCGCCCGGATGCACAGATCGTGCCGCAACTTGCCCCGGTGCTTTCGACCGCTTTCCAGATGGAGGAGAGCGAACCGCAGCTGGCCGAAGTGGTGCCGGGCCGGCAGTTCGTTGCCTTCGAGGTCGCCCGCATCGAGGAAGCCGCCGCTCCGCCGCTGGCCGAAGTTGAGGAACAGGCCGAAGCCGCATGGCGCCGCGCGCAGGGCGCAAAGCTTGCCCGCGCCGCCGCAGACAGAATTGTGGGCAAGGTGCGCGGCGATACCGAGCTTGCCGCAGCTATGGCAGCCGAAGACAAGCCGGGGTTCGAACGCGAAGCGATCGATCTTGAACGCCGCGAGCTGCTCGCCCAGCGACAGGGCAATCTTCCGCCGCCGTTGGTGCTGTTGTTCAGCATGGCCGAAGGCTCGGTGAAGCTGCTCGAAGCGCCGCGCGACATCGGCTGGTATGTCATCAGCCTCGACGAGATCGCGACCGATCCTGTGGACGGGGAACCGGGCTTGCTCGAACAGACCCGCAGGCAGCTCGCCCCGACCCTGACCGAGGAATACCGCCGTCAGGCCGCCGTGGCGATGCGCGAGCAGCTGGGCACCACCGTCAATGACGACGCGGTCGAAGCGGTGCGCAAACAGCTCGCCGGCGAACAGTAAGCGCAGGCAGCGCCGCTTCGTGACCCACGGCCCTGATCTGACTGCGCCGCGTCCCGGCCTGCCCGAAAACGCTGCCGCCGCCATGCAGGCGCTGGGCGATGGCCGCCCGGCGCTGGTGTGGCGGCGGATCATCGCCGACAGTGATACCCCGGTGGGCGCGGCGCGGCGGCTGATCGCGCCGGGGCGCGGCGATTTCCTGCTTGAAAGTGTCGAAGGCGGCGAAGTGCGCGGGCGTTACAGCCTGCTCGGGCTCGACCCCGATCTGGTGTTCCGCGCGACCGGCAACACCGCTGCGATCAATTGCGATTGGCGCACCGACCGTGATGCCTTCGCCGCTTGCGCAGGCGATGCGCTGGGCGAGTTACGCAACCTTGCCGCAGCCTGCCGGATCGATCCGATGCCTGAAGGCTTGCCGCCTGCGCTGGCGTGTCTGGTCGGCTATCTGGGTTACGAGACAATCGGTCTGGTCGAAACCCTCCCCCGCGCCGCCGACAGTCCGCTCGAATTGCCCGACATGCTGTTTGTGCGGCCGACGGTCATTCTGGTGTTCGATGGCCTCACCAACGCGCTGTTCGCGGTGGCTCCGGTCTGGGAGGCGAACGACCCTCAGGCGGCGGTGGAGCGCGCGGGCGAGAGGATCGACGCGGCGCTCAGCCAGCTGGCTCAGCCCGCCCCTGCTCCCGATCACGCAGCGCTGCCCGATACCCTGCCCGATCTTGCCCCGGTGATCGCGGCTGACGACTACAAGGCGATGGCCTTGCGGGCCAAGGATTACATCCTGGCAGGCGACATCTTTCAGGTGGTGCTGGCGCAGCGTTTCACCTGCCCCTTCACCCTCCCCCCGTTGGCGCTTTACCGCGCACTGCGGCGCGTGAACCCTTCGCCCTTTCTGTATTTCCTCGATCTGCCCGGCTTTGCGCTGGTCGGATCGAGCCCGGAAATCCTCGTGCGCGCGCGGCCCGACGAGGGGGGCGATACCGAAGTCACCATTCGTCCGATAGCCGGTACGCGCCCGCGCGGCACCACGCGCGAGGAGGACATCGCCAACGAAGCCAGCCTGCTGGCCGATCCCAAGGAGCGCGCCGAACACCTCATGCTGCTCGATCTGGGGCGCAATGATGTGGGCAGGGTGGCAGCGGCAGGCACTGTAACCGTGACCGACAGCTTCACCATCGAACGTTATAGCCACGTCATGCACATCGTCAGCAATGTGGTCGGCGCCCTTGCGCCCGACAAGGATGCATTGGACGCGCTGTTTGCAGGCTTTCCGGCGGGTACCGTATCGGGCGCGCCGAAAATCCGGGCGTGCGAGATCATCTCCGAGCTCGAACCCGAAACGCGCGGCGCCTATGCCGGAGGCGTCGGTTACTTCGCGCCCGATGGCAGCCTCGATTCGTGCATCGTCCTGCGCACCGCCGTTGTGAAGGACGGGGTCATGCATGTGCAGGCGGGCGCCGGAATCGTCGCCGATAGCAATCCCGATTACGAACTCGCCGAATGCCGTGCCAAGGCAGGCGCCCTGATCGCCGCCGCGCGCGAAGCCGTGCGCGTCGCGGGCGAGCCGGGGTATGGGCAATGAGGCGCTCGGCTCTGCTCGCGGCCTGCCTTGTGCTAGCGGCCTGTTCCGAGGCGCCTGCGGGCGATGCGGTGGTTACGGTCAACCTCGATGGCACGCCGGTTGTCGGGGCTTCCTCACCCACCCCCGCCGGCACCCAGGCGGCAGGTCTTTCGGCGTGCAGTACCGTGACCTTCGAAACGGTTCCCCTCACCCATTGCACCGCCGATCCCGCGCAGCACCGGATCGCGATGGCGAATGCTCCAGCAGGCGGGCAGCCCTATGGTTCGCTCAGCACCTATGCCGCCAGCGCCGATGCTGGATCGGTCGCCTTTGCTTTCAACGGCGGTATTTTCGGCGATGATCTGAAAGCGGTCGGCTACTACGTCGAGAATGGCGAGCGCCTGACCGAGCTGGAGCGCGGCGAAGGCGATGGCAATTTCTACATGAAGCCCAACGGCGTGTTCTTCGGCACCGGCGGGCAGTGGCGGGTGTTGGCAAGCGAGGCCTTCGTGGCAACCGTGGGCGACCGCCCGCAATTCGGGACGCAGTCCGGCCCGATGCTGGTGATCGACGGCAAGCTGCATCCCGATATTCAGGACAACGGCCCCTCCCGCGCAATCCGCAACGGCGTGGGCGTGGATGCCAAGGGCCGCACGCATTTCGTGATTGCCGATGCGCCGCTCAGCTTCGGGCAACTGGCGCGCTATTTCCGCGACGAGGTGAAGGCCCCCAACGCGCTGCATCTCGACAGTCAGACTTCTGCGCTGTGGGATCCGGCGAACGGGAGGCTCGATCAGGGGCGCGCGGGGCCGATCATCGTGGCAAGCCGCATCAGAAATAACGGGCGCGAAGGAACGGGTGAATGATACTCGTCATCGACAATTACGACAGCTTCACCTTCAACCTCGTCCATTATCTGATGGAGCTGGGAGCGGATGTTCGCGTGGAGCGCAATGATGCGCTGACGGCGGCGGATGCGGTCCGGCTGAATGCGGCGGGATATCTGATCTCCCCCGGCCCCTGCACCCCCACCGAGGCGGGGATCAGCCTCGATCTGGTCGCGGCCTGCGCCGATGCCGGAAAGCCCCTGATGGGTGTGTGCCTGGGCCATCAGGCGATCGGCCAGCATTTCGGCGGCACGGTGCAGCGCGGCGGGTTGATGCATGGCAAAACCTCGCCTGTGGCGCATGACGGGACCGGATTGTTTGCAGGCGTCCCCTCCCCCTTCATCGCCACGCGCTATCACAGCCTTGAGGTGGTGAACGTGCCAGCAGAGCTGATCGCCAACGCCCATGCCGAAACGCCGGGCGCGGATCATGCCAGCGTAATGGGTTTCCGGCATGAAAACCTGCCGATCCATTCGGTGCAGTTCCATCCCGAAAGCATCGCCACCGAGCATGGCCATGCGCTGCTTGCCAATTTTCTGGCGCTGTGCGGGATCGCACCAGCGTTTGCCGAAGGATCGATGGCATGAGCACCCTCCCCGCAATTGCCGCTCCGATGAGCGAAGCTGAGGCTGAGGCTGCGTTCGGTGTACTGCTCGACGGTGCGCCTTCCGAAGACGAGATCGCGCAGTTCCTCGTCGATCTGTCGGCGCGCGGAGAGACCGCCGACGAAATTGCCGGTGCGGCGAGGGCCTTGCGAGCGCGGCTGATCCCCATCGACGCCCCCGAAGGCGCCATCGATGTGTGCGGCACCGGGGGCGACGGTCATCATACCCTCAACGTCTCGACCGCCGTCAGTCTGGTGGTCGCGGCCTGCGGCGTGCCGGTGGCGAAGCACGGCAACCGCGCGGCCAGCTCCAAGGCCGGTGCGGCCGATACGCTGGAAGCGCTCGGCCTTGACATGGACGCCGCCGGTCGCACAGCGGAAACAACGCTCGCCGAAATCGGCATTTGCTTTCTGTTCGCCAAGAACCACCACCCGGCGATGGCGCGGATCCAGCCCATCCGTCAGAAAATCGGCAAGCGCACGATCTTCAACCTGATGGGACCGCTGTCCAATCCGGCGAAAGTCAAAAGCCAGCTGATCGGCATCGCCCGCCCGGCCTATGTGCCGATCTATGCAGGTGCGATGGCGCGGCTCGGCACCGGCCGGTCGCTGATCGTCTCGGGCGATGAGGGGCTCGACGAACTCAGCCTTGCGGGCGGCAACGAGGTCGCAGTGGTAACCGGCAATGCCTTCGCGATGGAACGCATCGATGCGAGCGCCGCGGGCCTACCGCACGCCCCGATTGAAGCGATCCGCGGCGACGATCCGAAGCACAATGCCGCCGCCCTCAAGGCATTGCTGATGGGTGCGCCCGGCCCCTATCGCGATGCGGTGCTGTTCAATGCCGCAGGCGCGTTGCAGGTCGCAGGGCGCGGAAGCGACTGGCCCGACCGCGCAGCAATGGCAGCAGAGGCGCTCGATTCCGGACGGGCGATGGCAATGCTAGAAAACTGGATTGCGTTGGCAAAGTGAGACCATGAACAAACTCGAAGAAATCTGCGCCGCCAAGCGCGAAGTGGTCGCCGCCCGCAAGCTCGCAATCAGCGAAGCGCAGCTGGCTGCGGCAGCACGCATCCAGACCGCTCCGCGGGGGTTCGAAGCCGCCTTGCGCACCCGCGCCGCCACCGGTTATGCGCTGATCGCAGAGATCAAGAAGGCCAGCCCCTCCAAGGGCCTGATCCGCGCCGATTTCCGCCCCGCCCAGCATGCTGCCGCCTACCAGACAGGCGGCGCGGTGTGCCTATCTGTTCTGACCGATGCGCCCTATTTTCAGGGGCACGAGGATTACCTCGTCGCCGCCCGCGCCGCCTGCACCCTGCCAGTGCTGCGCAAGGATTTCATGGTCGATCCGTGGCAATGCCTTGAAGCGCGCGCGATCGGCGCCGACGCAATCCTGATTATCGTCGCCGCGCTTGACGACGCGCTGATGGCCGAAATCGAAGCGGCGGCAGCCGAACTCGGCATGGACGTGCTGGTCGAAGTGCACGACGAAGCCGAAATGGAACGCGCCGCGACGGTCCTCAAGTCGCGCCTGATCGGGGTCAATAACCGCGATCTCAAGACCTTCACCACCAGTCTCGCCGTCACCGAACGCCTCGCCCCGCTCGCGCCCGAAGGCACGCTGCTGATCGGCGAGAGCGGGATCAACACCCATGCCGACATCGAACGGCTCGGGGCGGCGGGCGTGCGCACCTTTCTTGTCGGCGAAAGCCTGATGCGCCAGCCCGATATCGCGGTCGCCACGCGCACCCTGCTCGAAGGCGAAGGCTGATTCTATCGCAGACTGTCCTACATTGCCAAAATCGGGCAACAACGGCACCATGACCGCGCCAAGAACGTTTCCGCCTGCCGTCCGCGTCCCTGATGCCGAAGGGGCGGATTTTCGTTCCTTGGACAGTGTCTCATGTGTCTCCTACAGGCGCGTTCGGAAAGCCTTGCGGGTATCAGGATGAACGAAGACCGCTCCCGACTCACGCATCTCGGTGATGACGGCGCAGCGCGCATCGTCGATGTCGGCGGCAAACCGGCGACGCGGCGCCGCGCAGTCGCATCGGGGCTTGTCACCATGTCGGCAGAGGCCCTATCCGCGATCCGCGCAGGCAATGCGCCCAAGGGCGATGTTCTGGGCACCGCGCGCATCGCCGGGATCATGGCGGGCAAGCGCACCGGCGATCTGATCCCGCTGTGTCACCCGCTCGGCCTCGAAGCGGTCAGCATCGATTTCGCTTACGAGGATACCCACGGTTCGTGCGCGATCCGCGCGACCGCTACTGCCTCGCTCACCGGCCGCACGGGCGTGGAGATGGAAGCGATGGTCGCTGTCAGCGTCGCATTGCTGACGATCTACGACATGGCCAAGGCGATCGACAAGGGCATGGTGATCGGCGATGTACGCCTGATTGCAAAGACCGGCGGCAAGTCGGGTGACTGGAACGCGCCGGACGTGAGCGCAGCTTGAGCGATCTGCTCGGTCTGGAGGAAGCGCAGAGGCAGCTGCTGGCGCTGGCGCCGGTCCTGCCGGTCGAGCGAGTTGCTGTTGAAGCGATGCTCGGCCGCTATTGTGCCGAAGATATCCGCGCCGCGCGCACCCAGCCCGCTGCCGATCTGTCGGCGATGGATGGTTATGCACTCGCACCCGGTGAAGGACCGTGGCGACTGATCGGCGAAAGCCGTGCAGGTGCGCCGTTTTCAAAGACACTGGCCGCTGGGCAGTGCGTCCGTATCTCGACCGGCGCGATGCTGCCCGAGGGGGCCGACCGGGTGCTGCTGCAGGAGGATGCCGAGGTTCGAGACGGCGCCATCCGCGCCAGTGACATGCCGCCGCCCGGACGCGATATCCGCAAACGCGGCTTCGACTTTGCGACCGGCGACCTGCTGCTTGCGCGCGGCACGTGCATCACCCCGGCGCGGATGGCACTGTTACTTGCTGGCGGGCATGGCATGGCTGCGGCCAGACGTCGGGTCCGAATTGCGGTGCTCGATAGCGGGGATGAACTTGCGAGCGATCCCGCCAATTGCCTGCCCCATCAAATCCCCGCCAGCAACGGCGCGATGATCGCCGCGATGATCGCGCCTTGGGGCTGCGATGTGCAGCGGCTCGGACCGATCGGTGACGACATGACCGCCCTCGCCGGGGCGCTGGCGGCGGCGGAGGAAGCGGACATCCTCATCACATCGGGCGGCGCATCGGTGGGCGATCACGACCTGATAAAGCCCGCACTCGCCGCTTGGGGGGCCGAAACCGCGTTCTGGAAGGTCGCGATCAAACCCGGCAAGCCGCTGCTGGTGGCGCGGCGCGGTGCGCAAGTGATCCTCGGCCTGCCGGGCAATCCGGTGTCGAGCTTCGTCACGGCGTTCCTGTTCGCCCTGCCGCTGGTGCGGGCGGCGCTGGGCGATCCTTCACCCCTGCCGCGGTCGGTGACGATGCGCGCTGGCGCGATGTTGCCCGCTGCCGGCAAGCGGCGCGAGTTCCTGCGGGCGGTTAGCGAAGACGGCAGTGTGTCCCATGCCGGGGCGCAGGATTCGAGCGCGCTGGCGACGCTGGCCGCCGCCGATTGCCTGATCGATCGGCCCGCAGGCGCTCCGGCGGCTGCCCCTGGCGATCCGGTTCCGGTGCTCTACCTCCGGAATGGCTGAATTGCGGGATTCTGCGGCGCATGGCGCTTGACACTCCCATGGCGGTTGCCTAATTGTTCTTTGTTCGTTCACTATATCGCCGAACGAAAAGTGCACCTTGGATATTTGGGTGCCGCGTGACGCACGCACGCAGAACCGCATCTACCGTCGCTGTGGCGGGGTTTGGATGCAAGTATGGGAGTTTTGATCAATGCTGACCGCCAAGCAGCACGAACTGATCCGCTTCATCCAGCAGCGGCTGGAGGAAACCGGCATCTCGCCGAGTTTCGAGGAAATGAAGGAGGCGCTCGACCTTAAGAGCAAATCGGGCGTTCATCGCCTGATTTCGGCGCTGGAAGAACGCGGCTTTCTTCGTCGGTTGCCCAACCGGGCGCGCGCGCTCGAAGTCATCCGGCAGCCAGAGGATTCGACCCCGGTGCGGAGCGCAGCCGATAATGTGATTGCGATGACGCCGCCCGCTGCCCGCACCGCTGCGCCAGAACCGGCCAATGACGTGATCGAACTGCCGCTCCATGGCCGCATTGCGGCAGGGGCTCCGATCGAAGCGCTCGAAGGTCAGAATACATTGCCTGTCCCCGCAGCGCTGCTCGGTCCGGGTGAGCATTACGCGCTCGAAGTGTCCGGAGACTCCATGATCGAAGCCGGCATTTTCGACGGCGACTATGCGCTGGTACGCCGCACCGATACCGCCCGCGACGGCGAGATCGTGGTGGCGCTGGTGCGCGGCGAGGAAGCAACGCTCAAATATCTGCGAAAGGACGGCGGGCAGGTGCGGCTCGATCCGGCCAACGCCGCTTACGAAGCACAAGTCTATCGGCCTGACGAAGTGCAGGTGCAGGGCAAGCTTGCCGGGCTGCTGCGCCGCTATCACTGACAGGTGGGCGCGGGGGCGTGTTTCTAGCCGCCACCGCGCCACCAGCCATGCTGCCCTTCGCGCTCGGCCACGGTGTCGAACGTCTGGCGATCCAGGTTGATCGATAGCCCGCCGGTTTCTGAGAGCAGCCGTCTGTCGGCCTTGAGCCAGCGCGGGCGACAGGAACGCGGCAGGTATCGTTCGGCGATGACGATGTCGGCGCGGGTGCAGGCGCTGGCGAGCGCGCGCTCCTCCACCCGGGCGCGGCTTCTCGCCATCAATATCGCCCAGTCACGGCCGCCACGTTTGATCACCAGTGTGCAGAACGCATCCGAACACCGCGCATCCGGCCATTCGGCAAGCGGAACCGGATTGCCCTTTACCCCCGCGAGTTCGATCAGATTGTCGCGTGCATAATTGGAACGGCTGTCACGGAGGGAAAGCAACCGCCGATCCCCTTCAGCCCCGGAAATGGTGATACCGACCTGCCGCCCGTCACTCGAAACCAGTATATCTGGGACTGGAGTCAGGATCGTCAGAACGCTCGCGGCGGCAATCGGTAAGAGGCCCAGGACACGCGCCCGTCCTGTCCATAGCGCCAGCCAAAGCCCTCCGCCCGCAAACAGCGCGATAGCCGTTCCGCCGATCTGCGGCATCAGCTTGACCGCACCCGGCTGGCTCGCGGTGAAGTGGGCAATTCCCAGCAGCAGGTCGAGAGAATACTGCACCAGCCACCAGAATGGCCCACCTGCCCCCACCAGATCGAACAGCAGCCCCAATGCGATCAGCGGCATCGCAATGAACGTAACAAGCGGAATGGCGATAACATTGGCGAGCGCTCCGTAAAGCCCCGCGCGGTGGAAGTGGAACAAAACCACCGGCATCAGCGCCAGTTCGATCACCATGCCCGTGACGAACAGCATCACCACCCGCCTCCCAATCCGCGCCCACCATGGCTCCTCGCGCGCGGCAAGAAAGGCGCGCACCGGCGTGCTCGTCGACAAGGCGATGATCGCAAGCACCGCACTAAAGCTCATCTGGAAACTTGGTCCGATAGCGCTCTCCGGCCAGAGCAGCAGGACGAACCCTGCCGCCACCGCCACCATCCTGACCGATAATGCGTCGCGGCCCAGCACCAACGCGATCAGCACCAGCATGGCGGCAACGCAGCTGCGCACCGTCGGCACCTCGGCGCCGGTCAACAAGGTGTAGCCGATCCCCGCCAATGCCCCGCCCGCTGCTGCCACGACAGGCAGCCGCACGCGCAAAGCCAGTGCGGGCGACAACGCGAGCAGCTTCAACACTGCAAGGTAGGCAGCGGCAATCACGGCGCTGACATGCAGGCCGCTGATCGAAAGCAGATGGGTCAGGCCCGAATCGCGCATCGCCTCCTCGTCTGCACGCGCGATGCTGCCGCGGTCGCCGCTGGCAAAGGCGGCGGCGATCGTGCCTGCCGATCCTTCGACCCGCGTTCGCACATGGGCGGATAGCGCTCGTTGTATATCGGCAAGTCCACCCTGCTGCGTTGCGGGGCGGACAAGTTCGACCGGGCCAATCGCGCTCCCGGTGGCCGCCAAGCCCTTGAACCACGCCGCGCGGGCAAAATTATAGGCACCCGGCAACATTGGGCTCGCAGGCGGCATCAGTCGCGCCCGCAGCCGGACCACCGCGCCCTCGGCCAGCGCAGGACCGGCGGATTGCCCGGCAAGCGCGTCAAACGGTACATTGATCCGCACCTTATAGGCTTGCAGGCTTGCGGCATCGCGCACCGCCAATGTCAGGCGAATCCGGCCATCGGCGGGCTGATCCTCGCGCTCCAGCACATGACCCTGAAGCAGCGCAACGCCGGGCCTCTCGATCGCCTCGGCCCCGACAATTTCGGAACGCGCCCAGATAACTGCAATGCCCAGCGCGAACACCAGTCCCCCGGCAATCAGCGCGCTTCGCAGGTTCACCCGCTCATCGAAAGCGCCCTTCGTATCGGGCCAAAGGATTGATACCGTCGCAGCCAGCCCGCCCGCCGCTGCCATTGCCGCCAGCCAGTAATCTTGCCCCGGCAAGGCGAACCAGGCCATGATCCCGCCCATGAACAGCACCGCCAGCCACGGTGCGCGGTCGAAGCCGGCAGTGGCGAGAAACCGTTCGGCATGATCGGCGATGCTGCGCGCCAGTTGGGCGAGCGTCCGTGCTACCACGCTGGACAATCCCGCGCCGCTTTGCCAAGGCCGCGCCGACGCGACGCGAGCGGCAGGCTGGCTGCCGGGATCGTCCCCCATCGGAATGATTGGCGCATCGCGCATCGGCTCGCCCCCTGACCGGCAAGGCCCATGCCAAGCCGCTCAAAGTGAACAGGAAGTGACAGGCAATGGCAAGCGAAAGCAGCAGCCCAGCGGATACGTCGGCAACGCAGGTTGTGACCCGCTTCGCGCCGTCGCCCACCGGCTTCCTGCATATCGGCGGCGCGCGCACGGCGCTGTTCAACTGGCTTTATGCGCGCCATCACGGCGGACGCACGCTGCTGCGGATCGAAGATACCGACGCCAAGCGTTCGACGCAGGAAGCGATCGACGCGATCATCGATGGGCTCGACTGGCTCGGTCTGGATTATGACGCGCCGCCGCTGTTCCAGTCCGACCGTGCCGAGCGTCATGCCGAAGTGGCGCTGCAATTGCTCGAGGCGGGCCATGCCTATAAATGCTTTGCCACCTCCGAAGAACTCGAAGCGATGCGCGCCGAACAGCGCGCCAACAAACAACCACTGCGCTATGACGGACGCTGGCGCGACCGCGACCCGGGTCAAGCGCCTGCAGGCACGCCATTCACCGTCCGGCTGAAGACCGCGAACGAGGGCGAGACCACCATCCATGACAGGGTGCAGGGCGCAGTGACGGTGCGGAACGAGGAAATCGACGACTACATCATCCTGCGTGCTGACGGCACGCCGACCTACATGCTGGCGGTGGTGGTCGACGATCATGACATGGGCGTCACTCACGTGATCCGCGGCGACGATCACCTGAACAACGCCTTCCGCCAACTGCCGATCATCCGCGCGATGCATGCGATCGAGGGCGGCTGGCCCGATCCGGTTTATGCCCACATCCCGCTGATCCACGGCTCCGACGGGGCCAAGCTATCCAAGCGCCACGGCGCATTGGGGGTGGAGGCGTATCGCGACGAATTTGGTATCCTGCCCGAAGCCCTGTTCAATTACCTGCTTCGTCTGGGCTGGGGCCACGGCGACCGCGAGGAGATCACCCGCGACGAGGCGGTCGAGCTGTTCGATCTGGATGGCGTCGGCAAGAGCCCTTCGCGGTTCGACATCAAGAAACTCGACAATCTGAACGGGCACTACCTGCGCGAAGCCGATGATGCGCGACTGGCCGCGCTGGTGGCAGCGCGGATCGGCGAAGATGCCGACGCAGCGCTGCTCGAAACGGCCATGCCGGTGATCAAAGTGCGCGCAAAGAACCTCAACGAAGTCGTTGAAGGATCGGCATTCCTGTTCGCCAAGCGGCCGCTGGAATTGACCGAAAAAGCCTCCCAACTGCTCGATGCCGATGCGCGCACCAGCTTGCGCAAAATTTGCGAGCGTTTGCGGGGCGAAAACGACTGGACAAGCGAGGCACTCGAAGCCACTACGAAATCGCTTGCGGAGGAACTGGGATTGGGCCTTGGCAAGCTGGCGCAGCCGATGCGCGCTGCGCTGACCGGGACGACGACCTCACCCGGTATTTTCGATGTTCTGGTCCTTCTGGGACGGGAAGAAGCTCTCGCCCGGCTCGACGCCCAGGCTGCTTAGGGCAGGCGGCGTAAAGAGCGGGAAACGAGCAAAGAATTTGGACAGGAGACAGACCTTGGCAGACAAGCTGGCGAAACTCGAACTCGGCGGGAAGAGCTTCGATTATTCCGTGCTCGAGGGCAGCACCGGCCCCGATGTGATCGACATCCGCAAGCTTTATGCGCAGACGGGTGCCTTCACCTTCGACCCCGACTTCACCTCGACCGCATCTTGCGAAAGTGCGCTGACCTATATCGACGGTGACGAAGGCGTACTGCTGCACCGCGGCTATCCGATCGGCCAGCTGGCCGAGGATTCCAGCTTCATGGAAGTCAGCTATCTGCTGCTCAACGGCGAACTGCCAAGCAAGGCGGAGATGGACGACTTCAACTACACCATCACCCGTCACACTATGCTGCACGAACAGCTGATGACGTTCTACCGGGGTTTCCGCCGCGACGCGCACCCGATGGCGATCATGTGCGGTGTGGTCGGCGCGCTGTCGGCGTTCTATCACGACAGCACCGACATTTCCGATCCCGAACACCGGAAGATCAGCTCGCACCGCCTGATCGCCAAAATGCCGACGATCGCGGCGATGGCTTACAAGTACGCCATCGGCCAGCCCTTCATCTATCCGGACAACAAGCTGTCCTACACGGGCAACTTCCTGAAGATGACCTTCGGCGTTCCGGCCGAGGAATACGAGGTGGTCCCGGCGGTCGAAAAGGCGATGGACCGGATCTTCATCCTCCACGCCGACCACGAACAGAACGCTTCGACCTCGACCGTGCGTCTGGCCGGTTCGTCGGGCGCTAACCCGTTCGCCTGTATCGCTGCGGGCATCGCCTGCCTGTGGGGCCCTGCGCATGGCGGCGCCAACGAAGCTGCGCTCAACATGCTCAAGGAAATCGGTACGCCTGACCGCATCCCGCACTATATTGAGCGCGCGAAGGACAAGAACGATCCGTTCCGCCTGATGGGCTTCGGCCATCGCGTTTACAAAAACTACGATCCGCGCGCCACGGTGATGCAGAAGACTGTGCGCGAGGTGTTCGATGCGCTGAAAGTCGATGATCCGCTGTTCGAAACCGCGCTGCGGCTGGAAGAACTGGCGCTCAACGATCCCTATTTCATCGAGAAGAAGCTGTTCCCGAACGTTGATTTCTATTCGGGCATCATCCTGTCGGCGATTGGCTTCCCGACCACGATGTTCACCGCGCTGTTTGCGCTGGCGCGCACCGTCGGCTGGGTGGCACAGTGGAACGAGATGATTTCCGATCCCGGCCAGAAGATCGGCCGTCCGCGCCAGCTTTACACCGGCCCGACGCAGCGCGATTACATCCCTCTCGACAAGCGCTGAGGCGCGGCAGCAATGTTCCGAATGGCGCTGAAGGCGTTCGGCGGCTTGCTGATCGCATTCGGCGCCCTTTGGGCCTTGCAGGGTCTGGGCCTGCTGGACTGGCCTGCGGGCAGTTTCATGCTCGCGCAGCGTGAATGGGTGTTTTACGGCGCGCTGACCGCGCTTGTCGGCGGTGGGATCTTGTGGGGCGCGAGCAGAGTCCCGCACCGGCGCCACTGATTATCTGCCTCAGGCAGCAGGCAGCTCCAGCCTGAACAGCGCCCCGCCGCTGTCCGCGCGTTCGACCGTCAGGCAGCCGTCCATTGCCGCTGCCAGGCGGTGCGAGATGTAAAGGCCAAGCCCCGATCCGTTGTCCCTGCCGCCATTATTGTCCCGCCCAAGCCGTTCGAACTTGTCGAAGATGCGCTCCGCCTGTTCGGGCGTGACCCCCGGCCCTTCATCCGCAACGCTCACGGTCACCGTGCCGCCCCCGCCGGTTGCGGAATCCGAAGCGTGTGCGGTAATCGTAACCGTGCTCCCGCCCGGCGAATAGGCAATCGCATTGCCGATCAGGTTGATGAGGATCTGCAGCACCCGGCGAAACTCCGCGGTCGCCACCGCCGCGCCGCGATCGCCCGATACCATCAGGCTAATGTCGCTATTACGGGCACGCATCCCGAGAATACCCGCAGCCCGGCTCGCCGCATCGGCAAGGTCGACGCTCTCGCGCACGGTGGAAAATCCGGGAGTTTCGACCACTTCGAGGTCGGCCAGATCGTCCAGCATCGCTGCAAGGTGCTGCCCTGCGCCGGCGATCGTGCCGGCATATTCGCTGTATTCTTCCCGCAATGGCCCGGCGAGCCGCGCGCGAATAGTCTCGGCATTGGCGATGATCCGCGCCACCGGCTGACGCAGCACTGGGGCGAGCGCGCTGCCGATCAGCCGCGTCGGCGTGGCCTCACCGCCCTCGCCGCTTTCCTCCGCGAGCTGTGCCGGCGACAGCGGCTCTTCGGCGATCAGCAGCAGTTCGAACCCGGTCGGCGTCTGCAGGTCAGGGCCGAGTGGGATCAGCCGTGCCCGCCACTGCCGTTGCGACCCGTCAAAGCGGCAAGCCGCACCATCTAGCAGCCGCCAATGCAACGGTTGTTGATGCGCGATGCCCTTCAATTCGACCAGCTCGCTCCATACCCGGCCCGGCGTAGTCAAGCTGACGGCCTGCAGTTCGAGCGCATCGGTTGCCAGCGCACTGAGCACCTGCACGCGCTGGCGCGCGTCAAGCCGGGCGCTGACTTCGGCGGTGGCGCGGTCAATCGCGTCAAGGCGCTCCGCGAATTCGCGGCCATCCGGCGTCGGTTGCATGCTGCGCTGCCAATTCTCAACCAGCACTTCGCAGCCGCCGCCTGCGGCTTTGCTGGCGGGATGTATCCGCGCAAAACCGGTCACCAGGGCTTCGCCGTCGAAGGCGGTGAATGCTCTCGCCAGCTTCAGGCCCATCTCACGGGTCTGACGCACCAGCTCGCGCAGTTCAGGGATTGCCAGTGGCCCTGGCACCCGCCCGCCGCAGCGCGCCTGCAAATCGGCCAGCGGCTCATCGGCGCTGATCAGACAATCGCGCGCATCGGTCAAACCGTGGGCGCCCAGCAGGCTATCGCGGTGATCCACGCTGGTCACTCAGCCCGCTGCCGCGTCCAGCAGGATGCGCGCCCGATCGGACGAGATCGCGGCGAGGTCGCTTGGCATCCGGGCCGCCGGATCGACCAGCAGAAACTGCCGCTCGATCGCGTCTGGCCCAAGCCCCGCCGCTCGCAGGCCCAAGGCCAGACGCGCGCCTTGTTGTTCGTGACACGCCAGCACCGCATGCGCGCGCGGCTGCCGGGAGAGCGCCGCTAGCGTGCTGGCGAACAGCCCCAGACCGGCATGATCGAGCGCCAGCGCCGCCACCGCACCGCGCCGCATGGCCGCAACAAGCCGGGCCAGCAGCCCGATCCGGGTCGTCGCTTCATCATAATTCTGCTGGAACCGCGCCAGCGCCTCGCCAGCAGCGGTGTCGCTGCGCGGGTTTGCATGGGCCGACAGAACGGCATGGAACAATTCGGCTGGCAGCTCGGACAGCGGCAGTTCCATGCGGCGCTGGCTCTGGATGAAGCGCGATTGCGCGGCGAGCAGGTTCATCGCCAGTTCGGCAATCACCGGTTCGTCCGAAGCGATCAGTTCCTGCAGCAGCGGGCTCAGCACCGGGTCGATCCCGCGCTGCAGGTGGATGCGTTCAGCCAGGTGGCTCTCGACTGCGAGGGCATGGCATAGCGTCAGCAAGCCGCGATCCGCGGCGAGACTTTCAGCCAGGGCGTCGCGCGCATCGGCATCGATCCGACCCACGACATTCAGCGCCGGGTCGCGCCCGTCCGCGGCAGCCAATAGCTGGGCGGCGAGATCGGACAGCATTCCGCGTACCCGCGCGAGAATCGCATCACTCACCAGCCTCTGGCCCTCGCTCACCAGGAGGTGGCGCAGCACCGGCACGACAGCGTCGATCGCGCGGTTTTCCCGCACGAGGTTCTCTCGCAGAATCGTCTCGACCCGACTCGCGGTCGCGATTGCCGTTGGTTCATCGCCCATCCTGCCGCCATAAACGGCGCATAGTTAAATCAGCGTTAGTTCAGTTCGGCTGGCGGCGCAGCAGCAATCCGCCCAGCAGAACCAGTGCGGTCAACCCGGTGGCAAACGGCAGCAGGTCGAACGCGGCAGCGAGTGCAAGGGCGCCAAGCAGCAGCGCGCGGTCTGCCAGAACGGTGACCGGTGCGAAGGACCGGTCCCGGATCACGAGCCGTGCCAGCCCGATCGTGATCGGCCCCAGTACCGCCAACGGCTCAGCAAAGGGCACCGGCGAAAGCGCCAGCAACAAGGCAATTGCAGCGAGAATGTCGACTGCCAGTCCGAACCGCGCCAGCAAACGCGGCGAAAACCCGTCGCCCAGCAAGTGCCGTCGCATCGCTGCGAGCGCATCTGCCAGCGCTGCCCCGAACACGCCCAGGGCGGCAAGCGCAAGCCCCGCCGAAGCAAGCCCCAACCCGCTTGCACCCACCCCTCCCAGCAGCAGCGTCGCCGCCGCCAGCAGCGCAATCATCGGCCCACGCACAAGTCCACGCCCCAGCGCTCGGGAAGTTAGCGCGCGCGCGGCCATTCGCGCTGTCGCCAGCGACGGCCTGTGCCAGTCGATTATGCCCGCCGCGCGGGAGATCAGCGCCTGTTCCTGCTGCATCAGTGCAGCCTCGTCGGTCGCCAGCAGCCAGCCTTCCGTGGCGGCGCGTTCTTCAGGAAGCGCGCGGCACGGCGTTCCGGCCTGCAGCGCGAGCCGCAGCAAGACCGATATCGCATCGGCATCGGGCGGGAAATCGGCCAGATGCTGCACCGGCGCGCCGCGCATCACCAGCAGCCCGGCCCAATGGCGGGTTGCATCGATCCGTTCGAAATCATCCGGATGTCGGCTCACCAGCGGGCTTTCGGCAGGCAGGCAGGCAACGAAGCGCGGCGACTGCGGCTCGGCCGCGAACAGGGCGCGCACCGTGGCAGGATCCGGCACCAGACCATCGGCAAGGATCACCAATTCCTCGTCGCCGCGGATCATTGCCGGCAGATGGAGAAACCCGCGCAAGGCCTGAAATGTGCCGCCCGACGCCTCAACTGCGGTTTGCACCCGCAGGATTTCGTCATCGATCCGATCACACAGGCACAGGA
Source organism: Erythrobacter sp. NFXS35 (assembly GCF_040148725.1). Lineage (NCBI taxonomy): Bacteria > Pseudomonadati > Pseudomonadota > Alphaproteobacteria > Sphingomonadales > Erythrobacteraceae > Erythrobacter > Erythrobacter sp. NFXS35. The sequence goes on along the minus strand of NZ_JAGDEB010000001.1, from coordinate 326,564 downwards.
TTCGCTCGCAACCGTGCGCCTGCAGCAAATCGACCTGACGGGCGAGGACACTGCGCCCAGCGAGTGGCAATGCAGCACGCAAGGGGCCGTTCGAACTATGTCTGAGGGCCGCAATCAGGGCCGTGCGCATCCTGCCGCCTTTCGCCGAGGGATCGATGATCCCCGGATTGGCGGTTTCGCTTCAGCGGTTCAAGCCGTGCGAGGGTAAATTTGCCCGAATTCACGGGCGAATTGGCGGTTCAGCGCCGGACCGACCGATTGAAACGCGCCAGCACCGCCTCGATTTCGCGGATCGCCAGCGGTTCACCGGGCGCGGCATTGAGCGCATGTTCGGCTGCCGAGAGCAATTCGTCGGCATGGAAACTCGCCGCAAGTCCTTTAAGGCGCATCGCCGCAACGTTCCAGTTGCCATCGCACCGCGCCCGCTTGAGCAGATCTAGCTGACGCGCAGCGCTTTCCAGAAACGCCGCGCGCAATTCGCGCATCAGCACGGCATTGTCGCCCGCAGCCGCGGCGAGCGTCGCATCCAGAGCTCCGTTGTCATAGGCCATGGCGAGAGGGCTAACACGCATTTGGTTAAAGCAGGGTTTATCCCGTTTGAGGCTGTGGTATGAAGCGCGCATGGCAGAACGGCATCAGATGCGCGCTTTGGGGCGCAGGAGCGGCGCGGACGACGCGACCGGTACGAATTTAGCGCAGGAATCCGGCGTCAGCGATGCTGCCCCCGACAGCAGCGAGATGCTGCTGGATGAGGCTTGGTTGGAGAGCGAACCGGAGGCCCACGCCCCGTCGCGCTTCGGCTGGATGGCCCCAACCCTCGCCCTGGTTGCGATCGCCGGGTGGACTGGCTTTTTCGGCTGGGCTATCAGCGGCGAAGTAATGGCTGGCGCTCCCCCTACGGCGTGGGCCGGCTGGATCGTTGCGTGGTCGGTGCCTGTGGCGCTTATCGGAGTGGTCTGGCTGCTGGCGATGCGATCATCGCGTGCCGAGGCGAACCGCTTTGCCGCCAGCGCCGCCCTGCTCAGCCGCGAAAGCGCAGAGCTGGAACAGCGGCTCAAGGTCGTTAATCGCGAACTCAGCCTCGCCCGCGAATTCCTCGCCGCTCAATCGCGCGATCTGGAATCGCTGGGCCGTATCGCGGCCGAGCGTATTGCGACCCATGCAGCGGAATTGCAGCAGCTTATCACTACCAATGGCGCGCAGGTGGACGCCATCGGTAGCACCAGTGAAACCGCGCTCGGCAACATGAACCGGCTGCGCGACGATCTACCGGTGATCGCCAACGCCGCACGCGATGTCGCCAACCAGATCGGCGGCGCGGGGAACAAGGCGCAGGATCAACTCGATCGCCTTGTGTCCGGCTTCACGCGGCTCGGTGAGTTCGGTAATGCCAGCGAAGCGCAAGTGGCCGGTCTCACCGCCCGGGTGGACGAAACGCTTACCGGGTTCAATGCCCAGATGAGCCGGATCGAAGCCACGCTGGCGCAGCGCTTCGCCGCCTTGCAGGAAGATGCCGAAGCCTACCGCGCGAGGCTCGACGGGGCGGAGACCGAAGCGATCAATGCGCTGCGCCAGCGCAGCGGAGCCTTCGGTGGAGAAGTCGATGCGTTGTCACAGCAGCTGCGAACCGCCGAAGAACAGGCCAGTGGTCGCATCGCCGGGATGTTTGCGCAACTTCAGCAGGGGCTGGTGGAGAAACTGAAGCTGGTCGACGAACTTGACCGGACGACCAGCGGCGATGCCGAACAGCGGATTATCCAGCTGCGCGGCGAAGCCGAGCGCTATGAAAACCAGTTCGCCGAACGCGCACGTTTGTTGCAGGAACGGCTTGAGAAAAGTCAGGCCGAATTCGAAACCCGCGAAGCGCAGGCCAGCGAATTGCTGGCCCAGCGGCTCGCCGCTCTCGACGATGCCCTCGTCCAGCGGCGCGAGGCGCAGGTGGCCGATACCGAGAAGCTGGTGGCGCACGGCGAAGCAATCGCTGCACAACTCGACCAGTTCGGCGTGTTGCTCGGCGAGGTGAGCCATCAGGGCGATGCAGCGCGTACCAGCCTTGCCGACGGGCTGGACATGCTGAACGAAAAGCTGGCGGCCAAGCGCATCGCTCTGGCGCAGACCGAGGCGCAACTGGCCGAACTGACCGAAGGCGGTGTACGGCTGTTGGAGATCATCCAGTCGGGAGCGCGCACAAGCCGCGAAGACCTGCAGCAGGCCATATCCGCCGCAGGGCAGAACCTTGCCGCAGTGGAGGGCCGTGCGGGCGAGGTCAGCCAGTTAATGCTGCGAACCAGCCAGCAGGGCAGCGACCTGTCGGATTACCTCATAAAGACCCGTAGCGAAATCGACGCGGCAGACGCAGCCATCGAAGGTTTCAAAGCGCGACTGGCCGACCAATCGGACGAAGCGCTCGCGCGGCTGCAAGGGCTGCGCGGCGGGTTTGCGCGGCTGGCAGAGGAAAGCGGCACACTGGCCGGTGACACGCAGGAACGCCTGCGCGAAGCATTGGCAACGCTGGAAGCGTCAATCGCTCAGACCTTCGCCACTCTGGACGAAGGCGCGCGCGAAAAGGCAACCGTGCTGGCGCAGAGCATCGGGGCGGAGGCGGTGCAGGCGCTCGAACGGGCGTTGCGCAATGAAAGCGCCGCCACGATCGGTAAGCTGGAACAGTCCGCCTCCCATGCTTCGGGGGTCGGGCGCGAGGCTGTGATCCAGCTGCGCGACCAGTTGGTGCGGGTGAACGAGTTGACCGGCAACCTCGAACAGCGCATCAGCCGCGCGCGCGAACTGGCCGAGGAGCAGGTCAACAACGACTTTGCCCGGCGCATGGCGCTGATCACCGACAGCCTCAATTCGGCGTCGATCGACATTGCCGGAGCGTTGTCCACGGAAGTCGCCGATACGGCGTGGGACGCCTATCTGAAGGGAGATCGCGGCATCTTCACCCGCCGCGCAGTGCGACTTATCGACAAAGGCGCGGCACGCGACATTGCCGAGCTTTACCAACAGGACGATGCCTTCAAGGCCAATGTCAGCCGCTACATCCATGATTTCGAGGCGTTGCTGCGTTCGACGCTGTCGACCCGCGACGGTCACGTGCTGACTGTGACGATGCTGGGCTCGGACATGGGCAAGCTGTATGTCGTGCTGGCGCAATCGATCAAGCGGTTCAGGAGCTAGTTCGCCAAGGTCCCCGGTGGCTTGGGCAAGATGTCGATATCGGCAATCGTGACCCATCCATAATTGTAATTGGTGACGAACAACGCAGTGAACACCGCCGCGATGACGGTCGCGCGCAACGCCAGCTTGCCCGGCCGGAAGTTAACGGGTGCGCTTTCCGCCTGACCCGGCACCGTAGCCTCGCCCGCCTCATCGGCGGTGCGCACGCCAAAGGGCAGCATCATGAAGGCGCTCATCACCCAGAACAGAAAGTAAATCGCCGCAATCGAGGTGATCTGCATCAGGCAGGCGCTCCGGGCATGACCACGCGCACCTGCGGCTTCTTGCCAGACCAGCGCTGCGCGGCGCGCCGTGCGGCAAGCCGCGCGGCTTCGTGGATCACCGCCGGATCGCGGGTATCCTTGCCCTTGAGCCGATTGATCGCGGTAAGCACGTCGCGGCCAGCCTCGGCGAGGAAATCGGGCAAGTCCTCGTCCAGCGGCAGGCCGATCGCTTCCACCAGTGGCGCTTGCCCGCGCGCCAGCACCACCACCAGTACGCCGTCCTGCGCAATCCGGCGACGCATCACCATCGCATCGCCATTGGCAGGCGAGATGATATCACCATCGAGCACAAGCCTTCCGGCCCGCACTTCGGCCAGCTTACCCGGCTTGCCTGGCGCAAGGCGGACGAGATCGCCGTTCTTCTGCACCACCTGCGACGGAATGCCCGCAGCTTTGCCGACCCGCGCCTGTTCGGCCATGTGGCGGATTTCGCCGTGAACGGGCACCAGCACCTCGGGCCGCAGCCATTCGTAGAGCGCTTCGAGTTCCGGCCGGCCGGGATGCCCCGAAACGTGAATGAATGCCTGCCGGTCGGTCACCATCTGAATGCCCCGCGCGGCCAATTGGTTCTGAATCTTGCCAATCGGGATTTCATTGCCGGGAATCTGGCGCGAGGAGAACAGCACCACATCGCCCGCGACCAGTTCGATCGGGTGATTACTGTCCGCCATGCGGCCCAACGCGGCGCGTGGCTCGCCCTGCCCGCCGGTCGCAATGATCAGCACCTCACCCCGCGGCAGCCCCATCGCGGTATCGAAATTGACCGGGGTCGGGAAGTCCTCGAGATAGCCATTGTCCTGCGCGACCTCGATAATCCGGTCGAGCGAGCGTCCGGCGACGCAGATCTGCCGCCCGGTCTCGCGTGCGACCTCGCCCAGCGTATGCAGGCGCGCGACGTTGCTGGCAAATGTGGTCACGACCACGCGCTTGCCCTTGTGTCGGGCGACTTCCTCCATCAGCGCGCGGTGCACCGCGCCTTCGGAACCGGAAGGCTCCGGATTGAACACATTGGTCGAATCGCACACCAGCGCCAGCACGCCTTCATCGCCGATTTCGCGCAGTTCTTCTTCCGTGGTCGGTTCGCCGATGATCGGCTCTTCATCGAGCTTCCAGTCGCCGGTGTGGAAAATCCGTCCGTGCGGGGTGTCGATCAGCAGCGCGTTGCCTTCCGCAATCGAGTGCGCCAGCGGCAGGTAGCTGACCGTGAACGGGCCGATGTCGATTTCGCCGTGATCGTCCTCGATGATGTTGAGTTCGACCTTGCCGAGCAGGCCGGCTTCTTCCAGCTTGCGCGCCACGAGATCGGCGGTGAACGGCGTGGCATACAGCGGCACGCCCAGTTCGCCTGCGAAGTACGGCACCGCGCCGATGTGATCTTCATGCGCATGGGTCAGCACAATCCCGAGCAGATCTTCGACCCGCTCCTCGATGAAATCGAGATCGGCGAATACCAGATCGACACCGGGATATTCGGTGCCGGAGAAGGTCATCCCCAGATCGACCATCAGCCACTTGCCCTGGCAGCCATAGAGATTGACGTTCATGCCAATCTCGCCCGAGCCTCCGAGCGCAAGGAACAGCAATTCGTCTTCGGGCGTAAAATCTTTCTTCAAGGTGTATCCGGTTCTGTCAGGAGGAGCGCGGGATGGTTCAGGCGGTTTCCGCCTGCCGCGCAAGAATGGCGAGGCCGTCCAAGGTCAGGTCGGCATCGACGTGATCGAAAATCTCGGTCGCGTCATCGAACAATATGGCGAGCCCGCCGGTAGCTACAACCTTTGCCGGACGACCGATTTCGGACTTCATCCGTTCGACCATCCCTTCCATCATCGCAACGTAGCCCCAGAACACGCCGATCAGCATCTGGTCTTCGGTGTTGCGGCCGATGACGCTGCGGGTGCCGGGCGCACGAATGGCGATGCGTGGCAGCTTTGCCGTTTTGCCCACCAATGCATCGAGCGACAGGTTGATCCCCGGCGCAATCGATCCGCCCTTGTAGGCCCCGGTGAAGTCGACCGCTTCGAACTTGGTCGCGGTACCAAAATCGACCACAATCAGATCGCCGCCGTATTTATGGTGCGCGGCAAGAATGTTGAGCGCGCGGTCCGCCCCCAATGAACTGGGCTGGTCGACATCAATGGCAAAGCGCCACGCCGCCTTGTCCTGCCCTGCGAACATGGGCGTGATGCCAAAATATTTCTGGCACAATACGGTCAGGTTGTGATCGGCGCGCGGCACCACCGAAGCGACGATGATCTGGGTGATCTGATCGCGCTCGACCTCTTCGATCTTGAGCAATTGCAGCAGCCAGACCGCGTATTCATCACCGGTGCGGCGCGGGTCGGTGGCAATGCGCCAGCGCGCGCGGATCGTATACGCCCCGTCAACGCCGGGTTCGAACAGCGCGAAGACGACATTGGTGTTCCCGACATCGGCGGCGAGAAGCATTGGACGGACTCCTGTATTCACGAAATGTCCCCGGCGCGAATGACACGTTCGCTGCCATCCGCCAAGCGCAGCCGCAGCGCGCCGTCACTTTCGTCCAGCCCCGCAAAGCTGCCGGAGAGTTTAGACCCGTCGGTATCGTGGACGGTGAGCGGCGCGCCCTGCGCATGGATCGACCCTGCAAGAAAGGCGTGAAGCGTCGAGCCAAGACCGCCACTGCGCCAATGTGCAAGCCTGTGGGCGAAGGCTTGCGCAAGACTGGCAGCGAAGTCCTCCAACGGCGGCGGGGTTACGACATCGGCCAGCGCGGCGGTCTTGCGGTCCGGCAATTGCGGCGCACGCGCGAGGTTGACCCCGATGCCGGCGACGATCTGCCCGCGCACCATTTCAAGCAGGATACCCGACAGCTTGCCGCCGTCCAGCAGCACGTCGTTGGGCCACTTGAGCGCAAGTTCGGCACCCTCCTTCAGCACACCCGCAGCAGCATCGCGCACTGCCAGCGCGGCGACGAAACTGAGCGAGGCAAGCGGCGGATCGCCCTCTTGGGGAACTATCACAGTCGATCCCATGAAATTGCCTGCGCCGTCGAACCATTCGCGTCCCTGCCGTCCGCGACCGGCGTTCTGGCGGCGTGCAACCAGCCACTGCCCATGAGGCCAGTTCGCACCCTCGCGGATCGCGGCGGCACAATCGGCATTGGTCGAGCCGGTCTCCTCGACCAGATGGATAGGCGAAAGGGTCGTCAAACCGTAAGGAACAGGGACGCGGCGGCCTTGTCCGCCAAATCGGTCAGCGACGGGGTCAGCAGATAGCCGAGCGGCGAGATGATCGCTGCGGTCAGCCCCAGCAGCGCCCAGTGCCCCGCCGGGCTCTTTCCGGTAACGGCGCCGACCGGTTCATCGAAGAACATCACCTTGACGAACTTGATATAATAGAACGCCCCGATCACGCTCGCAGCGATGGCAATCGCGCCGAATGCGACCAGACCTGCCTCGATCGTGGCCTGAAACACCACGAACTTGCTGTAGAAGCCGAGCAGCGGCGGAATGCCCGCAAGGCTGAACATGAAGAAAAGCAGCGCCCAGGCAATGGCCGGCTGCGTGACCGAAAGGCCGCGGATATCGGCGAAGGTTTCGAACAGCGCGCCATCCTCGCCGCGCAGCATCAGCAGCGCGACGAAGCTGCCGAGACTCATCGCGACATAGATGAACAGATAGACCAGCATCGCGCTCGCCCCGTCCTGATTGGCGACCGCAAGGCCGAGCAGGATAAATCCGATATTGTTGATCGAGGAATAGGCCAGCAGCCGCTTGAGGTTTTCCTGACCGATCGCGCCCAACGCGCCGAAGATGATCGAAGCGAGCGCGGTGAACATCACGATCTGTTGCCACGCGTCGACTTGCCCGCCGAACACCTCGAACACCACACGGGCGGTCAGGGCGACCGCGGCAACCTTTGGCGCGGTGGCGAAGAAGGCTGTCACCGGCGTCGGCGCGCCTTCATAAACGTCGGGCGTCCACATGTGAAACGGCACGGCAGAGATCTTGAACGCAAGGCCGGCCAACACGAATATCAACCCGAACAACGCGCCGGTGCCCAATTCCCCGGTCAGGCCCGCCCGCACGGCAAGGAAGCCGGTGCCGCCGGTAAAGCCGTAGAGCAGGCTCATGCCGTAAAGCAGAATGCCCGAGGCCAGCGCGCCCAGCATGAAATATTTCAGCCCCGCCTCGCCCGAGCGCGTATCGCGCCGCAGGATCGCGGCCAACACGTAGGCCGAGAGGCTGTTGAGTTCGAGCCCGAGATACAGGCTCATGAAATCATTGGCCGAAACCATGATGCTCATGCCGACGGTCGCGAACAGCACCAGCACCGGATATTCGGCGCGCATCACCCGTTCGGTTCCGGCAGCGGCGCTGTTGAAGAAGGCGGGGGCGACCATCAGCGCGCCGATGGCGGAAAGATAGATCAGCGCCTTGGCGAACAAGGCGAAGCTGTCGACCTTCATCAGCCCACCGAACGCCAGCGTGGCCGGGCCGTCGGTTCCGAAATGGAGGCCCGGCACCAGCATGAAGCCCGCACCAAACAGGGCCGCAGCGGCGAGAATGGTGACGAGGCGCGCGGCCTTGTCCCCGGCCCATGCGGCCACCAACAGCAGCACAAGGCCCGCCGCAACCAGCAGCAGTTCAGATGCGATCAGCGCAAAAGAAGGCGCGAAGTCCATCAGTGTGCGCCCTCCCCGGCGGCATTATCGTGGTGGAGCGCATTGGCGGCTTCGTCACGCGGAGCGCCGGGCGCGAGGCTCGCATCGGAAGCGGGAGCAGCGGCGGCAAGGCGGGCATCGAGCACCGCGATGTCTGCACGCATCGGCGCGAGAAAGCTTTCGGGGTAAACTCCCATCCACAGCACCGCTGCAGCGATCGGCGCCATCATCGCCCACTCGCGCGCCGAAATGTCACGCATCGCGGCCGCATCTTCGTTGACCTGTCCGCCGAATGCCACACGGCGATAGAGATAGAGCATGTAGGCGGCACCGAGGATGATGCCGGTGGTCGCCACCAGCGCAACAAGGCTGGAGGTCTGGTAGATGCCCGCCAACGCCAGAAACTCGCCGACAAACCCGCTGGTGCCCGGCAGGCCGATGCTGGCCATGGTGAACAGCAGGAAGAACAGCGCGTAATAGGGCATGTTGATCGCCAGCCCGCCATAGCGTGCAATCTCGCGGGTGTGCAGCCGATCATAGATCACGCCCACGCACAGGAACAGCGCGCCCGAAACGAGGCCGTGGGAGAGCATGATGATCACAGCGCCTTCAAGCCCCTGCACATTAAAGGCGAACAGGCCGACGGTGACAATCGCCATGTGCGCGACCGAGGAATAGGCAATCAGCTTCTTCATGTCGGCCTGCACCAGCGCGACCAGCGAGGTATAGACCACCGCGATCATCGACAGGATAAACACCAGCCACGCGAAATCGGCGGATGCTTCGGGAAACATCGGCAGGCTGAACCGGATGAAGCCGTATCCGCCCAGCTTCAGCAGCACGCCCGCCAAGATAACCGATCCTGCGGTTGGTGCCTGCACGTGCGCATCGGGTAGCCAGGTATGCAGCGGCCACATCGGCACCTTGACCGCGAAACTCGCGAAGAAGGCCAGCCATAGCCATGTCTGCGCCCCTGCCGGGAAGTCGTATTGCATCAGCGTCGGAATATCGGAAGTGCCCGCTTCGGCCACCATCCAGAACATCGCGATCAGCATCAGCACCGACCCGAGCAAAGTATACAGGAAGAACTTGTAGCTCGCGTAGATGCGGTTGTCCCCGCCCCACACGCCGATGATCAAATACATCGGGATCAAGCCCGCTTCGAAGAAGACATAAAACAGGAACAGATCCTGCGCCGCGAAGGTGCCGATCATCAGCACTTCCATGAACAGAAAGGCCGCCATGTATTCGCCGACGCGCTTCTTGATCGCGTCCCAACTGGCAAGGATGCAGATCGGCATCAGGAACACGCTGAGCATGATCAGCAGCAGCGAAATTCCGTCGATTCCCAGTGCGTAGCTGAAGCCCGCAAAAAGATCGGCGCGCTCGGTGAACTGCCATTGCGGGCCGCCAATCTCGTAGCTGGACCACAGGACGATACCCAGGCCGAAGGTGGCAAGCGTCGCCCCGAGTGCGACCCAGCGCGCAAGGTTCGCGCCCACGAACAGGCACGCCAGCGCGCCCGCAAGCGGCACGAGCATCATCAGTGACAGGATGGGAAGGCCTTCCATTACGAAGCGCGCTCCTAAAGCAGAACGAAGGTGATAGCGGCGACCAGCCCGAGCAGCATGATCAACGCATAAGTGTAGACGTAGCCCGACTGGATGGACTTGGCCGCGCCAGCGCTGCGATCGACCACCCAGGCAATGCCGTTGGGACCAAAGCGATCAATCGTGCCGATATCGCCGAGCTTCCAGAACTGCCGCCCGAACCAGAAGGCCGGCTTGACGAACATCGCGTCATACAACTCGTCGAAATACCACTTGCGGTAGACGAAGTTGTGCAAGCCGGAGAAGGTAGCCACGAACTTGCCGGGTATATCGGGCTTGGCAATGTAGGCGAGGTAGGCGCCAGCAAGGCCCAGCAGCATCACGATGGTTGCGGTCAGCTTCACCCACAGCGGCACGACGTGCAGCGCGTGGATCAGATTTTCGTTGAAGTAGATCGAGCCGCCCCAGAAAGCCTCGCCGTCGATGAAATCATACTTGAACGCGAAGCCTGCAAAGATTGCGCCCAGCGTCAGCACCCCTAACGGGATCAGCATCGAGACCGGGCTTTCATGCGGATGGTAGCCGGCCGTGCCGTCGTCCTCATGCGGTGAGGGCACCGAATGTTGCGCGTCGTGGCCAGCGTCTTCCTGCTTGGGCGGGTTGGCGTGGTCAGGATCGTCGTGGCCGTGGTGGACGGCGTGCTGGATATGCTCCGACAACGCCCAGCGCGGCTTGCCCCAGAAGGTGAGGAACATCAGGCGCCACGAATAGAAGCTGGTCAGCAAAGCGGCGATGGCGCCCGCCCAGAAGGCGAACTGGGATACGCCTGTGCCGCGCGCCCATGCTGCTTCCAGGATCGCGTCCTTGGAATAGAAGCCTGCAAAGCCGAACACGCCCAGGACACCGACGCCGGTGATCGCCAGCGTGCCCGCGAGCATCGCGTAGAAGGTCAACGGGATGTGCTTCCGCAGATTGCCGTAATAGCGCATGTCCTGTTCGTGGTGCATCGCGTGGATCACGCTGCCTGCACCGAGGAACAGCAGCGCCTTGAAGAACGCGTGCGTGAACAGGTGGAACATCGCGACGCCATAAGCGCCAACGCCGGCAGCAAAAAACATGTAGCCCAATTGCGAGCAGGTCGAATAGGCGATCACCCGCTTGATGTCCCACTGGGTCGTGCCGATGGTCGCTGCGAAGAAGCAGGTGGCAGCGCCCACGATGGTAACGATGGTCAATGCGGTCGGCGCGGTTTCGAACATCGGCGACAGGCGGCACAGCATGAACACGCCCGCCGTCACCATGGTCGCGGCGTGGATCAGCGCGGACACCGGGGTCGGCCCCTCCATCGCATCCGGCAGCCACGTGTGCAGGCCCAGCTGCGCCGATTTGCCCATCGCGCCGATAAACAGCAGAATGCACAGGATATCCATCGTATACAGGCGCATGCCGACGAAGGTGATGGTCGATCCGCTCATCGCCGGAGCAGCGGCTAGGATCTCGGTGATCGAGGTGGTCTGGAACACCAGAAACGTGCCGAAAATACCGAGCATGAAGCCGAGGTCGCCCACGCGGTTGACCACAAAGGCCTTGATAGCCGCGGCACCCGCGCTCGGCTTCCTGAACCAGAACCCGATCAGCAGGTAGGAGGCAAGGCCCACCCCCTCCCAACCGAAGAACATTTGCACCAGGTTATCGGCCGTCACCAGCATCAGCATGGCGAAGGTGAACAGCGACAAGTAGGCGAAGAACCGCGGCTGATCCGGGTCCTCCTCCATATACCCCCAAGAATAGAGGTGCACGAGCGCTGAGACCGAGTTGATCACAACCAGCATCACCGCCGTAAGCGCGTCAACACGCAGCGACCAGTCGAAGTTCAGCGAGCCGCTTTCGACCCATTTCAGAACTTCGATCACTTCGGCATTCTGATCGCCGCCGAGAAAGCCGAGGAAAATCGGCCAACTCAGGCCCGCCGACAGGAACAACGCGCCGGTGGTTACGGATTTCGCCGCCACATTGCCGATCATTCGGTTGCCCAGCCCTGCGATCAGGGCAGCGAGCAACGGCGCGAAAACGATTATGAGAATGGGATGCACGGGCGGTTTATCCCTTCATCCGGTTGATATCGTCGACTGCGATCGAACCGTGGCCGCGGAAGTAGATCACCAGAATGGCAAGTCCGATGGCAGCTTCCGCCGCCGCCACCGTTAGCACCAGCATGGCGAAGACCTGCCCCACAAGGTCCTGCATGAAGGCGCTGAAGGCGACAAGGTTGATGTTCACCGCCAGCAGGATCAGTTCGACCGCCATCAGGATGACGATGACGTTCTTGCGGTTGAGGAAAATGCCCAGCACCCCGAGCACGAACAGGATCGCGCCTACGGTGAGGTAATGTTCGATGCCGATGCCACCTGGATTGATCATAGCTCGACCCCCTGCCCGATCTCCGGGTTTTTCATGACAGTTGCATCCTCAGGACGGCGGCGGGTCTGCTTGTCGACATCCTGCCGCGCGCGCGCGCCGGGCTTGGGCGCCTGAAATGTCAGCACGATCGCACCGATCATCGCCACCAGCAGGATAATGCCCGCAATTTCGAACAGCAGGATGTAGCGGCCATACAGCAGCGCACCCAGCGCCTCGATATTTCTTACCCCGGTCGCCTGCACCGCGATGCCATCAGGGGTGCCAAGCTGGATGCCGCCCGCGCTGTATGCGCCCGCTGCCAGCAGCAGTTCGGCCAACAGCACAGCTGCCACCGCCAACCCCAGCGGCGCGTTGCGGCTGAAGCCTGCGCGCATCGCGGCGAAATCGATGTCGAGCATCATCACCACGAACAGGAACAGCACCGCCACCGCGCCGACATAGACGATCACCAGCAGCATCGCGATGAACTCCGCCCCCACCAGCACCATCAGGCCAGCAGCATTGAAGAACGCCATGATCAGCCACAAGACCGAATGCACGGGGTTCTTCGACATGATTGTCATCACGGCGGCGGCGACCACGATGGTCGCGAAGAAATAGAAGGCGATGGCCTGTATCATGCTGGTCCCCAACCTTTCCGATCCGCCCGCTTTGCGTGGCGAAGGGAGAAGCCGTCCTTACTGATCCCAAAATGCGTGTGCGCGGGTCTGGCCGGAGCCCGGCCCGAGCGGTTCGTGTTTTCTGTGGCGCGCCCTAGCGGTAGGGGGCGTCGGCTTCAAGATTGGCCGCGATGGCCCGTTCCCACTTGTCACCATTCGCAAGCAGCTTGGCCTTGTCGTAGAGCAGCTCCTCGCGGGTTTCGGTGGCGTATTCGAAATTCGGCCCCTCGACGATGGCATCCACCGGGCAGGCTTCCTGGCAGAAGCCGCAATAGATGCATTTCGTCATGTCGATGTCGTACCGCGTGGTGCGGCGGCTGCCGTCTTCACGCGGTTCACTCTCGATGGTGATCGCCTGCGCGGGGCAGACGGCCTCGCACAGCTTGCAGGCGATGCAACGTTCCTCGCCGTTCGGATAGCGCCGCAGCGCGTGCTCGCCGCGAAAGCGCGGGGAGAGCGGCGACTTTTCGAAGGGGTAATTGATCGTCACCTTGGGCTTGAAGAAATACTTCATCGTCAAGGCGTGCGCCTTGAGGAATTCCCAGAGGGTGAACGACTTGATGAGGTGGGCAACGCTCATTGGGTGGCCTCAGTTGGACTGCTGGTCGGAAAACAGAAACCCATCGCTTGGTGCGAATTGGGAATTCCATCGGATTGGATCGTATGAGTCGCGACGAATGATGTCGATTGCAGTTGGCCCCGCAAAAACGTCTGCTGGACGCCAACGACGCTCAGATTGCCGCCATCGAATCCTACTAACCTTAAAAGGACATCAGTGTCTTCGGCAGACGAGTATCTATTGGGCAGGAGTTCATTGAACAGTACCCGCCGCTTTGTATCGAGGCCGAGATGGATATCTCCTGAGATTTCCGCAGACCCGTGATTATCCAGCACCAAAGCAAATTCACTCTGCCGCCCTTCGTTGCTCGATACCTTGCACCGCAGGGAGTAGTTCCGTCCATCCCATGGCCGATCGGGGAGAGCCTTCGTGAGAGGATCGGGCGCACGCCTTAACTCAATCGGGGGCGGTTCTGCCGTTTGCACCGCCAAGGCGGTCAGCAGGGCAATTACAGTCATCTCACCTGCCCCCCGAAATGCCCCGTCGCCATGATGAGTTGGAGAACGACGCTCATGACCGGGCTCTCGCAGCTTCAGGCTGCGCAGGGGCGGTTTCGACGAATGCGGGCGGAACTGCGGCAGGATCAGGCACGAAGTCAGGCGGCCGGTCGAAATGCCCCGTCGCCATCAGCCACCCGCTGGTCACCGCGACGAACAGCAGGCTAATCGGCAGGAACACCTTCCACCCGAGGCGCATCAGCTGGTCGTAGCGGTAGCGCGGCACCGTCGCCCAGATCCAGCTGAACATCAGGAAGAACATGAAGGTCTTGAGCAGGAACCACACGATCCCCGGCACCAGATAAAGCGGCGCCCAGTCGATCGGCGGCAGCCATCCGCCCCAGAACAATAGCGTGTTCAGCGAGCACATCAGCAGTATGTTGGCATATTCGCCGAGCCAGAACAGCGCGAAGCTCATCGAGGAATATTCGGTCTGGTAGCCCGCGACCAGCTCGCTTTCCGCCTCGGTGAGGTCGAACGGCGCGCGCGCGGTTTCGGCCAGCGAGGAGATGAAGAACACCACCCACATCGGGAACAACAGCGGGTGCACCACATAGGCGTTGATCACGCCCAGCCCGAAGCCCTGCTGCGCATACACGATCCCGCTCATGTTGAAGGTGCCGGCGAACAGCACCACGCACACCAGCACGAAGCCGATCGACACCTCGTAGGAGATCATCTGCGCCGCGGCGCGCATCGCCGAGAAGAACGGGTATTTCGAGTTCGACGCCCACCCGCTCATCACCACGCCATAAACGCTAAGCGAACTGATCGCGAGAATGTAGAGCAGGCCCACGTTGATGTTGGCGATCACCCCTCCGTCCCAGAACGGGATCACCGCCCACGCGGCGAGCGCCACGGTAAAGGTGATCACCGGCGCGAGCAGGAAGATGCCCTTGTTCGCGGCGGTCGGGATGATGGTTTCCTGCAGGAATACCTTGAGCCCGTCAGCGAAGCTTTGCAGCAGGCCGAACGGCCCGACCACGTTTGGCCCACGCCGCATCGACACTGCACCGATCACCTTGCGGTCGACATAGATCACCATGGCGACGCTGAACATGACGAGCAGCGCGACGATGACGATCGCCGCAATGGTGGCAATGCTCCAAGCCCATTCGTAGCTTAGGCCGAGCGATTGGAAGAAGGCGGTCATTCCGCAGCCTCCTTCGCATCGGCGCCGTGCAGCAGTTCATCCGAACAGCGCTGCATTACCGCGCTGGCGCGGGCGATGGGATTGGTGAGGTAGAAATCCTTCACCGGGTAGCCTGCGACTTCACCTTCGGCCTTGGCGCCAGAGTCCGCATTGGGCAGCGCGCCGTAATCGGCGAGGCCTTCTTCGCCCAAAGCGGGGACGGCGGCGATCATCTTGCTCTGCAATGCGGCGAAGCTGTCGAAGCCGACCGTCACACCCAGCGCATCGGCGAGCGCACGCAAAATCGTCCAATCCTCGCGCGCGTCGCCGGGAGCGAAAACGGCCTTCTCGGCGAACTGCACCCGGCCTTCGGTGTTGACGTAGGTCCCGTCCTTTTCGGCGTAGGATGCACCGGGCAGGATGATGTCGGCGTGATGCGCGCTCTTATCGCCGTGGTGGCCGATATAGACCTTCAGCGACCCTGCGTAGGGCGCATAATCCATTTCGTCCGCGCCGAGGCTGAGCAGCACCTTGGGCGCTGCCTTGGCGATGTCGGCCATGCCGCCCGGAACCGTGAAGTCCAGCATCAGCGACGCCATGCGCGCTGCCGAAATGTGCAGCACATTGAAACCGTTCCAATCGGCCTTCACGAGGCCGAACTTGTCGATCAGCTTGAGCGCCGCAGGAAGCGCGCCCTTGGCCAGCGCCGCCGCGCCGACGATCACTGCCGGGCGCTTGGCCGACTTCATGACGTCACCCAATTCCTTGGGCACGCGGTTCAATATCTTGAGATCAGAACCGAGGAAGGTCGCCGGATAGGTCGGGTCCCATTCGGGGCCGATGATGTAGACCTTGGCCCCCGCCTTCACCGCCTTGCGCAGGCGGACGTTGAGCAACGCAGCTTCCCAGCGGATGTTGCTGCCGATGATGAGGATCGCGTCAGCAGTTTCGATCCCCGCAAAGGTGCTGTTGAAATTGACCGCGGCAAGGTTCGACACGTCGTAGGTCATGCCTGTCTGACGCGCTTCGGTCATCTGCGAATCGCAGGCATTGACCAGCGTCTTAGTCGCAAACATCGTTTCGGCATCCAGCAGATCGCCCGCCACTGCCGCAATGCTGGCTTTATCGCCCTCCAAAGCGCCCGCGATCATGCCGAAAGCTTCGGTCCATTCGGCGGGCTGGAGCTTGCCATCCCGGCGCACCCAGACGCGGTCGAGCCGGCGCTTGGAAAGCCCATCGACCTGATAGCGGCCCTTGTCGCTCAGCCACTCCTCATTGACGTCGTCGTTGATGCGCGGGAGCGCGCGCATGACTTCCCGGCCGCGCGAATGGAGCGTGATGTTCGCCCCCACCGCGTCGGAAACGTCGATACTGAGCGTTTTCTTCAATTCCCACGGCCGCGCCTCGAACGCGTAAGGCGCACTGGTCAACGCGCCGACCGGGCACAGATCGATGACATTGGCGCTGAGTTCATGCGCCGCCGCCTGTTCGAGATAGGTGGTGATCTGCATATCCTCGCCGCGGAATAGAGCACCGATCTCGTCCACGCCCGCGATTTCCTCGGAGAAGCGCACGCAGCGGGTGCAGTGGATGCAGCGGGTCATGATCGTCTTGATCAGCGGGCCCATGTATTTCTCGGTCACCGCGCGCTTGTTCTCGTGATAGCGCGAGCCGCCGCGGCCATAGGCGACCGCCTGATCCTGCAGATCGCACTCGCCGCCCTGATCGCAAATCGGGCAATCGAGCGGGTGGTTGATGAGCAGGAACTCCATCACCCCTTCGCGGGCCTTCTTGACCATCGGGCTATCGGTACGGATTTCCTGACCCTCGGCAGCGGGCAGCGCACAGGAGGCCTGCGGCTTGGGCGGCCCGGGCTTCACCTCTACCAGACACATGCGGCAATTGCCCGCGATGCTGAGGCGCTCGTGATAGCAGAAACGCGGGATTTCCTTGCCGGCGAGCTCGCACGCCTGCAGCACAGTCGCCCCCGCCGGGACTTCGATTTCCTGACCGTCTACGCTGACTTTAGGCATTATTCGGCTGCCTCTGCAAACTTGGCATTATGCTCCACGATCCGCCGCTCCAGTTCGGGGCGGAAATGGCGAATCAGCCCCTGAATCGGCCACGCCGCGGCATCGCCTAAGGCGCAAATGGTGTGGCCTTCGACCTGCTTGGTGACCTCGTGCAGCATATCGATTTCCTCGATGGCCGCATCGCCGGTGCGCAGGCGCTCCATCATGCGCCACATCCAGCCCGTGCCTTCGCGGCAAGGGGTGCACTGGCCGCAGCTTTCGTGCTTGTAGAAATAGCTGAGGCGGCTTATCGCGCGGACGATGTCGGTGGACTTGTCCATGACGATCACCGCCGCGGTGCCGAGGCCTGAGCCCAGTTCCTTCAGCCCGTCAAAGTCCATCGGTGCCGAACGGATCTGTGCTGCCGGGACCAGCGGCACGGAGGAACCGCCCGGGATCACCGCCAACAGGTTATCCCACCCGCCGCGAATGCCGCCGCAGTGCTTTTCGATCAGTTCCTCGAACGGGATGCTCATCGATTCTTCGACGACGCAGGGCTTTTCCACGTGGCCGCTGATCTGGAACAGCTTGGTGCCCTTGTTGTTCTCACGCCCGAAGCTGGAGAACCACGATGCCCCGCGCCGCAAAATCGTCGGCGCAACCGCGATGCTCTCGACATTGTTGACCGTGGTGGGGCAGCCATACAGCCCCGCGCCCGCAGGGAACGGTGGCTTGAGGCGCGGCTGGCCCTTCTTGCCTTCGAGGCTCTCGATCATCGCGGTTTCTTCGCCGCAGATGTAGGCGCCCGCGCCGCGATGCATGAACACGTCGAAGTCATACCCAGAACCGCAGGCGTTCTTGCCGATCAGGCCCGCATCGTAAGCCTGCTGGATCGCAGCCTGAAGCACCTCCGCCTCGCGGATATATTCGCCGCGCACGTAGATATAGGCCGCCCGCGCGCGCATCGCGAAGCCCGCGACCAGCGCGCCTTCGATCAATTTATGCGGATCGTGGCGCAGGATTTCGCGGTCCTTGCAGCTGCCGGGTTCGGATTCGTCGGCGTTGATGACGAGGAAGCTCGGACGACCGTCACGCGATTCCTTTGGCATGAAGGACCACTTCAAGCCAGTTGGGAAACCCGCCCCGCCGCGTCCGCGCAGGCCGCTGGCTTTCATCTCTTCGACAATCGCGTCCGGCCCGCGCGCGAGCAGCGCCTTGGTATCGTCCCAATCGCCGCGCGCCTGCGCTGCCTTCAGGCCCCAGTCCTGGAACCCGTAGACATTGGTGAAGATGCGGTCCTTATCCGCGAGCATCGCCGTCGTCCTTATTTACAATCTTGTTCCTGGCCTGCCTCAGCCGCACCAATGACAGGATCTGCAAAGCCAGAGCCGCCGCCATGAATACGATCCCCTGACTCAGGGCTCCGGTCGCGCTGAGATAGGCGCCCACCGCAAACAGGATGAGTCCGCCGAGCGCCAATGAAAGCGTCCCGCCGGTCATCCGATCACTCCCTGATTGAACAGCGCGGCCAGCACCACGAGGATGAGGATAATCACCCCGACGCGCATCAGGCCCATCAGCACCTTGTAGGCGAGGAAGGCCAGCAGCAGCGCGCCGATGATGGAGACGGCTTCGGTCATGCCTGCCCCTTGCCTTTCAGCAACCTGCCGGCCGCGCCGAAGCCGCCGAACAGGAAGCCCAGCAGAATCCAGACCACCCAGCGATCACCCTGCACGAACTCGAAGATACCCAGCGCAAGAAACATCAGGCCGATAAGCCCGCCACCAGCTTGAAGCTTGTTCCCCATCACCACTCGCCTCGATAATCGTGGTTCTCGGTGACCATTTCTTTCAGCGTCGTCGGCCCGCCTGCAGGCTCCGACGTGTGCCGACCCGGCTCCTGCGTGCCAGCCTTGGGTTGCTGTCCGGCCGCAAGCGCATCCAGCACCGCATCGAGGCGTTCGGGCGTCAGGTCTTCGTAATTGTCGTCGTTGATCTGGACCATCGGCGCGGTGGCGCAATTGCCCATGCATTCGACTTCGGTGAGGGTCCAGAGCCCGTCTGCCGAAACGTGGCCCTTCTCCATGCCGCGCTTCTTGCAGGCGGCGATGATGTCGTCGCTGCCGCGCAGCATGCAGGGCGTGGTGCCGCACACCTGCACGTGGAATTTGCCGACGGGCTTGAGGTTATACATGAAGTAGAAGCTGGCGACTTCGAGCGCGCGGATCACCGGCATCCCGAGATATTGCGCCACGTATTCGATCACCGGCAGCGGCAACCAGCCTTGCGTATCGGTCTCCGCGCCGACCTGCCGCTGGGCGAGATCGAGCAGCGGCATCACCGCCGAGCGTTGCCGCCCCTCGGGGTACTTGGCGATGTGCCAATCGGCGGTTGCCTTGTTCTCCGGCGTCCACGCGAAGTCGCCCCAGCGGGCGCGCAGTTCGGGAGTGTCGGGAGCGGGGGTACGGTCAGCCACGCTGTTTGCCCTTGAATTTGAACAGGTCCGGTCGTTTCGCTGCTGCGAACCAATAGATCGCCAATACCGGAACGAGGCCAATCGTAGACGCCCAGTTGAACCCGAGGCGATCACCAAAGGCATCCACGGACGCATATTGGGCCACCTTGGCAATGGCGATGGCAGCCATGATGCCAAGCACCGTTAGAGCAAATCGGACAGCCCTCACCGATCACACTCCCCGAACACGACGTCGATCGCGCCCAGAATGGCGGTCGCGTCGGGCAGCATGTGGCCCTTGGACATGAACTCCATCGCCTGAAGGTGCGAGAACGCCGTAGGGCGGATCTTGCAGCGATACGGCTTGTTGGTGCCGTCGCTGACGAGATAGACGCCGAATTCACCCTTGGGGCTTTCGGTCGCGACGTAGACCTCGCCCGCTGGCACGTGGAAGCCTTCGGTGTAGAGCTTGAAGTGGTGGATCAGGCTTTCCATCGACTGCTTCATCTCGCCGCGCTTGGGCGGGGAAACCTTGCCGTCGGTGCTGGCAATCGGCCCCTGCGGCATATCGCGCAGGCACTGCTTGATGATCTTGGCGCTCTCGTAGACTTCCTTCACGCGCACCATGAACCGGTCATAGCAGTCCGAATTGGTGCCGACCGGAATGTCGAACTCCATCCGGTCATAGACATCATAGGGCTGGCTCTTGCGCAGGTCCCACGGAATGCCTGCCGCGCGGATCATCGGGCCGGAAAAGCCCCACGCCACCGCATCATCACGGCTGACAACGGCAATATCGACATTGCGCTGCTTGAAGATGCGGTTGTCGACCACGAGGCTCATCGCGTCTTCGAACAGCTGGAAGAAGCGGTTGTCGAGCCAGTCGCCGATATCGACCAGCAGCTTTTCCGGCACGTCCTGATGCACGCCGCCGGGACGGAACCAAGCGCTGTGCATGCGTGCGCCCGACGCGCGCTCGAAGAAGTTGAGGCAATCCTCGCGCAGTTCGAACACCCACAGGTTGGGCGTCATCGCGCCCACGTCCATCACATGCGCGCCGATATTGAGCATGTGGTTGCAGATGCGGGTCAGCTCGGCGAACATCACGCGCAGATATTGTGCGCGCAGCGGCACCTCGATGTTGAGCAGCTTCTCGATCGCGAGCACCCACGAATGCTCCATGCACAGCGGGGAGCAGTAATCGAGCCGGTCGAAATAGGGCAGCGCCTGCAGGTAGGTCTTCTGCTCGATCAGCTTTTCGGTGCCGCGATGCAGCAGGCCGACATGCGGATCGATCCGTTCGATCACTTCGCCGTCCAGCTCCATCACCATCCGCAGCACGCCGTGCGCGGCCGGGTGCTGGGGGCCGAAATTGATCGTGTAATTGGAGATCACCTCGCCGGTGGTGGTGAGCGATTCTTCGCGTTGCATGCTCATCGTCCGCCCTCCTTCGAGGTGTCCTCGGGCGCGGGGGGCGCTTTCTTGTCGGTGTCCTTGAGATCGGGCGAGCCGGGCGACACAGGCTTGGCGGCCCTTTCGTCAGCCTTGGGTCCGGCGCCGGTCTGCTTGGTGTTCTCGGTGGTTTTCACCTCGTCCACACGCGGTTCTCCACGCGATTTCTCGTCGCCCGGCAGCACGTAATCCGCGCCTTCCCAAGGGCTAAGGAAATCGAAGCTGCGCATTTCCTGTGCCAGTTCGACCGGTTCATACACCACCCGCTTTTCCTCCTCGGAATAGCGCAGTTCGGTGTAGCCCGTCATCGGGAAGTCCTTGCGGAAAGGATGCCCTTCGAAGCCGTAATCGGTGAGGATGCGGCGCAGATCGGGATTGCCCGCAAAAGTGACACCGTACATGTCGAACACCTCGCGTTCGAGCCAGCCCGCGTTGGGCCACAGCGTCGTGACGGTCGGCACCGGCGTGTTCTCGTCCGCCGAACACTTCACCATCACGCGGTGGTTCTTGGTCAGGCTTTGCAGCATGTACACGACTTCGAACCGTTCGGCCCGGTCGGGGTAATCGACACCTGCGATTTCCATCAACTGCTGATAGGCATGATCATCTCGCAACGTTTGCAGCACGCGGGCAATGTCGTCGCGCCAGACGCGGAACGACACCTCGCCATGCGCTTCGGCAGCGTCGATCAGCCACACGCTGATGCTTTCGCTGATTGCGTCGATCACGCCTTCGTTCGAAGCGTACTTCGGGGCGGAATGGAGGACGGCCATGAGCTTCGCCTTATCTCTCGATCGTGCCGACGCGGCGGATTTTCCGCTGCAACTGCATGACGCCGTAAAGCAGCGCCTCTGCGGTCGGCGGGCAGCCGGGAACATAGATGTCGACCGGCACGATCCGGTCGCAGCCGCGCACCACCGAATAGCTGTAATGGTAATAGCCGCCGCCATTGGCGCAGCTACCCATGCTGATCACATATTTGGGGTCCGACATCTGGTCGTAGACCTTGCGCAGCGCCGGAGCCATCTTGTTGCACAGCGTGCCCGCAACGATCATCACGTCCGACTGGCGCGGGGAAGCGCGCGGGGCGACGCCGAAACGTTCCATATCGTAACGCGGCATGTTGACGTGGATCATCTCGACCGCGCAGCACGCCAACCCGAAGGTCATCCACCACAGGCTGCCGGTGCGCGCCCACTGAAACAGATCCTCGGTCGAGGTGACAAGGAAGCCCTTGTCGTTGACCTCGCTCTGGAGCGAGTTGAAGAAATCCGCATCGGGCAGTCCGGTGGGCGCGTTCGCATCACGTGCGACCGCAGGGTCCTGCAGGCGGCTGCCATGCAGCGCAGGATTGACCGAAAGCTTTCCGGCAACGGCGGGGATGGTGTCCTTGGTACTCATTCCCAATCCAACGCCCCTTTCTTCCATTCATAGGCAAGCCCGACGGCGAGGATGAACAGGAACACCATCATCCCGCCCCATCCGACCCAACCCGTCTGCCCGAGGCTGACCGCCCAGGGAAACAGGAACGCGGCTTCGAGATCGAATACGATGAAGCTGATCGCCACGAGGTAGAACCGCACGTCAAACTGGCTGCGGGCATCCTCGAACGCGGGGAAGCCGCATTCATACTCGCTCAGCTTGTCGGCCGTCGGATTATGCGCGCCCGTCAGCCGCGACACCGCCATCGGCGCGACCACGAAAAGGATCGACAACCCGAAGGCGATGAGAATGAATAACAGTATCGGCAGATACTGGCTGAGATCGATCACGGCGATGTCCAAGCTGTTAATCCCGAGGTCGCCCTAAGCCTCTCGCGCGCACCGCGCAAGCCCGCGACTCGGGCAAAAGCCCTTAGCGGCGTTGCACGAAATCGAACAGTTCTTGCGGGCGAGCGCGAAAATCCGCGCGCGCCCTACTTCATCATGCGGGCCGTGGCCTTCTCAATGGCCGATCCATAGGGCGGCTTCAAACCGCCGAGTTTGGCGATGTCGATCTTCGGCTGGTGATAGACGGCGCGGGCATGGCTGAATTCGCGGAAACCCTCGATCGCGTGATAAGAACCCATGCCGGATGGGCCGACCCCGCCGAACGGCAGGTCCTCCATCGACACATGGAACACCACATCGTTGGTTGTCACTCCGCCCGAAATTGTGCGGGTGAGCACGCGCTCCTGCTCGCCCTTGTCCTCGCCGAAATAGTAGAGGCCGAGCGGACGGTCGTGTTCGTTGATATAATCCACCGCCTGATCGACCGCCTTGTAGGTCATCACCGGCAGCACCGGGCCGAAGATTTCCTCCTGCATCGCGGCCATCGTTTCGTCGACGTTCCTGAGGATGGTGAGCGGCATCTTGCGCTGGTTGGCGTTGGAGAAGTCCTCGCCAGCTGGGTTGACCTCGATCACCTCGGCGCCCTTGCCCCGCGCATCTTCGACCAGACCCTGCAACCGTTCGAAATGGCGGTCGGACACGATTGAGGCATAATCGTCGTTGTCGAGCAGGCGCGGGTACATCGCGCTCGCGCCATCAACGACCCCGGCAATGGCCTCGTCCTGCTTGTCTTCTGGCACGATTATGTAATCGGGCGCGAGGCAGATCTGGCCGGCGTTCATCATCTTGCCGATCGCGATCCGCTCTCCGGCACGCGCAAAATCGGCGCTCCGGCCCATGATGACCGGCGATTTGCCGCCCAGTTCCAGCGTGACCGGCACCAGGTTTTCCGCTGCCGCCTGCATTACCCGCCGACCGGTCGCGGTCGAGCCGGTGAAAACGAGGTGATCGAACGGCAGCGAGGAAAACGCCGCCGCGACCTCCGGTCCGCCGGTGATAACCGCGACTTCCTCGGACGTGAAATATTCCGCTGTCAGCTGCGCCATCAGCTCGCTGGTACGCTCGGTGAATTCGGACGGCTTGATCATCGCCCTGTTACCCGCCGCCAGCACCTGCATCAGCGGGCCGAACGCCAGTTGCAGCGGGAAATTCCAGGGGGATAGAATGCCGATCACGCCCTTGGGTTCATACCGCACTTCGGCCCTGGCACCGAGCAGGCCGAGCGGGAACTGCACTTTCCGCTTTTCGGTCTTCGCCCACTTGTCGACGTTCTTCAGCGCATCATTGCCTGCGCCCACGGTTGTGGCGATGTCGGTCAACATCGACTGCTGGATCGAACGATTGCCGAAATCGGCGCTCATCGCCTTGGCGAATTCCTCACCGTGATCCTTGACCAGCGCAATTGCCCGGCGGATGCGGTCCTTGCGCTGGGACATCGGCTCAGGGCGCGAGGCGGTGAAGGCGGCGCGTTGCCGGGCCAGCAACGCTTCGAGTTCTTCGCGGCGATCGTCAGCCATGTCGTTCTCCCATTCGGACATTGATGCGTTTTGATTTGCGACGCATCTTCGCCCAAACCGCCGGTCGGTGCAAGCTAGGCGCCGAAACCGATTAATGTGTCAGACCATCGGATAACCCGATTGCCCACCCAGTTGATTGCCAATACCGCAACGCAGCATTAGAGCCTGCCCCAGATATTCCATCCTGATGCAAGGATTTTGCCATGACCCAGCTTTCCCCCGCCGATCCGATTGTGATCCTCTCCTACGCCCGCACCCCGATGGGCGCGATGCAGGGCGCTCTGGCGGACGTTTCCGCAACCGATCTCGGCGCTGTCGCGGTCAAGGCCGCTGTCGACCGCGCCGGGGTGTCAGGCGAAGAAATCGACCGCGCTTATATCGGCTGCGTGCTGCCCGCCGGGCTAGGTCAGGCCCCGGCACGGCAGGCGGCGATCAAGGCCGGTCTGCCGCTTTCGGTGCAGGCCACCACCGTTAACAAGGTGTGCGGATCGGGAATGCAGACCGTCATCATGGGCGCAGAAGCGCTCGCTAGCGGCACCATCGACATCGTGGTGGCCGGCGGGATGGAGAGCATGACCAATGCGCCCTACCTGCTGAAAAAGCACCGTTCCGGCGCGCGGCTCGGCCATGATACCGCGTACGACCATATGTTCCTCGACGGGCTGGAAGACGCCTACGAATCCGGCCGCGCGATGGGCACCTTCGCGCAGGACACCGCCAACGAGTACCAGATGACCCGCGAGGACATGGACGATTACGCGATCGAATCGCTCGCTCGTGCGAACAAGGCGATTGCCAGCGGCGCATTTGCGGGCGAAGTCGTGCCGGTGACCGTCATCACCCGCGCTGGCGAAGTCACGGTCGAACATGACGAAGCGCCGGGCAAGGGCCGCCCGGACAAGATCCCGCAATTGAAGCCCGCCTTCGCCAAGGACGGCACGATCACAGCGGCGACCTCCAGCTCGATTTCGGATGGTGCCGCTGCGCTGGTGCTGACGCGCGACAGCGTGGCAAAGGCGAAGGGGCTGACACCTGTCGCCCGGCTGATCGCCACCGCCGCCCATGCCCAGGCCCCGGCCAAGTTCACCACCGCGCCGATCCCCGCCATCCAGAAAGTGCTGGAGCGGGCAGGCTGGAGCGTGGACGATGTCGACCTGTTTGAAGTGAACGAGGCTTTTGCCTGCGTAGCGATGTTCGCGATGCGCGACCTCGGCATTTCGCACGACAAGATCAACGTCAACGGCGGGGGTACCGCGCTCGGCCACCCGATCGGTGCAAGCGGATCGCGCATCATCGTGACCTTGCTCAACGCGCTCAAGACCCACGGCAAGACTCGCGGCATCGCGGCGCTGTGCATCGGCGGCGGTGAGGCCACCGCGGTCGCGGTCGAACTGGTGTGACATGGTGGCGCGCAAGGCTCTTCTCGCGCTGATGCTGCTGCTTGCGGCCGGGACAACGGCGAGGTGTGAACCTTCGCCGCAACCCGACCCGGTAGAGCCGCCGGAACTTCCAGCCGATTGAGCGCTAAACGAAAAGCCTGCCGGGCGGCTATTCGTCGCCCGGCAGAGTTTCTATTCCCCACAGCCGCTCGGCATTGACCCAGCCATTGCGTCCAGCGACATCGATCTCGCACCAGCCTTCGCGGCAGCCGCCGAGCCTTCCGACCACGCCCGGTTCGGCCCGCCAACGCAAAGCGGAACTTGCAGCAGGCGCGGCGCGGATGTCGGCTAGTCCCTGTCCAACGACCATAGTGCCGCGATCGGGATCGAGCTGGCTGCGGGCGATCCAGCCCTTGATCCCTTCGGGATCCTCGACGAACCGCCACCCTTCGCGCACGCGCACCACTTTAACCGGCAGCCCCTTGCGCTTGTAGATCCATTCGATCGGATATTCCTCGCTCGGGCCGACGCGCATGCGCACCTCGTCATAGCGAAGGCTTGCCCAGTAGGGCACTTCGCGATCCTGCGCGCTGGCCGGATCGCACACGATCACGAACCCCAGAAGCAGGCACAGGCCGAGCACGGCAAAAACGCGAAGTCCCATCATTGCCCTCCGCGATAGCCGGACTGGGACGCGGTTTTCAAGCACACCTTGATGCAAATCCGGCAGCATCACACCTTGACCGCGTGGGGCCAGTGGCATTAGCCGATAGCCATGCCCGACAGCCGCACCCCGCTCGCCCGCACTCCCCTTGAGCGTCCCCGCGTGATCGTCACGCGCCATCTGGTGCCCGAGGTCGAGGCACGGATGCGCGAATTGTTCGACGTGGAACTGAACGAATCCGACATCCCCCTCACCCGCGATCAGCTGTCCGCCGCAATGCGGAATTGCGATGTGCTGGTGCCGACCGTGACGGACAGGATTGACGCCGATCTAATCGCGGGCACGGGCGCGCGGCTGGGCCTGATCGCCAATTTCGGCGCGGGAACGGAACATATCGATCTGGCCGCAGCCGCTGCGCGCAAGATCCTCGTCACCAATACGCCTGGCGTGTTCACCGATGACACTGCCGACCTGGCGATGGCGATGATAATCGGCGTGCCGCGCCGGATTCGTGAAGGCACACAGCTGGTGCGGCGCGGCGAGTGGACCGGTTGGACGCCGTCAGGCCTGCTCGGGCGCAAGCTGGCGGGCAAGGTTCTGGGCATTATCGGCATGGGCCGGATCGGTCAGGCGGTCGCCCACCGCGCCCGCGCCTTCGGGCTGGAGATCGCTTACACCAACCGCAAAGCCCTGCCCGACTCGGTCGAGCGGATGCTGGGCGTACGTTACGTCGGCGATGTCGATACGCTGATGGGCGAGGCTGATATCCTCACCCTGCATTGCCCGCTGACCGAGGAAACCCGGCACCTGATCGACGCGCGGCGGATCGCGTTGATGAAGCTGGGCGGCAGCATCATCAACACCGCGCGCGGCGAGTTGATCGATCAGGACGCGCTGATCGCGGCGCTGGAATCGGGTCATCTCGCGGGCGCGGGGCTGGACGTTTACCCGGACGAGCCGAACGTCGACCGCCGCTTGATCGAACACCCCAATGTGATGACCCTCCCCCACATCGGCAGCGCCACGGCCGAGGGCCGCGAGGATTCGGGTCACAAAGTGATCGCCAATATCCGCATGTGGGCCGATGGGCACCGGCCGCCCGATCAGGTGCTGACGGCGCTGGTGCGGGGCTGACCTCGCACCGCCCAGTCACGCTTACTCCAAAACCTTTTCGTAGAAGATATTGAACCCGGTTGCGGCATAGTCGCCGAACGGGCCGCGTCTGGTAAAACCATGCCGCCGATAGAGCGCGTTCGCGGGCGCGTAAGCCTCACTGTTCCCTGTTTCGAGCACGATCTTTGTATAGCCGCGACGGCGCGCCTCGGCCTCGATATGGACGAGAATGGCGGCGCCGATTCCTCGCCGCAACGCGCCGTCGGCGGTGCGCATTGACTTGACCTCACCTGTCCGGTCCGGAAGCGTCATCAAGGCACCGATACCGAGCAATCGGGAGCCTTCACGCAGTTCGAAAAGCGTGATCTCAGGTCGCTGCAAGCCCGCCAAATCCAAGGCGAAAGAGGTGCCCGGCGGCGACGCATCGTAAGCGCGCCGCTGATGAAGGACGATCAGCTCGCAAACATCCGCATCGTCGAAATCGGCAATGCGGATGTCCAACCTCAATTCCCCGTCAAAATCCGCTCGACCAATTCGCCAACACTCGGCGTGTAGCCGTTGGAGTAGAACGGGTCCTGCTTGAACCGGTAAGCCGAATGGCCCGCGAAGGCCAGGTTGTTATCCGGATCATCGCCGTGGGCGATGTCCTGCAAGGTCTTTTGGATACAGAAGCTGCGCGGGTCGGCGAGGCGGCCGGTGGTGTAATCGTCGTGGTCTTTCCAGCTCGAAAAGCCGCAATGCGAAAGGCACCCCATGCATTCCTGCTGATCGGTGCGGATCGTGTCGCGCGATTCCGGGGTGACGAAGATGATCGTGCCGTCGGGGGTTTTCAGCGGCTCGGTATGACCGGCGCGCATCCACATTTCGGCGCGGGCCTTGTCTTCGGGCATGACCCAGAAGCTGCGGGCCTTGCCTTCCTCGCCCAATTGCACCGTGCCTTCTTCCTCGCCGCGCTTGAAAAACGGGATTTGGCGTTCGGACCGGTGCATCAGGTCATACAGGAACGGGGTCTTGACCGCGCTCGAATAGAAACCCGTGGGCGAGAACTTGTGGAGCAGCACGTCGCCCGGTTCGACCGTGCGCAGCATATCCTTCCAAATCTGCGGAATCGGGCTTTCGCGGGTAAGCAAGGGCCGCGTGCCGAACTGGAAGGCGATCTTGCCGAGTTCGGGATTGTCGATCCAGTTCTCCCATTCGCGCAGGTACCACACCCCGCCCGCCATCACGATCGGCACGTCATCGCTGACGCCCTCGGCGCGCATCATGTCGCGCAGGGTTTTGACGCGCGGGTACGGGTCTTCGGGCTTGGTCGGGTCTTCGGCGTTGGACAGGCCATTGTGACCGCCCGCCAGCCACGGGTCTTCATAGACTACCGCCGCCATCAGATCGGGCACCTTGTGATAGGAACGCTTCCACAATGCGCGGAAGGCGCGGCCCGAACTGATGATGGGAAGATAGGCAACGTCGAAGCGCGCCGCGATCTCCGCCAGCTTGTACGGCATCCCCGCGCCGCAGGTGACACCCGCCACCATGCCGCGTGTATTCTCCAGCACGCCTTCGAGCACGGCCTGCGCCCCGCCCATTTCCCACAGCACGTTGATGTTGATCGCGCCCTTGCCGCCGGAAATCTCGTAGGCCTGCTTTACCTGCGTGGTTGCGCCGTCGATGGCGTAGCGGATCAGCTCCTGGTGCCGTTCCTCACGGGTCTTGCCGTGATAGATTTGCGGGATCGGGTTTCCATCCGCGTCATAGCTGTCGGCATTGACTGCGCTGACCGTGCCGATACCGCCCGCAGCCGCCCATGCGCCGGAACTGGCGTGATTGGTCGCCGATACACCTTTGCCGCCTTCGACCAGCGGCCACACTTCACGCCCGCCATAAACGATCGGGCTAAGTCCCTTGAACAATGAAAACTCCCCTTCGCGCCTCTCTGACGCGCATTACATGGTGGTGACATAGTGTCGTGCGGCGCTGCCCGCAACGTCTGGCGGCGGGTTTACTCCTGCCCCGTGCTGCAGGGCCGGATCGCCTCTGGCCGGGTGCGCGCCTTACCGCGCTGAAACCTGGCGAAATAGCCCTTGATGTCGGGCCGTTCGAGATATTCGACCAGCACATAGCCGACCGCTTCAAATTCGCAGAACAATAGCGTGTGCGGCAAGCCGTGGCGGCCCACCGGGCTATCGCTTTCGACCACGATGATTTGTCCGTCGGCATTCAGCGCAGGCCACATCCGCCACAGGAACGCGTATGGGTCGGTCACTTCGTGGTACATATGGACAAGGAAAATGCGGTCGAAACTGTCGGAAGGCAGCTGCGGATCGTCAGGCTTGCCCAGCTTGATCGAGATGTTTTCGAGCCGTTCGCGCTCGACCCGGCGGCCGAGCCGTTCCAGTGCCTCGCGGCTGATGTCCTGCGCCAGCACGCGCCCATCCTCGCCGACGCGCTCCGCCAGACGGACGGTGTAATAGCCCTCACCTGCACCGATGTCGGCCACGGTCATGCCGGGGCGGATATCGGCGAGATCCATCACCACCTGCGCCTCGTTGCGTTCGTCGCGGGCGTCTTCATCCGCGAACTGGTAGGAAACCACCTCGACCACCGGGCGATCGGGCTCGGGAAAGTCGATCGCGCCATCGGTTGGGTCCGCCATGATCGGCACGATCCGGTCGCATCCGACAAGCGCCAGCGCGCCTGCGACCAGCAGGCCCGATGCGCGCGCCGTAGCCTGCCAGCGGGAAGCGCGCACGATTACTCCACGTCCTCGATCTCGACTGTCTCGCCCGTCACCCGCTGCGCCAGAGCGGCCGAAATGAACGGATCAATCGAGCCGTCGAGCACTGCGTCGGGCGAGGTCGAAACGACGCCGGTGCGCAGATCCTTGACCATCTGATAAGGTTGCAACACGTAGGAGCGGATCTGGTGGCCCCATCCGATGTCGCTCTTGGCCGAATGTTCGGCGCTGGCGGCCTCCTCGCGGGAACGCATTTCGGCCTCGTAAAGCCGCGCTTTCAGCATGTTCATCGCGATATCGCGGTTCTTGTGCTGGCTGCGATCCTGCTGGCTGGCGACCACGATGCCGCTCGGCTGGTGGGTGATGCGCACCGCGGAATCGGTGGTGTTGACGTGCTGCCCGCCCGCGCCTGACGCGCGGTAGGTGTCGATCTTCAGATCGGCGGGGTTGATGTCGATCTCGAACGTGTCGTCGATCACCGGGAACACCCACACGCTGGAAAAGCTGGTGTGGCGCCGGGCCGAACTGTCGTAGGGGCTGATTCGCACGAGGCGGTGGACGCCGCTTTCGGTCTTGGCATAGCCATAGGCGTTGTCGCCCTTGATGAGCAGTGTGGCGGACTTGATCCCCGCCTGATCTCCCGCCTGATACTCGACCGTTTCGACCTTGAACCCGCGCTGCTCCGCCCAGCGGGCATACATCCGCAGCAGCATTTCCGCCCAGTCCTGGCTTTCGGTGCCGCCCGCGCCGGCGTGGATTTCGAGATAGGTGTCGTTGCCGTCGACCTCTCCCGACAGCAGCGCCTGCACCTTGTCGGCATCGGCGCGGTCGGCCAGCGAGGCGAGCGTGGCCATGCCATCGTCGATAATCGCGTCTTCGCCCTCGGCCTCGCCCATTTCGATGAATTCGACCGCGTCGCGCATCTCGGCGGAGATCTCGTTTACCGTGTTGACGGCGGTTTCCAGCGTCTTCTGTTCGCGGCTGATCGCCTGCGCCTGCTTGGGATTATCCCACAGGGTCGGATCCTGCACCCGCGCATTGAGTTCGTCGAGCCGCCGCAGCGCACGCTCCCAGTCGAGCGACTGGCGCACCAACACCAGCGCCGCTTCGATCCGGTTGATATAAGCCTGGGCCTCGGCCCGCATGATCGATCCTTAAAGTGATGCCAGATTTGCGCCTTGCGCTTAACGCGGGCAGCGCGATTGTAAAGCGGCGGAAGCGGCGTGTAGCCTGCCTACTTCCCGAGCGCCCGCACCGCTGCGAGCGTCTTTTCCACATGCCCGCGATAATCGCTGTTCGAATGCACCGCAGCGATCCGCCCGTCAGACGCGATGACATAGGACGTGCGGCTGGTCAGCCCCGATTTGCCGAGCGCCACGTCATAGGCTTCGGTTACCTTGCCGCCCGCCACGCCGACCGGAAATGCATCGCGGCATTCTTCGCGGCTGAAGCGTTTCAGTGTTTCGATGTCGTCGTTCGACATGCCGATCACGCTCGCACCCGCTGCCCTGAACTGCGGCATGGCGTCGGCAAAGGCATTGGCTTCGAGCGTGCAACCCTGCGTGAACGCCTTGGGATAGAAATACAGCACCACCGGCCCCTTCGCCAAAGCGGCGCTGAGCGAAAAGCCGAACTCCTTGCCGGCCAGCGCGGCGCGCGTGGTGAAGGCGGGCGCCTTTTCGCCCATGGGCAATTCGGCCGAGGCCGGGATGGCAAAACCGGCGGCAGCAAGTGCGGCGGCGGCGAGCAAGGTGAGCTGTCTGTTCATGAGCACATAACCTTCATTGCCGACGGCGGTTCCCCGTCCGCGGGAAGCAGGTGGGCATTAGTAGATTCCGCCCTGATCGATCACGAAATCGCGGCGGCTTTCAGGGCTATCGTTATCGACCACCGCGCCTGCGGCGCTCTCGCGACCGGCGCGAAGCAGCTGGAGGATTTCGTTGCGCCGCGCCGCAATTTCATCCTGCCGGGTGAAGCGCTCCGGCTCGGTATCGGGCTTGAAGGCTTCCCAGATGATCGCCGAGCGCGGGTCATCTGTCGGCCAGCCTTCGAATACCCGCTTGCCGGTTCGGCGATCGACCCGCACCATCCGCACGCCCTCGGGCGCGACGGGCGGCACGTCCGACCACTTGTCTCGGGTTTTTTCGATCATGCTCTTGATGATCGGTGCAGCGATCGTGCCGCCATAGGCATAACCGCCCATGTTGCGCGGCTGGTCGAAGCCGACGTAAGCCCCCGCCACCATCTGCTGCGTACCGCCGATGAACCACACGTCCTTCGGGCCGGTGGTGGTGCCGGTCTTGCCGAACAGCGGCAGCTTCAGCGGATTGAGCACTGTCGCGGTCCCACGGCTGACCGCGCCGCGCAGCATGTGCATCACCTGGAACGCGGTGCGCGCATCCATCGCCTGTTCGCCTTTCAGCCCGAAACGCGGCATCGGCTCGCCGTCCCATTCGGCCATACTGCAGCCGCGGCAATTGCGCGTATCTGCGCGCCACAGCACCTTGCCGCGGCGATCCTGTACATAATCGATAACTGTCGGCGGATTGAGCCGTCCGTGATTGGCCAGAGCGCCGTAAGCAGCGACCATCTTTGTCAGCGTGCTTTCGCCCGCTCCCAGTGCGGTCGAAGGATAGGGGTCGAAGTCGCCGATGCCGAGCTTCTCCACCGCCTTGACGACATTTGGCATTCCCGCCGTCATGCCGATCTGCACGGTCATGATATTCTGCGATTGCTCGAGCCCGTAACGCAGCGGGAATTGCCCCGCCCGCCCGCCGCGAATGCATTTTTCGCCGAGGTTGGCACCCTGATAATAGCAGTAGCGCGAATTATCGATCTGCGTTGAAGGCGTCATGCCGCTGTCGAGCCCGGTGGCATAGACGAACGGCTTGATCGTCGAACCCGGCTGCCGCATCGCCTGCGTCGCGCGGTTGAAATCGGACAAGCGGTTGTCGAACCCGCCCTGCATCGCCAACACCCGGCCATATTGCGCGTTTTGCACAACCAGCGCGCCCTGCGCTTCGGGGATGGTGCGAACCTGCCATGTGCTTCCGGCCGGATTGGCGGCGATCACGTCACCGGCCTTGAGGCGGTCGGGAAGGTTCGTCAGCGGCGCTTCGGTTCCGTCCGAAAAGCCGATCCGCGCCGAACTGCCGCTGCGGCTGGTGACGACGCCGATGCGCCAGTCCTTGTAACTGATGCCGAGCGGTGAGCTTTGCAGCTGGCTGGCCCAATTGCCGTCGCCCACGTCGATGGTGGCGATCGGCCCGGTCCAGGCCCGCCCGCCGTGATAGCGCAGCAGCCCTTCGCGCAAGGCATCGCGGGCGGCCAGCTGGATGTCCGTATCAAGCGATGTGCGCACCCATAGCCCGCCTGCATAGACGCTGTTCTGCCCGTCCTCGGCGGTTTCGCCGAATCGGTCGATCAGCTCGCGCCGGACTTCTTCGAGAAAATAGCCCGCATCGACGCTGCGTTCGCTGCGCTGCGTGATCAGCCCGAGCGGCTCGGCTGCGGCTGCGGCCTCCTGCGCGGCGGTGATAAAGCCGTTGTTCTCCATCTGGTCGAGGACAAAATTGCGCCGTGCGAGCGCGGCCTGCTCCTGACCTTTGCGGCCATAGCGTTCGGGCGCCTTGGGCAGAATCGCAAGAAACGCCATCTCGTGCAGGTCGAGATCGGCGACATCCTTGTCGAAATAGGCGCGTGCGGCCGCCTGCACCCCGAACGAACGCCGTCCAAGCGGGATTTCATTGAGATAAAGCTCGAGGATTTCCTGCTTGGTCAGCACCTGCTCGATCCGCCCGGCGAGGATCATTTCCTTCGCCTTGCGCGTCACCGAATACTCATCGCCCAGCAGCAGGTTCTTGGCGACCTGTTGGGTGATCGTAGATCCGCCCACCGCGCGCTCGCCCGATCCCATCTTGCTGGCATAGTCGAACACCGCGTTCGCGGTGCCGAAAAAGTCGATGCCGCCATGGGTGAAAAACGTCTTGTCCTCGGCCGACAGATAGGCCTCGATCAGCTGTTCGGGAAAATCGGCATATTGCAGTTGCACCCGCCGCTCACGCGCATAGGTGTGAACGATAGCGCCATCATTCCCGCGCACCACCGTCGGCAGCGGGGTTTCGTAGACCAGCAGCGCCTCGGCCTCGGGCAGATCGCTCGCCAGCCACACGAACACGGCGATCCATAGTACCAGCCCCAGTGCGCAGAGGCCCGCCGCGATCTTGAACAGGATGCTGCCGCGCCACTTTTCGCCGAACCACGCCAATGCCCCGCGGATATCGCGGTTGACGCGGTAGCGGGCGTAGGCACCGGTCGACAGGGTCTCCGATGCGGAAGAAGATAGCGGGGTCTGCTCAGTCATGGAAACCGCGCAAGTAGCACGCAGGTGGCCGACAATGCTAGCCGGTTTCGCCGTCCTGTTGCGGATCCCCGATATCGCTGCGGCGCGCGAAGTAGATCCGGATTGCCTGTGCCAGCACGGCCGCATATTGCGCCTGCCCTTCGGGCGTGGTCAGGCGCGCCCGGTCGAGCCTGTTGGTCACGAACCCGCTTTCGAACAAAACCGAAGGCACGTCGGGCGCGCGCAGCACGGCGAGCGCGGCGGAACGGCTCGGCTGGGGATGGAAGGCGAGCCGTTCGCCGCCTTCGCGCAGCACCAGACGGGAAAACTCTATCGCGTCCTCCTGCGTGCGCTGCTGCGACAATTCGACGAGAATGGCGCTCACCACCTCGCTTTGCCCCTCGATCGCAATACCGTTCAGCCGGTCGGCATCGTTTTCGCGGGCAGCAAACCGGGCGGCGGCCTCGCTCGACGCATCGGCGGACAAGGTGTAAATGCTCGCCCCGCTGACATCCTCGCGCGTCCCGGCGGAATCGGCGTGGATCGACACGAACAGGTCGGCGTCGAGCAGGCGGGCGATTTCCGGCCGATAGGACAGCGGCAGAATGCGGTCGTCAGCGCGTGTCAGGGCAATCCGCACACGGCCCGAACGCAGCAATTCCTCGCGCAGCGCCAGCGCCAGCGCCAGCGTTATGTCCTTTTCATGCACCTCACGCCCCTCGGCGTCCGTGCCGATCGCACCCGGATCACGTCCGCCATGCCCGGCATCGATCACCACCAGCGGCAGCGCGGAATCGTCCGGTCCGGCGATCTGCGGCAGATCGAGCGGCACGGTCTCGCCCTCCAGCATGAAGCGCTGCACATAATCGCGCCCCCAATGCGGCATCGGGATCGTCAGGCCCATAGCCACCGCGCCGCCCACCAGCAGTGCAGGCGACAGCAACACGATCAGCAACAGGGTACGTACACTCATGTCGCAACCGGCTTACGTTCTTGCCTCATGATAAAGCAATAGAGTTGCGGGCCTTGCCCCACAGTGCTAGCGTTGGTGCCAGAGTGGTTGCAATCCGGTGCCCCTGCACCCGAACGGCCCCCCTCTGATGCCGGGTTCACTTTTTGTTGTGGCGCCCGGCTCATGAACAGGTTGATGCAGTGACAAGACGCTTTTCCCCGCAAACCAGCACAGCGCGCGCTTTGGCAGCCTGTGTTTTTGCGGGCCGAAGCGCGGCGATCCGCCGCGATCCTGTCATTGCAGACACGAGCTTCGCGCCTTCCGCCCCTTTCGGGCACGGTGTGACTATCCCTTCCGGTCGCCACGCAGGGCTGTCCGGATCATCCCACAATTGGCGTCCCCTCATATCCCGCTCGCGGGTCAGGCCGGACGCATGGAGACTAATTAATGGCAACGCGCATGCTTATCGATGCGCGCCACCCGGAAGAAACACGGGTGGCGGTTCTTACAGGCAACAGGATTGAGGAATTCGATTTTGAATCTGCCGAACACAAGCAGATCAAAGGCAATATCTACCTTGCCAAGGTAACCCGGGTCGAACCTTCGCTGCAGGCGGCATTCGTCGATTTTGGCGGCAATCGCCACGGGTTCCTCGCCTTCAGCGAAATTCATCCCGATTACTACCAGATCCCCAAGGCAGACCGTGACGCGCTGCTGGCCGAAGAGGCCGAGGCCGCCGAGGAAGAGGCCCGGCTGCGCGACGAGGACGAGGACGAAGGCATTTCGCCCGGCGACGAATACGACGCCGAGGACGACAGCGGCGAAGCGCTGGCCGAAGACTTTGCCGAAAACGGCGTCGAGGAAGTCGATACCTCGGACAAGGACGACGTCTCGACCATCGAAGACGGCAGTTCGGACGACGATAACGGCGAAGACGACAACGGCGACAGCGACGAAAACGGCGAAGGCGACAACGGCGAGACGAACGATCGGGATCGCGGTCGCGGTCGGCGCGGACGTCGCCGTCAGGGCAATCGCGGCGACAAGGGCGGCGATAAAGGCAACAACGGCGGCAACAGCAACCGCAGCCGCGCCAAGCAGGTCGACGAGGTTCGCGCCCGCCGCCAGGAACTGCGCCGCCGTTACAAGATCCAGGACGTCATCCAGCGTCGTCAGGTGCTGCTGGTGCAGGTCGTCAAGGAAGAACGCGGCAACAAGGGCGCGGCGCTGACCACCTATCTCAGCCTCGCCGGGCGCTACACCGTGCTGATGCCCAACTCCTCTAGCGGCGGTGGCATCAGCCGCAAGATCAGCTCGACCAGCGATCGCAAGCGCTTGAAGGACATGGTGTCCGATCTCAAGCTGCCGCGCTCCATGGGCCTGATCGTGCGCACCGCCGGGATGAGCCGCACCAAGCCCGAGATCAAGCGCGACTTCGATTACCTCGCCCGCGTGTGGGACGAGATCCGCGAGAACACGCTGGCCTCGGTTGCACCGGCATTGATTCACTCGGACAGCGACCTCATCAAGCGCGCGATCCGTGACATCTACAACAAGGAAATCGAAGAAGTCGTGGTCGAGGGCGAGGACGGCTACAAGTCGGCCAAGGCCTTCATGAAAATGCTGATGCCCAGCCATGCGCGCCGGGTGAAAGCCTATTCCGATCCCGTTCCGCTGTTCCAGCGCTATGGCGCCGAAGATCAGCTGCGCGCAATGTACGATCCGATGGTGCAGCTGAAATCCGGCGGCTATCTGATCATCAATCCTACCGAGGCGCTGGTGTCGATCGACATCAACTCCGGGCGTTCCACCAAGGAACACGGGATCGAACAGACTGCGCTGCACACAAACCTTGAAGCGGCGCGGGAAATCGCCCGCCAGCTGCGCCTGCGCGACATGGCCGGTCTGGTCGTGATCGACTTCATCGACATGGAGTATTCGGGCAACGTCCGCAAAGTCGAAAAGGCGATGAAGGACGCGCTCAAGAATGATCGCGCGCGCATCCAGGTCGGTCGCATCTCCAGCTTCGGGCTGATGGAAATGAGCCGACAGCGGCTGCGTACCGGGGTGCTGGAAGCCACCACCCGCTCTTGCCCGCATTGCGACGGTACGGGCCTCGTGCGCACCGCATCTTCGGCAGGTCTTTCGGCACTACGGTTGATCGAGGACGAAGCGG
Source organism: Erythrobacter sp. NFXS35 (assembly GCF_040148725.1). NCBI lineage: Bacteria > Pseudomonadati > Pseudomonadota > Alphaproteobacteria > Sphingomonadales > Erythrobacteraceae > Erythrobacter > Erythrobacter sp. NFXS35. The sequence goes on along the minus strand of NZ_JAGDEB010000001.1, from coordinate 288,923 downwards.
CCAAGGGTCGCGGAACCGTGATCCGGCTGGCAGCCAGCACCGAAGCGGCGATCTATCTCCTCAATGAAAAGCGCGCCGATCTGGTCGAGATCGAACAGCGTTACGGCGTCACCGTCGAAGTCGTGCCCGAAGGCGAGGAGGAAGGCGCAAAGATGAGCGTCTCCAGCGCCGGTCCGCGTCCGGCGCAGGCACCGCGCTTCGATCCGATCATCGACGAAGACGAGGACGAGGACGAGGATCTTCCCGAGGAGGAAGACGACGTCGCCGAAGACGAAGAGCGCACGCAGGCACCCCGCCGCGAACGCAGCGACAGCGATGATGATGGCGGCCGCAAGAAAAAGCGCCGGCGTCGCCGTGGCGGGCGCAATCGCATCCGGCAGGATCGCGACGACGACGATGCCAATGGCGAAGGCGGCGACGACACCGACAATAATGGCGACAACAGCGGCGAAGACGACGCCGAAGATCGCGCTGAGGCGAACGGCTCCGACAACGGCGAAACAGCCGATGGCGAAGACCGTCCCAAGAAGCGCCGTCGGCGCGGCGGTCGTGGGCGCAAGCGTCGTGACGATAATGGGGATGGTGCCGAAGGCGAGGCTCGCGATAATGGCAATGAAGGCGGCCACGACAGCGGCGATGCCGATAAGGCCGCGCCCGCTGCCGGGCCCGAGATCGCTACCGAACCCGCAGCGGTCGAAGCGGCGGCGGAAGCACCCGCCGAAAAGCCCAAGCGCACCCGTACGCCGCGCAAGAAGAAGGAAGCCGAGCCGGTAGCCGAAGTGGCTACGGAACTCGCGCCCGAACTCGCAGCAGATGCGGCGGCGTCGGAAACCCCTGCCGCCGAGGAAGCGCCGGCCGAGAAGCCGAAGCGCAAGCGCGCACCGCGCAAGCCCAAGGTCGCCGAGGCTCCCGCTGACGATTCGACTGCAGCCGAAGCCCTGTCCGAACAGGTCAAGGAGGACATGGCTGTGGTCGCCGGACCGGACGGCGCACCCGAAACCGCCGAAGCCATGGCCGAGGAAACGCCCAAGCCGAAGCGCCGGAGCAGGGCCAAGGCCGCCGATACTCCGGCGGAAACCGAATCCGAACCCGCCGCCGACGCCAAGCCGCGCCGCGGCTGGTGGCAGCGCACGTTTGGCGAATAGACCGGGCGGCAAATAAGCTGCGGGTCATTCCGAAAGAACAAGGGCGGGAGCGGGCAACCTCTCCCGCCCTTTTTATTGCAGCTTGCGGGCGACACCCCACTCCATCCACCCGGCGAAACGCGGCGCTTTGGGGGTATAGCCCTCGCCCAGTTGATCGACTGCGAAGCCCGCACCAATCAGTGCGCTGCCGATTGGACGGGTGAGATGGCAGCCCCCGGCGAGCGGTTTCCACACCGGCTCGATCCGTTCCTGCCAGCGCTCCACGTCGCGATCGGGCGCGCGGCCATGTTCGAGGAACAGCAACTGCCCGCCGGGGCGCAGAATGCGGCGCATCTCGGCCATCACCTGCGCCGGATCGTCGACCGAGCACAAGGTGAAGGTACACACCGCACAATCGAAACTGGCATCGGCAAAGGGAATCGCCTCGCCCCGCGCCTGCCGCAGGTCGGCTGTCCAGCCCTTGTCCCGCGCCGCTGCACGGGCGCTGTCCAGCAGGCCTTCATGCGGATCGATCCCGGAATAGGAGGTGATCGCTGCCGGGTCGTAGAACTCGTGATTGATCCCGCCGCCGCAGCCCAACTCGAACACATCGCAGCGTGCCAGCGGCACCACTGCGCTGCGGCGTTTCATCACCTGCCCTTGCGAACAGGCGCAGGTGATCAGGCGCGGCATCACGTTCGCTTCGTACCAGCTTTTAAGGCTCATGTGCCCTTCCCTCCATCCGCGCCCGCCGGACTATACTAGCCCAAATTGCGCGTCCGGGAAGGCCGATCAGGCTCCGGTTCGCTTGGCCACTCCGGCAAGGGCCGCAGCAATCCGCACCATGTCCTGCGCCAGTTCGCCTGCAAGCGCATCCCCCGCCAGCCCGTTCCAGCGGGTCAGCTGCGGCATAGACAGCCCGACCCGCATCGTGCCGCCCCAGCCCCCGTTCACGCGCACGCACTTGACCGGCTGACCGAGCCTGATGCCATCCAGCGCCAGCACCTTGTGCGCGGACTGGGCAGCATCGAAGCTTTCGAGCCCCGGCAAGGCGGACAGATCGAGCGTCGCCAGCGTGCGCATTTCGATCGGGCTGTCGCCGTCGTCTTCGCTCCCCGGCGTCACCCGCGACAGGCCCAGCGGCACCATCAGATGTGTTCGCAGCGCCGCTTCGAAGGCGGCGATCATTGCATCGACCCGCGCCATTGGGATAGCCTGAAACCGCTCGATCTCGAACAAGGCCGCTTCCAGCCTGAGCGCGAGCGCGGTATTGGCGCTGTCCTCCAGCACATCGGAACCCGGCCACCCTGCAGGCCATTCCGCGCGGCGGAAGATGCGGGCAAAACCCTGCGGCAGCGGCGCTGCCCCTGCGGACAGGCTTGCAGGCACCAGCGCCCAGCCATTGAACGGCGGCGCGCCGACAAATTTCGAACCGGTCATCAGCACGATCACCCCGCGCGCGAGGTAATCGGCGATCGCCGCGCTGGTGATGCGCGCCTGACAGGCGTCGACCACGAAGGTCGCGTCGTCGCCGAACTCCGCCATCAACCCGTCGAGATCGGATAGCGCAGGCAGCACAAGGCCGGTCTTGGAGCCGTGGACGCAGTGGACGACGCTATGCCGACCGGCCGCGCGCGCCGTTGCGATTTCAAGCCCCATGCCGGCGGCGATTTCCGCGCTGCTGCGCGCCGCACCGTCCGGGCAGCGCACCGGAACGTCGACCAGCGTGATCGCGCCCACGCCGTCCACGTCCTCGCCCGGCCCGACGTCGCCGGTCAGCGCGGTTTCGTCAGCGAAGAAGCGTCCATGCGCGGAATGGATGCAGCCCGAACCGATCTCGTCCGCGCCTAGCAGCACATTGTGAATGCCCGCCGCCCCGCGTCCCAATGCCAGCGCCAGCGCGACATATTCGAGATCGGTGCCGGACGGAGCGAACACGATCTCCGCCTCCGCGCCTATGCCATAGGCAGTTCTGATTCGACCCCGCAGCGCTTCCAGCCTTGCGCCATAGGGAAGCGCCGCGCGCGCACTCGCATTCTCCAGCAGATGCGCGAAGGCATCGGCGGAAATGTCGCTCACGGTCGAGGAGGAATAGGCCAGCACATCGCGCGGATGGGGCGCGGAGAGATAGCGGTTGAGGCCTGTCGCCGGGTCCAGCGCGATCCGCGCATCGCCCCCATCGGCCAGCGCCGCGATCAGCGCCAGCGCATCCTCGGAAGCGTCGAGCCCGGCGAGCGGGCGATTGAGAGGGGGCAAGATGGCAGCCTTTCGCGTGCAAACTGCTGGGAACCCGCGCGGCTCTAAAGAATGCGGGCCATCAATAAAACCGCAAAATGCATCTGGCGCACGCCCGCCTGCAGGACTAAACCGCGCCACTTCCCGCAAGAGGCGCACTGATCCATGACCCCATTCCCCGAACCGCTCCGCATCCCCGAGGACGCCAAGGAGCGGCTGACCATCCTGTTCATCGCCAAGAACGCGCTGTGGGAGGGTGAACTGCACCCCGAAGACGGCAACCATGCGCTCTACCACCGCGAGATGCGCCAGACGCTGGAGGGGCTGGGCCTGAACCTGATGGTCGCGCAGACGCACGAAGTGCTGTTCGATCCGCCCAAGGTCGATTTCGTGTTTCCGCTGCTGAACCGCGCCGGGTTCTTCAATTCGGAAATGCTGCTGCCGCTATTGTGCGAACGCGCGCGCATTCCCTATCTCGGCGCCAGTCCGATCCTGCGCGGGCTGTCGGACGACAAGCACCTTGCCAAGCGTGCGGTCCGCGATGCGGGCGTGCCGACCGCGCCCTGGGCGATCTACCGTCAGGGCGCGCCGATCACCGCCGACAAGTGCCCGCAGGCGACCCGTTATGTCATCAAGCCCAACGCCTCTTCGGCCAGCTGGGGGGTCGAGGACGCCCATGACTGGGCCGGTGTGAAGGCGGCCGTGCAGCGCACCCACGCCGACCGTCATGACGCTATTGTCGAGCCCTTCATCGAAGGCAGCGATGTCGAAGTGCCGGTCATCACCATCAATGGCGAACCGCAAATCCTGCCAATGATGATTTTCCGGCAGGCCGATCCGGCGCATCTGCGCACCTATTACGAAAAGCGCGATCTGGTCGACCGCAGCCAGAAGTACTCGCTCGACCCCTTCACTGATCCGGCGATCGTTGCCCGTATCACCGAACTGACGCACAAGGCGTGGGAGGAATACCGCCCGTTCGATTATGGCCGCTTCGAATTCCGCGTGAACGAGGAAACGGGCGATGTGCAGTTTCTCGAACTGAACCTCAACTGCAACCTGTGGTCGCAAAAGGTGTTCGGCCGCGCAGCGGTGCTGGCGGGCTGGACGCAGGAGCAGCTGATCGAAACGCTGGTGGCAGAGGGCCTCGCACGCCACGGACTGCTCGCCCGCTGAGAACCTGTCAGGCCGAGACTTCGTCTCCGCGGAAATCGAACACCCGGCCCGAATGCTCCGGCCCGAGCCGGGTCAGCACTCCGACGAGATTTTCGGCGGCCTCCGCCGGCGCGGTCAATTGGCCGTCGGGCAGGTTGGACTGGAACGGCTGTGACAGCGCGGAATCGACCGTGCCGGGGTGCAGCCCTGCGATCACGCCGTCGGGGTGGGTGCGTGCCATCTCCAGCGCGAAGTTGCGCAACAGCATGTTGAGCGCGGCCTTCGAGGCGCGGTAGGAATGCCATCCGCCTAATCGGTTGTCTGAAATCGAACCCACCCGCGCGCTCAGCGCCGCAAACACGAAGCGCTGGCCGCGCGGCATCAGCGGTAGCATGTGCTTCGCGATCAGCGCGGGGCCGATGGTGTTCAGTGCCAGCACCTCGGCCATGGCGGCTGCATCGAGCCGCTTATAGGTGCGTTCCGGGCCTGTGCCTCCGGGCAGCGTCAGCGCGCCGGTCGCCACGATCACCCATTCGGGCGGGTCGTCGCGCATCGTTTCGGCTGCGGCCGCGATGCTAGTTTCGTCGGTGAGATCGAAGGCGAACGGGCGATAGCCTGCGCCCGCCGGCTGCGTGCCGCCGCGCGATCCGGCGTGGATAAGCCTGGTCCCATGCGCCGCCAGACGTTCGCACAGCGCACGCCCGATGCCTCCCGAAGCGCCGAACACCGCCGCGCTGCGCGGCCATTGCTGCGCCTGCTGTCCTACATCATCCATGCCAGCTAAAGCACTGGCATGTCCCGCTGGTTCCGCCCTTTTTGCTGCTATCGTACCCGCGCCTGCCGCGCGGTCATCGCCCACGAGGTTTTTCGATCCCTGGACAGTGTCTCATGTGTCTCCAACATGCTCGCGCCGCGGTGTTCAACCTGTGTGCGAAAGCGTGCAACACCTGTGCCGCACCCGCCGCTTGCCTCACAGGGATCAGGCGTTAGATAGGGTGCAAATCACAACGGGATCACTCAATGGCGACCTTCACTCTCCCCAAGAATTCCAAGATCCGCAACGACGGCAAGGTGCACAAGTCTGCTGGCGGCCGGGTCAAGTCGTTCAAGGTCTATCGCTACGATCCCGACAGCGGCCAGAACCCGCGTTACGACAAGTTCGAACTCGATCTCGACGATTGCGGCCCGATGGTGCTGGATGCATTGTTCAAGATCAAGAACGAGATCGACCCGACGCTGACCTTCCGCCGTTCATGCCGCGAAGGCATTTGCGGATCGTGTTCGATGAACATGAACGGCAAGAACGGCCTCGCCTGCACCACCGCGATCGAGGATCTGAAGGGCGAAATTCGCATCACCCCGCTGCCGCATATGGACGTGATCAAGGATCTGGTGCCCGATTTCACGCACTTCTATGCGCAATATGCCTCGATCCGTCCGTGGCTGCAGACCGTCACCCCGACGCCGAGCGGGAAGGAGCGGCTGCAATCGCCCGAGCAGCGCGAACAGCTCGACGGGTTGTACGAATGCATCCTGTGCGCCTGCTGTTCGACCGCCTGCCCGAGCTATTGGTGGAACTCCGACAAGTTCCTCGGCCCGGCGATCCTGCTGCAGGCCTATCGCTGGCTGGCTGACAGCCGCGACGAGATGACAGGCGAGCGGCTCGACGATCTGGAAGACCCGTTCCGGCTGTATCGCTGCCACACCATCATGAACTGCGCCAACGTCTGTCCCAAGGGCCTCAATCCGGCCAAGGCGATTGCCGAAACCAAGAAGATGATGGCCGAACGCAGCCTGTAATGCCGCCGGCCTCAACGCCTTGCGCTGCGGCACAGCCGGATGCCGTTGCGATCGAACGGGGCTCGGCACAAGACGACGCGCAAGTGCGATCCTACTTCGCAGCCGGCCCCGATCATCCGGTGATCTTCACCGATGCGACCGCAGGTTGGCCCGCGCTTGCGAACTGGTCGATGGAATCCTTCGCGCGCGAGCATGGTGCCGACCTCGGGTTCGTGCAGATGGGCTTTTACGACTGGTGCGGCGGCAGGGCGACCTCGCTCGGGGATTTCATCGCCAAACTCGACCAACCGGTCAGTTCGCTCTCGGGTTTCTGGATCGACAGCGATTACCGGCCGACGCCCACCCCTCCCGCTGACCCGGAAAGCCTGTGGAGCTTCATTTGGGAAGGCCTTACCAAACACGCCAGTATGCGGAACGATGTCGGGCAGTATCCACGCGGCGCGCGTGACCTGTTCGAAGGCATGGAGAAGTCAGCCTATGCCGCACTGGAGAAGGTGACGGACAATTCGTACCGGACGCTTTACCTCAGCCGGAAGGGCACAATCACCCCGTGGCACTGCGACCTTCACGGGACGATCGGCAGCCTTGCGCAGTTCGAAGGGCGCAAACGCATAAATCTGATGCCCGGCTATGACAGCGACGATCCGCAAAACGAGGGATTCGATCCCGAATCTCCCGATTACGAGCGCTTCCCGCAATTGGCCGGACGCCCGATCTTTCAAGCAATCATCGAACCGGGAGACATGCTCATCATCCCTCCGCACTGGTGGCATCACGTCCGCAGCCTTAGCCACTCCATCACCTTGAGCTACAACTTCGTGGTCCCGGAAAATGCTTCACAGTTCCTCGCCAGCGTACAGGCAAGCGAAGAGGGGCAAGCGGCTTCGCCCGAACACCGCCGACTGATCGAAGTAGCTTTCGCACCGGAACGTCTCGCCGAGGCAGCCCAGTGGTGAGCGTGGCCGCCTTCGATCATGCGCCCCTCGCACCCGAAGTCGCAGGGGGCGAGGATGGTTGGTACAGCTGGAATCTCACCGATCCCACCCGCTTCAACACGGCGGTGCTGGGCGAAATGCGGGTCCGCAAGGAAGCGCACCTGTGCCGCCTGCGAATGTTTCCGGAACGACGCCACACCAATCTGACCAATAATATTCACGGCGCAGTGACGCTGGGGCTGATCGATATCGCCTTGTTCGCGGCCATGCACATCAACGGCAGTGGCGAAGCCGGGCCCTCGGTAACGGTGGAATTGTCGACGCAGTTCGTGGGCGCGGGCGATCCCTCGCGGCCGCTCGACGCGGTGAGCGAGATCGTGCGCGAGACCGGGCGGATGCTGTTCCTGCGCGGCTTCGCGGTGCAACCCCGCGATGACGGCGGCGAGGACATCATCGCCAGCTTCTCAGGCATCGTGCGCAAGATGCGCTCGCGCGGTTGACGCATCGCTGTGACCGGATTGCTTGCCCGTTACGATGCAATGATCGCCAGCGGCGAATTGCGCGCCGATGCGGATCAGCGCGCAGCTGCCGAACGGCTCGACCTGCTGCAACGCGAGTTGGAAGCCCCGCCGCCCAAACGGGGCCTGTTCGCCCGCCTGACCGGAACGGCAGCCTCCACGCGCGATCCGCGCGGTGTCTACCTTTGGGGCGGCGTCGGACGCGGCAAGTCGATGCTGATGGACCTGTTCGTCGAGACGCTCGCGATTCCGGCCAAGCGCCGCGTTCACTTCCACGCCTTCATGCTCGAGGTCGATCGTCTGGTCGCAGAACAGCGCAGGGCTCAGCAGCAAGACCCCTTGATAGCGGTCGCGCTGCGGATGGGTGAAAAGCTGCGGTGCCTCGCGTTCGACGAGATGGTGGTGAACAACACCGCCGATGCTGCAATCATGGGGCGATTCTTCGCCGCGCTGATGGAAAGCGGCACGGTGATCGTCACCACCAGCAATCGCCCGCCCAAAGACCTCTACAAGGACGGACTTAACCGCTCGCTGTTCCTGCCCTTCATCGATCTGGTCGAGTCGCGGATGGACGTGCTGAGCCTCAACGGCCCGACCGATTACCGGCTGGACCGGATCGGCGGGCTGGCAACCTGGCACTCCCCCATCGGCGATGCGGCCACCGCGCAGGTGCGCGAGGCGTTCTTCCGCCTCACCGACTTCGATCCGGACGATGCGGCCCACGTGCCGAGCGGCGAGCTCGATCTGGGCGGCGGACGCACGCTGCATGTGCCCAAGAGCCTCAAGGGCGTGGGCGTGTTCAGCTTCAAGAAGCTGTGCGGCGCAAACCGCGGCGCGGCGGATTACCTCGCCATCGCGCAGGCCTATCACACCGTCATTATCGTCGGTGTACCGAAGATGGGGCCGGAAAACCGCAACGAGGCGATCCGCTTCACCAAGCTGGTGGATGCACTTTACGAAAATCGGGTGAAGCTGTTCGTCACCGCCGCCGCTGCGCCCGAGGAGCTGTATCAGGCGGGCGACGGTGCGTTCGAGTTCGAGCGCACGGTTAGCCGGCTCAATGAAATGCAGAGCAATGAATACATGGCGCTGGGCCACGGCGCCGAAGGTTAGTAGGACACCCCAAGCCGTTCGAGCGACTTTTCCAGCATCAGCAATTGCCAAAGGGTCCGTGAATGGTCGGTCCGGCCCGCGATGTGCGCCTCTGCCAGCGCAGCGATGGCCTTGGGATCGAAGAAGCCGGTCTGGGCCAGCCCGCCGCTGGCAATCCCCCGCGCCGCGCCCGCAAGCGGCCCGCGTAGCCATTCGGCAATCGGGGTGACGAAGCCCTGCTTGGGCCGGTAGAGAATATCCTGCGGTAAATAGCGTTCGAGCGACTTCTTGAGCAGATACTTGCCCGTGCCGCCCTTAACGCGCATCCCTTCGGGCAGGCGTGCGGCAAACTCCACCAGACGGTGATCGAGCAGCGGTTCCCGCGCCTCGAGGCTCACCGCCATGCTGGTACGGTCGACCTTGGTAAGAATGTCGCCGGGCATCCAGAAGGTGAGATCGGCATATTGCGCACGGTCGAGGCCGGATCGGCCCGGTGCGCGCCGCATAAGCGCGATCAACTCGTCCTCACCGCGAAACCCTGCGAGGCTGGAGGTAAAGGCGTCGGAATAGAGCCCCGCCCGCGTTTCCGGCGTGGTGACCGAAAGTCCACGTGCGTAGCCTTCCTCCCCGCTTTCCGAGAGCGCCAGCAACGTCGCCTTGGCACGCAGCGGACGCGGCGCCAAATCGGCCTGGGGCCATGCGCGTCCGAGCGTGCCGAACAGCGACCCGCGCAAGCCAGCGGGCAGCACGGCGCGCGCGCGTTCCTCGTGGTGGTGGAACACCTGCCGCCGGTAGCCCGCGAACGCCTCGTCCGCGCCATCACCCGACAGCGCCACGGTCACCCGCTCGCGGGCCAATTGGCACACCCGCCACGTGGGCAATGCCGAGGCATCGGCGAACGGCTCGTCGAACATCGCAGCAAGCTGGTCGATGGCGGAAAAATCATCGGTGGCGACGATCCGTTCCTGATGATCCGCGCCGAACTTGGCAGCGACCTGACGGGCATAGCTGGTCTCGTCATAGGCGGCGACGTCGAACCCGATCGAGCAGGTCTGCACCGGCTGGCTCGACGCCTCGCTCATCAGCGCAACCACGCCCGAAGAATCCACCCCGCCGGAAAGGAACGCGCCGAGCGGCACATCGGCGACCATGCGCGAGCGGACGCCTTCGCGCATCAGGTGCACCAGTTGCGCCGACAGATCGGCCTCGCTCCCGCGCTCACGGCTGGTGAAATCGATGTCCCACCAGCGCTGCGGACGTCCCGGCGCGCGGCCTTGCTGCAGCAGCCAGAAATGCCCGGCAGGCAGCTTTTCCACCCCTGCGAGGATCGAATGCGCGTCGGGCACATAGCCCCACGTCATGTAGGACTCCAACGCCTGCGGATTGACCCGGCGGCGTAACAGCGGGTGCGCAAGCAGGCCCTTGAGTTCAGAGGCGAAGGCGATGCTGCCATCCGACAGGTACGTCATGAACAGCGGTTTCACCCCGAACCGGTCGCGCGCCAGGAACAGCTGGCGTTTCTCGCGGTCGAACAGCGCGAAAGCGAACATACCGTCAAGCCGGCTGAGGCAATCCGGTCCCCAGCGCTGCCACGCGGCAAGGATCACCTCCGTATCGCCGGCCGTGCGGAAGGTGAAGCCCGCCTGCTCCAGCTCGCGGCGAAGCTCACGGAAATTGTAGATTTCCCCATTGAAGACAATCACCGCACGCGCATCTGCGGAATGCATCGGCTGCGGCGATCCGGCAAGATCGATGATCGACAATCGGCGATGACCGAGCCCGACGCCGTGGTCGGTCCACACCCCCGCCCCATCCGGCCCGCGATGCACCAATGCATCGCACATCCGCTCAACCCGCGCGGGATCGACCGGCTTGGGCGTCTCCGCATGAAAGATCCCGGCAATCCCGCACATACCGGCGAGCGCCTAGAGCATGGCGCCGAGTGCGGCAATCGCAGCCATACCGGCAATCGCGAGTGCAGCGCTGGTCGGCGCAAACCGGCGGGATTCGGCGCGGTCGAGCCAGTGCCACCGCGCCAGCGTTGCCGAGCGCCAGCCATTCTCGTCCGGCTCACGCTCGAAATACCGCCATGTCATCCCCAGCAGCACGACGACGACGATGGCGAAGAAGATCCAGCCATAGACAATGTGATCGAACCCTGTCGCCGCTTCCGCTCCGATATGCTGCGCGACATAGATTGTCGCCCATGCCCGCACCCCGTTGGCGAGGATCGGAACGATGATGCAAGCGGCGAGAAAACCCGCGCGGCGCGACCAGCTTTCGAACCGGGTGAAGCACACCAGCACGCCGAGCGTCAGCATGGCAATCAGGAACTTCACACCCGAACAGGCTTCGGCGACGATGAAGAGGCCCGCAGGCGTATCGATGTAGATGCCATCGATGCGGGCAGGAACGCCGCTCCACCCTGTCAGCGCAATGGCGATGTCGGCGGTGATGAATTGCAGCGGCGGAATAATCTCGTCGCCGAACGGCACAAGGAATACGCCCATCGCCAGCGGTAGGGCCAGCAGCAGCGCGGCGCGCAGGCCAAGCACGGTGACAAGCGCCGCCTGAAGCGCGCCGACGGCTCCGGCATGGGCGAGAAGGTTAATCCCGCTGGCACCGCCAAACCACCACAGTCCGAGCGCTGCGGCGACCAGCGCAAGACCGGGAAGAAATACTTTTGGCGTGATCGACGCCAGTTCACCACCTTTCAACACCGCCAGCCAGCCGATGATGAACGGGACCAGCAGCAAGTGATTATAAGTGTCGATGTTCCACCATTGGTGCAGCATCTCGCCCCATTCGCGCGCGGTCACCAGCAGCAGCGCGAACCAGACGGCGGCGAGTGCGGCCAATGGCGTGCGCCACGGCGTCGGGACGCGGGCGAACAGCGTGGTTTCCGGCACGGCCAGTGCGGCGCGATCAGGCGGCATCGCGCACATCCTTGCCATCCATGCCCAGTAGTGCCGCCAGCGGTGCCAGCATCGCCGCCCATCCATGCTGCTCGATCACGAACCGGCGCGCTGCCGCGCCCATGCGCGAGCGTGCATCCGGGTCAGAAAGGAGGGGCACAAGCCGCGCGCACATGACGGCCGGATCGGCTTCGCATACCTGCCAGTGCTTACCGTCCTCGGCCGCGATTCCGGTGGCTGCTTCGGCGGTAAGCACCACCGGGCGCGCCATCGCCATCGCCTCCAGCACCTTGTTTTGCACCCCGCGTGCGATCAGGAGCGGCGCAAGCACCACGTCGGCAGCGGCAAGGAACGGGCGCACATCGGGCACCTCGCCCCACACCTGCACACCCGGCAAGCCATGCTGCGCCATCAGCCGGGCGGTCGGATTGCGACCAACAACGTGAAACAGCGCGTCGGGGTAGCGTGCGCGCAGTTTCGGCATCAGCGCCTCGATCACCCACAGCGCGGCCTGTTCGTTGGGGCGGTAATCCATCTGGCCTGTGAAAACGAAATGCGGCCCTGACAATCCGGCGAGCAGCGTATGGCTGCCCACCTTCGCCGGATCGAACGCATCCGCATCGATCCCGTTGCCGATCACCTGCACATTGGCGCCATCGGGCACTGCGAGCCGGCTGCGATACAGCGCGGCCTCGGCCTCGGAGATCAGCAGCGTCGCATCGGCGCGGTGGCCGAGCCGTTCTTCCTCCGCCGCCAGCAACCGCGCCTCGCGGGCGTTGAGCCACACGCGCTCGCCCGCTGCGGCGTAGCTGGCGAACTTGGCGCTATCGACATCGCACAGGTCAATCACCACCCGGCCCTTGAAGTCCGCCGGGACATATTGCCCCATCTGGCCGGAGAATACGACAATAGCGCCAATGTCGCGCGCGGCGATTGTCTGCCGCACCCACGCGGCAAGCGTGTGCGAATGGAACCCGGTCAGGCTGACTGGCTTGCCCGCCAGAATCGCTTCGACACCGGCAAGCGCCAACGGCTTCCCGCGTGGGACTATGCACTGCGAAGTCGCCACCTCAGACAGCGCAGCCTCCCCATTGCGCTCACCTTCGGCGAAGCACCCGACATGCACCGGGGCGAGCCGCGCCAGCGCCTTGAGCAAGTGATGCGAACGGATCCGGTCGCCGCGATCGGGCGGAAATGGCACGCGGTGGGCAAGGAACAGGATCTCGCCCATCTACGCGAGCCCGCGCGCGATCCACGGCCCCAGAATGTTGGCGATGGGCAGCGGCAGCTTCTTCCATAGCGCGATCTTGCGGCTGTAGCCGGCGTCGGTGGGGTCGATGTTGCGCGCCCGCGCCCCCGGCGCGGTCCATGCGCCATAGGTCAGCGGTTGGGGCGCAAAGCCCCAGTTCTTTTTGAAGGCATACGGCCCGCTGCCCGTCTTGGAGCGCCCGAAATCGAAGCAGGTCATGCCCCTCGCCCGCGCATGGAGCATCAGCTCGTAATACATGCGCTCATTGGCGCGCGCCGCGCGGGCGGCAAAGGTGCCGCCGCCCCAGAACGGCATCACCGCGCCTTCGTGATAGAAGCTGAGCACGCTCGCCAGTGGGGTATCGGCGTCCCACACGGTCAGGATGTCGCTGCTGTCCGGAAAAGCCTCCAGCATCGCCCGGAACAGCCTGCGCGGAAACACCGGCGTGCCGAGATTGCGCACGCTAGCGCTGTAGCAGGCGTAATGCGCAGCCAGATCATCCGCCCCTCGCCCGATGGTCACGCGATGCCCCAGCGCCAACCCCTTGCGCACCTCGGCGCGGGCCTTGCGCGGGATCGCGTTGAGCTCGGCCTCGTCGCTGTGGGCGAGCGGGCGGAGGAAGCCGCAATGCCTGTCGTTCCACGCTTCCCATGCCTCGGGCACCGGCCCGCCGCGCAGTTCGATGCCGGCAAAACCGCCGCGCATGGCGTGATCTTCCGCTGCCCTTGCCAATACTCGCGCCGCATCCGGATTATCCGCGATCATCCCGCCGCCGACTCCGAAGCCGCTGGACACCAACGCCTTGCCGAACAAGGCGGATCGCACCTCGGTCAGCGGCAACCAGCCGGTGACCACGCCGAGCCGTTCGCAGACAAGCCCGGCGGCGCGCTGGCCCGTGCCCACCTCCACCCCTTGCAACCATGCCGGGCGGTGGAACAGGCTTGCTGCGTGTTCGGCGACGAAACCCTCGATCCGGCGCAACTCGTCCGCATCGCGCCAATCGAGAGCGCGCACCTGCTGTCCAGCTTTCACCGGCGCATTCATGCCGCAAACTCTTCTGCGCTGCTGTCGGCAGGCACCGGCAACTCGCCCGCCCGCGCAGCCTCGCGGTGGGCGATCATGTCCATCCGGCCCCAGCGGAATTCGTGCACCAACCCGCGCAGCTTGTCGGCCATCCTGGCTAGGCCGGCGTAATGCCGAATGCGCGAGCGCAGCGGCGCGTGCGCGACGCGCGGCTGGTCGGGATCGATTTCCCATGGATGAAAATAGAACACCGCCGGACGTCCCTCGTCGCGGTTCACCTGCCGGATCGCCCAACGCGAAAAGCCATAGGGCAGCACCCGGAAGAAGCCCCCGCCGCCTGCCGCCACCCGCCGCCCGGCGAGCATGGCAGTGGTCACCGGAAGCTCGACCAGCGGCGACCACGCCAGTGGGCGGAAGGCAAAGCGCGGGGCCTCGGGCCAGCCATAGTGATCATGCGCCACCGGGGCGACGCTGGAGGAATAGGCATAGCCCTGCTCGGCCAGTTCGGCGAAGGCCCAAGGCGTGCGATGGTCAATCGAAAAGCTCGGCGCGCGGTAGCCCGTCACCGCTACGCCCGAACAATCCTGAAGGATGTCGCGCGCCTTGCGGATATCCTCGGCAAATTCGCGGCGCGAGAAGGTGAACACTCGCGCGTGGTCATAACCGTGGCTGGCGATTTCGTGGCCTGCCTCCGCAATCCGGCGGATCATAGCGGGATGGCGTTTCGCCACCCAACCCAGCGTGAAGAAGGTCGCCTTCACATCGGCCTCGGCGAACAGGTCGATGATGCGTGCGACGTTGTCCTCAACCCGCGTGCCGATCGCGTCCCAATCGCTGCGGGCGATGACGTTCTCGAACGCGCCCACCTGAAACCAGTCCTCGACATCGACCGAAAGACCGTTGACGATTGACGGGGCGGCAGGGAACGGGGCGGCAGGCTCGGGCAGGGGATGAAGCGGCGCGTTCACTGTCACGCAGCCTCGCGCGAAGGGTCGTCCTCGAGCCACTCGATCAACATGGCGAGCACGTGGCGGAAGGATTGCTCCTGCTCTTCCAGCCGCAATTCGATGCGCTCCAGTTCCGCGGCAAAACGCGCTTCGGCGATAAGGGTTTCCTCGGGCGAGAGCGCCTCTCCGCCCTGCTCGCGCGGACCAATGCCTGCGGCCTGCAATTCGCTGATGGCGGCTTCAAGTTCTGCGGTGCGGGCATCGCGATCCGCCAGCAGCGCGGCGACCTCGACCGCTGGCAGGCTGTCGGAGGTGCTTGCGGGCTTATCGGTGATTGCTGGTGCGGCATTCTGCAGCGCGCTGACCGGTGCCGTCCGCAGATCGCCGTGGCCTTGCGCGCCGCGGGTCTGATCGGTTGCCATCTCGGCCACAACCTCATCGAGCATCGCCAGCGTCAAATCACTGCGTTCCTCGATCGCGCCCAGCAGCAGCAGGCGGTTCATCACCTGGTTGACCCGGCGCGGGATCCCATCGGTGTGGCGATAGAGCGCTTCAAGCAACTCTTCAGTCACGCCCGGATGCCCGTCCCACCCAACATGGCCAAGCCGGTGGCGCACGTAATCGGATACTTCGTCTTCATCGAGCGCTTCGAGGTGGTGCGAGGCGATAATCCGCTGGCGCAGTTGCTCCAGCCCCGGATGATGCGCCAGCAGACGCCGGAATTCGGGTTGGCCCAGCAGCAGGCTTTGGAGCAGCGGGTGAGATCCGAGCTGGAAGTTGGAAAGCATCCGCAGTTCTTCGAGCGCGGCGAGATCGAGGTTCTGGCATTCATCCACCACCAACAGGCAACGCCGCCCGGCGCGGGCCTCGTCCTGCAGGTGGCGTTCGATGGCGCCCAGTGCCCCAGCCTTGTCGTGCCCTTCGACCGCCAGCCCGAACGCCTGCGCGACGACGTGCACCAGTTCCTCGCCATCCAGCGCGCTGGTCACGACCTGCGCCACTGTCAGCGCCGCCGGATCGACCCGCTCCATCAGGTGCGCCACCAGTGTAGACTTGCCCGCCCCCACCTCGCCGGTGATGACGATGAAGCCTTCACCTTGCGCCAGACCATAGCCGAGATAGCTCATCGCCTTCTTATGGCTGACACTCTCGAAATAGAACTGCGGATCGGGCGTCAGCTGGAATGGCCGAGCGGTGAAACCATAATATTGTTCGTACATGAGCGGTCGCTCCCCGTCAGAAATCGTAACGCAGGCCAACCAGTGCGGTGGCGAAGGCAAAGTCTTCGGCGCTGAATTCGCTGTCGAAATAGTCGATCGCGAGCGCCGCCCGGCCGGTCAGACGGCGGGTGATCGACTGGTTATAGGCTGCCGATGCGCCCATCGCGGTGACATCGCCGCCGTTTCCGGCCGCGTCGAACCAGTTGACATAGGCATTGGTGGTGAGATTGGCGCTGCGCCCCACCTGGCGGGTGAGGCCACCGATCACGTAATAGCTTTCGTCGGTCAGGCCATCGAGCGCGGCGAGCACAGTGCCGGGTGCGGAAATGAAGGTGCGCCGGTCATAGCCAGCGCCCAGCGCCGCGGTCGTGCGGCCCATTCGGCGCTGATAGGAAGCCCGCACGCCGCGCCCGCGGAACGCCGACGAACGCACCGAGCCGAGCCCGCCGATGATCGATTGGCCTTCAGTGCCGTTCACCAGCCCGCCGAAATCGCCGGTCACCGGATTGCGGATCGCCTCGAAATCGCTGTCCAGTCCGGCCAGCGAATTGTTGAGCAAGCCGCCAAAGCCGGTCACCCCGTCATAGACATTGACAGCAAAGGCGCTGCGCTGGCTCGGAACATAGGTGAAGGTGCCGTAATAGGTGGTGGAATCGTAACGCTCACCCACCCGCGCCTCAAGCGAGGTGCGCGAACTCGGTCGCCACAGCACGCCGACATCCCACAGCAACCCGTCGACATCGAAGGCAATGATGCGCGGCGCGGCAGAATCGGTCACGAACCGGCCGCCGTCGCCGATCACCGGATTGCCATCGGTATCGCGCAACGCATCGCGGCTGGAAATCTCGACATTCTCGTAACCCAGGCCGCCCACCAGCGCGAGGCTGGGGCCGAGCGGCATGGTCACGTCGCCGCGCACGTAAAGGTCGCGAACGCGCTGGTCGAGGTTGCCGATATCCTCCTGGAAGCCGCCCGCCGTTACCGCGAGACCTACGGGCAGCAGATCGCCAGCGCCGGTCGCAGCGCTGATCTGGCCCAGATAGGTCGTGCTGTCATCGAACACATCGACCGGAGCGCCTTGCGCGTCCACCAGCAGCGCATCGTTTTCGAACCGGTTATAGCCCACCCGTCCGACGCCGGTCAGGTTAACAGCGCCAACGCGGGTCGCCAGAGTGGGGCCGGCATAAAGGCTGTAAAAGCGGCTTTCGGCGTCCTCGCGCACGAGCGGGTTGGCGGTGGTGCCGCCGCCCGCATCAAGCCGGGTGCGTGCAGCCAGCCCGCCCGCCTCGAAGGTCAGAGCATTGGGGATCAACGCCAGCGATCCGCGTGCCACGCCGCTGATGGTGTCGGTATCGATACTGTCATCGCCGTAGCCGATATTGCGTTCATACCGCAGCGAAACCGCGGCACCGGAATTGCGGCCCTGCACGTTGAGATCGACCCCGACGGCGACCTGCGTGAAGGTCAGCACCTCGTCGCCCGGCGAAAGCTGGGCCGAGATCACCTGTCCGACTTCGATATAGGGCTGGATCAAGCGATTGGATCGCTGCTCCCCGCCGAGACCCTGTTCCTGTCCCTGACCTTGGGCCTGAGCATGGGCTGGAGCGGCGGTCAGCAGACTGGCGCACACCAGCGGCAATGCAAGAAGGGTTGCACGCATACTCATTTCCCTCGGGCCCCATAGCTGCCGAAGCGCCGCCCCGAAGGGCTGTAGCGCGTCGCATTCAGGAGCAGTTTGATATCCCCGCAGGCCGAAAGCAGCTGCTGCGCGTCTTCCAGCGCCGCCCGGCCGGTTTCATCGGCGCGCACCACCAGCAGCGCCTGGCCGACGTGCCCGGCAAGTTCCGCCGCAGGCGAGGCCGCCAGCGCGGGCGGCGTGTCGAAGATGAGAATCCGGTTCGGCGCGCCCTCGGTCAGCCGGTCGAGCACTTCGCCGGTATGCGCGCTGGCGAGATATTCGGCATCCAGCGTGTTGGCGGTTCCGGCGGGCAGCACGAACAGGCCCGGAATGTCGGTGCGAATGACGAGGCTTTCCGGCGCCACCGACGGATCGGCGAGCGCATCCATCAGCCCGCGCTGCCCGGCCTCAATCCCGAGATGCCGGGTCACGTCCGGCTTGACCACGTCGGCATCGACCAGCAGCACTTCCAGATCGCGTTCGGCGGCAAGCGCGATTGCGAGGTTGATGGCGCAATAGGTCTTGCCCTCGCCCGGATGCGGCGAGCACACCAGAATGCGGCGGGCCAGCGGCGTATCGCCAGACCGTGCATCGGCGAGCAGCTCGCGCTTCACGATGCGGAACTCCTCCAGCAGGCCGGAAACCGGGTCTTCGGGCACGATCAGGCCGCCCCTGCGCAGATGATCGCGGTCGATGCTGGCGTCAGGCCCGCAGAAGGCGACCGCGCGCACAGCTTCGGGCTGAGGCTGCGGTTGAGGTTGAGGTTGAGGCTCGGCACGGGCTTGCGCCTGCACGGGAGGCGTGGCGGTCAGCGGGGCCGGGGTCGCTTGCGGCTGCGGCGCGGCTGGGCGGCGCAACGGCTCGGGGATCGGCGGTACCGGCGGCAGCGTCGGGCCTGTACCCAACGGACCGAGCCCGAAGGCGCTATCGGCGCGCTCGAACAGCGACGCAGGCCTTGCACCTTCGCGGTTGATCTTGCCCTGTTCGGTCATCGCGGTTGTCCCGTCATCATCACGCAATCGTCCCGACCGAGACGATCTCGATGGCGACAAGGATCACAAAAATGCCCACGAGCCCGCCGCAGGCTCCGGCAAACTGCTTCAGGCGCTTTTTCTCCAGCGTGCGGGCGGCTTCGGAGATCGTCAGTGAAATCGAGCCGATCACCGGCAGATCGAACTCACGCTCCAGCTTTTGCGGGGTGGCGAAGCTCGATTTAAGCTGCCCCAGCCCCCATGCGGTCGCAGTCCCTGCGCCAAGCCCGACAATAAGTATGCCCAGCAGCAGCAGCGGACGGTTCGGCGCGGCGGGCTTGCGCGGCACGGTCGGGTCCTGGATCACGTCGAACCGGAACTGGCTCGCCTTGCTTTCGACCTGCCCACGCGTCCGCAATGCCTCGCGGTCTTGCAGCAGTTTTTCATAGTTTTCGCGCAGCACATCATAATCGCGGCTGATGCGGTTGGCTTCGGCGGCGACTGCCGGTTCGGACGCCTGACTGGCCATCAGTGCGGCAAAATCGCTTTGCAACGCGGCACGGCGGGCCTGCAGCGCCTCGACATTGGCCTGCCGCTCGGTACGGATCGCCATCAGCGACGACCACGCCGGATTGGGAGTGCCGCCCGCATCCTCCCCCGCTGCCGCAGCCTGCCTGGCGAGGATCTGCACCTGCTTGGTGGTGGAGACGACATCTGGGTGGTTATCGGTCAACCCGCGCGACCGCAATTCGGCGAGCTGGGTCTGCGCCTGTTGCAGGGCGGCGCGCGGGCCGGTCGCGTCACGTCCGCCGATGATGGTGCGCGGGGTGTTGGCCAGCTGGCCGGAGATTGCGGCCAGCGCGCTTTCGGCAGCGGCAAGATCGGCATCCACCGCACGCAGATCGGCGCGCGATTGCTGTACCTTGCTGGATAGACTGGCCGAGCCGCCAACGAGATCGGGATATTCCGCTTCAAAGGTCAGGCGGCGCTGCTCGGCCTCTTCCAGTTCGCGCTTGCGGCCGTCGAGCTGACGTTCGAGATCGGTAATCGCCTGCGCAATCCCGGCGCGGTTGCCCGCAACGTGTTCCTCGCGGAGGATATCTAGCAGTTTCTGCACCACATCGCGCGCAAGCACGGCGTTTTCGGCCTCGGACAAGTTGCTGCGCCCGATTTCGGCGGTGATCTCGAACAGGTTGTCCTGCTCGCTCGTTACCTTCACCTTCTTTTCAAGCTCGGAAATGGCAGCGTCGAGCGCGCCGCGCTCGGTAATGCCTTCGCCCAGACGGGTGGCGGTAATCACCTTTTCGAGGTTCTTCGCGCTCGACAAGGTTTGGCGCACGCGGGTGATTTCTTCCTTGCCGTCACCGGCGATCCCGAGCTGCTTGGACAAGACATCCTCGACATCGACATAGACCCGCGCCTTGGATTCGTAGGCATTGGGAATCATCGCGATCACCAGCCAGCCCAGCAGGCAGACGCCCCAGGCAATCGCAATCGCCATCCAGCGCCTGTGCCAGACGGTCCACAGCGCCGCGCGCAGTTCATCGAAGATCTCGCTCATTGGCGCAGGTGCCCTCTTAGAACCGGCTTTCCGGGATGATGATCGTATCGCCCGGCATCAGCATGACATTGGCACTGGCATCCCCGCGGCGGATCAGATCGGACAGGCGGACCCGGTATTCGACCTGCTTGCCGCTTTCGCGATCCTGCCGGATCAGCTTGGAACGATTGCCAGCCGCAAATTCGCTCAAGCCACCAACAGCGATCATCGCGTCGAGCGCAGTCATATTCGCCCGGAACGGCAGCGAAGCGGGCTGCGGGGTCGCACCGATCACGCGCACCTGCTGGGTGAAATTCCCCTCGGGCGTGTTGACGATCACCGATACGATCGGCTGCTCAATATACTGCGCCAATTCGCCTGCGATGTAGTCCTGAAGCTCGGTGGAGGTCTTGCCGACCGCCGGGATGTCCTGCACCAACGGTATAGTCAGCCGCCCGTCGGGGCGCACGCGCACCTTGTCGGCGCTGAGTTCGGGGTTGCGCCAGACGTGGATGGTGATCTCGTCAAGCGGGCCGATGGTGTATTCCTCGCTCGGCGCGATCGGTGTGTCGCTGTAGTTCGCCGGTGGCAATTCCTTGCCGCCGCTTGCGCAGGCCGCCAGCGCCAGCGGCGCCAGAGTGAGTGCGGCAAGGCGGTAAAGGGGCAGCGATTGGGGCATTGACGAGAATCCTTGGCCAGTTCTGCGTTCGGCGGCTTCGGACACGCAGCAGGAGCGACCTGCAATCCGTCATCGCCGGAACATCGGGCTCTTCTCGTCGGAAATGGTGAACATATTGTTAGTTATACAGCGGCAAATCCCGAGGTTTCCCGGATCGGGACACCCCATTGGCGCGGGTTAACGACGCTTGCCGCGCAGGCGGATCAAACCAGCATTTCGGCTGCCGGACCATGGCCCAGAAACGCGGACGGGCTGGCGCTCGCCCCATAGGCACCGGCGCAGAACACCGCGACCAGATCGCCGACATCCGCCGCAGGCATCAACGCCGCATCGGCGAGCCGGTCCAGCGGGGTACACAGGCAGCCGACGATGTTCACTTCCTCTGTCGGCTGTGCCCCGTAGCGCGTTGCTATTGCTGAAGGATAATTGCGGCGGACGACAGTGCCGAAATTGCCCGACGCGGCCAATTGGTGATGCAATCCACCATCGGTGACGAGATAGGTGGTGCCGTGGCTTTCCTTACGGTCGATGATGCGGGTCAGGTACACCCCCGCCTCGCCCACCAGATAGCGTCCGAGTTCGACGCATAATTCGCTGGCCTCCAGCACAGGCGGCAGGCTTCCGGTCCGCTCGGCCAGCGCCGCGCCGACGCGCGCCAGATCGAGCGGTTCGTCGCCCGGGAAATAGGGAATGCCGAAGCCACCGCCGATGTTGAGCTTGGGACAGCCGTGGCCGATATCCTCAGCAAGGTTCGCGGCCAGTTCCAACACATTGCCCTGCGCTTCTATGATCGCGTCTGCATTCAGCGCCTGACTTCCTGTGAAGATGTGCATGCCGCGCCATTCGGCCCCTTCGCCGATCAGCCAGCGAGCGAGCGCCGGCACCTTGTCGGCATCGACGCCGAATTGTTTGGCTCCGCCGCCCATCTTCATACCCGAACCCTTCAACTCGAAACTGGGATTGACCCGGATCGCGATTCGGGGCGGTTTGCCGAGCCGCTGGCCGATGGCGAGCGCACGGCGGCCCTCGCCCTCGCTTTCGCAGTTCAGGGTCACGCCTAGGGCGATTGCAGCCTCCAACTCGTCATCGCGCTTGCCGGGACCTGCAAAGCTGATCCGCGCCGGATCGATGCCTACTGCGGCGCACAGCGCGAGCTCGCCTGAGGAGGCAATGTCGAACCCGTCCACCAGCGGCGCCATGTGGCCGATCACCGCCAGATGCGGGTTGGCTTTAACTGCGTAATTGATCCCCACCCGCCCCGGCAGCGCGGCGCGCAACTCCGCCACGCGTGCATCGAGATGCTTGCGGGAATAGACGAACAGCGGGGTGCGTCCGGCATCGGCCACGAGTTCACTGGCGCGCTTGCCGCCGATTGCGAGTTCGCCGCCGATAGCATCGTAACCGGCAGGGATGGGGCCGACAGGTTTCATGATGCAAATTCCTGTGTAAGTTCGGCCTGCAAGGCGGTGCGGTCGATCTTGCCGTTGGGGTTCAATGGCATCGCCGCGCGCCAATGGATATGCTGCGGCTGCATGAAATTGGGCAGTTCGCGCTGGAGCCGTTTGGGCAGTTCTGCGCGTGCGGCTTCGTCGCCCCCATGCTCCCCGGCGATGCGCACCACCAGATGCACCGCCTGCCCTAGCCTTGCGTCTGCCACACCCAGCGCGACGGCTTCGACCACCAGTCCGGTCGCCAGCGCGGCATCCTCGACCTCCTGCGGGCTGATGCGGTTGCCCGCGCTCTTGATCATCGCATCGCGCCGCCCGGCGAAATAGAGCAAGCCGTCCGGAGCGCGCCGCACCCTGTCGCCCGACCATACGGCAGTGCCGCCATAGGTTGAGGCCGCGGGCGCGGGACGGAAGCGTTCGGCAGTGCGCTGCGCATCCTGCCAGTATCCTTGCGCGACCAGCGGCCCGCAATGGACAAGCTCGCCCTCCTCATCATCAGCCGCCACCCCACCTGCATCGTCGATGACGAGAATTTCTGTGAAGGGTATGGCCTTACCCATTGAAGTGGGATGGGAATCGACCAGAGCCGGATCAAGGAAAGTCGACCGGAACGCCTCGGTAAGGCCGTACATCGGAAACAGATCTGCCTGCGGGAACAGGCCCCTCAGCGCCTTGACCAGATCCACCGTCAGCGCCCCGCCGCTATTGGTCAGCCGCCGCAAGGGCGCGCGGGCATCCTCGGGCCAGTCAAGCTCGGTCAGTTGCACCCACAAGGGCGGCACCGCCGCCAGCGTCGTCACCTGATGCTTCGCGCATGCCTTGGCGACATCTTTGGGAAACAGGAAATCGAGCGGCACGACGCAGCCGCCCGCAAACCATGTGCTCAAGAGCTGGTTCTGCCCGTAGTCGAACGATAGTGGCAGCACGGCCAGCGTCACATCGTCACGTTCCAAACCGAGGTAATGCGCTACGCTGACCGCGCCGAGCCACATGTTGGCGTGGCTCAGCATCACCCCCTTGGGCTTGCCCGTGGAGCCGGAGGTGTAGAGGATCGCGGCCAGTTCCGCCGGGTCGGCCTCGGAAGCCCCCAACTCGCGGTCTGCCGCCTCGGCGCTCGCCAAGGCCTCGCTCTCGCCAATGCCCGCGCAACCAGGCGGCAGATCGCCGGGTTCAAGGCTGGCAAGCCGTGATCCCGTCCCGATCAGCAGCCGCGTCCCGCTATCGGCAAGGATATGCGCCACTTGCGCGCGTTTGAGCAGCGGATTCACTGGCACATGCACCAGTCCCGCCCGCGCCGCAGCCAGCGGCAGCATGCAGGTAAGCTCACCCTTGGCCGCCCAGCTTGCCACCCGCGCTCCGCGTGTCGGCACCATCTGCGCCAGCCATCCGGCAAGACGAGCGACACGCTGTCTTAACTGATTGTGGTTAAGCGTGCCCTCGCGCAAGCCCAGCGCGGGCCTGTCCCCATACCCCGCCGACCCCGCCAGTTCGGCAAGGTGATCGAGCGGACGCGGAGCAGGATCGGGC
This sequence comes from Erythrobacter sp. NFXS35, assembly GCF_040148725.1. Lineage (NCBI taxonomy): Bacteria > Pseudomonadati > Pseudomonadota > Alphaproteobacteria > Sphingomonadales > Erythrobacteraceae > Erythrobacter > Erythrobacter sp. NFXS35. The sequence goes on along the minus strand of NZ_JAGDEB010000001.1, from coordinate 264,867 downwards.
TGGTCGGGCATGGTCGGGAGCATTCTTTCAGTGGTCGAAGCGCGGTATCACGATAGCGTTAACGTCTTGCAAGCGATCAGTGCGTCCGCAGAGCAAGCACCGTTCGACCGGGCTGAATGGTATGCGCTGCTGGCCGATACCGGATTGACCCCGCTGATCGCGTTCGCTTCCGAAAGGGGGGCCAACGATGCCGATAGCGCCGCCGCGCTGGCGCTGACCGATGATCACGGGCGGATTGTGCCGTTGCGCAATTGGTACAGCTTTATCTGGCGTCAGCTTGCCCCCGCAGGCCCGACGGGCGACCGGCTGCTTGAGACGATTGCGCAGGATTTGAAAACCCGCGGCCACCGCGTGACGCTGGAACCCGTACCGGGCGAGGATGGATCGGCAGAGCGGCTCGCCCGCGCTTTTCGTGCTGCGGGCTGGCGCGTAACGGTCGAACCGTGCGACACCAATCACGTCCTGCCGGTGCGCGGGCGCAGCTTTGCCGAATATTGGGAAAGCCGTCCCGGACAGTTGCGCACCACCCTCAAACGCAAGGCGAAGAAGGTCGAAACGCAGGTGCTCACCCGGTTTGATGAGGGCGTGTGGGCCGATTACGAAGCGATCTATGCCGCCAGCTGGAAACCCGCTGAAGACCAGCCCGCCATGCTGCGCGCCTTTGCCGAGGCCGAAGGCGCGGCGGGCCGGTTGCGGCTTGGCGTGGCGCGGGCGGATGGGACGGCTGTGGCCGCACAATGCTGGACAGTCGAGAATTCAATCGCCTACATCCATAAGCTCGCCCACCTTGAGAGCCATAAGCCTTTATCCGCTGGCACCATTCTGAGCGCGGCATTGTTCCGGCACGTGATCGACATCGACAAGGTCAATCTGGTCGATTTCGGCACCGGCGACCAGAGCTACAAGGCCGACTGGATGGAAGATGTTCGTCCACGGTTCCGCATCGATTGTCTCGACCCGGCACAGCCACAAGCCTGGCCCCCGCTCGCCAAGCGAATCCTGCGTCGGTTGCGCCGCGCGCCCACCCCCGCAGCGCTTGCACCCGCGGCTATGCATGGCTAAGCCCCGCGGCCACGGTCGCGCCAAGCGATCATGGCAGGGATTTTGGGCAAGCCGATGAACAGTATTCCAACCATCCCGAGCGAAGCCGAAGCGGCAGCGCTCGATACCGAACTCAAGGGCCTGATCGCCGACGTGCTCGGCCTCGATCCGGCGCAGGCGGCTGCATTCAGGCCGGAAAGCGGCCTGTTCGGTCATTTGCCCGAGTTGGATTCGATGGCGGTCGCCGGCCTGCTCACCGAGATGGAAGACCGCCTCGGCATCGTGATCGAGGATGACGATGTCGATGGCGAGATGCTGGAAACCTATGGCGCACTGCGAGCCTTCGCACAGGCCAAACTTGCCTCCCGCTAGACCCCTGCCCTCGTGATTTTCACGTGGACCATCGCAGGGCCTGACGGCGCGACCATCGACGAATTGCTGGTCGCTTTCGATCGCGGTCGTGCGCGGCGCGTGCTGGTGTGTCCGGCATGGTTCGACGAGGCGAACAAGCTGCGGCGCTTCACGGTCGAGGTGATGCGGCGGCTCGACGCAGTCGGGATCGACAGCTTCCTACCCGATCTGCCCGGATGCAATGACAGCCTAGCGCCGCTCGGCGGGCAGACCCTCGCGACCTGGCAAGCAGGGATGCAAGCTGCGGCGACCACCTTTGCCGCGACCCATGTGCTTGGCCTGCGCGCCGGGGCGCTGGTGGCGCCCACGACCTTGCCCGGCTGGCATTATGCCGCACAATCCGGCCCCAAGCTGCTGCGCGGCATGATCCGCGCCCGCACCATCGCCGCACGCGAGGCCGGGCGCGAGGAAAAGACCGATGCGTTGATGGCTCTCGGCCGCACCGAAGGATTGACGCTTGGCGGTTGGTCGCTGGGCGCCGCCATGATCCGCGACCTCGAAACCGCCGAACCGGCGCTGGCCAAGAGGCAGTGCGATATCGCGCAAGCTGCGCTCGGCGGGCCCGGATTATGGCTGCGGGCCGAACCGGGCGAGGACCGCGCGCAGGCCTATGCTCTCGCCGCGCTTATCGCCAACGACCTGACGGGGGAGAGCGAATGAGCCGCCTGCCGCTGTCTTTCGGCTGCGGGCAGTTGCACCTTGCCGCAACGCTCGACACAGCGCCCGGCACCACCGGGCTGCTGATCGTCAGCGGCGGCAACGAGATCCGCTCGGGCGCTTTTTCCGGGCAGGCGCACCTCGCAGCGCGCATCGCCCGCGCAGGGTTTCCGGTGTTTCGCTTCGACCGGCGCGGCGTTGGCGACAGCGAGGGTGAGAACCGCGGCTTCCGCCATTCGGCCAAGGACATCGCTGCTGCAATCGAGGCCTTCCGCGCAATCACGCCAAATGTCACCCGCGTGGTTGCTTTCGGCAATTGTGATGCCGCCTCGGCGCTGATGCTGGCGGGCGGCGAAGGGTTGGCGGGGCTGGTCTTGTCGAACCCCTGGACGATCGAGCAGGAAGCCGACGGCGAACCGGCCGATACCGCCCCGCCCCCCGCCGCGATCCGCGCCCGCTACCTCGAAAAACTCAAGAACCCGCGCGAGGTTGCCCGCTTACTGGGTGGGGGCGTCAATCTGGGCAAGCTGGCGCGGGGGCTGATCCGTTCGGTCGCTGCTGCGGGGGAACCGTCCGACCTTGCAAAGGAAATGCGCGAAGGGCTGGCGCGCTTTGATGGCGATGTGCGCATCCTGCTCGCCACTGCAGATCGCACTGCGCAAGTGTTCGCGGCGGCATGGGACGCATCCGATCCCCGCATCCGGCGCTGCGAAGGCGCGGGCCATGCCTATGTCGAGCCGGAGCACCGCGACTGGCTGCAAGCGCAGATCCTCGCGGCCTTACGTTCCTAACGCTCGAACAGGCTGACCAGTTCGACGTGGGTCGACCAGCGGAATTGGCCGACGGGGCGAAGTTTCGTCAGGCGAAAGCCAGCCTCGGCCAATGTCGCCGCATCGCGCGCCCAGCTTGATGGATTGCAGCTGACATAGACAACGCGGGGAACCGTGCTGGCGGCAATCTCGGCCACCTGCGCCCGCGCGCCTGCACGTGGCGGATCGAGCAGCACGGCATCAAAGCGGTTCAACTCCGCAGGCTGGAGCGGGTTTCTGAACAGGTCGCGGTGCAGCGCCAGAACAGTGTTGCCCGCCAGCGCCCCGGCGCTCTTGCAGGCGAGATGCGCAGCGCGTTCGGCCTCCACGGCCAGCACCTTGCGCCCCTGACGCAAGCCGAAAGCAAATGTGCCGAGCCCCGCGAACAGATCGGCAACCATCCGCGCGTCGCCAATCCAGGCGGCGGCATCGGCGACCATGCGGCTTTCCGCGTCGGCGGTGGCTTGCAGGAACGCACCGGGCGGCAGGCCCACCGGCACGCCCGCCAGCGTCACCGTCACCGGCTCGGGCTCCCACAGGGTTTCGGGGCCATAGCCCTGATCGATAGTCAGCCGCGCCAACCCCTGTTCGCGCGCGAAATCGAGCGCTGCTTCGGTCGGCCCCAGCCCTTCGAGCGGGAACTGCGTCAGGTTCGCCTCGACCCCTTGATCGGCGAGCGTCAGGTCGATCCCCACCATCCCCTTGGGGCCATGCGCCGCCACGAACCGCCGCAGCGGAGCGATCATCGCGGCGAGTGCGGGATGCAGCACCGGGCATTCGGCCAGATCGACGACGCGGTGCGATCCGCCCTCGCGGTAGCCCAGCACCGCTCCGCGCACCGTGCGAAGACCGTGCAGCCCGGCGCGGCGCCGGCTGGCGGGGGGTGAAAGGTGCACCGGCAGCAGTTCGGCCGGCTCCAGCCCCTGACCGCTGGCCGCGTTCACCACCCGGTCGCGCACGAAATCGGCCAGCACCGCATCATCGGCGTGTTGCAACTGGCACCCGCCGCAGGTGGCGAAGTGGCGGCAGGCGGGCGCGATGTGGTGCGGCCCGGGAACGACAGCTCCTTCGGCATCGACGGTATCTCCCGGCACAGATCCGGATGCATGGCGGCCAGAGGCGGTTACGCCATCGCCCTTGGCGGCGAGGCGGATAATGAGTTCTGAAAGGGTCACAGCGCCGCCGCTAGCGCCTCTGCCACCCGTTCGGCAAGCTGCGATGGCGTGAAGGCCGCCCCGGCCCGCCGTGCGGCCTCACCGTGGAGCCAAACCGCCTCGCATGCAGCGGGGAAGGGATCACTCCCCGTCGCCATGCGGCTCACGGCGATCCCGGCCAGGACATCGCCCGTCCCCGCGACCGAGAGCCAGCTCGGCGAAGGAGGGGCCAGCGCGAGCCGACCGTCGGGCGCGGCGATGACACTGTCCGGCCCCTTGGCAAGCACCGTCATGCCGCTGACCTTCGCCAGCGCCAGCGCCCGGGCGCGGCGTCCTTCCGCGATCACCCCGAAATTGCGGCACAGGGTTTCCAGTTCGCCATCATGCGGCGTGGCAAGGATCGGCATAGTTCTGGCGAGCATATTGGGCGCGAGCAGCACCAGCGCATCGGCATCCAGCACCAGTCCTCGGGCATGGCGCAAAGCCTCGCCGAGCATCGTCCTGGCCGCCCCGTCGCGCCCCAATCCCGGTCCGATAAGCACCGCCGCGATGCGATCATCCTTCAGCGCTTCTTCGAGCGGCGCGGTGTGTGCGACGATATCGGGCGGGGTGCGCGGATCGGCTTCGCGGGTGAGCAACTTCACATAGCCGGCCCCCGCATGCTGCGCGGCGGCAGCGGCCAGCAGGCTCGCCCCCGGCATTGCTCCGGCAAGGATGGCAGCAAGACCACGGCGGTATTTGTGGCTATCGGCAGCAGGCGCTGCAAGCTGCGGACGTTCGACCAGCAACGCCGCGCCCTCGATCGCCGCGATACCGATCGGCACCAGACGCATCTGCCCCATCAGCGCGCGGCCCGGCAGGCTCCAATGCGCGAACTTCCATGCGCCCAGCGCCAGCGTCAGATCGTAACGCGGCAGCCGCTCGTTCAGCGCCGCGCCGCTATCGCTCGCGATGCCGGACGGCACATCCACCGCAACCCTGTAGCGGTGGCGCACGGCCAGATCGCGCAGCAGCAGCGCATGTTCGGCCACCAGCGGGCGGGCGAGGCCCGATCCGAACAGGCAATCGACGAAGACATCGCCCTGCACGCCATTCCCTGCACCCGCGACCGCCCCGCCCCAGCGGCGTCGTGCCTCTTTCGCCGCATCGGTTGCCGGAGGAACGGGAGCGATGACTTCCACCGCGTTTCCAGCCTCACGCAAAATACGTGCGATAACATAGCCATCGCCGCCATTGTTGCCGGGGCCGCACAGCACTGTGACGCTCCTCCCCGCGGCCACGCGCCGGATCCACTCAGCCGCGCCCCTTGCCGCGATCTCCATCAATTCCGCAACGCTCGTCCCTGCATCGAACAGCGCCTGTTCAGCGTCCCGCATCTGTGCGGCGGTAAGGACCTGCGCGGCGGTCACGGCACCGGCGGGGCCAGCAGCTTGCGCGCAATTCGATAGCGATCGGCGCCCACGGCGAATTGCTCAACCTCGCCCGCGCTCGCTTCGGGAACAAGCGGATCGGCCCCATCCAGCGGCGCGAGCGCGCCACTGGCGGGATCACGGGCCAACCGCCGGAAGCCGCCGTCAGGATGATGGAGCACCACCTCAGCCGAACCCGAAACCCATTCCATCGTGCAGACCGGGGACAAATCCGCGCCTGCGCCAATCGCGCAATCGACCGCGTCGCCGGGCGGCAGCGGGCTTTCCGCCGCGCAGGCCGCCACCAGCGGCAGAAGGACGACCGCGCTAGATATCCGCAAAGACATGGGTTTCCGCCTTGGCGCCGGGGTGAGTCAGCGCACCATAGCGCGCCGGCCCGACATTCTGGGCATAGCGCCACAATGCGCCCGCCTGAAAATCGTTGGAGCGTGGCTGCCACGCCCTGCGGCGCTCGTCGAGCACGTCTGCGGCAACGTCCAGTTCGATCGTACCGGCTTCGGCATCGATGCTGATGATGTCGCCATCCTCGACTATCGCAATCGGGCCGCAATCGGCGGCTTCGGGGCAGACGTGCCCGATGCAGAACCCGCGCGTTGCGCCGGAAAAGCGCCCATCGGTGATCAGCGCCACCTTCTCGCCCATACCCTGCCCGTAAAGCGCGGCGGTGGTCGACAGCATTTCGCGCATGCCGGGGCCGCCGCGTGGGCCTTCGTAACGGATCACGATCACGCAACCTTCGGCAATGTCGCGGCGTTCGACGGCGGCGAAGGCATCTTCTTCGCATTCGAACACCCGCGCCGGGCCACTGAATTGCAGCCGCGCCATACCAGCAACCTTCACGATCGCCCCGTCAGGCGCGAGGCTGCCGCTGAGGCCGACCACGCCGCCGGTGGGGGTGATCGGGGTCTTCACATCGTAGAACACCTTCTGATCGGGGTTCCAGGTGATCTCTTCAAGGTTTTCGCCGATGGTCTTGCCGGTGACGGTGATCGGATTGGGATCGATGAACCCGCCATCGAGCAGCGTCTTCATCGCCATGTAGACCCCGCCCGCCTCGTGCATATCCTTGGCGACATACTTCCCGCCGGGCTTCAGGTCAGCAATGTAAGGCGTTGATTTAAAGACTTCGGCAACGTCGAAAAGGTCGAAGTGGATGCCCGCCTCGCTCGCCATGGCGGGCAGGTGCAGCGCGGCGTTGGTAGACCCGCCTGTCGCCGCGACCACCCGTGCGGCGTTCATGAAAGCTTCGCGGGTGCAGATATCACGCGGGCGCAGGTTCATGGCGACAAGTTCCATGACCTGCTTGCCTGCGGCGACGGCGATGTCGTCACGCGACCTGTAAGGAGCGGGCGCCATGTTGCTGTTCGGCAGCGACAAACCGATCGCCTCACCGACGCAGGCCATGGTGTTGGCGGTGAACTGCCCGCCGCACGCGCCGTGGCCGGGGCAGGCGACCTTTTCCAGTGCGATCAGCTCGGTCAGCGGGCAGTTGCCGGCAGCGTATTGCCCGACCGCCTCGAACACGTCGACGACGGTCACATCGGCGCCGCGATGGGTGCCGGGCAGGATCGATCCACCATAGACGAAGATCGACGGAACATTGAGCCGCAGCATCGCCATCATCATGCCCGGCAGGCTCTTGTCGCAGCCCGCAAAGCCGACAAGCGCGTCATAACAATGGCCTCTAACCGAAACCTCGACCGAATCCGCAATGATCTCGCGGCTGATGAGCGAGCTTTTCATGCCCTGATGGCCCATCGCGATGCCATCGGTGACGGTGATGGTGTTAAACCGACGCGGGGTGCCGCCGCCTGCGATCACGCCTTCGCGGCAGATATCGGCCTGCGCGTTCAAGGTTGTGTTGCAGGGCGCGGAATCGTTGCCCGCGCTGACCACGCCGACGAAGGGCGCGGCGATTTCTTCCTCGGTCATGCCCATCGCGTAATAATAGGAGCGGTGCGGGGCGCGCTCCGGCCCGACCGAGACGTGGCGGCTGGGGAGCTTCGACTTGTCAAACCTGGACGACATAAGATTTCCTGTTGCGGGGATTTTCTGAAACTTCCCCTGCCTTCAAGCCAGTTCCAACGCAACCCTTTGCGCAACATCCGCCAATCGCAACGCCCAGCGCGCATGATCTGCGGAAGTCTGCGCCAGATCCTGGCGGATCTCGATCCCGAGATAGGGGCGTCCATGCGCTTCGGCATGGCGGTTCATGGTGTAATTGAGATCGCGCCCTGAATAGGGGAGGTTGTCGCCCACGTTCAGCCCCTCGGCGGTGAGCATGCGGATGGCGATGTGTGCGGCGCGGTCGTCTTGATTGTAAAGCACACCAATCTGCCACGGACGCTCCTCCTCTCGCGCGGCAAGGCGCGGGGTGAAGCTGTGGAGCGAGAGAATAAGCGCGGGTTCGGCCTTGTCCAGCCATTGCGCCAGCGCAGTGTGATAGGGGCGGTGGAAGCGGTCGAGGCGCGCCTCGCGATCCGCGCCGACATTGCCGGGGATCGGGTGCCCATCGCTGGCTTCGGGGACAAGACCGGGGGCGGTTTCCTCCCGGTTGAGGTCGCACACAAGACGGCTGACGGCGGCGATATGGGCGGGAATGGCGTGGTCTCGGCTCAGGATTTCGGCAATTTCGGCAGTGCCGATGTCGACGGCGATGTGTTCGCCGAGCAGGTGCGCGGGAATCCGCAAGTCGATGTCATGCGGAACGTCGTTGGAAGCGTGATCGACAACACAGACGATCCCGCCCGGCGCGGGCATTCCAAGCTGGCGGAAGGCTTCGCTCACCGCAGCCGCCCCGCCATGGTCCACCACTCCGCCGGCATCGCCGCCGCCGCCGCATCGCGGGCTTCAATCGTCTCGTAGAGCGCAAAGCAAGTCGCGCCCGAGCCAGACATGCGGGCGAGCCACGGCGCGGTCGCTCCCAGAGCGGCCAGCACATCGGAGATCACCGAGCACAGCGAAATGGCGGGCGCTTCGAGGTCGTTGCGCCCTTCCCTTGCAATCTTGGACGCTGAGCCTTCCGACAAAGCGCCCCTGTCCTTGCCATCCCAGGCCTTGAACATCGGCCCGGTCGAGAGCGGCACACGCGGGTTGACCAGCAGGACGGGAGTTCCGGCGAGGTCGTCTTCGACCGCAAGCTGCTCGGTGCCGGTGCCGAGGCCGATATGGGTGCGGCTGAGGACGCAGGCGGGCACATCCGCGCCGAGTTTGGCCGCCCGCGCGGGCCAATCATCAGGCAAGCCATGCAGGGCCTCGATCATCCTGAACACCGCCCCAGCATCCGCCGACCCGCCGCCAAGGCCAGCCGCAACGGGCAGGTTCTTCTCCAGCGTCACCGCAAGGCCCTGCGGGCGCGGAAGCGCGTTCAGCGCCTTGGCAACAAGATTGTCGAAGGGATTGTCCAACACGCCCGCAAACTCACCCAGCGTGGTGACGCTGTCGGCTGCGGCAGCCGACGCGCTCAGCACATCGCCCGCATCGACGAAGGCGAACAGGGTCTCAAGCTCGTGATACTCGTCCTCCCGCCGCCTGCGGACATGCAGCGCGAGGTTGATCTTGGCGTAGGCGGTTTCGGTGGTGGGCAAACTTCAAACTTTCGTCATTGCGAGGAGCCGAAGGCAACGAAGCAATCCAGTTTCTAACGATGCACCAGAGCGACACGTTCGATGCTGGATTGCTTCGCTGCGCTCGCAATGACAAAGATGTGCAGCCCCATCACATATTCGGATAATTTGGCCCGCCGCCACCCTCTGGCGTCACCCAGTTGATGTTCTGGTTGGGGTCCTTGATGTCGCAGGTCTTGCAGTGGACGCAGTTCTGCGCGTTGATCTGGAACTTGGGTTCGCCTGTGGCTTCGTCGGTCAGCCATTCATAGACCCCCGCCGGGCAATAGCGCGCCGATGGGCCGCCATACACCTCAAGCTCGCTTTCCTTCTGCAGCTCCCAGTCCTTCACCTGCAGGTGGACCGGCTGATCCTCGGCATGGTTGGTGTAGCTGTAAGCGACGTTGGTCAGCTTATCGAAGGTGATCACACCATCGGGCTTGGGATAATCGATCTTCGGGTAAAGATCGGCGCGGCCGGTATAGGTGTAATCGGGCTTGTGCTTCATCGCGATCGGCAGGCCGATCTTGAGCGTGCGCATCCACATGTCGATGCCGGCCAATGCGGTCCCGAGATCGTTGCCGTACTTGGCGACCGCCGGCTGGGCGTTCTGCACCTTCTTCAATTCGTCCGCGATCCAGCTTGACCGCAGCGCCGTGTCATACTCCATCAGCTCGGTTTTCTCGTGCCCCGCAGCAATCGCCGCTGCGATGGATTCCGCCGCCAGCATCCCGCTCTTCATCGCGGTGTGGCTGCCCTTGATCCGGGGCACGTTGACGAAGCCCGCCGCGCAGCCGATCAGCGCGCCGCCGGGGAAGGCAAGCTTCGGCACTGACTGCCAGCCGCCCTCGTTGATTGCGCGCGCGCCATAAGAGACGCGCTTGCCACCTTCAAGGATCTCGCGGACCGCAGGGTGCAGCTTCCAGCGCTGGAACTCCTGATACGGCGAGATCCAAGGGTTCTTGTAATCGAGCGCGGTCACAAAGCCCAACGCCACCTGACCATTGGCCTGATGGTAGATGAAGCCCCCGCCCCACGTGTCGCTTTCGGTCAGCGGCCAGCCTTGCGTGTGGATCACCCGGCCCGGCACGTGCTTTGCAGGATCGATGTCCCACAATTCCTTGATGCCGAGGCCGTAAACCTGCGGCTGGCAATTGGCTTCGAGGTCGTACTTAGCCTTCATCCGCTTAGTCAGGTTGCCGCGCACGCCTTCGGCCAAGAGCGTGTATTTCGCGTGGATTTCCATACCGGGGGTGTAATCGGGCTTGTGGCTGCCATCGGCGGCAACGCCCATGTCCTGCGTGATGACGCCCGCAACGCGACCTTCATCGTCGATGATGACATCGGCGGCGGGGAAGCCGGGGAATACCATCACACCCAGTGCTTCGGCCTGTTCGGCCAGCCAGCGGGTCAGATTGCCGAGCGATCCGGTGTAGCAGCCCTTATTGCTCATCAGCGGCGGCATGATCGCGTGCGGAAGCGAGGACTTGCCCTTTTCCGACAGGACCCAGTGCCAGTTATCCGTCACCGGGGTTTCGGCCATCGAACAGCCTTGATCGCGCCACTCAGGCAGCAGTTCGTCCAGCGCCTTTGGATCGACCACTGCGCCCGACAGGATATGCGCTCCGATTTCGGAGCCTTTCTCCAGCACGATCACTTCCAGTTCGGCATTAATTTGCTTGAGCTTGATCGCCGCCGCGAGGCCCGCGACCCCGCCGCCGACGATCACGACATCGCAGGGCATTGATTCACGTTCGCTCATGGGGCTTTCCTGATCCTTGATAGTTTTGGCGCGTGCGCCGCACATTCCGGCGAATTGCTCGTCCCGCCCACTTGCTAACTGGGTTTCGGACAGTCAAGACCTGCGTTGGATAGCATGACCCCTTGATGACCCGCCCAGACCTGACCCTTGCGCGCGAATTCGAGGCCGCTTTTGCCTGGTGGCAGGCGGCCGGGGTGGACTGCGACTTCGCCGATGACGCTACGGCGTGGTTGGCCGCGGCGGCGCCGGCGCTCGCCGCAATCCCCGACAAATCACGGGCAGGCGCGCGTCGCCAGCCAAGCAAGGCACCCGGCATTGCCGGCAACGAGGCTGCGGTTCCGGCCCGCACCGCACCGCAGCCCGCTGCACCCGGCCCGCTCCGCCGCGACCTGCTGGGCGAATCGGCCCCGGCCGATTGCGCCGCTTTCCGCGACTGGTGGCTGAACGCGCCGGGGCTCGACACCGCGCAGGGCTATCCCCGGATCGCTCCGCGCGGGGAAAAGGGTGCGGCGCTGATGGTGCTGGTACCCCAGCCCGAGCAAGGCGACCGTGAACGGCTGCTCGAAGGGCCGCAGGGCCGCCTGCTTGCCAATATCATCGCAGCAATGGGGCTGGACGAAGGCGCAGTCTATGTTGCCAGCGCGCTGGCATGTCACACGCCGATGGCCGATCTTGCCGCCTGTGCAGCGGGAGGAATGGATGCGGTAACCGCGCATCACATCGCGCTTGCCGCGCCGCAGCGGCTGCTGGTTCTGGGAACCGCGCTCGGTCCGATGCTGTCCGACGACGCAGCGAATGGTTTACGCGAAATCAACCATACAGCAGGTAAGGTTCCGACTTTGATGAGCGAAACGCTTGAAGCGATGATGGATGTGCCCCGGTTGAAAGCGCGGTTCTGGCGGAGATGGATGGAATGGTCGGCGACACAATGAAACGCGCGCATCTGTCACTTGCCGGGTTCGCACTCGCGGCGCTGGCTCTGCCGGTATCCGCAGCCGCGCAATCGGGCGATCTGGTAGCGCGCTGGGATAATGCCGGGCAGGATGTTGGCGCCGTCTCCGCAGTGCTCTCCGCTGATGAGCGTGCGCATTACCGTCAACTGTTCGCCGCAATCGATGCCGAAGAATGGACGCTGGTCGAGGCGCTGTTGGCCGCCCGGCCCGATGGCGTGCTGACCCAGATGGCGCGCGCCGAATATTATACCCACGCCAACAGCCCCAAGGTCGCGCCTGAACAGATCAGCGCATGGTTCAGCGCCGGGGTGGAGCTTCCGCAGGCCGAACAGATCGCGCGAATGGGCGCCAAGCGCGGGGTCGAATATTTGCCCGCCTTGCCTGCCGAACAGGGCTTCGCCCGCCAGCCTTCCGCGCCCAAGCGCATCCTGCCGCGCACGGTCAATGACGGCACAATGCCCTCCGCCACCGCCTCTGCCATCCTCGAAGCGATCAAGGGCGACAATCCCGCCGAGGCCCAGCGCCTGCTGACCGAGGCCGACTGGCAGCTATCCAGCGATGCCCGCGCCGAGTGGCGCCAGCGGGTGGCGTGGAGCCACTATATCGAGAACAACGACGCCGCCGCGCTGGAACTGGCGCGCATGGTCGCCGAAGGTTCGGGCGAATGGGTGGCCGAAGGCGCGTGGGTCGAAGGGCTGGCCGCATGGCGGATGGGCCATTGCTCTTACGCAGGCGATGCCTTTGCCCGCACCGCCGCACGCGCATCCAATCCCGAACTCGCCGCTGCCGGGCATTACTGGGCGCACCGGGCCGCCGTGCGGTGCCGCGAGCCGGATCGGGCGGCGCAGTATCTTTCCGCCGCCGCGCAGATGCACGAAACGCTCTACGGGATGCTCGCCGCCGACCAGCTTGGCATCGAACTGCCCGCCCATGCCCCGCCGGCTGCATTCGGGCGGCAGGACTGGGAGCAACTGTCCTATCGCGGCAATGTCCGCGTCGCCGCTGCGCTGGCAGAGATCGATCGCCCTGCGCTGGCCGACGAGGTGCTGCGCCACGAAGCGAAGATCGGCCCGGCCCAACAGTATGGCGCACTCACCCGGTTCGCCCGCGAACTGGGCCTGCCCGCCACCCAGCTGTGGATGGCGCATAATGCACCCTATGGCACCCGCAGCGATCCAAGTTTGCGCTTTCCCGTGGCGCGGTGGCAGCCGGTGGACGGCTGGCAGGTTGATCCCTCGCTCGCTTTCGCGCACGCGCTGCAGGAATCGAACTTCCGCGCCAACGCCGTCAGCCCGGCCAATGCACGCGGGTTGATGCAGATCATGCCTGGCACTGCGCGCGATCACTCCGGACGGCTCAATCTGGGCGCGAGCTATGCCGATCTCAACGATCCGCAGGTCAACCTGTCATACGGCCAGCGCCACTTGGCGATGCTGCGCGATCACCCGGCGACCGGCGGCGCGCTGCCCAAGATCATGGCGGCCTATAACGCGGGCCTGACCCCGGTTTCGCGCTGGAATTACGAGATCAACGACCAGAACGATCCGCTGCTGTGGATGGAATCGATCCCCTATTGGGAAACCCGCGGCTATGTCGCGATCGTGATGCGCAATTACTGGATGTACGAGCGCGCCGCAGGGGCGGAATCGCCTAGCCGCCGCGCGCTGGCGCAAGGACGCTGGCCGGAGTTTCCGCAAGGTCAGACGATCCGCTCGGCGCGGCGCGAACCGTAATGGCGATCGACGAGACGCTGACGTTCAAGCCGATCAACATTGCGGTCCTGACCGTGTCGGATACGCGCACGCCGGATACCGATTCGTCCGGTGATATTCTCGCCGAACGCGTAACTGGCGCGGGCCACAATCTCGCCGCGCGTGCCATCGTAAAGGATGACGCGGCCAGCCTCGCGGCGCAGTTCGAGGCATGGATCGACGATCCCGCCATCGACGCTGTGATCAGCACCGGCGGCACCGGCCTGACGGGGCGCGACGTGACGCCAGAGGCGCTTGCGATGATCGCGGATGCACGCGACATCCCCGGCTTCGGTGAGCTGTTCCGCTGGCTCAGCTTCAAGTCCATCGGCACCAGCACAGTCCAGTCACGCGCCTGCGCGGTAGTGGCACGGGGCACCTATATCTTCGCCCTGCCCGGATCGAACGGCGCGGTAAAGGACGGGTGGGACGGGATTCTGGCGGAGCAACTCGACAGCCGCAACCGGCCCTGCAATTTCGTGGACCTGATGCCGCGGTTGCGGGAGGTCTGAACCCTTCTTCGGGGTTGGCATCGCGCCGTTTGTTCCGTAAATGTTCCACGTGAAACATTCTCCAGTCAAAGGGCGCGGTGCGCAATCGGGGGCGGTCCCCACCCGCTTCGGCCTTGCTGCGCGCGATGTGGACGGCGACTGGCGCGACCATGTCGAGACACTGGCCAAAGAGGAAGGAGGCCCGCCGGTCAAGCTGCGCACCACGGTGACCGAGGAACGGCCCAAGTCGATCCTCACCTTCAACCAATCGCCCGATGTGCCGTTCGACCGTTCGGTGAACGCCTATCGCGGGTGTGAGCACGGCTGCGTCTATTGCTTCGCCCGCCCCACCCACGCCTATCACGACCTCTCGCCCGGGCTTGACTTCGAGACGCGGCTGTTCGCCAAACCCAACGCTGCGGCGTTGCTGCGGACAACGCTGGCGAAGCGCGGCTACACCCCTAAGCCCATCGCCCTCGGCACCAACACCGATCCCTATCAGCCGATCGAGCGCGATTACCGCATTACCCGCGCGATCCTTGAAGTGTGTCTGGAAACGCGCCACCCCGTCACCATCACCACCAAGTCCGACCGCGTGCTGGACGATGCCGATCTGCTCGCAGCGATGGCGCGCGACAATCTGGTGGCAGTGGCGATTTCGGTGACGAGCCTCGATCCGGTCCTATCCGGGAAGCTCGAACCGCGCTGCGCTGCGCCTGCCAAGCGGTTGGCGGCGCTGGGCAAGCTGGTGGAACTGGGCGTGCCGGTGCATTGCTCGATCTCGCCGATCATCCCCGCGATCACCGATGAATTTATCGAAGGCATCATCGCTCGCGTGGCGGAACTGGGCGTGCAAAGCGTCGGCTGGATTCCGCTGCGGCTGCCGCACGAGGTCGCGCCGCTGTTCCGCGAATGGCTCGCCGTCCACTACCCCGAACGTGCGGGCAAGGTGATGAGCATTGTTAGGGAGATACGAGGGGGCCGCGACAATGATCCGAACTTTCACAGTCGCTTTAACCCGCAAGGCGTATGGCCCGACCTGATCCGCTCGCGGTTCAAGGTAGCGTGCAAGCGGGCGGGGATCGGGAAAGCACGGTTCGAACTGGATTGCTCGCGGTTCAGTGCGCCCAAGGTGGGTGGGCAGTTGCGGCTGCTTTAGCTCACCCGAACCCCCCGCCAACTTCCCCCGGCGCAAACCGCATCAAGCGGCTGTCCACCAGCGCGGCGGTGCGGTTCACCACGGCCTTCTGGTACTCCGCGTCCTTGATCATTTCGAAGAACGCGCCCGCATTGGGATATTGCGCAACAAACCCGTCGTGCCAGTCCTTGTCGTCCGGCCCGGTCACCATGGTCTGGAACGCGCCGCGCCAGACGATGCTGCCGCCGACGCGGCTGAATATCGGGCCGCTCGTCTTGCCATATTCCTGGTAGGCGCGCCGCCCGCTCCAGCCCTTGCTCGCGTGCTCGTGACCCTCCGGAAATTCTGCATGGTCGCGGTAGCGCAGCAGGTTGAGCATGTGGATCGGCTCCTCGCGCGGCAGGTCCTTGAAGGCCTGGAAGTTGGCCGGCGAAGGATCAATGTAGAATTGGGTCATGCGGTGTTTTCTCCCTGCCCTCTATCAGTGGGCGTGCACAGGCGCCGGACCGCCGCGGGTTGACCAGATCTTGTGGCGCCCGTCGCGCATGATGAGGACGACGTGATAACGGTCCACTCGGTCGCCTTGCTCCATTCCCGGCGATCCGATCGGCATCCCCGGCACGCTCAACCCCACCGCATCGGGCCGCTCGGCCAGCAAGCGGCGGATATCCTCGGCCGGGACGTGTCCTTCGATTGCATAACCCTCGACCATGGCGGTGTGGCATGATCGCAGATTGTCCGGCACGCCCGCTTCGGTGGCGACAGGGGCAGTATCAGGCACATCACGCACCTCGAGCATGAAGCCAGCCGCTTCCATCCGGTCAACCCATTCGGAACAGCATCCGCACCACGGAGTCTTGGCTACCGCGATGACGCTGGCCGCAGCAGACGAAGTGCAGGCGAGCAGCGCCATCGGCGCGAACAGGGCGGCAATGCGTGAACGTCTCATGGGTCTCTCCCTCACGCTTCCAAGGTATACTCGCTGAACCGGTCACGCAGGTCTTTCTTGCTGATCTTGCCGGTGGCGGTGTGGGGGATATCGTCGACGAATTCGACCGCATCGGGCAGCCACCACTTGGCGACAATCGGCTTCAGGTGTTCGATCACATCGTCGGCGGTCAGTTCGGCGCCCGCCTTCTTTACCACAAACAGCACCGGGCGCTCGTCCCACTTGGGGTGGTAAACGCCGATGCAGGCGGCTTCGGCCACGGCAGGGTGGCCCGCTGCCGCGTTTTCCAGCTCGACCGAACTGATCCACTCGCCGCCCGATTTGATCACGTCCTTGGTGCGATCGGTCAGTTGCAAAGTGCCGTCGGGGTGAAGGATGCCGACATCGCCGGTGTCGAACCAGCCTGCGTTGTTGGCCGCGTCTTGCTCGGCCTTGAAATAGCGCTTGATGATCCACGGCCCGCGAATCTGCAGCGCACCGCTGGTCACGCCGTCACGGGCCAGTTCGGTCGCCATGTCGTCAAGATCGACGGTGCGCAGTTCCACGCCGAAGATCGGGCGGCCCTGCATCGCGGTCTTGGCGACCTTCTCTTCAAAGGTGAGCGTATCCCAGTCCCATGTCGGCCCGCCGACGGTGCCGATCGGGCTGGTTTCAGTCATCCCCCAGGCGTGCTGGACGCGGGTGCCGTTCTTCATCAGCCGCTCGATCATGAACTTGGGCGCAGCCGAACCGCCGATGGTGGCGGCCTTCAGCGGCGGCAGGTCGAGGCCGTTGGCATCGCAATACTGGAAATGCGCCAGCCACACAGTCGGCACGCCCGCGCTGTCGGTGACCTTTTCGCGCAGCATCAGATCATGCAGCACGGCGGGATCGTTCACCGCCGAGAACACGAACTTGATCCCCGCCATCGCACCGGCATAGGGCAGTCCCCAGCTTGCCGCGTGGAACATCGGCACCACGGGCAGCATCACAGAGGCGCTGGAGAAATTGAACGCCGCTGGCTGCAGGCCCGACATCGCGTGCAGCACGGTCGAGCGGTGTTCGTATTGCACGCCCTTGGGATTGCCGGTGGTGCCGCTGGTGTAGCAGATCATGCACGGATCGTTTTCCGGTCCGGTTACCCATTCGAATTGGCCGTCCTGCGCGCCGATCCAGTCTTCGAACGCGGGCGCGTGTTCGCCCGAATCGTAGCAGATGTAATGTTCGACCATCGGCCAGCGGCTGCGCATCCGGTCGACAATCGGCTGGAATGCCGCGTCGTAGCACAGCACGCGATCTTCGGCGTGGTTCACGATATATTCGAGCTGATCGTCAAACAGGCGCGGGTTCACCGTGTGCAGCACCCCGCCCATGCCAGCCACGCCATACCAGCTCACCAGATGGCGCGAATGGTTCATGGCGAGGCTCGCCACCTTGTCGCCCGGTTTCAGGCCGAGTGCCTGCAACGCCTGCGCCATCTTCAGCGCATCGCGGCGGATACCCGCCCAGTCGGTACGTGTTTCGCTGCCATCGGCCCAGCGGGTCACGATCTCGCGCGATGGTGCTTCGCGCGCGGCATGGTCGATCACGTGCGTTACCCGCATCGTCCAGTCCTGCATCGCCCCGAGCTTGCCTGCGGCCATGGTCTCTCTCCTGCGTTTTTGCTTTTCACTCAGCTTGCCGCCGAGCCTGCCCCAGCTTTCATGCCTCCCGCAACCGCGATTGGCAATCGGTTCGCCAGATCACCGCCACAATTCATCGTAACGGTATGAAACATTTTCCGTTTCGGGACGCTGATGCGTGGGGTGCCGGGCCATGACGCTTGTCATGCCAGTGGCACACAGATCGCTTAGAGTCCGATCGCACGTTCAAATTGAGGGAAATACGCAATGAAAAAGACAGCACTGTTGCTGGCAGGCGCAGCGACCATGATCGCCGCACCAGCTCAAGCACGCGATGGGCAGGTCTATGTCGGGGTGAACGGGGGCATCAGCCTTGAAGATCAGGTCGATATCGATCTGGCCGATACCGATCCCCAGACCAATGCCGCCTTTGCCGATACAAACATCGGTATAGATGCCGATATCGTGGTCGGATATGATTTCGGCGCCTTCCGGCTGGAGGCTGAGGGCGGCTACAAACGCAATTCCTATGACAGCCTGACCGTGGTCAATTCCGGAATCCTGCCGGGCGGTGTGACGGTTCCGTCGGGCACGGTGGTAGAAAACGAGCGCGACCTGAAAATCTGGAGCGGCATGGTCAACGGGCTGGTCGAATTCGGCAGCGACGACGGGTTTCAGGTCTTCGCAGGCGGCGGCGCGGGTATTGCCGAAGTGAACCTGCCGGTCGAAGTCGCAGGTGTCGGCACGGTGGTCGACGATGATGCGGTCGGCTTTGCGTGGCAGGGTCTTGCCGGCATGCGCTTCCCGGTTAGCGACAATATCGATCTCGGCCTGAAGTATCGGTATTTCAGGATCGACAATCTCGGGCTGACGGCCGCTAACGGTGCCCCGTTCGAGATCGACTATGATGCCCACTCGATCCTGGCGAGCCTGGTGTACAATTTCGGCGGAAGGGAAGCTGCACCGCCGCCGCCCCCGCCGCCGCCGCCGCCTCCCCCGCCGCCGCCGCCGCCGCCACCGCCTCCGCCGCCACCCCCGCCGCAGGCTCAGTGCAACACAGGGCCGTACATCGTATTCTTCGAATTCGACGAATCGGAGATCACGGCAGAAGCCGCGACCATCCTCAATAATGCGATCACGGCCTACGCCAATTGCGGCACGGCGCGAGTGATGCTGGCCGGGCACACCGACACGGTCGGCAGCCAGAGGTACAACATGGACCTGGCGGCACGGCGTAACGACTCCGTTCGCAGCTACATGTCCGCACGCGGCGTTCCGGACGGACGCATCGCAAGCGAAGCCTTCGGCGAAAGCCAGCCGCGCGTGCCCACTGCCGATGGTGTGCGCGAGCCGCAGAACCGCCGCGTGGAAGTGACCTACGGCCCCGGTTCGGGGATGTAAGGTTCAACTTGCCCGATAATCGAATGAGGGGGCGGAGCGATCCGCCCCCTTTTTCATGCTCTGAAAGCTTCAGGCGACGAGGCGCAGGCTCGCTTTGCTTTTCAATGGCGCCAGTTCGACATCGGCGATCCCCGGCACCTCGGCCAGCCGCTCGGCCAGTTCGCCGCTCAGCAGGAAGTTGCGGCCCAGCCGCATCTGCGCGTGACCGCCCTGTTCCAGCGTGAGGCTGACCAGCACCTCGCCGTTGCCGCGGAATTGGCCACCATCCTCGACATCGAGCGCGATCTTGAGTTCGAGCAGCGCTTCGGGCGTGGAGATATCCGCCTTCAACTGCATCGGGGTCGATCCCACCACCCCCGCCAACGGCCGCGCACCGCGAACCGTCAGACGCGGCGGCTCATCCGGGCTAGGCGCATCCAGTTCGACCGTCAGCAGCAGGCATTCGCCCTCCTCTGCCCAGCGCTCGAACTGCGGCACCAGCGCCTCTTCGAAACAGGCGGCGGCAAACTGACCCGAAGAGTCGGAGAAATCCGCGCGCACGAAGGTGCCGCCCTTGCGGGTGCGAGCCTTGGTGATGCCTTCAATCAGCACCGCCATCACCGCAGAACCGCGCCCGCCCGCCGGCGCGCCCGATTCCATCAGGCTCTGATAGGTGCGCGCGCCATTGGCCGAGGCGACATCGCGATATTGCTGCACCGGATGGGCGGAGAAGTAGAAGCCGAAATTCTCGCGCTCCTTCGCCATACGCTCATTCCGGTTCCACGGCTCGCACGGTTGAAGGCGCAGATCTTCGGTTGCGGTATCCTCACCGCCAAACAGCGCCGCCTGTCCGCTCGAGCGTTCGCGCATGGCTGCGTCGGCCACCGCCAGCAACAGCTCGGCATTGGCATAGAGCAGCGCGCGATCCGGCTCCAGCGCATCGAGCGCGCCCGCACAGATCAGCCCTTCGAGCTGGCGGCGGTTCATGGTGCCCTGCGGCAGACGCTCGAAGAAGTCCTTGAGGCTGCTGAACGGCCCGCCGGCCGCACGCTCGGCGACGATGGATTCCATCGCCTTTTCGCCGACATTGCGGATCCCGGCGAGCGCATAGCGCACCGCGTAGCCCTTGTCGGTCTGCTCGACGCTGAAGCGCGCTTCGGAGGCGTTGATGTCCGGCGCCAGCACCGCGACCCCGCCATCACCATTCGGATAACGCCGCGCATCGTCGACGAAGATGTTCAGCTTGTCCGACTGGTGCAGGTCGAAACACATTGAGGCGGCGTAGAATTCCTCCGGATAATGCGCCTTCAACCAGCCGGTCTGGTAGGCAAGCAGCGCATAGGCGGCCGCGTGCGACTTGTTGAAGCCGTAGCCTGCGAACTTGTCGATCAAGTCGAACAATTCGTTGGCGCGTTTGGCCTCGATGCCGGAGACCGCCTTGCAGCCGTCGACGAACCGCCCGCGCTGGGCGTCCATTTCGGCCTGCACCTTCTTGCCCATCGCGCGGCGCAGCAAGTCCGCGTCGCCGAGCGAGTAACCGGCGAGCACCTGGGCGGCCTGCATCACCTGTTCCTGATAGACGAAGATGCCGTAGGTTTCCGCCAGGATGCCTTCGAGCTTCTCGTGCGGATATTCGATCGGGACAAGGCCCGCCTTGCGCTGGCCGAACAGCGGAATGTTGTCCATCGGGCCAGGCCGGTACAGCGAGACCAGTGCGATGATGTCGCCGAAATTGGTCGGCTTCACCGCTTTCAGCGTGCGCCGCATCCCTTCGGATTCCAGCTGGAACACGCCGACGGTGTTACCAGCCTTCATCAGATCGTAGACCGCCGCATCGTCGAGTGGCAGCGCGCCCAGATCGATAGTAATCCCGCGCCGCCCCAGCAGGTCGACTGCCTTGCGCAGCACCGACAGCGTCTTCAGCCCGAGAAAGTCAAACTTCACCAGCCCGGAACTTTCGACGTGCTTCATGTCGAACTGCGTCACCGGCATATCCGAACGCGGATCGCGGTAGAGCGGTACCAATTGTGCCAGCGGGCGATCACCGATCACCACGCCCGCCGCGTGGGTCGATGAATTGCGCGGCATGCCTTCCAGTTGCATCGCCAGATCGACCAGCCGCTTTACGTCCTTGTCATTGTCATACTCACGCTTGAAATCGGCCGCGCCGTTTAGCGTGCGCGGCAGCGTCCACGGGTCGGTCGGATGGTTGGGTACCATCTTGCAGAGCCGGTCGACCTGCCCGTAGCTCATCTGCAGGATCCGCCCGCAATCGCGCAGCACGGCGCGCGCCTTCAGCTTGCCGAAAGTGATGATCTGGGCCACGTGATCGGTGCCGTATTTGGCCTGCACATAGCGGATCACCTCGCCGCGGCGAGTTTCGCAGAAGTCGATGTCGAAGTCGGGCATCGACACGCGTTCAGGATTGAGGAAGCGTTCGAACAGCAGGCCCAGCCGCAGCGGATCGAGATCGGTGATGGTCAGCGCCCAGGCGACCGCCGAGCCCGCGCCCGAACCGCGCCCCGGCCCCACGGGGATGCCCTGATCCTTGGCCCACTTGATGAAGTCGGCCACAATCAGGAAGTAACCGGGAAAGCCCATGCCCACGATCACGTCGATCTCGAATTCCACCCGGCGCTTGTATTCCAGCACCTCGGCGAACACCCCCGCCTCACCGAGCGCGGCAAAGGAGGCTTCTGCCTCGGCCAGCGCATCGGCGGACGTGAAGTGCACCGCTTCGGCCAGTTCGGCGCGGCAGGCTTCCGGGTAATAGGGCGCCAGTCGCTCCACCAGACCTGCCCGCGAATCCTCCGCCAGCATCCGCGCCTCGCCCGCCAGATCGCCTGCTAGGCTGGGCAGGATCGGCTTGCGGTACGGCGGCGCGAAGGCGCAGCGCTGGGCGATGACGAGGCTGTTGGCGGTTGCCTCTGGCAGATCGGCGAACAGTTCCTGCATCATAGCGGCTGATTTGACGAACGCCTGCGGGTTGGAATGCGGGCGATCCTCGGCCTCGATCTGAGTCGAATTCGCAATGCACAGCATCGCATCATGCGCCCTGTATTCGTGCGGCTCGGCAAAGTTCGCGGGATTGGTTGCGACCAGCGGCCAATCGCGGGCATAGGCGAGTTCGATCAGCGCCTCCTCGGCCCGCTCGCAAACCGGATCGCCGCCGCGTGCGAGTTCGACATAGAGCCGCCCCGGAAACAGCGATTGCAGCGCATCGGCCAGCCGCGCAGCAGCATCGTGCTGGCCATCGGCAAGAAGGCGGGTCAGCCCGCCCTCGCCCGCGCCGGTCAGCGCGATCAGCCCGCCGGTCCGACCGCGAAGATCAGCCAGCGTGACATGGGGCTCCAACTCCAACGGCCGCTCAAGATGCGCGACCGATACGAGGTGGCACAGGTTTTCGTATCCTTCATCGTCCTGCGCAAGCAGCGGCAGGTAGTCGATTGCCCGCGCGCCGGACCCTTCCACCCCTTCGCGCGCCACGCCCACCAGCGCGCCGATGATCGGCTGCACGCCTTCGGACTTGCACGCGCCCGCGAAGGCCATGATGCCATACAGCCCATTGCGGTCGCAGATCGCGATCGCGGGATAGCCGCGTTCCTTCGCCAGCTTGGCAATGCCCTTGGGATCGATCGCCCCTTCGAGCATCGAGAAGGACGACAGCACGCGCAGCGGGACGAAGGGGGCAAAGGGCATGGCGCGCATTTTAGAAATTTGCGCCGATTTCGGAAGCGCCGCCGCGCCTTAATTCTCCACAGGCACGGGATAAATCTACAGCAGCTTAGCAATATCCTTGGCGATGCTCGCGGGCGTATCCTGCGGCCCGTAACGCTTCACCACATTGCCTTCGCGGTCGACCAGGAACTTGGTGAAGTTCCACTTGATCGAGGTCGATCCCATCAGCCCCTTGGCTTCCTTCTTCATCCAGTCGAACAGCGGCGATGCGTCGGGGCCGTTCACGTCCACCTTCGCCATCAGCGGAAAGGTGACGCCGAAATTGACCTTGCAGAACTCCGCGATCTCGTCGGCATTGCCCGGTTCCTGCCCGCCGAACTGGTTGCAGGGGAAGCCCAGCACCTCGAACCCACGGTCGTTGAACTGCTGGAACAGCTTTTCCAGCCCGTCATATTGCGGGGTGAAGCCGCACTTGCTGGCGGTGTTGACCACCAACAGCACTGTGCCGAGCTTGGCCGACAGGTCGAGCGGTTCACCGCGATTGGTGGTGACGGTGAAATCGGCAATCGTGGTCATGCATTCCCCCCGGTGGGCGTTGTATCAACCGGGGTCTTGTGCGGGGAAATCGGGGTGCGAGGCAAGCGCCATTGCTTCATCGGCGGAATATCGCCGGTCGCCAGCCTTCTCGATCGCGTAATTCCGGCGGGTTTCGGCGGGCAAGCTGGCAAGGTGCCGAATCATCTCGGCAAAGGTGCCGCGGCTGAGCGCCTTGCCGCCGTCGAACACGCCATCGGCGCCATCGGCGGGATGAAGCGCGGCACGATCGTTCCAGGCGGTTTCGCCGGTCTTGAGTGTCTCTCCGCCGGACGTGCTGGGGTGGTCTGCCATGGTCAAATCTCCTGCGCCGACCCTGCCGGGATGCGCGCGCAAAATCCTAACCTAGATCAGCACGCCTTCCTTCAAGCGGACGACACGATCCATGCGCGCGGCGAGGCGTTCGTTATGCGTCGCTACAAGCGCAGCGCTGCCTTCACCGCGCACCAGCGACAGAAACTCGGCCAAGACATTGTCCGCGGTGGCCTCGTCGAGATTGCCGGTCGGCTCGTCCGCCAGCACCAGCGTGGGGCGGTTCGCAAGCGCGCGCGCGACCGCGACGCGCTGTTGCTCCCCGCCCGAAAGCTGGCTGGGACGGTGGCTGAGGCGCTGCCCGAGCCCGAGGCTGGTGAGCAGGCTGTCGGCCCGCGCCTCGCATTCGGCGCGCGGCACTCCGCGGATCATCTGCGGCATCACCACGTTCTCGCGCGCGTCGAAATCCGGCAGCAGATGATGGAACTGGTAGACGAAGCCCAGATGCTCGCGCCGCAGCCGGGTGCGCTGATCGCTGGCGAGGTCTTCGGCACGCTCGCCCGCCACGCTGATCGATCCTTCGAACCCGCCTTCGAGCAGGCCCACCGCTTGCAGCATGGTCGATTTGCCCGAACCCGACGGGCCGAGCAGCGCCACGATCTCGCCCGGCATGATGTCGAGATCGACCCCGCGCAGCACGTCGATCCGCTGCCCGCCCTGTTCGAAGCTGCGCTTCAGCCCCTTCAGCGCAACGATAGGAGCACCACTATTCATAACGCAGCACCTGCACCGGATCGGTATTGGCAGCCTTCAGCGCCGGATAGAGCGTCGCAAGGAAGCTCATCACCAGCGCCAGCGTGACAATCCCGGCTATCTCCCACGGATCGGTGCGCGAAGGCAGGGTGGACAGGAACCGCACCTCGGGGTCCCAGATTTCCTGCCCGGTGGTAAAGGCGATGATATCGACGATCGGTTCGCGGAAGAACAGCACGACTGCGCCCAGCGCCAGCCCTGCCAGCGTCCCGATTGCGCCCACGGTGGTGCCGGTAGTGACGAAGATCTTGAGCAGGCTGCGCCGCGATGCGCCCATTGTGCGCATGATCGCGATGTCGCGGGTCTTGGCGCGCACCAGCATCACAAGGCTCGACAGGATGTTGAACGCCGCCACCAGCACCATGAAGGAGAGCGCAAAGAACATCGCCACGCGTTCCACCTGCAAGGCTTCGAACAGCGCTGAATTCATCGTCTTCCAGTCGGCGATCACCGCCTGCCCCGCCAGCTCGTCCTGCACCGGAGCAAGGATTTCGCCCACGCGGTCAGGGTCGTCCACAGTGACTTCGATCATACCGATGGAATCGCCCATCAGCAGCAGGGTCTGCGCATCCGCGATCGGCAGGACGACGAACTTCTCGTCGTAATCATAGATGCCGACTTCAAAGATCGCCCCAACCTCGTAGCCCACCTGACGAATGGAGGTGCCGAAGGGCGTCGTGCGCCCCTGCGGATTGATGATGGTGATGGTATCGCCCACGCGCGCGCCGATATTCTGTGCCAGCCGCGTTCCGATCGCGACACGGCCCGCGCCGCCTTGCGCCGAAGGTTCATACAGGCTGCCCATGTCGCCCAGCACCACCTTGTCGCCGAGGTCAGCGATGTCTGCATCGGTCTGCCCGCGCACGAACACCGCCTCGACCCGCCCGCCGAAGCTGGTGAGCAGCGGCTGTTCGATCAGCGGCGAGGCCTCAGTGACGCCCGGAGTGGCCCTGACCTTCTCTAGCACGCTTTCCCAATCGTCGATCCGCCCCCCGTAGGCCTGGACGATGGCATGGCCGTTCAGCCCCACAATCTTGTCGAGCAACTCGGCGCGAAAGCCGTTCATCACGCTCATCACGATCACCAGCATGGCGACCGACAGCATCACCACGCCGACCGATATGCCGGCGACAAGCGCAATGAATGCTTCGCCCTTGCCGGGCCAGAGGTAACGCTTGGCGATCATCCATTCGAAGGGGGATAGCATGAGAGGGTCAGTGCCGCCTGTAAGGTGAACGCTGCCTGTAGTGCGACCGCGCGAAGGCCGCAATCCCGTGAGTCCTTGTTGTCCTACCGCTTCGCTACTTGAGGACGGGCTTGTTGTCCTACCGCTTCGCTGATTGAGGACGGGGTCATCGGACGCGATGGTCGCCGCTTGCCCCGCCGGTTGTCACACACGGGTCAGCAAAAAGGCGGGTAAGCGCGGCCCGCTATCCCTTGTAATTGATCCGTCACATCGCCATTGGAGCGGTGCGCCCCGGAAGCAATGCTGCGGACAGGTCTGGTGATGCCGATGACACCCTCAAATATGACACACCCCTTCCTTGATGCGGATGGCGACAAGCTGCGCGAGGAATGCGGGATTTTTGGCGCGATCAACGCGTCCGATGCTGCCGCGGCGACCGCTCTGGGCCTGCATGCGTTGCAGCATCGCGGGCAGGAAGCGGCCGGCATCGTCAGCTATGACGGGCAGGAATTCTTCGTCCGGCGCGGGCTGGGCCATGTGGCGGAGAATTTCTCATCCTCCGAAGCGATTGCCGAACTGCCCGGCCATATGGCGGCGGGCCATGTGCGCTATTCCACCACCGGCGGTGCAGGCCTGCGCAATGTCCAGCCGCTGTATGCCGATCTCGCCAGCGGCGGCTTTGCCGTGGCGCATAACGGTAATATTTCCAACGCTGGCACGCTGCGCAAGGATCTGGTCAACAAGGGCTCGATCTTCCAGTCGACGTCGGACACCGAGGTGATCATCCACCTCGTCGCCACCAGCCGCTATCCCACCATCGCCGATCGTCTGGTCGACGCGCTGCGTCTGGTCGAGGGCGCCTATGCGCTGATCGTGATGACGCCTGCAGGCATGATCGCCTGCCGCGACCCGCTCGGCATCCGTCCGCTGGTGATGGGGCGGATGGGCGATGCGATCCTGTTTGCCTCCGAAACCGTGGCCTTCGACGTGGTCGGGGCCGAGTTCATCCGCGAAGTCGAACCGGGCGAATTGGTGATGGTCGATTTCGCCGGTGAAATCCGCTCGGTCCGTCCGTTCGGTAGTCCGGCCCCGCGCCCCTGCATCTTCGAACACGTCTATTTCAGCCGCCCCGACAGCGTGTTCGCTGGGCGCAGCGTCTATGAAGCGCGCAAGGCCATCGGCGCGCAGCTCGCGCTCGAATCGCCGTGCGAAGCCGATCTGGTGGTGCCGGTGCCCGACAGCGGCGTGCCTGCCGCGATCGGTTTTGCACAAGCCTCCGGCGTGCCGTTCGAACTCGGCATCATCCGCTCGCACTATGTCGGGCGCACATTCATTGCCCCATCAGACGGGGCGCGCCATTCGGGCGTGAAACGCAAACACAACGCCAACCGCTCGCTGGTCGAAGGCAAGCGTATTGTGCTGATCGACGATTCGATCGTGCGCGGGACGACCTCCATGAAAATCGTCGAGATGATGCGCGAAGCGGGCGCAGCCGAAGTCCATTTCCGCGTCGCCAGCCCGCCGACCGCGCATAGCTGCTTTTACGGAGTCGATACGCCCGAACGTTCCAAGCTGCTGGCCGCGCGCATGGAGATCGAGCCGATGCGCGAATTCATCAAGGCCGATAGCCTCGCCTTCATCTCGATCGACGGGCTCTACCGCGCGGTCGGGCGTGAGAAGCGCGACAACGCACGCCCGCAATTCTGCGATGCCTGCTTCACCGGCGAATACCCCACATCGCTGACCGATCTCGCGCTGGCCGAGCAGAAGACCGCCGAACTCCCTTTCGCTGACCCGAAGGCCGCATAATTGCCATGACCGATACTGCAAAACCGCTTTCCGGGCGTACCGCGCTCGTCACCGGCGCAAGCCGCGGGATCGGTGCCGCCACCGCCAAGGCACTGGCCGCAGCCGGGGCGCATGTCATCCTCGTCGCACGCAAAGTCAAAGCGCTGGAGGCGGTCGAGGACGCGATCCATGATCTGGGCGGCACGTCCACCATCGCGCCGCTCGACCTGACCGAGCCGGATGCGGTCACGCGCCTCGCGGGCGCCATAGGAGGGCGCTGGAACAGCCTCGATATCCTTGTGATTGCAGCGGCCTATCTGCCGGAATTGACACCGATTGCGCAGGCCGAACCGAAGCAGTTCAATCAGGCGCTGTTGACCAATGTGGTCGCCACACAGGCGCTGCTTGCCGGATTCGATCCGATGCTGCGCAACGCCAAAGGCGCGCGGGTGGTCGGCCTCACCAGCAGCGTGGGCGCTGCGCCGCGCGCCTATTGGGGAGCCTATGGCGCGACCAAGGCCGCGTTCGACAACATCCTCGAAACTTACGCAGCCGAACGTGAACGCGCCGGCGAAGTGCGGGTGGCGATCATCGATCCCGGCGCGACCCGCACCGAGATGCGCGCCCGCGCCTATCCGGGCGAAGACCCCAAGACGGTCAAATCGCCCGAGGTGGTGGCCGACCGCATCGTTGCGCTGCTGACCGAAGGGTTCGACAGCCTGCACCGCGAACGGATCGACTGACGCGCGGCAGAATCTCTGCTGCCTACCGGGACGTTAACCTCACCTCGCCACGTGTCCTTAGGGATTTTGCGGGCAATCTTTGTCAGAACGCACTGCACGCAGCAGCGATCGACTGACATGAGGTTCAACGCGATGCCACCGGAAACCAATTCCTATCGCCTCGCCGCGCAGGAGGATCGCTGCGCGCCCCGCACCCGCCTGACCATTCCGGCGACCTTGCGCGCATCGGGCGGGCGGGCGTTCCAGAGTGTGGTTCACGATCTGTCGATCTCGGGCTTCTCCGCTGCTTCGATAAACCGGATGCATGATGGCCAGGTGTGCTGGCTTACACTGCCCGGCCTCGAATCGCTTCAGGCCGAGGTCGTGTGGTGGGACAACTGCATCGTCGGCTGCGCCTTCAACGAGCTGCTGAGCCCGATCGTGCACGACAATATCCTGCAGCGTTACAGCAATATCGGGGTCTATCGGCAGGTGATCTGACACGGGCCGGACGTTGGTTACTTGGCTTCTTCCGCAATCTTCTGGATCAGTTCCAGCATTCTGCGCCGCTCCGGCCCGCCGCTCGCCCGCGACCAGTTGCCGACATAGGCAACCACCAGCCCGCGTTCGGGCACCAGCGTGATTCCTTGGCCGAAAATGCCCTGCGCGCCGTAAGCGCCGCCCGGATAGGTCCACCACTGGTAGCCATAACCGAAACCGT
Source organism: Erythrobacter sp. NFXS35 (assembly GCF_040148725.1). Taxonomy (NCBI): domain Bacteria; kingdom Pseudomonadati; phylum Pseudomonadota; class Alphaproteobacteria; order Sphingomonadales; family Erythrobacteraceae; genus Erythrobacter; species Erythrobacter sp. NFXS35. Next base: position 235,981 of record NZ_JAGDEB010000001.1, on the reverse strand, counting down.
TATCGCCGAAATCGACAACGCTGTCGGTCGCTTCGGCAAACCAGCCTGCGGGCACTGCGCCCTTGCCGCCTTCGAGCGCGAATTGGCCCATGCGGGCATAATCCGACAGGCGCAATGACAGGCAGCACCCGGCGATATTGCCGCCGCGCGGGTCGACCATCCAGAACATGTCGCCTTCGAAGCCCGCCGGATCGACGATCTTCGACTTGGCATATTCGGCCAGCGGCAAGCCGACTGCGTTCTCCACCAGCACGCCGATCAGGTTTGTCTCGCCGGTCTTGTAGACCCACTTCGTGCCCGGCTCAGCCTCGCGCGGCAGCGCCTTCATCTGCGCGACAATGGCATCGGGGCCGTATTCGACCACGAAGCGGTTCATCTGCGCGACGTCACTGCCGGGATCGGTGTAATCCTCGTTCCACGCGACACCGCTGGTCATGGTCGCAAGCTGGCGCACGGTAACCCCGTCATAGGCCGAACCCGCCAGCGCGGGGATGTAATCGGTGACCGGATCGGACAGGCTTTTGATGAAGCCGTCCTTGACCGCCGCGCCGAGCAGGGTCGAGGTGAAGCTCTTGGCGACCGAAAAGCTGGTCCAGCGATCAGCCTCGCCAAGGCCGAGGCCATAGGCCTCGTAGCGGACCTTGCCGTCTTCCAGCACCATGATCCCGGCGGCGTTGGTTTCCGCCATCAGCGCCTTCAGGTCGGCCTGAAGTTGTGCGCTGAGCGGCGCGCCCTCGGGCAGCGCACGCGGGGTCTTGGCGGCGGGGACTTCGTGGCCTGCGAACCACTGCTCCATCACGCGGAATCGCTCGGCGCGCTGGGCGTCGTTCCAGAACAGGACCTGCAAATCGGACTCGTCGCGCGCCGGAGGCTGGACAATCGCGACCTTGGCGGGCAGCGGCGGCGGGGCGGCGGCGACGCCCTGCGCCGGAGCATAACTGCCCGCACAACCCGCCAGCAGCGCCGCTAACGCTGCGCCCGATACCATTCCTTCAATCCGCTGTGCTGCGCCCATGTCACTCGCCCTCTCAAATGTTGTGCGAAGGTGCATAAGCGGGTGCAGCACACCGGGGCAAGCCCACTCAGCCCTGCTTCATCAGCTTCAACGCCGCCAACGCCCGCTCGCGCGCGGCCCTGTGGGGAATGATCTTGCGCGGATAGCCTTGCGGTCGCCGTCCGAATTCCTCGGGATCGTGGATGGCGGGTTCGTCCAGCTTGGCGAGTTCGGGCACGTATTCGCGGATATAGCGCGCCGCGTCGAACTTCTCCGACTGGGTCAGCGGGGCCATGATCCGGCTGAACATGTTGGAATCGACCCCCGTCCCCGCCGTCCACTGCCAGTTGGTGGCGTTGGAGGCATAATCGGCGTCCACCAGCGTGTCCCAGAACCACTGCTCGCCTGCGCGCCAGTCGATCAGCAGGTGCTTGATAAGGAAGCTGGCGGTGATCATCCGCACGCGGTTGTGCATCCACCCGGTCTGCCACAGTTGGCGCATCCCGGCATCGACGATCGGGTAGCCGGTGCGGCCCTGCTGCCATGCTTTCAGGTCGCGCGCGGCGCTTTCGTCGGTCGCCGGATCGCGCCATGGGAAGCGGTCGAAATCCTCGCGGTAGTTCTGCGTCGCATACTTTGGGAATTGCAGGATCGCGTTCTGCGCATAGTCGCGCCAGATCAGCTCGCCTTCGAAGGTGCGCCAGCCGTCCGAGCGCTTGTGCTTGAAAGCATGCCAGATCTGCACCGGCGAAATCTCGCCCCAGTGGAGGTGCGGCGACATGCGCGAGACCTTGTCGACGCTGGGGTGGTTGCGCTTGTCGTCGTAGTCGTCGACGTGATCGAGCCACCAGTTCAGGCGTTCCTGCGCGGCCTCTTCTCCGACCTGCCAGAAGTCGCGCAGGCCCCCTGACCAGTCGGGCTTGGTGGGGAGCAGGCTCCATGTCGTGAGGTCGTCGCTGGCGGGCCAGCTATCGGGCGAGGACAGGATTTCGGGCGCGGGGAGTTCATCGCGCGGCGGGAATTCGGCCCTTACTGCGCGGCTGAAGGGGGTGTAGATCTTGTACTGCCCGCCGGTCCCGGTGGTGATGCTGCCCGGCACAATCAGATAGTTGCCATGATAGAGTTGCAGGTCGAGGCTTTTCGCCAGCTTACGTTCGCAATTCAGCCACCACGGTTCGTAGTGGTGGTTGGCGTGGATGGTGGCTGCGCCTGTTTGCTGCGCCAGTTCGGTCAGCACCTCCGCCGCATCGCCGCGCCGCAGGATCAGCTTGCTGCCACGCGCTTCGAGGCTCTGTGCAAGGCTGCTGAGCGAATGATGCAGCCGCCAGCGCGACGCGCCGCCATAGGCGTGGTGCTTTGCGCTCTCATCGTCGAGCACGTAAACGCACACCACCGGCCCCGCCTTGGCCGCGTGATAGAGCGCCGGATTGTCAGCCAGCCGAAGATCACGCCGCAGCCATACGAGTTGTGTATCTGGCACAAGGGTTCCTTACTTGCCCTCTCCCCGCGCGGGGAGAGGATAGCGAAGCTTGCCCGCCCAGCGGGCTAGCGCAGCTTGGAGAGGGGCGCTCCGACCGTGCGATAACGAACCGCCGAGCCCCCACCCCCGCCCCCTCCCCACGGGGAGGGGAGATGCGAGCGCAACGCTGTCAGGGCGCAGGTAGTTCCTCACACCGGACATCCGGCAGCGCGACCGAGAACCGCCCCCGCGCGCGCGGATCGTAGAAGCGGGCGTCGTAGAGGATCACCGAGCCGTCTGGCGCGCGGATCGCAAAGGGCGCGCGTGACCAGAACAGGAAGGCGCCGAGTTGGGAGTTGGTGCGGCGGGCCTCGGTGAGGTCGCGGAGCTTGCACAGTTTATCAGCGATCGGCGTGAAAAATGGGGCGCTGTCTGCGGCGCTCCTGTTGTCGCCTGGCGCATCGGGCTCAACAGATGCCAATTTATCGCGAGCTACCAGCCAAGCGCCCTCGCCTCCGACAAGCCCCTCCCGCTTCCAGAAGGCCAACGGAACGGGACTGGCGATGACGGCAATCGTGTCGCCCATGTCGTTGGAGCGAACGCGGTGGACTTCGGCGAAGGAAATCGCCCCGTTCACCCCGATATACGCCAGCACCGCTGCAATCCCCACCCGCGCGGGCCGCATCCACTCGTCCCCCGCTCTCTCCCGCCGCCGCGACCACCACACGGTGCCGATCAGCAGCGCCCACAGCCACGGGTCGATGATGAACAGCGTGTCGCCGTAGAACCATTGCGAGGAGAACGGCTCCAGCAGCCGGATGCCGTAGACGTTGAGCCAGTCGAAGAACGGGTGGCTGAGGCAGCCGATGAAGGCCATCGCATAGAGCCACCCGAACCGCACCGGCAGCCGCCCCTCGGGCCGCTTCCCGCGCTGCGTCTGCCAGCGGTCGAACGCCCACAGCAGCCCCGCCAGTATCAGCGGCAGCAGCAGCAGCGCGGGCGGGCCGTGGGTGATGCCTCTGCGAAACGCGAGATGCTCGGTTCCCTCCAGCCAGAAGAAGCACGCCGCGTCCACGTCCGGCAGGTTCGCGCCGATGATCAGCGCGGGCATGGCAAGCCCGGTGGTGCGCTTCAGCCCCGCCTGCCCCAGCACCGCGCCGACAAGGCTATGTGTCAGATTATCCATCGCTTCGCTGCCTAGCGCGCCCGCGCCGCTGCGGCGAGTGCAAATGCGCTTGGAAAAGTCTTGCTCCCTCGCCTATCGCACGGCCAAAGAATTTGCGGGAGAGAACCATAATGACCGATGCCCCCTATATCCGCTCCGACATGAAAGCCTTCATCGATGCGCTCGCCGCGATGGGTGGGCCGACGATGGCGGAAATGACGCTGGAGGAAGCGCGCGCGTCCTATGTGGCTCTGCACGGAATGGCCGACCGCCCTGCCCGCGACCTTGCCGTGATCCGCGACCTTTCCTGTCCCGGCCCCGAAGGCGACATACCGCTGCGTCTCTACGACGCGCGCGAGATGCGCCAGCCCGGCCCGGTGGTGATGTTCTTCCACGGCGGCGGGTTCGTGATCGGCGATCTCGACACGCACCACGCATTGTGCACCGAACTGGCGGGTTTGCTCGATCTGCCGGTGGTCGCCGTCCACTATGCCCGCGCGCCAGAAGCGCCCTTCCCTGCCGCGATCCTCGATTGCGAGGCGGCGGCGCGCTGGGTGGCAGGCAGCCCCGCAGAACTGGGCCGCGCGGCGACCGGCATCGTCACCATCGGCGACAGCGCCGGGGGCAATGCCTCGGTCGTCGTCAGCCAGTTGCTTGGCGAAAACCCCGCAGCCGTGCCGGTGGTGCTGCAAGTGCCGATCTTCCCGCTGGTCGCCGATGCCGAGGGGTCGGGCAGCATGGCGGCGTTCAGCGAAGGCTTCCTGCTCACAGCCGACACCATGGGCTTCTTCGATGCGGCTTACGGCGCCGACCGCAGCGACCCGCGCGGCTTCCCGATCCTGGGCGACCACAGCAACGCGCCGCCGACCATCGTCGTCACCGCCAGCCTCGATCCGATCCGCGATTCGGGCCGCGAATATGCCAAGGCGCTGGTAGATGCCGGGCGCGATTGCCTGTTCATTGAAATGCACGGGGTGACGCACAGCTTCACCAACCTGCGGGCTGCCGTGCCCAGCACACAGGCCGACGTGGAGCGGATTGCCGCGGCCATGACATTCATGCTGGCAAACCCGGCATGAACCGCGAGAAGCTGCCCTATCGCCCCTGCGCGGGCTTCATGCTGCTGAACGCTGAGGGGCTCGTGTTTGTCGGCCAGCGGATCGACCGCAAGGCGCACGGCTTCTGGCAGATGCCGCAGGGCGGGATCGATCCCGGCGAAGATACGCGCACCGCCGCGCTGCGCGAATTGGAAGAGGAAACCGGCATCGGCGCGCATCTGGTCGAAGTGGTCGCGCCCGCCTCGCGCCCGCTGCTTTATGACATACCGGACGAATTGCTGGGCAGGGTGTGGAAGGGCAAATATCGCGGGCAGGAACAGCACTGGTTCCTCGGCCGCTTCCTCGGCAGCGATGCCGATATCGACCTCGAAGCGCACGATCCGCCCGAATTCAATCAATGGCGCTGGATCGCGCCGGGGCTGCTGCCCGACGTGATCGTGGACTTCAAACGCGATGTCTACACTGCGGTGCTGGCGGAATTCCGCGAGTTTATCTGACCCGCGTCAGTTGCTGACAGCGGCACCTTCGGCTGCGGTATCCGCCGCCAGCCGTGCCGGAACACCGCGTGCGATGCTGCTTTCCAGCGCAACCGTTTCGGGGCAGGCATCGCCGCACAGGCTTTGCAGGCGGGCAAGGTTGCGCTTGGCCTTTTCCAGCGCGCCCTTTTCCACCAGCGCCGCGCCTTCGCCCGATATCGCGGCGAAATTGCCCGGATCCCGCTCCAGCGCCTCACGGTAGTAGCGAATCGCCTTGCCCTGGAGTCCTTGCTGGCGCGCGGCTTCGGCAAGGTCGATGAAGATCGGGGTATAGCCCGGATCCACCGCCAGCGCGGCTTCGAAGGCGTCCACCGCCGCCTGCGTCTCGCCCGCAGCCAGTGCCGCTTGACCCTGCGCCACCAGCGCCTCTGCACGCGCATCCGGGTTGTCGCTTGCACCGGCATTGATCACGCTCGCCGAGATGGCAAGGCATAGGGAGAGAGCGGCGGCAGCAGGCGCGAAACGCATCAGAAGCTCCTTCAGGGCTTGAGACCGGGAACCGGATGGCTGGGTCATAAGATGCTAGGCTATCATGGTGAACGCAAGCAGGCGATGAAAAAACCATCCGTCCCGTCATGGAGCGGATCGAGCCTGTGGCCCTGCCCGCGCGCACGGCCCAGTGGCAGCGCCAGCGGGGTCGTCTGCCAGCCGGGATGGCGGGTGAGGAAGGCGGTGATGCGGTCCGGCCCCTCGGCATCCAGCACCGAGCAGGTGACGAAGGCCATCGTTCCGCCCGGGCGGACCAGATAGGAGCCGATGTCCAGCACGTGATCCTGCAGCGCGTTCAATCGTGCCAGTTCCGCCGGGTCGAGCCGCCAGCGCCCTTCCGGGCTGCGCCGCCATGTCCCGCTGCCGGAACACGGCGCGTCGATCAGCACGTGATCAGCCTTGCCCGCCCAGTTGCCCAGCGCCCGCATCTCGCGGGTCGGATCGAGCAGCACGATATTGTCTATCTGCGCCCCGGCCCGCTCGGCACGCGGAGCCAGATTGCCCAGTCGGCGTTTGTCGGTATCGGCCGCAACGATGCTGGCCGCGTTGTTCAGTCGTGCCGCCAGCGCCAGCGTCTTGCCGCCTGCGCCTGCGCACAGGTCGATGATGGTGTCACCCTGCTCCACCGGCAGCGCATCCACGATCAACTGGCTGCCGTGATCCTGTACCTCGATCAGGCCCTGAGTGAAAGCGTCCCACTGTTCGACCTGCGTACCCGAGGCGAACCGCAGCCCTTGCGGCGCGGCGAGTGGCTCGCCCGCTTCGGGCAGCACAATCGTCGCGCGGTCGGCCTTCAGGGCGTTGACCCGGAGATCGAGCGGGGCGCGGTCCAGCAGCGCGGCGATTTCCGGCCCGCCCAGCCCCGAAGCGCGCATGGCGGCTGCCAGCCACTTGGGTGCAAGGCCGGTCTTCGCTACCGGCTCGCCCTCGGTCAGCGGTGCGGGGCCGTGAGGCGATCCGTCGAACAGGGCCGCAATCGCCGGGTCCTGCCCCGCCACGGCCAGCATCGCCGCTCGCCCGCTTTCCGGCACCGGGCCGCACAGGCGAATGGCCTGATAGACCAGATCGCGCACCGCACGCCGGTCCTTAGAGCCGGCGTAGCGGCGAGCGCGGAAATATTCGGCGATGATGCGGTCAGCGGGTGCGCCCTTCCCGCGAGCGGCAGGAATGATTGTGTCGAGCAGCTCGATCGCCGCTTGAATACGTGCGGCGGGGATCATGGGAATGTCCTATCGCGTTGGATAATTGGGTGCCTCTCGGGTGATGGCGACATCATGCACATGGCTTTCGGATAGCCCGGCATTGGTGATCCGCACGAACTGGGCGCGCTTCTGCAACTCGGGAATCGTGGCCGAGCCGGTGTAACCCATCGCCGCCTTGATTCCGCCGACCAGCTGGTGGACGACATCGGATGCCGGGCCCTTGAACGGCACCTGACCCTCGATCCCCTCGGGCACCAGCTTCATCGCGCTGACGTCCTGCTGGAAATAGCGGTCGGCGCTGCCACGCGCCATCGCGCCGACGCTGCCCATGCCGCGATACGCCTTGTAGCTGCGGCCCTGATACAGGAACACCTCGCCCGGACTTTCGGCGGTGCCTGCCAGCATCGATCCGATCATCACGCTGGAAGCGCCCGCCGCCAATGCCTTGGCCGCATCGCCGCTGGTGCGCAGGCCGCCATCGGCGATCACCGGCACGCCCGATTTGGCGGCTTCGGCGGCGCTTTCCATGATCGCGGTCAGCTGCGGCACGCCCACGCCGGCGACAACGCGGGTGGTACAGATCGATCCCGGCCCGATCCCGACCTTGATCGCATCGGCACCGGCATCGATCAGCGCGCGGGTGGCCTCAGCCGTGGCGACATTGCCCGCGATCACCTGTACCGCGTTGGACAGCTTCTTCACCCGCTCGACCGCGCGGGCGACTTCGACATTGTGGCCGTGGGCGGTGTCGATCACGATCACATCGACCTCGGCATCCACCAGCGCTTCGGTACGGGCGAACCCGGATTCGCCGACGGTCGTTGCCGCAGCCACACGCAAACGGCCCGTGCCGTCCTTGGTCGCGTGCGGGTAATTCACGGCCTTTTCGATGTCTTTCACCGTGATCAGGCCGATGCAGTGATAGGCATCGTCGACCACCAGCAGCTTTTCGATCCGGCGCTGGTGAAGCAGTCGGCGCGCATCTTCCTGCCCGGTGCCCAATGGCACGGTGGCGAGATTTTCGGTCGTCATCAGCTCGCGCACCGGCTGCATCGGGTTTTCGGCGAAGCGCACGTCGCGGTTGGTCAGAATGCCGCAAAGCCTGCCGCCTGCGTCAACCACCGGAATCCCGCTGATCCGGTGAAGCTGCATCAGCGTCTGCGCTTCGCCCAGCGTCGCATCGGGGTCGATGGTGATCGGATTGACTACCATGCCGCTCTCATAGCGCTTCACGGCGCGCACCGCGGCGCATTGGTCGGCAACTTCGAAATTGCGGTGCAGCACACCGATGCCGCCCAATTGCGCCATCGCAATCGCCATGTCGGCTTCGGTCACGGTATCCATCGCCGAGGACAGCACCGGGATATTCAGCGCAATATCGCGCGTCAGCCGCGTGCTGGTATCGGCCATACTCGGCAGCACGCTGCTTTCCGCCGGGCGGAGCAGCACGTCGTCAAAGGTCAGGCCGAGCGGGATATCCATGGGTGCCACTTTCGTAGGTTCGCGTGCGGGCGAGGGAATCGGGGGGAGATTCGTGGCGGCCCATGTAACCGCGGTTTTGCAATTGCGCTAGGGTGCGCCCGTTTCGGGTGCCGGATAGCGCGCCGGATCGGCAAGCACGCGCACCAACGCCTCGTGCAGCAGCAGATCGTCGATGGCGCCGCCCAGCGCGATCCCCTCGGGGTGGTCGGACGGATCGTGGTAGTCGTTGGCGAGGAACGGTCCCAGCACCGCGCGGCTGCCGAAGGCGCTCGACAGCAGCACTGCAGGGACGCCCTGTTCCAGCAGCACCCAGCCATCCTGCCGGGGCACGAAGCTTTCCGCCAGCGCCTTGTCGCCGGTGCTGCGCCCGCTGCGCGCAATTTCGGCAAGGATGAGCGGATCGAGCGCGGTGCGTCCCTCGCCGACGAATCCCACCGGCGCGCCCGCCGGCGCCAGCGCGAGCATATCGAGGTTGAAGGCGGCCACAATATCGTCGAGTGGCACCGGCGGGTTCCGGACAAAGGCGCGTGTACCGAGCAACCCGGCCTCCTCTGAGGTGGTGGCGAGGAAATAGACGTCACGCTCCAGCGGCGGGCCGGATTTCAGCCGCCGTGCCAGTTCGAGCATCACCGCAAGCCCGCTGGCATTGTCGACCGCGCCGTTGCAGATCCGGTCAGCCGCTTCGGGCGGGCCGCATTCGCCCAGATGATCCCAATGCGCCAGCACCAGCACCGCGCCCGCCCCCGGCACAGTGCCCGGTATCACACCGACAAGGTTGTGGCTGGTGAACTCGCGCCGGTCGGCGGCGGCATCGATGCTGATCGCGAGCTGGATTTCGATCGGAGTGAAATCCGCCTCTCTGCTGCGGGCCTTCAGGCGCTGCCAGTTGGCCGCGCCCAGCACTTTGGCGAGCGCGGCGTCGGTGACATAGGCGCCGAGCGTGTCGACTTCCTCACTCGCCAGTTCGACCCGTTCCACATCGTTTGCCGCCCGCAGACGAGCGATCGCGGACGCATCTGGCAGCACGGTCAGCACAGCCGTCGCGCGGTCGCGGAAAGGCTCGGCCCTGCGCGACGGGTTCGGTCCCTCGGCGCCCAACAGCACCACTACCGCGCCCGCGACAGTATCGGGGGATACAGGGCCTTCGCCGGTGCCGACAAACACCACCGGCACGCCTGTTGCCGGGCCGCCCGCCGCCAGCGCGCGGCGGCGGCGGGTGAAGGCGACCCCGTCCTCCTCCGGCACCATCAGCGCAGTGCGCCCGCGCGCCAGTTGCAGCTTGCTGGTGAGTGGTCGCGCAGACACCAGATCGACCGGCGCGCGCCAGTAACTGCCCGGATCGCCGGTCCCCGATAATAGCCCGGTCTCGGCGAACCGCTGTTCGAGATAGGCAAGCGTCTTTTCCTCGCCCACGGTGCCCGGCTTGCGTCCGGCGAATTCGTCGCTGGCCAGCTTGGCAATATCGGCCCGCAGGCGTTCCTCGATCCCAGCACGCTCGGATACGGGAATGCTGGCGATCGGCGCGCGTGCACAGGCGGCAAGCAGCAGGCTTGCCAGCAACATGATGAGCAGCCGGGCAGGCGCCCCGTTCGCCGGCCCGCTCATTCGGCCGTCCAGCCCCCGTCGATGGCGTAGTTCGCGCCGGTGATGTTGCGCGCCGCATCGCCGCACAGGAACACCGCCAGCGCGGCAACATCTTCTGGCAGGACAAAGCTTTTGGTCGGCTGTTTCGCCAGCAACACGTCGTTCATCACCTGTTCGCGGGTCATCCCGCGCGCGGTCATGGTATCGGGGATCTGGTTTTCCACCAGCGGGGTCCAGACATAGCCCGGGCTGATGCAGTTTGCCGTGATGCCGTGGGTGGCCAGTTCCAGCGCAATGGTCTTGGTAAAGCCCGCCATGGCATGCTTGGCCGCGACATAGGCGCTTTTGAACGGCGAGGCGGTGAGCGAGTGCGCGCTGGCGGTGGCGATGATCCGGCCCCAACCCTTCGCCTTCATTCCCGGCACGGCCAGGCGGGTGGTGTGGAACGCCGCCGACAGGTTGAGCGCCAGAATCGCGTCCCATTTCTCGGGCGGGAAATCCTCCACCGGGGCGACGTGTTGCATCCCGGCATTGTTGACCAGGATATCGACCGGGCCGACCGCCGCCATCATCTGCGCGATCTCGTCCGGGTTCATCAGGTTGGCACAATGATAGGTCGCGCCCAGTTCATCGCACAGCAGCGCGATGGCATCGGCGTCGCCCAACCCGTTGAGAATCACTTCGGCACCTTCGGCCGCCAGCGCGCGCGCGACAGCCAGCCCGATTCCCGAAGTCGATCCGGTTACGAGTGCGCGCTTACCCTTGAGCATTCACCGCAACTCCTGCACGTCATGGCCAATTGCATTCGCTTTTGCCGCGTGGAAAGCGGCTGTCCAGCAAATTGCTCAGTGCCATGCACGCAGCAGGAGATTTTCATGCGGTTGGGCCCGTTCGACACAGCCGATATCGAGGTTCGCTCCAGCGGCGGGGGCAGCGGCGCGCGCCGTGCAGGCGGGATCGGCTGCGGCACTCTGGTGATTGCGCTGGTCGGCGCGCTGGTGTTCGGAATCGACCCGACGCAGACCATTGGACTGGTGGAAGGCGTGCAGCAGCAGACCGCCCCGGCAACCGCCCCCGCCAGCGACATGAGCGAGGCCGAAGTCTGCGCCACCAGCGCCTATGCCACCGAGGCCTGCGCCGCGCTCGCCAGCCTCAATGCCACCTGGGCGGCAACGTTCGATCGCAACGGCATCGCATTTTCCCGCCCGGTGCTCGATCTGTATCGCGGCGGACAGGTGACGACCGAAGGCTGCGGCAGCGCTTCATCGGCGTCGGGGCCGTTCTACTGCCCCGCAGATCAGGGGATCTATATCGACACAAGCTTCTATGACCAGTTGGCACAGATGGCGGGCACCGGCGGCGATTTCGCGCGGCTTTACGTGATCGCGCATGAATATGGGCACCATATCCAGAACATCACCGGTCTGGCCGCCCAAGTGCGAAGCGAACAGCAGCGCAACCCGTCGCAGTCGAACCGGCTTCAGGTGGCGATGGAACTTCAAGCAGATTGCTATGCCGGGATGTGGGCGGGCAAGAACCGTTCGGCGATAGAACCGGGCGATCTGGAAGAAGGCCTCGCCGCCGCCAGCGCGATCGGTGACGATACGCTGATGCGCGGCGCGGGGCAGCGCATCAATCCCGAAAATTTCACCCATGGCACCAGCCGCCAGCGGATGGCCGCACTCAGGCTGGGACTGGAGAGCAATGATGATACCGCGTGCAATGTCTTTTTCGAGTAAGCTCGGGCTTGTGCTGGGCGTGGGCGCAACAGCGTTGCTGGCGGCACCGCTAGCAGCACAGGTCATGCCCGAACCCGATGCCACCGAAGTTGCCAAGACCCCGCTGCGCGATCTCAACATCGATGCACGCGACATTCCCGAACCGCTGCAGATTGCCGTGCGCGACCCTTACGAATCCGCACGGATGACCGATTGCAACGCAATCGTGGCCGATATTGCTGCGCTCGATCGCGTTCTCGGTGCGGATTACGATATCGCCGAAGATGACGGCAATGACCGTTTCAGCGAAGGCCGCATTGCGCGCGGCGTGGTGGGATCGTTCATGCCGTTTCGCGGGATCGTGCGCGAGGTGACCGGCGCAGCCAGCAATGATCGGCTGCTTCGCGCCGCCTATACCGCGGGAATGGTGCGGCGGGCGTTCCTGAAAGGGTTAGGCATGGGCCGCGGGTGCGCATACCCCGCGCGGCCCAAGCCGGTGACCGAAACGGAGCAGTAAGCCCGCGTCAGCCTTCCTTTTCCTTCCAGCGTTCGATCTGGCGGTCGAGTTCCTTGATGACGGTCTTGCGGGCGTCTTCGGGAATGTCCCTATCGGTCATGATCTCGGCGCGGGCTTCCTCCAGCCCTTGCCGCGCCAGGGCGAACATGCGCGACTGGCAAATCATGATGGTCTTGCGGCCGTCCTTGCCGGTAAATGTCTGGCTCGGCTCGTCAAAACTCGCATCGCAATTGTTCAGCATCATGACCTTGGGCGCAGCGGCGCGCGCCACCTCGGCCTCGGCCAGCGCCTTGCTGACGATAGCGGGGATATCGGCCATTGCCCGGTCGGCCTCGTCGAGAGCGCGGCTGAGTTCGGCGGAGATCTCGCGGCGTTGTTCGCGGGTCATGCGCTGATAAACGCCGTTTACGTCGGTCGGCTTGGCGCCGTCGGGCGCTTTGCGGGTGACAACGCGTGTGCGGCGTTCATTGCCATCCTTGTCGCGCGTCACTGTTTCGGTGACATGGGTCGAGCTGTCGGCCCAAATGGAATGGTCCTGACCATCAGGATCGACCGCGATTATCGCCTCACCGGGCTGCGGCGGCGCGGGGGGCTGCGGCACGTCAGGAGCGCCAGGTGCGGGCGGCGCGAGCGGCGCATCGGGTGCTTGCGGCGGCGCTGGGGGAGCCGGGGGTGCGGGCGGCGACTCGGGCGCGGTTTGCTCCGTTTCGGAAGCGGCATAGCTGATGGTCGCAGTCAGCGGCAGGGCCAGCATGCTGGCAGCCAGCAACGCACGGCCTGCAATCCGGCGGCGGGGGGAAAGGTCGGACATCGACAAGCTCCTCAGACGGTGGATAATGGATTTCTCGCCCAGCACCGGACACGCCATCGGCGCGGCAATTGCGGCATTGGGGGCAAGGTTGGGGACGGCCGCGAAACCGGCGATCAGACGGGCGTAGGCGGCGCGTTCTTCGGCGGAAGCGCGGGCGATCACGCGGGCGTCACAGGCCGCTTCCTGATCGCGGCGCAGCGCCAGCCAACCATAATGGCCGAGCGGGTTCCACCAGTGCAATGCGAACAGCGGCTGGACCAGCACATTGACCACGAGATCGAGCCCGCGATGATGCGCCAATTCATGCGCCAGCGCGAGATCGCGCGCACGCCGGTCGGGCAGCGCCATGAAGCCGGGGGGCATGGCGATGACGGGATCGCCCACCCCGAAGGCAAGCGGGGCGAGCGTGCCGGGAGTTTCAACCAGACGGATCGCGCCGAAACGTGCAGGCACACGCCCGACCTCGCGCCCTTCAGCCAACAATTCATCGCGCAAAGCAAAATAGGCGGCGAAGCGGCGCCACACGAACACCCCCGCCCCGCCGAGCCAGACCAGCAGCAGCGCCTCTGCCAGCGGCAGAGCGGCGAGAAAGGCAAAGAAATCGAAGCCGGTGTCCACAGGTGCAGCCGGTGCGGGCATGGCCCCGCCCTGCCAGACCAGCGGCTCGCTTGCCGCAATCGGCGCGGCGTCAGTCTGTGCCGGCGCCATCCATGCAGGAGCCATCCAGGCGGGCAGTGTGAGCGGCGGCAGCAGCAAACGCAGCAGCGGCAGCGCCCACAGCGCATAGGCATATTGCGGCCCGCACAGCTGCGCCACCGGACGGCGCAGCACGAGCACCACCGCGATCAGCGCGCCGGTCCACGCCAGCGTTTCCGCCATCACCGCGCTCATGGCCGCAACTCCTTCAGCAGCGCCTCGATCTCGGCGAGATCATCATCGCTCAGCGCCTCGCTCTCGGCCAAATGGGCGACCAGCGAGGCCGCGCGTCCGCCGAACAGCCGGTCGACCAGGCGGCGCGATTCCCCGCCGACATAGGCAGAGCGCGCGATCAGCGGCGTGTAGAGAAAGCGCCGACCATCGGGCGCAGCGGAAATCGCGCCCTTCTGGACGAGCCGCGCCAGCAGGGTCTTGACCGTGGCAAGGCTCCACCCGCGCCGCGTGCAGACCGCTTCGCACACTTCGGCGGCGGTCTGGCGCGGGCGTTCCCACAACACGTCCATCACCGCCAGTTCGGCTTCGGTAATGCGTTCGCCAATCGGTTCTTCAGGGGTGTTCATGGGGCCTCCCTCAAGGTTGATTACACCTGTAGTCAATACGACTACGGTTGTAAACATTGCTGCCCGATGAATGGCGCGCTTCCTCGCTTGCGCCTCGACAAAGCGCCGATATGTTCGGACGGATGACAATCCGCGCCCTTCTTTCCGCCCTCGTCCTGCTGCTTGCCGCGCCGGCGCTGGCCCAGACCGATGAATTCTTGCCGCTCACCACCCCGGTGGAACTGGCGACCGGTGAGCCTGACCGCGAAGTGGGCGAGCTGGTCTTTCGCGGCGGCGTGGAAATCGCGCCCGACAAGGCCGGGATCGGCGGGATTTCCGGGCTCGAATGGCATGACGGGCGGCTCTACGCGGTGGCTGACGATGGGCGCTGGCTGGTGCTGACGCCTGGCGATGTTCAGGGCCGGCTGGTCGATGTCTCGTCTGTCAGGATCGGCCCGCTGCTCGACGAGCGCGGGCGCAAGCTGGGCGGCAAGGACCGCAGCGATGCCGAGGCGATCACGCGCCTGCCGACGGGGGAATGGCTGATCGCGTTCGAGCGCGAGCACCGGATCGCGCGCTATCCCTCCCCCGATGCCGCATCCAGCGGCAGCGAGGATGACGCGGCGGCGTTGATTGCCGGGGCCGAAGCCAATGGCGGGATCGAGGCGCTGGCGGCCTATGGCGATAACTTGCTGGCCTGCGGGGAGTGGGTCGATCCCACGCGGCCCAATTGCCTGCGGATCACGCCTGCTGGCACGCAAGCCTTCCTCCTCGCCGCGCCCGAAGGCATTGCTGAAGCAGGCGGCGTGCCGACCGACGCGGCGTGCAAGGCGGACGGCACCTGCTTCGTGCTGTTTCGCAGTTACAACGCGAACGAGGGCAATCGCGCCACCATCGTCGAACTGGGCACCGACAATACCGCCACGCCCCTCGCCGTGCTCGCCCCGCCGCTGATGCTCGACAATTTCGAAGGGCTGGCGGTGCGTGAGGATGCCGGGCGCACCTACCTCTACATCGTTTCCGACGACAATTTCCGCAATTGCGACGGCGGCGAGCGCGCCGGATGCCAGCGCACGCTGCTGATGAAGTTCGAAATCAAGGGGACAGCACCCGACCCAGATGCCCCAATCGTGGCTGCTGCCGTGCCCGCCACCAAATCCACCGCTCGCCCCGGCACCCGTCCCTTCCCGCAAGCAGAAAGCGTCGATGTCGTACTGACGACCGAAATGGGCGACATTATGATCGCGCTCGAAACCGAACGCGCGCCGGTGACCGCGAAAAACTTTCTGCGCTATGTCGACGAGAAACGCTTCGACGGCACGGTATTCTACCGCGCCATGCGGCTCGACCGCGAGCCCAAGCCCAACGGGTTGCTGCAAGGCGGCACCCAGTTCGATCCCGAGCGTATCCTGCCGGGCATCCCGCATGAGCCGACGAGCCGGACCGGCCTCACCCACACTCACGGCGCGCTGTCGATGGCGATGGGCGAACCGGGCAGCGCCAATGGCGATTTCTCGATCATGATCGAGGACCAGACCGGACTGGACGCCGATCCATCGGCAAGCGATCCGGTGTGGCGCAATGGCTATGCGGTGTTCGGTTACGTGACCGAAGGCATGGATGTGGTCGCCGCGATCCACGCCAGCCCGATCGACCCTGCCAAGGGCAAAGGCTGGATGAAGGGCGAGATACTGGCCGAACCGGTCAGGATCATTTCCGCCCGGCGCGCACCGACGGATTGAACTGCGACGGATCGAAGGCGGGCCTGCCCACCGGCGCGCTGGCGATGCGCGGCATCTGTGCCTCGATCTGGGGCAGCCATGCCTTGGCCCCGGCCCCGATGCTGACCTGCGGCAGCGAAGCGAGGACGCGCGCCTTGGTCTCCCATTCGGCGACCGAACGTCCCGCTGCCCGCGCGGCATCCTCCAGCCCGACCGGCTGGCGCAGCGCACGGTTGATCAGCGCGTCTCCGTAAAACGTCCAGTCGTTCTCCGCCGCACAGCCGAACGATGTGCGGGTGCTGGCCGCGGCGGTGAGGATCGCAGTATCCGGGCTGGCGAGCACCGGTACGAACACGCCCGAATAGCAGGCCGAAAGGATCAGCACCCGCCTCCGGATCCCCGCTTCGACCAGCGCGGATTGCAGCCTTTCGGGCGAAAGGATGCCGTAGCCGCTATCGCCGAAGTGGTAGGCCAGCCCCAGATCCATCCCGTGGCTGGTGGTGTACAGCACCAGCACATCCTCGCTCCCGTCCATCACGCTGCCGACATGCGACAGCGCCAGAACCAGCGCGCTGATCGAGCCGTGCGGTGCATCGTCGCGCACCCCGTCCGGCCCGGCGAGGATCAAGGTGCGGCCTTGCGCCCCGTAGCGCGCCGAAAGCACCCGCGCCGCCCCGCGCGCCTCGCGGGCGAAGACGGGGTCACTATCGAGCGCGACAGTGACGACATAGGCATCCGGCGTGCCGGGCGTTTGCCGAGCGAGCGCGCCCAGCGCGGCATCGAGCCTGCGCTGCTGTTCGCGGATTTGCGCGGCGGAGACCCCGCGCTGCAATTCGGGGCCGAGTTCGAAACTGACCCGTCGCTCGGCCCGGTTCTTGCCGCTACCCAGATCCGGAAATGGCGCGGTGTGCGGCGGCGGCTGGTTGGGATTGGGGGCGGAAGATTGAGAAAGCGCTGGGGCCAAAGCCAAGGGCGCAAGCAATGCCGCCAGCGCCCCTGCGATGATCCTGCCCCTGTTCATCGGCGAGCAAGGTGCCTTTGCGCCGCGGGTCGGTCAAGCACGATTACGGGTTCCGCCCCGTTGCCTGCGTTACCAACATCTGGTAATCCGCCGTGATGGGAAAAAACACCTCTATATCGCTTGGCGACCACTTCGAAGCCTACGCCCGCCGCAAGGTCGAATCGGGCGAATACGCGACCATCAGCGAAGTGGTGCGCGATGCGCTGAGACGCGCGGAGGAGCGGGAGAAGAGGATCGCGACGCTTGATGCTGCCTTGCAGGAGGGGCTGGATAGCGGGCCTGCAGATCAATTCGACTTCGATGAATTCCTGCGTGAGATGCACGCTGGCACAAGAACCGCTTGATGCGTTTGATCATTCGCCCTGCGGCGAGGCGCGATCTAGCGCGCATCTGGTCTGATACATCGGAGCGCTGGAGCGCCGCACAGGCCGATGCCTACCTGCAAGCGATTCAGCGAAGGTTCGAGGGAATAGGAGAGTTCCCCTCAAGCTTCCCCGAATACCGTAGCAAGGTCGGAAACTTCCGAAAGGCAGCTAGCGGCGAGCATCTTATTTTCTACAGGGTGGGTGACGAGGCAGTCGAAGTTGTCAGGGTGCTGCACAACCGCATGGATGTGGACGCTATACTCTAACGGCGTCTGGGACCGCCCACGAAACGCAGATACCAGAAACGCCGACCTGAAGCATCTTCAAAGTAGCGACGGACCGTCCCAATGCGCTCGGTTTGTGGTAAACGCACCCACCCTTGATCCAAGCCCAGTGGCAAAAGCCGTTCCAAGGAATGAGCAACAGGAGCCCAATCGGAGCCATAAGCGGAACGGCGATGCTGGTGATCGTAACACCCGCATAACTGCCGCGACCATACGCCTCAAGTCCCGCCCTCACCGCACTCAAGACTGCTAACGGATAACCTGACAGCCAAAGAATATAGATGACGCTGACAAAAGCTATTTGAATGACTCTCCCCCACGCTCGGGTCGAAAGCCATTCCCATACCAGCCAGCAGATCCAGAGAAATCCAATGAATATGAGGATTTCCAGGATTCACATCCCTCAATAAACCCGCGCTTTAGGCTCGATATACGCAATATCGTCCGACAGCGTGTACTCGTGCACAGGGCGGTAAGCGATGCGGCTGTTCGATCCGCGGCCGCCCCAGCCATCGAACCACGCGATGGTGTGCTTCATCCATTCGGCATCGTTGCGATCGGGGAAATCCTCGTGCGCGTGGGCGCCGCGGCTTTCCTTGCGGTTGGCAGCGCTCGCCATGGTGACATTGGCCTGCGCCATCAGGTTGTCGAGTTCGAGCGTCTCGATCAGGTCGCTGTTCCAGATTAGCGACTTGTCAGTGACGTGGATGTCCTGCATCCGGGTGTTCTGCTCGGCCAGCTTGGCCACGCCTTCGTCCATCAGCTTCTGATCGCGGAACACGGCGCAATGCTTCTGCATCGCCTTCTGCATTTCGGCGCGGATTTGCGCGGTGGGCGATCCGCCCTCGGCGTAGCGGAAGTGATCGAGCCGGGTCAGCGCAAAATCCGCACTGTCGGCGGGCAGTTCGGGCTGGCTCGCATTGGGCTTGATACTGTCGCGCAGGTGATGCCCGGTCGCACGGCCAAACACCACGAGATCGATCAGCGAGTTCGAGCCGAGGCGGTTTGCCCCATGCACCGAAACGCAGGCCGCCTCGCCCACGGCATAGAGGCCGGGGATCACGTGATCGGGGTTGCCATCCGGCCCCAGCGTCACGACCTGTCCGTGGTAGTTACACGGAATGCCGCCCATGTTGTAATGCACCGTCGGGGTGACGGGCAGCGGCTGACGGGTCAGATCGACGCCTGCGAAGATCTTGCCGCTTTCGGTGATGCCCGGCAGGCGCTGCGCCAGCACGGTCGGGTCGATGTGGTCGAGGTGCAGGAAGATGTGGTCGCCATCCGGCCCCACCCCGCGCCCTTCGCGCATTTCCAGCGCCATCGAGCGGCTCACGACGTCGCGGCTCGCCAGATCCTTGGCGGACGGCGCGTACCGCTCCATGAAGCGTTCGCCTTCGGAGTTGGTGAGGTATCCGCCCTCCCCGCGCGCGCCTTCGGTGATGAGAACGCCCGCGCCGTAGATGCCGGTCGGGTGGAACTGCACGAACTCCATGTCCTGCATCGGCAGGCCGGCACGCAGCACCATCCCGCCGCCGTCGCCGGTACAGGTGTGGGCCGATGTGGCGGTGTAATAGCAGCGGCCATAACCGCCGGTCGCCAGCACGACCGATTGCGCGCGGAAACGGTGGATCGTGCCGTCATCCAGACACATCGCCATCACGCCGACGCAGACCTTCTCGCCGTCGCGTTCCGACATGATCAGATCGAGCGCGAAATATTCGATGAAGAAGTCCGCATCATACTTCAGGCTCTGCTGATACAGCGCATGAAGCATGGCGTGGCCGGTCCGGTCCGCGGCAGCGCAGGTGCGCTGCACCGGCGGGCCGGCGCCCATGTTCTGCATATGCCCGCCAAACGGGCGCTGGTAAATGGTGCCATCGGCGTTGCGGCTGAAGGGCACGCCCGCGTGCTCCAACTCATAAACCGCCGCCGGGGCTTCACGTGCGAGATATTCGATTGCGTCCTGATCGCCCAGCCAGTCGGACCCCTTGACGGTGTCGTACATATGCCAGGTCCAGTGATCCGGGCTGTTGTTGCCGAGGCTGGCCGCGATGCCGCCTTGCGCTGCAACCGTGTGCGAGCGCGTGGGGAAAACCTTGGAAATATTCGCGGTGCGCAGACCGGATTCGGCAGCGCCCATGGTTGCGCGCAGGCCGGAACCGCCCGCTCCCACCACCACCACGTCATAAGTATGATCGGTGATCGTGTAGGCGCCCTTCAGATGCGCGCCTCCGACATCATTGGCGGTTCCGCGTGCTGCTGACGTAGCCATCAGGCCTGTCCTCCGAATGCGAGCGCGGCCACGCTGAAGATCGCAAAAGCGCCGCCGCCGATGGTTGCAAGATTGAGCGCCGAGATTGCAGCGAACTTGCTGCCGGCGTCATGAATGTAGTCCTCTGTCAGCACCTGCAGCCCTAGCCGTGCGTGCCAGAACAGGCTGACCACCAGCAGGATCATCGCTGTGGCGGTAAGCGGCTGAGTGAGCCACTTGACCACGCTGGCATGGCCGAAATCGCCGATGACGATGAAGCTGACCAGCAGCCAGCTCATCAGCACCAGATTGCCGATCGCGGTGAAGCGCTGCACCAGCCAGTGATGCGGGCCGTGATGCGCCGAGCCAAGCCCGCGTACGCGCCCGATAGAAGTTCCGTTGCCCATTGTTCCGCCCCCTTCAGAGTAGCACGATCAGGGCCCAGAAGGCCGCGGTGAGAAGGATGGCGATCACCGGCGAGGCAATCGACCACATGCGATTGGTATCGAGTTCGTAGCCTGCGCCGATATCCAGCACGAAGTGGCGAAGCCCGCTCATCATGTGGGTGAAGAACGCCCACGACAGGCCCACCAGCACCACCATGCCCGGGATCGAGCCCATGACGGCCTGGAACGTGGCATAGGCGTCCGGCCCGCTGGCCAGCGCCCCCAGCCACCACACCAGCACGCCAAGGCCGACCAGCGCCAGCCCGTCACCGGTGGCGCGGTGGAGGATCGATACCAGCATGTGCGGCCCCCAGCGCCACACCTGCAAATGGGGAGAAAGCGGTCTTTGGTTCATGGTGATCCCGAACAGTCCTGCAAATTGAGCCTCCCACTTAGCGTTCTGGCTGCATGAGGCAAGCGGCGAGCGGTGGACACAGCTTGCAAAGTTTCGGATAGGCGCTTGCATGGGACACATTCTTGTCACGGGATCGAGCCGGGGAATCGGCAGGGAAGCACTGGCAGCGCTGGCAGAGCGCCGGGCGAAGGTGATCGGCCATTCTTCAGGTGGGTCCTCTCGCCCGCAGGCAGCAGGCGACAGCGGGCCGCCCATCATCGCTGCCGATTTCGCCGACCCGCTGGCCGCCCAATCGCTGTGGGAACAGGCGCTCGATCTGGCGGATGGTCAGATCGACGCAGTGGTGAACAATGCCGGACGGTTCGAGGCAAACCGGCTCGACCGTTCCGATATCGAATGGCTCGATGCGTGGGAGGATACGATGCGGGTCAACCTCACATCGGCCGCGCAATTGTCGCGCTTCGCGGTGCTGCACTGGCAGGAGCGCGGATCCGCCGGACGGCTGGTGCATGTCGCCAGCCGCGCCGCCTATCGCGGGGATTCGCCGGCGCATTGGCACTATGCCGCCGCCAAGAGCGGGATGATCGCGATGCACAAGACGATTGCGCGCGCCTATGCGAAAGACGGCATCCTCAGCTTCGCGATCACCCCTGGCTTCACCGACACCAGCATGGCCGGTGATTACCTCGCCAGCCGCGGCGGGCCGGGGCTTTTGGCCGACATTCCGCTAGGCCGGGTGGCGACTCCCGAGGAGATCGCCGCGATTATCGCCTTCTGCGCGCTGGACGCGCCGCCGAGCATGACCGGCGCGGTGATCGACGCCAATGGCGCGAGCTTTGTCCGTTAAGATGGCCTCCGCCGACACCACCTGGAAGCTCACCGCCCCCGCCGCCAAGCCCATCGTGCAGGCGGCGCTGCTGGCGCATGACCGGATCGACGATTGGGACTACGAGCTCGTCATCGCAGGCCGCGAAGTCGCCGAGGACAAGCCCGACGACTGGGTGCTGGAGGGCTGGTTCCCGCGCAAGCCGGGCAAAACAGAAAAGGCCGCGCTCGCAGGATTGTTCGAAGGCGTTTCAGAAGCTGGGGCGCCGGAAATCACGGTCGAGGAACTGCCCCCGCAGAACTGGGTGACGCTGAGCCAGCACAATGTCGAACCGATCCGCGCCGGACGCTTCCATATCCACACGCCCGAGCACCCCGCCGATCGCGAAGCAATCGATTTCATCATCCCCGCCTCCCAAGCTTTCGGCACCGGCCAGCACCGCACCACGGCGGGGTGCCTTGAAATGCTGGACGCCATGAAGGCGCGCGGCGTGATCGCCCGCAACATCGCCGATATCGGCACCGGCACCGGGCTGCTCGGGTTCGCGGCGCTGGCGCTGTGGCCGCGGGCGCACTGTACGCTCACCGATATAGACCCGGTCTGCGTGCCGGTGGTCGAGGAAAACGCCGCAATGAACGGGGTCTCGATGGGGCCGAAGCCGGGCGAGGCGGTGATGGTGGTGGCCGAAGGGATGGACGACCCACTCATACAGGTGCGCGGGCCTTACGACCTCCTGATCGCCAACATCCTCGCTGGTCCGCTGGTCCAATTCGCCCCAGCCTTTGCCAAGGCGGTGACACCCGGCGGCAGCATGCTGCTGGCCGGATTGCTGGCGGGCGACCAGGAGGCGGCGGTCAGACGCGCGATGCTGCGCGCGGGCTTCCGCTTGGCAGCGCGGCTTCAACGTGGCGACTGGGCAATCCTGTGGCTGCGGCGGCGCCAGAATTGGGCACGGCTGCGCTGACACGCTCCACTCCCGTCTGCGGGAGAGGGAGATGTGCGCACAAGTCTCAAACCCGCCCGCCGCGCTTCCAGCAACAGCCGCTCGGCACGCGGGGGAGCCATCGCCAGCGCGGCTGCTGGCTTCAGGATGAAGCTGAGGGCGAACCATTTCCGAAGGTGCCTGCAAAACTTCCATTAGCCCGGTGAGCCGTCGAGCTTTGGCAGCTTGAAGCAAAATTGTGCACCGGAAGCTGCGCTCAAAGCCCAAATCTTCCCGCCGTTGCCTTCGACGATTGTCCTGCAGATCGAAAGCCCGATCCCCATGCCACCGGCCTTGGACGAGTCCACCGGTTCGAACAGGTTGAGATCCGCTGGCAGCCCCGGTCCGGTGTCCGCGATCGTCACAATGATAAAATCGCCCTCCTCATGAGTTGCAATGAAAATCTCCTGATCGCGGGAGCCTTCCATGGCTTCACTCGCATTGCGGATGATATTGACCGCGACCTGCATCACCTGGACGCGGTCCGCTGCCACGGTTCCCGAATGTCCGAACTGCAGCTTGAACGAAACCTTGGCAGAAGGCGGGCAAGCCACGATGACCGCGTCTTTCAGGACAGTCGTCAGATCGAACGGCTCAGAATTGCCGCGACCTTTCTCAATCATTCTCCGCATCCGGCGCATGACATCGCCGGCGCGCAGAGCGTTCACCTCGATTTCTCGCAATCCGATCGCCGCCGGGGCGGGAATCTGCACCGATTTCAGATACTCAGCCGTCCCCGTCGCATAACTGACGATACAAGCGAGCGGCTGACTAAGTTCATGAGCCAGTGTCGCAGCTATGCTGCCCATTGCGGCACGGCTGGCCGTGTGGGTCCGCTCAGACTGCAGATGCTTGACCTGCTCCTGCGCCCTTTTTCGTTCCGTAATGTCTTGCTTGGTGCCAAAAATCCGGACCGAGATCCCGTTTTCCTGCTCAACGTCTGCCGTTAAATTGATCCAGCGCAAGTTCCCCAACGCGGTCGTGACCTTGATATCGATGCTAAAGCTACCACCGCTTTCGATTGCCTGCGCCCGCAACGCCTCCATCTCGATACGGGATTCGCCACTGTAAAATTGGACGGCAGCACAGCGGGTGATAGCCTTGCCGCGGGGAACTTCGAACAAATCGTAGACAGCGTCGGACCAACTCAATTCGTGCCGCAAAAGGTCAAATTCCCAGACTCCTATAGAAGCCATTTTGGATACCCGCTCGTACATTTTTCTGTAGTCCGTGGCGTCTTTCGGGTCGGAGGGCAGCGAGCACGAGCAAAGACTCGGCTGCTTTCCTGCGGATTGGGGCTTGTTTTCAAACAACGTTCAACGCTCCCATGTCCGATAGCCGATTTTTCAAGCCGTCTGCTGACCGGACGTTAGCGCGTCCGGGCTCCAAAACGAAGCTGTACGTGTCACCCATGTCACGCTCAGGCGAGGCTTTGACACGGACCCGCCTCGGGCAAACGGAGCCCGGCAGAAGCAGTCGAGAATATTCGCCGGAACACTGGCGCGTCCCGCTCGCTTCAGGTGGGGGCACACATCAACGCAGGAGACATTCATGGCCCGCACTCTTCTTATCACCGGCGCATCCTCCGGGATTGGCGCTGCCACCGCCCGTGCAGCCGCCACAAAGGGCTGGAACGTGGCGCTGCTCGCCCGCTCGGCCGACAAGCTGGAAGCCTTGGCGCGTGACATCGGCAACGCCACACTGGCGCTCCCCTGCGATGTGACCGACCGCGAGCAGGCCGCCGCCGCGATCAACAAGGCCGCAGACCATTTCGGCGGCCTCGATGCGGTGTTCGCCAATGCCGGCAAGGGCGTGTCCAGGGCGGGGATCGAACAGGGCGACCCAGAGGAATGGCACGCGATGATCCACCTCAATATCCTCGCCGTGCTCTACACCGCGCACGCCGCGATGCCGCATCTACGCAAGACCAAGGGGCATTTCGTTGTTACCGGATCCAAGGCCGGGCGCGATCACATGAAGGGGTCGGTCTATTCGGCGACCAAGTGGTTCGTCCACGGCCTTGGCGAAAACCTTGCCGAAGAAATGCGCGAATGGGGCGGACGCGCCACCGTGATCGCGCCGGGCATGGTCGATACCGCGTTTTTCGACACGCCCAAGCCAAGCAAGATCCAGCCCGAGGATGTCGCCAACGCCGTGCTGTTCGCGCTGGAACAGCCCGCAACGTCAGCCGTGCGCGAGATCTATCTGATGCCGAACGACTAGGACGCTTTCTCTAAGACGCGGCGAGCAGCGCATCCTCGAAAGCTTGCAGCGCGTTGCGGGTGAACGCGGCCATGTTGTTGATGCGGGCCTCGCTGCCGGTTTCGAGCAATCGGATCTGTTCGCCGGGCGGGCCGACCACTGCGGCAACGCTACGCCCGGCGGGCGCGCCGCTCGGATGCGACGACCCGCCGACCGAGCCGCTTTCGGCCAGTCCCCACTCCGCGCCGAAATTGGCCCGGATCGCCTCGGCCTGCAGCAACGCGTAATCCGCGCTCGCCCCGCGCATGCCCTTGTAAGCCTCGCGCGGGAGAGCAAACAGCACGTCGCGGGCGCGCAGCGAATAGACCACACCGCCGCCTACAAAGAAATCGAGCGCGCCGGGCACGGTCAGCAGGCTCGCTGCGATCAGCCCGCTTGTGGCGCCGTCAGCAACCGCGACCTTCTCGCCCCGCGCGCGCAACAAGCAGGCAATGCGCAGGGCTTGGGGATGGAGTTCATGAAGCAGGTCCATCAGCTGCCGCCCGAACTTCCCAGCGCGTCTGAAACGATCGCCGCCCATCCGGCTTCGTCCATCACCTCGATCCCGAGTTCGGCGGCCTTCTTCATCTTCGATCCCGCCCCCGGCCCGGCAACCAGCAGATCGGTTTTCGCGCTGACGCTGCCCGCCGCCTTGGCGCCCAACCGCTCGGCCTGCGCCTTGGCCTCGTCGCGGCTCATGGTTTCAAGCTTGCCGGTGAACACCACGGTTTTGCCTGCGACCCGGCTGGCGAGCGTTTTCACCTCGTAACGCGGCGGAGTCACCTGTCCGAGCAGGTCTTCCCACACCGCGACATTGTGCGGTTCGTGGAAGAAATCGGCGAGCGAGTGCGCCACCGTTGCCCCGAATTGATCGGACACGCCGAACATGTCCTTGGCGGCCTGATCCATCCGCGCCTTGAACGGTGATACTTTCTCGTCCGGCGTGGGTGGATTGGCAGTGCGATAGGCGTGGAACGCCTCGGCTGCGGCGCGCAAGGACGGCAGATCGCCCAGCGCCTTCATCAGATCGCGTGCGGTCACTTCGCCGACATGCCGGATGCCGAGGCCGAACAGCAGCCGTCCGGCATCGGGGGTGCGCTTGCTTTCCACCGCTGCCAACAGGTTGTCCACAGACTTGTCCTGCCACCCTTCTAGGGCGAGGATATCGCTGCGGCGGGCGCGCAGGCGGAAGATATCGGCGGGGCTTTCGAGCCAGCCCAGCGCAAAGAACTGGGCAATAGTCTTCTCGCCCAACCCCTCGATATCGAGCGCCTTGCGGGAGACGAAATGTTCGAGCCGCTGGGTACGCTGCGCCGGGCAGATCAGCCCGCCGGTGCAACGCACATCGACCTCGCCTTCCTCGGCCACCGCCTCGCTGCCGCATTCGGGGCAGTAATCGGGGAAAGGGAACGGCGGACGATCATCATCGCGCGTCAGGTTTTCGACCACCTGCGGAATCACGTCGCCCGCCCGCTGGATCACCACCCGGTCGCCTACGCGCAAGGCCAGCCGCTCGATCTCGTCGCGGTTGTGGAGCGTCACGTTGGTGACCGTCACCCCGCCGACCAGCACCGGGGCGAGCCGTCCCACAGGGGTCAGTTTGCCGGTGCGCCCGACCTGAATGTCGATGCCCTGCACCACGGTTTCGGCGCGCTCCGCCGGGAACTTGTGCGCCAGTGCCCAGCGCGGGGCCTTGGCGACAAAGCCGAGCCGCTCCTGCCAATCGAGCCGGTCGAGTTTGTAGACCACCCCGTCGATATCATAGGGCAGATCGGGCCGCGCTGTGCCGATGGTGTCGAAGTGCGCGACCAGATCGGCGGCATCGCCTTCGATCCGGGTGAACAGCGGCGAGACGGGAAAGCCCCAGCGTTTAAGGGTTGCGACAACCTCGGCCTGCGTGCTGCCGGGAAGCTCCGATACCGCGCCCCAGCCATGCGCCCAGAACCGTAAGGGACGCTTCGCCGTGACGCTTGCGTCCTTCTGTCGCAAGCTCCCGGCGGCGGCATTGCGCGGGTTGGCGAACAGCTTTCCGCCCGCTTCATGCTGCGCAGCATTGAGCGCGGTAAAGGCTTGTTTTTCCATATAGACCTCCCCGCGCACCTCGAAGACCTCGGGGACGCCTTCCGGAAGCTTTTGCGGGATGTCGCGGATGTGCGCGACATTGGCCGTCACGTCCTCGCCAACCTGCCCGTCGCCGCGCGTGGCGGCGCGCACCAGCACGCCGTGTTCATAGCGCAGCGAGCAGGACAATCCGTCGATCTTGTCTTCGGCGGTGATGGCCAGCGGCGCGCCTTCGGGCAGGTTGAGGAACCGCCGCATCCGGGCGAGCCATTCGGCCACTTCCTCGGGCGAAAAGGCATTGTCGAGGCTCATCATCCGAACCTCGTGCGCGACCTTGCCGAGCGGCGAAGACGCGACCGCATGACCCACCTTGCGCGAAGGCGAATCTTCGCGGATCAGGTGCGGGAAGGCGTCTTCCAGTTCCGCATTGCGGCGCACCAGCGCGTCATATTCGGCATCGGAAATCTCGGGCGAATCCTCAGCGTGATACAGGCGGTCGTGCTTCGCAATGGCACGCGCCAGCCGCATCAGTTCATTGGCGGCATCGGCGTCTGAGAGGGTAGCTGGGGCGGTCATCGCGCAGGCTCCCGCAAATCCGACTCCATTCTTAGGGGTATCTCGACCGGCAATTCCCGCGCAGGCTCATCTCCCTTCACCAGCCATCCTATGCCGACGAGTGCCAGTGAGCCACAAAGCGGCAGGCCATATCCCCACACCACGGCTCGCCCGCTTCCCATGCCAACAATTTTGAAGAAAAACAGCGCGATCACCGTGCCAAAAATAAAGACCACGCCCAGTCCGGCCAGTATGACAATCAGCAGGAGAAAGTCGCCAATGCCGCCGACAAACATCAAACCCCCTCCAGCAGCCGATCCGCCTGCGCGCGCGCCTCCGGCGTGACCTCCGCCCCCGACAGCATCCGGGCGATCTCCTCCTGCCGTCCGGCAGGATCGAGCAGCACCACGCTGGTCCGGGTCACGATCCCGCTGGAGGCCTTGGCGATCAGGTAATGCTGCCCGCCCCGCGCTGCGACCTGCGGCGAGTGCGTGACCGCCAGCAATTGCCCTTCCTGCGCCGCCAGCCGCGCCAGACGTTCGCCGATGGCGCTCGCCACCGCCCCTCCCACGCCGCGGTCGATCTCGTCGAAGATAATGGTGGCCGCCCCGCCCTTCTCCGCCAGCGCCACCTTCAGCGCGAGGATGAAGCGCGAGAGTTCCCCGCCCGATGCGATCTTGCCCAGCGGCGCAAAATCCGCACCAGGGTTGGTGGAGATCAGAAACTCGACCGCGTCCATGCCCGATGCATTCCACCGGTTTTCGGGCAGCGCCGAAACCTGCGTCAGGAACCGCGCGGCATCCAGTTTCAGCGGCGCAAGTTCCGCCGCCACCGCCGTATCGAGCTTGCCCGCGCCCGCCACCCGCGCCGCGTGCGCTATCTCCGCCGCCGCGACATAGGCGCTGCGGGTTTCCTTGGTGGCGACTTCCAGCGCATCCAGTTGCGCCTCCCCGCCCTCAATCGCCTCAAGCCGCGACCGCATGGTGCGCATCAGTTCGGGCAGATCGTCGACATCGCAGCGATGCTTGCGGGCGGCGGCGCGCAGTTCGAACAGGCGGGTTTCGGCAGCGTCGAGCGCCGCAGGATCGTGCAGCAGCGCCTCGGCGGCCTTTTGCAGCTTGTCCTCGGCCTCGCCCGCTTCGATCACGGCGCGATCCAGCGCCGCCAGCGCCTCGGCCAGCAAGGGATGTTCGGGCGCGATCCGGTCAAGCTTGCGCGCCGCCACGCGCAGCGCGGCGAGCGGCGAATCCGATCCTTCCCAGACATGGCGCAGGGTTTCCAGATCGCCCGCCAGCTTCTCGCCCTTCTGCATATCGGCGCGGGTCGCGGCGAGGCGCGCTTCTTCGCCCGCGACCGGCTCCAGCGCAGCAAGTTCAGCAAGGTGCGCAATCAGCAAGTCCTGATCCGCCTTCGCCTGTTCCACCTCGCCCCGCGCTTCGGCCAGTTGCGCCTCTGCCCGCGCCCATGCGGCATAGGCACGCTCCAGCCCGGCGGTATCGGTCGCGGCATAGCGATCGAGCAGCAGCCGGTGCCCGCGGGGGTTCACCAGCCCGCGATCATCATGCTGGCCATGCAATTCGACCAGCGCGGGCGCGAGTTCGCGCAGCAGGGCAACGCTGGCGGGTTGATCATTGATGAAGGCTTTCGATCCGCCATCAGCCTTGACCTGCCGCCGGATCAGCAGCGGCTCGCCCGGTTCGATCGCGATGTCGGCATCCTCCAGCGCGGCAGCAATCGCAGGCGGCAGCGCGGCGAATTCGAAGCTGGCGGTAACGCTGGCCTTGTCCTCGCCCGCGCGTACCAGCGACGTCTCCGCGCGGTCGCCAAGGATCAGCCCGAGCGCATCGAGCAGGATCGACTTGCCCGCCCCCGTCTCCCCCGTAAGCACGCCCAGCCCGCGCGCGAAAGTGAGATCGAGCGCTTCGATAAGGACGATATTGCGGATCGAAAGCCGGGTCAGCATGAGTACCACTGTGGATAGCGCAGCCATGGGGGCGCGTCACGTGGGAAGCATCGGGCAATCCCCGAATTCACGGTCATCCTCGCCTTGCAGAGCCAAAGACTTCCGTACCCCCTCGCCCTACCATCCGCCAGTCAGGAAAACGCAGGTTAAGGCTTTTGCCGTGCTCTTCGCCAAGAGGCCAGATCACGGTTGGTAAGAGCCTCCAGCTGCTTAACGGAATCGCGATACAAGGATTGCACGAAATTCCCTTCCGCTTGCGTCATTCTGGGCTTCGGTGCGCCGCGCCCAAACATCAGCGATCTTCGCAAGCCAAGCAGCTTGCGCCGCTGGGGGACCGTCAGCCGCCGATAGGCCCGAGTAGCGAACCGATCCACCACCGGCATCACATCCGGCATTCGGGGATAGACCGTTTCGTTGGACCGCTTCGTCAGATCGAATGCGTGTTCCGGATCGATCCCGAGAAAGCGGCAAGTTCCCTGCAGGCAGCCCTTCAAATCGCGAGCCATGTCGTCGAAAAAGACGATGTGGATCTGCGACGGATCGAAATGCCGGTAGAAAATTTCGAGCTGGGCCGCGTAATCGCCCATCCGGAACACCTCCGTATCTTGCACGAAATCCGTGAAGTTGCGCACCTGCCCCATTCCGCCAAGCGTGTATGGCCCAGCCACGCTGTAGCGGAACAGGAAATGGGAATAGGCCCGCGCAACCGGCTCACGCAGACAGAAGATCAGTTTCACGTTCGGAACCTGTGCAGCCATCAGCGGTGCAACCGCCGCCGCGTGGTGAAGGTAGTGCGTGGAACCTTCCCCGGCGAGCTCCCCCGGCGCCCGGCCAGCAAACAGGTTCTGATATTCTTCCAGCGAGTAATCCCCCTGCATGACAGGATGGCCCAGCGCGGCCGACGCGAAGTAATGCGGTTCCTTGGGATTGCTGGCGAAAACCTGCGGATGCTGCGCCAGATAATCGAACAGGGCGGTCGTGGCGCATTTCGGCGCGCCGCCGATAATGAAGTCCGGTTTCATGCGCCGCACATCAGGGCTGCGGCGCGCCAAGTCCCTAATCTCGGACAGCAGCGGGGGCAGCCGCCTTGTTTGGTGCACTTCCCGCCCATGATCGGGACGCTGTCATGACCGGAAGCGCACGAGGCTCGCTATCGAAAGGCGCAGCCTGGATCGGATCGTCGCGCCTGCTGGTCAACGGTCTGGGGCTGATAAGCACCCTCGTGCTTGCGCGACTGCTGGTGCCGGAAGATTTCGGTCTGGTGGCGTTGGCGGAATCCATCTTCGCGATGGTTGCCGCCATCACCGAACTGTCGCTGGCGCATGCGCTGATCCAGCACCGCAAACCGCAAGCCCATCACTATCACACGGCCTGGACCTTGAACCTGATAAGAGCGGTGCTGCTGGCAGCGGTGATGGCTGCGCTGGGGTTCGTGTTCGCAAGGATCTACGGTGATGCCCGGCTGATCGACCTGTTCTTCGTGCTGGCCGGGGCAACGGTCATCGGCGGGCTGGAAAATCCGATGCTGGTGACCTTCACGCGCAAGCTGATATTCTGGCAGGAATTCGCGCTGAACGTGGCATCAAAGTTCGTCGGCTTTGCCGTTGCGATCACGATTGCCTATGTCTTCCGTTCGTTCTGGGCGCTGGTGTTGGGCAGCCTTGCCGCGCAGCTGGCGCGGGTGATCGTGTCCTACACGATACGGCCCTATCGCCCGCGGTTCTCATTCAGCGGATACCGCGACCTGCTGTCGTTTTCGGTTTGGCTGACCTTGAGCAATGGCATCCAGACAGCGAACTGGCGGCTCGATCCGGTCTTGCTCGGGCTGTTCGTTCCCACCAGCGCGGTGGGGCAATATACTGTCGGCAATCGCATTGCCTATCTGCCGGTCAAGGAAGGGCTGGGGCCGATCCGAACCCTGTTCTTCCCCGCATTTTCAAGAATGCAGGACGACTTGCATCGCCTGCGAACCGCCTACCTGAACGCGCAAGGTCTCGTATGCCTGCTGGCGATGCCGATCGGTTTCGGCTTTGCGGTGGTGGCACGCCCGCTGGTTGAACTGGCCATGGGCAGCGCGTGGCTGCCGGCTGTCCCGGTCATTCAGGTGCTTGTCATCCTGAGCGCGCTGCAGGTGAGTGAAAGCTCGCAACCGCTGGCGATGGCGCTCGACCGAACGAAAGAGGTGTTCAAGCGCGATATGCGGGTATTCATGATCCGCATCCCGATCGTCTTTGCGGGCCTGATCGCGGGCATGGCCACGGATTTCGGTGCGCTGATGGGGATGGTTGCCGGGCGGGCTCTTTCCAGCCTGATCAACATCGGCCTCAACGTCCGTCTGGTCGCCATCATCACCGGGATTTCGGTAGCCACCCAAATGTCCGTTGTATGGCGTCCGGTGGTCGCTGCGGGCGCGATGAGTGCGGCAGTTGTGGCGATCATGAACCGCGCCGCCGTCTCGCCGATGCTGGACGAGCCGTTCCTGAACGTAGGCATCACCGTCGGCCTGGGCGCGATCCTCTATCCAGCCTTGCTTACGCTACTATGGCTCGGCGCGGGAAGACCCGATGGTGCCGAACGTGCGAGCCTGGCGTTCCTGAATCGGACGCGGCGTTCTCTGCTCGAACGCGCGAAGGCTAGGACGCCGTGATGCCGCCTGCGTGCCTGTTCACCAGCTTGAACGCCTTTTCGTACCACTCGTTGCCGGGGTAATTCGCGCCCAGCACTGCGGCATATTTCACCGCCTCTTCCGGAATGCCGAGCGCGAGGCTGCTTTCGGTCAGGCGATACAAAGCTTCGGCGGTGTGGCTGGTGGTGTCGAACTTCTCGACCACGTTGCGAAACCGCATATCCGCCGCGAGCCACAGGCCCATGCGCTGGTAATGGCGGCCGATCTCCATCTCCTTGCCCGCAAGGTGATCCGCCACCAGATCGAGCTTCAGCCGCGCATCGGCGGCATATTCGGTCTGGGGGAAGCGCCGGTTGACCTCGCGCAGCGCGGTCTGCGCCTGCTCGGTGATCTTCTGGTCGCGGTTCACATCGCTGATCTGCTCGTAATAGCTGAGCGCGATCAGATAATACGCGTAAGGCGCATCCTTGTTGCCGGGATGGATCGACAGGAACCGCTGCGCATTCTGGATCGCCTTGTTGTAATCGCGCGCGACGTAGTAGCTGAACGCGCTCATCAACTGCGCGCGGCGGGCCCAGGGCGAATAGGGGTGCTGGCGCTCCACCTCGTCGAACAGCGCGGCGGCGACCAGCGTGTTGCCGTTATCGAGCCGCCGCTGCGCCTCGCCATAGAGCGATTCGACATCGCGCGCGACGTAAGCGACATCCGCGCCCTCGGTGCTGCCGGCGCAGGCCGACACGGTGGCAAGGGTCGCGCCGAGCAGGGCTGCGCGCGCGATACGGGTGTGGAACATGGTGGCCATGGCGCGTTCTATAACGAGAGCCGCGCTGAACGCCAAGTGAAGGCGCACCGCCTGCCCTGCTCGGCCCACATTTTCCTGCTCGGCGGTTTTGTGATCCAAACCTCCTTAATGACCGGCTGCTGATGTTCATGCAGCGCAACCGCTCGCCCGAGCGGTTCGCGGACGGTCGTCCGAAGGGGCTGAACGCGGTCGGCGCCATGCAGGTCGATCGGCTCAGGAAGCAATGGCAGGCCGAATGGGAGGTGCAGCAGCACAATGTCTCCGCCGCCGAGGTGAGCGCCAGCATCGACCGCAAGGTCGCGGACATCCGCCGCCGTTCCGACGCAGACCGACAGCGCGATTGGGAGCGCCTTTCCCTCGAAACCCGCGATGCTTGGGATGCCTTCGAGCGGCTACGCAATCGCGACCTCGACGCGATGCGCGCCGACGAAGACCTGCGCCGCCCGCTGCACGAGGGACCGCGGGAGGATGTGCCCGCGCTGCAACCGTCGCCGAAACAAGCGCCGCTCGAACTCGAGCCGCCGAAGACAGCGTGGACGCTGAAGGATGAGGGGTTTCGGTGAGGGTGAGTGTTTAGGCTTCGCGTCGCGTCGAGGCTAAGATGGATCGGGTATATTGCGGGGGATGGGAAAATGTGGGCTTCTCGTAAGGAGCGAGATGTAAACCCTTGGTCCTCTCCCCCTGCGTTTACTAGTCGTTCCTTAGTCGGCTTACAGGCCGCAAATAATAAAAATAAGCGACTGCCTTCAACAATTTTCCATGGCGTAGATTTTACCGATGATTAACAGTGAACCCAACAATATTGGACTTGGTATCACCATAACTCACATATAGTTCATAACTACCAGGTGAAAGTGCCTCTCGGAAGTAAGATTGACCATTTAAATGAAAAAATGCGGTTGACACCTTGTAGCGCCAGAGTTCAGGGTCAATCGGTTCGTTTGCCGCAGGATCAGGAATATCGGGCTCATTCTGACCGTCGGTAATCACGACGCGGCCAGATTGCTCTTCCACCATGGTACTGTTCACGCCACGCAGATGAACCACCATTGCCGCTCCCTGCACCAAGGGTAAGGAAGAAAGTTGGTAAAATCCACAGATTGGCAAGATCGGCGCGTCATCAGGTTCAAGTCTAATCTCTTCAGGCATTCTGATCATAATTCCCCGCCAGGAGAGGTCATCGACATAGGGTGCACAGGACGAGGCTTCGATGCTACCGAATGGAACATACTCGAATTCAGGAGGAATATAATCGATCATACGAATCCTTGTCATTAGGATTAGAAGCCAGCACTCAAGTCGACCTTCTTCATCGCCGGGGCGCAATTACCGCAAAACGCAACCTTGCCGTTAACAGTTCCGAACATCACACACGTAGATGCTTTAACATTGTCGGACGTGCTATAGTCTTCCTGTCCGGATGCGCATCCGTTGTGACAGTGACTTCCGACATGGCCTCGTTTGTCATACTGGGTTGTAACTCGATCTGGTTGGTTTCCGCTCCCGTCGACAACCATGTGGACTTGGTGACCCATCTCATGCACGACAGTGCACGCCTGATCATGATGGCCCACAGTGTTCCACCACGCCCGCGTGCAGATGCAGATGTTCGGTGTCCCGCCAAACGCTAATCCGCCACGCATCCGATCAACAACATTGACGTTAACAATGAGGGTGCCCACTCCTGCGGGAAGATCGGAAACATCCACCTCTATCGATCGACTTCTGACCAGATCACCTGCCATCGAGACCTTGTTTGCCGGCAGGATGACTGCCGCGCCCCTGCCCGACGGCATGTACTTTGCCGAGACGAACCAGCCTTCGCCGTTCACCAAATTTGACCAGAGCCACCGCGGCGCCTCGCCATCGCCATCGCGCAAACCAGTCGACGAGACCGGGATCTTTACAGCAGCCGCACCCGGGCCGACCTTCACGCCATCGACGCGCTGCGGACGGCTTGGATTTTTGACTGCGAGGTGATCGGTGTAGGCGACCCGCAGTAGATAAGGCGCTTTACTGACTGCGGTCGGATTTCCCGCAACCGCCGCCGAGATGTTGGATTTGAGCGTCGTAACTTCTGCCTCGCTGCCGATGTTTTGCTGGTGTGGGATAGCAAGGTCTGCAAGTTGCTTCATTACGAGGTGGTGCTTGGCGAATTCGGCTTCGACTGTTCCTGTGCTGCTCAACACCGACGAGAGATTTAGCATTGGCAACTCGCTATACCAGAACAGCCTCTTTGTTGTAATTACCCCAGTACTAACTACGGCGCCATGATGGTCCTTTGCCTCCACCTTAAATTTGTAGCCGCCTCCGGCGACGAGCTGGGCAGCGTTGACCATAATTACCGTCCCATCGCCGCACGTACTTGCCGATGTCCAATCAAGCTTGCCCGGTACAAACTTTGCGTTCCGCTTCTTCTCAGCGCCGCTGTATTCGGAAGCATCTCCACCCACGGGGACGACACGCCATTTGAAGCTGCCAGAGACGGGGCGATCAAACCGTACCCTGAAACGCGGGCTAATCCCCAGCCGATCAATATTCGATATATCGCTGTCGCCCAGCCACTTGGCATCCTGCGGCAGATTCACATACTGGTCGCAATCACCGATGACTTTGGTATCGGTCCCGTCCAACCATTCTACGGCTACGATATGGAAGTCCTCGACCGGTAAAACAGGAGTTTGGCTTGGGTGCCCACCCCACTGGGAGTTACCTGGCGCCTGCAAGTCCTGCATTGGACAAACTTGGATTGGCTCGCCGGGTTTTGAGCCTCCACCGAAAAATACACTTGCTCTATCGTAGATTTCCCCGACCGCCGCCGCGGCCTTCTGACCCCCAGCCTGAGCCGTGTCCTGGGTTGCGTCCCAGGCCCGTTTCGCCTTTTCCTGGTGCGCTTCATCTGTGAGGTAGTCGTAAGCCGCTCTCGCAGTGCTTGCAATTTTACCGGCAGCTGCCCGTGCAGCCGAGGTTGCCGCGTTAACCGCGGAAGCTAGCGCACTACCCCAGCTCACGCATCCCCACCCTTTAAGGCGTCGAACAATGTTGCTGTAAATCCGGCCAAGAGGGCGGCCTTTATTTCTTCGTCCTCTTGAGTAAATAGGATTTGCCTGACGCCTGAATATCGATCCACGAAATCGGTCCCAAGCAAGGCTGCTGTGATCACATAAAGAGCCAACGGCCGCCTTCCCACGATGTCGTGTTGACGAGCGTCTTCGCGCAGAAAGAGAATTTGCTGCCGAAGGTTACGCTCCGGCTCATGTTCCATATCGGGAACATTTTCACGGAGAAAATGCGTAAGCGAGCTCAAAAATCGCTCAAGGTCGGCACTCTCTAGCTTCGCGTAAGTATCCGAACCGATGTTCAGCAAACCGGAACCCCCTGCATCTGTGCGAATCGCCATATGAACTTAGCTCGAATGTCAAATGGAGCAAAGTTTTAAGGGCAAGGGTGAAATGATGGGAGCTTGCGCAAAGTTCAAAGCATTCTCGCTCGCGTCAGGGAAGAGCCCCTACCTCGATTGAAAGAGGGAAGTGCCGATAATTTAGCCCAGCCCCCTTCACTCCTCCCCCATCCGCAGCGCAGCAATAAACGCCTCCTGCGGGATGCTCACGTTGCCGTATTCGCGCATCCGGGCCTTGCCCTTCTTCTGCTTGTCCAGCAGCTTCTTCTTGCGGCTGATGTCGCCGCCATAGCACTTGGCGGTCACGTCCTTGCGCATCGCGGCGATGGTTTCGCGGGCGATGACCTTGCCGCCGATCGCGGCCTGCACCGGGATCTTGAACAGGTGGCGCGGGATCAGGTCTTTCAGGCGCTCGCACATGCCGCGGCCGCGTTCCTCGGCGACGTGGCGGTGGACGATCAGGCTGAGCGCGTCGACCGGCTCGGCGTTGACGAGGATGTTCATCTTCACCAGGTCGCCTTCGCGGTTGCCGATCTGTTCATAGTCGAAGCTGGCGTAGCCGCGGCTGATCGA
The DNA here is from genome assembly GCF_040148725.1 of Erythrobacter sp. NFXS35. Classification (NCBI taxonomy): domain Bacteria; kingdom Pseudomonadati; phylum Pseudomonadota; class Alphaproteobacteria; order Sphingomonadales; family Erythrobacteraceae; genus Erythrobacter; species Erythrobacter sp. NFXS35. Next base: position 199,238 of record NZ_JAGDEB010000001.1, on the reverse strand, counting down.
CTTCAGCCGGTCGTAGAAATCGAACACCACTTCGTTGAGCGGCAATTCATACGTCACCTGCGCGCGGCCGCCCACGTATGTGAGTTCGGTCTGCACGCCGCGGCGGTCCTGACACAGTTTGAGGATGCTGCCGAGATATTCGTCGGGGGTGTAGATCACCGCCTTGATCCACGGCTCCTCGATCACCTCGATGCGGTTCACGTCCGGCCAATCGGAGGGGTTGTGAATGTCGATGACCTTGGCATCCTCGTTCTTGGTGTGGCCAAGATGGATGCGGTAGACCACCGACGGCGCGGTGGTGATGAGGTCGAGGTCGTATTCGCGGGTCAGGCGTTCCTGAATGATTTCAAGGTGGAGCAGCCCGAGGAACCCGCAGCGGAAGCCGAAGCCCAATGCCGCGCTGCTCTCCATCTCGAAGCTGAAGCTGGCATCGTTGAGGCGCAGCTTGCCGATGGATTCGCGCAGCTTTTCGAAGTCTGCGGCGTCGACCGGGAACAGGCCGCAGAAGACGACCGGCTGGACTTCCTTGTAGCCCGGCAGCGCGGTGTCCGATCCGCCTTTGACGGTGGTGATGGTGTCGCCGACGCGGGCCTGCTCCACCTCCTTGATCTGGGCGGTGATGAAGCCGATTTCGCCGGGGCCGAGTTCTGCAAGGTCAGTGCGCTTGGGGGTGAAGCAGCCGACGCGGTCGACGAGGTGCTGGGTGCCGCCCTGCATGAAGCGGATGTTCAGGCCCTTGGTCAGCTTGCCGTCGATCACGCGCACGAGGATGACGACGCCGAGATACGGGTCGTACCACGAATCCACGAGGCTGGCGGTGAGCGGGGCGTCGATCTTGCCCTGCGGGGCCGGGATGCGGGTGACGACGGCTTCGAGCACGTCCTCGATCCCGATGCCGGATTTGGCGGAGGTCATGACGGCGTTCGATGCGTCGAGGCCGATGATCTCCTCGATCTCGTTGCGGACCTTTTCGGGTTCGGCGGCGGGCAGATCGATCTTGTTGATGACGGGGACGATCTCGTGGTCGTGTTCGATCGACTGGTAGACGTTGGCGAGGGTCTGCGCCTCCACACCCTGCGCCGCGTCCACCACCAGCAACGCGCCCTCGCACGCGGCGAGGCTGCGGCTGACTTCATAGGCGAAGTCGACATGGCCGGGGGTGTCCATCAGGTTGAGCTGATAGGTCTCACCGTCCTTCGCGGTGTAGTTGAGGCGGACGGTCTGGGCCTTGATGGTGATCCCGCGCTCTTTCTCGATGTCCATGTTATCAAGGACTTGAGCAGACATCTCGCGCGCGGTGAGGCCGCCGGTGAACTGGATCAGCCGGTCGGCAAGCGTGGATTTGCCATGATCGATATGGGCGATGATCGAAAAATTACGGATCTTGGAAAGGTCTGTCATTGCCCCCGCGACTTAGCGCCGGCCCGCAGCGATGTCATTCGAGAAAAACGCAACATCGCACGCCCCGGAAAGCGCTGCATCAACTCGCTTCGAGCCGGGAGCCGGGGGCATAGCCGAACTTGGGCGCGCCGCCCTGGCCGATCAGTCCGCCAATCATTCCCTGATAGCTGCCCGGAGCCAACGCAGCGAGCGGCGCTCCCGCTGAGGCCAAGGCGTAGGGGGATACGCGGTTGCGGGTGCATAGCCCACCCGAACCATCATCGATCAGCGACTGTTCGAATTCGAGGCCTTGTGTATCGCCGTTCGAGCGGATGACGGTCGCCACCGCCAGCTGCCCGCCGCCCAGATCGACCACGAACTGCGTTGCCTTGGGCACGTCTGCAAGTCCCTGAATGAACGCGCCGGTTCTCGATAGATTGCGGAGTGTGACTTCGTAGGCGTAGTCATCATGAAACACCTGGATCTTGCGGAACACCGTGCGGCGCTTGGCCCGGTGCGTGCGGCTCGAACCGGGCGTGATTTTCCAGGTTTTTCCAGCGATTTCATGGGCGACTGCATCGTGATCGACCGGCTCACTGAAGATCGGCCCCTGCAAGAACCGAACGCCGCATTCGTTCAGCATGGTCAGCAGCGAGGGGCTTTCGATGCCATTGGCGATGGTGTCCATGCCCAGCGCTCCGGCGAGTGCCACGATAGCGCGCACCAGTCCGAGTTCGCGGCTGTCATGACGTTCGGACTCCGACACCAGTTTTCGATCGATCTTGATGGCGTCAAACGGGGCACGCCGGAGATAGGCAAGCGAGGAATAACCGGAGCCGAATTCGTCCAGGGTCATGCGTACGCCGAGCTTGAACAACGCCGCCAGTGTGCGGTCGACGACCGTGGTGTCGCCGAAGAACACCGCCTCGCTGATCTCGAGTTCGAGCCGTCCGGCTGCCAATCCGGTAGAATCCAGCGCCTTGCTCACATCGTCGACGAAAGTTTCCGAGAGGAACAGCGGGACCGGCACATTGACCGCGATCCGCACAGTATCGGGCCACTGCGCCGCGTGGCGGCAGGCCTCGCTGATAGCCCAGGTCCCCACATCGCCCAGCAGGCTCGATCCTTCGACGATCTGGGCGAATTCCTCATTGTCGATGACCCCACGCTCGGCGTGATTCCAGCAAACATGCGCCTCGAGCGCCTGCACCGCCTGCGATGCGGCATCGACGATCGGCTCGAAGCGCAGGAACAATTGCTCCTCGCGCAGCGCATCGCCGAGATGCTGTTCGAGCCGGCGACGAAAGATCGTTTCGTTCTCGAGCTCGCCTGAGAAAAATCGGTATTGCCCGCGCCCGCCGTTCTTGGCGGCATAAAGCGCAAGGTCGGCGGCCCGCACGATCTCGTCGCAGGTCACTCCGTCATGCGGAGCGATAGCGATCCCCACCGACGCGCCGATCACGCAGCGCCCTTCATCAAGGCTGTAGGGTTGGCGCAACATCGCGATGATCTTTGCTGCCAGTTCGCCCAGCACGCCGCGATCGTCGATGTCGGGCAGCATCACCTGGAATTCATCGCCGCCCAGCCGCCCGATCTCGCATTCGCGATCGATTGCGCGCGTCAGACGTGCGGCCACCTGCTTGAGCAGTTCATCGCCCGCCGCATGGCCCAGGGTGTCATTGACATGTTTGAACCGGTCGAGATCCAGCATCATCACCGCGCAATTGCGCCGCGCCGCCTTGAACGCGGTCAATGTGGTTTCGATGTGGTGCGCCATGCGGTGACGGTTGGACAGGCCAGTGAGCGAATCGAACCGCACGAGGCGGGCCGTTTCCTCCTCGCGGAAGAATTCATCGGTGATGTCCGAGCCGGTTCCGCGAAACCCGAGAAACCGCTCACCGTCCCTGAAGATCGGCTGCCCGGACAGCCGGAGCACCGGGCCATCGGGCCGCCGCACGGCGCGCACCGCCATGCCCGAAAAGGCCTTGTGCGCGCCCAGCATCAGCGGCAGCGACTTGGACCGCTCCTCCCGCTCGGCGGCGGCAAAAATCGTGGTGAAAGGCTGGCCCAGCAGATCATCGAGCGGCACATCCAGCCGTTCGGCAATCGCCGCCGAGATATAGGTCAGCCTGCCTGCTGCATCGCTCGCCCAGAACCAGCCCAGGCCGGATTGCTCCAGTTCGTCGAGCATCGCCAGCCGTTCGCCGTCCGACAGCGCCGACGCGACTGTTCCGCGCCGTGAGCGCGATGCGGCAGAACCACGCACTGACAAGAGACCCTTGAGGGACACCTTCGGTACAACCTCCAAATTCGCAGCACCCGCATTCACGCGGATTTCTCCGATTGCTGTGCCGAGAGTAAAGCTGGATGGTTATTTTTTGACTAAGCTGGGGCGGTTCAGCAATTGGCTCATCCGTCGCTAACTCTGATCGGCCAACTGCAACTGGCTGCTTCTGGGCAGAGCGAACGAACCATCCCCGCGGGCGCGCAAGGGGAGGTGGAATTCGATCCCCATGCGGTTCTCGCGTGACCAGCGAATCTGTCCGTCGACCGTTTGCGCAGGGCTGAATTCGATCCGAACCTCGCTTCCCACCTGCATGTTCCACAGCCCCTCGATCATGGCGCCGCCTTCGGAAATATTGCGCAAGGTCACATTCTGGCGGCCGCCCCCATGCACCACGATCACCCGCCGCAGCAGCACATGGCGCGGAGCTCGCGAAGAAATCGGCCCGCTGGCGACGGCGGCAAGATCGCCCAGAACCAGCGTGGCGACATCGGAAACGCTCATCGGTTCGAAATAGATATGGCCCTGCACGTGACTGCAGCCGAGCAGGCGAACCAGTTCCAGTTCGTCGTGGGTTTCGACCCCTTCGGCAGTGGTGTCCATATGCAGCACTTCTGCAAGACTGGTAATGGCGGCGATGATCGCCCCATTGCGGCTGCCCTGTTCGGTCGCGCCGCGCACGAAACTGCGGTCGATCTTGATCCGATCGAATGGCGCCTTGCGCAAATAGCCGAGCGACGAATAGCCGGTTCCGAAATCGTCCAGGGCCAGCCGAACGCCCAATTTCTTGAGCGCCCGGAAGGTCGCCTCAACGCCCGGCGCATCGCTGACGAACACGCTTTCGGTTATCTCGAGTTCGAGCCGCGAAGGGGAAATGCCGTTATGTGCCAGCGCGCTGGCGACGATGATGGGCAATTCGGGATTGGCGAATTGCATCGCCGAGACATTGACCGAAACCCTGATTTTTTCCGGCCACCGCGCCAGATCGGCGCAGGCCGTCTGCAACGCCCATTGGCCGAGCCGCTCGATCAGGCCCGAATCTTCGGCGATCGGGATGAAGCGCGACGGCGAAAGCAGGCCGCGGCGCGGATGGTTCCAGCGCATCAGCGCCTCGAAACCGACAATCGTCTCGCTGGCGGCGTAAACAATCGGCTGATAGCAAAGCTGCAATTCGCCGCGCGTGATCGCGTCACGCAAATCCTGCTCCAGCTCGGCACGCTCCTCGACCGCGGCATGCAGACCCGGATCGTAGAACCGGAACACACCGCGCCCGGCATCCTTCGCAGCATACAGCGCTAGATCGACATTGCGGATCAGTAGTTCGCTGGTGATCCCGTCAACCGGCGCGCGCGCGATCCCGACCGAGGCACCGATAACCACGCTTTGCCCGAGGATGATGTAAGGCTTCGATAGAGCCTCGATCACGGCGTTCGCCGATATCGCCAGCTGTTCGCGGCTCCGGTTACCGGGCAGGATGATCTGGAACTCGTCCCCGCCCAGCCGACCGCAGCGTCCGTCGGCCCCGATCACGCGTTCGAGCCGCTGCGCGACCTGCTTGAGCAAGGTATCGCCCGCAGGATGGCCTAGCGTATCGTTGACCTGCTTGAAGCGGTCGAGATCGAGCATCAGAACATTGCAGGCACGCTCGCGCTTGGCCGGGGCGGCAAGTATCTGCTCGAGCGCCTGGCTCATCTGCACCCGGTTGGCGAGGCCGGTCAGCGAATCGTAAAGCGCGAGACGCGAGACCTGCTGTTCGCTGCGACGCTGTTCGGTCAGGTCGGTCCCATGACCCCGAAAGCCGCAGAAATTCTTGTAGGAATCGTAAACTGGCCGCCCGGTCAGCGCCCACCAGCGTTCCTCCCCGGGCACAGCTGCCCGCAGTTCAAGATCCTGAAAAGCCGAGCGCGCCGAAACGTGGAAGGTAAGCGAACGCTCGGCCTCGGCGTTTTCGGGGCCTGTGCCTATGATGTCGCGCAGCGGAGCCCCGCGCAGGTTCTCCTCCCCGCGCCCCAGCAAACACGCCACCTTGGGCGATATATAGGTTATCAACCCGCGCCGGTCAGTCTCCCAGAACCAGCCCTGACCGCTTTCCTCAAAGCTCCTGAGGATGTCCTCGGCGCGCGCGGCCACCCGCTCGCGCGCATTGCGCAGTTCGCGGCGCCGCTCTGCCGCGCGCCATTCGACCCGCGCAATCAACGACAGAGTAACGCCAGCGCCGGTCAATGCGGCGAACGTCAGCGGGCTTGGCGTTGCGATCGCCACCAGCCCTGCCCAGCTGGCGATCTTGGCGCAGAACAGCGACGCAATCCGCCCTTCGAACAGCACAGAGGCCGCTGCATTGATGCAGACCAGCGTGGCAACCGCCCACTGCCACGGAAGCCCGCTGGAAATCTCAGTCCCGAGCACGAAGCCGGCGCAGGCCATCGGCAGGATATTGGCCACCGTCAGCAGCAGCAATCGCATCGAAGGCGCGGCTTCGTTGCGGCGCTCGATAGCGGCAAACCACGGACACGCTGCAAACAGGCCGATCGAAATCAGCGCCGCAATCAGCGAAGGCCATTCCGGTAACGCAGGCGATACCGCCGCAGCAAGCCCAAGGCCCACCAGCAGCGACACCACCATGCCGCGCGCGCGCCGCGGCAGGTAGAACCGCTGTTCTTCGATTATCCCGCTGGCGTCCTGCGCAAGGTCTGCAAGCCGTGCAGGTTGCAGGCGCTCAGCCGCGCGCCGTTCGCCCGGAGCACGCTGACCTTCTTCGCCCGGCGCATCCGGCGCATCGCGGCACTCGGCCGCGTCGATCGCCGCGAGGTCCGATGCGGCGAATGCGTGTTTCGGAGGTAATTTCGCGGGCGAGCCTGACATGATCGGTCAATGCCCCGGCACCCCTTGGAAAAGCGTGAATCGGAAAGGTAAACAGCGTATTTAAAACTGGCCCAAAGCCGGCCGTCGGCGACGTCGCACCAATGCTTGCAACTTCGCCGCGCGCGCTGCATCTTGTGCCGGACAAAATAACGGCAAGTTAAAAGGGGATCCGATGGCAGACAGCAAAGTACGGCTCGAGAACGAGGCCGCACAGTCGACCACTGCGCTGGGGCCGCTGATCGGCGTAGCGCGAGAGGATTTCGTCAGCGCGGTTGCGCTGTTGCTGCGCGAGACCGCGTCGGATCCCACCCGGTTCATCCGCCACTCTACCGCGATGGCGCAGGACATGGTCAAGATCATGACCGGCAAGAGCGAACTGGCCCCCGATCCCAAGGACAAGCGGTTCATGGATCCGGCATGGCAATACAACCCGTTCTTCCGCGCCGGGGCACAATATTACCTAGCTGTGCAAAAGGGTATGCGCAGCTGGCTGGACGAACTGGAGCTCGATGAACTTGAACGCAACCGCGCGAATTTCATAGCGAACATCATTCTGGACGGGCTCTCCCCGACCAACACGCTGGTCGGCAATCCCACTGCGCAGAAGCGGGTAATCGATTCCGGCGGGCTCAGCCTCATCAAGGGCCTGCAGAACGCCTATAACGATCTCGTCCATAACAAGGGGATGGTCAGCCAGGTCGACAAGCGCCCGTTCAAGCTGGGCGAGAATGTCGCGACATCAAAGGGTTCGGTGGTGCTGCGAACCGAGATGATGGAACTGATCCACTACGCCGCGACGACGGACGAGGTTTACGAAATTCCCCAGCTCACCATCCCGCCGCAGATCAACAAGATGTACATCAACGATCTCAGCCCGGATAAGTCGGTGGTCAAATGGCAGCTCGACAACGGCATCCAGGCTTTCGTCATATCGTGGCGCAACCCGACCAAGGAACAGGGCAAGTGGGGCATGGCCGACTACGTCCATTCCTGCCGCGAAGCGATGGAGGCGGTCGCGGCGATCACAGGCGCCAAAAAAGTTAATGTTTCGGCCGGATGTTCGGGCGGTCAGACCGCCGCGATGCTCGCCAGCAAGCTTGCCGCCGATGGTTCCGACCTGCTCGGTACGCTCACGCTGATGGTCTGCGTCCTGCACCCCAAGGCGACCGATATCGAGGCGGGATCGCTCGTGTCCGAGAACGGCATGAAGATCGCCCGCCAGCGCGCCAGCAAGGCGGGCGTGATCAAGGCGGACGATCTGGCGCGTGGTTTCGCCTGGCTGCGTCCGAACGATCTCGTCTGGAACTACGTCATCAACAATTATCTGCTCGGCGCCGATCCGCCGGCCTTCGACGTGTTGTTCTGGAACGCCGACGCCACCAACCTTTCGGCCAGCCTGATGGGCGATTTCCTCACCGTGTACGAAACGCTCGCCTTCACCAAGCAGGGCGAGGTGGAAATGGTCGATCACAAGATCGACCTGTCGAAAGTCACGGCCGACCTGTTCATTCTGGGCGGGGTGACCGATCACATCACCCCGTGGAAGGCGACCTATCGTTCGACCCAGCTGTTCGGTTCGAAGGATGTGACCTACGTGCTCAGCCAATCGGGCCACATGCAGGCGATCCTCAACCCGCCGACCAATCCCAAGGCGAAATACTTCGTCCAGAAGAAGAAGGGCAAACTGCCTGCCACCGGCGACGACTGGCTGAAAGGCGTCGAGGAAGTCAAAGGCAGCTGGTGGCCGCTCTGGATGGAATGGGTGCAGGCGCGTTCGGGCAAGAAGAAGCCCGCACCGGCCGAACTCGGGAATGGCACCTATCAGCCGACCGACCCTGCTCCGGGACTCTACGTTATCGAAGAAGTCTGATATTGCAGTGCAGCGTAGGTATTGCCGGGGGCGGTGCCTGCGCGAAGATTATCATGGGCGCGATCGTCATGGGATCGACGACACGCGCTCGATCCGCGCCTCGAAAGGCGCACAGAAAGGACGGGTTTTTCGTGGCCAATGCAATGGACGGCGCAGTCGTCACAATGGAACAGGTAGGCGGCCGGACGCTACGGGTTGCGGCCTGGCGGCTCGATATGCCGTCGGATCATCTGCCGGTTCTGTTCTTCAACGGCATCGGCGCCAACATCGAAGCGGTCGCCCCGCTCGCGGCCTCCATGCCGGAACGCGGCTTCATCATGTTCGACATGCCGGGTACGGGCGAATCGCCCGATCCGGTGGTACCCTACAACCCGGCAAGCATGAGCTGGACGGCCGCGCAGTTGCTCGGACGCTTCGGGCTGGATGAAGTCGACGTGATGGGCGTTTCGTGGGGCGGCGCGATGGCGCAGCACTTTGCCCTGCAGCATCCCAAGCGCACCCGGCGGCTGACCCTGATCGCGACCACGCCGGGCATGATCATGGTGCCGGGCAACCCGGCGGCCTTCACCAAGATGGCCGACCCGCGCCGCTACATCGACCCCGAATTCATGAACGAACACTTCGCCACGCTGTACGGCGGCATCGACAAGGACGGGGCAGGACACCAGAAGGACAGCCATATCGGGCGCCTGAAGCCCCCCTCCCCGCGCGGTTACATGTATCAGCTGCTGTGCATGATGGGCTGGTCCAGCCTGCCAGCCCTGCCCTTCATGTCCAAGGAAACGCTGATCATGATGGGCGAGGACGATCAGATCGTCCCGGTCATCAATGGCAAGATCCTGAAGGCGATGATCCCGAAATCGCGGCTGATGACTTTTGCAGGCGGGGGGCATCTGTTCCTGCTGACCCACGCCGACGAAAGCGTGGCCGCAATCCGCGAATTTCTGGATGCGCCTGAGACGGCGAAGGAAGCCAAACGCGCGGCGGCGTAGGCCCAACCTCTTCGAACCAAGCCTGCCAAAACCTCACCCTTTGTTCCAGCCAAGCAGGGGGGAAGGCTTTTCACTGGAAATGCCTGCCGAATGGCCGCTTTTGGTGAGCGGCGATTTGGGCCTGAATGGCGGGAAATGGGTGGATTCCCGCCATCCCGCCGCCGCGGACTTAATCCGGGGTCCCGCTACTGATTATTTCTTCATCAAATCATGCGATTACTGCCGTATTAGGTGATGGGACGGAGAAACGAGATGACGCGCATACTTCAGGCAGCATGGCTGGCACTCGCCGCCCTCATGCTTCCCGGCTGCTCCTTCGCTGAGGACAAAGCGCCCGATTATCGCTACCGCCTCACGGTCGAGGTCGAGACGCCCGAGGGGGTGAAGACCGGGTCGAGTGTCATCGCGGTGCAGCAAACTCTTGTGCGCTCCGGGGCCGTCCCCGCCAATCAGGCGGTCGAACGCCGCGTGCGCGGAGAAGCGGTGGCTGTTGATCTGCCGGGCGACAAGACGCTGTTTGCGCTGCTGCGGTCGGACAATGATCCGGATTGGGCAAGCATGGTTTATGTCCTTCTCGCTCCGCAGGAGAACAAGGCATTCGAAGACGCGCTGGACGATGTCCTCGAGATCACGGGCGAGCGGACTCTTCCGCGCACGTGGCCAGCAGACTTGTGGATACCTGAACGGTCGGCCTATCCGATGCTGGTGACTTTTGGCGATCCCGCCGATCCGACCAGCGTTGCGAAGGTCGATCCCGATGATCTGGCGGCCAGTTTTGGCGACGGCGTGCGTCTCAAGCGCATCACCGTGGAACTGACCGATGATCCGATAACGAGCGGAATGCGAAAACGACTTTCATGGTTGGGGAAATCGCTCAAGGGTTTACCCAGAGAGGCCTTTCCTGAAGGATTGCCGGTTGGAGACTTCTCCGGAATGTTCCAAAAAGGGAGCGAATGACCGCTTGGGGGTCGGAAGCCGAACAGCAGCTTTTTCCCGAAACTCCCCGAAAGCTGACCTCCCGCCGCTCGGCTGTATCGACCAAAGCGCATCAGCAAACCGTCACCCGCCCCGCCCGACCCCGCATTGCCCAGCCTGCGGCGAACGCCCTGCCTCGGCAAGCGCGGCGGCGGCTTCCCGTGGGCGATCTGTAGCGAGGATATCGACGCCTTCACGCCCGAGTTCCGCGTAGCGTTCGTCCATGCCATAGCGGTCGATCACCGCATCGAGTGAGCGGGGCGGGCGGCCCAATGTGCCGAAAATCACCTCGATATCGGCTTTGTCGAGTTCGGCGTAGAGTTCAGGGCGCGGCAGGCGTGTTCCGGTGAAGGCGACCATGCGGTTTTCCGGAATACCGGCCGCCTTGAGTTCGGCAACATCGCCCGGAGCCTCGACCGACACTGACAGCAGCATCTCGGGCGCGAGTTCGTGCAAGGCGCGCGCTTGGCCGGTCGAATAGGCGATCAGGATCACGCTGTTCGCCATCCCCGCTTCGCGCACCGCCGCGACCACCTCGGCGTAATCGGCCGAGCGTTTGAAATCGAGCTGCAGCACGGTACGCCCCTTGGCCCACACCAGCGCTTCGGCCAGCGTCGGGATCGCGTAGGGCGTGATCCAGCCCCAATTGTCCCTCAGGCGAAGCTGCTTGAGCGCCGCCCAGTCCTGCGCGGCAGCTTCGCCGGAGCCGGTGGTGGTGCGGTCGAGCCGGTCGTCGTGGAGCAGAAAATGCACGCCGTCGGCGCTCTGCGCGACATCGACTTCCATGATCGCCGGATGCGCAGCCAGCAGCGCGTCCATCGTCGGGATTGCGTTTTCCGGCAAGCCCGGCGTCGGCCCGCCGCGATGCGCGGAGATCAGCGTCTGCCCCGCCGCCTCGAAGCAGTCGAGCATGGAGGACAAATCGCTTGTCGGCACAAGCGCCCATGCCCGCTGTTCCTGCGCGCCGAGCGGGGCCGCCAGCGCGGCGAATCCTACAAATCCTACAAATCCGGCGTGAAAAACGCGATAACGACCCATTGTTCGGCCCCTTGGCTTCAGATGCACTTCATCAACTTGGTCCGCACCCCCTTGTAGGGCGACACGCTTTGCGACATTCTCCCATGCCGTAAGGGAGAGACAAAATGGCGCAATACGACCTGATCATCCGGGGCGGAACAATTGTCGATGGCACCGGGGCACCAGCCTTTGCCGGCGATGTTGCCGTGAAAGACGGTTTGATCGCCGCCGTGGGCCACATCAGCGGCACCGCTGCCGAGGAGATCGACGCGACCGGCAAGGTGGTCGCTCCCGGTTTCGTCGACATCCACACCCATTATGATGGTCAGGCGACCTGGGATCAGGAAATGGCCCCATCAAGCTGGCACGGCGTCACCACCGTGGTGATGGGCAATTGCGGCGTGGGCTTCGCACCTGCCAAGCCCGACCGCCACGAATGGCTGATCAGCCTGATGGAAGGGGTGGAGGACATTCCCGGCACGGCATTGGCAGAAGGGATGACGTGGGATTGGGAGACCTTCCCCGAATATCTCGACGCACTGGAAAAGCTGCCCCGCACGGTCGATGTCGGCACCCATGTCCCGCACGGCGCAGTGCGCGCCTTTGTGCTGGGTGACCGCGAACAGCCCGGCGCGGTGCCGACAGCAGAAGATATCGCCGCCATGTCCGCCATTGTCGAGGAAGGCGTGCGTGCAGGCGCATTGGGCTTTTCGACCTCGCGCACGGTGCTGCACAAGTCGGTCGATGGCGAACTGGTGCCCGGCACCACCGCCACGCCGGAAGAACTGGTCGCCATCGGCCAGGCAATGGGCCGCGCCAAGGCAGCAGGGGGCCATGCCGTGTTCGAAATGGCGAGCGACCTGAAGCGCGAATGGAATGAGTTCGAATGGATGGGCAAACTCAGCCGCGAGGCGGGCATTCCCGTGACCTTCGCCGCGCTGCAATCGATCGCCAAGGAAATCTCGCTCGATGAACAGATCGCCGAGATGCGCGCAGAGAACGATAACGGCGCGCACATCGTCGCCCAGATCGCGCTGCGCGGGAACGGGATCATCATGGCGTGGCAAGGTACGGTGAACCCCTTCGCCTTCCGCCCCAGCTGGCAGGCAATAAAGGAATTGCCGTGGGAACAGCAGAAGGCGAAACTGCTCGATCCGGCGTTCAAGGCGCAGTTGCTGTCAGAACCCAACGACTACAGCGAAACGCCGATGGACATCATTGGCGTGGTCATGGTGATCACCCAAGGCTGGGCGCTGCAATATGAAATGGACCCTGATTTCGATTACGAGCCGGGCCCGGAGGCCAGCGTCAATGCTCGCGCCCACGCGGCGGGGAAGGACGCGCAGGAATATGCCTACGACCTGCTGTGCCGCGATGACGGAAAGGGCTTCATCTACCTGCCGATCCTTAACTATTCGGAAGGGAACCTCGACTTCCTCCACCCGCTCCAGCATGCCGATGATACGGTCAATTCGCTGTCCGATGGCGGCGCGCATTGCGGGACGATCTGCGATGCGGCCTCACCCACCTTCATGCTCGAACACTGGGTCAAGTCGCGTAAGCGCGGCGAACGCATTAGCCTGGAGCAAGCGATCAAGCGCCAGTGCCGCGACACCGCGCTGCTTTATGGGCTGGAGGATCGCGGGGTGATCGCACCGGGCTATCTCGCCGATCTCAACGTGATCGACATGGACCGGCTGAAGCTGGGCAAGCCGTGGCTCGCCTTCGATCTGCCTGCTGGCGGCAAGCGGCTGTTGCAGAAGGCCGAAGGCTATGTCGTCACGATCAAGAACGGCACCGTGACCTTCCGCGACGGGACATGGACCGGCGAAACCCCCGGCGGATTGATCCGCGGGCCGCAGCGGGTGGAAATGGCGGAAGCGGCGGAGTGAGACGTTCGGCGCTTGCGCTTGCAATCGGACTGGCCGTGATGGTTCCGGTTTCGGCGCAAGACGGCGAAAGGATGCGCGCGCGCGACATTGGCGTTGCACCGGGTGTGCTGGAGCCCGGCCCGCTCAACGCGATCACAGATGTCGCCGGCGTGCTTGTCGGCCACAGCACAATTGCCGATGGAGAGCGGTTCAACACCGGTGTAACCGCGATCCGCCCTCATCCGGGCAATCTCTACCGCGACAAGGTCCCGGCAGCGATTGTGGTCGGCAACGGCTATGGCAAGCTCGCGGGATCGACACAGGTGCAGGAGCTCGGCGAAATCGAGACCCCGATCCTGCTGACCGGCACGCTTAATGTCCCGCGGGTCGCGGATGCGCTGATCAGCTGGAGCCTCGCTCAACCGGGAATGGAGCAGGTTGCCTCGATCAACCCTGTCGTGGGCGAAACCAACGATGGGGGCCTTTCAGACATCCGTGCCCGTTCGGTCGGCGAGGCGGAAGTCTTCGCCGCGCTTGATGGCGCCGCGTCCGGCCCGGTTGCAGAAGGCGCGGTCGGAGCAGGCGCGGGAACCATCGCGTTCGGGTGGAAAGGCGGCATAGGCACAAGTTCGCGCAAGCTGCCTGACAGCCTTGGCGGGCATATGGTGGGCGTGCTGGCGCAGTCCAATTTCGGCGGGATGCTCAAGGTCGACGGGGTCGATGTCGGCGAGGCGCTGGGCAAGTATTACCTCAAGGGAGCGCTTGAAAGCCGTGCTGCGGACGGCTCGATCATGATCGTGGTCGCTACTGATGCGCCCCTCGGACCTGATGCGCTCGAACGGCTTGCCCGGCGCGCTATGGCAGGGCTGGCACGGACAGGCGCTGCCATGACCAACGGATCGGGCGACTATGTCATCGCGTTCTCAACCGCCCAGGGCGTGCGCCGCACTCCTGAGCGGCAATCAGGCGAGCACACGATTACACAGGTGCCAGGCTCACGTCTTTCCCCGCTTTTCGCCGCAACGATCGAGGCAACCGAAGAGGCGATCCTCAATTCGCTTTTCATGGCACGCACGACGACCGGCTACAGCACATGGGACGATGCCGCCGTGACGGTCGAGGCGATCGATCTTGATGCTGTGCGCCGAGTGCTCGACACGGCGGGACGCGGCCAAAGACCCTAGGGTCAGGGTTCGATCACGATACCCTTGGCCGGATCGACTTTGCCCGACACCATTTCCAGGAACACAGTGCGTGCAGCCTCGAGCCCCTTATGCCGCTCGATCGCGACCGTGCCTTCTGCGGCCTTGAGAAATTCGCTCCACGCTGCTGCAACCAGCTTGCCGCCTTCTTCCGCACCGTGCGCCTTGAAAAAGGCGACCGCGTGATCCGGCGCGAAGAACAGTGCCGGTTTCGGCCCCGGCATGGCTTCGCCCCCACCGAAGGTCGAGCGTGCTTCGATATGGGTCACGCCGACCAGCGCGGAATGCGCCAGCGCGGCATCGAAGTGGCGGTGCAGCTGGCCGAGCAGTTCGGCATTGCCCGCGAAATCGACGCTGACACTGCGCAGGACGGGCAGACGCTCCAGATCATCATAGGCGATGACTTCGTCATACAGCCCGCTTGCTTCAACAAAGGCGACATTACCCTTCGATGTCAGGCCAATCCGGCGGATGCCCGGCGAATGCTGCCGCGCCACGCTGGCCAGCCCCATCGCGGTCTTGGACGAGGCGCTGGTGACGACCAGTTGCTCGGCCCCGAACCAGTCGTTGGCGCGCAGGAAGTATTCGATCAGGAAGCCGGTGCGGAACAGCGGGCCGAAGATCATGCGTTCGGCCTCACGCGCCGGATCATGCTCCGGATCAGCGGCGAGCCGGGTATAACTGTTGTAAACCGGGCTCATCGGCTGGCGGTAATCGGTGGTGTCCATGAAGCCCGAAGCGGTGATCCTGCCGGGCCGAACATCCAGATGGCTCGCCATCGGCAGGTAGCCATACACCCGCTCGCCCACGGCGATATCGGCGTGATTGCTTTCGATCACCTGCGCGTGGCCCCACATCGGCACGATGCCGGAGCCATCCGGCGCAGGGAAGAAGTCCCAATATTTGAACCCGTCGCCCACCACAGCGTAAGTGATGTTGTTGGCGGTGACGGAGAAACTCTCGATCACAAGCCGCACCGCACCTTCGGCCAGCGGGACCAGCGGCACCTCGGCCAGCACCGCGTCGGTCAGCGCATTCTTGCGGACATGGACCTGGGTGATGCTCATCACACCCGCATCGGCATCAGCACGTACAGGGCGCGGCTTGCCTCGTTTTCGCGGATCAGGGTCGGTGCGCCCGCGTCCGCAAGGTGGAGTTCGACCGTTTCGGCGTCGATCTGGCCGAGGATGTCCTTGAGGTAATTGGCGTTGAAACCGATCTCCATCCCTTCGGACTTGTAATCCGCCGCGATTTCCTCGGCCGCGGTGCCATTGTCGGGCGAGGTGACCGACAGAGTCACGCGGTCATTATCCAGCCCGATCTTCACCGCGCGGGTCTTTTCGGTGGCGATGGTGGCAACGCGGTCAACGCCGGAGAAGAACAGCTTGGGATCGACCTTCAGCAGCTTGTCATTGCCGGTCGGGATCACGCGGCTGTAATCGGGGAAGGTGCCGTCGATCAGTTTGCTGGTCAGCACCACCCCGCCCTCGCCGCCGAAGGTGAAGCGGATCTTACTGGCCGAAAGGTCGATCAGAACATTGCCGTCCAGCGCCTCGTCCAGCAGCTTGCGCAGCTCGCCCACAGCTTTGCGCGGGACAATCACGTCGGGCATACCGGCAGCGCCATCGGGGCGCGGCACGGTGAAGCGTGCGAGGCGGTGGCCGTCGGTCGCAGCGGCCTTCAGCAGGGGTTCATCCTCGTCGGTGACGTGGAAGAAAATGCCGTTGAGGTAGTAGCGCGTTTCCTCGGTCGAAATGGCAAACCGGGTGCGATCGATCAGTTCGGCCAGCAGGCGCGCGGGCATTTCGAAACTGGTCGGCAGATCGCCTTCGACGATCACCGGGAAATCATCCCGCGGCAGCGTGGGCAGCTTGAAGTTCGACCGGCCGGCCTTGACCTCCAAACGGTTGTCATTGGTGGTCAGGCTGACCTGGCTGCCTTCGGGTAGCTTGCGCGCGATATCGAACAGCAGGTGCGCCGAAACCGTGATAGCGCCGGGCTGATCGACCGAGGAGGCCGACATCGTTTCGACCACCTGCAGATCGAGATCGGTCGCCATCACGCGGACGGAGCCGCCGTCGCTGGCATCGATCAGGACGTTCGAGAGGATGGGAATGGTGTTGCGCCGTTCAACCACTGATTGAACATGGGAGAGGCAGCGCAGCAGCGTCGCGCGTTCGATCGTGGCCTTCATCGCTTGTCCCTATCGTTCCTGTTTGTGGCGCAGGAGCCGCGAGGAATCGCCCCCAAGCGCCGGAAAGTGCATAAAACCTTAGCGCAGGCGGCGAAACGGGCAAGTTGGTGGCTTGGCGAGCGGTTACTCGGCTGGGGATAAGGGGCGAACATTGCCCCCCAATCAGCCCAGCATCGCCATTCCGCCGTTCACGTGCAGCGTTTCGCCAGTGACATATGCTGCCTCTCGACTGGCGAGAAAGGCCACTGCAGCGCCGATCTCGCTGCCCTCGCCCATCCGGCCCATCGGGATCCGGCCGTTGATCGCGCCCTGCTGCTTCTCGTCGAGCGCGCTGGTCATCGCGGTGCGGATGAAGCCGGGGGCGACGCAGTTGGCTGTGATGCCGCGACTGGCAACTTCCTGCGCAAATGCCTTGGTCATGCCGGTCAGGCCCGCCTTGGCCGCGCAATAGTTCATCTGGCCGGGATTGCCGGTCGCGCCCACGACGCTGGTGATGTTGACGATCCGCCCGAACCGCGCCTTCATCATCGGCTTGGCCGCCGCACGCATCAGGCGAAAGCTGGCTTCGAGATTGATGCGGATCACCTGATCCCATTCATCATCCTTCATCCGCATCCCGAGGTTATCGCGCGTGATCCCCGCATTGTTGACGAGGATGTCAATGGTGCCGAGTGTATCGAGCATGGCCGGGATCAGTTCCTCAACCTGCGTGGTGTTGCCGAGGTCACAGGTGATCTCGACATGGCCATCGTGATCGTGATGGGCGTAGGTTTCGTTGAGTTCATCGCGGAAGGCGCGCAGCTTGGCAGCGTTCGATCCTGACAGCGCCAATCGCGCGCCCTGACTGGCGAGCGCGTGGGCAATGCTCGAACCAATGCCCCCGCTCGCACCGGTCACCAGCGCATTCATGCCTTTGAGTGAGAACATCACGCCATCTCCTTCGCAAAAGCCTCGAGGTCGGCCATCGTCACGAGGTTGGTCACCTGCGCATCCTTGTCGATGCGGCTGACCATCGGGCCGAGCACCTTGCCGCCCAGTTCGACAAAGCTTTCGACCCCATCGGCGCGCATGGCAAGCACGCTTTCGCGCCAGCGCACGCGGCCTGTGACCTGTTCCACCAGCAATGCGCGCTCATGTTCGGGATCGGTGACGGCGGCGGCAGAGACATTGGCGTAGACCGGCAGAGTGAACGCGGCGGGCGAGGTAATGGTCAGTGCCTCGGCCATGCGGTCGGCAGCGGGCTGCATCAGCGAGCAGTGGAATGGTGCGGAAACATTGAGGATCATGCCGCGCTTGATCCCGAACTCCTTGACCAGCACAACGGCGCGTTCGATCGCGGCGGTGTGACCGGAGATGACGACCTGTGTCGGATCATTGTCGTTGGCGATTTCACAGATTTCGCCCTGCGCAGCGGCATCGGCCAGCGCCTTGGCCTGTTCGATATCCGCGCCCAGCAGCACCGCCATTGTGCCTTCGCCCACCGGCACCGCGGATTGCATCGCCCGGCCGCGCAGCTTCAACAGGCGCGCGGTATCGGTGAGGCTGAACGCCCCGACCGCACAGAGCGCCGCATACTCGCCCAGCGAATGCCCCGCGACACAGTGCCCGTGTGCTTCGAGTTTTATGCCGAAATCGCGCTCCAGCACCCGCAGCGTGGCAATCGCATTGGCCATGATCGCAGGCTGCGCATTGGTGGTCAGGGTAAGCTGATCTTCCGGCCCTTCGCGCATCATGGTGGAAAGCTTCTGCAACAGCGCTTCGTCGACCTCGCCGAACACATCACGCGCAGCCTCGCTCGCGTCTGCCAGTTCGGCTCCCATGCCGACTTTCTGGCTACCCTGCCCCGGAAAAAGAAACGCGCGCATCATAGACCCCATTTTCGCTCTATTTTGGCGGGCGCGGTTACGTCTGCGCGGGCGGGCTGGCAAGTCCGAAGGGCACAACCCTGTTGGCAGATGTATGCCCGATCAGCGCGCGGCCGAGGTAAGGGATGCCCGCCCGCACGCACCAGTAGCGGGCGATATCTTCCTCCGACTGGCCGAATTCGACATAGTTTTCCGGAATGTCCGTAATCGTGCCGAGTCGCAGCCCGGCGATGCGCGGCAGCGTTCCGGCGAGGTGGAAGAACATCCGGTCGATCGCATAAAGATGTTCGGAAACTTCCTCCACCATCACTACATGGCCGCTAAGGTCGGGCATCATCGGCGTGCCCGCGATCATCGCCAGCGTGATGAGGTTGAACGCCGCTGCCGGCGTGCTCCCATCGAGACTGGGTTCGACTCCGCTGGTATCCCCCTGAAACCAGTTCAGCACCCGCCGGATCGCCTCGCGCCCGCCTTCGGAACGGGCGCTGACCGGCATCGAGCCGTGCACGCTCTGCCCGATTCCCGCCCGGTAAAGCGCGGCGAGCAGATATCCGCAGTCGGAAAACCCGACATAGGTCTTGGCCCGCGCGCTCGCATTCATCTGCGCAACCGCCGCTTCTGCAATCCGGTTGGAGCCATATCCGCCCTTGGCGAACCACACGACATCGAATGCCGGATCATTGGCACATTCGAGCAGCGCGGTCAGTCGCCGCAGGTCATCCCCGGCGAAGTGCCCCTGCCGTTCGAAGCATTGATCGTGAAACGTTACCCGATGCGCGGGATACTCCGCCGCGACCAGTTCCTCCAGCGCGAGGCTCTGCTCGCGGGTGATCGGGGTGGCCGGTGCGCAGATTGCGATATTCGTCATGCCCCCTGCCTATGTTGCTTGTCAGGCTCGGCGCAAGTCAATAACCCTGCGGGATATGGATAACGGGGTCGAAGTCGGGACGCTCACGGGGCGCCCGCTATTCTTTTGCGGCATCGGCGGGTCGGGCATGCTCCCGCTTGCACAGATCGCGCACGGCTTGGGCCATCCGGTTGCGGGATCGGACCGCAGCCGCGATTCCGGACGCACGCCCGCCAAGTTCGCGTGGCTGGAAAGCCGCGGCTTTACGCTGTTCCCGCAGGATGGCAGCGGCGTGACCTCGCCCGACCAGGTGCTGGTCGCCTCGGCCGCGATCGAGGACACTGTGCCCGAAGTCGCGCGAGCGAAAGAACTCGGCTGCGAAAGGCTGAGTCGTGCCGAACTGCTCTCCGCGCTGTTCAACGAAGCCGGTTTTTCGATTGCAGTGGGCGGCACTTCGGGCAAGTCGACCGTCACCGGCATGATCGCGTGGATCCTGCATGAAGGCGATTACGACCCGACCGTGATGAACGGCGCCGTGATGAAGAACTTCGTCAGCGCCGAAAATCCCTTCGCCAGCGCCCGCATCGGCCGTCCGGAACTTTTCGTCAGCGAAGTCGATGAAAGCGACGGGTCGATTGCGCTCTACCGGCCTACCATCGGCGTGCTGCTTAACGTCAGCCTCGATCACAAGAGCATAGAGGAATTGCGCGTTCTGTTCGGCGATTTCGTCGCCCGGGCGGGGACGGCGGTTATCAATCTCGACAGTCCCGAAGCCGGCTATCTGGTTCCCAGGGCAGCCCATTGCGTGACCTTCGGACTGAAAAATGCGCGCGCGGATATCACGGTCGAACCGGATTCGATCGATCAGAACGAATTCGGCATCCGCGCCGCGGTGATCGACAATCGTGAGCGCGAGGTGTTCCCGCTGATCCTGCCGATGCCGGGGCTGCACAACCTGTCGAACGCTTTGGCTGCCATTGCTGCTGCCAGGGCGGCCGGCATCGCGGTGCGTCACGCCGTCTACGCGCTGCGCAGTTTCGGGGGCCTGGCGCGCCGCTTCGACGTGATCGGCACCAGCGCCGAAGGCGTCACGGTAATCGACGATTTCGGACACAACCCTGAAAAATGCGCCGCTACCCTCAGGACGCTGAAGGCCAGTCATGGGCGGGTGATCGCCTTCTTCCAGCCCCACGGATACGGCCCCTTGCGCCAGATGGGTGCGGAACTGGCGCAGACTTTCGCCCGCGAACTGGGGCCGGACGACATCACCATCATGTGCGATCCGGTTTATTTCGGCGGCACGGTTGACCGCAGCGAGGGCGCCGAGCGGATCGTGCAGCTGATCAACGCGGCGGGCGGCAAGGCCGAGCATATTCCAGCGCGTGAGGATTGCGGCACACGGATCGCCGCCCTTGCCCGTCCGGACGACAGGATCGTGGTGATGGGCGCGCGCGACGACACACTGACGGAGTTCGCGCAATCGCTGTTCGCCCGCCTGCCCTGACACTTTACGCCCGCGCCTTACGTCATGCGTGGCGGATGATGGGTGTACTGGCACTGGCGGTGTTGCTGGTGGTGGTAGTCGACCGGTTCCACGGTCATTCCAGCCTCGCCTTTGCCGCCGCCATCGTGCTGCTGGTGATCGCCAATGCGCCGATGCTGCGCTTCAACTGCCCGGCTTGCGGGAAGAACGCCTTTTTTCGGGGGATTTTCGTCGTCCCTTGGCCGAACCGCGTGTGTACCAGCTGCGGGCATGATCTGGACCGCAGCGCCACCTGATCCGGCTCGCTGGTAGACCCCCGTCAAGCGAACGGCCTTGCGAGGCTCAACCCTCGCGGTTCAGCGCGGTTCGCCCCGCTTCTTCGCGTGCAACCGCCCGTTGGTAAGCGGGCCGCGCGGTCAGGCGGGCGCGATATTCCTTGAGTCTTTGCGGCACGCCATCGTCCAGCCCGACACTCTGCGCCAGAATCAGCGCATAGCCGACGCAGATATCGGCCACGGTGAAGCGGTCGGCGCACAGGAACTCACGAACATCGAGGCGCTGTTCGACTTTCACCAACCGCTTGTGAAACCATTTGGCATAGGCGTGGCCCGCATCCGCCCAGCCCTTGTCTTTTTCGAAGATGGCAAAGCGCATGTAGACTGTCTGCGGAAAGGTGATCGTCGCATCGGCGTGATAGGTGTAATCAAGGTATTCGCCGTAATCGCGCTCGCCCGGCGCAATGGCGAGATCGGTGGTGCCGCCGCGCGTCGCGAGGTAATGCGCAATGGCGCAGCTTTCTGTCAGCTGCGTGTCGCCGTCGATCAGCAGCGGGACCGTGCCGAGCGGGTTCAGCTCCAGATATTCGGGCGCAAGATAGCGCGGCGGGAACGGCAGAATCCTGAGGTCGATTTCGGTCCCGGCTTCTTCCGCCGCCCAGGTCGCGCGCAGTCCCCGCGAACCGGCGCAGGTGTAGAGAACGGGTGTCATCATGGCCCGAGCTAGTGCGCTTCCTCGGCGCCGACGCCCAGCACCTTGTGCAGGACGAATGCGATCACCGCGCCCAGCACCAAACCGACCACAGCCGACAATGCCGCATAGGTCACCCAGCCCAGCACCCCGCCCGCGCCGCCGGTCGCACCTGCCACTGCATATTCCGCACCGTGGACGATATCGTAGATCGGATGGAAGCCGACTTCATGGGTGCCGTGGACGATGATCCCGCCCCCGACCCACAGCATTGCAATGGTGCCGACGATCGAGAGGAAAACGAGCAACTTCGGTACAAATCGCAGCAGGAAATGGCCGAAAGCCTGTTTCGCACCGTTCGCCTGTTTGGTGAGGTACAGGCCGATGTCATCGATCTTCACGATCACCGCCACTGTGCCATAAACCGCCACTGTTACCACCACGGCCACCAGCGCCAGCGCCAACCCGCGCTCCCACCACACGGCAAGGTCGAGCTCGGCTAATGTAATCGCCATGATTTCCGCCGACAGGATCAGATCAGTGCGGATCGCGCCGGCTACGCGCTTATTCTCGAACGCGACCGGATCGACGATCTCGTCCTCAAGTGTCTTGCCGTGCTTTCCGAGGCCGAGCTTTTCCAATACCTTTTCAGCGCCTTCGTAGCACAGGAACGCTCCGCCCAGCATCAACAGCCAGATGATCGCCCACGGCAGGAATTCAGACAACAGCAGCGCAGCAGGTAGCAGGATCAGCAGCTTGTTGATTAGAGAGCCCTTGGTGATCTTCCAGATGATTGGCAATTCGCGCGCCGGGGAAAGGCCGGTGACATAGCTCGGGGTGACCGCCGCATCGTCGATCACCACACCCGCGGTCTTGCTGCCCGCCTTACTGGCAGCCAAGCCGATATCGTCGATCGAAGCCGAAGCGGCTTTGGCGATTACCGAAATATCATCGAGCAGTGCGACCAGTCCTGACGGCATGGCGGAGATTTCCTTTGCAGAGAAGGGCCACAATATTCGCGTCCCCCTGCCCTCTTCGCCGGACACGAGCAAGACCAAACCGCAGGCTCCCGCGCACCCTCGAATTCCTTCGCCCGCTAAGCTCTTCCAGTCCTGAATTCTTGCGGACTCGGCGCGTCCGTAGTAACAGTAGAAGTGAAAATGCTATCGGGGGACAGCAACAGTGGAATGGAAAATCGTCAAGAATTCGTGGACTAAAAAGCCGATCGGCGCTGTCGGGTTTATCGGTGACGAGGTCGCGGTCCTCGCATCGTTTCACGAAGACAAGGATTTCAACGAAGACGGTACGGTCGACCTCAAGGAAAAGTTCTTCTCGATGTTCTCCATGCGGGGACGCGCAGCAGCATCGGTGGCGACCCATGCGTATGCCGATCCTGACATATTGATGCGCGACCCCAGCTTTGGAGCGATGCGGGGCCGGGCCGTTGTGAACTTTGCCACCGGGCTCGTTGCCGAAGGCGTTTACAAGGTCTATTTTTCGCGCGGCGTCAGCGCGGCAGCCGGCGCCGTGGCCGGACAGGTTACCCAGAATGCTGTGAAGTCGTTCATCGTCAAGAAAAGCCTCGCTGGCGCAGTGAAGAAGGCTTACGAGGCGGGTATCCGCTGAACCTGGGCGGGCAACGACCTCACCGAAGTCTTGCAATCGCCTCACAAAGCTGTAAGGGCCGGCCTCTTCGCGAGGGAACCGCCCTTGCGAGGTATCGAAGAAAGCCGGAGGGGCGCCGTTCACACGAGCGGATAACGCCAGCGATCGGCAGTAACATGAAAGGACGCGAGATGGCGCTCTACGAGCACATCTTTCTCGCGCGTCAGGATCTGAGCCAGGCTCAGGTCGACGCGCTGGCGGCGCAAGCCACCGAAATCGTCGAGGCAGGCAGCGGCAAGGTCACCAAGACCGAAACCTGGGGCCTCAAATCGCTCGCCTACAAGATCGAGCGTAATCGCAAGGCGCATTTCGTGATGCTCAACATCGAAGCCCCCGGCAGCGTTGTTGCCGAGCTCGAGCGCCAGACCCGTATCAACGAAGACATCATCCGCTACGTGACCATCCGCGTCGACGAGCACGAGGAAGGCCCCTCGGTGATGATGCGCAAGAACGAACGCGAGCGGAAGCGCCGCGTCGAACGTGAGGAGCGCGACTGATGGCCCGCCCGTTTTTCCGCCGCCGCAAGTCCTGCCCGTTCGCGGCCAAGGACGCCCCGAAGATCGATTACAAGGACGTGCGCCTGCTGCAGGGCTTCATGTCCGAACGCGGCAAGATCGTGCCTTCGCGCATCACCGCCGTTTCCGCCAAGAAGCAGCGCGAACTCGCCAAGGCGATCAAGCGTGCACGCCACATCGGCCTGCTTCCGTACATCGTGAAGTAGGAGGAGAGACGACATGGATATCATTCTCCTCGAACGGATCGAAAAGCTCGGCTCGATCGGTGACGTCGTCACCGTGAAGGACGGCTACGCACGCAACTTCCTGCTTCCGCAGAAGAAGGCGCTGCGTGCCAACGATGCCAACCGCAAGGTGTTCGAAGCCAATCGTGACCGGCTGGAGGCAGACAATGCCGAACGCCGCGCCGAAGCCCAGAAGCAGGGCGAAAAGATTGCCGGCGCAGAAGTGGTGCTGATCCGCGCCGCCTCGAACGCCGGGCAGCTCTATGGTTCGGTCAGCGTGCGCGACATGGTCGCCGGGCTTGCCGATCAGGGCCACGAGATCGACAAGCGCATGGTCATCCTGGGCGCGCCGATCAAGAACATCGGCATTCATGATGTCACCATCGCCCTGCACCCCGAAGTGCGCGTCGCGGTGAAGGCCAATGTCGCGCGTTCGGACGACGAAGCCAAGCTGCAGAGGGAAGGCGTCGACGTTCTGGCGCAAATGTTCGAAGACGAACAGCGCGAGATCGAGGAACAGGCCGATGCCACCCGCATCGACACCAACCTCGAACCCGGTGAAATCCCCGCCGAACTGCTCGAAGAGCGCAGCGAAGACGGCGACGACGCCTGACCTTCCCGGCCCCGCAAGGCCGACAGAATACGGAAGGGCGCGGTGGTCGGCATGACCTCCGCGCCCTTTCTGTAAGCAGGCCCGGAACATGCGCCGCGCGCGTACGTCCTGTCGCTGAAAGATAACAACAACGGAGCACATCAGCCGCCATGATCGACATCCCGAACGTCCTCGCCCAGTTGCAGCAGCATTATGATGCCGCCGTCAGCGCCCTGCGTGACGATGTGATCGCCTTCGGGAAGAACGGCACGGTGCCTCCGCTCAGAAAGCGCGAGGACGGCAGCTACGCCTATCCGCAACTCACTCTGACCTATGCCGGGATCGGCGCTCCGCGCGATCGCAGCCGCGCGTTCGGACGGCTGGAGATGCCCGGCACCTACACTACCACGATCACCCGCCCCGATCTGTTCGCCTCCTATCTCACCGAACAGCTCGAACTGATCGGGGACGCGTATGAGATCGAAATCAGCGTCGGACGCTCGCGGCAGGAAATCCCGTTTCCTTACGTCCTCGATGGCGAGGCTGGCGCGGCGATGGTCGGAATCTCCCCGCAGGAAATCGCAGCACACTTTCCTTCGACCGATCTTGCGCTGATTGGTGACGAATTGTCCGATGGAATCGAATTCGACGAAGATCAGGATATGCCGCTGTCGCTGTTCGACGGGCTGCGCACCGATTACTCGCTGGCCCGGCTGAAGCACTATACAGGCACCGAAGTGGCCGACTTTCAGGACTTCATCCTGTTCACCAACTATCACCGCTATGTCGATGAATTCGTGAACTGGGGCGCCAAGCAGATCGGCGATAACGGCTATGTCGCCCTGACCGGGGCAGCCGGGCTCGACATCCGCGCAAACACCCCGCACGCGCAGGATCAGCTCAACGACACCGCATGGCGCCGCCACCAAATGCCCGCCTATCACCTGATCCGGGAGGACGGGCGCGGGATCACGCTGGTGAATATTGGCGTCGGCCCTTCCAACGCCAAGACGATCTGCGATCACCTTGCCGTGCTGCGCCCCCACGCATGGATGATGATCGGCCACTGCGGCGGCTTGCGTTCGACTCAGAAGATCGGCGATTTCGTGCTCGCTCACGCCTATCTGCGCGACGATCATGTGCTCGACGCGGTGTTGCCGCCCGAAGTGCCGATCCCGCCGATTGCCGAAGTGCAGCAGGCGCTCGCCGGGGCAGCCGAAGAAGTTTCCGGCGTACAGGGCGCAAACCTGAAGCAACGGATGCGCACCGGCACTGTCGTCACCACCGACGATCGCAACTGGGAACTGCGCTATTCTTCCTGGGCCATGCGGTTCTCGCAGAGCCGCGCGATCGCCATCGAAATGGAAAGCGCCACTATCGCCACTCAGGGCTACCGGTTCCGGGTGCCCTACGGCACGCTGCTATGCGTCTCGGACAAGCCGCTGCATGGCGAGATCAAGCTGCCGGGACAGGCCAACAAATTCTATGAGGAAGCCATCGCGGCGCACTTGCAGATCGGCATCGTCGCCGTGGCGCGGTTGCGCGACGAAGGCGACCGGCTGCACTCGCGTAAGCTGCGGGCGTTTAATGAACCGCCGTTTAGATGATGGACCGGCTCTGCTCATGTTCCCGGATGGTGGCTCGAACTAGGATAATACCTCGATCATGTATCCGTAAAAGTCGGCATGGAGCACGTCATAGTTCCAAGCATCGGTCGCCTCGTCCCATGTCACATACACGATCCCATCGTTGAGCGTGTCGACGGCAAACAGCGAACTCGCTTCATAGGTGGAGATCGGCAGGTAGCGCCTGTCGATTTCGAGCTCCTCGTGGACATATCCGACGAAAGTGGACAGCGCGCCGTCTTCCTCGATGATGTCGATCATCTCATAGTCGATCCTGCGGGAGACGAACTGCATCGCATAGTGCTGCAAGAATTCGCAAAATTGCGAATCTACGCGTAGCCCAAGGTCCTTGAATGCTTCGCGGACCCGCGCCGAATTTTTTCGGCGCCACATGAATCTGTTTGCATCGCACAGCGTTATCAATTCAGCGGGGATCGTCATCTTGTTGCCTCATCTGGCCGCAATAGTCCGCCTGGATAACACGACCGGCTTTAGAAGCGCTGATAGCTGCCTTACCCGGTTCCCTTGGTCTTGGTCTGCCCGTCCTTCGCATTGGCGGCAATGAAA
Organism: Erythrobacter sp. NFXS35; assembly: GCF_040148725.1. Taxonomy (NCBI): domain Bacteria; kingdom Pseudomonadati; phylum Pseudomonadota; class Alphaproteobacteria; order Sphingomonadales; family Erythrobacteraceae; genus Erythrobacter; species Erythrobacter sp. NFXS35. Next base: position 172,242 of record NZ_JAGDEB010000001.1, on the reverse strand, counting down.
TCCACGATCATGCTGGCAATATCCTTGCCCGTGGCGCTTTCGATGCCTTCCAGCCCGGGCGAGGAGTTGACCTCCATGATCACCGGGCCGTGATTGCTGCGGAGCATGTCCACCCCGCACACGTTCAGCCCCATGTGCTTGGCTGCGCGCACGGCGGTGGAGCGTTCCTCGGGCGTGATCTTGATGACCTGCGCGCTGCCGCCACGGTGGAGGTTGGAGCGGAAATCATCCGGCGCGCCGGTCCGTTTCATCGCGGCAACCACCTTTCCGCCGACCACCAGCGCGCGGATATCGGTGCCGCCGGCTTCCTTGATGAATTCCTGCACCAGAATGTTCACGTTCGCCCCGCGAAACGCCTCGATCACGGACTTGGCGCTGCTCATCGTTTCGGCCAGCACAACGCCGATGCCCTGCGTGCCTTCGATCAGCTTGATGACGACCGGCGGTCCTTTGACCGCCTTGATGATCTCCTCGGCAGCCTTGGGATCATTGGCATAGGCGGTCAGCGGCAGGCCCAGCCCGTGCTTCGCGAGGATCTGCAAACTACGCAGCTTGTCGCGGCTGCGGCCGATGGCGACGCTTTCATTCAGCGGCCAGCACCCGCGCATTTCGAACTGGCGCAGGATCGCAAGGCCATAATTGGTGATCGATGCGCCGATGCGCGGGATCACCGCGTCATAGGCGGGCACCGGCTCGCCGTTATAGAACACCTGCGGACGGTGGCTGGCGATGTGCACCGTGCAGCGCAGGGTGTTAAGAATATCGAGCGTATGGCCGCGCGCCTCGGCGGCTTCCTTCAGGCGCTTGTGCGAATAGAGATTGGCGTTGCGCGCCAGCATCGCGATTTTCATGGAAATCCTTTCGAAACCGGCGATCTACCGGCGGCTGCGCCCCTATCCGCAATCGCCGCAGATTGCAGCCACGAATGACCGCTATCGACGACGAAACGACGCCTGAGCGCGGTGCGCCCGATCAGCATCGGGAATTGCATCTGGGATCGGTCCGCCAGGCTGATCTCCGCCCGGAAGGAGTGATTACCGATCGTCAGCGGCGTCTTGATGACAAAGCGCTCCTGCTGTTCGCCGTTGGAGCTGGTGATCCCGCGCAAATCGACATGCACCGCCTCACAGACATGGCGCGTTCCATCCCAATCGACTGCGAAGCGCACGAAGCGTTCGCCCTCGCGCCTGAAATCGTCGAGCACCTCGGCGTGGAGCGAGGAGGTCCTTGCGCCAGTATCGATCTTCGCCGGGATGCCGGCAAGGCCCAGTTCGGGCAGGCTGACGAGTTCGCGCCAACCGACCACGGGAAGAGGTTTCACATCCTTCAAGGCAGGATCGCCATCCCGTCCCCGCCCTCGCCCACAGTCAGGCGGCGCAGCACCGTGCCGCTGGCGTAATCGACTTCGGCAACGGTGTCGCTGGCGGTTTCGGCGACGTAGATCTTCGATCCATCGTTCGACCACAGGATCGTGACCTGAAACCGCGCCTCGGCCTCTGCGGGGCTAGAGACGGCAATGGTGCGGATCACTTCGGCATTGGCGGTGTCGATCACGCTCAGGCTGCCGTCCTGCAGATCGGAAGTGACCGCCACGTCGCCCTGCGGACGCACCGCAATGCGCAGCGGGAAGCGGCCCGTCGTCACAGTTTCGCGCACCTCCATCGTCAACGGATCGAGTGCGAACGCCTGATTGGAGCCGCGCGCCGAGACCCAGAGTGTCTTGCCGTCAGGGGAAAGGGAAATGCCTTCCGGCTCCTCCCCGACCGTGACCGACAGCAGTGGGTAGCGATTGGTGAGATCGATCCGGGTGACTGTGCGCGAGCCGAGATCCGTGGTCCATGCCGTTGTCGCGTCGGGGCTGACGGCGAGCATGTGACTGCCCTGCTGCCCGGTAGCATATTCGAAGCGCAGAACCGCGTCGCGCAGCAGACCGTCGATGCGAAAGAGCGACCCCCGGCCCTCGGTGGTCACAAAGATACTGTCGTTCGCGTGCCAGACGATCCCGTGCGGACGGGCATTTGCGCCGAGTTCGATGCTGGAGACCCGTTCGAGATTGTCGGTGAGGAACACATCCACCGTCGTCCCGCCGTAGCAGGCGAGCGCCACGTGCTCCCCATCGGGCGAAGTCGCCAACTCGTGCGGGTTGGTGCAGCTCGGCAGGCGCAGGACTTCCTCGCCGGTGGTCAGATCGATCTTGGAGAGCGTATTGCCGCGCTTGTTCGCTACGAACAGCGTCGGCGCCATGGCCTGCGCTCCGACCTCGCCGGGTGCTGCCACCGGCGCACAGGCGGCCAGTACGGCAGCGCAAGCGCCTGACAGAACGGCGATCAATCTCATGGCATCCTCCCCGCGCATTACTCGACCGGCAATGCGTCAGGGTGTGAACGTCAGCGCGGCGCGAATCAAGCCGCCACGCTCATTCGGACAGGAACGAGACAATCGCCTCGCCCATCTCGGGCTTGGTCACGCTGTTGAGATGGCTGCCGGGCACTTCGATATAGCGCGCATCCGGCAGCATCGCAGCCAGTTCCTCGGCCGAGCCGTTATCGTCATCCTCCGCTCCGCAGATCGCGGCGGCGGGCATGGTAATGTTCACCAGATTGGCGAGATCGAAATCATCCATGGCGTCAAGCAACAGCCGTGCTGCAACCCGGTCCACCCCTTGGGATTTGAGGAAGGTGCGAGCGACATAGGCCGGGTCGCCCGGTTTGATCGTGTCGAATTCGACGATGACGCGCTTGAAAAAGCTGGCGCGGCGCTCCCATTCGGCAAGGCCCGACACGCCCATGCCGCAGATCGCCAATCTGCGCGGCTCGAGAATACCGTGGGCGACCGCATGGATCGCGGTGCGTGCGCCGAGCGAAAAGCCGACGAGATCGAACATGCCGGGCACGAGCCCCAGGTGATCGGCCAGCGCTGCAGCGTCGCGCACCAGCACGCCTTCCGGATAGGCCGACGCGTCATGCGGCGCCGCGCTCTCCCCGTGAACGCGAAAATCGAGCATGATCGCACGGAACCCCGCCGCCGCGAGCCGCTGGCCATGACCCCATTTGATCCAGTTCATATGGGCAGAGGAAAACAGCCCGTGCAGCAAAATTACCGGGCGTCCCTCGCCCTCGGTATGGATCGCGAGGCTGGTGCCGTCGAAGGAGGTGAATTGATCAGTCATGCCGCCGCGTAAGCCCTTTCTGCTCCATCCGCCACTGCACCATTTCGATGCGGTCCTGCCCGAAAAACGGCTCACCATCGAACACCAGCGTGGGCACGCCCCAATGGCCCGCAGCCTCAAGCGCTGCCTGATTGGCGGCGATTTCGGTATCGAGCGCGTCGGCATCGTCGGCGGCTTCTACGGCGACATCGCACCAGTCGAGCCCCGCGCGTTCAGCCGCCCCGGCAAGGTGATCGTCCTCGTGCCAGTTCGTCGCTCCGCCCCAGATCAACTGCGCGGCTTCGTGCGCAAAAGCGAGACCCACACCTCGCCGTGAGGCGGCTTGGCCCAACCGCGTTATCCGGTAGATATAAGGTTGCTCGGCAGCGATCCGGCGGGTGGCCATATCCTGCACGATCGGATCGGGGCGGGGCCCGGCGAAGGGGATGCCGTGAAACTGCGCAACCCGCATCATGTCGCGCAATGTATAGCCGAGCCAGTTGGGGTGATTGCGCTCGAAAAAATCGGGCTGGCGGATCGCAAGCGGGTAAACCGGCTTCAGCGCAATGGCGAGATCATATTCCTCGGACATCGTTCTGTAGCGGCCGATAGCCAGATAGGAATAGGGCGACCGAAAGCTGAAATACAGGTCGGCGCGCAGGGTCACGCTTTCCTCACCGGAAAAAGCACTGCGTTCCGGCGTAAATCATCTCGACCTTGTCGGCAGCAATGAAGCCGCCGATCCGGTCACCCAGCGCGAATTCCTCGCCCAGCGTGCTGCCTTCGACAGGGGAATAGCCGGGCGCGGCTTCGACGAGGCTACGGGGCGAACCGAGTTGAACGTTGCCTCCCAGCTTGACTGTGCCGCTTCCAGGCAAGTCCCCGTCCTGCGCCAGATGCCAGTTCCAGCCGACCAGCCGTTCGTCCTGAAAATGCGCAGTCAGCCCACCCGGGAAATCGGTGAAGGTAATCGGCCCTGCGCCGCATTCTGCATTGTCGCCCGACCGCAGCGGTCCGCCCAGGACCCGGCCAAGCGCGGCTTCGACTTCCTTCTTGCCAGCTGCGAAGAAGAACGCCTCAGTGCCCGCTGCCAGGCCTTCGCTGCGCAATTCGACGACGTTGGCGGGCACCGCCTGCTGCTGCATCTGCCCGTCCTGACGCTCTGCCGGGCTGGGCACATCGCCGCTGTCACATCCCGTCAGCGCCAGCGCGCCCGCAAGGCCGAGGAGAGCGATCCGCATCAGCCTACCCCTTCTTCAGGTGCCGCCGTCCGAGCAGCTCGGCAATCTGCACCGCGTTCAGCGCAGCGCCCTTGCGCAGGTTGTCGGAGACGCACCACAGCGTCAGGCCGTTCTCCACGGTCGGATCTTCCCGCACGCGGCTGATGAAGGTCGCAGCGTCGCCGACGCATTCGACGGGGGTGATGTAGCCGCCATCCTCGCGCTTATCGATCAGCATCACGCCAGGGGCTTCGCGCAAAATGTCCATCGCTTGTTCGGCGCTGATTTCGTTCTCGAACTCGATATTCACCGCTTCGGAATGGCCGACGAACACCGGAACGCGTACGCAGGTCGCGGTCAGCTTGATCTTGGGGTCGAGAATCTTCTTGGTCTCGACCATCATCTTCCATTCTTCCTTGGTCGAACCGTCATCAAGAAAGCTGTCGATGTGCGGGATAACGTTGAAGGCGATCTGCTTGGTGAACTTGGCGGGATCGACCGGGTCGCCGACGAAGATCGCGCGGCTTTGCTGGAACAGTTCGTCCATCCCCGCCTTGCCCGCGCCGGAAACCGATTGATAGGTACTCACCACGACGCGCTTGATTTTTGCGACATCGTGGAGCGGCTTCAGCGCAACAACCAACTGGGCAGTCGAACAGTTCGGATTCGCGATGATATTGCGCGCCGTGTAGCCGTCGATCGCATCCGGGTTCACTTCCGGCACGATCAGCGGCACGTCCGGGTCCATGCGGTAAAGCGAGGAATTGTCGATCACGATGCATCCGGCAGCCGCAGCTTTCGGTGCGTATTCCTTCGCCGGGCCGGAGCCTGCGGCGAACAGCGCGATGTCCCAACCAGCCCAGTCAAAATGCTCGATATTCTTGCACTTCAACATCTTGCCGGTGTCGCCGAATTCGACCTCGGTGCCGACCGAGCGGCTCGAGGCGACCGCAGCCACCTCATCGCAGGGGAAATTGCGCTCGGCCAGAACCTGCATCATTTCGCGCCCGACATTACCCGTCGCGCCGACGACTGCCACCCGGTAACCCACTTCGCATTCTCCTTGAGACTTGGTCTCGCGAAATAACGAGCGCTGGGCCAAGCGCAACCGCTAACCGTGCCGGCGCAGACCTATTCGCTCGCTGCCTGCTCTTGGGGCGATGTCACGCCATGAGCGTTCAGAAAGCGGAAAATGCTGTTCCAGACGTGCGGGCCGATATTTTCGCCCGACACGCGGTGGGTATAGCCGGGGTAGAGCATCATCTCGAACGGAGTGTTGCTTTCCTGAAGCACGCTGATCAGTTCCGACGAATTTTCGAACACCACGTTATCATCCGCCATGCCGTGAATCAGCAGCAGCGGATCGCTGATCTTGGTGGCATCGGGGATGGCGCTCGCTTTCTCATAGGCTTCGGGCACCTCGCGCGGATCGCCCATAAAGCGTTCGGTATAGTGGGTATCGTAAAGTTCCCAGCGCGTGACCGGCGCGCCGGAAATACCCGCAGCGTAGAGGCCCGGATCGGCTTCAAGCTGCTTCAGCGTCATGTAGCCGCCATAGGACCAGCCATAGATCGCGATCTTGTCGGCATCGACGAAATCGAGGTTTTTCAGGAACGAGGCTCCAGCCTTCTGGTCGCGCACTTCAACGCCGCCCATGGCGCGGTAGATCGGCTGTTCGAAATCGACGCCGCGGTTGGCGGCGCCGCGGTTGTCGAGCACGAAGTAAATGTAGCCTTTATCGACAATCGACTGCGCGAGTGCCCCGCCCCAGCCTTTGGTCACCATCTGCGGCCCCGGTCCGCCATAATGGCTGAAGAACACCGGGTAACGCTTGCCCGGCTCCATCGCGGGCTTGAGCATCATCCAGTGCAGCGGCGTGCCGTCCTCGGCAGCAATCGTGCCGTATTCGGGCATGGTGTGGCCGGCGAGGAACGGCGCATAAGGGTGGTCGCCCGCTACGGCGTTCTCCTCAATCCACGCCACCCGCTCGCCATCCGGCGCGGCGAGAAAAGATTGCGGCGGCTGATCGGGCGCAGAGCGGGTGACGTAAAGCAGCCGTCCCTTGCCGTCCATGCTCGCTGCATTGGTGTAGGCCGGATCGGTGAGCAGTTCCGGGTCGCCGCTTCCATCCAGCTTCGCACGGTAAATCTGCTGGGTCAGCATATCCGAAGTTGCTTGGTAGGTGAATGTGCCTGCGTCTTCGTCCACCCCGACCAGCGTGGTCGTCGGGGAAGCGCCGCTGGTAAGCTGCAACCATCGCCCATCGACAAAGTGATAGAAATGGCCGTAGCCGTCACGCTCCGACCACCACAGCAAGCTGCCGTCAGCAAGAAACCGGTAATTGTCGGACAGATTGATCCAGTAATCGGGTCGTGCGGCGTTCTCGGTGAACAGGATCGTACTCGCGCCGGTGGTGGGATCGACTCTGAGCATATCGATGCGGGTTTGTGCGCGGTCCTGCCGCTGGACATAGATTGCGCTGCCATCCGGCGCCCAGTCCACTCGCGCGACATAGATATCCAGATCGAGGCCGAGATCGACCTTTACGCTGTTCGCGCCATCCGGATCCATCACGAACAACTCGACCACCGCATTATCGGTACCCGCCGCAGGATAACGCTGGTCGAACACCTTTGTCCCCGTGGCCCCGATAGCGGCGCGGGTGACGATGCCGACACTGGCCTCGTCGGTCCGCTGAACGACAATGCGGCTGTCATCGGGCGACCACCAATAGCCCTGTAGCCGCGCCATTTCTTCCTGCGCGACGAATTCGGCCTCGCCCCAGCGGATCGTGTCGGCTTCCCCGTCCGGGGTGACGGGCTGCGCCCCATCTTCAACGGCACCGCCGACCGGTCCGACCCACAGCCGCCGGTCGCGCACGAAGCTGACATAGCCGCCCTTGGATGAAAGTTTGGGATTGAGTTCGGTGCCTTCAGTGTCGGTCAACCGCGTGACCGTCCCATCAAGCGTCGCCAAATAGAGATCGCCGTCCAATGGCACCAGAACGCCGCTACCGTCGCTCGCCCACTGGTAGCTGATGATACCCTTCAGACTGCCGACGCGCGCGCGTTCGCGCTGCATCTTCTCGTCTTCGGAGAGTTCCCGGCCCGAGCCCAGGGCCAACGAATCCACCAGCATCCGCCATTCGCGGGTGTCGATGTCGTAGCCCCACAGATCGTACCGCTCGCGATCCTCGGCGCGGTTGCGCAGCAGGGTGAGAAAGCGGCCATCGGGCGACAGCTTGACCTGCCGCGGTGCCGGGCCATCGAGCCCGGGGCTGGCGAATACGCGTTCGAAGCTGAGCTTAGGGGCAGCCTCAGTCATGACATCCTCCGCCAACGAGGGGACTGACAGGCAGGTGGAGAGACCCATTGCAACCGCAGCAAGAAACAAACGCATCCAAAGCTCACCTCGTCATTGCGAGCCGCCGAAAGGCGGCGCGGCAATCCAGCATCTGAACCATGACGTTCTGGATTGCTTCGTCACTTCCGCTCCTCGCAACGACGAGAAGGAATGGCAAGAGGCGCAAACGCAAAAGGGCGGCCCCGCAGGACCGCCCTTCGCGAATTGCTGGCTGGCAAGCCTTACGCCTTGGGAGCGAAATCGCGGCGCTCTGCGATACGTGCGCTCTTGCCGGTGCGGCCGCGCAGGTAATAGAGCTTCGCACGACGCACCACGCCGCGGCGGACCACGGTGATGCTTTCGACGATCGGCGAGTAGAGCGGGAAAACGCGCTCGACGCCTTCGCCGAAGCTCATTTTGCGCACGGTGAAGTTGCTGCCCATGCCGCGGTTCGAACGGGCGATCACGACGCCTTCGTAGTTCTGAACACGCTCACGGTTGCCTTCCTTCACCTTCACGCCGACGCGGACGGTATCGCCCGCGCGGAATTCGGGAATGTCCTTGCCGGACTTGGCGATTTCTTCGGCTTCGATTTGCTGGATCAGGTTCACTGGTCCGGTTCCTTGTCTTTTCGCCGCGCGCCAGAGGCAGGTTGGACCCGAGCGCCCTCATAGCGCTCCCACAAGTCCGGCCTGCGTGACCGTGTATCCTCCTCGCTCCTTGCCTTGCGCCAAGCAGCGATTTTCGCATGATCCCCCGATCGCAGCACTTCGGGGATCGTGCGCCCTTCCCATTGCTGAGGTCGGGTGTAGTGCGGGTATTCGATGAGGCTTTGTTCAAAGCTCTCGTCATCCCCGCTGGAAGCCGCGCCCATTACGCCGGGAAGCAGCCGAATGCAAGCGTCAAGGATAGTGAGCGCGGCCATCTCGCCGCCGGACAGGACGATGTCGGCGAGGGAGACCTGTTCGATCTCCGGACGGGCCTCGAACAGGCGTTCATCGAAGCCTTCGAACCGCCCGCACAGGATGATGACGCCGGGGCCTTGCGCGAGTTCGCGGATGCGCGCTTGCGTGATGGGTTTCCCGCGCGGTGTCATGGCAAGAATGGGGCGACCAGCGGAAGGCGCGCTGTCCAAAGCCTGCGCCAGCACATCGCACTTCAGCACCATCCCCGCCCCGCCGCCTGCGGGAGTATCATCGACGGTGCGGTGCTTGTCGGTGGCAAAGTCGCGGATCTGCAATGTCTCGCAGGCCCACTTGCCCTCGGCCATGGCGCGGCCCGCAAGTGACACGCCGAGCGGCCCGGGGAACATCTCGGGATAGAGCGTGAGGATGGTGGCGCTGAAGGTCATTTGCTCTCAGAACTCGCCGTTGACCGAGATTTGAGAAACCAGCAATTGACGTGCACAGCGCCAATGGAAGTCGCATACAGCGCAACAATCAGAGGAAACTCGAAAAGCCAGCGGGCTCCGGACGAAAGATGAGAAATGGCTTGATCAAGCCCCGAATCTGAAATCAACGAAAACAAATAAAATGCCAACAAAACTGTCGGTGGCAAAAGCGCTTCAACAGCCAGCGACTTGGGACGGACTTTCTGGTATTTGCGCGATGAAACAACGACCATCCCGAATGTCCACATGAGCATCGGTGCCGCGAGAAAAACCCACAAGATCAGAAATAGAACAAGATCGAATTGAGGGTCCGAATATCCCCCCGGTGGTGGGGGCATGTTACAGGGATTGAAATCCGTATAGGTGCAGCTTTCACGCATTGTGCCACTTCACCCCAGCTTTTACCCGCGTCTCAACCGTCAGCTCGAAAACATCCGGCCGCGCATAATGCCCGTCAGTATCGAGGCTGGTCAGGCCAGCGCCCACTTCGCCGAGATCGAGTTCCGCCAGCAGCGTCTCCTCCCCTTCACCCGCCTGCGCGATCACGCGGGTGTCGGGCGCAGCGATCAGGGAGTCACCTTTGTTGAGCACGTGCGCAGGGATCGGCGCGGCTTGATTAAAGGCGACAGGAATCTTTGTCATACCCGCCGCTTACGCCGGGATTTCAGCCCCCGCAACCGCCGCAACCGCCGCCGCAGCCCGAGCCCCCGTCTCCATCGCTACTGCTGTCGCCGCTTCCCCCGCCGTCGCTTCCCGATTGCCGCATTGCGTGAACCGGTTGCCACGGCGTGCCGATCAACACGCCGGTTCCGAACAGCGCGACCGCCAGCATCGCTTCGTCGGTACGCGGCGCAAGCCGCAGGCGTTCGGATTGATCGCGCATCGCGTAGAAAGTGTCGATCCCGCCCTGGGTTCGCCGGTCGAGCTTCGCGATGCGGATCACGGCCGCCACTGCCGTCACCGCCAGCAGCGCCACCAGACCCTCGGTCGGCTCGCCGACGGCACTGCCTGCACGTTGGCGGTACAGACCGAGCACGAACAGCACCCCAAGCGGAGCACCGGCGAGCCAGCGCAGGCGGGCGAGTTCCACCGTCGAGACCAGCAGTCGCTGCCGCCGAAGCCGTGCGGTGAGCCGATCGATATGCGGTGAGAGCGCCGCGCGGGTCTTCTTCATGTCGAAACTTCCGGGCAGCGACAGCACCGCCTTGCCCGCAGCGGTTGCCGGAATGGTGCTGTCAATGACCGACAGTTTGCCGCTACCGGCCTCAGCCAGCGCGCCGCGAGCGAACAGATCGGCGACTACCGAATCGGCCATGCGCTCCGGCCCGCCAGCCAACATCGCGGCGTCCTCCGCATCGAGCGAGTTGGACCGCCGCCCTTCAGGACGCAGGCTGATCGGCATCCACAACGAAGCCAGCACGCCCATCGCCAGCATCATCGCGTAAAACAACAGGAAATCGCCGCCCGTCCATGACGAGAACAGCTGCATCACATTATCCTTCCCGCAAGCCAGCCCACCATCAGGAGAGTCAGACCCAGCGCCAGCGCGACCCGGCGTTTCAGGAAGATACCATCGAAGAAGTTAACGCGTACACCCCGCGGATCCACGGAGAAGCGGCGCTCTGCCGGGGGCCAGATGGCACCCGGTGGTGGTTCGCGGAAAGCGGCTTCGTAAGCGGCCAGCGTTTCGGCATATTGGCGATAGTAGCGCGCGCGTTCGGCCGCGCCGCCCGCAGTCGGGCCGTGATGCAGCGGCACGCCGAGCACTTCGGGACAGAACCGCTCCCAGTAGTCGCGCGAATAGGTGAGATGCAGATGCCACGCCTGATCCACCGCGTCGGAGGGCGTGACCGGATGCCCGGCGGTGACCGCCAGATAGCAGAAGCGCCTGTACTCACCGATCACCCGATCGGCATGCGCGAGGCTCCAGCGGTTCTCACGGGCGAGGCGCGCGGCGAAGGTCAGCGATGCGCCGGGCGGGCCGATCTCATGGGCCGCGATGCGGTGCCAGAGTTCATTCTCCTCGGCCCGCACCGCCACCGGCAAGGCTACTCGAAAACCCGAGGATCGAACTGCGTCAGCCGGTCGAGCCGCCGGGTGGCGAAATGGGCAACCGGCCAGCCGATTGCGCAGAACAGGAAGGCCAGCAGGAACAAGACCACCCCCAATTCAGACCATGAGAAACCCTCTGATAGGACTGCGGCAAACACGGGCAAAGCCAGCGTCATCGGACCGCTAAACGCAGCCGCAACGATCCGTGCCGAACTGCCCGATCCGCCAAGAACGAAGCGAGCCACCAACACAGCCCCGAGCGTGACCATGATGAGAAGGAGGACGAACAGGACGAACGCGAGGAGACCGATAAGCATGCGGCTTAATCTTCGGCGAAAGCGCTCGCAATCACAAGCCGGTGTTCGTCCCACTCCAGCACCGCGGCGGGGATCATCGGCACCATGAAGGTCTTCGGCCCCTTTTCGGGCACCGGATCGCGGGTGATTTCAATGATGTCGGTCGCGCCGAAGTTCTCGATGGCGAGCACGCTGCCGACCGGCTCACCGGCGTCGGTGACCACTGGCAGACCGAGCAGATCGGCGTGATAATATTCGCCTTCGGCCAACGGCGGCAAGGCTTCCCGCGGTACGGTCAGCACAGTGCTGCGCAGGCGCTCTGCATCGGCGCGACTGGTGCTTTCAGCAAAGCGAGCGACCGCCCCGCCCTTCCCGTCGTCGCGGATTTTCAGCAGCGTGAGCGCGCCGTCATTGAAGCTCTTGTGGCAGGATAGCCCCGCGACGCTTTCGCCGAACAGCTTCAGACGCACCTCGCCCGCCACCCCATGTGCGCCGGCGATGGCGGCGAGGGTGACGGGCTTGTTCATTCCTGCGATCAGCCTTCGGTCTTTTCTTCGGCTGCAGGCTCGTCAGCAGCCGGGGCTTCTTCAGCGGCAGGCGCTTCTTCAGCGGCAGGCGCTTCTTCAGCAGCAGCTTCCTCGGCGGGAGCTTCTTCAGCCGGAGCTTCTTCAGCGGCAGGCGCTGCGGCAGCGGCCTTGGCTTCTTCTTCAGCGGTGCGAGCAGCTTCTTCGGCTTCGGCGACCTTGGCCGCACGCTCTTCAGCTCGCTCCTTGGCCTTCTCGCCCGGCTCGCCCTTCTTGGGGTTGCTGCGCGCCGCGCGCTCCATCACGCCGGCGGTATCGAGGAAGCGGGCAACGCGGTCGGTCGGCTGCGCGCCGACGCCGAGCCAGTAACGGGCGCGGTCTTCGCTCAGCTTCACACGCTCGGCGCTGTCCTTGGCGAGCAGCGGGTTATAGGTGCCGATCTGTTCGAGGTACTTGCCGTCGCGCGGGCTGCGGGTGTCGGCCACGACGATACGATAATAAGGACGCTTCTTGGCACCGCCGCGCGAAAGCCGGATGGAGATGGACATTTGATGTTACCTTTCGATTGGAATTGATTGAATTCGTTGAGCTTTAATTATTGAACTGAAATCTATTTCTTGCCGCGCGGAGGGCCGCCGAGACCTGGCAAACCGCCCATCGGGCCGCCCATACCGCCGGGGCCGCCCAGACCGGGAAGGCCGCCTGCGCCGCCGCCGAGCCCGCCAGGACCACCCATTCCGCCGCCGCCGAACATGGCGGCAAGGCCTTTCATGCCGCCCATCTTCTTGATCTGCTTCATGGCGCGGGCCATTTCCTGATGCATCTTCAGCAGCTTGTTGACGGTCTGCACATCGGTGCCGCTACCTGCCGCAACGCGTTTCTTGCGCTTCGCGTTCATCAGGTCGGGATTGGAGCGTTCCTTCGGGGTCATCGAGGAGATCACCGCTTCGAGATGCACCAGCACCTTGTCGTCCATGCCCGAAGACGCCATCGCGGCCTTGGCCTTCTTCATGCCCGGCATCATGCCAGCGAGCATCCCCAGCCCGCCCATCTGCCGCATCTGGCGCAGCTGCATGGCAAGGTCGTCGAGATCGAACTTGCCCTTCTCCATGTTGCGGGCAAGCTTTTCGGCGTCTTCTTCCTTAATCGTCGCAGCCGCGCGCTCGACCAGGCTGACGACGTCGCCCATGCCGAGAATACGGTCGGCGACCGATCCGGGGCGGAACACTTCGATCGCGTCGAGCTTTTCGCCGGTGCCTGCAAACTTGATCGGCTTGCCGGTGACCGCACGCATCGAAAGCGCCGCGCCGCCGCGCGCATCGCCGTCCATGCGGGTCAGCACCACGCCGGTCAGCGGCACTTCGCCCGAGAAGCTCTGCGCAACGTTGACCGCGTCCTGACCGGTGAGTGAATCGACCACCAGCAGCACTTCGCCCGGCGTCGAAACCCCGGCGACTGCCTTCATCTCGGCCATCAGCGCATCATCGACATGCAGGCGGCCCGCGGTGTCGAGCAGCAACACGTCGTAATTCTGCAAGCGCGCCGCTTCCATCGCGCGCCGCGCAATGTCTACCGGCTGCTGGCCCTGCACGATCGGCAGGGTCGCCACATCGACCTGCGTGCCCAGCACCGCAAGCTGCTCCTGCGCTGCCGGACGGTTCACGTCGAGCGAGGCCATCAGCGCCTTCTTGCCATGACGTTCGCGGATCAGCTTGGCGAGTTTGGCGGTGGTGGTGGTCTTGCCCGAGCCCTGCAGGCCGACCATCATGATCACGACCGGCGGCTTGGCATCGAGGTTCAGCCCCTCGGTCTCCATCCCGCCGAGCGTCGCCACGAGCTCGTCATGGACGATCTTGATGACCTGCTGGCCGGGCGTGACCGACTTGAGCACGTCCTGACCGACAGCCTTTTCGGTGACGGCATCGATGAAGCGGCGGGCGACGGGGAGCGCGACATCGGCTTCGAGCAGCGCGATCCGCACTTCGCGCATGGCATCGCGCACGTCCTGTTCGCGCAGCGCGCCGCGGCCCTTGAGCTTGTCAAAGACCCCGCCAAGACGGTCGGACAGAGTGTCAAACATCGCCAACTTCTCCTGCCGGGAACCGTGGACCCCGGAATACGCGAAAAACGCCGGCGGACGAAACCTCGTCAGCCAGCGTTGCGAAAAGGGCCCCCGGGGGGCGAACTCTCCGACTTGGATCAGAATGACTGGTGGAGCCTAGCGGGATCGAACCGCTGACCTCAACACTGCCAGTGTTGCGCTCTCCCAGCTGAGCTAAGGCCCCGAGCCAGTCATCATGCGAGCAAAGCATTGCGCTCTGCTTGCGGGAGGCGGCCATTATAAGGGCCGCCCTCCCATTGCAAGTGTATTTTGATCGATCCGGCGCGATAGTAGCCAAACCGAATGCCGATCGCTGAAACGGTTGCAATGCAACCGCAAGGCTGACCAGCCGCCCGCAGCGACGCGACTTTCAGGTCGCGTGAGCGAGGATTTCGCACGCCGGATGGCGTGCGGAACATCAAGATTCGTCGTCGTCGTCGCCCTTGTTGGTGGCAACGCCGAGATCGTCGTCACCGCCGAGATCGACATCATTATCGGGCGAATCGTCATCGTCGTCGATGTCCTCGATGTCATCGAGATCATCGGCGTCATCGCCGCCCAGATCGGAATCGGCTTCGACGTCCTTCTTCTTCTTTTCTTCCTCGAACGGAATCGGCTGCTTGGACTTCAGCACCGGCTCGGGCGACCAGTTTTCGCCGCATTCGATGCAGGTGACCGGATCTTCCTTGCCGAGATCATAGAACCGCTCCCCGCACTTGGGACAGGTACGCTTGGTACCCCATTCGGGCTTTGCCATCATTGTTCCTCAAAACAGGCCGCCCCACGACAGGGGCAGGCGAAAACTTGTGCACATTCACAGGGGATGTGGCACGGGTGATGTGGTCAGGTTTGTGGGTTCCGGCAAGCCCTTTATCAAGAGCATGATCAGGAGCGTCCCGGCCCGCGCGCGGCGCGCCTTGCCAGAAGCACGGGGCGCTGTCAAAGACCGCCGCCTGATGACCAGCCACACCTTTGCTCACCTTGGCCCCCTGCGCGGTACGATCCGTGTTCCGGGCGACAAGTCGATCAGCCACCGCGCGCTGATGTTCGCGGGCCTCGCCGTGGGGCGAAGCCGGATCACCGGCCTGCTCGAAGGCGAGGACGTGCTGGCGACCGCCGCCGCGATGCGCCAGTTCGGGGCCGATATCATCCGCAGCGATGACGGCACATGGACAGTACACGGCGCGGGGGTCGGCAGCCTGCTGGAGCCGAAGCAGGCGCTCGACATGGGTAATTCGGGCACCTCGACCCGGCTGTTGATGGGCCTTGTCGCCAGCCACGCGATCACCGCGACCTTTGTGGGCGATGCCAGCCTTTCGGGCCGCCCGATGAATCGCGTGATCGCCCCGCTGGCGCAGATGGGCGCGAGCATCGAAGCCTCGCCGGGCGGCACTCTCCCGCTGATGCTGCGCGGCGCTGCGCCGGCTGTCCCGATTGCCTATCGGCTTCCGGTCGCAAGCGCGCAGGTCAAGAGCGCGGTGCTGCTCGCAGGCCTGAACACGCCGGGGATCACCCGCGTGATCGAGCCGGTGCCGACCCGCGATCATACCGAGCGGATGCTGACCGGCTTCGGTGCCAAGCTCGACGTCACGCAGGAAGGCGGAGAGCGAATCATCGCCATTCACGGCGAAGCCGACCTCAAGCCGATGGACGTAACCGTGCCGGGCGATCCTTCTTCGGCGGCGTTCTTCATGGTTGCGGCCAGCATCGTTCCGGGTAGCGACCTGACGATCCGGAATGTCGGCCTCAACCCGACCCGCGCCGGATTACTCGAAGTGCTGCGCCAGATGGGCGCGAATATCACCGAGGTTGACGCGCGCGAAGTCGGCGGCGAACCGGTCGCCGACCTGCGGGTGCGCCATGCAAACCTCACCGGCATTGATATCGACCCGGCCCTCGCGCCCTCGATGATCGACGAATTCCCGGTGCTGTTCGTCGCCGCCGCGCTGGCGAGCGGCACCACCCGCACGACCGGACTGGAGGAACTGCGGGTCAAGGAAAGCGACCGGCTCGCCGCGATGGCCGCTGCGCTTCGATTGGCCGGCGCGCGGGTGGAGGAACATGAAGACGGCCTCACCATCCAAGGCACCGGCGGCGAACCGCTCTCCGGCACGCCCGCAGGCGCGAGCGTTGCCACCCGGCTCGACCACCGCATCGCGATGAGCATGGCCGTGGCGGGCCTCGCGAGCCGTCATGGCGTCAGCGTGGATGATACGGCCCCGATCAATACCAGTTTTCCCACCTTCATGGGCCTGCTCGAAGAGGCCGGGCAATGACCACCGCGCTTGACGCTCCCTTGGATTGGGCCAGCATCGTCGGCCTGTGCGGCACCGCCTGCATCATCGGCGCTTATGCCTATCTGACGCTGGCAAAGCAGACCAACCCCTTCATCCTGCACGGCACTAATCTGGCCGGCGCCGCATTACTGACGGTCTCTTTACTGGTTCACACCAACTGGGCGAGCCTCGTCCTCGAATTCTTCTGGGCCTCCATCGCGGTGTTCGGGATTATCCGGGCGCTTCGCGATCGCCGCCGGAACCGGGAGCAGCGTTCATGATCATCGCCGTCGACGGCCCCACCGCTTCAGGCAAGGGCACCATCGCCAAGGCACTGGCCGCGCATCTCGGGCTGCCGCATCTCGATACCGGTCTGCTTTACCGTGCGGTCGGGCGGCAGGTGCAGCTTGGCGGCGGCGATCCGAACGATCCGGTAGCGGCGCTGGCCGCCTGCGAGTTTGCCGATACGCTGCTGGATGATGATGCCCTGCGTTCAGAGGAAGCCGGCGGGTTCGCCAGCCGAGTCTCGGTACATCCGGCGGTGCGCCGTGCGCTTTACGAACGCCAGCGCGCCTTTGCGCTGCAACCCGGCGGCGCGGTGCTTGACGGGCGCGATATCGGCACCGTCATCGCGCCCGATGCGGATGTGAAGCTGTTCGTGACCGCCAGTGTGCAGGAACGCGCACGCCGCCGGTGGCTCGAAATGACTGGCCGCGAAATCGCCATCCCGCTCGCCGAGATCGAGCAGGACATCGTCCGCCGCGACGCGCGCGACATCAACCGCGCCGATGCCCCCTTGCGCGCCGCGCCCGACGCACTGGTGATCGACACCACCAGCTTCGGCCGCGAACAGGCGATCGAAGCGGTGATCGAAGCCGTGCGCACCCGGTTGGGCACGGCCTGACGGGGCTTTCCTACTCGCCCGCGATGCGGGAAAGTCGCGTTATGATACGCCCGCCTTTTCCTGTCCTGATGCAGCCCATATTGCACCATTTTGGCGGCCACGGGTTTTTGAGTCCTGAACAGTGTCTCATGTGTCTCCTACAGGTCGGCCCGTCTGGTCCGCGCCGCAGGGAGGTAGAGGGGAATATCCTTGCTTTTTGCCCTGTGCTCGACTAGGCGCGCGGCCGTTCTCGCAATCTTTCACGGTTGAAGAACCTTCGCGTTTTCGCATCCGGCGACGCGGAGCACTCGGCCTCTTGCCCTGCAAGCCCGCGCAATGGTGCACGGGAGGCAGTTTAAGACCCCGGAAAAACCGGTGGCCGGTAGCACAACGAACAAACAGGACTGACCTGCAATATGGCAACCCAAATGCCCACCCGCGCCGATTTCGAGGCGATGCTCAACGAACAACTCGGCGGTGCCGGCGACGAAGGTTTCGAAGGCCGCGTCGTCAAGGGAACCGTCACATCGATCGAGAACGGCTTTGCCGTAATCGACGTCGGCCTCAAGAGCGAGGGCCGCATCCCCCTCAAGGAATTTGCCCGCGGCGAAGACGACCACGGCCTGACCGTCGGCGGCGAAGTTGAAGTTTTCGTCGACCGCGTCGAGAACGCCGACGGCGAAGCGATGCTGTCGCGCGACCGCGCCCGCCGTGAAGCTGCGTGGGACAAGCTGGAAAGCGAATTCGGCGAAGGCAAGCGCGTCGAAGGGCGCATCTTCGGCCGGGTCAAGGGCGGCTTCACCGTCGACCTCGATGGCGCCGTTGCGTTCCTGCCCGGTTCGCAGGTCGATATCCGCCCTGTGCGCGATGTCACCCCGCTGATGGATATTCCGCAGCCGTTCCAGATCCTCAAGATGGACCGCCGCCGCGGCAATATCGTCGTCTCGCGCCGCGCCGTGCTCGAAGAAACCCGCGCCGAACAGCGCAGCGAGTTGATCAACGATCTGGCTGAAGGTCAGGTGATCGACGGCGTGGTCAAGAACATCACCGATTACGGTGCGTTCGTCGACCTCGGCGGTATCGACGGCCTGCTGCATGTCACCGACATGAGCTACAAGCGCGTCAACCACCCCAGCGAAGTCATCAATATCGGTGACACCGTGACCGTGCAGATCGTGCGCATCAACGCCGATACGCAGCGCATCAGCCTCGGCATGAAGCAGCTGGAAAGCGATCCATGGGATGGCGTTGCGGCCAAGTATCCGGTCGGCATGAAGCTGGCGGGTCAGGTCACCAACATCACCGAATACGGCGCTTTCGTGGAGCTGGAAGCCGGAATCGAAGGCCTTGTCCACGTTTCGGAAATGAGCTGGACCAAGAAGAACGTCCACCCGGGCAAAATCGTTTCGACCTCGCAGGAAGTCGAAGTCATGGTGCTCGAAGTCGACAGTGACAAGCGCCGGATCAGCCTCGGCCTCAAGCAGGCTCAGGGCAATCCGTGGGACGAGTTCGCCGACAAGCACCCGATCGGTTCGGTCGTCGAAGGCGAAGTCAAGAACGCCACCGAATTCGGCCTGTTCGTGGGCCTCGACGGCGACGTGGACGGCATGGTGCACATGTCGGACATCGCCTGGGGCATCTCGGGCGAGGACGCGCTGGCGCTCCACCGGAAGGGTGAAATGGTCAAGGCGGTCGTGCTCGATGTCGATGTCGACAAGGAGCGCATCAGCCTCGGCATGAAGCAGCTCGAAAAGGGCGCACCTTCGGCTGAAGGCGCCTCGACCGGCGGTGCTCTTCGCAAGAACCAGACCGTTACCGTCACCGTACTCGAAGTGCGCGACGGCGGCCTGGAAGTGCAAGTTGGCGAAGACGGTGCGACCGGCTTCATCAAGCGCGCCGATCTTGGCCGTGACCGTGACGAGCAGCGTCCCGACCGTTTCCAGGTCGGCAGTAAGATCGACGCTATGGTCATCGGTTTCGACCGTTCCAAGAAGCCGAACTTCTCGATCAAGGCGCGTCAGATCGCCGAAGAAAAGGAAGCTGTGGCGCAGTTCGGTTCGTCCGACAGCGGTGCATCGCTGGGCGACATCCTCGGCGCCGCGCTGAAGAAGAAGGAAGACTGATGGCAGTGATCAGCTGCCGCCACGGCGGCTGCTAATCACACGCCGGAATGAAAGGCCCGCCCGCTCACATGAGCAGGCGGGCCTTTTCACATCCAGCCAAGGGGCGTAAGGTCACCGGCATGATCCATGTTCACCAGTTCCCCTGCCTTAGCGACAACTACGGCTACCTGATCCACGATACCGACAGCCACGAAACGGCGGCGATCGATACGCCTGACGGCAAGGAATATCTGCTTCAGGCCGAGCTCAAAGGTTGGAAGATCACTCAGATCTGGAATACCCACTGGCATCCTGATCACGCCGGCGGTAACGCCATCATCCAGGAAGCGAGCGGCTGCACCATCACCGGCCCGGCCGAAGTCCAAGGCAAGTTTCCAGTCGACCGCATCATCGGCCACGGTGACACGGTCACGATCGGTTCGGTAGAAGGGCAAGTCATCGACGTATCGGGCCACACCAACGGCCACATCGCCTTTCATCTGCCGAGCGCGGGCATCGCCTTTGTCGGCGACAGCGTGTTTGCACTGGGCTGCGGACGAATGTTCGAGGGCGAGCCGGGCCAGTTCTGGGACAGCCTCATGCGTATCAAGGCGTTGCCGCCGGAAACAGTACTGTACTGCGCACACGAATACACCGCCGCCAACGCCAAATTCGCACTCCACGCCGATCCCGAAAATGCCGCGCTTCAGGCCTACACGGACGAGATAACGGCGAAACGCGCACGTGATGAATGGACTGTGCCGACCACACTCGAACGCGAGTTGGCGACCAATCCTTTTCTGCGGGCCGACGATCCCGCGATGATGGCACGCTGGGGCGGCAGCGCACCGCATGAGACTTTCGCGGCTTTGAGATCGGCGAAGGATAATTTCTAGGCCGATGCGAGCACTCAGGGTCGAACGTCTTTCGGACGACCTTTCCGGCGTCGTTCTTGCCGACATTGCCGAGCCCGTCCGAGCGCCTGGCGAAGTGCTGGTGCGGATCCGCGCGGCCTCGCTCAACTTTCCCGACATGTTGATGACGCGCGGGGCATACCAGCTCAAACCGGACGTGCCGTTCACAAGCGGCCTCGAACTGGCGGGCGAGGTGCTGGAGGCCGACCCGGGGAGCGGCTTCTCACCCGGTGACAGGGTCATGGGCGGCAACAAGACCGGCGCATTTGCCGAACGGGGCAGCCTTCCGGCCGACAAGCTTTCGCCCATCCCGCGCGGCTTGGATTTCCCCGCTGCCGCCGCAATGGGGGCGGCTTACTCCACCGCCTATACCGGGCTGGTCGAACTGGGCGGATTGCAGGAAGGCCAGTGGGTGCTGGTCCACGGTGCCAGCGGAGGAGTGGGCCTTGCTGCGTGCGATCTTGCCCGCGCACTTGGCGCAAAAGTGATCGCCTCCACCGGAAGCCCCGACAAGATCGATCGGATCGCCGCTCTCGCCCAGCCTGATGCCATTCTGCTGGCAGACGGCCGGTTTCGCGAACAGGTGGCTGAGATCACCGGCGGTGCGCTGGCGGACATAGTGTTCGACCCAGTGGGCGGCGACGTGTTCGACGAATCGACCCGCTGCGTTGCCTTCAGCGGCAAGCTGGTGGTGGTCGGCTTCACGTCCGGACGGATCGCCGAAATTGCCACCAATATCCCTTTGATAAAAGGGTTCAGCATCATCGGACTACGCGCCGGGGAATACGCTCGCCGGTTTCCGGAACGGGGCCAGAAGATACAGCAAGCAATTTCCGCTCTCGCAGAGCAAGAGCGCATCAGCCCGGCTATCGATCGGGTCCTGCCGCTATCCCGCTGGCGCGAAGGCTTCACAGCGATGGCGCGGCGCGAATTGGTGGGTAAAATCGTGTTTCAGCCCGGATAGGGCGCGCCCTTTAGCAGGCCCGCCAGGTGCGCCGCATTGCTGGCGACCATCGATGCGGTCTTGCTGACCTTTTCCGGACGCTGCTTCAGATCCTTGAAATCGGTGCTCCCCATCGCCTCCCCGACCCAGTAGCAGGCGGCAACCGCCGGGATCGTCCATCCGGTGTCGTTGAGCGCCTGGAACAGCTGCGAGGTCGCCCAATGCGCACCGTCTTCGTTGCCGACGATCGCCGCCACCGCAACCTTCCCATAGCTGGGCATACGGCCAGCACCGTCGGTTTCCGACAGGAAAGCGTCCATCCGCTCGAGCACCCGCTTGGCGACAGAGGAGACCTGCCCCAGCCAGATCGGCGTACCGAACACGAGGATATCAGCGGCAAGGATGCGTTCGCGAATCTTCGGCCAGTCGTCGCCCTCGCCTTCGTCCGACGTCACGCCCGGCTTGACGTTGTGATCGGCGATTCGGATCGCATCGGACACGCGCACGTCATGCTCGGCGAAGGCGTTGCGCAAAACGCCGATCATCCCATCGGTCGAACTTTCGCGGCTGTCTGAGGCAGCAAGCGAACAGTTAATGGCACAGGCAGTCAGGGGCACGTCAATCTCCTTTCATCAGGAGCAAGCCGCGCTGAACTTCTTTGTTTCGGCCAGCCGGTTCGACTGCCCTGCCGATGCGACGGGCAGACAATACGAAAAGGGCGGCCCCGCGGGACCGCCCCTTCAGAAGCCGCAAAACCGATGGAAGATCAGAGCGAGCCAATAACCTCATCAGCCAGCTTACGATCGGCTGCGCTGTCGTGACGCTCGGCAATCAACTTGCGCGAAGCGGCGGCGGCGGCGGTAACGGCACGGGACTTCACCTCGGCAATCGCGGCGCGTTCAGCAGCGGCGATCTTGTCTTCAGCCATGCGCTGACGGCGTGCGACCATCACTTCGCTATCGGCCTCAGCCTTGGCGAGAATCGCATCAGCTTCCTCGCGCGCACCCGCCAGCATTGCTTCGGCATCCTTTTCGGACGCAGCGATCTTTGCGGCATACTCGGCCCGCAATGCTTCGGCCTCGGCCCGCAAGGCCTTGGCTTCGTCAAGCTGGGCACGAATATCGGCAATCCGGCTGTCGAGCCCGCCGGTGATCATGCCGGGAACCTTCTTCCAGACGAACACCGCGATCAGCACGCTCATCGCCAGCGCGACCCACTGATACGAATCGAGCCCGAGCGCCGCTGGTTCGGCGTAACCATCCGCGCCGGTTGCGAGCAGGTTGAGAATATCAGCCATGCGCCATCACCTCCTTGACCGCAGCCTGCGCTGCGGCGGGTTCGACATCGGCGCCAGCGATGCGGGCGACGATATCGCGCGCTGCATCGGCGGCAACGTCTTCAATCTCGGCGAGCGCGCTGGCGCGAGCGGCATCAATCCCGGCTTCGGCTTCAGCGAGACGTGTATCGAGACGCCCCTGCGCATCGGCCATTTTCGCCTCGTTCGCCTTGGCCGCTGCACCCTTGGCTTCCGCAACCAGGGCTTGCGCAGCGGCGCGATTCTCGTTCTCGCGCTTGCGCCAGGCTTCTTCCTCGCTGTCGGCAGCGTCGCGCGCAGCCTGTGCTGCGGCGAGGTCACCGGCGATCTGCTGGTCGCGCAGTTCGACTGTGCCCATGATCTTGGGGACCATGCCCATCCCTACGACGAGGAAGGTCAGGCCGAAGAACACCAGTAGCCAGAACACCTGGCTTGAAAGCGTGTCAGCAATTTGAACGATCTGAGGCATTATCGACCTTTGCTAGCGCAAACTATGTGACGGGGAGGCCGGGTGCGGGCAAAATCGCGCGCCGCCCGGCCACTCCATGCACCGATATTAGCCGAAGATCAGCAGAACGGCGATCACGAAGGCCAGCAGGCCGAGCAGTTCGGCAGCCGCGAAGCCGATGAACAGGCGGCCCTGCTGCGCGTCGGCAGCACCGGGATTGCGCAGCGCGCCTTCGAGGAACGAAGCAAACACGTTGCCCACGCCGAGCGCGGCCAGACCAGCGCCAATCGCCGCGAGACCGGCACCCAGAAGAGCTGCAGCTTGTGCGTCCATGGTATTAAACTCCTTGAAGAAATCTTGTTGTTGGTGAGGGTTTTGAAGAACGCGAAAAGCGTCCCTAGTGAAGGTTTTCCGCGTCGTTGATGTACAACGAGGTCAGCAGCGCGAACACATAAGCCTGAATGCCGGCAACCAGAATTTCGAGCGCGCTGATTGCGACCATCAGGATAAAGCTGGGGACGCCGACTGCAACGCCGAGGCCCATGCCTGCGCCGCCGCCGGCGATGACGAAGCTCGCCAGCACCTTGAGCAGCACGTGGCCGGCCATCATCGCCACGAACAAACGCAGCGCAAGGCTGAACGGACGTACCATGAAGGACACGAACTCGATCGGAGCGATGAAGATCGCCATGACCAGCGGTGTGTCTTTCGGCACGAACAGCGAGAAGAAGTGCAAGCCATGCTTGGCGAAGCCGACCACCAGCACGATGGCAAAGCTCATCAGCGCCAGCACACCGGTGACGGTGAAGTGGCTGGTGAAAGTGAATGCGTGCACCCCGGGGATCAGACCGACCGGCACGAGGCCGAGCAGGTTCCCGAACAGGATGAACATGAACAGCGTGAAGATGTAAGGAACATACTTGCGCCCGGCCTTGCCGACATTGGCTTCGAGCAGATCGTCGATAAAGCCGGTCATGCTCTCGACAGCCATCTGCCAGCGGCCCGGCACCACCTGACGCTGCATACCGCCAGCGACGAATGCCGTCACCAGAACAGCGGTCACCGCCATCCACAGCGCGGAGTTGGTGAATGCGATGTTCAACCCGTCAGCCAGTTGCCAGTTCGAGCCGAACAGAGGCTCGATGGTGAACTGCTTCATCGGATCGACCTTGCCTTCTTCGGCTGCCACGATCTGTCGGTCCTCAAATGTTTCACATGAAACACGCCCCAAATCGAGCGAAAGTCAGGTGAAAGGCGGCATTAATCCGCCCTATCCTGCCCTTCATTCGGCTCTGCGGGACGTGGTTTCGCCGCAAGAATGATGCTTCTGAAGGCCGAAGCCGTTCCGAGGAACAGTCCGGTCAACAGACCCCAGGGCGCGATCCCGGCCAGCGCATCCACCGCAAAGCCGATCACCAGACCACCGATAATCCCGCCGAGAAGACTGGCCAGTGCACGATTGCCGCTGCGGTAATTCGCATCGGTTCCCTGCACCTGCGACCGGTTGCGTTGCTCTTCACGCTCGCGTGCGACCTTCAGCCGCGCTTCGAGCGCGTCAATCCGCGCATCCTCGACGATGGGTTCTCGGGCGGGTTTCTGGTCGCTCATGCCGGTCTCCTGAAAACGGAAGGACGAGACACGTGCAACCAGGTGCCCGCCGAGGGCGCCGCCCCCTTAGAAGGGGGGCACATGGGTGTCAACATTAGGGAGTGTTTGTTTGGCGTCTTGTTTGCGCACATGACTGCGCAGATGTCCTCGGTCTTTGCGCGCCCGCCTGCGCGCACCGGGCGCGCTAGCTCAAGGATATCGCACCCGCGAACGCGACGTGCGCGCAAAGTCAGGGACAACGCGCGTCCCGTGTCGGCGGCGCGCTGGTGCGGGTCTGCCAGCCGCCGTCGGGCGCGCGGTATTTTTCGCCCGGGGTGGTGCGTGCGATCGCCTGGCACCCGGCACTCAACGCGTAAGCTTCAATCGTCGCCTTGTTTTCCTTGGCTTTTTCCGAATAAACCGCTTTCCGCTTGATATTAATGTTGTCGACCACCCGCTGCAACGCAGGATCAGCCGGGCCGACAATGCCGATATAGCCGTCGGGCTGCTCACCCACCTTGCCTGCGGCACGCGCGGCGGCGTATGCGGGATCGCGGTCCGCCATCGCCGGGCTTGCCACCATGCTCAGCATCGCGGCGGCGGCCAGTCCGCCAAAAGTCAATCTGCGCATCGTCTTTCCTCCTCGTCGCCGGGTCATCAGAAGATGTCCGCGTTCTCGTCAATCGTGTTGGCCGCGTCCTCGGCGAGCCGATAGATCACTTCCTGCCGGATGTTGACGTTCAACTCGATCACGATCGGTTCGTCCGGGGCGGCAATATTGATGCAGCCGCCCAGACCTGCCGAAAGGATCGCCGCTGCCGCCATCGTTGCTCCGGCCGTCGCGTGTCCTCGCCGTACCATCCTCGCCTGCCCTCCCCGTGTCGCGTCACACGACGTGGCAGTGGCTTGGCGCACGGTCAATTCGGCATGTGTCATGGCTGGTCTTCGCTTTCAGGAGGTTGAACGGGTTTGACGGCAGGTGCGACAGGATTCGCCGGAACGAAGCGGCCGCCTTCGGGCCGCAGCAAGCCGCGATCGACCGGACTGCCGAGATAATCGACGTCCCAGAACGAACGAACCATGGTGGCCAGCTGGTAGAAGTTTTCTGACCGAACGTTGATCTTGAAGCGGATCGGCAGCTTCGCAATCCGGCGAGTCACGAAATTGCTGCTGGCGCCCTCACCCTGCCCGACGCCGTCGAACTGGAAGCTGGTTATGATCTCGCCTGCAAGATTGCCGTTCAGCCCTACGCTCATCTGCCGGTAATCGAGCGAACGCAGGGCGGAAAAGGCATAATTGCCCATAGCGCCAAGATCTTCATAGGTGAGTTCGCCGACATAGGCGACATTGCCGCCGCCCGCGCGGCTCAGCAACAGCCCCCCTTCGATCCGGCCGTTGCCATCGGCATCAAAGACAATCGGCACGGTCCCGTCGAAGGTGCCGGTGGCGGACAAGTTGGTCAGCTCCATCTCCGCAACGAACGTGGCCGCGTCGAGGCCGATGATTTCGAACACGTAGCGGCGTTCTTCGGGCTGGCTGAAGTCCATATCCAGCGGGCGCATGATCAGATCGCCGCCCATGAACGGAAAACGCGCATCCTTGAGGCTGAGCAGAGTGCCGTCCTTCAATTCGAATCGTACCTTGCCCGCCAGCACCTCCACCCCGGGATTGATCGCAGCAATGGTAACCTCCTGATCGGTTGCGGTGGTGAGATTGAGCAGATCGGTGAAGCGTACCTTGCCCTGCAATCCGCGCACCGGCCCGAAGGGGGCGGCAAAGGCCAGCCCATCGCTTCCGAACGTGCCACTGCTGGTGATGGTGTCGCCAACCCAGTCGACTCGGCCCGCACCGGTGACTTGACCCTCTGCGAACACAATGATGTCCTCGGCAAGGTAGGACAGGTTCTCGGGCTGCAAAGCGGGATCGAATACGAGGCCCGGCACGGACAGGCGAGCGCTCCCGGCGGCGCGGGCAAGATCATGATCGATGGCGACTTCGGCCACCACCCGGTCGGACGCTGGATGGCGCAGGCTGGCCGCTGCCGTGATGGCGTTGTCCGTCAGCGACAGCACCGCCCCGCGCGCAAGCAGCGGCGCGAATCGCTCCGGGCCGTCAGCCGGGCGGTCGGTGAGGGTGAACGCGCCCTCCCTCATGCGCAGCGCGCCATCGGTAAAGGCCCAACGTCCAGTCATCGCGCCAAGGCCTAGCGGGACAAGATCGAGCGTTGCCGAACCGCCGACAAAGCTGCCGCCAATGTCACCTGCAAGGCTGCCGGTGATGCTGGCTGCAGTCAGCCGCGCCTCGCTGCCGGGGGCTCCCACACGGGCTGAAAGACCCTCGATCTCGAATGGCGCGGGGTAACGCAGGGCAAGGCTGCGCGCGGACAGCAGGGCAGGAGTTTCGCCCATCGTTCCAGCAAGTTCCAGCGGCCCGCTGCGTGCCGCCAGCCGCAGTGAATCGTCGTAGACGAGCAAGGGCGCATCGCCTTCCGGGCACAAAGTGATTTGCTGCCGTTCCAGCGCCATTCCCGAAAACGCCAACGACCTGAACCGCATTGGCGTGCAGCGCGTGCCGAGCGCAAATCCGCGTGCCGCAGACCAGCGCCCATCGATCGGCAAATCGAGCCCGCTGACCCCGCCGCCCGGCAGATCGCCGCTGGCTTTCACGATCCCGTCGAACCGCAGCGTCTCGCCGCGTTCCTGCCGCACGGTCAGACGCGGAACCTCCAACCGGTTCGCGCCCGCGCTGTACTCGGACATTGCCAGCCGCAGCGCCCAACCGCTGCCCGTCTGTTCCACCCGGCCATTGATGTTGGGCAGGCCCGCGCCGCCGATCAGCACATTGCCCCGCAGACCTGCCAGCGCTCCGTCCGCAAACGCGAGATTGACCTGCGAAAGCGCGGCGACCCGCTCCCCCGCACGACTGGTGAGCGCGGCTTCCGGGATGATCAGCGCCGCTTCGCCCGGCTTGTGCCGCACCAGAGCCTCGGCACTGAAACTTGCCCCTCCCAGCGCCTGAGCCAGCCCGCCGCGCGTCTTGGCAATCAGCGGCGCAAGCAAGGTGCCTTCGAGCCCGCGTTCAGCCGACGCAAGCGATTGCCCGAGCGCCCTATCCGCGGCCAGCCCTTCGCCTTGAAGTCGGCCCTGCCAGGTGCCGCGCGCCGCATCGCTGCCGCTCTTCCACGTCCCTTCGGCGGCGAAACGAGCGATCCGGCCCTGCGGCGTCGCCACGTCGGTAATTTCCAGATCATGCGCGAGCACCAGCCCGGTCCCCGACCACGCAAGCTTGCTGGTGCCGGTCAGTGTCGCACCCGAATAGTCGGCGTAAGCAAGGTCGGAGCCTTCGAGTGCAAGGTCGCCTTCAGCGCGGCTGAAATCGCGTGCAAATGTCAGTTCAGTGCCGATATCGGCCTGAGCCAACCGCGCTCCGCCACAATCCAGTCCGGACAATCGTAGCGGGCCGTCGAGGCGCGGTGCACCGGCTGAGGTGATGATCGTGCCGAAGATCGTCGCAGCATCGGCCCGGCAGGTCGAGGTGCCGATCTCCGGCGCGGTTGCGGCGAGCTGTCCGGCGAAGCCGTCATCCAGCCGCCCTTCCCCGTCCAGCTTCACGCCGATCGCGCCATAATCGCTGTCCAGTAGGGCACGCCCATCGCTGATCGTCAGGTCGATGCCCGGCAGCGTTGGCGGCGCATCGCTATCGGTGAAGACCAAAGGATCCAGTGCGCCGAAGCTGATCTGGCCGCCACGATAGCTGCCGAACAATCGTGCGCCATCCAGCCTCACGCGGCGGACCTCGGGTCCGGCCCAGCCGACGCCCAGTTCTACCACCATTCGCCGTGCGGTGAAATCGGGGCGCGCGGGATCGCCGATTACGAGGTTTTCGATCACCTGTGCACGGGGGCCAATGGCAATAATGTCGTATGTGGCGGGGACGCCGCTTTGCGCGAGGTAATCATCGATGAAATCGCCAGCGATACGCTCACGGTCGAACCATGCGAGGCTGCCGCCTGCAAGCGCCAATGCCGCGCCGCCCAACCCGAACCGGGTGCACCAGCTACGCGGCCACAGGCGGCGTAACGCCGCGGGCGGGGAGGTATCAGCTTGCGTCTCGGGCACCGCCATCGTTTCGCACCCTTGCGCGCATCGTCCCCCAAAGGCAATGAGGGAGCAGGGTCAATTCCTGCCGGGGGTCGCATTGCCGGAAGCTGAAGACGGATTCGATTTCGGCGAGACGCGCGAAAGCGCTTCCGGGCAGGCGCTTCAGGCGGGCAAGGTCGCCGGTGCAGGACATCGTGCGCGCCTGCGCGAACGGCTGCTGAACGGCGGGGCCGAGGCGCTGGCCGATTACGAAGTGCTGGAATATCTGCTGTTCGCAGCAATCAAGCAGGGCGATACCAAACCCATCGCCAAAGCGTTGATCGCGCAGTTCGGCAGTCTTGCGGGCGTACTCAACGCTGATCCCAAGGCACTCCAGCGGGTGAAGGGCGTAGGCGAAACCAGCGCCGCCGCGCTCAAATCGGTCGCCACCGCCGCCCGCCGCATGACCCGCAGCGAAATCATCAAGAAGCCGGTGCTAGGCAGTTGGCAGGCGCTGATCGATTACCTCACCACCGACATGGCGCATCTGACGGTGGAGCGGGTACGAATCCTGTACCTGGATACGCGGAACCGGCTGATCGAGGATCACCACCTTGGGGACGGCTCGATCGACGAAGCGGCGATCCACCCGCGCGAAGTGATCCGCCGGGCGATGGATCTGGGCGCTTCCGCGATGATCCTCGTCCATAATCATCCCTCCGGTTCGCCCGAGCCGAGCCGCGCCGACATCCAGATCACCCAGCGTATCGCGGAGGCGGGACGGCACATGGGCGTGACCGTCCACGATCATGTCATCATCGGACGCCAAGGGCATTCCTCATTGAGGGCCAAGGGGCTGATCTGATGGTCGCGGCCACGCTGCCGGGACAGGCGGGAACATCGGCACGTGCGCCCTATCGCCCGGAAATCGACGGGCTCCGCGCGCTCGCAATCGCGCCGGTGGTGGTGCATCATGCCGCGCCCGGCCTGCTGCCTGGCGGCTTCACTGGGGTCGACGTGTTCTTCGTCATAAGCGGCTATCTCATAACCGCTATCATTGCCGGGGAACTGGCAAACGGACACTTCAGCCTGTGGCGATTCTGGGAGCGGCGTTTGCGGCGCATCGTCCCGGCTCTTGCGGCGATGCTGGCGGGCTGCACGTTAGCCGCATGGGCGATCCTGATCCCCGAGGATTTCTCCGAATACGCCAAGGCGCTGGTGGCGGCGTCGGTCTTCGCATCGAACCTGCATTTCGCGCGCGGCACCGATTACTTCGCAAGCCTCGAAGGCGCGCAGCCGTTGATCCACACCTGGACCCTCGGCGTGGAGGAGCAATTCTACCTTGTATTCCCGCTTTTGATTCTGGCGGCGTCGCGATTACGACCGGGCGGGATGCTGGCGCTCGCGGCCCTGCTCGGGGCAGCTAGCTTCGCCATGGCACTGTGGTTCGCGCCGCGCTGGCCATTGGCGGCGTTCTATTTGCTGCCGACCCGTATGTGGGAGTTGATGCTGGGCGCGGCCTGCGCGCTGTTGCCGCGCCAGCCGCGCGCCAACGGAGCACTCGCGGCGGCGGGGATCGGCCTTATCCTGGCGGGCTATTGGCTGATCGGGCCGTCGAGTGCCGCGCCGGGGGGCTTGTTCCTGCTGCCGACTATTGGCGCCGCGCTGGTGCTGTTGTTCGCGCAGGGGCGCACAGCGGTGGGCCAGGTGCTGGGCTGGCGCGTGCCGGTGTGGATCGGGCTGATCTCCTTCGGCACCTATCTTTGGCACCAACCGATCCTGTTCTTTCTGCAATATGTCCACTTCGGGCCCCTGCCTCTGCCGCACGTCTTGGCGGGGATCGCCGCTTCGGTGGCTCTTGGGGCGTTATCCTACCGCCTGATCGAACGGCCGGTGCGGCAGGGCCGATGGCTGGCGCGGCCCGCCATGCTGGTTGCGGTGTGCGCCGGTACGCTGGGCCTGCCGCTGGCAACTGGAGCGGCAGCCCATTTCGGCCTGCTCGGCCCGCATGGCTTGGCCGAGGCAGAACGATTGGGCGGTGTGCGCCCGCCGAACGCCTCGGTACAAGTGATCCAGCCTTCGCAAGAGCCACTGCACTTCGTGCTCTATGGCGATAGTCACGCAGCCCAATATTACGATGCCGCCGCCGCGCGCTTCGGCCCGGGTGCCTTGTTGAGCGGGTCGGGCTGCTTTGCCGCTGGCGGATATTCCAATCAGGAACCGGGACATCCAGCGGGCGATATTTGCCAGGCCCAGCCTGATCGACTTTCACGCCTTGTGCGGCAGCGCGAAATCCGGACTGTCATTTGGGCGCAGAGATGGGAGCGCCGGCTTTATGCCCCACAAACCGCAACGCCGCTCGGCATGACGTTCGGGGCAGGCGCTTCCTATCTCCGGCAAGCGATGGAGCGCCATGCCGATAGCCTGCCAGCGGGAACCCGCGTCATCATAATCGGCAATTCGCCCACCGCATGGGCTGCAGGTGATCTGCTGGAGAGCGGCTGGCTGCGGTGCCGCGCATGGCGCAATGTCGCCTGCCCGAACAGCTATCCCGAAGCCCGCGCCGAAGGTCGAACGGTCAACGCGGTCTTGCGTGCCTTCGCCGCCGCCGATCCGCGCTTTTCCTATGTCGATGCGCAGGCGCCGCTGTGCGAGCGCGGGCGCTGCCTGCTTCTGCAGGAAGGCATGCTCAATTACTGGGACGGCAGCCACATGACCGCCGCCGCAGCCGCACGGGTGATGGCGACCATCGATCCCGCACTGATCGCGCCATGATGCCTAGGAAAGGCGAGCGGCCGCCATCTTGCCTTGATCGGCCCCCTTCCCTACCGCGCTTGCCAAACCTGCCACACCGGAGTCGATCATGGTCCCCCGCTACGCCCGTCCGCAAATGACCGCCTTGTGGGAGCCGGAGGCGAAATATCGCATCTGGTTCGAGATCGAGGCACACGCAACCGAAAAGCTCGGCGAACTCGGCGTGGTGCCGCCGTCTGCGGCCAAGGCGCTGTGGAACTGGTGGGCGACCGATCCGAAGATCGATGTCGAGGCAATCGACGCCATCGAAGCGGTGACCAAGCATGACGTGATCGCCTTCCTCACCTGGGTGGCCGAGCAAGTTGGCGGCGAAGCGCGCTTCATGCATCAGGGGATGACCAGCTCCGACGTGCTCGACACCACACTTTCGGTGCAATTGGCGCGCGCGACCGACATTCTGATCGACGATGTCGACGCGCTTTTGGCCGCCATCAAAACCCGCGCGATGGAGCACAAATACACCCCCACGATTGGGCGCAGCCACGGCATCCATGCTGAACCGGTGACCTTCGGGCTGAAGCTGGCGCAGGCCTATGCCGAATTCGCCCGCTGCCGGACGCGACTGCTGGCGGCGCGGGCCGAGATCGCCACTTGCGCGATCAGCGGCGCGGTCGGCACCTTTGCCAATGTCGATCCGGCAGTCGAAGCGCATGTGGCCGAAGAGCTGGGCCTCGCCATCGAGCCCGTAAGCACGCAGGTGATCCCGCGCGATCGCCACGCGATGTATTTCTCCACGCTGGCGGTCGTCGCAGGCAGCATAGAACGGCTCGCTGTGGAAATCCGCCACCTGCAACGCACCGAAGTGCTGGAGGCGGAGGAATACTTCTCGCCGGGGCAAAAGGGTTCGTCGGCAATGCCCCACAAGCGCAACCCGATCCTGACCGAAAACTTGACCGGCCAAGCGCGCATGATCCGCGCCTATGCCCTTCCTGCGCTGGAGAATGTCGCGCTGTGGCATGAACGCGACATTTCGCATTCTTCGGTCGAACGCTTCATCGGGCCGGATGCGACCGTCACGCTCGATTTCGCGCTGGCGCGGTTGACCGGTGTAGTCGAAAAACTGCTGATCTACCCCGAACGGATGCTCAAAAACCTCGATAGCATGGGCGGCCTCGTCCATTCGCAGCGGGTGCTGCTGGCGCTGACGCAGGCGGGCGTAAGCCGCGAGGATGCCTACCGTCTGGTGCAGCGCAACGCGATGAAGGTGTGGGAATCGAGCGGCAGCCTCTCGCTGCTCGATCTGCTCAAGGCCGACCCCGATGTTACTGCCGCATTGTCTCCGGCAGAGCTGGAGGAGAAATTCGACCTTGCCTACCACTTCGCCCATGTCGACACGATCTTCGCGCGGGTGTTCGCTTGAAGGCGGCGATGCTGGACACGGTTGGCAATTCGCCTAGGCTCGCCGCAGCACAAGGCCAACGGGAGAGGCTCCGCCTGTGAAGATCCTTCGCACCATCATCTGGGTTCTCGCGCTGCTCGGGTTCCTGATTTTCTCGATCTACAACTGGAAGCCGGTCGAGGTGACGCTGTGGCAGAACCTCGTGATGGAAACCAAGCTTCCGGTACTGGCGCTGCTGGCTTTCGCGCTGGGGTTCGTCCCGCTGCTGACCTATCACTTGAGCATAAAATGGGGTCTCAAGCGCCGCGTGCGGGCGTTGGAGAACTCGCTCCAGACCGCCGCACTCGCCCGCCAGAACGACGCGCCGACGGCCGGCACAGTCGTGGACAGGCCTGTGGATAAGCCCGGCACGAAAGCGGGAGAACCAGCCGATCCGCTGTCTCCCGCAGATAGCGGCAGCGAGGGAGGCGCAAAATGAGCAACCCGGTCTACCTTGCGCTCGACATTCCGCAGCTCGAGCCCGCCAAAGCGCTGCTCGCCAAGGTTAAATCGCATATCGGCGGGGTGAAGCTGGGGCTGGAATTCTTCTGCGCCCATGGCAGCCATGGGGTGCATGAAATCGCGCACCTGGGACTGCCGATCTTCCTCGACCTGAAGTTCCACGACATCCCTAACACTGTCGCCGCCGCGATGCAGGCGATCCACGTTTATGAACCCGCGATCGTCACCGTCCACGCCAGTGGCGGACGGGCGATGATGGAGGATGCCAAGGCGGCGGCTGCGGAAGGGTGCAAGGTGGTCGCCGTGACGACGCTCACCAGCCTCGACGCCAATGATCTGACCGCCACCGGCGTTTACGGCAGCGCCGAAACGCAGGTGATGCGCCTAGCCGAACTCGCCCACGCGGCGGGCCTCGACGGGGTGGTGTGTTCGGGACAGGAGGTCGGCTTCGTGAAGAAGGCGTGGAAGGATGGCTACTTCGTCGTCCCAGGCCTGCGTCCAGCAGGTGGCGGCACGGGCGATCAAAAGCGTGTCGTCACCCCCCGGCAGGCGCGCGACAATGGCGCGAGCGTGCTCGTCATCGGTCGCCCGATCAGCCGCGCCGAAGACCCGGAGGCCGCTGCCCGCGCAATCGAGGCGACGCTTTGATCGTCATCGAAGCGGCGTCTTGCGATGATGCTCCCGTCCTGAAAAATCTGCTCGAATCCTCTTATCGCGGCGACTCGGCGCGGCGGGGATGGAGCCACGAGGCGGATATCCTCGATGACGAGCGGGTCGCGCCCGGTGAGATCGAAGCGATGCTGGCCGATCCGGCGGTGACGATCCTGACAGCGCGTGATGGCACCGACATGATCGGTTGCGTCGCCGTGACTACGAAAGACACCGCGCTCGCTTATCTCGGGATGCTGTCCGTCGCACCCGATCTGCAATCGGCAGGTCTCGGACGGCGGTTGCTCGATGCGGCGGAGGATCATGCGCGCACTGCTGGTATCGCCGCAATGGAAATGACCGTGATCGACAGCCGCGAGAGCCTCATCGCGTGGTACGAGCGGCGCGGTTACGCCAGAACCGGGGAGACCCGCCCTTTCCCGGTGCTGTGCGATCCTCCATTGACCTTCGTGGTGCTGGAAAAGCGGCTCGGCCCGGCGTAGGGACGCGCCATGACCGACACTCTTGTCAAGATTTGCGGGCTTTCAACCCCCGAAACCGTTGCGGCCGCCGTGCGGGCGGGTGCAGATTACGTGGGCCTTGTCCATTTCGCCAAAAGCCCGCGCCATCTGTCGCTGGCGGAGGCTGCGCGGCTGCGCGGATTGGTGCCGCCGCAGGTCAAGGTGGTGCTGCTGATGGTTAACCCGTCGCCAGCCGAACTGGCTGACGCGGTGCGCGAGGTGCGCCCGGACGTGGTGCAGTTTCATGGTAGCGAGACGCCCGAAACCCTCACGCGCTTCCGCGCCGACACCGGCATTGCGGCATGGCGCGCTCTTGGCGTGCGAGACGCGGGATCGCTGGCTGATGCGGCGCGATTCCACGGCGCGGCGGATATGCTGCTGTTCGATGCGCCCGCCAGCGGCCTCCCCGGCGGCAATGGTACGCGGTTCGATTGGGATGTGCTCAAGGCTTACAAGGCACCGACCCCGTGGGGGCTTGCCGGCGGCCTCACCCCCGCCAACGTCGGTGACGCGATCCGGCTGACCGGTGCGCCGATGGTCGACACATCCTCCGGCGTCGAAAGCGCGCCTGGCCTCAAGGACGTGGACAAAATCGCCGCCTTCTGCAAAGCGGCCCGAGTATGAACACTCCTATGAACACACCACTCAACTCCTTCCGCAACCAACCCGATGATCGCGGGCATTTCGGCGAGTTCGGCGGGCGCTATGTCGCTGAAACGCTGATGCCGCTCGTGCTCGATCTCGAGCGCGAATACCGCGCCGCGCAGGCCGACCCGGCGTTTCAGGCGGAGTTCGACGACCTGCTGGAGCACTACGTCGGCCGCCCCTCGCCCTTGTATTTCGCACCGCGCCTGACGGAAGAACTCGGAGGCGCGCAGGTGTGGTTCAAGCGCGACGAGCTCAATCACACCGGTGCGCACAAGATCAACAATTGCATCGGGCAGATCCTGCTCGCGATGCGCATGGGCAAGACCCGCATCATCGCCGAGACGGGCGCGGGCCAGCACGGGGTCGCCACCGCCACGGTTTGCGCGCGCTTCGGCCTGCCCTGCGTGATCTACATGGGCGCCGAAGACGTCGCGCGGCAATCGCCCAACGTGTTCCGCATGAAGCTGCTCGGCGCGGAGGTGATACCCGTCACCAGCGGCGGCGCGACGCTGAAGGACGCGATGAACGAAGGGCTGCGCGACTGGGTCGCGAACGTCCATGACACCTTCTACATCATCGGCACGGCGGCCGGCCCGCATCCCTATCCGGAGATGGTGCGCAATTTCCAGAGCGTGATCGGCAAGGAAGCGCGCGCGCAGATGCTGAGCCGCACGGGCCGCCTGCCCGATCTGCTGGTCGCTTGCATCGGCGGCGGGTCGAACGCGCTGGGGCTGTTCCACCCGTTCCTCGACGATGCGGATGTGAAAATGCTCGGCGTCGAAGCGGCGGGGCATGGCCTCGACGGCGACGAACACGCCGCGAGCCTGCTCGGCGGATCGCCCGGCGTACTTCACGGCAACCGCACCTATCTGTTGCAGGACGAAGACGGCCAGATCACCGAAGGCCACTCTATCAGCGCTGGCCTCGACTACCCCGGTATCGGGCCGGAGCACGCATGGCTGAAGGAATCGGGCCGCGTCGAATACACCGCCGTCACCGATGATGAGGCGCTGGAAGGCTTCCAGCTGCTGTGCCGCACCGAGGGAATTATCCCCGCGCTGGAACCCTCGCACGCGATTGCGGCAGTGGCGAAGGTCGCGCCGACCATGCCCCAGGACAGCATTGTGCTGATGAATCTGTGCGGGCGCGGCGACAAGGACATCTTTACCGTGGCGGAAAAGCTGGGGGTGGAGTTGTGACCTTCTCTCCGACCCGCAGCCTCGTGTTTTTCGTCATCGGACTGCCGCTCGGCTTCATTCTTTGTGCGCTCGGTTTCGTGACCATGGCGCAGCCGATCACCGCCCCCGCGATCGCGCCGTGGGCACTCAGCATGGCGGCGCTGATCGGATTAGGAGCTGGTGTGTGGAGGCCCGCCGAATGACCCGCCTCTCATCAACCTTTGCCGCCCCCCGTCCCGCGCTCGTCTGCTTCATCACCGCGGGCGACGGCGATACCGCGGCCAATCTCGATGCGCTGGTCGAAGCCGGCGCGGATGTGATTGAGTTGGGGATGCCCTTCACCGATCCGATGGCCGATGGCCCCGCGATCCAGAGCGCCAATTTGCGCAGCTTGGGCGCGGGCACGACCACCGCCGACGTGCTGCGTTACGCCACCGACTTCCGCGCCCGGCACCCGGATGTGCCGCTGGTGCTGATGGGCTATGCCAACCCGATGGTGCGGCGCGGGCCGGAATGGTTTGCGGACGCCGCCGCAGCAGCAGGCGTTGACGGCGTGATCTGCGTCGACATCCCGCCCGAGGAAGACGACGCGCTCGGTCCGGCCTTGCGGGCCAAGGGCATCGCCCCGATCCGCCTCGCTACCCCAACAACCGACGCCGCGCGTCTGCCGCAGGTGCTCACCGGGTCGGCAGGCTTCATCTACTATGTCTCGGTGGCCGGGATCACCGGCAAGCAGCAAGCCGTGCAGGCCAGCATCGAGGAAGCCGTGGCGCGGCTCAAGCAATCGACCGATCTGCCCATCGCCGTCGGCTTCGGCGTGCGCACGCCCGAACAGGCCGCCGCCATCGCCAAGGTCGCGGACGGCGTGGTGGTCGGCTCGGCATTGGTGGAAATCTGCGGCGAATATGGCGCTGAGGCCCCGGCCAAGCTAAGGGAGCTGACGTCCGCCCTCGCCAGCGCGGTCCATACCGCCCGACAGGAGCAAGCAGCATGAACTGGTTCACCCGCGTCCGCAATTCGCTCGGCTTCACCGCCGACAAGAAGACCACCGAGCGCGATCTGTGGATCAAGTGCCCCTCGTGCCAGGAAATGCTGTTCGTGGCCGAGTACGAGGACAACCTCAGCGTCTGCCCGAAATGCGAGCATCACGGGCGGATTGGCGCGGATGCACGGCTGGGACTGCTGCTCGATCCGGGGTTCGAAGTGCTGCCGCTGCCCAAGGTCACCGAAGACCCGCTCGGCTTCAAGGATACCAAGAAATACACCGACCGGCTGAAGGCTGCGCGCGCTGCGAACCCGCATGAGGATGCGTTTGTCGTCGGTTCCGGCATGATCGAGGCCCGCCCGGCGGTGGTCGGCGTGCAGGATTTTAGCTTCATGGGCGGATCAATGGGCATGGCCGTGGGTCAGGCCTTCTGCGAGGGCGCGCAGAAGGCGATCGACCGCGGCTGTGCCTATATCGTGGTCACCGCAGCAGGCGGCGCACGGATGCAGGAAGGGATCCTGTCCCTGATGCAGATGCCGCGCGCCACCGTAATGACCCGCAGGCTCAAGGCGGCAGGCCTGCCCTATATCGTGGTGCTGACCGATCCTACCACCGGCGGCGTGACCGCCAGCTATGCCATGCTTGGTGATATCCACATTGCCGAACCGGGCGCATTGATCGGCTTTGCGGGCCAGCGCGTGATTCAGGACACGATCCGCGAACAACTGCCCGAAGGCTTTCAGCGCGCCGAATATCTGCACAAGCACGGCATGGTCGACATGGTGGTACCGCGCTGGGAGCTGAAGGCAACGCTGGCGCAGGTGCTGGATTACCTCCAGCCGGTGAAGGCGGCTTAACCCGCGCACTGCCGTGAAGCCGCTCGATTTCGGCCGTTCCGACGATCCGGCGGTTCAGGCGCAGCTTGACCGGCTGAGCGCGCTCAGCGTGCCGCAAGGACGGCTCGGGCTGGAGACGATCAGCGCATTGCTGGAGCGCCTCGGCAATCCGCACCGCAAGCTGCCGCCAGTGTTTCATGTCGCGGGCACCAACGGCAAGGGATCGACCTGCGCTTTCTTGCGGGCGATGCTGGAGGCGCAAGGCTACCGCGTCCATGTCACCACCAGCCCCCACCTGGTGCGCTATAATGAACGCATCCGGTTGGCAGGAGAACTGATCTCCGATGTGGAACTGGCGGCCGTGCTCGCAGAGGTGCTCGATACAGGTGCCGACCTCGGCCCCAGCTTCTTCGAAGTCACCATCGCCGCCGCCTTCCTCGCGTTCAGCCGCACGCCAGCAGACGCCTGTGTGGTCGAAGTCGGCATGGGCGGTCGGTTCGATGCGACCAACGTGCTGGAGCCTGATGCGCTCGCCGCCTGCGGAATCGCGGCGCTGGGTCTCGACCACGAACGGTTTCTGCTGGCGCCTGAGGAGGGCGTGCCGCTGGAGCCGATGGCGCGGATTGCGTTCGAGAAAGCTGGGATTGCGAAGGCTGGTGTGCCGCTGGTAACGATGGGAGATCACCATCTCCCGCAATCGAAGGCCGCAATCGAAACGGTCGCCGCAAAGATTGGTGCTCCGCTATTTCCTTGTGGGCTTTATGGTGCGTGGGCGGCCAAGCCGACCGGGAACAACACCGTGTTGGTCTATGGCGAGGGGCAGGCTTGCTACTTCCAAGCACAGCTGGGCCTGCCGGGGCGGCATCAGGTGCACAATGCCGGTCTCGCGGTCGCGATGCTGCGGTTCCAGAACAAGGTGCAGGTCAGTCAAGACGCGATGAAGGCAGGGTTGGTTATTGCCCGCTGGCCTGCGCGGATGCAGCGCCTCGCCCCCGGCCCGCTGACGGGCACGCGCGAAGTGTGGCTCGATGGCGGGCATAACCCGCAGGCGGGCGCAATGCTCGGCGTGCACTTTGCTGGCCAGCGGCTGCATCTGGTGATCGGCATGATCGAGGGCAAAGACCCCGCTGCGATAACCGGCCCGCTGGCATCCGCTATTCACAGCATCATCGCCGTACCGGTGCCGGGGCATGACTGGCACCCGGCTGAAGCGTTTGGGCGCGAGGCCCGCCCCGCGCCCGACCTTCCCTCAGCTATCGCAATGCTGCCCGACGACGGCAATCCGATCCTCGTCGCAGGCTCGCTCTACCTCGCGGGCGAGGCTCTCAGACTGAACGACGAATTGCCCGATTAGACGCTGCTATTCGGCAGGCTGCACCTGCGGCGTTACAACTCCCGCAGCCCGTCCGAACCGCGCCTGACGGTACCATTCGGCAAGGCACAGCGCGACCGCGAGAAATCCGATCAGCGTCGTCAGCACGAAGACATCGAAATAGCCCTGATCCTCGATCATCTCGCCCAGCGCCCCCCGCCCCAGCGTCCCCACCAGCAATGTCAGTGATGACAGCAGCGCATATTGCACCGCGCTGTACTGCTTCGACACGATCGACGAGAGCCACGCGACATAGGCCGCTCCGGCAATGCCGATGGCGAGGTTTTCGAACATTACAGTGAAGGTGAGCTTGGCCAGCGCCGGGCTGCCGATCACGGGCACCTGCATGATTGCCCAGGTAAACCCGATCGCATCGCTCGCCGCCTGCATCCGCGCCCCGCCGACGGCAAGATCGGCGTAGAGCAGGTTCGTCAGCGCCGCGAGCAGCGCGCCAAGCGTCAGCGTCAGCATCCGCCCCAGCTTTGTCAGCAGATAGCCGCCTAGCGCCAGCCCGGCGATAATCGCGCCGACGCCGAAGAACTTTGAGGCGAAAGCGACCTCGTCATTGGTGTAGTTCAACTCGCCCAGATAGAACGGGTAGGCGAAGGTTCCCCAGATCGCATCGCAGATACGGTAGGTAAGTACCAGCGCGAGGATCAGAACGAGGCTCCATCCCATCCGACCGACGAACTCGACCAGCGGCAGCACCAGCGCGCGGTAAAGGTGGTCCATCGCAAAGCCAGCGCCGCGCGCGGGCGGCGCATCTTCGGCGAGCAGGTTGGTCCCGTCGCGCTTCTGCGCCGCCAGCCAGCCTGCGACCAATGCGGGCAGCACCACCGTTGCCACAATGATCCACGGTCCCCAGTTGAGCGTGAACTCGGTCGGATTGGGGCGTTGGTCGGGCGGAAAGGCCAGCGACATGACCATGAAGGTCAGCACCACGCCAATCGCCGCGGCCCACAGCACCCCCACCAGTGCCAGCGCGCGTGCGCGGATTTCCGGGCGCAATTCGCCTGCGCTGCGCAACGCCAGCAACTGCGCATCCGAAGCTGCGTCATCGTCGACATTGCCTACCTTGTTGTCGGGCGCGAATAGTCCGAGAGCGCCGATGCCGAGCAGGATCACACCCATCAGCGCGTATGTTTCCGGCCAGCCGATCCGCGCCGCGATGATCAGACCGAATGCGCCGCCCACCAGTGCGGCAAGCCGATAGCCCATCTGGTAAACGGTCGAGAGGATATCCAGCGTCGCCTTCTCGTCCGCCACATCGATCCGCCAGGCGTTGATGGCGATATCTTGCGTGGCAGAGGCGAACGCACCAATGCCGGCCAGCAGCGAAAACCAGCCGAGCTGGCTGACCGGATCGAGCAGGCTGAGCGTGACGAGAATTCCGCCAAGCAGCAATTGCGCAGGCACCATCCACTGCTTGCGCCGTCCCAACCGCGAAAACCCCGCGATATTGACCTTATCGATCAGCGGCGACCACAGGAACTGGAAGGCATAGGCCAGCCCGATCAGCGAAAAAACGCCCATCGTTTCCAGATCGACCTCGGCCTCGGACAGCCACGCATACAGCGTGCCTAGGAACAGCGAGAACGGCAACCCACTGGCAAAGCCGAACAACGCCATGAATCCCGTCTTGCGCTGGCCCATCGCGCGAAAGACCGCGCTCCAGCCGGGCTTGTCGCCTTGCGCCTCAGCCATCAATTTCGATCCTTGTTCTCATCGCCATTTGCCTGCACCATTAGGCCCGCAGGAGAGGATGAGCAAAGAGCGATGAACGCCCCCACAACAGATATGCCCGATTTGCGCCCGACCGAGGGGCAACTCGCGCTGGCCGAGGCAATCCGCACAGGTAGCGCCAAGGTCGCTGGCGGTATCCAGACCGTGCCTGCCAGCAATTATACCTGCCCCGATCACTTTGCGCGCGAGAAGGCGGCATTATTCGACCGGTTGCCGCAGGTGCTCTGCCCGTCGGCGCTCCTGCCTGATCCCGGCATGGCGGTGCCGCACGACGCGACGGGTCGCCCGCTGTTGATCACCCGCGACAATGACGGCACCGC
This sequence comes from Erythrobacter sp. NFXS35, assembly GCF_040148725.1. NCBI lineage: Bacteria > Pseudomonadati > Pseudomonadota > Alphaproteobacteria > Sphingomonadales > Erythrobacteraceae > Erythrobacter > Erythrobacter sp. NFXS35. The sequence continues at coordinate 130,717 of NZ_JAGDEB010000001.1, read as the reverse complement.
GCACGTTTTCCTCAACGTCTGCCGCCACCGCGGCACGCGGCTGGTCGAGGGCAGTGAAGTGCAGTGCGCAAAGCGGCTGGTGTGCCCCTATCACGCGTGGACATACCGGCTCGATGGCGGCTTGCTCGCCCTGCCCCGGCCCGAGACTTTTCCCGGTCTCGACAAGGCCGATCACGGTCTGGTCGAACTGCCCAATTTCGAGGCAGGAGGCCTGATATGGTTCGCGCCGCAGAACCCCGCCGATTTCAGCGCTGCCCAAAAATTAGGCAGTGATCTTGCCGCGTTCGGGATGCCGGATGCACACCTGTTCAGGCGCAAGCTGCACACGGTCAAAGGCAACTGGAAGCTGATCATGGATGCTTTCCTCGAAAGCTACCATGTCACGCGCCTGCATGCGGCCACCATTGGCCCTTTTTTCAAGGACGGGATCACCGCAGGCGACCAGATCGGGCCGCACCAGCGATCGGCCGTCGGGCGGCTGGAGGATATGGCGGGCCTCGACCTTACTAATATGCGCGAGCTGCGCCGGGTCGTGACGTTCGCCTACCAGTTGCTGCCCGCCACGATCATCGTTCCCAGCCCGGATTACGTGAACGTGATGGTGCTTATGCCGCAGTCACATGATCTGACGCTGGTCGAGGACTTCATGCTGATTCCGGAGGCACCGCAGACCGAAAAGGCGCAGGCCCATTGGGAGCGGAGCTGGAGTCTGCTCGATGGCGGGGTGTTCGCCTCGGAGGATTTCCGCGCGGCCGAACTGGGCCAGCAGGGACTGCAGTCTGGCGCGGTCGACCATCTCACGCTCGGCACGTTGGAAGGCGGAATTGCGCGGTTCGACCAGATCGTCAGTGAAGCCCTGCGGGCGGCGAACCAGACTGCCCCCCATTGCTAAGGCGCGGTCGGGAACCTAAGGGCGCTTGATGCCGACCGCCCCGCCCCGCTCCGATAACCGCCCCGAAGGCGACCGCATCGCCAAGCTGCTCGCCCGCGCAGGTGTCGCCAGCCGCCGCGAGATCGAACGTATGATCGCCGAGGGCCGCGTGGCGCTGGACGGCAAGGTGCTGGATACGCCGGCGACGATCCTTCCGAACCTCGCCGGTGTGAGCGTTGACGGCAAACCCGTGACCGCCGCCGAGCCGACGCGATTGTTCGCGTTTCACAAGCCCGCCGGGCTGATCACTGCCGAGCGCGATCCTGCGGGCCGGCCGACGATCTATACCGCGCTGCGGAACGCCCTGCCCAAGGACACCGGGCGGCTGGTGCCGATCGGGCGGCTCGATCTCAACACCGAAGGGCTGCTGCTGCTGACCAATGATGGCGGGCTTAAGCGCATGATGGAGCTGCCATCGTCGCTCGTCCCGCGCACCTACCGCGCTCGTGCGTTCGGCGTAGTTACGCAAAGCCAGCTCGAAGACCTGATGGACGGGGTGGAGATCGAAGGCGTGCGCTACGGCTCGATCGACGCCAATCTCGAACGCAGTTCAGGCCGCAATCTGTGGGTAGAAATGACCATCACCGAAGGCAAGAACCGCGAAGTACGCCGCGTGCTCGAACATCTCGGCCTGAAGGTCAATCGCCTGATCCGCACCGGATACGGCCCGTTCAACTTGGGCGATCTGCCGCGTGGTCAGGCGGTGGAGCTAACCGGGAAGCCCGTGGCGCGGTTCCTGTCCGAGATGACCGGCGTACCAATCCCGCGCGGCGGGGTGAAAAAGGCGGACAAGGAAGCCGTCGCGGTTAAGCCGCCGCGTCCTGCCCGCCCCCCGGCACGCAAAGGTCCGGCTGCGCGCCCAGCCCCGCGCAAAGCCGCCGATGACCCGTCGTTTCCCCGTAAACCTGCCAAGGCTGCTGATACAGCCAGGCCGGCAACCGCAGCCGCCCCGCGCAAGAGGCCCGATGGTTCGGGCAAACCGCGTGGCGGCTCCGGCTCGAAATCGCGCAAGCGGACACCGCCCACCCGCAATGCTCCGCGTGGACCGCGTTCATGAGGATTGTCGCAGGCGAATGGCGCGGGCGAAAGCTGATCGCGCCCAAGGGTGAAGCTACCCGGCCGACCGCCGACCGGATGCGCGAGACACTGTTCTCGATGCTGACCAGCCGCCTCGGCAGTTTCGAGCATCTCACCGTCGCCGATCTGTTCGCCGGATCGGGCGCGCTGGGACTGGAGGCCTTATCACGGGGCGCGGCCACCTGCCTGTTCGTTGAGCAGGATCGCGATGCGCTCGCCGCTATCCGCACCAACATTGCATCGGTCGGTGCCGGGCTGCGGGCGCGTATCGAGGCCGGATCGGTCACACAATTGCGTGCGGCCACGGCCCCGCTTGACCTGATTCTGGTCGATCCGCCCTACCGCAGCGGCGCAGGCGAGGTTGGACTCGACCGGCTGCTGCGACTGGGCTGGATCGGGGCGGAAACGTGGATCTCGCTCGAGACCGCAGGCACCGAAGACGTCGCCATCAAAGGTCTTGAAGTCGAAAGCCAGCGTCGGGTCGGCAAAGGCAAGCTTACGCTGTTGCGCTTGGCTGCTGCCGATGCCGACCCGAAGGCCCCGGAAGCGTAATTCTAGCTGCGCGAGGGATCCATCTGCGCCTCGATCTGCGCCCAGATGGATTCGCGCTGCTGTTCGGGCATGTTGCTGAGTTTGACCTTGTCGGAATCGGCCAAAGCCCAGAACATGCTCTGCCGCTCGGGCGTAAGCGACCAGAAATAGTCCTGCGTTGCGGCAGGCCACTGCTTGAATGAGGCCTGCTTTTCCGCTGGCCAGGCCGCCATCAGGCTTTGCTGCTCGGCATTGGTCAGCGAAGTGCCCTGTTCGGTCATCGGCCGGGACATGGGCGGCGCAGCGCGGCGCTGCTGCATGGGCTGCTGTGGATTGCTCCGGGTCATCGGCGGGGTTTGCTGCATCGCCGTTCCGGGCGCTGTCGATTGTTCCGGCATGTGCTGAGCCGATACCATAGCAGGGGCCACTGCAAGAGTTGCAGCGATTCCAGCAAGGGCCATATTATTCAGATGCTTGTGCATGGTGGTTCTCCACAAAAGGTTTGCCCCAAGCATTGACGAACGCAAAGTCGAACCCGGCGGGTCAGTCCCCTGCCCGCCGGAAGCCCCTGATTAGGGCGACGGCAGCGAAGGAGGCAATGCAGGCAAGGGTCCGGGCATCCCGGTGCGGCCACGCCCGAACGGGAACCGACGCAGAAAAACGGTAGGCTGAATTCCGCTTGCTGCCTCTCCGGGGCAAATCGTCGCTTCGCGGCTTGCCCGTAACGCCATTGTTCCCTACCTGTTCACATGAACCGATGAGTACCAACCTGCCCTCCCCTGCGCCGCAGCGCGCTCCGATGCCCGCCTATGCTGCGCAGTTGAACCCGCCGCAGCGCGCCGCCGTGCTCGCTACGGAAGGACCGGTGCTCATGCTGGCGGGCGCGGGTACGGGTAAGACAGCGGCGCTGACCGCGCGGCTTGCGCATCTGGTGGCGACGCGCCGCGCATACCCCTCGCAAATTCTGTGCGTGACCTTCACCAACAAGGCCGCCCGCGAAATGCGCGAGCGGGTGGCGCATCATCTCGGCCCCGGCGCGGAGGGCATTCCATGGCTCGGCACGTTTCATTCGATCTGCGCCAAGATGCTGCGCCGCCATGCAGAACTGGTGGGATTGCAGCACAATTACACCATCATCGACACCGACGATCAGATCCGCTTGCTGAAACAACTGATCACCGAAGCTGATCTTGATGAGAAACGCTGGCCCGCGCGCCAACTCGCAGGGCTGATCGACCGGTGGAAGAACCGCGGCCTGAACCCCGCCGATCTCGATGCGGCGGAGAACGAGGCCTATGCCAATGGCAAGGGTGCGGCGCTCTACACGCGCTATCAGGAGCGATTGAAGGCGCTGAACGCCTGTGATTTCGGCGACCTGATGCTCCATATGCTCAACATCCTGCGCGGACACCATGATATCCTGGCCGATTACCAGCGCCGCTTCCGTTACATCATGGTGGACGAATATCAGGACACCAACGCGGTGCAGTATCTATGGCTGCGACTTCTGGCGCAGGAGCACAAGAATATCTGCGTCGTGGGGGACGACGACCAGTCGATCTATTCCTGGCGCGGAGCCGAAGTTGCCAATATCCTACGGTTCGAAAAAGATTTTCCCGGCACCGAGGTGATCCGGCTGGAACAGAACTACCGCTCCACCCCGCACATCCTCGGCGCGGCGGCCGGGCTGATCCGCGCCAATTCGCAGCGCCACGACAAGACATTGTGGACCGAGGTGAGCGGCGGCGACAAAGTCAAGGTTATCGGCGTATGGGACGCGCCCGAGGAAGCCCGCCGGGTGGGCGAGGCGATTGAGCGGCTGGAAGGCGAAGGCGCACCGCTCGACAAGGTCGCCATCCTTGTGCGCGCGCAATACCAGACTCGCGAGTTTGAGGATCGCTTCATCCAGATCGGGGTGAATTATCGAATCATCGGGGGTTTCCGCTTCTACGAACGCGCCGAAATACGTGATGCGCTGGCATATCTCAGGGTGATCGCCCAACCGCAGGACGATCTGGCGTTCGAGCGCATCCACAATGTCCCCAAACGCGGGCTTGGTGCCAAGGCTTTGGAGAAGATGCACCAGCACGCGCGCCGCATGGGCCTGCCGCTGGCGGCGGCGGCGCTGCAACTGGCCGACAGCGATGAGCTTCCGGCGCGTGCGGCGAACACCATCGGCGGATTGATGCGGCAGTTCCTGCACTGGCGCGAGGCTGTCGAAACGCTAACCCCCGCAGACCTGCTGCGGCTGGTGCTGGAGGAATCGGGCTACAGCGCGATGCTGGCTGCCGATCGATCGCCGGAAAGCGCTGGGCGCGCCGAAAACCTTTCGGAACTCGCGCGGGCGATGGAGGATTACGAAAGCCTCGGCGATTTCCTCGAACACGTCAGTCTTGTCATGGACAATGACCGCGCCGACGATGGCGAGCGGGTGACGATCATGACGATTCACGCGGCCAAGGGGCTGGAATTCGACAACATCTTCTGCGTCGGTTGGGAGGAAGGCGTGTTCCCGTCGCAACGCGCGATCGACGAAGGCGGGCTGGCAAGCCTTGAGGAGGAGCGCCGCCTCGCCTACGTCGCGATCACTCGCGCACGGCGACGCTGCACAATTCTTCATGCCGCCAACCGCCGGATCTACGGCCAGTGGACCAGCAGCATTCCTAGCCGTTTCATTGAAGAACTGCCCGAAGAACACATCGAGCAGGAAACGACGCTTACCGGCGGGGCAAGCCTGTGGCGGGCCAACTGGAGCGAGCAGGAAGACCCCTTCGCCCACGTTGCCCGCGACCGGCCCGAACGCGCCCAGACTCGCGGACCCGGCTGGCAGCGGGCGCTCGCATCCGGCTATGACACACGGCCTGTACGTTTGCGCGAAAATACACGCTCCGCTGCCAGTTTCGCAGCACCCGCACGCAGCGATGTCGCGATCGGCGCGATGGTCAACCACGACAAGTTCGGCACCGGGTGCGTGATCGATCAGGAAGGCAACAAGCTGACCATCATGTTCGAGGACGCTGGCGAGAAGCGCGTGCTGGATAGTTTCGTGAAGGTGGTGGGTTAAAGCGCCGGTGTCTCGTTAACCGTTCGCGCTTTCGCGCGCCGGTAGCGTGCTTCGAAAGGCCGCAGCAGCTCGCCCGCCACGTCGCGGGTGCCTTCAACGATGCCGGTTTCGCAATTCAGATAGGGCGCCGGGTCGGTATAGGTGCCGAACAATCGGTCCCACAGCGTGATGGTATTACCGTAATTCGCTCCCATCAGCGTCTCATCACGGATGTGGTGCAGGCGGTGTGCGGCGGGCGAGATCATGATCTGGCCGAATGCGCCCAAGGTCCAAGGCACATCGGCGTGGATGAAGTAACCCCATCCGGTCCGCACCAGCGCCGCTCCCGCGATCGCCCAGATGGGCAGGCCTAGCAGTAAAACCGGGATCAGATCGATCAACAGACTGAGAAATTCGCCCAGCGGGTGCTTTCGTCGCAAAGTCAGCCAATTCATCTGCTCGTCGGCGTGGTGGGTCGCGTGAAACCGCCATAATTCCGGACCGTGCTCGAAACGGTGGCGCCAATAGGCGGCCAAATCGATCAACATGATAGCCGCTATCAGTGCCACAGCAGCAGGCAAGCCGGTCCAGAATTCGATCAGGGCAGGAACGCGCGGAATTACATCCCGGAATGCTGCCAGCGGAACCGCAACCAGCGGGACAACAACCATTCCGTTGACCAGCAATAGCCCGAGATTGGTGACGATTTCCGGACGAGCGCGTTTCAGGCCCTCCAAAGCCCGCCGTCTCTTCAGCACCAAAGCAAGCAGCACGAAGAACGGGGCGACGATGATCAGCCCCTTGAAGGTGGCAATTGCCGCTTGGAGAAAGCTTTCCAGCACGCGGCGGCAATAGCGTCGCAACCACCAAGAAAAGGTTAAGCCCGGACGCCGCCGGACAGAATCTGGTCAGCCGAAGCCGTTGTCGAGGAAGGCCGGGCGCGGACCGTTCCATTCACCGGGAGGCACGGGCGCCTCGTCCTCGTTATCACGGCGGCGCGGCTTGCGTTCAGCGGGTGCAGCAGCAACCCGATCAGTGCCTTGCCCGGCCTTTTCCCGGCGGGGCCGAGCGGCACGCACGGTCGGTTCGGCGCGTTCTTCACGCGGCGACCGGACTTCGTCGGCGCTTTCTTCGCGCGGGGCGCCCCTGGCGCGGCGCGGCTTGCGTTCAGGGCGCCGGGAACGCGCTTCTTCTTCAGTCGGCGCATCGGCTTCGGCGGCGTCGGCCTTGGCGATCGCCGCGGAGAGGTCGACCCGGACATCATCCTTGCCGAAGGTCTTGATCGCGCTACCTGTCAACTTCTCGACATTGCCGATTGCTTCGGCGTCTTCTTCGGACACGAAGGTGAACGCCCGCCCCTTGGCGCCGGCGCGGCCCGTACGGCCGATGCGGTGGACGTAATCGTCCGGGTGCCAAGGGGTATCGTAATTGAAGACGTGGCTCACGCCCTTGATGTCCAGCCCGCGCGCGGCAACGTCCGACGCGACGAGGATATTGACCTCGCCCGCCTTGAAACGGTCAAGCTCCTTGATCCGGCTCGACTGGTCCATGTCACCGTGAATCTCGCTCGAGCGGAAGCCGAACCTGGTCAGGCTCTGGTTCAGGTCGCGCACCGTCGTCTTGCGGTTGGCAAAGATGATCGCGGTCTCGACCAGGTCATTCTCCAGGAACCAGCGCAACGTATCCTTCTTCGCCCGCGACTTTACCGGCACCTTGAAGGCGGTAATATCGGCATTGGTCGAGGCGGCGCGGCTGACTTCGATCCGCTTGGGATTGTTCAGGAACTTCTTCGACAGCTTCTCGATCGGCGGCGGCATCGTGGCCGAGAAAAGCATCGTCTGACGGGTTTCGGGCAGCTTGGAGCAGATGAACTCGATATCGGGGATGAACCCCATGTCGAGCATCCGGTCGGCCTCGTCGATCACCAGCAGCTCGCAGCCGTTGAGCATGATCTTGCCGCGCTCGAACAGATCCATCAGGCGTCCGGGTGTGGCGATCAGCACGTCAACCCCGTCGGACAGCGCCTTCAACTGGTCGCCCATCTGCACGCCGCCGATCAACAGCGCCATTTTCAGATCATGGTTCTTGCCGTATTTCTCGAAATTCTCGGCCACCTGCGCGGCCAATTCGCGCGTCGGTTCGAGGATAAGCGAGCGCGGCATCAATGCCCGGCGGCGGCCCGACGCCATCACATCGATCATCGGCAGCACGAAGCTGGCGGTCTTGCCAGTGCCGGTCTGGGCAATGCCGATCAGATCGCGCATCATCAGCACGGTGGGTATCGCCTGCGCCTGAATGGCGGTCGGCGTTGTATAGCCCGCGTCCTCAACGGCTTTGAGCAATTCGGGCGAAAGGCCGAGATCGGCGAAGGTCATGCGGTGTGTGGTGTCCGGGTAAGCGGGCAGGGTTGCTGCCGTGATTGCTGGCCAACGCGCGCAAACAGCGTCGCACGGCCCCGGCGGCTTTCTCTCAATCCGCCGCGAAAGTCAAGGAAACGCAGCCATCGCGAACCGGTGCATCACTCGTCCGCTGCGACCAGTTGGCGCATGGCTTCGACCTCGCAACGGACGCCGGTGCGTGATTGCAGCTTGTCCCGGTCGACGCAAAGCCGGCCGTCCTTGTTCTTTTCAACATAGAACCCGGAATAGAAATCCCGCGCCCGGCACGACTTTTCAAGATTGACCGAGATCATCCGCTGATCGCGCAGGAACAGCACCAGCCGGTTGCCGCTGCCAGTCTGCACGCCCGCTATACCATCGAGGGGCACGCACTTTTCTTTGCGCGCCTCCTCGAACCGGGGAGCGATCGCGCGCTGGGGAAGCTCGGCCAGCATGTTCTGACGTGCGGCTGACTGCCGCGGCGCAATCCTTACAACCACGCGCTGTTCGATCCGCACCTGGCGAGCGGTCTGGGATGCGCGCAGTGTCGAGAGCGGGTTGACCTTCGGCTCGCCCTGCAGTGCAACAGCATCGCATTGCAGCGCGGACCAACGCTCCCGGCCAGCGGCAGATTCGCCGTGCTCCGGCAGCACCGCGCCCACAGCCATCGGCAGCAGCAGCGTTGCAGGCGCTGTCAGGGCAAGCAGGCTGGGCATGGCTAGAAAAATCTCTCCTCGAAGGGCGGGATCGTGCTGCAACTGGCGGGAGCGAGCGCCGTCTGCCCTAACGGCGGCAATTGAACCGTGCCTTAACTGGACGACAGCCAAGCGCAAAACCGCTGGCGCATTTGCAATGGACTGTGGCAGGGGAGCAACAATGCAGACCACCGTTCACGCCCGCACTTTTCTCGATGAAGCGGCAAGGCTGCTCGGCCCGCGGGGGATCACCACCGATCCAGAACGGATGGATGGATGGCTGACCGACTGGCGCGGGCGCTACACGGGGCGCGCGCTGGCAATGGCATCTCCCGCGACCACGCAGGAAGTCGCCAAGCTAGTCGGCCTTTGTGCCGCGCACCGTGTGCCGATTGTCCCGCAAGGCGGCAATAGCGGGATGGCGGGCGGCGCCACCCCAGACGAAACCGGCAATGCGCTGCTGCTGAGCCTCAGGCGAATGAACCGGATTCGCAGCTTCGACGCCGATGCCGGGCAGATCGTATGTGAGGCAGGCGTCATCCTTCAGCATCTGCATGACACCGCGCAAGAAGCCGGTATGCGGTTCCCGCTGACGCTCGGGGGCAAAGGCTCGGCCACCATCGGCGGGCTGGTTTCGACCAATGCGGGCGGCACGCAGGTGCTGCGCCACGGCACAATGCGTACGCAGGTGCTGGGGCTGGAAGCCGTGCTAGCGAACGGCGAGGTGTTCGACGCCCTCACTCCGCTCAAGAAGGACAATCGCGGGTTTGATCTGAAGCAGTTGCTGATCGGTTCCGAAGGCACCTTGGGGATTGTCACCGCGGTGACGCTCAGGCTGTTGCCCGCGCCCGTCGGACGGGTGACGGCTTGGGCGGGCCTTGCATCGATCACTTCTGCACGCAGCCTGTTGCGCCGCGTGGAGCTCGATCTGGGCGAGGCGCTCGAAGGCTTCGAAGTGGTGCCCGCCCACTGCCTTGACAGCGTGCTGGCTCACCAGCCGTCCGCACGCGCGCCCTTAACCGACCGGCACGCATGGAACGCGCTGATCGAATGTGTCTCCGCCAGCAACGACAGCGCCGCTTTGCGCGAACGGCTCGAAATCAGCCTCGCCGCAGCGCTCGATGAGGGGCTATTCGCAGACGCGGTGATTGCCGCGAATGACCGTCAGGGCGAGGATTTCTGGCACTTGCGGGATTCGATCTCGGCTGCTGAACGCGCATTGGGCCCGGCTATGCAGCACGATATCTCCGTGCCCGTGGAAAAGATGCCCGAATTCATCCTTGCTGCCAGCCCGCTGATCGAGGCGGAGTTTCCCGGCACCTGCGCCGTCGCTTTCGGACATCTGGGGGACGGTAACGTGCATTTTCATGTCCTTGCGCCCGCCGGAGCCACGCGCGGAACATGGGAAGAAACGCAAGGCAAGGCGGTCAGCGCGCGGGTTCATGACCTGGTGAGCGAATGGGGAGGTTCGATCAGTGCCGAACACGGGATCGGCCAGATGAAGGTGGCGGAACTTGCCCGCTTGCATGATCCGGTGGCGCTGGCGATGATGACCAGCGTCAAGCAGGCGCTCGATCCGATGGGCCTGCTCAACCCGGGCAAGCTGTTGATGTCTACCCCTGCGGCTTGCACCTGAAGCCGCAAAAGCCTACAGGCGCCGCGTCCGGCGGGGGGAGCCTGCCGCAGGGATCACCCGCAACTGATTTTTTCCGGAGACGAAACCATGGCCAGCGCGCCGCAACCGCAACTTCCGCTGTTCTACAAAGACCTGCTTCCGCTCAACAGTCGCGACCATTCCGATTGGAAGGTCGGGACGGCAGAGGGTGCAGCGTTCCTTGCCCAGACCCACGCGGTTCCGCTGACCAGCGACGAATTCATCGATGCCCAGCGCAATTACCCGATCGTGTTCACCGCAGGCGACAATCCGCTTCCGATCGCGCTGTTCGGCCTGAATGAAGGCGTGAACACCTTCATGGATGAAAACAACAAGCTGACCAGCCAGGTCTATGTTCCGGCCTATGTTCGGCGTTACCCGTTCATGCTGGCCCGCCTGCGGCCGGATGCGGACGATCTCTCGCTTTGCTTCGATCCGACCGTCGATTTCATCAGCAAGCGCGATGAAGGCATTGCCTTCTTCAACGATAAGGCCGAGCCGACCGAATACACGCAAGGCGTGCTCGAATTCTGCCGCCGTTTCGAAGAAGCCGGTCAGCGCACCAAGGCGTTCATGGACGAATTGGCCAAGCTCGACATCCTGATGGACGGCGAGATCGCGATCACCCGCAACGATAAGCCCGACACCCCGTTCGTCTATCGCGGCTTCCGCATGGTGGACGAAGCCAAGCTGCGCGAACTGCCGATCGAAACGCTGGATGCGTTGAACAAGAACGGGATGCTGATCCTGATCCACGCCCACCTGTTCTCGCTGAACCTGATGCGGACGCTGTTCGAGCGGCAGATGGCGCTTGGCAAGGTGCCGGTGTCGCAGACGGCACCGCAGGGCGCGCTTAACTGAGCGCACGGCTCGTCGCACTGCGGCAAGCTTGCATCGCATGATTTAGGGATGACGGGCGGCACCGGTTGAAACGGGCCGCCCGTTTCCTATTTCGGGGTTGTCGGCGGCGTTCTCCCTCATGCGTCCGCCGACGAGGCGCTAAAAAGCGCAATCCCCTGAACCTTGACCACCCCGTGCAATCCCCCCTCATGCATCGGGGTGGTTCGTTGTGCCCTGCTCCGGCGGCTATTCGGCCGCCTGCAACAGGTCACTGCCTCCGCCGAGCAAAGAGGTCTCTGCCCCGGTTTCCCGCACCAGCGATGCAAGCAGGCTCGCCATCGATGCCAACCCGGCGCCCGGCTCGGCCAAGCGGTGGTCAAGATAGGTCGTGCGGCACACCTCAACCTGCATCGCGTGGACTCCGGTCTGGGGAGAACCGTGACGATCAAGCACATAGCCGCCCGAATAGGGCCGGTTTTGCGCGGCGGCGCACCCCCGCGCTTCGAAATGACGCAGTGCGCTGGCCATCAGCCCGTGATGGCAGGTGATTCCGAACCTGTCGCCCAGAACGATCTGCGGCGCTTCGTCCTCGCCCTCGGCGGCGCGCAGCGGAGGCATCGAGTGCAGATCGATCAGCAAAGCTGCGCCCCAATCGGCACGAATCCGGGCGAGTTCGCCGGCAAGAAAGGCGTGATAGGCGCGGTGAATCCCGGCTATTCGCGCTGTCAGCTCAGTGCGCGCAATCCGCCCGCGCCAGATCTCGCCCGAGCCCGGCAGGCGCCGCGGCACCAGTCCCAGCCCGCTGCGCGCGCGGCGATTGCAGGCAGGTCCGCTCTGCGACTGCGGCGACAGATTTTCGGGTCGTCCGCCTTCGACCATGTCCCAATCAATGTCGTCCTCGGCCCGGTTCAGATCGAGCAGCGCGCGGGGCGCATGCGCGATCAGCAGGCCCGCCCCGGTGGCTTTGGCGATTGCGATGCCGAGCCGGTCGACAAAGCGATCCTCCAGCCGCAATTGCGCTGCCAGCGGATCGCGCATCCGGGCTGTCACCTGCGGTGGATAGGCACGGCCCGCGTGCGGCACGGCCACCAGCACGGGCAGGCGCATCCGTCGTGGCACGACGAAACTATACGCCGGAACATCGTCCAGTCCCGGCACCCGCCCTCCGCTCACGCGTAGTTCGTCGCCTTGCGGAAAGGCGGCAGGTTCGTGGGTACCGGGCGGTGAGAGAGGCATCTGGGCAAATGTGCTGAAGCTTTTGCGTCTGTCTGTCAAAGCCTGATGCCGCACACCGGTGCCCTCCACCGGTGTTTCGCAGCTGCGGACAAAGATTTCTTAAGCCGGCCATGTTAGTTGCCGTTCATGACCGGAACCAATGCCCCGCACATCCTGCTCGCCGAAGATGAAGAGGCGATGCGCACCTATCTCGAACGCGCGCTGACCAATGCCGGTTACCGTGTGAGTGCGGTCGATCGCGGCACCGAGGCCATTCCCCTGCTCGAAACCGGCGACTTCGATCTGCTGCTGTCCGACATCGTCATGCCCGAAATGGACGGCATCGAACTGGCGCAGCGCTGCGCCGAAATATCTCCGCACACCAAAGTGATGTTCATCACCGGCTTTGCCGCGGTATCGTTACGGGCGAGCCGCGAACAGCCGAGCGCACGAGTGCTATCCAAACCGTTCCACCTGCGCGATCTGGTGCTGGAAGTGGAGCGGGCATTCGAGGAGGCCGGTTAAGCCTGCCCGAATCACTTGCACCCTGATCGGTGCTGCGGTAATGGCCGCCTCCGCTTCGACAAGAGGCGCCGCTTCCGATGGTGCGGGCGTATAGCTCAGTGGTAGAGCACTATGTTGACATCGTAGGGGTCGCAAGTTCAATCCTTGCTACGCCCACCATCGCAAAAGCCCCGCAACTCCATGGAGTTGGCGGGGTTTTTCTTTGCCCATCGCCAAGTGGCGATTAGCGCGCCAGTTTGGCCCTTATCACTGGAAAACTGGTCGGGCCGCCTTCCCGCCTGCGCTCGGTGTGCCTAAGCCCGATGGGTGAGCGCAGCAATCGACATGGGCCGGGACAATGCCGGGCAAAGCATCTTCATCGATCTTGAAGAGCTGCTCGCCACGCGTCTGCTGGTGCAGGGCAATTCCGGATCGGGCAAGTCGCACTTGCTGCGCCGTCTGCTGGAGGAATGCGCGGGGCTGGTGCAGCAGGTGGTGATCGACCCCGAAGGCGATTTCGTGACACTGGCGGATCATTACGGCCATGTCGTGATCGACGCCGCCGCCTATTCCCCGCGGGAGATCGAGGCGCTGGCGGGCCGCGTACGGCAGCACCGCGCCTCGGTGGTTCTGGCGTTGGAGGAGTTGGAGGTGGAACAGCAGATTCGCTGCGCCGCGCTGTTCCTCACCGCGCTGTTCGACGCCCCGCGCGAACATTGGTTTCCGGCGCTGGTAGTCGTGGACGAGGCGCAGATGTTCGCGCCCGCCGCCGCCGGGGAAATGAACGACGATACCCGCCGCATGACGCTGTCGGCGATGACCAACCTGATGTGCCGCGGGCGCAAGCGCGGGCTGGCCGGGATCGTCGCCACCCAGCGGCTGGCCAAACTGGCCAAGAACGTTGCAGCGGAAGCTTCGAACTTCCTGATGGGCCGAACGTTTCTCGATATCGACATGCAGCGCGCCGCCGATCTGCTCGGCATGGACCGGCGGCAGGCGGAGCGCATTCGCGATTTGCAGCGCGGGCAATTCCTCGGCCTTGGCCCCGCTATCAGCCGACGCCCGGTGGCCGTGCAGATCGGCCCGGTTCGCACTGCGGGAAAAAATGCCGCCCAGGTACTGCTGCCTCTGCCCGATGCGCCTGGCGAGGAAATGGAGGCGCTGCTCAATGATCGGCTCGCCGAAGCGGCAAGCGATCAGTCGGCACGCAAAGCGCCTGCGCCGCCGCCCCGACCGGCGGCCGATCTGGAGCAGGCTTTGAAATCGGTGCCGACGCTGCCTGTGCCTGAGGCAAAGCCGCCGCTGACACCGATGGTCAGCCAAGCCGAAGCCGATACTAACAAACCGCAAGCACCGGATGCGCCCCCGCCCCGGCTGCGTGCCGTCAGCCCCGCTAGCAGTGACGATGAGAGCGCACCCGGCATAGCCGACATTGTGCGCGAAATCGCTGCCAGCGATGGCTCCACATTCCGCCCGGCCACGGCGCTGTTCCGCGATTTCGCGATTCGCTGCCGCCAGCAAGGCGTTGCCAGCGCGCATGTCGACCTTGCCCGCTTCCGCCGCCTGTTCGCCTTCGAGGTCGCGGGGGTCGAACGTCTGGCCGCACCGGCACGCGCACAGATCGAAGCCATGGCGGGCGCGGTGGATGACGATGTCCTCGCCCCCTATCTCGCCATTCTGGTGGCAGCAGCGCGCGACGCGCCGATGCCCGATGAAGGCGAACTGGCCCGGCTCTACGGCAGTTCGTCGCCCAGCCGCGTGCGCCGCTTGCTCGATCACCTCGAACGCGGCGGCTTGATCGTGGTGCGCGAGGATTTCGGCGGCGATCGCAGCATCACCGTTCCCGGCATGGCCGACCTGTTGCGGGCGGCAAGCGCCGAATCCGCTTCGGACGGCCAAGATTCTGCTGCCTCGCCCGCATCACGCGGCGTCGCCTGATCGGCGCACCGGCACGACCTGCCGTGCAGGCCACCAGACGCTGCGGATTTTGCAAATCACTTGCAGGGGACCCGGCTTGCAAGCGCGCCAAGCCCTGCTAAAGCCCGCGCGGGATCTTTCACGACATCCTGTTCACTCACAGACAGCCCGCGGACGGGCGATGAGAATGGGGCCTAATAGCCATGCAGAAAATCAAAGTCGCAAACCCGGTCGTCGAGCTTGACGGCGACGAAATGACCAGGATCATTTGGCAGTGGATTCGCGAAAGGCTGATCCTGCCCTATCTCGACATTGACCTGCGTTATTACGACCTGTCGATCGAACATCGCGATGCGACCGACGATCAGGTCACGATCGATTCGGCCAACGCGATCAAGGAACACGGCGTCGGCGTGAAGTGCGCGACGATCACTCCGGATGAACAGCGGGTCGAGGAATTCAGCCTCAAGAAGATGTGGAAGTCGCCCAACGGCACGATCCGCAACATTCTGGGCGGCGTGGTGTTCCGCGAACCGATCGTGATCGACAACGTGCCGCGCCTGGTACCGGGCTGGACCGATCCGATCGTGGTCGGCCGCCATGCCTTCGGCGACCAGTACAAGGCAACCGACACCCTGATCCCCGGCCCCGGCAAGCTGCGCCTGGTGTTCGACGGCGAGGACGGCACCAAGATCGATCTCGACGTGTTCGATTTCCCCAGCGCCGGTGTGGCGATGGCGATGTACAACCTCGACGATTCGATCCGCGACTTTGCCCGCGCCAGCTTCAACTATGGCCTCAACCTCGGCTGGCCGGTGTACCTGTCGACCAAGAACACCATCATGAAAGCCTATGACGGGCGCTTCAAGGATCTGTTCCAGGAAGTGTTCGACAACGAAGGCTTCGCCGAGAAGTTCAAGGCCAAGAACATGGTCTACGAACACCGCCTGATCGACGACATGGTCGCATCCGCACTCAAGTGGTCGGGCAAGTTCGTGTGGGCGTGCAAGAACTACGATGGCGATGTGCAGTCGGATACCGTGGCCCAAGGGTTCGGCTCGCTCGGCCTGATGACTTCGGTGCTGCTCAGCCCGGATGGCAAGACCGTGGAAGCCGAAGCCGCGCACGGCACCGTCACCCGCCATTACCGCCAGCATCAGCAGGGCAAATCGACATCGACCAACCCGATCGCCTCGATCTTCGCATGGACGCGCGGGTTGATGTATCGTGGCCGCTTCGACAACACGCCCGACGTGGTGAAGTTTGCCGAAATGCTTGAGCGGGTGTGCATCCAGACGGTCGAAAACGGCCACATGACCAAGGATCTGGCGCTGCTGATCGGCCCTGGTCAGGATTGGCAGACCACCGAACAATTCTTCGAGACCATCGTCCAGAATCTCGAAAAAGAAATGGCAAACTGGGCTTAAGTCCTGGCTTTAGGAGGAATTTTGGCAAGCAGATCGAAAGCGCGGCTGGAAATACGTCAGGCCAAGCTCAAGGACGTGCGCGCGATCGGTGAACTTGTCCGCCGCGCCTATGACGATCTGCCTGCCTACACCCAAGGCGAAATTCGCGGACAGATCAATAACTATCCCGAAGGCTGCTTTGTCGCCATGTTCGATGGCACAGTGGTTGGTTACTGCGCGTCGATGCGGTTGGACGAACGGCTGGCGCTGTCCGATCACACTTGGGACGAGGTCACCGGTAATGGCTTCGGCAGCCGCCACGATCCGACTGGGGACTGGCTTTACGGCTATGAATTATGCGTGGATCCGGCGGTGCGCGGCACCCGGCTGGGCCGACGGCTGTATGAAGAACGCCGTACACTGGCCGAACGGCTCGACCTGACCGGCATTGTTTTCGGCGGGCGGATGCCCGGTTATGCCCGCGCCAAGCGCCGCAAGAGCAACCGGGCCGATACGCCCCAGGAATATCTGGAACTCGTGATCGAAAGCAGGATTCACGATCCGGTGCTGCGGTTCCAGCTCGCCAACGGTTTCGAGCCGGACGGAATACTTCCGAAATACTTGCCCGAGGACAAGGCGAGCCGCGGCAACGCGGTGCGGATGATCTGGCGCAATCCCTATGTAGACAGCGACGCGCCGCCCAAACACCGCCTGCCGCGCGACGTCGAAAGCGTGCGTATCGCCACCTGCCAGCTGCAATCGCGGGCGGTATCCGGCTTCGATGAATTCATGAAGCAGATCGAATATTTCGTCGATGTCGCCGCCGATTACGAGGCCGACTTCATTGTCTTTCCGGAAATGTTCACGGTCATGCTGCTGTCGGCAGAAGACCGCGAACTAACACCGCTTGAAGCGATTGAAACGCTCAGCGATTACACCCCGCGCATTCGTCAGCGCCTGTCTGAGATGGCGCTCGCCTTCAACATCAACATCATCGGGGGTTCGCACCCCACCCGCATGGCCGACGGTGACATCCACAATGTCGCCTATGTCTGCCTGCGCGACGGATCGATCCACGCGCAGGAAAAGATCCACCCCACCCCCAACGAAGCCTACTGGTGGAACATCAAGGGCGGCGATTCCATTGACGCGATCCCGACCGATTGCGGGCCGATTGGCGTGCTGATCTGTTACGATAGCGAATTTCCCGAACTCGCCCGGCGTTTGGTGGACGAAGGCGCGCGGATTATCTTTGTGCCGTTCTGCACCGACAGCCGGCAGGGCTATATGCGGGTGCGCTATTGCTCGCAGGCTCGCGCGATCGAGAACCAATGCTTTGTCGTAATGAGCGGCAATGTCGGCAACCTGCCCAATGTCGCAAACATGGACATCCAATACGCGCAAAGCTGCATTCTCACGCCGTGCGATTTCCCCTTCGCGCGCGACGGGATCGCGGCCGAGGCATCGGAGAATGTCGAAACGCTGACAATCAGCGACGTCAACCTTGCCGACCTCAGTTGGGCGCGGGCCGAGGGCACAGTCATGAACCTGGCTGATCGGCGCTTCGATCTCTATCGGATCGAATGGGACAGGCGGGTCGGCAACATCAAGGACCCGCTGGGCGAAGAGCGCGAAACCGGCGTGTCGCGTCCGCTTGGGCCGCCTTCTGCAGGTGGTGGGTGACACGACTTTACCGCCACGCTAAGCCTTAAGCGTGGCCGGCGAACTTACTCTCTCTCCAATTTTGTCCGACGCGCTGGTGATCTTGGGCGCGGCGGGGATCGTGATCCCGGTCTTCGCCCGTTTTCGCATCACCCCGATCATCGGCTTCATCCTGATCGGCGTGCTGGTCGGCCCCTATGGGCTCGGCTCGCTGGTCGAGCGAATACCCTGGCTCACCCACATCACCATCGACGATCCGGAGGTGCTAGTTCCCTTCGCCGATTTCGGCATCGTCCTGCTGCTCTTCGCGATCGGACTGGAGCTGTCGTTCAACCGCCTGTGGCAAATGCGCCGGCTGGTGTTCGGCCTGGGCGCGCTCGAACTGCTGATCATCGGCTCGTCGCTAGCCGCTTTTCTGGGCCTTACCGGCATGCTCGGGTGGACTGCAGCAATAGCGCTCGGCTTCGCGCTGGCATTCTCGTCGACCGCCATTGTGCTGCCGATTTCGGGCACTCGCACACCAGTGGGCCGCGCGGCGCTATCGATGCTGCTGTTCGAGGACATCATGATCGTGCCGATCATCTTCATCCTCGGCGCGCTCGCCCCGGCGGCGCAGAACGACGGCTGGGGCGGACTCGCCGAAACCCTGTGGCAGGGCGGTCTGGTGATCGCGGTGCTGCTGGTGGCGGGCCGCTTTGCCCTGCCCCGCCTGTTCTCGCAGGCCGCCCGCACCAAAAGCCCCGAACTGTTCCTTGCCGCCTCGCTGCTGGTCGTTATCGGCGCGAGCCTCGCCACCGCATTGGTGGGTCTGTCTCCAATCGTCGGCGCGCTGATCGCCGGGCTGCTGATCGCGGAAACCGAATATCACACCGAAGTCGAGATGATCATGGAGCCGTTCAAGGGCCTCGCCCTCGGCGTATTCCTGATCACTATCGGCATGAGCATCGACCTGATGGCGATCAGCGCGGACATCACTTCGATCGCGCTCGCAGTGGTCGGCGTGCTGGTGTTCAAGGCTTTCGTCACCGGCGTTCTGCTGCGGCTGATGGGCGCGCGCCGCAGCACCGCGACCGAAACCGGCGTGATGATGGCGAGCCCCAGCGAGACCACGTTGATCGTGCTGGCCGCTGCGACCGCCGCCATGGTGGTCGATTTCGAGACCGCGCAATTCTGGCAGACGGTGACCGCCATCGGCCTGACTGTAACGCCGCTACTGGCCAAGCTGGGCCGCATAATTGCGCGGCGGGTCGACGGCGCGCCCGAGCTTCCCGATGAGGACGATAACGAGGACCGCACCATCATCGTCGGCTGCGGCCGCGTGGGGCGATTGGTCGCCGACATGCTGCGGACCCACGGGCAGCCGCATGTCTTGCTCGATTCCGATCCGGACCTGATCGAACGTGCCCAGCGAGACGGCTACCGCGCCGTGTTCGGTGATGCGGGACGCGGCGATTCGCTCACCCGCCTGGGCGTCGAAACCGCGCCGGCGGTGGTGCTGACGATGGACGAGCCCGTGCTCGCCCAGCGTCTCGTTGCCAAACTGCGCAGCACCTATCCCGATCTTCTGATCGTCGCCCGTGCGCGCGATACTGACCATGCCGCCGCGCTCTACCGCGCCGGGGCCAGCCATGCCGTGCCGGAAACGCTGGAAAGCTCGCTTCAGCTATCGGAGGCCGTGCTGGTCGATATCGGCATCGCAATGGGGCCGGTGATCGCATCAATTCACGCCAAGCGCGACGAATTCCGCGAGCAGCTGGAACGCGAAGGCGGGCTTACCGAAAAGCCCAAGTTGCGCACAACCAACGCCGAAGCCTGAACGGCGCCATCGGACCAGCGTCGACCGATAGCCCAAGGCAATCCGTCGCACCGGACCGAACATTTTCCTCTCCGCCGCATTGGTACCGCAAGGAGAGCAAAAATGAGCGACAACAACGACCCGGCGAAGCCGACCCCCAATGACGAGAAGTTCAAGCCGCAGAACGTGAAAGGCCCGCTCAAGGACAAGGCCCCCACTGATCGCCGCGGCAGTCCGGGTGATACCGAGGGCTATGACGTCTCGCATGGCAGCGACCCGCAGACCAAGCGCACGCCTGGCAACTGAGGGTGTTATCTACAAGGCGGGCTGAGCCGCCAGCGCCGCCTTGACCGCCGAAAGCGCCTCGGCGGCCTTTGTGCCGTCCGGACCGCCGCCCTGCGCCATGTCCGGCCGCCCGCCGCCGCCCTTCCCGCCGAGCGCTTCCACGCCGGCGCGCACGAGATCGACTGCGCTGAAGCGGCCCGTCAGATCGTCGGTCACCGCCGCCGCTATGCTGGCCTTGCCGTCGTTCACCGCTATCACCGCTGCCACGCCCGATCCCATGCGCTGCTTGGCCGCATCGAGCAGCGGACGCAGTTCCTTCGGGTCCAGCCCTTCGAGCACCTGACCGCTGAACGTGACGCCTGCGACGGTTTCATCCGTCGGAGCAGCCGCCCCGCCAGTCGATCCGCCGCCGCCAAGCGCCAGCGCCTTCTTCGCCTCAGCCAGTTCCTTTTCCAGTCGCTTGCGCTCGTCCATAAGCGCTGCAATCCTCACGGGTACTTCTTCCGGGGTAGCACGGATCACGCCAGCGGCTGCCTTCAGCGCATCTTCGCGTGCCACCAGCCATTGCCGCGCCGCCTCGCCGGTCAGCGCCTCGATCCGGCGGACGCCCGAAGACACCGCGCTTTCGGAGATGATCCGGAACACGCCGATGTCGCCGGTGGCGCGCACGTGTGTACCGCCGCACAGTTCGACCGAGTAATGGCGCCCGCCGGTGCCCGAACGGCCCATCGACAGCACGCGCACTTCGTCACCGTATTTCTCGCCGAACAGCGCCAGCGCACCTGCCTCAACGGCATCATCGGGGCTCATCAGGCGCGTACCCACCTCCTCGTTGGCGCGAATTTCGGCGTTCACCTCGGCTTCGATGGCGGCGATGTCTTCCGGAGTCAGCGGGGCCGGGTGCGAGAAATCGAATCGTAGGCGATCTTCTGCCACCAGCGAACCGCGCTGCGTCACATGTTCGCCAAGACGACCGCGCAAAGCGGCGTGGACGAGGTGCGTGGCGGAATGGTTCGCGCGCACGCGGTCGCGCCGCTCGGCATCGACCTTGAGTTCGACCGTGTCGCCGACCGCGACCTGGCCCTCGTCGACGCGGACGTGGTGCGCGTGCAGGCGGCCCAGCGGCTTGGAGGTGTCAGTGACTGTCGCCTGCAACCCGCCAGTGCTGGCCATGGTGCCGCTATCGCCGGCCTGACCGCCGCTTTCGCCATAGAACGGAGTCTGGTTGGTGAGCACCACCACTTCATCGCCAGCTGCGGCTTGCGCCACTTCGGCTCCGCCCTTGACGATGGCCACCACCCTGCCCTCGCCCCCGGTAGAGGCGTAGCCGGTAAACTCGCTCGCGCCTTCGCGTTCGGCGATGTCGAACCAGACCTCTCCCGAGGCCGCTTCGCCCGAGCCTTTCCATGCCGCGCGCGCCGCTGCCTTCTGGCGCGCCATGGCCGCATCGAACCCTGCACGGTCGACCCCGATGTCGCGCGCACGCAGGGCGTCTTCGGTCAGATCATAGGGGAAGCCGTAGGTGTCGTAGAGGCGGAAGGCGATCTCGCCGTCGAGCTCTCCGCCAGACGCCATGGTGCCGGTTGCTTCATCGAGCAGCTTCAGCCCCTTGTCGAGCGTGCGGCGGAACTGGGTCTCCTCGCGTTCGAGCACCTCCTCGATCAATGCTTGTCCGCGGGCAAGTTCCGGGTAAGCTTGACCCATTTCGGCAACCAGACTGGGGACGAGCCGATGCATCAGCGGTTCGGTGCTGCCCAGCAGATGCGCATGGCGCATGGCGCGGCGCATGATCCGGCGCAGCACATAACCGCGACCCTCGTTGGACGGCAGCACCCCGTCGGCCATAAGAAAGCTGGTTGAGCGCAGGTGATCGGCAATAACCCGGTGCGACGCGGCGTGGTCGCCTTGCGCCGCCACACTGGTGAGGTTTTCCGAAGCAGCGATCAGCGCCTTGAAGGTGTCGGTGTCATAATTGTCGTGCACGCCCTGAAGCACGGCGGCGACGCGTTCGATGCCCATGCCGGTGTCGATAGACGGCTTGGGCAAATCGCGGCGAGTGCCATCGGCCTGGCTCTCGTACTGCATGAACACGAGGTTCCAGATCTCGACGAAACGGTCCCCATCTTCGTCAGGGCTGCCGGGAGGGCCGCCGAAAATGTGATCGCCGTGATCGTAGAAGATTTCCGAACACGGGCCGCACGGGCCGGTGTCACCCATCGACCAGAAGTTGTCGCTGGTGGCGATACGGATGATGCGTTCGTCGGGCAGGCTGGCAATGCGCTTCCACAGCGCATGGGCCTCATCATCGGTGTGGTAGACCGTGACGGTGAGCCTGTCCTTGGGCAGCCCCCATTCGCGGGTCAGCAAGGTCCAGGCGTGTTCGATCGCCTGTTCCTTGAAATAGTCACCGAACGAGAAGTTGCCGAGCATCTCGAAGAAGGTGTGGTGCCGGGCGGTGTAGCCGACGTTGTCGAGATCATTGTGCTTTCCCCCGGCGCGCACGCATTTCTGCGAGGACGTAGCGCGCTGCGCTGGCGGAGTTTCCAGGCCGGTGAACACGTTCTTGAACGGCACCATGCCCGCGTTGACGAACATCAACGTCGGATCATTGTAAGGCACAAGCGCGGCGCTCGGTGTCACAGCGTGCCCGGCCTTGCCGAAATAGTCGAGGAAGGACCGGCGGATTTCGTTGGTAGAGCTCATGGTTGTGCAGTTAGGCACTGCGCGCGATTTAGGCAATGCGGCGCGCTTTAGGAAGACGGCACCGGGCGCAAGAAGTGTTGCCTTCGATCCACAATTGACGGGTTCGCGATGATGGCAGCGGCAGGATGAGCGCGCCCAACGAAAAACCGGCGCCAGACCTGCGGGGAGGTCTGCGCCGGTTTTCCGGTTTTCCGGACGCTTGGAGATACCGGGAGCATAACACTCCCGGCACGCCCGCTTGAGGATCAGTCTTCGGAGTCCGCGTCCGGCCCCGTCATCATCTCCTCGGCGACCTTGTCGGTCCGGCTGCGGATCGCAGCTTCCAACCGGTCGCAAACTTCCGGGTTCTCTTTGAGATAGGTCTTGGCGTTTTCACGCCCCTGACCGATGCGGATGCTGTCATAGGAGAACCAGCTACCCGACTTTTCCACCAGGCCCGCCTTCACGCCGAGATCGATGATCTCGCCGATCTTGGAGATGCCTTCGCCGTACATGATGTCGAATTCGACCTGCTTGAACGGCGGGGCGACCTTGTTCTTGACGACCTTTACGCGGGTGGCGTTGCCGGTGATCTCGTCGCGGTCCTTGATCTGTCCGGTGCGGCGGATATCGAGCCGGACCGAGGCGTAGAACTTGAGCGCATTGCCGCCGGTGGTGGTTTCCGGATTGCCGTACATCACTCCGATCTTCATGCGCAGCTGGTTGATGAAGATCACCATGCATTTCGAACGGTTGATCGAGCCGGTCAGCTTCCGCAGGCTCTGGCTCATGAGGCGGGCCTGAAGGCCGACATGCGAATCGCCCATTTCGCCCTCGATTTCAGCACGCGGCACAAGCGCCGCAACCGAATCGACCACCAGCACATCGATCGCGTTGGAACGCACCAGCGTATCGACAATCTCGAGCGCCTGTTCGCCGGTATCCGGCTGCGAGACGATCAGCTCGTCGATGTCGACGCCGAGCTTCTTGGCATAGACCGGATCGAGCGCGTGTTCGGCATCGACGAAAGCCGCGGTACCGCCCGATTTCTGCGCCTCTGCAATTACATGCAGGGCCAGCGTCGTCTTGCCCGAGCTTTCCGGCCCATAGACCTCGATTACGCGCCCCTTGGGCAACCCGCCGATGCCGAGCGCGATATCGAGCCCGAGCGACCCGGTCGAAATGGATTCGACCTGCATGGTTTCCTTCGAGCCGAGCTTCATCGCCGAACCCTTGCCGAAGGCACGATCAATCTGGGCAAGAGCGGCTTCGAGCGCCTTTTGACGGTCCACGTCTTTTTCCTTCTGTACCAGCTTCAATGACGTAGCCATCGCACGCGCTCCTTCGCTTGCCTAGAGGCGATCGCCGGTTTTCGACGATCGTTCTTGGACATCGGTGTATCGCGTTTGTTCCAATAGAACAAGTGGGGAACGAAAATAATTTCCTACAACACCCGCAAGTGCTTGCCGCCGATCACTTGGCTGTCGCTTCGGCCTCTGCCTGTTCGGAGCGTGCGTGTCGCAGCACGGCCCCCACCTTGTCGCCGATCGACGCCACGCTGAACGGCTTGGCGATGAAGTGCATATCCTGAATATCGATGTCGCGGCGCAGCTGTTCCTCGGCATAGCCGGACATGAACAGCACCGGCATCTGCGGCAGCCTCGCGCGGATTGCGCGCACCATGGCCGGGCCGTCCATGCCGGGCATCACCACATCGCTGACGACGATATCGAAACCGGCAGCCGGATCGGCGATCGCGGCGAGCCCTTCCTCGCCACTGGCGCAAGCAGTAACATCATAGCCCGCCCGCGCCAGTGCGCGTTCGGCCACCGCGCGTACCATGTCCTCATCTTCCACCAGCAGCACCTTGCCGCCCGCCGACCATTCGGAGGAGATGAGCTGCGTCTTGGCCTCGCGCTTCTTCGGCGCCTCGCCGCGATGGACGGGAAAATAGACGGTGAAGCGCGCGCCTGTGGGGCGGCCTTCCTTGTCGGTGACGTTGTCAGCAAAGATGAACCCACCCGATTGCTTGACGATCCCGTAGGCGGTCGACAGGCCGAGGCCGGTGCCTTTGCCCTGTTCCTTGGTAGTGAAGAACGGTTCGAACAGCTTGGGCAGCACATGCGGGGGAATGCCGCCGCCGGTATCCTGCACGATCAGCACGGTGTAGTCGGCGGCAGGCAGCACTTCGGAGCCCAGTTGCACCACCTCGGTCGCGTGCAAGTGGCGCGTGAACAGCGATATCCGCCCGGTACCGTTCCCGCGGGGCTGGCCCCCGTTCCCCTGGATCGCGTCGCGGGCGTTCACCGCCAGGTTCATGATCACCTGTTCCATCTGCTGCGGATCGGCCCGCACCGGCCCCAGATTGCGATCATGCTGGACGTAATAGGTGATCTTTTCGCCGAGCAGCCGCTTGATCAGCGGGCTGACCTCACTGATGACATCGGGCAGCTGGATCACCTCGGGCCGCAAGGTCTGCTGGCGCGAGAATGCCAGCAGTTGTCGGGTGAGCGCGGCAGCGCGGTTGGAATTGGCGCGAATTTGCTGAATGTCGTCGTAGTCGCTGTCGCCTGGAATATGGCGCAGCAGCATCAGATCGCAGGTGCCGATGATCGCGGTCAGCACATTGTTGAAATCATGCGCGACCCCTCCGGCAAGCTGGCCCACCGCCTGCATCTTGGTGGCTTGCGCGACCTGTCGGCGCAGCTGGTTTTCCTGGCTCGAATCCGCAAGGCTCAGCAGCACTGCGCCCTCGCCCAGCCCGCGCACTCCAGCCAGCCCGAGCGAGACCGGCTCTTCCGGGCTGTTGACCAGTCGCACCGCCACATCGCCACTGGTCGCCGGTCCGCGCCCATGGCGGCGCACCGCATCGGACAGCGCGGCCTTGTCTTCGCGCACCACCAGATCGGTCGGGAAGGAGGGAAGGCCCCGCCCTTCGCGATCGACCGCGCGAAGGAACGCCTCGTTGCCGAACAGGAAGCGCCCGTCACGGTCGGTCATGGCAAGGCCCAGCGGCAACTGCCCAAGCAGCGCATCGAGCTGCGCCACCCCGGCCTGCGCCGCCCCGTCCCAGCCACTGCCGATTCCGACGCCGCTGTCGATCAGCAGCATCAGCGACGTCGCTTCGTCGGGCCCCGCAGGCCGCTCTTGCGTCGCCGGATCGATCAGCGGAATGTCGACCAGCGTCTGCGGCGTCCCCCCCCTGCCCTCACGGGCGAAGAAGATGCGGTCGCGTTCGTCGGTGCGCAGGAAGCTGACGAAATCCTGTCCGGCCAGTGTTGCGCTGTCATCGCCCGCAGCACGTTCGGCGAAACCGGAACTGACCATGCGGATCACCCCGTCGGCGGTGGTGATCGCGGTCTCGATCCCGGCACGGCTGAGCATCATGCCGAAGGGTCCGGACAGGTCGAGCGCCCCGAGGCTCACACTGCTGGAGCGCGGAAGCTGGCGCAGCCGCCAGACGAGATGATCTTCCCCGCGTCCGGCGCGGGTGGCGGATACCTGCCAGTCGCTCTCACCGTCGGGCGCTGGCAGCGATTCGAGCGTCCCTGCCCCGTCGCGCCACGCGTCGCGCGCCAGCCGGGTCAGTGCCTCCAGCGCCTCGCGGTCGAACGGCAGCGCGGGCGGCGCTGCGGTAGCGCCGAAGTTTTCGACGAACAGACTGTTGGCGCACACCATCCGGTTGGCGCGATCGGTGATGGCAACGGCTTCTCCGCTGCGCTCGATCGCGGCGACGGTGACCGTCCAGTCGGGCGAGGCAATCTGGTTTTCAGCCGGAGCGGCGCGCAGCCTGTCCATGATTACCACGCCGCCCAGCAGAACGCCGACTGCCAGCGCAAACACCAGCGCCACCAGCCAGCTCGCCGTGGCGAGATACAGCAGGCCGGTGCTGAAGAGCAGCGCCGCAGCCAGAACCATCAGCAGCCATGATGACGGGGTATGCGCCACTTCCGCGGTCGGCTCTTCGATCGCGGCGGCGGTGCGTTTCTGACCTCGGCTGTTCGGCTTGGACAAGCGGCGTGTTCCTGTTGCTGCGTTTATGCCCGCCCTCATGGCGAGCGGGCTGCCCGTTCCTAGTGTGAGCCAAGCCGCTGGTCGAGCCGGGCCTCCATCACCTTCAACCGTTTGGCCCGTTTACGGGCCACCACAGCGCGCCAGATCCAGCCAGCGACAAGATATCCGACTGCCGGGGCAATAACCGCCATCACAGCAAATCCGAACGCGGTGGCTCCGGCCATCTGGAAAAAATCGGCAACCGCACTCCACGCCCCTGTTTCGAGCGCGGTGGAAGCCAAAGCCGGGCCATCGGCATCGATCCGCAAGGTGAAATTGCCAACCTTGTTTGCCACCACCAGCCAGAACGGCAAGGTGAAGGGATTTGTGACGAAGGTCACGAGCGCGGCGACCGGAACATTCGCCCGCGAAGGAAGGGCAAGAAATGCGGCGAGGAAAACCTGCCCGAGCGGGATGATGAATGCGGCAAACAGTCCCAGCGCCACCCCGCGCGGCACCGAACGGCGGGTAAATCGCCACAATTCGGGCGACAGGAACCGGTGCGCGATCGGAGCCAGATACTTGTTGCGCGCCATCTCCTCGCGCGAGGGCATGTACTTGCGCAGCATGTCCATCGCCCACGTTTTGGAGCGCTTTGGCGTATCGGGCCGATCGGGATCGGAAGGCTTCACGGGCACCCGCCCTCCCTGCGGTCCTTCGCAGCTATCCCAGTGGTTGAATCGGCAGGGTTCATGAAGGGCACCATATAGCGCAATATGGGTAACAGGACGTTTCTGACCAGTAGGTGAATCCGTCCGCGACCGGATTTTTTCAGCCCTTCTCGCGCATCAGCCGCGCCTTGTCGCGCTTCCAGTCACGCTCCTTGGTCGTGGCGCGCTTGTCGTGGTTCTGCTTGCCCTTGGCGAGAGCGAGTTCGACCTTGGCCCGCCCGGTACTGTTGAAGTAAACCGACAGCGGCACCAGCGTCATGCCCTTGCGTTCGACCGCACCGAACAGCTTTTCAATTTCGCGTTCGTGCAGCAACAGTTTGCGCGGGCGGCGCGGTTCGTGGTTCAGGCGATTGCCGTGGCTGTATTCGGGGATATTGGCGTTGATCAGCCACACCTGACCGTTCTTCACCTCGGCATAGCTTTCGGCGATGCTCGCCTCGCCTGCGCGCAATGCCTTCACCTCGGTACCCTGCAAGGCGAGCCCGGCCTCGAACTTGTCCTCGATATAGTAATCGAACCGCGCACGGCGGTTTTCGGCGACGGTCTTGAGCTTGTCGAAGGTGACGGGTTTGGGGCGTGCCATAAGGCCGCGCGATGTAGGCGGGTAAACGGGAAAAAGCGAGAGGGTTCGGGCGGATTTGCTTGGCGTGCGGGCACTGGGCGCAGTAGACGGGCGCTCTGGCGCATCGCGCAGAGGCGCGCAGCTGACGGGGGGGCGAGCAATGCAAGGTGTGGAACCGGAAGCTTTCGCCATTGCGGGGGCAGCAATCGCACCAGGCACCGCGCGCGATGTCGCGTTCCAGATCACCACGCTGGCGACCGGCACGCCTTCGGCGCTTGCGATCCGCGTGCTGCACGGCGCGAGGCCCGGCCCTGCCATCTTTGTCAGCGCAGCGATCCACGGCGACGAGATCATCGGCACCGCGATCATCCAGCGGCTGGCGCAGGAATGCGATCCGCAAACGCTTGCCGGCACGGTCCTGCTGGTGCCGGTCGCCAACATCTTCGGCTTCATGACCCGGTCGCGCTACCTGCCCGATCGCCGCGATCTCAACCGATCGTTCCCCGGTAGCGCCAATGGCTCGCTCGCCGGACAACTCGCCAACATCTTCTACCGCGAGGTGGTGGGGCGCTGCACGCTCGGCATCGATATCCATTCAGCCGCAATCCACCGTTACAACCTTCCGCAAATCCGCATCGCGGCGGGCAACACGCGGCTGATCGAACTGGCGATGGCGTTCGGCGCGCCGGTGATCATGGAAAGCCCGCTACGCGAAGGCAGCTTGCGCGATCTGGCCCATAAGCAGGGGGTCGACATGCTGCTGCTGGAATCCGGTGAGGCGCTGCGGTTCGACCGTCTGTCGGTCGAGACAGGCGTTGCCGGGGTTAGCCGGGTGCTGGCGCATCTGGGCATGATCGAAGCGGATGACGGCCTGACCGAAGTCGGCATACCGGCGCGCGCCAACCGATCGGTCTGGGTCCGGTCCCCGCGCGGCGGGGTGGCGCATTTCACCCGCGAATCCGGCGCTCCGGTGCGCAAGGGCGATGTGCTGGGCTGTGTCACAGGATTGTTCGGCGAAGATGCACAGGACATGGTCAGCCCGGTCGATGGCATCATCATCGGCCACGCCACCCTGCCCGTGGTCCACCAGGGCGATGCCTTGTTCCACATCGCCGAAATTCCCCACCCAGAACGCGTCGGCGCACGGATCGAAAGCATCACCGAGGCGATTCTGGCGAGCGAGCCCGAAGGCCCACCCGAAGCGCTGCTGGACGAGGACGAGGTGGTGTAATTCAGCTTTGCATCATCGAAGCTGAATGCCTGAGACACATGAGACACTGTCCAGAATGCGAAAACCCTTCCCCGGATGCAGATTTGCGAACGGACAGAACGGCTACGCAGGATCGACGGGCAAGGCATAGGAGGCCAGCCTACCCGTAATGGCGGCGCGTAGGAAAATCCTATCCTGCCAGCACTCCGGACGACACCAGCGCTTCGTCCACCGCCCGCTTCGCTTCGTCCGAGCATTCGACCAGCGGCAGGCGCACTTCGGGCTCGAGCCAGTCGTGCACGCGGCTCAAGGCATACTTCACCGGCGCTGGCGACGCGTCGGAAAACATTGCATAATGCAGCGGGAACAGGCGGTCGTTCAGCTGCCGCGCCTGCTGCAATTCATTGGCGGCAATCGCGGCGTGGAATTCGGCGCACAGCGCAGGCGCGACGTTGGCGGTTACAGAAATCGCTCCCCTGCCGCCTGCAGCAGCATGCGGCAGCCACAGCTCGTCATTGCCCGAAAGCTGGCAGAAATCGCGCCCGATGCCCATGCGGTGATCGGCCACACGCGAAAGATCGCCGCTGGCGTCCTTGATAGCGATGATCTTGTCCGGATAGCGCCGCACCAGTTCGACCACCGTGTCATCGAGAATGTCGGTCACGGTGCGCGCGGGCACGTTGTAGAGCACGATCGGCAGGTCGCAGTTTTCCGCCAGATAGCTGAAATGCGCGATCAATCCGGCCTGGCTGGGGCGGTTGTAATAGGGCGCGACGCACAGCCCTGCAGCCGCGCCGGCCTTCTTGGCGAAATTCATGTGCAGCGCAGCGTTGCGGGTGTCGTTCGAACCGCAGCCAGCAATCACCGGCACGCGGCCCGCAGCCTGTTCGATACAAACTTCGATCACGCGGTGATGTTCGGCATTCGACAGGGTCGAGGCTTCGCCCGTCGTCCCGCACGGCACCAGCGCGGCGCTGCCATTGTCGATCTGCCAGTCGACCAGCCGCCGGAACGCAGGCTCATCGAATGCTCCGCCGCGAAAAGGAGTCACCAAAGCGGGTATCGAGCCGCTGAACATTGCTTTTGTCCTGTCATGACCAGTAGACGGGGCAAGGATGCGAAAAATCGCATCCGCTCCATCTTCGTTAAGCGCCTACTAAGGAGCCGACCGGCACTATGTCCAGCATGGTTCACATTCCCTTGCAAAAGACCCGCCGCGCCGCCCTTGCTGGACTGGCCGCGCTTGGCGGCATGGCAATGCCGCTGGCGGCGCAGACTTACGCCCAGCCCGCAGGCACAAGCGATCTTGTCGCCCGCCAGCCCGGTGCGATTGCCGCTGCGGTGGCACGGTGGGAGGTGCTGCAGGCCAGTCGTGAGCTAGGGTTCATGGACTACGCCGGTTTCGTGCTGACCTATCCCTCTTTCCCGCGCAGTGAGATTCTGCGATTGCGCGCCGAGGCCGCGCTTGAAAGCGAAGCGCCCCCGCAGGCCGATCTACTGCGCTATTTCGATGCCAATCCGCCGCTGACCAATCCGGCGCGCGCGCGCTATGCGCTGGCGCTGGCCGGCGCGCAGCGGGCAGAGGCCTTCACCGCCGCGCGCGAGGCATGGCGCGGCGGCACCATGAGCGATCCGGCCGAGCTATATCTTGTCGGCCTGTACGGCGGCGAGTTCACGCCAGAGGATCACGCGCTGCGGATGGATTCGCTGCTGTGGCAGGGCAAGGCCGAGGCGGCGGCGCGGCAGCTGGTCAACCTCGATCAGGCCGATCGCCCGCTGGCGCTTGCCCGGCTTGCGCTGCTGCGCGGGACCATGCCCGAACAGGCCGGACTGACGGTGCCGCAAGGCGCGCTGGCCGATGCAGGCTATGTCTTCAACCTCGTCAACCACCTGCGCGCCTCGCGCCAGATGGGCGAAGCGGCACGCGTGCTGGTCACCGCTCCGCCATTCGTGCGTCCGGCCCGCGATCCTGCGGACTTCGTCGGCGATATGCTCGCCGTCGCCAAGGCTTCGGGCTCGCGCGAGGCCGCGCAGATTGCGGCGCGGGGGGACGATCTGTTCGCCCCCGGCACCGACATTTCGCAAATGTCGTTTGTCCTGCGCGATCGCTACACCGATCTGATGTGGCTGGGCGGGACGAATGCGCTCTGGAACCTTGGCGACGGCGCGGCTGCCGCACCGCTGTTCCAGCGTTACGGCGATGCCGCGCGTACGCCGCTGACCAAGTCCAAGGGATATTACTGGGCCGGTCGCGCCGCACGCCAATCCGGCAACGAAGCGGCGGCGCGGGGCTACTTCGAAAACGCTGCCCAGTGGCCGCATTATTATTACGGCCAGCTGGCAATTGCCGCGCTGGGGCGGCCAATGCCCGCCTTCGATCCGCTGCCCGCTGTCGCGATCACACCCGAAGCGCGCGCCCAATTCGAGGCCAGCCCGCTGGTGCAGGCGATCCGCGCGCTGGCTGTGAACCGCCGCGACTGGCGCACCGAGCGGCGTTTCTTCGAAGCCTTGGGCGACGAGGCCGACACTCCCGCAGAACTTACCATGACCGCACAACTCGCTGCCGAAACCGGCTTGCGTGAAATGGCGGTGGTGATCGGGATGAAGGCCGGTGAGCACGGGCTGGCAGGCTTCGAGCGGATCGGGTTCCCCACCATCGAAACCCCTGTGGTCAACGACTGGACCATGGTCCACGCGATCAGCCGGCAGGAAAGCGAATTCGACCGCACCCGCGTTTCCCACGCCGGCGCGCGCGGGGTGATGCAGTTGATGCCCGGCACCGCGCGCGAGCAGGCGGGCAAGCTGGGGATGCAATATCTCAGCGCCAACCTCACCGGCTCGCCGAGTTACAATATCCAGCTGGGCGACGCCTATTTCGCCCGGATGATGAGCTATTACGGCGGCGCCTATCCGCTCGCCGTGGGCGCGTATAATGCCGGGCCAGGACGCGTGAACCAATGGCTGCGGCTGAACGGCGATCCGCGCCGGGGTGAGATCGACTGGGTGACCTGGGTCGAGAAGATCCCGGCCAATTTCGAGACGCGCTATTACATCATGCGCGTGATCGGCAATGCCGTGACCTATTCGCACATGTATCCCGATCAGGCCGGGTTGCCGCGCCCGATCGGCACCTTTCTGCGCTGATCTTCGATGAAGCCTCAGGGCCCGCCGATCACGCCAGCGGGCATGGCCGCATTGAAGGCGCGGTATGACCTGCTGCTCGGCACCGAACGCCCCGCGATCGTCGAGATCGTCAGCTGGGCGGCGGGCAATGGCGATCGCAGCGAAAACGGCGATTACCTCTACGGCCGCAAGAAGATGCGCGAGATCGACCGCGAGCTGGCCCACCTGATCAAGCGCATGAAGCTGCTGCGGGTGGTCGATCCGGCGGCGCAGGTGGATCGGACCCGCGTGTACTTCGGCGCGACCGTGGAAATCGCCGACGAGGACGACCACCGGCAGACAGTCACCCTTGTCGGCGATGACGAACAGGACGCGGGCGCGGGCCGGATCGGCTGGAACTCTCCGCTTGCGCGGGCGCTGCGCGGGGCGAGTGTCGGTGATCTGCGCACCGTCGCTCTTCCCTCGGGCAGCAGGGAATGGGAAGTGCTGGGAATCGACTATGCGTAAGATCGCGATTGTCTGCATCCTTGCCACTTTCGCCGCGCCCCTCGCCGCAAAGGACAGCCTCGGCGTCTATGCGAACTGGGCGGCGTTCCGCGATGCCGATGCGCCGCGCTGCTATGCCATTGCCAAGGCGCGTGGGCAGGACAAGGACGGTGCCTTTGCGTCCATCGGCAGCTGGCCAGCGCAAAAAATCCGAAATCAGGTGCATTTCCGCTTGTCCCGCGAGGTTCCAGCGCAAAGCGCCGTTCGCCTGAGGATCGGCTCCACCACGTTCCCGCTTGCAGCAAAGGGCCGCGATGCCTGGGCCAAGGACGCCCGCGCCGATGCCGCGATTGCTGCAGCCCTGCGCTCGGCCAGCGCGATGCGTGTCAGCGCGAGCGGTTTCTCGGACCGGTATGATCTGGCAGGCGTGGCCACTGCGATGGACGCGGCAACGGTAGGGTGTGCGCAGCGCAACTGACCTAGCAATGGCGTTACGTGCGCGCAGCGCGAGACGACTGGTCAAACCGCGCACGCACGACTATATGCGCGGCCACCCATGGCCGATACTGCACTCATGACCATTCCGGGCCTCAGCGACCCGGTGCCTGCCGCGCGCGACATCACGCCGCGTGCCGACGGACGCATTGACCTGATCGGCCTGCCCCGCCCGCGCATCCGCGAATTGTTCGCCGCCGCCGGGCTGGACGACAAGTCCGCCAAACTGCGCGCCAAGCAGGTGTTCCACTGGCTCTACCACCGCGGCGTGAGCGATTTCGAGGCGATGACCGACATTGCCAAGTCGATGCGCCCGTGGCTCAGCGAGCGGTTCGTGATCGGACGTCCGGAAATCGTCGAGGCGCAGCACTCCACCGATGGCACCCGCAAATGGCTGCTGCGCACCGCCGACGGGCACGATTACGAGATGGTGTTCATCCCCGACGAGACGCGCGGCACGCTGTGTGTGTCATCGCAGGTCGGCTGCACGCTCAACTGCACCTTCTGCCACACCGGCACGATGAAGCTGGTGCGCAACCTCACCCCCGGCGAGATCGTCGGTCAGGTAATGCTGGCGCGCGATGCGCTGGGCGAATGGCCCAAGGGCAGCATGGCAAGCATGGCCGATATCGTCGACGAGGATGACGAGGCCGGCCACTACACCGCCGATGGCCGCCTGCTCACCAACATCGTGATGATGGGCATGGGCGAGCCGCTGTACAATTTCGATCATGTTCGCGACGCGCTGATCCTTGTGATGGACGGCGACGGGCTTTCGCTGTCGAAGCGCCGGATTACCCTGTCGACCAGCGGCGTCATCCCAATGATGGAACGTTGCGGCGAGGAAATCGGCGTCAACCTCGCAGTCAGCCTGCATGGCGTGCGCAAGGACGTGCGCGACGAGTTGGTGCCGCTCAACAAGAAGTACGGCATCGAAGATCTGTTGCAGGCCTGCGCCGATTACCCCGGTGCCAGCAACGCGCGGCGCATCACGTTCGAATATGTGATGATCCGGGACAAGAACGACAGCGACGATGACGCGCGTGAACTGGTGCGGCTGCTGCGGCAGTACAACCTGCCGGCCAAGGTCAACCTGATCCCGTTCAACCCGTGGCCCGGCAGCGGCTATGAATGTTCCACTCCGGATCGCATCCGCGCCTTTTCCGAAATCGTGTTTCAGGGCGGGATTTCCGCGCCGGTGCGCACCCCGCGCGGGCGCGACATCGATGCGGCTTGCGGCCAGCTGAAAACCGCGGCGGAAAAGAAAAGCCGCGCTGAGCGGGATCGCGAAGCCGCCGCCGCCGCGCTCGGCTAAGGTTGCACCCTGCGCAATTAAGCTCGGCCTGATTTTCGCACAGCTTGCCCCGCCAATCGGCAGGTCACTCACTCAGGTTACGTCGTTCGTCGCAATTTTCCGGCTTTCTGTCCGTAATTTGGACATGGGCGCTTCGGATTCTCCCGCTGGCCCGCACAAGCCAATGAGGAGCGATCATGGCGGAAATTCCCGTAACGCATAAATCGAACAAGAGCTGGCTGTGGTTGCTTTTGGTGCTGCTGCTGCTTGCGCTGCTGATCTGGTGGCTGCTTGCCGATGACGACGAGGCCATCGAAACGACCGAGCCGGTCGCGATCGAGCAGACCGAGCCGATGATGACCGAACCAGCCGGTGTCATGACGATCGCCGCCATTCTGGAAAACCCGCAGACCTATTACGGACGCGATGGCTTTACCGCGGAAGTCGGCGTGGACGGGCCGCTTACCGATCGCGGTTTCTGGATCACCGACGATGCCGGCAACCGCATGTTTGCACTGGTGATCGATGAGCCGCGCGAAGTGCCGATCGACCTTAACCCGGGCCAGCGCCTGCGGATCACCGGCGGCACCGTGCGCAATCCGTCCGATACGGCCGGAATTCCCGGCGTGACGCTCGACGACGACACCATGCAGACGATGCAGGGCCAGCAGGCTGTGCTGGTGGTGAACGAGGAAAATATCGAAATCCTCGAAGCAGCGTGACGACCGGTTAGAGCGGGAGAATCATGATGACCGACCACTATGTCGACCTTGACGAACTGGACGATTACAAGCTGGAACACAGGAATCAGGACCTGCGCGGGCACCATCTTTACAGCCATGACGGCACCCGGCTCGGTACGGTTTCGCGGATGCTTGTCGATCCCGAGCGGGAGCATGTCGCCGCGCTGGTGCTGGACGACGGACGCGGCGTGCCGGTCAGCGAGATCGAGATCAGGGATGGTGACGCCTACATCGATCCGGTCGAGGAAAGCCGTTATTTCACCCCGCGCAAACGCGAACGCGAAATGCCGCGCGGGCCTGTGCGGGTACGCCGCCACCGGACCTGAACCGGCGCGCACTCGATCGCAAACCGGACATTGCACCGCGCCCTCATCACAGCGATAAGGGCGCGGTGGACCCTCAGACCCTCGCCTTTTATCAAGCGCGCGCGCCGCATTACACGTTCACGTCGGCGCAGCGACACAGCCACCAGCTCGATCCGTTTCTCGACCGGCTGAAACCGGCAGCGTGCGTGCTGGAACTCGGCTGCGGCGGCGGGCAGGATTCCGCGCGGATGGCCGCGCGCGGCTTCATGGTGGATGCGACGGACGGAACGCCCGCGATGGTCGCAAAGGCCAAGGAACGCTTTGGACTGGCCGCGCGGGTCATGGAGTTCGACGAACTGGATGCAGACGCGGCGTATGATGCAGTCTGGGCCCATGCCAGCCTGCTGCATTGCCAGCGCGCGGCGCTGCCCGATGTGCTGATCCGGATCCACCGCGCGCTGGTGCCGGGCGGCTGGCACTTCGCAAGCTACAAGCTGGGCGAGGCAGAAGGACGCGACCTGCTGGGCCGGTTGCACAATTTCCCATCGGCCGAATGGCTAATTGCCGCCTATGAAGCGGCAGGCTTTGTTATCGAAGCGCGCGAAGTTTATGCTGGCAAAGCATCTGACGGCACCCAGCGCGACTGGATCGACCTCACCTTGAGAAAAGCATGAACTGGACCATCGAAGCCGTCTGCACCGGCACCGCCCGGCCTTTCAACGGCGCGGAGACCAGCGCGATCGTGAAGCGCCCCCGCGAAGGCGCGGTGCAGGTGCTGGCCGATGGTCTCGCACCCGACGAACAGGCCGACCGCCGTGTGCATGGCGGGCCGGAAATGGCGCTGCATCTCTATCCGCTCGATCATCATGCATTCTGGCGTGAGCAAATCGGCGATTCCCCGCTGCTGGCGGAACCGGGCGCCTTCGGTTCGAACCTTGCGGTGAGCGGCCTTACCGAAGACATGGTGCATATCGGCGATCGCTTTCGCCTTGGCTCCAAGACGAGCGGCGCGCTGATCGAAGTCAGCCAGCCGCGCCAGCCGTGCTGGAAGATCGAACACCGCTTCAGCCACAAGGGCATGGTCGCGGCGATCATCAGGACGGGACGCTGCGGCTGGTATTTCAGGGTGATCGAAGCGGGGGAAGTCGCGGCGGGCGACTCGCTCGAAAGGGTCGCAGCCGGCGCTGCCGAATGGAGCGTTGCGCGGGTGTTTCGTGCGCTGGTAGCGGGAACAGCCACTCCGGATGAACTGGCACAGCTTGCCGACCTCGCCCCGCTCAGCCCCAAGCTGCGCGAAAAGGCAGCAGCCAAGCGCGGTTAGTCAACGATCCATCGCGCGCTGAAGGCAACTGAACAAACCCTGCTGCTTGCTGAAAACGCCGTTCATCCTAGGTTCCTCTAAGCTGAACGAAAAGGGGGTCGCTCCATCGGGGAGTCGCCACAAGGGATACGATCATGAAACACCTTGCTCTCATCGCCGCAGCCGGGTCGCTGGCAGCATTCGCTGCCCCTGCGCAGGCTGCCGAACTGCCTGCCGCACCTTCACCGGTCTTCGCCAGCTTCCACGACAGCGCCCAGCCCTTTGCGCCTGTGGCCGCCTATGGCAGCGACGACGACTGGGACGACCGCCGCGACCGTCGCCGCTGGCGCGGGCGTGATCGTGACCGCGACTGGGACGATGATCGCGGCTGGCGAAACGATCGCCGTCTTGGCCGCAACGACCGGGTCTGGCGCGGGCGTGACGGACGCTATCGCTGCCGCCGCGACGACGGCACCACCGGCCTGGTGATCGGCGCAATCGGCGGCGCATTGGCTGGCCGTGCTGTCGACACCCGCGGTGATCGTTCGCTTGGAACCCTGCTCGGTGCGATCGGTGGCGGCCTGCTCGGCCGCGAGGTTGACCGGGGCGAGGCACGCTGCCGCTGATCCTCTGACACTTTCGTCCCGATGCGTCGCTGGCCCCACCGCCAGCGGCGCATTTGGCTGTCATAAAGCCGCCAAAGGGCCGCGCGTTTGGCTTCCCCGATTGAAGCGCGCGGCCCGCACTGGTAGCCATCGGGTCATGCAGACCCTCACAGCCCTCAGCTCATGACCCGCCCCGCAGTCCTGGTGACCGGCGGGGCAACCCGCATCGGCGGCGCTATTACCCGCGCCTTTGCCGCCGCCGGATGGCACGTGGTGATCCATTACCGTGCGTCGGCAACGGAGGCAGAGGAGCTTGCAGCCAGCCTGCCCTCGGCCGAGACAATCAGTTTCGACCTCACCGACGATGAAGCAGCCGTGGCAACCATCCGCGATCTGGCCAACCGGCTCGGCGACTGGCGCTGCCTCGTCAATTCGGCCTCGGTGTTCGATTACGATAGTGTAACCGCGCTCGACCCGGCAACGTACCGGGAGGCGATGCAGGTCAACGCCCTTGCCCCGGCCCGAATAGCCCAGACATACCTTGCCCTCGCGGCGAGCACGGCTACACGCACGGTGATCCAGATCACCGACATGAAGCTGGCCAATCCCAACCCCGATTTCTTCAGCTACACCATGTCCAAGCACGCGCTGGCGGCGAGCATTGCGATGCTGGCCAAGGGCGCACGCTCGTCGCACGACCGGATCTATGGCCTGGCGCCCGGAGCCATCCTCGCCAGCCACGACCAGCGCGAGGAGGAAACCGAGCTTTCGCACCGCATGAACCTGCTCGGCCGCAAGACCGGGGCAGACGAGATTGCGAACGCTGCGCTGTTCCTTGCGGGCGGCGCGCTCCAAAGCGGCGAGACGTTGTTCATCGACAGCGGCCAGCACCTGCTCGACCAGCCGCGCGACGTGATCTGGCTCGCCCGCGAACTCGCCGCTGCCGGGGACAGCGCATGAGAAGGCACCTGCTTTCGACCCGCCTGTGGCATTGGGTGAACGCGGTCGCCATCGTGGTGCTGTTCATGTCCGGACTGAACATCTCCAACGCCCACCGCTACCTCTACTGGGGCAATTACGGCTTCGATCCAGCGGACGCATGGGCCAAAGTGATCCGCTTTCCCGCGTGGACGACGATCCCGCAACGCTATGACCTTGCCGAAGCGCGCGACTGGCACAATCTGGCCGTGTGGCCCTTTGCTGTAGGGCTGCTGCTGATCTGGATCGCGATGCTGGTGAACGGGCATTTCCGGCGCGACCTTGCCACCGGACGACGCGACTGGACGCCGCGCGCGTTCATCGCATCGTTGCGCGCCCATGCCGGAGGCAAACCTGCAGCGGGCGGTTACAATCCGGTGCAGAAGGTTCTCTACGGCCTCGTGTTCGGCGTGCTGCTGCCCGCGATGGTGCTGACCGGACTTGCCATCAGCCCCGGCATTGAACCTGCCATGCCATGGCTGGTCGAGGGGCTCGGCGGGCGGCAAAGCGCGCGATCGCTGCATTTCATCGCCGCTTGGGGCATCTTCGGCTTTTTTGTCATCCACGTCGTTATGGCGCTGGCCGGATGGCGGCTGATAGGGGAGATGATCACCGGCGGGCGCAGGCGGGAGGAAGCGGACCATGGCTGAGATCGGACGGCGCGGGTTGCTTGCGGGGATCGCGGCGCTGGGCGCAGGCGCTTGCTCGAAAATGGCCGACAGCGACACGGGGCGCAGCATCTTCAACGCGGCCGAGGACTGGCACCGCGCCGCACACCGCACACTGGCGGGCAGGCAGAGGCTCGCGCCCGAATACGCACCCGAAGACCGCTCGCCCAGCTTTCGCGGCAATGGATCGCTAACGGTCGACAGTGATTTCTACCGCGCGCAACTTGGCCAGGGCTTTCCCGAATGGCGGCTGATGGTGGACGGGCTGGTGGAACGACCGCTGGCGCTCGGCCTCGCCGATATCCGCGCCCTTCCCCAGCGCACCCAGATCACGCGCCACGACTGTGTCGAAGGCTGGAGCGCGATCGGCGAATGGACCGGCCCGCAACTCGGCACGCTGCTGGATGCGGCAAATGTGCGCGAACAGGCGAACTTCATCGTCCTGCGCTGCGCCGATACGCTGTATGGACGCGAATATTACGAGAGCATCGACATGGTCGATGCCTATCACCCGCAGACCATTATCGCCCACGCGCTGAACGGCGAGCCGCTACCGGAGAAGAACGGCGCCCCGTTGCGCGCCCGGATCGAGCGGCAGTTGGGCTACAAGCACGCAAAGTTTCTCACCGGCATAGAAGCGGTCGCCAGCCTCGACGATATCGGCCAGGGCAAAGGCGGCTTCTGGGAGGATTTCGCAGGCTATCAATGGTATGCCGGAATTTAAGCCATTTGGCCGGGTCGACCGCGGCATGGAACACTGCGGCTCGCAGGGCGTTGAAGCCGGTTTTCCCGCTGTGCCACCCTGATCGCTGCGCCGGATTGCCACTTTGCCGGGCGGGCGGCACCGGTTAACCATCGGGCAGCAAATCACGAAAGGAGACCCATGAGCAAGGCACTCCTCGACCGCTTTCTCTCCCGCGCGGTCCGGCAAGGGCGGCTCGGCATCGTTTTCGCCGATGGCAGCGCCGATACCTATGGCACCGACGCGCAAGGCTTTCCCGATATCGTGCTGCGCTTCACCGACGACCGCGTTCCGCGCGACATCGTGATGGACCCGCGACTGGGCGCGGCCGAGGCGTTTATCGATGGCCGCCTGCTGATCGCGGAGGGCGACGTGATGGGCCTCGTCACCCTGCTGCGCGCCAACAATGCGTGGGACAAGGGTGGAGATATCGGGCGACCCAATCCGCTCAAGCGGCTGATCAACCGGGCGAGTTTTGCCGCGGAACAGGTCAACAACCGACTCGGCGCGAAGCAGAACGTCGCGCATCATTACGACATCGGCAATGATCTGTACGCGCTGATGCTGGATGACGAGCACTGGCAGTATTCCTGCGCCTATTGGCCGCAGGAGAACATGAAGCTGGGCGAGGCGCAAGCCGCGAAGCTGGCGCATATCGCGAACAAGCTGGCGCTGTCGCCGGGGCACACTGTGCTGGATATCGGCTGCGGCTGGGGCGGGATGGCGATCCATCTGGCAAAGCATCACGATGTGCGTGTCACCGGCGTCACCCTGTCGGAAGAACAGGCTGCCCTCGCCCGTGAGCGGGTCGCTGCCGCCGGGGTCGCGGACACAGTCGACATCGTACTGCAGGATTACCGCGACACCGCCGCTTCGGGCCGCAAGTTCGACCGGATCGTATCGGTCGGGATGTTCGAACATGTCGGACGCGCGCAGTTCGAAACTTTCTTCGAAGCTTGCGCCAACCTGCTGGAAGATGACGGGGTGATGCTGCTCCACACCATCGGGCGCATGGGGCGGCCCGGCACCACCGATGCCTTCACCCGCAAATACATCTTCCCCGGCGGCTATATCCCGGCGCTATCGGAGACGCTGGCAGCGTCCGAGAAATTCCGCCTGATCGCCGCCGATGTCGAAACGCTACGGCTGCATTATGCCCGTACCATCCGCCAGTGGTACGCCAACTGCATGGCCAATCGCGACGCGATCGTCGCGCTGCATGACGAACGCTTCTTCCGAATGTGGACGTTCTACCTCGCCGGGGCGGCGACAGTGTTCGAGCACGGCAGCATGTGCAATTACCAGATCCAGTACATCCGCAGCCGCCACTCGCTGCCGATCACGCGCGATTACCTGCTGGCGGGGGACTAGGCCGCAGTCCGATTGCGGGGGCGATATACCGGGCCGAACCCCATCAGCGCCGCGCCCACCAGCGGCAGCGCCACCACCCACCAGCGGATGCCGGAAATGCTGTCCGGGCTGGCGATTGTCAGTCCCGCCGTTGCCCCCAGCCCCGCGCAGATCGCCACCACGCCCAGCACCACCCGCAGCCGCGGCACGGTGCGCCCGCCGCGAATCAGGCCGAAGCTGCGTTCATGCCGCGCGAAGATCGCGATCATCGGCAGCAGCGCCAGCACATAGATCGCAATCCACATCGGGCGCGATACCCACCACGCGCCGGTGCCGGGAACCGAATCCAGCCCCGCGCCGCCCAGCAGCAGCCAAACGAGTGTCATCACCAGCACGAAGGCGGTGAGGTGCCACAGATAGATCGTCATGATCATCCCGTTCATCAGCACAGTCGCCGTCCAAATGCCGAGATTGTCCAGCATCCTGCGTCCCAGCGGCTCCAGCGCCAGCACCAGCCCGACCTGCACCATGCCGAGCGCGAACAGCGCCAGCGTCGGCGGCAGCGAGTTTGAGAAGCCGCCCGGCGCGGACACCATCGACACCGGATAGAAGCCATAAACGGTGATCGCGATCAGGGTGCCGAGCGACACGGCGAACCAAGCAAGCGCGAACAGGCGATTATCGAACTGCCCTGCGCGCCAGGCGAAGCCGAGTTGATGGATGGCGAGGAACACCCACAGGAAATTGGTGAAATTGACGTAGGGTACCCCGGCAGTGAAGGTCAGCCAATCGGTCAGCATCGCGGCAGGGATGAACGCCGCAAAGCTCGCCCACCCGAACCGCTGCCATGCGCGATGGGCCAGCGGAGTGCAGGCGGTGACCAGCAGATAGACCGCAAGGAACCACACCGGGATCAGCGCCGCTTCGGTCGCCATGCGGATTTGGTCGCGCGGCAGCCCGATCTGGGTCATCGCCACCGCCAGCGCCGTCCACAGCAGCAACACCGGGAACGTCGGCGTGATCAAGCGCTGCACCCGGTTGGCCAGCCAGTCGCGATAGACGCCCGCCTGCCCCGGCGCGGCATTGCGGGTCGTAACCTGCCAACTGACGCTGTTCGAATATCCGCCCACCAGAAAAAACACCGGCATGACCTGAAAACCCCAGGTCAGCCAATGCGTCCACGAAGCGACACTAAGCAGATCACCGCGTTGCAACGCGCCAGCCTCGTCGACATACAGCCCGGCCATTAGCCAGTGGCCCATCACCACCGCCATGATGGATACAGCACGCAGGAAATCGACCCAGCGGTTCCGCTCGGCCGGAGTCA
The DNA here is from genome assembly GCF_040148725.1 of Erythrobacter sp. NFXS35. Taxonomy (NCBI): domain Bacteria; kingdom Pseudomonadati; phylum Pseudomonadota; class Alphaproteobacteria; order Sphingomonadales; family Erythrobacteraceae; genus Erythrobacter; species Erythrobacter sp. NFXS35. The sequence continues at coordinate 88,190 of NZ_JAGDEB010000001.1, read as the reverse complement.
GCTCTGCCAGTTCGCGCGCCTTGCTCCACATTGTCAGCATGAATCCCCCCGCATCAACAATAATGCCAGCAGTGCAATACCTTGGCAGTGACATCTGACCAAACCATTGATGCACGTCCAGCCGCCTGCTAACGCGCGCCGCGTTCACCCATCAAGGAATTCCTCCATGTCCGATCCCAAGCGCGTCGTCCTCGCCTATTCCGGCGGGCTCGATACCAGCGTCATCGCCAAATGGCTGAGCGTGGAGCGTGGGCTGGAAGTGGTGACCTTCACCGCCGATCTTGGTCAGGGTGAGGAAATCGAACCCGCCCGCGCCAAGGCGAAAGCGATGGGTATCCCTGACAATCACATCTTCATCGAAGACCTGCGCGAGGAATTCGTAGCCGACTTCGTCTTCCCGATGATGCGCGCCAATGCCCGGTATGAAGGCGACTATCTGCTCGGCACCTCGATCGCCCGCCCGCTGATCTCCAAGCGTCTGGTCGAGATCGCACACGAAACCAGCGCAGATTTCATCGCCCACGGCGCGACCGGCAAGGGCAATGATCAAGTGCGGTTCGAACTCAGCGCCTATGCGCTCGATCCGGACATCAAGGTGATCGCCCCGTGGCGCGAATGGGATCTGACCAGCCGCACCGCGCTGATCGCGTGGGCCGAAGCGCACCAGATCAACGTGCCCAAGGACAAGCGCGGCGACAGCCCGTTTTCGACCGACGCGAACCTGCTGCACACCTCGTCGGAAGGCAAAGTGCTGGAAGATCCCTGGGAGGAAACCCCCGATTACGTCTATTCGCGCACCGTTAATCCCGAAGACGCGCCGGACGTGCCGGAATACATCACGATCGATTTCGAATGCGGTGACGGCGTCGCGCTGAATGGCGAGGCGATGTCGCCCGCCACGCTGCTGACAGAGCTCAACGAGCTCGGCCGCAGGCACGGGATCGGGCGGCTCGATCTGGTCGAGAACCGCTTTGTCGGGATGAAGTCACGCGGGATGTATGAAACGCCGGGCGGCGAAATCTATGCCCGCGCGCACCGGGGCATCGAACAGATCACGCTGGATCGCGGCGCGGCGCACCTCAAGGACGAACTGATGCCGCGCTATGCCGAACTGATCTATAACGGATTCTGGTTCAGCCCCGAACGTGAGATGTTGCAGGCGGCGATCGACCATTCACAGGGCAAGGTGACCGGCACCGTGCGGCTGAAGTTGTACAAGGGGATAGCCAGCGTGGTCGGGCGCAAGTCGCCGCACTCCCTCTATTCCGAGGCGCATGTGACGTTCGAGGACGACGCGGGCGCTTACGATCAGAAGGACGCGGAAGGCTTCATCAAGCTGAACGGGTTGCGGTTGCGGCTGCTCGCCCGGCACAATCGCGACGCCTGAAAGGCCGGCATCGGCGAGTCGCCGCAGGACGGATTTGGGTTGCACCACCAAAAATGACAATCGGAAGGCGGTTTTCTTGCCGTGCCGCCATGGCGGACGCTGGAAATGCGATGAAGCGTTGAATTATCCACTCTCGTCCACAGGCGATCCGGGCAAAAGTGGATAACTCGCCTCTGAAAATCTTGCCAGATTGCCGGTTGAGGCGCAATTTCAACTTGTCTTCGGGGCACAGACCAACCGGAACGGAAAGCCGCAAGGCCTTGAAGTTCTGGAGGTTTTTATCCCAAGGATGGCGGTGGCACTTGTCCACGCGCTCGTCGAGAGGTGGCATGCAGAAGGCTTCGGCCAAATGCAAGCTGGCTCGTTCGAGACGGGAGCGAAGCTGAGCCACCGGACAGGCTGGGGAACTGGCCGGATCGGGTGATGGAGACGGACGCAAGTCCTGATCCGCCGCAAGCCCGGATCGGCAAGTTGCACAGTCTCGGCCAAGCGACTGCGCAAGGCAGCGGATATCGGAGGCTTCGGGCTTCGAGGAACGCAGCCGGGCAGAAGCGAAAGCCGGATGCCGGTGCGAGCGCCGGTGAGCAATCCCGGCACGGGCGGTCGCCAGACCAACCGGGTTGGGGCCAGACATCGGGCGCCAAGTACGTCCCGCAGCAAACACGACGGAAGGTTCGCCGGAAGTCATGAGAGCAAAGGGTGTCCACGCGCTGGTGAGAGTGGGGTCGGCAGCAATGCCGGCCCCATTTGCATTGCCCTGCCATTGAACATCGGCAACGTGCGACTCGCCTGCGGTGCGGTTTCCGCGGCTGCTTTACCGGTTGCGCTGTGGGCGTCCTGCCGCATTTTGCGTGCAATTCGGCGATGAGCCGAAGCTCACAGTCGGCGAACCGTTGCCAGTGGTTGCCTTGTGTGTGTTTCGGCACCTAGAGCCGCTCCTCATGTGGACAGGAACATACAAATCCGGCCTCAAACGACGCGGCGCCATGCCGATCGGGCTGATCGCCGTGGCAATCGGGCTTACGCCGCTGGCCGCGTCGATGGCAACCACGCCGACTGAGAATGCCTTATCACTCGAAGCTGCCGCCACCGCGACGGAACTCATGCCGCTGACCCAAGCGCATGAGCCCGAGGCCGCCGAAGCGTTGATCGATCAGCCCGTCACCACCAGCCTCGGCAGCGGCAGCGCTTCCTATTACGCCAGCAAGTTCCACGGTCGCCGCACCGCCAGCGGCGAGGCGTTCGACAACGGCGCGATGACAGCGGCGCACCGCACGTTGCCGTTCGGCAGCCTCGTTCGCGTCACCAATCCCGCGACCGGCGAGAGCGTTACGGTGCGGATCAATGATCGCGGCCCCTTCAGCCGCGGCCGCGTTATCGATGTAAGCCGGGCAGCCGCCGAAGAACTCGGGCTGGTCGCAAGCGGACATGCCGATGTCGAACTCGAACTGATCGAGGGCTAGTCGCGGCGCGCCGGCGCTGGCAATCCATGCATCCGCTGCCAGCGATAGTCCCCCGCATCATCGGAGCCTCCGGGCCTTCCGCCGCCAGACCCGATGCGATGCTGCGCCAGCGATCGGGCGCGAGGTCTTGCGCCACGCTGGATGTCGTTTAGGGCATACCGGCAGTCAACGCCGCGCCGGAACCGCACCGTCGCAGCGCAAGGGGGAATGCGGCCATCATACTCACGCTGATCCTGCTCTATGTCCTCGCGCAGGTTGTGCTCGCCGCATGGGCCGGGCGCGGGGCGACTTCGGATGCCGATTACCTCGTCGCCGGACGCAGCCTCGGTCCGTTCGCGGTGGCGATGAGCCTGTTCGCCACCTGGTTCGCGTCCGAAAGCCTGATCGCAACCTCCTCCGAGGTCGCCAGTGACGGGCTCGCAGGCGCCCGCACAGAACCCTTCGCCTACGCCCTCGGTATCCTCGCGATCGCGCTGTTCTTCGCGCACCGGCTGCGCAGCGGCAGCCACATCACCATCGCCGACTTCCTGCGCTCCCGGTTCGGTCAGGGCACCGAGATGCTGGCCGCCTGCGTCATCGCGCTCAGCGCCACCACCTGGGCCGCGGCGCAGCTCTATGCCTTCGCCACCATCATCGCCGCCGCATCCCCGTTCGACTTCCCCGTCGCGCTGGCCGGAGCGACCCTGCTGGTGCTCACCTACACCCTGTTCGGCGGGCTGGCGGGCGATGTGCTGACCGACATGGTGCAGGGCGCGATCATGGTCGCCGCAATGGTGGTGCTGGCGTTCCTGATGGTCGACGCCCACGGCGGCATCGCGGCGGCGGCGGCCAGCGTTCCGGCGCAGGCGTGGTCGTTCTCGCTGCCGGGCGAGAGCTGGACGCAGCGGGCAGAGCTGTGGCTGATCCCCATCGCCGGCACCATGGTCAGTCAGGAGGCGCTTGCCCGCACGCTCGCCGCCCGCTCGCCCGAGATCGCCCGCACCGGCGCGCTGGCGGGTGCCGGGATCTACCTCGTGGTCGGCATGATCCCCGTCAGCTTCGGCCTGTTCGGCCCCGGCCTCGCCCCGGTGCTGGGGGTGGAGCTGCCCGCCGACGAAGCCTTCCTCCCCACCCTTGCCGCCGCGCTGTTCCCGCCGTGGCTGCACATCGTCTTCACCGGCGCGCTGCTGTCGGCGATCCTGTCCTCGGTCGACTCCGCCCTGCTCGCCGTGTCCGCCGTGGCGACGGAGAGCGGGTATCGCCGCATCGCCCCTGCCGCCTCCCCCCGCACCATGCTGCGCGCGGCGAGAGGCGCGACCGTGATCGCCGGGCTCGTCGCCGCGCTGGTCGCGGCCTCGGGCGAGTCCCTGCGCGATCTCGTGCTCGATGCCGGAGCGATCGCGGCGGTGCTGGCCGTGCCGATCATCATGGGGCTGGCCGGACGCGGGCGCGGCACCCCTGCGGCTGTGGCGGCGATCATCGTGCAGGTCGCGGTGCTGGGCGTGCTCGACTGGGTGCTGGGCGTGGAGGGCGCGTTCCTGTGGATGGTCGCCGCGGGGCTTGCCACCTTCGCCGTGGTGGCCGCCCTACCCGCGCGTGACGGGCTTGCGGCGGGGCCTGTAGGAGACACATGAGACACTGTCCAGGAACCGAAAAACCGCCCTTGTGAGCGGGCACCGGTCAGTCGCTCGCGTCCCCCGGATCGTCGTCCGCGTAATCGTCCTCCCCGTCATCGTCTTCATCGCCATCATCGGCGTCGAAGTCGTCCGCATAGAGGTCGTCGTCCTCTCCGTAGTCGTCCGCGTCGTCGTCCTCGTCCCAGTCCTCGATCACCGGGGGGTTGAGCAGCCGGTCGATCCGCGCATCGAACTCCTGCCCGGCGCGGTTGACGCCGCAGCGGCTCTCCAGCCGGTCGAGCCGCGCCAGATGCGCCAGCAGCAGCCGCGCGTCATAGCGGGTGCGGGTGGCGACTTCCTCGCCGTGGTAGAACACGCTTTCGGTCACCCCGTTCAGCGCCCGGTCGGCGAGCACTTCTTCCACCTGCGGGCGGGCGAGCACCAGGGCGGCATCCCACAATTCGCGAAACTCGCCCGAGGCGCGCCGCATCCGGTAACAATGCGCGCGGCTGACCCCCGCCTGCGCCGCCGCCGCCCGAACATTGCCCCACTGCGACAGCGCGGTGAGGAAATGGGCCTGCACCTCGCGCGAAAGCCCGCCGAACGGCTCGGCCGGCGCGAGGGTCTGCAGATGCGCGGGAGCGGGTGCGGGTGCGGGCGCGGGCGCGAGCGGGGCGGCGGGCGAAGCGCGATCAGGCGCAGCGGTGAGCTGGGTGGAGGGTGTGTCGGTGCTGGCAGCGGGAGGCGTGGAGGACATGACGGGCGCGGCTCCTTGGGCGGGAGGGAGTTCGGTCGCGTCAGCGACCGCAAGGCCGACCGGCCGCCCGCAGGCCCGTCAGGGCCGAGGATAGCCAAGCGGGCGGACGCCCGCGCCGGCGCTTGAGGCAATCAAACGCGCGCGGGAGGCTATGCGGGAGTGGGGGGTGTAGGAAAGGGTCACTTACGTACAATTCAGCACACGATCGGGAGCCGAAAACTTCGCAGATCAGCCTAATTCAGACTAAAACCTTCAAACGATGTTTAATATTCAATCAAAATTTGACTATTCTGACGAGGCAATCAGCAGTTTGCATTCTGCATCTATTGCTTTCTCACAAAACTCCTGAAGCCTGGCTCTCAGATGGCTCTCACGAAATCCAATTCTATGCTTACCTTGATGCAAAATTCGAGATCGAAGGCCGTAAATTGACTTAAACTCCGCGATGATTTTTTCTCTCTCAGAGTAACTTTTTCCGATCATGTAAGCCAGTCTGTTCGACATTATTTCGCTTAGGCTCGCTTTTTCTGTGTTTACTGATGATCCAAGCAAAATTTCTAAACATGTCATCCGACGGACATAACGGAGAGCTTCGTCACTCCCCTTGAAGCTGTCAAAAAACCACTTGGACGCCAAAAGCAGATTTTCCTTCTTCGGCGCATCGAAGAGCTGGGAAATTTCGCTAAACTGCCGGTTCAGCCAAGGAAGTTGTGAGGTCTGCGGATAGCTTTCCGCGAAAGCGAACGATTTTATTGATTTAAGCGTTGACGACAGTTCGTCATCGACGAGCACCGATGCCATAGGGACATTCTGCCCACTCTCGTCAACCTGATGAACAATCCATCTGAATTGAGGTACAGGATCTTTGAAGTCATTTTTAAAGGTGAAGCACTTTTTCGCCAATCCTAAGCCGATGAATGATTCAAGTTGATTTTGCGCCAATCTTACTGGCTCTTGTGTCCCCCATGCACCGATAAAGCCCTGCACAGTCTGCGTGAAACAAACCGCATCCGGTTTCCACTCTTCTTTCTTGCTGCCAAGCAGCATTAGGGCACCTAAGCCCCTAACAGATCGAATGCGCTTCGCTATACGTTCGTTTTCATGGTTTAAAGGAAATGTCTCTGAAAACAAAAGATCCGGTATAAGTACAAATGCATCGCGGCCAATCGGAATTGTGCCAGTTTGGAACAATTCGGGCTGAATTTGCTTTTGCGAAAGCTCTATAGTGATGCGGTACGTCCAAGGGAGGCTCTCAAATTCCTCAACCAACCGTTCTGCTAGATCCGTCGCGTCCCTGTACCCGGGAGAGCCAATCAAAGGACTTCTGGGAACTTCTGTGTTAAAGTCTCTATCAGCCATTAATTCCAAGCGTATTTTTTCGGTTATAAACTCAATGAGTGGCAGATCGCCAATGCACCTCTCCATGTACTCTCTATTGACGCCATTTTCTGGTAAATTTTGTTGAGCGGCATATCCCGCAAAAAAAAATGACGGATAATGTGGAAAAGTTTCATTCTCCACCAGCAGATTTTTAAAGCCCTCGGATAATTCCTGAATAACCTTGCGCTTTACTTCTGGTCTTAACTTGAACTTCACCTCATTTAACTCCCCCAGGTCGCCCAAATTTTGCTGATCATCACTTTAGCAGCACAACAAGGGCACAATATACCGTCCGGTAAAGCTGCAATACACTTTCACCATCTCAGTCTTTGGATCAAGTCGGGCGCAGGTTCGTTCCTGGTTCACCGCTCCAACAACGGCGCCAGATACTGCCCCGTAAACGACCGCGGCTCCTTCACCACCTTCTCGGGCGTGCCCTCGGCGACAATCTCCCCGCCCCGCACGCCGCCTTCCGGCCCGAGGTCGATGATCCAGTCCGCGGTCTTGATCACGTCGAGGTTGTGTTCGATCACGACGACCGAATTGCCGCCCTCCACCAGCCGGTGCAGCACTTCGAGCAGTTTGCGCACATCCTCGAAATGCAGGCCGGTGGTCGGCTCGTCGAGGATATACAGCGTCTGTCCGGTGCTGCGCCGCGCGAGTTCCTTGGCGAGTTTCACCCGCTGCGCCTCGCCGCCCGATAGCGTGGTCGCCTGCTGGCCGACCTTGACGTAGCCCAGCCCCACCTCGTTCAGCATCCGCATCTTCTCGCGGATCGAAGGCACGGCCTTGAAGAAACCTTCCGCATCCTCGATCGTCATGTCGAGCACGTCGGCGATGCTGAGGCCCTTGAACTTCACCTCCAGCGTTTCCCGGTTGTAGCGTTTGCCGCCGCATTCCTCGCACGTCACGTAGACATCGGGGAGGAAGTGCATCTCGATCTTGATGAGGCCGTCGCCGTGGCACTTCTCGCAGCGGCCGCCCTTGACGTTGAAGCTGAAGCGCCCCGGCTTGTACCCGCGCGCGAGGCTTTCGGGCAGGCCGGCGAACCAGTCGCGGATCTGGGTGAAGGCGCCGGTGTAGGTGGCGGGGTTGGAGCGCGGGGTGCGGCCGATGGGGGACTGGTCGATCTCGATCACCTTGTCGCAGTACTCAAGGCCGGTGATGGAATCGTGCGCGCCCGCGATCACCCGCGCGCCGTTCAAGGCCCGCGCCGCGCCCGCCTGCAGCGTGTCGATGGTGAGCGAGGATTTGCCCGATCCCGAGACCCCGGTGATGCAGGTAAAGGTGCCGAGCGGGATCTTGGCCGTCACGCCCTTGAGATTGTTGGCGCGCGCGTTCTTGACCACGATCTTGTGGCCGTTGCCCTTGCGGCGTTTGGCGGGGATGTCGATCTTGCGCCGCCCGGTGAGGTAATCGGCGGTGAGCGATCCCTCGACCTTGAGGATGTCCTCGAGGGTGCCTTGCGCGACGATCTCGCCGCCATGCACGCCTGCACCCGGGCCGAGATCGACGATGTGGTCGGCGGTGCGGATGGCGTCCTCGTCATGCTCGACCACGATCACCGTATTGCCGAGATCGCGCAGGCGTTTGAGCGTTTCGAGCAGCCGGTCGTTGTCGCGCTGGTGGAGGCCGATGCTGGGTTCGTCGAGCACATACAGCACGCCCGACAAGCCGGAGCCGATCTGCGAGGCGAGGCGGATGCGCTGGCTTTCCCCGCCGCTGAGGGTGCCGCTGGTGCGGTCGAGATTGAGGTAGTCGAGCCCCACGTTGTCGAGGAAGCCCAGCCGCTCGTTGATCTCCTTCAGGATCGCCTTGGCAATCTGGCTTTGCTGCGAGGTCAGCTGCGCGTCGAGGCCAAGGAACCACGCCTTCGCATCGGCCACGCTCATCGCGACGGGGGTGGCGATGTCGGTATCGGCGATGCGGACGCTCAGCGCCTTTTCATTGAGCCGCTTGCCGCCGCACACTTCGCAGGGTTGGGCTGTCTGATACTTCGACAGCTCCTCGCGCATCCAGGTGCTTTCGGTCTGGAGCAGGCGGCGGTTCAGGTTGCCGATCACGCCTTCGAACGCCTTGTTGACGGTGTATTCGCGGCGGCCGTCCTTGAAGGTCAGCGGCACCGGCATCCCGCCTGTGCCGTGGAGGATGATCAGCTTCTGATCCGGCTCCAGATCGGCCCATGGCGTCGTGAGGTTGAAGCCATACGCCTTGGCGAGGCTGGCGAGCACCTGCATGTAATAGGGCGACGGCGGGTTGGACTTGGCCCACGGCACCACCGCGCCCTGTTTCAGGGTCAGTGCCTCGTTCGGGACGACCAGTTGCGGATCGAACAGCTGCTTTTCGCCGATCCCGTCACACGCCGCACACGCGCCTTGCGGGGCGTTGAAGCTGAACAGGCGCGGTTCGATCGCTTCCAGTGTGAAGCCGGAGACCGGACAGGCGAATTTCTCGGAGAAGACGATGCGGTTCGCGGCGAGACCAGCGCCCTTCATCTTGCCGCCATCCTGCGCGTGAGTCCCCGCGTAGGCGGGGACCTCAGTCGAGGAAGCGCCATCCTGCGGGAGGTCCCCGCCTGCGCGGGGACTCGCATTGGCTTTCGCTGTGAGTTCAGCAACGGTCGTATCGGCCAGATCGACATAGGCCAGCCCCTCGGCCAGCTTCAGCGCCTGTTCGAAGCTGTCGGCGAGGCGGGTTTCGATGCCCTCCTTCACCGCGATCCGGTCAACCACCACTTCGATGTCGTGCTTGTATTTCTTGTCGAGCGCGGGCGCTTCCTCGATGGGATACATCTCGCCGTCGATCCGCACGCGGGTGAAGCCGCTGCGCTGCCATTCCGCCAGTTCCTTGCGGTATTCGCCCTTGCGCCCGCGCACCACCGGGGCGAGCAGGAACAGCCGTGTGCCTTCGGGCAGGGCCATCACCCGGTCGACCATCTGGCTCACCGTCTGCGCCGAAATCGGCAGGCCGGTCGCAGGCGAATAGGGCGTACCGACCCGCGCCCACAGCAGGCGCATGTAGTCGTAGATTTCGGTGACGGTCGCCACGGTCGAGCGCGGGTTGCGGCTCGTGGTCTTTTGCTCGATCGAAATCGCGGGGCTGAGGCCGTCGATATGCTCGACATCGGGCTTCTGCATCATTTCGAGGAACTGGCGCGCATAGGCGCTGAGGCTCTCGACATAGCGCCGCTGCCCTTCGGCATAGATGGTGTCGAACGCGAGGCTCGATTTGCCGCTGCCGGAAAGGCCCGTTACCACGATCAGCGCATCGCGCGGCAGATCGATATCGATGCCCTTGAGGTTATGTTCGCGCGCGCCGCGCACGGAAATCGTCGTAAGGCTCATGGGCGTCGCTTGTTCCGGAAATGTTCGCTAAAGTAAAGGCCGCGCTGCGTCTGGGGCCTGAGGCGGTTTGCAGATGGCCCCTCCCCTGCCCCGATGCAACGGCGAAGGTGCGAAGAAGTTTCGAAAAACCGGTTGCGCGGTGAAGGCTCCGGCTCCGGATCAGGGCGCAGCGGGGTGCGGAGCATCAAGCTGTTCTGATTTTTTTAATCTGCTTTTTTATAATTTTAGATGTAAATAGCCCTGCCCTACAGAAAAACTATAGTCGCCAGACCTGCCGCACTGAGCCAAGACACAGTCCTCTTCTGCTTCTCCCCCGCCGGGTCCCTTGCAGGGTCGCAACCTGGCTAAAGTCAGAGGACAACAGGAAACCGGGACACGCTGATCTGCATGACCATGCGGTCGCAGGTCAGCGTCCCGGCGACGGGTTGGACAGGCGTGCTGGCGATGGCTCGCCTGCCACCAGCGCCCGTGCCCCCGGCTCCCCCAGCCAGCGAGCATCAATGCCCCAGGCCTGCGCGATCATGGCGGGCGCCAGCGCGTCGGCTGCCGGACCATCGGCGACCAGCTGCCCACGATCCAGCACCAGCACCCGGTCCGCATGGTTCATCGCCAGCGCCAGATCGTGCAGCACCACCACCACCCCCTGCCCGGCCTGCGCACAGGATTGGAAATGCGCGATCAGCCGCAACTGATGCGCCAGATCGAGCGCGGCGAGAGGCTCGTCAGCCAATATCCAGCGCGGCTCCCCTGCCAGCACCCGCGCCAACAGCACCCGCGCGCGTTCTCCGCCCGACAGGCGGCTGGCCGGGCGCGTGCGCAAGTCCTGCAAGGCCAGCGCGGTGAGCGCCGCCTCGACTGCATCCGCCCCGCGATCGCGCCACGGCAGGCGGCCCAGCGCGACAAGGTTCTCTACTGCCACGTCCCAGGCGATTTCCGGCGCTTGGGGCAGATAGCCGATGGCCTGCGCACGTTCGCGCGGCGGCATGTCGCCCAGCGACCTGTCATCCAGCAGCACGGCGCCGTCTGCCGGATCAAGCAGACCTGCCAGTCCCAGCAGCAGGCTCGATTTGCCTGCGCCATTGGGGCCGACGATCGCGGTGATCGCGCCCGGTTTCAGGGCGGCGGACAGGCCATCCACCACCCGCACGCCGCCCCGGTCAAGCGACAGGTTCTGTGCTGCCAGCATCATAACCTCCCCCGCCGCATCTTGATCAGCAGCCACAGGAAGAACGGCGCGCCGATCAGCGAGAGCGCAATGCCGAGCCGCAGTTCCGTGACCAGCGGCAACACCCGCACGATGGAATCGGCAGCCAACACCAGACAGGCTCCCGCCAGCGCACTGGGCAGGATCAGGCTGGATGGCAGCCGGTCGGTCAGCGGGCGCACCAGATGCGGCACGACAAGGCCGACAAAGCCGATGATCCCGGCCACCGCCACTCCCGCGCCGACGGTCAGCCCCACGCCGATCACCAGCAACCACAGCAGCCACGCCGGATCGAGCCCCATCGAGCGCGCCGCCTCCTCCCCCAGCGTCAATGCATCGAGGCTGCGCGCCGCCAGCGCCAGCACTGCAATTCCCGCAGCCACCAGCGGCGCGGCGATCATCACTTCGCGCCACGACCGGTCGGTGAGCGCGCCGTTGAGCCACATCACGATCTCGGACAGGGCGAACGGATTGGGTGCCAGCGTGATGGCGAGCGCGGTGAGCGCGCCCGCGAGGCTGGCGATCATCAACCCGGCGAGTGTGAACAGCGCGATCCCGCCGCCTGCGCCGCCCTGCGCATCCGACGACGTGCGCCCGGCGATCAGCGCCAGCAGCGCCATGCCGGTGCCTGCCCCGGTCAGCGCCAGAAGCGGCAGGCTCCATGCAGCCCATGCAGCGGGCACAGCTGCGCCGAGCCAGAAACTCGCCACCGCGCCCAATGCCGCCATCGGCGCGATACCGAACAGTCCGGGATCGGCGAGCGGATTGCGCAAGTAACCCTGCATCGCCGCACCAGCCGCGCCCAGCCCTGCGCCGACGATGATCGCCAGCACCGCACGCGGCAGGCGCAGTTCGGCAAGGATCAGCGCGGCATTGGCCGCCCCGCTGCCCGCGACATCGAACGGATCGATCCACACCCGCCCCGCCAGCAGCGACAGCGGCACCAGCGCCGCTAGCAGCGCCGCAAACACCAGCGCGGCGCGGTTCACGGGCGAAGTCCTGCGCGGACATCGTCAAGCCGCTGCGCGAGATCGATCACGGTCGGCCCGCCGCAGAACAGCAGGCGCGATGGCAGTTGCTCAACCCGCGTTTGCGTGAGCCGCGCCAGCAAGGGGTGACGCTGCCCGGCGCTGTCGCCTGCGACCAGCAACAGTTCGGGCGGATGCGCGAGTACCGTTTCCAGCGCGACGAAATCAGCCTGCGCCAGCCCCATCGCAGCGGCATGGCTGGCGAGGTTTCTGGAACGCAGCATCTCGGCCACCAGCGTTGCCTCGCCCGCCACGATCTCGCCCGGCTGCCACAGCAGGGTGGTTATGGCGCGGCCATCGCTGACGTGTGCGGAGGCCTGTGTGATCGCATCCACCAGCGCTTCGCCCGCCTGCTCGCGCCCGGCCAATGCCGCCACTTCGCGGACCTGCGCGATGCTTTCGTTCACAGACCTCGGACTTCCGAAAGTTTCGACCCGCAAGCCCGCGTCTTCGAGCGCGCTGCGGGTGGCGGGCGCAATGAAGCTGGATGCCAGCACCAGATCGGGGGCGAGCGCGATGATCTCCTCCGCGGTGCCGCCGGTGATCGCGAAACCGGCTGCGATGTCCTGCGGAATCGAACTTGAACCGGGATCGCGGCTGTAGTGCGACAGCGCCATCACCTGACCCGGCGCGGCCACCTCGACAAGGATCGCATCGAGGCAGGGGTTGAGGCTGACGATCGCAGGGCCATCGGTGCTGCCGCCGGTTACGTCCGCTGGCGTGCACGCGGCTGTCAGCAACAGCAAAAGCGTGCCCAAGGTACCACGCGTGCCCCTCGCTGATGTGTCCCGATCCTGCGCCATGTTCGCTGCCCGCGATAGGGCCGCCCTGCCTACGGCGCAAGCAGGTGCGTCCTGCGCGATGGGTCGGTCATATCTGCGGCGCTGCCTGTCCGGTTTCGGGACGCCGGGTGGCGGGACGCTCGCAGGCGAAGGGGAGGCTCGCTAGGGCGGGCGAGACGTAATGCCGCTCCGTTCCGCCATCTTCGCGTTGATCGCCTCCCTCGCCGGTCCTGCCGTCACCCCGGCGCATGGCACCTGGCGCAAGCGGTTCGCGGTGCTGGCAGCAGCGATCGCCATTCCCGCGCTCGCCGCTCCCGGAAGCCTTGTGGCGTTGCCCGGCGCGGCGATCGAACCGCACACCGCGCTCGCCATTCGCCAAGCCGCCGATGCCGCGCTTCCGTTCGAACGGCCGGGCATGACCTTTCCCGGATCGGCGTTCTACTACCTCGCCGATCCCCCCGGCACCGCGCTGGTGGCACTGCCCAAGGCCGATCCGCTGTCGTCGGGCGCAGAGGACGGCCGCGAACTGGGTGCACTCATCGATGTCGGCGCGGCGGCGAAGCCGTTCTTCTCTGCCGGTGTCGGCCTTACCCATGCCCGGGCGGCTGAGTGCCTTGCGCAGGCGGTGTGGTACGAAGCCGCCAGCGAAACCGAAGCCGGACAGCGCGCCGTGGCGCAGGTGGTGCTCAACCGGGTGGCGCATCCTTCATGGCCCGCCAGCGTGTGCGGGGTGGTGTATCAGGGCTCTGCGCGCAAGACCGGGTGCCAGTTCTCCTTCACCTGCGACGGCAGCCTTGCCCGCCGACCAAGCGGCACAAGCTGGACGCGCGCGCAGCGGGTGGCTGAGGCGGCGCTGGCGGGCAGCGTCTATGCGCCGGTCGGGCACGCGACCCATTACCACACCCTCTGGGTCAATCCTTATTGGGCAGGCAGCCTCGATCACATCGGCACGATCGGCGCGCACCGGTTCTACCGCTTACGCGGCGGAGCGGGCGAGCGCAGCGCCTTCACCATGGCTTATGCGGGGCTAGAGAGCGGTCCCGCCACCCAGCGCAGTTCCGCCGCCGATACGTTGACCGCGACGCCAGTGCCGCGCCCCACCATCGCCTATGATCTCGCGCCGATCACCGGCAGCGAGACACCAGAGAGAACCACCAACCAAACCAATGCGGCCGAAGGCTCCTTCCCTGCTGTGGCCGATGCCGCACTTGCCGGGGCCGGACAGGTCAAGGCGGAATATGCCCGCGCCGGTCAGTGGAAGGCCCGCCCCGGCGAAACGCCTGCGCCCGCTGCGGACCAGTGAACCGCCTCGCGCCGCTGCGCACACAAGGTTAAGCTCTCCGAAACCCTGTCCGGACACCAAGGTTTAGTCTGGCGCTGCTAATCCTGCTGCCAACAACAATAACGCTCCGCCAATCCCCTTGGCGAACGGCTCGCAGCAGGAATCCCCCACATATGTCGATCCGCCTTGCCCCCGCCCAGGACCCTGCCCGCATCGCTGGAAAGCACGCAGCCGGGCGCGGATTGGTGACCCGGGTGCAGGTGATGGCGGTCAACGATAACGAGGGTGCGGCAGACGGCAGCGCAGAGGCCGAAATCGCCCCGGGCGGCTTCGATCCGGTGCTAGTAGAGGCGCTGCGCCACTTCGCCCGCCACGGCCTGCAGGCGCCCCGCATCGCCTATGACGAGGCCGAGCGGGCGGCAAGTGAAGGCAACGCGCCCGGCGCAGCGCACTGGATCGCGATCACCGGTATGTTCGACCGCCGCCTTGCCGCAGCGGCAAGCGCGGAGCAGATATCCGCCTGATCCACCTGTATCCAGGATAGGGTGTTTCCCAGAGGGGTTGACTCGAAGCCCTTAATGCAATTGCGAACTGATTGCAAAGATAGTTGCCGCATCAGACCTTTTGACGGTTGCAATCATATTCCCAGCCGCTTACCGCGCCCTATGTAACGGGTGCCAAGCCGCTTGGGACGGGGGTCGGCACCAGCGCCGCGTCATAGCGCCGCGCAAACGTATTTTCGTCCCGATGGATCAGGGAAGGAAGTCGAAATAATGGCCCGCACCAAGATTGCGCTGATCGGCGCAGGGAACATCGGCGGCACACTCGCCCACCTCGCAGCAACCAAAGGCCTCGGCGACGTCGTGCTGTTCGACGTGGCCGAAGGCATGCCGCAGGGCAAGGCGCTCGATCTTTCGCAGTGCGGCCCGGTCGAAGGCTTCGACGCCAAGATCACCGGATCGAACGATTATGCCGATATCGCAGGCGCTGACGTCGTGATCGTCACTGCAGGCGTCGCGCGCAAGCCCGGCATGAGCCGCGATGATCTGCTCGGCATCAATCTGAAGGTGATGAAGGCGGTTGGCGAAGGCATCAAGAACAACTGCCCCGATGCTTTCGTGATCTGCATCACCAACCCGCTCGACGCGATGGTGTGGGCGCTGCGCGAATTTTCGGGTCTTCCGGCCAACAAGGTCGTCGGCATGGCGGGCGTGCTGGACTCGGCGCGGTTCGCCACCTTCCTCGCTTGGGAATTCGGCGTTTCGGTGAAGGACGTGAACGCCTTTGTGCTCGGCGGCCACGGCGACACGATGGTGCCGGTGCTGAGCTACTCGACCATCAACGGTATTCCGGTGGCGGACATGGCCAAGATCAAGGGCATTTCCGAAGACCGCCTCGGCGAAATCGTCAAGCGCACCCGCGCGGGCGGCGGCGAAATCGTCGCACTGCTCGGCAATGGCTCGGCCTATTATGCGCCTGCCACCAGCGCCATTTCGATGGCCGAAGCCTATCTCTACGACCAGAAGCGCGTCCTGCCTTGCGCGGTGCAGGTTGACGGCAAGTACGGCGTCGACGGGCTTTATGTCGGCGTGCCGGTGGTGATCGGCGCAGGCGGCGCGGAAGAGGTGATCGAGATCAGCCTGACCGACGAGGAAAAGGCGAACCTCGGCGTCAGCGTCGATGCGGTCAAGGAACTGCTCGAAGCCTGCAAGGCGCTGGATAGTTCGCTGGCGTAAATCGTGACGGTCGCCGATTTTCTTGCTTTGGTCGAACCGCAATCGCCGCCTCCGGCTGAGGAAGCGATTGCGGCCTTCGAAGCAAAGATCGGAAGCGCGCTGCCACAAAACTATCGTCAGTTCCTGGCGCGGTGCGGCGGCGGAAGATTGAAGGACGCGCTCTGGCTGAACGAAAATGTGGGCGTGGAGGATGTGGCGGGGTTTCAGGTCTCGCGCAAAGATGTGACCCGCTCGCTCCCTTACTATTTCGATCTCTACAAAGGACGCATCCCGACTGCTCTCGTCCCGATTATGTCAGACGGATTTGGCAACAAGATCTGCCTCGGCATCAAGGGCGGGCACTCAGGCAAAGTCTATTTCTGGGATCACGAGTTGGAATACGATGAAGACGACTGGACCGATGACGTGAGTGCGTCTGAAAATATCCAGCTTGTCGCGAGTTCATTCGACGAATTTGTTGCCGGTCTGCGGGAAGACCCTGACGCGGCTGAGAACGAAAAGGACCATCAATGAGCATCCTCGTAAACAAAGACACCAAGGTCATCACCCAAGGGATGACCGGCAACACCGGCACCTTCCACACCCAGGCCGCGCTCGATTACGGGACGCAGATGGTCGCGGGCGTGACCCCCGGCAAGGGCGGCACCACCCATATCGGCCTGCCGCAGTTCGACACCGTGCGCGAAGCCAAGGCCGCGACCGGCGCGACCGCCTCGTGCATCTACGTCCCGCCGCCGTTCGCTGCTGACGCGATCTGCGAAGCGATCGATGCCGAGATCGAGCTGATCATCTGCATCACCGAAGGCATCCCGGTGCTCGACATGGTCCGCGCCAAGCGCGCGCTTTCGGGTTCCAAGTCGCGCCTGATCGGCCCCAACTGCCCCGGCGTGCTGACCCCGAATGAATGCAAGATCGGCATCATGCCGGCCAACATCTTCAAGAAGGGCAGCGTCGGCATCGTCTCGCGTTCGGGCACGCTCACCTATGAAGCCGTGCACCAGACCACCATGGCGGGCCTCGGCCAGACCACGGCAGTGGGCATCGGCGGCGATCCGGTCAATGGCACCAACTTCATCGATATGCTCGACCTGTTCCTTGATGATCCGGAAACGGAAAGCATCATCATGATCGGCGAAATCGGCGGATCGGCCGAAGAAGAAGCCGCCGCCTTCATCAAGGCCGAACGCGCCAAGGGCCGCGCCAAGCCGATGGTCGGCTTCATCGCCGGCCTCACCGCCCCTCCGGGCCGCCGCATGGGCCACGCGGGCGCGATCGTCAGCGGCGGTCAGGGCGGCGCGCAGGACAAGATTTCGGCAATGGAGGATGCAGGCATCCGCGTCAGCCCCTCGCCATCCGAACTCGGCACCACGCTGGCGGCAATGCTGAAAGAAATGGCCTGAACGATTGTGAGTCCCCGCGCAGGCGGGGACCTCAGTCGGGGTAGTGCAACACAGCCTGAGATCCCCGCCTTCGCGGGGACTCACAAGAAGGAAAACGAGACAGGCAATTGAAAGGCGGGTTCGTCTACATCCTGAGCAACAAGCCGGACGGAGTGCTCTACATCGGGGTTACCACCGATCTGGCGACAAGGATTGAACAACACCGCCTCGGCAAGGTTTCAAGCTTTACGAAGACATACAATTGCCACCGCCCTGTCTGGTTTGAATGGTTTGATGATCTGAACGATGCGCAGCGTTTCGAACGGCGCATGAAGAAGTGGAACCGGGAATGGAAAGTGACACGGATCGAGGACCGCAATCCGACGTGGGACGATCTGACTTCAACCATTCCGCATATTATCTGAGCGGGATGTCGCTCTGAAACGAGGGAGGTCCCCGCCTGCGCGGGGACTCGCAATCAATATGAACAAGCAGACCGATAGCCTCATCCCGCAACTGTCCGATCAGGAAGGCCCGCAGCCCGGCCCTTCGTGGGAGCGGCGCGGCTGGCTCGATACGCTGAGCGATAGCGCCTCCGATCTGGTCGCGGCGATGGACCCGACCGAGATGAAGCTGGCGGTCAAGGCGGCGGCGAAAGATGCGGGCAAGGCGCTCGATCCCAAGGCGATAGAGAAGGCCGCCGCCCTTTCGATTTCGGCGATGACGCTGGTGCGGCTGTATCGTGTGCGCGGGCACATGGCGGCGCAGCTCGATCCGCTCGGCCTCAGCAACCGCGAAGGGCCGGAAGATCTGACGCTGGCGTGGCACGGGCTGGCGGGCAAGGAGAACGAGGACGTCTATGTCGGCGGCGTGCTCGGCATGGAGTGGACCACCGTGGGCAAGCTCCACGACCGGCTTTGCGAGGTCTATTGCGGCAAGGTAGGCCTCGAATACATGCACATCGCGGATACCGAGGAACGCCGCTTCCTGCAGGACAAGTTCGAAAGCCCGGGCGAGACGATCCAGTTCACCCCCGAAGGCAAGAAGGCGATCCTCGCCGCCGTGCTGCGCGGCGAGCAATACGAGGAATTCCTCGGCAAGAAGTACGTCGGCACCAAGCGGTTCGGCCTCGATGGCGGGGAATCAATGATCCCGGCGCTGGAAGCGGTGATCAAGCATGGTGGTTCTTCGGGCGTGCGCGAGATCATTTACGGCATGGCTCACCGCGGGCGGTTGAACGTGCTCGCCAACGTGATGGCGAAGCCTTATCGCGTTATCTTCCACGAATTTTCCGGCGGCTCGGCCAACCCCGATGATGTCGGCGGATCGGGCGATGTGAAATATCACCTCGGCACCAGTACCGACCGCGAGTTCGACGGCATTTCGGTGCACATGAGCCTTGTGCCCAACCCCAGCCACCTCGAAGCGGTGAACCCCGTGGTGCTCGGCAAGAGCCGCGCGCAGCAGGCGATCCGCGATGACCTGGCGAAGAAGGACCAGGTGCTGCCGGTGCTGATCCACGGCGATGCCGCCTTCGCAGGGCAAGGCGTGGTGTGGGAAAGCCTGTCGCTCTCCGGCGTCCCCGGTTACGACACCGGCGGCTGTATCCACTTCATCATCAACAACCAGATCGGCTTCACCACCAGCCCCAAATTCGCGCGGTCCTCGCCCTATCCCAGCGATGTCGCCAAGGGCGTGATGGCGCCGATCCTGCACGTGAACGGCGACGATCCCGAAGCGGTGACCTTCGCTTGCAAGCTCGCGGTCGAATATCGCCAGACCTTCCACCGCGATGTGGTGATCGACATGTGGTGCTATCGCCGCTTCGGCCACAACGAGGGCGACGAGCCCAAGTTCACCCAGCCGCTGATGTACGACAAGATCCGCGCTCACCCCAAGGTCTCCAAGATCTACGAAGGCCGTCTGGTCAATGAAGGCGTGGTCCAGCCCGGCACCCGCGAGACGATGGCCGAGGATTTCGTGCGCCTGCTGGAAGACGAGTTCGAGGCGGGCAAAAGCTACAAGCCCAACGAGGCCGACTGGTTCGGCGGGCGCTGGGCGGGGCTGAACAAGCCCGCCGACCCGGAAACATCGCGCCGCAACGTCGCCACCGCGATCGAACCCAAGGCGTTCGATTCGCTCGGCCGCGTGCTGACCGAGGTGCCGGGCGATCTCGATGTTCACAAGACACTCGACCGCGTGCTCGCCGCCAAGCGCGAAATGTTCGGCGCCGGTGAAGGCTTCGACTGGGCGACGGCCGAAGCGCTCGCCTTCGGCAGCCTCGTGATGGAAGGCTACGGCGTGCGCCTGTCGGGACAGGACAGCGGCCGCGGCACCTTCAGCCAGCGCCATGCGGTGTGGGTCGACCAGAAGACCGAGCGCAAATACGTGCCCTTGAACACCCTGCCCCACGGCAAGTTCGAAGTGCATGACAGCACCCTGTCCGAATATGCGCTGCTCGGCTTCGAATACGGGTTCGCCATGGCCGATCCCAAGACTCTGGTGCTGTGGGAAGCGCAGTTCGGGGATTTCGCCAACGGCGCGCAGATCATGATCGACCAGTTCATCGCTTCGGGCGAGGCCAAGTGGCTGCGCGCCAACGGGCTCGTGATGCTGCTACCGCACGGATATGAAGGTCAGGGGCCGGAACACTCCTCGGCGCGGCTCGAACGCTTCCTGCAATTGTGCGCGAACGACAATATTCAGGTCTGCAACATCACCACGCCGGCCAATTACTTCCATGTGCTACGCCGTCAGATGCTGCGCCCGTTCCGCAAGCCGCTCGTCATCATGAGCCCCAAGTCGCTGCTGCGCCACCCGTTGGCCAAGAGCGACCGGGCCGCTTTCCTCGGCGAATCGCAGTTCAAGCGCATCCTGTCCGACACCACGGCAATTCCCGACGAGAAGGTGCGGCGCGTGGTGCTGTGTTCGGGCAAGGTTGCCTATGATCTGATGGAAGCGCGCGATGCCGCCGGGATCGACGACGTGTCGATCGTCCGCGTTGAACAGCTTTATCCGTTCCCCGGCGATCCGCTGGCGCTGCGGCTGGGCCGCATGACCAACCTCGAAGACGTGGTCTGGTGTCAGGAAGAACCGAAGAACAATGGTTCGTGGTTCTTCGTCCAGAACCAGATCGAGGATTCGCTGACCGCCGCCGGGCATCAGGGCAAGCGCCCGCGTTATGCCGGACGCGATGCCGCCGCTTCGCCTGCGACCGGGCTCGCCAGCCGCCACAAGGCGCAGCAGGAAGCCCTGATCGCCGACGCGCTGGGGCTGTAACGGCCCTCCTTCATTCACACGAGCATAAGCCAAGTTTCAGGAACCCGCAAAAATGGCCACCGAAATCACCGTCCCCGCGCTCGGCGAATCCGTTACCGAAGGCACCATCGCCGAATGGCTCAAGCAGCCCGGCGAAGCGGTCGCCGCGGACGAGCCGATCTGCAGCCTCGAAACCGACAAGGTCGCGGTCGACGTGCCCTCGCCGGTTGCGGGCGTAATGTCCGAACACCGCGTGGCGGTGGGCGATAATGTCGAAGTCGGCGCAGTGATCGCGGTGATCGAAGAAGGCGCGAGCGCGTCCGCTACGCCCGCTCCCGCCGCTGCCAAGGCCGATACGCCCGCACCTGCGGCCAGCGCGCCCGCCCCTACCCCCACTTCGGGTCCGTCCGAGGAACTGCTCGCCGCCGCGCAGACGCTGTCGCCCGCGGTGCGCCGCGCGGTTCTCGAACACGGGGTCGATCCTTCGACCATCAAGGGCACCGGCAAGGATGGCCGCCTGACCAAGGAAGACGTGCTGGCCGCGGCCGAAGCCAAGAAGTCCGGCGGCGCGGCGCCAGCGCCCTCCCCTGCACCGACCCCGAGCGCTGCTCCGGCAGCAACCGGCGGCGCGCGCGGTGAAGAGCGCGTCAAGATGACCCGGATGCGCCAGACCATCGCCAAGCGGCTGAAGGGCGCGCAGGATCAGGCCGCGCTGCTCACCACCTTCAACGATTGCGACATGAGCGCGGTCATGGAAGCACGCGACAAGTACAAGGACCTGTTTGCCAAGAAGCACGACATTCGCCTTGGCTTCATGGGCTTCTTCGCCAAGGCCGCCTGCCTCGCGCTGAAGGACGTGCCGAGCGTCAACGCCTATATCGAGGGCGATGAAATCGTCTATCACGACTATGTCGATATTTCGGTCGCAGTGTCTGCACCCAACGGCCTCGTCGTCCCCGTGATCCGCGATGCCGACAAGAAGGGCTTTGCCCGCATCGAACAGGACATCGCCGACTTCGGCAAGCGCGCCAAGGAAGGCACGCTCAAGATGGAAGACATGACCGGCGGCACCTTCACCATCTCCAATGGCGGGGTGTTCGGGTCGCTGATGTCGACCCCGATCATCAACCCGCCGCAGAGCGCGGTGCTGGGCCTCCACCGCATCGAGGATCGCGCGGTCGTGCGCAATGGTCAGATCGTCATCCGCCCGATGATGTATCTCGCTCTGTCCTACGACCACCGTCTGATCGACGGGCGCGAGGCGGTGACCGCGCTCAAGATCATCAAGGAAGCGATCGAGGATCCGACGCGGATGCTGATTGATTTGTAACCATTTCTCCGTTCGGGCTGAGCTTGTCGAAGCCCTGCTCTTACTTTTGGAGCGACGGACCCCAAGTAAAGTACAGCCCTTCGACAAGCTCAGGGCGAACGGAGTTTTTTGGAAATGGCTGACCATTCCTACGATTACGACGTCCTCATCATCGGTGCCGGCCCCGGCGGCTATGTCGCGGCGATCCGCGCGGCGCAGCTGGGGTTGAAGACAGCTTGCGTCGAAAGCCGCGAGACGCTCGGCGGTACCTGCCTCAATGTCGGATGCATTCCGTCGAAGGCGCTGCTGCACGGTTCGGAGCTGTTCGACGAAGCGCGCAACGGCCATTTCGCGACCTGGGGCATCACTGCCACCCCGACGCTCGATCTCGGGCGGATGATGCAGGAAAAGACCAAGGCGGTCGGCGAACTGACCGGCGGGATCGAATTCCTGTTCAAGAAGAACAAGGTGACCTGGCTCAAGGGCCATGCCGCGTTCGAAGACGCGCACACCGTCACCGTCGGCGGCGACAAGGTCACCGCCAAGGACATCGTGATCGCCACCGGGTCAAGCGTCACCCCGCTCCCCGGCGTTGACGTCGACAACGCGGGCAAGCGGATCGTCGACAGCACCGGCGCGCTCGATCTCGACGAAGTTCCCGAACACCTAGTGGTGATCGGCGGCGGCGTGATCGGGCTTGAACTCGGCTCGGTATGGCGGCGTCTCGGCGCGAAGGTCACGGTGGTCGAATTCCTTGACCAGCTGCTCCTCGGCATGGACGGCGAAGTGCGCAAGGAAGCGCAGAAGATCTTCAAGAAGCAGGGCATGGAAATGATGCTCGGCCACAAGGTCACCGGTGCGAAGGTGGACGGAAAGAAGGTCACGCTCACCATCGAGAAAGCCGCAGGCGGCGATGAGCAGACGCTGGAAGCCAGCCACGTGCTCGTTTCCATCGGCCGCCGTCCCAACACCGAAGGTCTGGCGCTCGACAAGGCGGGCCTCAGCGTCAACAATCGCGGGCAGATCGAGATCGGCCATGATTTCCGGACTGAAGTCCCGAACATCTGGGGCATCGGTGATGTCGTCCCCGGCCCTATGCTTGCGCACAAGGCAGAGGATGAAGGTATCGCCGTGGCCGAGAACATCGCAGGCCAGACCGGCATCGTGAACCATGATGTGATCCCCAACGTGGTCTACACCGCGCCGGAAATCGCAGGCGTGGGCCTGACCGAGGAACAGGCCAAGGAACGCGGGCTCGCGGTCAAGGTCGGCAAGTTCCCGATGATGGCCAACAGCCGCGCCAAGGCGAACCGCGACACCGAAGGCTTCGTCAAGGTCATCGCCGACGCTGAAACCGACCGCGTCGTCGGGGTGTGGATGATCAACAGCCTCGCCGGAACGATGATCGCACAGGCCGCGCAGGCGATGGAATTCGGCGCCACCAGCGAAGACATCGCCTACACCTGCCACGCCCACCCCACGCACGCCGAAGCCTTCAAGGAAGCGGCGATGGCGGTGACGGGCAAGCCGATCCATATGTGAGGCCGTGGTTAATCTCTGGCGCGTTTCCGATCCCGCGGATGCGGGTCGGCAAATGGCGCAGCGAGCTGCAGGCTGAAGGACAAGACCGTGGAATTCTCCGCAAAAGACAGCGGAGGACCGCTTTCTTGCCGCGCCCTGACCGGCTAGACCCTCGCGGCCGAGGGGGAACTAACGCATGACTTACCCGCAACTGACCGACAAGCCCGGCGTGCTCGCCACAGCCGCAGCCATCCGCGAAGGGCGGCGCAGTGTTGCCGAAACGGTCGATGCGGCAATCGTCCGAATCGAGAAGCTGGATTCCAGCATCGATGCGCTCGCCGTTCCTGATTTCGAACGCGCCTTTGGCACGGCCAAGGCAATGGACGCTGCAGGGCCGCCGAAGGACGGAGGGGCCGGCCAGCCATTGTTCGGCGTGCCGATGACGATCAAGGAAAGCTTCGACGTCGCAGGCCTGCCCACCACCTTCGGCCACGCCGCCTATCGCGGGAAGATCGCGCCGCATGATGCAGCGCTGGTGCGGCGACTGAAGGCGGCAGGCGCGGTGATCATCGGCAAGACCAATGTGCCGGTCGACCTCACCGACTGGCAAAGCTTCAACCCGGTCTATGGCCGTACCTCTAACCCGCACAACCTTGACCGCTCACCCGGGGGATCGTCCGGCGGCAGCGCGGCAGCGGTGGCAAGCGGGATGGTGCCGTGCGACTTCGGCACGGACATCGGCGGATCGGTGCGCGTGCCGGCACATTTCTGCGGGGTTTGGGGGCACAAGACCACCTGGGGGCTGATTTCCAAGCAGGGCCACGATTTCCCCGCCATGTCGCGCGCCAAGGGGTTCATCGCCGCGCATGATAGCCCGCTTAACATTGCCGGACCGCTGGCGCGGAACGCCGCCGATCTGGCGGTACTGACTGAAGTGGGCGCGGACCTGCCGCTGCGCCGCCGCGCCAGACCGCTGAAGGATTGCCGCCTGCTGGCGATCACGCAATTGCCCAAAGCGCCGGTCGACGCCAGCGTCTTGGAGCCGACCGAGGCGGCAATCGCAACGCTCGCGCGTGCCGGGGTGCGGATCGACCGGACAAGCGATCTGATCCCCGATCAAACGCGGCAATATCGCCACTATCTCAAGATGATGAATGTGGTGATGGCGCGCGGTGCCCCGGCGCCGGACGGCACGCATGCAAGTGCGACCGACTGGTTCGACCTGCTCGATGCGCAGGCCGCGTGCATGGCGCAGTGGGCAGCCTTGTTCGAAACCTACGACTTCGTCCTCGCCCCGCCCGCTCCGGTGCTGGCGGTACCACATAGCGACATGGCGGTATTTCGCGGCACGATCACCATCAACGGCGCAGAGGAACCCGGCGGCAATGCGCTCGCCTGGGCCGGGTTGGCGACCTTCCCGAACCTGCCTGCCACTGTCCTGCCGATTGGCAGCGGCACCTATCTGGGCGCAGACCTGCCCTGCGGCATGCAGGTGATCGGTCCGCGTTGGAGCGATCTGGATTGCATCGCCGCGGCCGAGGCCATCGGCAATATCTTGCACGGCTGACGCGGCTTCGCCATGGCGCGGAATATGGCCCGAAACCTCACCATGCGCGCACTTGCCAAATGGCACATCTGGCTCGGCTGGCTGGTCGGCGTGCCGATTGTTATCTGGGTCGCATCGGGCCTGTTCATGACCCTGCGCCCGATCGAGGAGGTGCGCGGCGACCACCTTCGCCGCGAAATGCCAGCCGAGGCGCTGGTGCTCGAAGGTAGCACGATTGCCGCAGCAGAGGCGAACCTGAAGGAAATGCGCGTTGTCATGCAGCAAGGCCGCGCGGTGGCGATCCTCACCGCGCTCGGTGGTGAGGTACGCCGCGTCGATTTCGCCACCGGAGCGTCGCTACCGGCGCTCGATGCCGCCGCCGCGCGGACGCTGGTGGCCGAGACTATCGTGGGCGGCGATAATGTCACCGCCGTCACCTTGTTCGAAGCGGATCGGACGCCTTTCGATTTCCGCCGTCCACTGGCCGTGTGGCAGGTTACGCTGGCGGACGGCACCTGTGTCTATGTCGGGCGCGATACTGGCACGATTGAGGCAGTGCGCACCCGATGGTGGCGCGCATTCGACATTGCCTGGGGGCTGCACATCATGGATCTTTCTGAACGCGAGGATACTAGCCACCCGCTGCTGATCCTGTTTGCCGCATTGTCGCTGACAGGCGCGCTGATCGGCTGCGTCCTGATGTTCCGCCGTCGCCGTGCGCGGCCTGCGATGCCGCCCGCAGCATGACCCCCACCGTTCTCACCCCGATCCTCGACTGGCTCGATCTCGCCGGCATCGCGGTGTTCGCGTTGTCAGGCGCGGTGCTGGCGGCGCGGTTGCACCAGACATTCGTCACCATGGCGTTCTTCGCGCTGGTGACGGGTGTGGGCGGCGGCACGGTGCGCGATCTGCTGATCGGAGCGCCGGTCTTCTGGATTGGCGATCGCTGGGTGGCGGCGGTGTGCCTCGCCACGGCGCTGATCGCGTGGTTCACCCCGGTCAGGCTGTGGGAGGGCAAGGGGATCGCCTATGCCGATGGCGCGGGCCTTGCCGCTTATGCCGTGCTGGGCAGCGCCAAAGCGCTGGCCTACGGCGTCCCGCCGGTGCCTGCCGCGCTGATGGGCGTCATCACCGGCACTGTCGGCGGGATTATCCGCGACGTGGTGGCGGGCCGCCCTTCGATCATCATGAGCCCCGAACTTTACGTTACGCCTGCGGCGCTCACCGCCGTGCTGACAGTTGCGGGAATGCTCGCCGCGCCGCTGCTGGGCATCGACAAGGAATGGGCATGGGGCGCCGGGTTCGCCTGCGGCTTCGCGCTGCGCTCCGCTGCAATCCGGTGGGAATTGGGCCTGCCGAGTTATGGAGGCAGGGTTGAGAGGTAAGCCCCTCACCCTACCGCATTACAGATCGCCGTCGATGGTTTCGGGGATTACCTCGCCGGGAATCGGCCCACCGGGATAGGCCGGCATCCGATCCGTCACGGGTGACTGGGTCGGAGCAGCCGCAAAGCTCTGCGGAGCGGTCGCCTGGGGTTGAGCCATGCCGCCCATCGCCAGCCGCGCATCGGCATAGCGCGTATCGTTCCACTGCCCTTCGGCGCGGTTGTCATAGGAATTAGCCGGAGCCGCGCCCCAATCGCCTTCAACTGCCCCGTTTCCGGAAACGCCGGAGAAGCCACCGCCGAAATCGACGCCATCGATGCGCCCGTCATTGCCGATCCGGCACAGGAACGGCGACCCATTGAACAGCGAGCCACTGACCAACCAACCGCGACCCGTGCGCTGGACATTGTCGACACCTTCGACGCGAACATCGCGCTCGATCCGGGCAAGGCACTGATCGACCGCATTGTCGAGACCCGAAGACCCTGTGCTGCGCCGCTCGACCCGGCGGTCGTCATACCGGCGATCGGGGTCGCGGAAATCACGGTCGCGCTCTATCACCACGACATCGCGATCGCGATCGCGTTCGCGGCGGTTGTTGGAATTCGCGATGGCGATAACCCCGCCAAGGATTGCCGCACCGATCAGCACGTCCCCGGCATCGACCCGGTTACGGCGCCAACCGCCACCCCATCCGCGGCGACCCCAGCCCCTGCGGCCGCAACGCCAGCCACGGCAGCGCCAATCGGCGGTGGCGGCGGAAGGATCGAACCGGCTGTGATCGAACGCCCCCGCAAAGCTGCTGGCAGACGCAGGCGCGGCGGGCAGATCCGCCGCGTGCGCAGGGGCAGACGAAAGGGCGGTGGTTACAGCGAATGCGCCAGCCAATGCGAGCGCGGGGATACGCAGAGCCATTGATGCTCCCTCCTCAAATTGTCGAGCGCCCACCAAACGCCCTGATGGTTTCAGCCTAGCCGTGCAAGGCTTGCGCTGCAATGAACCGCGTTGCCGGACATGGATCGCCCCGCCGCTTCTTGCGAAGCAACGGGGCGACCGGGTGCGGCGCCGGGCAATCAGCGCAGGCCGCGAATCCCGTCGAAATCGATCAGCGGCGCGCCGCGTCCGTCCAGGCGGCAGGTGAACCGCCCGCGGTCGAAATCGCGGCCACGTCCGCGCCATCCACGCTGGCCTTCGACCTGAATACGGCCTTCAACGCGGAAGCCGAAGCGTTTGCGATCGACATCGCGGACGTCGGTGACATCGGCAAAGCGGTAGCCGCCATAACGTCGCGCCTGATTTTCAGCGGCCCGCACACACCGCTCAACCGCGCCGCGCGCACCGCCGCGAAAGCCGCGGTCATAGCCGCGCCGGTCGCCGCGCCGGTCGCCGCGCCGGTCCCAGCGGTCGCCGCGATCCCAGCGGTCGCGGTCGCCATCAAAGGCTCCGGCGAGCGCCGCGATGCCACCGATCACGACCGCGCCGGCGATAATCTCGCCCGCGCCGATACCGCGGTCGCGGTGGTCGTCAGCCATGGCAGGGGTTGCAGCGACGGCCAGTGCACCGGCCGCAAGCGTGCCGAGCGTGGTCCGCCCGAATTTGGTGGTGAAGGTCGTCATGGGTCTCATCCTCGCTTCGCACCGATGCGGGATAGCGCCGGTGTTGAAGCCAAGGTGGACGATTTACGCTGAGACGAAGCTGAATTGTGCTGACAGGAATTGTTAATCCAAATTGCCTCTGGGATGAACGGAACGCTTATGACTCCAATGCCGCCAGCACATCGCGGGTAAAGGCAGCGATGTCGAACCGCGCCCCCACCGGGTCTTCGCCGCGGCGCACGATCACCACGTTGCGGGACGGCACGATCACGACATATTGCCCGCGATTGCCGAAGGCGGCGAAGGTGTCGGGCGGCACGCCGTCTGATTTGTTCATCAGCCAGAACCCCGCGCCATAGCCGAACGGGCCGTCAGGCTGCGGGCCGCTGGGCTTGGAGACGTATTGCACCCAGCCTTCAGGCAGGATGCGCTCGCCTGAGGGAAGGTTGCCGTCGTTGAGGTAAAGCTGTCCGAACTTCGCGAGGTCATTGGCAGTGGTCCACACCTGCGAAGATAAGATGTAATTATCCTGCCAGTCGGTCTCTGCGACCGTGTCCTCCATGCCCATGGCGAAAATCACATCATTGGGCGCATTGGCTGCAAAAGTGCCCTCGATTGCTTTCACCGCAGCGAGCGTGTCATTGTTGGCGTAGCGATAGACACTGCCCGGCCGGGCGATCAGCGGCCAGTTCTGCGCCCGCTCATCCACAGTGGTTCCGCCCCAATAGAGGGGATCGGTGCGGTTGCCCGGCGTGTCCGAGTAGCGTCCAGAGGCCATCCGCAATGCTTGATCTATCGTGATCGCATGGCGCGGATCTGCCAGGTTGCCTCCGCCAAGCCCCAAGCTGCCCTGCACATCGGCGTCGCCCCTATGTACCGCGGCCCCGACCAATGTAGCAGCGATGCTTTTGGCCACCGACCATGTGCGCTGCGGGGTGAATGGGCCGAAGCCCGGTGCGCCCCCCCAATCGACGAACTTCGCATCTTTGCTAATCAGGACAACAGTGGTGCGGGAGCCCTGACCATAGGTACCATCGAACGCCGCTTCCCGGATCGGTCGCACGGTGGACACGCGCGGTTCTGGCGGAGCAAATGCGAGGGCAGGAGAGCGGTAATCCTGGAGGTTCGGCGAAGCCCACTCCAGCGGCTTCATGCCAATGGGCCAAACCGCGCAGCCAGAGCCGGGATTATGCCTGGCAACGCGTGGCGGCATATCATCAGCCCAGGTCACCTCGACCCGGTTGATCCGTGCACCAACTTCCTCCGCCTCCCGTACAATCTCATAGGGCAGCTCTCGTACGATGGCATTAAGCGGCTGCTGGATCCCGGCGAGCTCCCACTCATGAACGCTCTCGGGCGTTCGCGCACCCATGCCAGTCGCCTCCGAACTGACAATCGCGCTGCACAGCATCAGCGCCTTGTAACCTGCCGCGAGCGCGCGGTCGTAGCGGGCATCGAGCGCCTCCTGCTGGCTCTGGCCCAAGGCGGGCGATGCGGCGGGAGCGGCGAGAAGCAGCGCGGTCGCTGCAATGGCGGTGCGGATCATGCGAGCGACACTACCCCGCGGCGCGCAAAAGGAAAGGGCCGGCAAGCGTTTCCGCCCCGGCCCTTTTTGATCCTGTGAGAAGCGCGGCTTACGCGTCTTCGTATTCGTCTTCCGACTGCACCGGGCCGCTGTCCTGACCGCGGGCGCTTTCGTCACGGTCGACCAGTTCGATGATCGCCATCTGCACGGCATCGCCAGCACGCACGCCGGCGCGCAGCACGCGGGTGTAGCCACCTTCGCGGTCCGAATAACGCTCGGCCAGAACTTCGAACAGCTTCTTCAGCTGCGCTTCGTCACCCAAGCGGCTCATGGCGAGACGACGGTTCGACAACCCGCCGCGCTTCGCCAGCGTGATCAGCTTTTCGATGTAGGGGCGCAGTTCCTTTGCCTTGGGCAGCGTGGTCTTGATCTGCTCGTGCTTGATCAGCGCGGCGGCCATGTTGCGGAACAGGGCGTTGCGGTGACCCGTCTTGCGGCCAAGCTTACGGCCCGAAATACCATGACGCATTGTATACTTCCTTCGTTCGTAAGGAGCCCGTGCGAGGTAGCTCCATCCCGGTGGCCATTGCGGGCCGCCACCTTCGCCCAATGTGTAAGCCCCCGCTTGCGCAGGGGCTCACCAACTCATCAGCCCAAAAGCTCTTGTTCGAGCTTCTTGGCCATTTCCTCAATGTTCTCGGGCGGCCAGCCCGGAATGTCCATGCCGAGACGCAGACCCATGCTGGAGAGCACTTCCTTGATCTCATTGAGCGACTTGCGGCCGAAGTTCGGCGTGCGCAGCATCTCGGCTTCGGTCTTCTGAACCAGATCGCCGATATAGATGATGTTGTCGTTCTTGAGGCAGTTGGCCGAACGCACCGACAGTTCCAGCTCGTCCACCTTCTTGAGGAGGTAACGGTTGAGCTGGTTGGCGTCGCTTTCTTCCGGCTGCACGGCATGACCGATCATCGCGCTTTGCGGCTGCGGGATGCCGTCCTCGAAGTGGACGAACAACGTCAGCTGATCCTGCAGGATGCGCGCGGCATAGGCCACGGCATCTTCCGGGGTTACAGTGCCATCGGTTTCGACGGTCAGCGAGAGCTTGTCGTAATCGAGTTCCTGCCCGACACGGGCGTTCTCGACCTTGTAGCTCACCTGACGAACAGGCGAATAGAGCGAGTCGACCGGGATCAGGCCAATCGGTGCATCGATCGGACGGTTCTGCACGGCGGGCGAGTAGCCCTTCCCGGTGTCGGCCGTCAGCTCCATGTTGAGCGTCGCGCCTTCATCGAGCTGGCAGATCACCAGATCCTTGTTCATCACCTCGATATCGCCGGAAACAGCAATATCGCCCGCGGTGACAGCACCGGGGCCGGTGGCCGAAAGCTGAAGACGCTTGGGGCCTTCGCCTTCCATGCGCAGCGCGATCTGCTTCACGTTGAGGACGATGTCGGTCACGTCTTCACGCACGCCCGCGAGCGAGGAGAATTCATGCAGCACGTTCTCGATCTTGATCGAGGTGATCGCCGCACCCTGCAGGCTGGACAGCAAAACCCGCCGCAGCGCATTGCCGAGCGTGAGGCCAAAGCCGCGCTCGAGCGGTTCGGCAACGAAGGTCACCTTGCGCTGACGATCGCCGCCATCCTTGATTTCGAGGGTGTTGGGTTTCTTGAGTTCCTGCCAGTTCTTCGTGTTGACGGACATGGATTTCCCCTAATTCGCCCTGGGCGGGCGGTTCAAACTTGGGCGGGCCGGATGCTCTGCGAAGCGGCGCGGCACCTGACCCGTTCGGGTGGCGACGGCAAACTGGCCGCCGCACCCCGGCGGATCAGACGCGGCGACGCTTGGACGGACGGACCCCGTTGTGCGGGATCGGGGTCACATCACGGATCGAAGTGATATTGAAGCCCACTGCGGCAAGACCGCGTAGCGCACTTTCACGACCCGAACCCGGGCCCTTCACTTCGACTTCGAGCGTGCGCACACCGTGCTCGGCTGCCTTCTTGCCGGCATCGTCGGCGGCAACCTGCGCGGCATAGGGAGTCGATTTACGGCTGCCCTTGAATCCCATCGCCCCGGCGCTGGACCAGCTGATCGCATTGCCCTGTGCGTCGGTGATGGTGATCATGGTGTTGTTGAAGCTGGCGTTGATATGCGCAACGCCGCTCGAGATATTTTTCTTGTCACGGCGCCGGATACGGCCTGGTTCGCGTGCCATCGTTATATGTCCTTTAGCTCGTCAGAAGGAAAAAGCAGGCAGATGCCGACTTACTTCTTCTTGCCCGCGATGGGCTTGGCCTTGCCCTTGCGGGTACGGGCATTGGTGTGGGTGCGCTGGCCGCGGACGGGCAGACCGTTACGGTGACGCAGGCCGCGATAGGCGCGCAGGTCCATCAGACGCTTGATGTTCATCGCGGTCTGACGACGCAGGTCGCCTTCCACGGTGAAATCGGCATCGATTGTCTCACGGATCCGCAGCACTTCCTCATCGGTGAGGTCCTGCACGCGCGCGGAATGCGCAATGCCGAGCTTGTCAGCAATCTGGACAGCCTTCGAGCGACCGATCCCATGAATATAGGTGAGCGCGATAATCACGCGCTTGTTGGTGGGGATATTTACCCCGGCAATACGAGCCACTTATTTCTCCATGCTCCACAGGGGTTTGACAGCCAAAAGGCCAGCCCCCTATCTCAACGCTCATTCACCGATTTGCCCGCTCACCGCACCGCCCTGCACACAAGCAAGTTAGGAAACGGCAAAAAGTCCGGTCGGCACGCGCGAGGGCTGTGCCTGCCGAACTTGGTTCGAGCATGTCGAATGAGACGCGCGCATAGGATGATTCGGCCGGCGGGTCAACCGCCGTGCCAGCATTATGGCGCTCGTTCCGGAGAATTACCGGGTGGGACAAATGATCGCACGTCCGCCCTTAGTCTTCGTCAGCGAGATCGCTGAACACGTCGCTCACTGACGGAGTTTTCCTTTCGGGCGCGTCCCCCTCGGGCGGCGCTTCACGATCCGTTGGTGGAACCTCGTCCTGATCGGACCCCGCCGTCTCGTCGCTGACGGCGGCAGGCGCGGGTTGCGGCTGCGGCGCGGTCTCGACCGGACCGAGCAAATCAGCGAGCGCAGTCAATTGAATGCCCATGACCCCATCGACCGCCCGCGCGATCACCGGCACCTCATAACGCATCGCTCCGCCGACATTATATTCCCACACGATCCGCGTGCCCCCCTCCACCTTGCTGATGGTGATGGTGAGAATGCCGGTCACCGGCTCACTCTGGAGCGGCCCGAGTGCGCCCTGCATCCTGAGCGCCCGTTCGGGATAGGCGTGAACCACGCGCATGTGTTCTACACTGCCCTCCAGCGTGAACCGGCCGGCATCTTCCATCTCGGGAATTTTTTCGCAGAAGCATCCGCCCGCCTGAGGCGTGAGTGTGAGATTGGCCGCTTCCCCCGACCAGGTATGCTCAGAAGCCCACCACCCAGAGGGGGTGATCAGGGCAAGCCACACGTCCCTCGGGCTGCCTTCCACCACCGCTTCGTGGCGCGAGACGAAACCGTTGGGGCCAGTGCCGCTAATTTCAGCCGCAGCCGGAACCGTAGGCAGCAGCAGGGCCGCGCAAAGCACATTGAATAGGCGGAAATTCGGCATCGCGGAAACCTCCCTCAGGTGAGAGAGGCTCTAGGCCAAACACCGATGCTGTGAAAGCGCCGCGAACAACTCAGCTGCGCAGAATGGCGTCGATCGCGTTCGCCACGGTGTCGATCGCGGCCATACCGTCGATACGGCTGACGATGCCGCGCGCTTCATAGCCGGGCAGGATTGGCGCAGTCTTGGCGCGATATTCCTGCATCCGCATCCGCACGGTTTCCTCGTTGTCGTCCGGACGACGCTTGAATTCGGTGCTGCCACATACATCGCACACGCCCGAAACGCGGGGCGGGTTGGCGGTATCGTGGTAAAGCGCGCCGCATTTGGCGCAGGAAAAACGGCCCGTAATGCGTTCGACCAGCGCGTCTTCGTTCACTTCGAGTTCGATGACATGATCGAGCGAGCGGTCGTTGCGCGCGAGGATCGCGTCGAGCGCGTCCGCCTGGGCTGCGGTGCGCGGATAGCCATCGAAGATCGCCCCGGTTTCCGGCCCCATCGCGGCGAGCTCGGCATCGATCAGGTCGGAGACGATTTCGTCCGAAACCAACTCGCCGCGTTCCATCACTTCCTTGGCCTTGAGCCCGACCGGCGTGCCGGCCTTGACCGCGGCGCGCAGCATGTCGCCGGTCGAAAGCTGGCGCATACCGTGGCGTTCGACCAGTCCGGCGCTTTGCGTGCCCTTGCCGGCTCCGGGAGGACCAAGAAGAATGATGTTCACGAACCGTCCCCCATTATTGCTGCCGGTCTCCGCCGGGAGCTTGCTATCAGAACTGCGGGTTCAACCAAGCGTGGCGACACGTCAAGCAGACTTCCGTCTGATATCAGCGCATCCGACCCTTGAGTTTGGCCTTCTTGATGAGATCGCCATACTGGTGCGCCAGAAGATGCGACTGGACCTGGCTGATCGTGTCGACCGTAACGTTGACGACAATCAAAAGGCTGGTGCCGCCGAGGAACAGCGGAATCCCGGTCTGGGCGATCATGTACTCCGGTATGACGCAGACCAGTGTCAGATAGATTGCGCCGACCACCGTGATGCGGGTGAGGACATATTCGAGGTAATCTGCTGTGCGCTTGCCCGGACGGATGCCGGGAATGAAGCCGCCGTTCTTCTTCAGATTGTCCGCGGTTTCCTCGGGGTTGAACACCACTGCCGTGTAGAAAAAGCAGAAGAAGATGATCCCGATGGCATAGAGCAGCATATAAACCGGCTGCCCATGCGCGAGATACTGGTTGAGCCACAGGATGGCGCCGCCAAAAGTGCTGTCGGAATCGACCGAATTGCCCGCAAAGCTCGAAATCGTCAGCGGCAGCAGCAGCAGCGAACTGGCGAAAATCGGCGGGATCACGCCTGCGGTGTTGATCTTGAGCGGCAGGTGCGAACGGTCCGCCTGCATCATGCCGTTCTGCGTTGCCCGCTTGGGGTACTGGATCAGCAGGCGGCGCTGCGCCCGTTCCATGAACGAGATGCCGAGGATGAGGATCACCACCATGACGATGAAGCCGATAATGATCGCCGGAGCGATGGAGCCGGTGCGCCCGCCTTCGAACAGGTTGGTGGCAAAAGTCGGGAACTGCGAAACGATACCCGCCATGATGATCAGCGAAACGCCGTTGCCGATTCCGCGACTGGTGATCTGTTCACCCAGCCACAGCAGGAACATCGTCCCGCCGACAAGGTTGATCACCGCGCCGATGCGGAACATGTAACCCGGGTTGACCACCGCGGCGAGGCCGCTTTGTGCGGCATAGGTTTCAAGGCCCACGGCCAGAAAGTAGCCCTGAATGGCGCACAGGAACACGGTGCCATAGCGCGTGTACTGGTTCAGCTTCTGCCGCCCGGACGCGCCCTCTTTCTTGAGAGCCGAGAGCGTCGGGTGCAGGGCAGACGCCATCTGCACCACGATCGAGGCGGTGATATAGGGCATCACGCCGAGCGCGATAATGCTCATCTGCGACAACGCGCCGCCAGAAAAGGCGTTGAACATGTCGAGGATGGTGCCGCGGGTCTGATCGTAGAGTTCGCCCAGGATCAGCGGGTTTACGCCGGGGAGCGGCACGAAGCTAAGGAACCGGAACACCACCAGCGCGCCGATGGTGAACCAGATGCGCTGCTTAAGCTCGGTCGCCTTGGCGAAGTTGCCGAGGTTCAGGTTGCTCGCGATATTATCGGCGCGTGATGCCATGTCGTCTCATCGATCCTAGCTCTTGGCTCTGCGGCGGTACCCGTCCGGCACCATCACTGCAGGCCGTCTCTTGTGCGCCGAAGGGTAGGCGAATGCCCTGTTGCCTGAGCAACGCTCCAACGCGCGAGAGCGTAAATAGGGAGCGCAGGGGCTCTTGTCGAACCCCCGCGCTCACCATTTCGTCGATTACTTCGCCTTGGCGGCCTTGGCAGCCGTGTTGGCTTCGCGGCGGGCCTGCTTTTTCTCGTGCTCAGGAGTCGCGGCCGGAGCCACCTCGACGCTGCCACCAGCCTTTTCGACCGCTGCAATCGCGCCCTTGGTAGCGCCGGTCACGGCGAAAGTTGCCTTCGCGGTGATCTCACCCTTGCCCAGAAGCCGCACACCATCCTTGCCACCGCGTACGAGGCCAGCAGCCCGCAGCGCGTCTTCGGTGATGGTCCCCTTGGTGTCGAGCTTGCCCGCGTCGATGAACTTCTGGATCATGCCGGTGTTCACCTCGGCATAATCCTTGCCAAACGGGTTGTTGAAGCCGCGCTTCGGCAGCCGCATGTGCAACGGCATCTGGCCGCCCTCGAAGCCCTTGACGGCAACGCCCGAACGGCTCTTCTGGCCCTTCTGGCCGCGTCCTGAGGTCTTGCCCTTACCCGAGCCGATACCGCGTCCGACGCGGATTCGGCCGTTGCGGGCACCGGGATTGTCGCGGATGTCATTCAGTTTCATAGTGTGCACTCGCTTGAGTTTGCCCCGGCGATTGCGGGAGCCTGATGTTAGCTATGCCTCAGAACGGACGCGCTGACCGCACTGGATCCCAGCCTTCGCCGGGATGACGAGGGAGAGCGTACCCCTCCCCGCCACACGAAATTCAGTCGACCACCTGCACGAGATGCGGGATCTTGGCGATCGCACCGCGAACTTCAGGGGTGTCCTGACGCTCGACGATCTTGTGCATCTTGTTCAGCCCGAGACCGATGAGGATCTTGCGCTGGCTTTCGGGACGACGGATCGGCGAACCGACCTGCTTGATCTTGATGGTTGCCATCTTGTGTTACTCCACGCCCTTCTTATTCGGTCAGCGCGGCAGCATCGGCTTCCGCCTCAGCTGCACTCGACCCGCCGCGACCCAGCAGGTCGGCGACCTTCTTGCCGCGACGCTGGGCGACCGACTTCGGCGAAGTCTGCTCGGACAGCGCGTCGAAGGTAGCGCGGATCATGTTGTAGGGGTTCGACGTGCCGACCGACTTGGTCACCACGTCCGCCACGCCCAGGCTTTCGAACACGGCGCGCATCGGACCGCCGGCGATGATGCCGGTCCCCGGAGGCGCGCTGCGCAGGGTCACCTTGCCCGCACCGAAACGGCCATTGCCATCGTGGTGCAGCGTGCGACCTTCCTTGAGCGAGACGCGAATCATCTTCTTGCGTGCAGCCGCAGTCGCCTTGGTGATGGCTTCCGGCACTTCGCGGGCCTTGCCATGGCCGAAGCCGACGCGCCCCTGCCCGTCGCCAACCACGACCAGCGCAGCAAAGCCGAAGCGCTTGCCGCCCTTCACGGTCTTGGAGACGCGGTTGATGTGCACCAGCTTTTCGATGATGCCGTCATCTTCTTCCTGCCGACCGCCGCGGTTGTTGTCACGACCGCCGCGACCGCGTCCGCGGTCTCCGCCGCCGGGGCCGCCGCCTTCGCGGTTGCCGCCACGACCGCGACCACGGCCTTGGCCCTGGCCCTGGCGCGCATTACCATCACCGGCCTGCGCCGGCGACTGGTTGTCGGCCGCTTCCGAAGGGGTGGTTGCCACTGCGGGCACCTCGGTCTGGGCTTCGGTGTTCTCGGTGTTTGCGTTATCGGCCATCATCAGAACTCCAGCCCGCCTTCGCGGGCGGCATCGGCCAGCGCCTTGACGCGGCCATGGAACAGGAACCCGCCGCGATCAAACACGACAGTGGTCACGCCTGCCTTCTTGGCAGCCTCGGCGATCAGCTTGCCGACTTCGGCAGCAGCCGCGATGTTGGCGCCGCTGTTGTCGACGCCCAGCGTCGAGGCAGCGGCCACGGTGCGGCCGGCAGCATCGTCGATGACCTGAGCGTAAATGTGGCGACCAGTGCGGTGAACGGACAGACGCGGCTTGCCGCCAGCACGCGCACGAAGCGCAGTGCGGACGCGGCGACGACGGCGTTCGAAAAGGGAAAGCTTTGCCATCTTACTTCTTCTTCCCTTCCTTGCGGAAGATGTACTCGCCGCGATAGGCGATACCCTTGCCCTTGTAAGGCTCAGGCTTGCGCCAGCGGCGGATTTCGGCGGCGAATTGGCCCACGGACTGTTTGTCGATACCCGACACTTCGATCGTGGTCTGATCCGGGGTCTTTACCTCGAGACCTTCCGGCACCGGAAGATCGACATCGTGGCTGTAGCCGAGCTGCAGCTTCAGATTGCGACCCTGCGCATTCGCACGATAGCCGACGCCCTTGATGACGAGGGTCTTGGTGAAACCTGCGGTCACACCTTCGACCAGGTTCGAGACCAGCGTGCGCTGCATGCCCCAGAAGGCCCGCGCCTGCTTGCTGTCATTGGCCGGCTTGACCAGGATCTCGCCCTCTTCGACCTTGTAGTCGATGAGATCGGACAGGCCCAGCGTCAAGGTGCCCTTCGGGCCCTTCACGCTCAGCGTGCCATTGTCGATGGTGGCCGAAACCCCTCCCGGGATCGCCACCGGCTTTTTGCCGATGCGGCTCATCAGAACACCTCCGCCAGCACTTCGCCACCGACATTGTGCGTCCGTGCTTCGGCATCCGAAAGCACGCCGCGCGGCGTCGAGACGATGGTAATGCCAAGGCCGTTGCGGATCGTCGGAAGTTCCTTCGAACCCGAATAGACGCGGCGGCCAGGCTTGGAGACGCGCGCCACGTGCTTGATCGCGGGCTCGCCTTCGAAATACTTCAGTTCGATCCGCAGCGCCTTGTGCTTGCCCGAAGTATCTTCGGAGAAGCCACGAATGTAGCCCTCGCGCTGAAGCACTTCGAGCACGTTGGCGCGCAGGTTGCTGGCGGGCGTAAGGACGGAGTCCTTCTTCGCACGCTGGCCGTTGCGGATGCGGGTGAGCATGTCACCCAAGGGATCGGTCATAGCCATCTATGTTGTCCTCACCAGCTCGACTTGGTCAGACCGGGAATCATCCCGCTGTTACCCAGTTCGCGCAGTTCGATACGGTTGATGCCGAACTTGCGGTAATAGCCGCGCGGGCGGCCGGTGGTCGCGCAACGGTTGCGAACCCGGGTCGGGTTCGCATTGCGCGGCAGCTCCGCCATCTTGAGCCGAGCGACAAGGCGCTCGGTCTCGTCAAGGGAGGTGTCATTTGCGATCGCCTTAAGCTTTTCGTACTTCGCAGCGTACTGCTTCACGAGCTTCTTGCGGCGTTCGTTCTTGTTGATCGAACTCAGTTTCGCCATGGACTTAAGCTCTCTTCTTTCGTGTCTCTACGGGGAAACGGCTCACGCCGCCTCCTTCTCTTCAGTCTTGGCTTCGCTCGGGAAAGGGAAGCCGAACAGACGCAGCAATTCCAGCGCCTCCTCGTCGGTCTTGGCGGTGGTGGTGACAATGATGTCCATCCCACGCACCTTCTCGATACGGTCGTAGCTGATTTCCGGGAACACGATCTGTTCCTTCAGCCCCATCGCATAGTTGCCACGACCGTCGAACGAACGCGGGTTGAGCCCACGGAAGTCGCGGATGCGCGGCATGGCGACAGTCACGAGCCGATCGAGAAATTCGTACATGCGGTCACGACGCAAGGTGACCTTGCAACCGATCGGCATGCCTTCGCGCAGCTTGAACTGGGCGATCGACTTCTTGGCGATCGTGATGACCGGCTTCTGGCCGGCGATCAGCGCCATTTCCTCGGCAGCGGTCTGCACCTTCTTCTTGTCCTGGCTCGCTTCGCCCACACCCATGTTGAGCGTGATCTTCAGCAGCTTGGGGACTTCGAGGCGGTTCTTGTAACCGAACTTTTCGGTCATCGCAGCGACGATTTCGGCGTCGTATTTCGCCTTCATCCGCGGCGAATAGGTGGCATCAGCCATTGATGGTCTCCCCACTCTTCACAGCAACGCGCACCTTCTTGCCGTCCTTGGTTTCAAACCGGACGCGGGTGGGCTTGCCATCCTTGGGATCAGCCAGAGCGACCTTGGAGATGTGCATCGGAGCCGGGAACCGGTCGATGCCACCCTGCGGGTTCGCCTGGCTGGGCTTACGGTGACGGGCGACGACATTGACGCCGTCGACGACGACCTTGCCATCCTTGGGCATGACCTGAGCGACCGTACCGGTGCGGCCCTTGTCCTTGCCCGACAGCACGACGACGCTGTCACCCTTCTTGATCTTGGCGGCCGACATTACAGCACCTCCGGCGCAAGGCTGATGATCTTCATGAAGCCGCGGCCACGCAGTTCGCGCACCACCGGGCCAAAGATACGGGTGCCGATCGGCTCCTCGTTCTTGTTCACGAGCACCGCAGCATTGGTGTCGAAGCGGATGACGGTGCCGTCGGGACGGCGCACATCCTTGCGGGTGCGCACGATCACTGCGCGGTGAACATCACCCTTCTTGACCTTCGCGCGCGGCTGCGCCTCCTTGATGGAGACGACGATCACGTCGCCAACGCCCGCGGTACGACGCTTCGACCCGCCCAGCACCTTGATGCACTGGACGCGCTTGGCGCCGCTGTTGTCCGCGACGTCGAGATTGGATTGCATCTGGATCATCGATCCGGTTCCTTCTCACTGGCTTTCCGGGACGCCCAATCCGACTGGGGCCCGGCAGTTCCGTTTACGTCTAATTCAGTTACCGGCTTCCGCGACGTCGAGATCAGCCTCGACCGCCTGCGTGCCGCCCGCGATGACCCGGTCCTTCACGGCCCAGGTCTTGGTCTTCGAAATCGGCCGGGTCTCTTCGATCCGGACGACATCGCCCACGGTGAATTCGTTGTTTTCGTCATGCGCGTGATACTTCTTCGAGCGCCGGATGATCTTCCCGTAGAGCGGGTGCTTCACCTTGCGTTCGACCTTCACGGTCACGGTCTTGTTGGTCTTGTCGGAAGTAACAGTCCCGACGAGGATTCGCTTCGGCATTGTTAACTCCTCAAGCCTTCACGGCGCCGGCTTTCGCCGCACGCTCGTTTTGCAGCGTCTTGATCTGCGCAATGCTCCGGCGCACCTGACGGATACGCGACGGGGCTTCGAGCTGGTTGGTCGCAGCCTGGAACCGCAGATTGTACTGCTCGCGCTTCAACTCGGTGAGCTCAGCGGACAGTTGATCGTCGGTCTTGGTGCGAAGGTCCGCAAAGTCGGCCATTATTCGCCTCCCAGGTGGCTGGTGTCACCCAGACGGGCGACAACCTTGGTCTTGATCGGCAGCTTCATCGCCGCACGTTCGAACGCTTCGGCAGCGAGCGGACCCGCCACGCCATCGAGTTCGAACAGGATGCGGCCCGGCTTCACCCGTGCAGCCCAGTATTCGACCGAACCCTTGCCCTTGCCCTGACGGACCTCGGCAGGCTTCTTCGACACCGGAACATCCGGGAAGATGCGGATCCAGAGACGGCCCTGTCGCTTGATGTGACGCGTGATCGCGCGGCGGGCCGCCTCGATCTGGCGCGCGGTGATCCGTTCGGGTTCAAGCGCCTTGAGGCCATAGGAACCGAAGTTGAGGGTGGTGCCACCCTTTGCTTCGCCCTTGATCCGACCTTTGA
Source organism: Erythrobacter sp. NFXS35 (assembly GCF_040148725.1). Classification (NCBI taxonomy): domain Bacteria; kingdom Pseudomonadati; phylum Pseudomonadota; class Alphaproteobacteria; order Sphingomonadales; family Erythrobacteraceae; genus Erythrobacter; species Erythrobacter sp. NFXS35. The sequence continues at coordinate 47,135 of NZ_JAGDEB010000001.1, read as the reverse complement.
AGGCCTTACGGAACTTGTGTTTTTTAGGTTGCAGCATGGTCTGTTACCTCAACGAGCCGGCCGGACGCCGGAAGTCTGCGCTTCCATCATCAGGCGGTCCTGCGCGGTGGGATCATGGGCGAGAATCTCGCCCTTGAAGATCCACACTTTGATACCGATGATCCCGTAGGCGGTCAGCGCCTCGGCATCAGCGTAATCGATGTTCGCACGCAGCGTGTGCGCCGGGACCCGGCCCTCACGATAGGATTCAACCCGCGCGATTTCTGCGCCGCCCAAACGACCGCCGCAGGTGATCTTGATGCCCTCTGCGCCGAGCCGCATCGCTGACTGCATTGCGCGCTTCATCGCCCGGCGGAACGCCACGCGGCGCACCAGCTGATCGGCAATGCCCTGCGCAACGAGCTTGGCATCGATTTCCGGCTTGCGGATTTCAACGATGTTCAGCTTCACTTCGCTCGGCGTCATGGTCGCCAGCTTCGAACGCAGCTTTTCGATGTCTGCGCCCTTCTTGCCGATGATCACGCCGGGACGTGCGGCATAGATCGATACGCGGCACAGCTTAGCCGGGCGCTCGATCACGACCTTGGAAATCGCTGCCTGCGGCAGGTTTTCCATCACGTACTTGCGGATCGCAAGGTCTTCCTTGAGCAGCTGCGCATAGTCACGCCCTTCGGCGTACCAGCGGCTGTCCCAGGTGCGGTTGATCTGCAGGCGCAGACCGATCGGATTGCTCTTCTGGCCCATCTTACGCCTCTTCTGCTTCGCGAACCACGATCCGCAGCCGTGAGAACGGCTTGAGGATGCGGGTCGACTTGCCGCGACCGCGGGTGTGGAACCGCTTCATCGTCACCGACTTGCCGACCGAGGCTTCCGCCACGACCAGCGCATCGACATCGAGATTGTGGTTGTTTTCAGCATTGGCGATCGCCGAGGCAAGCACCTTGCTCGCATCGCGCGCCATTGCCCGCTTTGAAAAGGCGAGAATGTTCAACGCCTCTTCTGCTTTCTTGCCGCGGATCAGGGCTGCAACGAGGTTGAGCTTCTGCGCCGAACCACGGATCGTGGTGCCGACGGCCAGCGCCTCGTTGTCGCCCACGCGGCGGGGTGCCTTAGCCTTGCCCATTAGCGCTTGCCCTTCTTGTCGGCAGCGTGACCGGGGAAGGTGCGCGTAGGCGCAAATTCACCGAGCTTGTGGCCGACCATTTCTTCCGAAACAGAAACGGGAATGAACTTGTGCCCGTTATAAACAGTGAAGGTGAGCCCGACGAACTGCGGCAGGATGGTGGAGCGACGCGACCAGGTCTTGATCGGCTTGGTGTTGCTCGCTTCCTGCGCGCTCTCAGCCTTCTTCAGAAGGCTCAGCTCGACAAACGGACCTTTCCAGACGGAACGTGCCATCGTCTTTTACCTCTTCTTCTTCGCGTGACGCGAACGGATGATCATCTTGTCCGTCTGCTTGTTGTGGCGAGTGCGAGCACCCTTGGTCGGCTTGCCCCACGGGGTCACCGGATGGCGACCGCCCGAGGTCCGGCCTTCACCACCGCCGTGCGGGTGATCGACCGGGTTCTTCGCTACGCCGCGCGTCAGCGGGCGACGGCCCTTCCAACGGGTGCGACCGGCCTTGGCAAAGTTCTGGTTGGCGTTGTCGGGGTTCGACACCGCGCCCACAGTGCCCATGCAATCGGCGCGCAGGTAACGCTGCTCGCCCGAGTTCAGACGCACGATCACCATCGCACGGTCACGGCCGACGACCTGCACATAGGTGCCGGCCGAACGGGCGATCTGGCCGCCCTTGCCCGGCTTCATCTCGACATTGTGGCAGATTGTGCCGACCGGCATCTGACCCAACAGCATCGCGTTGCCCGGCTTGGTGTCGACCTTTTCGCCAGCCACAACAGAATCGCCGACGGCGAGACGCTGCGGAGCCAGAATGTAGGCCTGTTCGCCGTCCTCGTACTTCACCAGCGCGATGAAGGCGGTGCGGTTGGGGTCATATTCCATCCGCTCGACAGTAGCCGGCATGTCCCACTTGCGACGCTTGAAGTCGATGAAGCGGTACTTCTGCTTGTGACCACCGGCGATGCCGCGCGAGGTCACATGGCCCTTGTTGTTACGGCCGCCGGTCTTGCGCTTGCCTTCGGTAAGCGCCTTGACAGGCTTGCCCTTCCACAGGGCGGTCTTGTCGACCAGGATCAGACCGCGCCGGGCGGGACTGGTTGGCTTGTAATTCTTGAGTGCCATTGTTCGTTTCCTGTCCCTCGGCCTCAGATACCGCTGGTGATGTCGATCATTTCACCCTCGGCGAGGGTGACGATGGCCTTCTTCACGTCGGAGCGAGTGTAGGGCTTGCCCTTCCAGCGCTTTGTCTTGCCCTTCATGATCAGGGTGTTCACCGAAACGACCTTCTTGTCGTAGATCGCTTCGATGGCTTCCTTGATCTGCGGCTTGGTCGCGGTGCCCGCGACCTTGAAGACCACAGCATTGTGTTCCGACGCGAGCGTCGACTTTTCAGTGATGTGGGGCGCGAGGATCACGTCGTAATGACGCGCATCGACGGTCTGTTTCTTAGCCATTGAAGCGCGCCTCCAGCTTTTCGACAGCGGCCTTGGTCAGCACCAGCGTATCGTGATTGAGGATGTCATAGACGTTGGCGCCCATCGCCGGCATCACGTTGATGCCCGGCAGGTTGCCAGCGGCCTTCTTGAAACCGGCATCGACCTGTTCGCCGTCGATCACCAGAACCTTGCCCGAAAGTCCGGCATTGGCGAGGTGACCCTTGAGCACCTTGGTCTTGCCATCCGACAGTTCGAGGCTGTCGACGATCACCAGACCATCCTTCGCCTTGGACGACAGCGCCATCTTGAGACCGAGCGCACGGATCTTCTTGTTGAGCGACTGCTCGAACTCACGCTTGCGCGCGCCGTGGGCCTTGCCGCCGCCGATGAAGATCGGAGCTGCGCGGTCGCCGTGACGAGCGGTACCGCCGCCCTTCTGCTTGCCGAACTTCTTGCCGGTGCGGGCCACGTCCGAACGCTCACGCGTCGGGCGGGCAGTGCCGCGGCGGTTTTCGAGCTGCCAGGTCACGACCCGATGCAGGATGTCGGCGCGCGGCTCAATGCCGAACACTTCGTCCGAAAGCTCGATGTCAGCGCCCTTCAGCGCCTTGCCATCGATGTTCTGAACCTTAATCTTCATGGCTCAGCCTTCCTTATTTTCGTCGGTGGCCGGAGCGTCGGCTTCGACAGCTTCAACCGCGACCACGTCTTCAGCAGCCGTTTCGGCCACCGAGGGGGTCTCTTCGGCCTGCGGAGCGTGCCTCGACAGCACGGCGCCGGGGAACGGAACACCTTCGGGCAGCGGCAGCTTCACAGCGTCACGAACCAGCAGCCAACCATTCTTCGCGCCGGGAACCGAGCCCTTGACGAACAGCAGACCACGCTCGGCATCCGTACGGACGATCTCGAGGTTCTGCTGGGTGCGCTGACGGTCGCCCATGTGGCCGGCCATCTTCTTGCCCTTGAACACCTTGCCGGGATCCTGGCGCTGACCGGTCGAACCGTGAGCACGGTGCGAGATCGAAACGCCGTGGGTCGCGCGCATACCGCCGAAGCCCCAACGCTTCATGGCGCCGGCAAAGCCCTTGCCCTGCGTGTGGCCGGTGATGTCAACCATCTGGCCAGCGATGAAATGTTCGGCGCTGATGGTCGAGCCGACCGGCACGAGGCCATCGGCGTCTTCGACGCGGAATTCAGCGACGCGCTTTTTCAGGCCGACATCGGCCTTGGCGAAATGTTCACGCTGCGGCTTGGCAACGTTCTTCTGCTTGGCTTCGCCCGCGCCGAGCTGGACCGCGAAATAACCATCGCGGTCAGCGGTGCGGTGCGAAACCACCTGGCAATCTTCCAAGGCGAGAACGGTTACGGGCACGTGCCGTCCATCCTCCTGGAAGAGGCGGGTCATCCCGACTTTCTTTGCGATAACGCCGGTGCGCATCGTCAGTTACTCCTCAACAGAGGCACCTGCAGACCATCCGCAGGTGCGTGTGAGACCGCGACGCAAAACGCCGCAGCCCCATTCAGCCCAAATTGTCATACATCGCCCCGTCCGGGCTGAGTGCTCTGGCAGGCCGGAATGGCCGCTGGAGCGAGACGGGGGACGCAGCCCGGATAAGTATCCGGCGGTATCCACCCTATCGTCAGGTGAGGCGCCACCCTTTCAAAGGGGACTGAACCTCAACGATAGAGGCCCCTGCCGAAGCGGGGGCATTTCGGCCGGCTTACGCCAGCTTGATTTCAACGTTCACGCCAGCTGCCAGATCGAGCTTCATCAGCGCGTCCACAGTCTGGGCGTTGGGCTGCACGATGTCGAGCAGCCGCTTGTAGGTGCGCACCTCGAACTGCTCGCGCGACTTCTTGTCGACGTGCGGACCGCGGTTCACGGTGAACTTCTCAATACGCGTCGGCAGCGGAATGGGGCCACGAATAAGAGCGCCGGTCCGACGGGCCGTGTCGGCGATTTCGCCGGTGGCCTGATCCAGAACGCGGTGGTCGAACGCCTTGAGGCGAATGCGGATATTCTGAGCTTCCATGTCCTGTACCGATGCGAAAGAGCCAAGGATCTGCCGAACGTCCGACATTTCCCAAAAACAAAGGCCGGCCCCGCTGCATTCCGGTTTCCCGAGAGCGGGCGGCCTTCTTCAAAACTTGTAACAAACGGGACGAATCTCGTCTGCGGATGCGCGCCTATACGGAGCGTGTAGGATTCTGGCAAGGGGCATTGGCAAGGAAATTGCGTGACCGTGAAACGACCACACCAATCCGCCAGCCCCCGCCCGCTTGTACCCTGCCCGCTCCTCACAAAAAGGCCCGGCAGCTCATCCGAGCGGCCGAGCCTGAAATGCGTTCAGTTACGCCCCCAGCGGGAGCAGAACCTTACTTGGTGATCTTCGCAACCACGCCCGAGCCGACGGTGCGGCCGCCTTCGCGAATAGCGAAGCGGAGGCCTTCGTCCATGGCGATCGGCGCGATCAGCTTGACACCGATCGAGACGTTGTCGCCCGGCATCACCATTTCGGTGCCTTCGGGAAGAACCACTTCACCGGTCACGTCGGTCGTGCGGAAGTAGAACTGCGGGCGGTAGTTGGCGAAGAACGGCGTGTGACGGCCACCTTCGTCCTTCGACAGCACGTAGACTTCGGCTTCGAACTCGGTGTGCGGCTTTACCGAACCGGGCTTGCACAGCACCTGGCCACGCTCGACGTCTTCACGGGCGACGCCGCGGATCAGGGCACCGACGTTGTCGCCAGCTTCACCGCGATCGAGCAGCTTGCGGAACATTTCGACGCCGGTCACGGTGGTCTTGCGAGTGTCCTTGATGCCGACGATTTCGACTTCGTCACCAACGTTGACGATGCCGGTTTCGATACGGCCGGTCACCACGGTGCCGCGACCCGAGATCGAGAACACGTCTTCGATCGGCATCAGGAACGGCTTGTCGACCGGACGATCGGGCTGCGGGATGAAGCTGTCGACGGCTTCGATCAGGGCAATGATCGAATCCTTGCCGATGTTGTCATCGCGACCTTCGAGAGCGGCCAGAGCCGAACCCTTGACGATCGGAATGTTGTCACCGTCGAAGTCGTACGACGAAAGCAGTTCACGCACTTCGAGTTCGACCAGCTCGAGGATTTCTTCGTCGTCGACCTGATCGACCTTGTTCATGTACACGACCAGCGCCGGCACGCCGACCTGACGGGCGAGCAGGATGTGCTCGCGGGTCTGGGGCATTGGGCCGTCGGCAGCGTTCACGACCAGGATCGCGCCGTCCATCTGGGCGGCACCGGTAATCATGTTCTTCACGTAGTCGGCGTGGCCCGGGCAATCGACGTGCGCATAGTGACGCGCAGCCGATTCGTACTCGACGTGTGCGGTCGAGATGGTGATCCCGCGCTCACGCTCTTCGGGAGCCTTGTCGATGTTGGCGAAATCCACCGCGGCGCCGCCGTAGACTTCAGCCATTACCTTGGTGATCGCCGCCGTCAGCGTGGTCTTTCCATGGTCAACGTGACCGATGGTGCCGATGTTGCAGTGCGGCTTGTTCCGCTGGAATTTTTCCTTAGCCATTTCTCTGGTGTACCTTCTTGAATGAAACGATGTGTTCGCGGGAAAAACGGCGGGCCCGCTGAATCAGGCGCCGCCCCTAAACCGATCGGTCGGCTTAGGCAAGTTTCTCCTTGACCTCGGCTGCGACGTTGGCCGGAACCTCGTCATAGTGCGAGAACTGCATTGAGTAGTTGGCGCGCCCTTGCGTGAACGAGCGCAGTTCGTTGACGTAGCCGAACATGTTGGCGAGCGGGACGAACGCCTCGACCGCCTGTGCATTGCCCCGCGTGTCGGTGCCCTGGATCTGCCCGCGCCGCGAGTTAAGATCGCCGATGACGTCGCCCAGATAATCATCCGGAGTCACCACTTCGACCTTCATGATCGGCTCGAGCAGCTTGATCCCGGCCTTCTGCGCGACTTCACGCATCGCACCGCGTGCGGCGATTTCGAACGCGATCGCGCTCGAGTCGACGTCGTGGTACGCACCATCGGTCAGCTTGATGCTGAAATCGATGATCGGGAAGCCGACCAGGTGCCCGCTGGCAGCCTGTTCACGGAAGCCCTTTTCGATCGCCGGGATGTATTCACGCGGAATGTTACCGCCCTTGATCACATCTTCGAAGATCACGCCCTGACCGCGCTCACCGGGGATGACGGTGACCTTGACGCGGCCGAACTGGCCCGAGCCACCCGACTGCTTCTTGTGGGTGTAATCGACATCGACTTCACGAGCGAGGTATTCACGGTAGGCCACCTGCGGCGCGCCGACATTGGCCTCGACCTTGAACTCGCGCTTCATACGGTCGACCAGAATGTCGAGGTGCAGTTCGCCCATGCCCTTGATGATCGTCTGACCGCTTTCGTGGTCGGTCGACACCCGGAACGAAGGGTCTTCCTGCGCCAGACGATTGAGCGCGATGCCCATCTTTTCCTGGTCGGCCTTGGTCTTGGGTTCGACCGAGAGCTCGATCACCGGCTCGGGGAATTCCATCCGCTCAAGGATAATGGGATGGGCCATGTCGCACAGGGTGTCACCGGTGGTGGTGTCCTTCATGCCCGCCAGCGCCACGATATCGCCGGCAAATGCCTCATCGATATCTTCGCGGTTGTTGGAGTGCATCAGCAACATGCGGCCGATCTTTTCCTTCTTGTCCTTCACCGAGTTCAGGACCTGACCCTTGGCCAGACGACCCGAATAGATGCGGGTGAAGGTGAGCGAGCCGACGAACGGATCGTTCATGATCTTGAACGCCAGCGCAGCGAACGGCGCATCGTCGCTCGACGGGCGCTCGGCCTCTTCTTCGCTGTCGGGCAGGATGCCCTTGATCGCGGGTACGTCGAGCGGCGAAGGCATGTAGTCGACGACTGCATCGAGCAGCGGCTGCACGCCCTTGTTCTTGAACGCCGAACCACACAGCACGGGCACGAAGGCGCGCGCCATGGTGCCCTTGCGGATCAGCGCCTTGAGCGTCGCTGCATCCGGAATATTACCTTCGAGATAGGATTCCATGATGTCGTCGTCCTGCTCGACGGCAGTCTCGATCAGGCGCTCGCGATATTCGGCTGCCTTGTCGGCGAGATCGGCGGGGATCTCGATGAATTCGTACTTCGCGCCGAGGCTTTCGTCCCGCCACACGATCCCACGGTTGTTGACGAGGTCGACAACGCCCTCGAGATTGCTCTCTGCACCGATCGGAAGGTACAGCACCAGCGGCTTCGCGCCGAGGCGATCGATGATCGACTGCACACAGTAATAGAAGTCTGCGCCGGTGCGATCCAGCTTGTTGATGAAGCACATGCGCGGCACGCCGTACTTGTCTGCCTGACGCCACACGGTTTCGGACTGCGGTTCCACACCGGCAACGCCGTCGAACACTGCGACCGCGCCGTCCAACACGCGCAAGCTGCGTTCGACTTCGATGGTGAAGTCGACGTGGCCTGGAGTGTCGATGATGTTGATGCGGTGCTTGGGCATGTCCGCGCGCAGTGCGTCGGGGTCCGACATCGGATCCATGGTCGCATCTTCGGCGGTCCAGAAGGTCGTGGTCGCGGCCGAGGTGATCGTGATCCCGCGCTCCTGCTCCTGCTCCATCCAGTCCATCGTCGCCGCGCCATCGTGCACTTCGCCGATCTTGTAGGATTTGCCGGTGTAATAGAGGATACGCTCGGTCGTGGTGGTCTTGCCGGCATCGATGTGCGCCATGATGCCGATATTGCGATAGCGCTCCAGCGGATACTCGCGGGCCATAGTTGTTTCCTTAAGCGTCTGTCGGGGGCCGCCGGGTCAGCGGTACGGCCCCCATATAGTGACGATTGTGTCAGCCGGAAGACGCCGCTTCAGGCCAACCCACAATCTGTTACCAACGGTAGTGCGAGAAGGCCCGGTTGGCGTCAGCCATACGGTGGGTGTCTTCACGCTTCTTCACCGCGTTGCCGCGATTGTTGGCGGCATCCATCAGCTCGCCCGAAAGACGCGCCGACATGGTGGTTTCCGGACGACCGCGCGCCGCCGTGATCAGCCAGCGGATCGCCAGCGCCTGAGCACGTTCGGGACGCACTTCCACCGGCACCTGGTACGTCGCACCGCCAACGCGGCGGCTGCGCACTTCGACCTGCGGCTTCACATTGTTCAGCGCATCGTGGAACAGCTGGATCGGATCGGCCTTGGCCTTCGTTTCCACCGTGGCCAGAGCGCCATAGACGATCTTTTCGGCAACAGCCTTCTTACCGTCGAGCATGAGGTTGTTCATGAACTTCGACAGGATCTGATCCCCGTACTGGGGATCGGGCAGGATGACCCGCTTTTCGGGACGACGACGACGTGACATTGGACTTCTTCCTTATCCATTGCGCATCCCCGCGCAGGCGGGGATCTCAGGCCGCTGGCATAGTGCCTGCGGCGGGAGGCTCCCGCCTTCGCGGGAGCGCACGAAAACCCGATTACTTCGGACGCTTGGCGCCGTACTTCGAACGCGACTGCTTGCGGTCCTTCACACCCTGCGTGTCGAGCACGCCGCGCAGGACGTGGTAACGCACGCCGGGAAGATCGCGCACACGCCCGCCGCGGATCAGCACAACGCTGTGTTCCTGCAGGTTGTGGCCTTCACCGGGGATGTAGCTGATGACTTCGCGCTGATTGGTCAGGCGAACCTTGGCCACCTTGCGCAATGCCGAGTTCGGCTTCTTCGGGGTCGTCGTGTAAACGCGGGTGCAAACGCCGCGCTTCTGCGGGTTCTGCTCCATCGCAGGGACCTTGGACTTGGCCTTCTGCGGAACGCGGCCCTTGCGGACCAGCTGGTTGATTGTCGGCATTAGTTCTCACTTCACCTGATGAGGGTGGAACGGGTGCCGGACGATGAAGGGGGAATGAGACAAACCGCCAACCCATGTGAGTCCCCGCGAAGGCGGGGGCCTCAGACCACAAGCGAAACCGCCTGCGGCACGAGATCCCCGCCTGCGCGGGGATTCGCAAGGTTGACGAGCCTGAAACGCTCCACCCGCACATCCGGCCCTTCGGCCACCGGGTTACTTTGACGACTGCCTCTGTTGGGAGACGGGGCCGCCAATGTTCAGCTCTGTCCGAGTATGACCCCGGATGAAGCGCGCCCCTAGGCGGGTTTGGATGGGGGGTCAAGCGCGAGTGTTGGAGGGGCAGAGGCATCCAACAACCGAGAGCATGGCACCAAGCAGCACCCACTACCCCAGCGTGTGGCGGTGATCCGGCGGCGCAGCCGCCGCAAGGCCGACCGGCCGCCCGAGCGAATGCGAGGAAAGCCAAGCAGCGCGGACGCGCTGCGCCCGGCGATTGAGGGCGAAAACGAATAGACTCGCGGGGCCGGTGGCTTTTCGTTCGTCGATGTGGCCTTTACCAGGGCAACGAGTTTTGAAGTGATCGCAGGCAGAGCTAGAACGTTTCACGGCGGATTTCATTCTTCGCAAAGATAGTGCTTGCAGACTTTCACCGCAGCTGGCGTGAGGCTTGGCGGTTAACCTCATGGCGCGCATTCAAAAGTCGCCATTCAACAGGGTTGCCCTAATCCGGTATTATGGGGATGAAGGATAACGAAAAGGGGGCGCCTCATGAAGCTGAATACGACCGTAGTGGAATGTCTGAAATCGCATCAGGATCGGCGCTTAACAGCGAGGGAGATAGCGGTCTGGATTAGAGCGCGCTATCCAGAGGAAACCCAAAGAAAGTTAGAACGCAGCAAGGCGCTGCAAACCGAAGCGGATCTAGTGCAGCAACTTGTCGCTGAGATCGGCGCAAATCGTCCTGCCATCGAAAAACGCTTCCCGCAAATTCGGACTACGGAGGATCGCCCGCGACTGTATTTTTGGAGCGAAGTTAGCGAAGAGGCTGAAGTTGCTCGAACAGAGCAGTTCGAATCCAAGATGCTGCCCAATCACCAGCCAATAGGCGTGATAGAGTCGCCGCTTCGCGAGATGGAGCTCTATCCGAAGCTCGCTCAGTATCTTTCAGTTGAATTTGGCATCCATTCACAGCGCATCGATGAAAAGCGCTCAGCAAACAAGCGAGGTCCACAAGGTAACCGATGGCTGTTTCCAGACGTAGTAGCATTGGAAGACCTTACTAAGGAATGGACTGTCGAAGTACGGCAGTGCGTGTCGGAGGCTGGTGCTCAAAAAGCACGAATGTGGTCGTTAGAAGTCAAGCTCTTGCTAAACCGCTCAAATGTTCGGGAGGCTTACTTCCAGACAGTGTCTAACTCGTCATGGGCGAATTTCGCATACCTCGTCTCTGGGGAGATTGAGGGCACTGACACTCTGAAAGAGCTTAGAATGCTGGCGGCACTGCACGGCGTGGGCGTAATCAAGCTCGACCCTGACAATCCAGCCGAAAGCCAAATTCTTATACCCGCCAGGGAACGGCAAGAAATAGACTGGGCCAATTGCAATCGCCTCGCGTCAGAAAACAGCGATTTTCAAAAAGTGGTCAACTTATTATGGCAATTTCACCGAACCGGCGACGCACGTCCCAGTGAGTGGAAGTCATAGCAAGTAGATCCATGGATTCAGCCTCTTTGACAAATGTGTCAGTCCTTCGCTTCGGAACTTGCACGCCAAACTGAAACGAGAGCCGGTGAAAACTTATGCTGGCGCTAGTCTGGTTTCAGCGCCTGAAACAGCAGGAAGCCTAGCCCCGGGTCAAGCCCGGGGCGACAAAAAGGGGGGAAGGACGCAGCCCCCTCCCCTCCGCGAGTTGTTTGTTCGCGCCCTCAGGCGCCGGGCGGCGGACGTCCGTCCGCCTTGGCTTTCCTCGCATAAGCTCGGGCGCGCAGTCGCGCTTGCGGCGCTGCGCGCCGGTTCATCGCCATACGCGTTGTTGTGGCTCCGCGCCCACCCCCGGCCCCTCCCGCAGGCGGGAGGGGAGTTAGCGGCACCACGCCGCTCGCACATCGCGCTGATCGGCGGCGCAGCCGCCGCAAGGGCGACCGCCCGCCCGCAGCGACGCGCCCGCAGGGCGTGTGAGCGAGGATTTCGCAGCGCGGATGCGCTGCGGAACACAAGAAAACAGATTTTCCTACTCGGAAAATCTCTGACACGAAAACACCATGACCAAACGCCCCTCCCCCGCCGCCCGCGCCTCGCGCTCCGCCGTTCGCCCAATCCTCCGCAACAAGCGCAAGATTCCCAAGCAGGCGACCTCCGCTGTCGCGTTCGAACTCGCGCCGCCTGCGCCCGATGATCCGCTGCTGGACTTCATGCCCGTCCCTCACGTGCAGCCACGCAGCAACACCATCACGCCCGATATCCAGCGTGCCTTCATCGCGCAGCTGGCCGCGACCGGTATCGTCACGCAGGCCGCGCGCCATGTCGGCAAGAGCATGGAGGCGCTGTACAAGCTGCGCCAGCGGCCCGGTGCGGAGGGGTTTCGCGCCGCTTGGGATGCGGCGATTGACCGGGGGGTGGCGCGGCTGGAGGATTCGGCGCTCGCCCGCGCGATCCAGGGCGAGGAGCGGCTGATCCTCCACGGCGGCGAGGTCGTCGCGGCGGAGCGGCGGCACAATGAACAGCTCGTGATGTTCTTCCTGCGCAACCGCCTGCCCCACCGCTATGACCGGCAGAAGGACATCGGCCCCGGCCATCCGGTCTATGAGAAAGTCGCCGCCGCCTATGCCGAGGAACAGGCGCGGCAGGACAGCGATCCCCAGCAGATGGCGCAGATCGGCCGGAGCCTCGATGCCAAGATCGCGACGTGGCGCAAGGAGTTCACCGCGCTGTGGGAGGCGCGGCTGGCGGCGGTGGGGATCGACCTGCACGATCCGCGCTTTGCAGCGCGGGCGGAGGAGCTCAAGGCCGAGGGGCGCTGGCCGGAGTCCGAACTGGGGGCCGGGGCAGACTAGAGTGTTCTAGGCGCCGAGAAACGCCACCAGCGCGCGCACCTTCTTGGCGCGCCATTGCGGCGGGGGGGCGAGCAGCCAGTAGGCGCGCTGCGCAGGCTCCGGCCCCTCCAGCACCGTCAGGCTGCCGCGCGCAATCGCCGCCTCGGCCAGCGCCAGCGGCAGGACCGTGCGCCCCATCCCCGCCACTGCCGAGGCAAGCGCCTGTCCGGGGCTGCCGGCCTTGATGCAGGGGTTGGTGCCATCGGGCAGCGGCATTCCGGGCCAGTCGATCCACGCCTCACGGTGCTGCGGCGCGGCGACGGTGACGCGCATGGCGGGGGCGAGTTGCACCCCCTCCAGTTCCCCCGGCCCGTCGACCAGCCGGATCGCGATATCGAGGTTGGCCTCGGTGAAATCGGCATGTTCATCGGGGGCGAGGATATACTGGATGCCGGGCGTATCGGCCTGGAACACGGCGAGGCGCGGGGCGAGCCATTCGGCGTAGAATTCGCGCGGGACGGCAATGGTGTAGCGGTCGGACGCCTGCCCCGCCTGCATTGCATCGACGCTTTCCTCGAACCTCAGGAACCCTTCGCGCAAGGGATCGAGCCCGGCGGTGCCTTCCGGCGTCAGTTCCAGCCCCTTGGACGTGCGGCGGAACAGGACGACGCCCAGCACATCCTCCAGCGCACGGATCTGCTGGCCGACGGCGGCGGGGGTGACGGCGAGTTCATCCGCCGCGCGGGTGAACGACAGGTGCCGCGCCGCTGCGTCGAACACGCGCAGGGCATTGAGGGGGAGATGAGTGCGCTTCACACCGATGCGATTAGGCCCGAGCGCGGCGCACCGCAAGCATCAGCGCTGCCAATTATCTGGGGCTGCGACCTTCGGCGGTCTGCGGCGCGGAAAGTGGGAAGAACGGGATGCGCACCTCGAACGGCGCACCATCGGCCCGCTGGAAGGTGTAGAACCCCTCCATCGATCCGAACGGCGTCGTCAGCGGGCAGCCGGAGACATAATCGTGGCTTTCCCCCGGCGCGAGCAGCGGCTGTTCGCCCACCACGCCTTCGCCATCGACATGGTTCACCATCCCGCGTCCATCGGTGATACGCCAGTGACGGGTTTGCAGGCGCAAGGGCTCGTGGCTGCCGTTCTCGATCCGGATGTGATAGACCCAGAACCACTTGCCCGCCTCAGGATGAGCCTGTTCGGGCATGTAGTTCACGGCAACCCGGACGGTGACCCCGTCGGTGGTGGCAGCGTGCTGGAAGAGCTCTTTCATGTTGGGCCTCAAGGTAACGATTCTCTACAGGGTCACAAGAGGGGCAACGCGCTTAATCCACGCTGTATCCCGTTCGGGGAAAGATTCCGGATGGGACGATCCGTGGACCCGGTCTATGGTGGCAGGCTGCGGCGCGGCAGGGATCGGCGCTGATTGGGGAGAGCAGGTTTGATCGGGCACCCGGCTGGAACAGCCACGCGGATAACGCGCCGCCACGCGCTGACGGGGATCACCGCGGCGACCTTGGCCGGTATCCTGCCCGGCTGCGTCACCCGTGCTCCGGCGCTCGCCCCGCCGCTCGATCCTGCGGCGACCGCCACGCCCGATCTGGTCGATCTCGCCCGGTTTGATCCGCGCCTGCGGCTGGACATCCGCTATGCCACGCCCGGCAACTTCATGGGCCGCGTGCTCTACCCCGTCGCCCGCGCCGTGACGCAGCGCCCCGTTGCCGAGGCACTGTCCCGCGTGCAGACCCGCGCCGAGGCGGCGGGATACGGCCTGCTGATCTTCGACGCCTATCGCCCGTGGCGCATCACGAAGATGATGTGGGACGCAACCCCGCCCGCCCAACGCGAATTCGTCGCCGATCCGGCCAGCGGATCGCGCCACAATCGCGGCTGTTCGATCGACCTTTCGCTTCACCGCGGCGGCAGCGAGGTCGCGATGCCGAGCCCGTATGACGATTTCACCCCGGCTGCCTATCGCAGCAACACCGATGCCCCGGCCGAAGCGCTTGCCGCAAGCCGGATGCTGGAAGGCTGGATGGTGGCCGAAGGCTTCGTCCCGCTCGCCAACGAATGGTGGCATTACGACTGGGCCGAGTGGCGGCGCTATCCGATCATGGACGTGCCACTGGAGGATGTGACGGCGGGGTGAGCAATGGGTCTGAGCGCTGCGGCGCAGCAATTGGTCTGCTTTCGAGACTCGCGATACAATTGCCGCCATTCGGCTTGCGACCCCAAACCAGACATCCGCGAAAGGATGTTACAGCCCGATAGCGGCCCTTGCTGGATCAGATCGCCGAAAAGCGCTCGATATCCTTGATCCTGCCGGACACCACCAATTCGTCTTCGGGGAAAATGATGGTGTCTGGGACGGCATGGATAAAGTCCTCCCCCACACGCTTAACCCCCACCACCGTCACATGATATTTCTTGCGGCACGCACTGGTCACCAGCGGCAATCCGACAATCGGTTCTGGGGCGCACAGGCGCGCAATCGCGAACTCGTCACCGAAAGCGATGAAATCGAGCAGCCGTTCGTTCAGCAGGTGCGCCACGCGCTCACCCATGCGCTGTTCGGGGAAGACCACGTGGGTCGCTCCGATGCGTTCGAGAATGCGGGCGTGTTTTGCATTGCTCGCCTTGGCCCAGATGTTGGTGAGGCCCAGATCGGCGAGTGCCAGCACCGTCAGCACGCTGGCCTCGATGTCGCTGCCGATCGCGACGACCGCCGCCTCGAAATCGGCGACGCCCAATTGCCTGAGCACATCGCCATCGGTGCAATCGGCCTCGACCACCTTGGTCAGGTCGGCCGCGTATTCCTGCACAAAGTGCGGGTCGCTATCGACTCCCAGCACTTCGCTGCCCATGTTGGTAAGCGTCCGGGCGACCGCGCCGCCGAAACGGCCCAGACCAACGACCAGAACGGGTTTGCGCTTGTCAGCCGACAATGAGGTTCTCCTTGGGATAGCGATAGGGGCGCGCGGGCCGTCCTACCGCAAGCGCGGTGGCGACGGTGATTGTTCCCACCCGGCCGATGAACATCAGCAGCACGATGACGACTTGTGCGGATGGCGGCAGGTCGGCGGTTATACCGGTGGACAGGCCAACGGTGGAGAATGCCGAGATACACTCGAACAGGATATCCGGCAGCGGCAGGGTGGTGATCGATGCAATATAGGTGGTGGAGGCAAAGATCAGGCTGGCCGCCAGCACGGTAACGGTTAGCGCCTGCCGCTCCACCTCGCTGCCGAAGCGTCGGTCGAACAGGCCGGCGTCGCGGCGGCCCAGCACTTCGGACAAGACGATGGCGAACAGCACGATGAAGGTCGTCACCTTGATCCCGCCCGCCGTGCCCGCGCTGCCGCCACCGATAAACATCAGCAGGTAATTGACCATCAGGGTCTGATCATGGAAGGCGCCGACATCCACGCTGTTGAAGCCGGCTGTACGCGGCATCACCGAATGGAACGCAGCATTGAGGAGCTTGGCTCCCACGCTCATCGGGCCGAGCGTGGCTGCGTTGGTCCATTCCATCGCCAGGATGGCAACGAACCCCAGCGCCAGCAAAGCCACGGTGCCATAGACCGTGACCTTGGAATGCAGCGACCACCGCTTCCAAGCAAATCGCCTGTCGCGCAAATCCTGCATTACCGGAAAGCCGAGCGCGGTCAGGATTATGGCGAGCATGATCGGCACAAGGATGACCGGGTCGGACTGATAGCCCATCATGCTGTCGGCATGGGTCGAGAAGCCCGCGTTGTTGAACGCGCTGACCGCGTGGAAAACACCGTGCCACAGCGCTTCGCCCAAACTCATGTCGTAGGTGGTCATCATCCGTAGCGCGAGGATCGCCGCGACCACTGCCTCCACCGTAAGCGTTATGCCCAACACCAGCTTGAGCACTGACAGTGCATCGCCGGTTTCCAGCCGTCCGCGTTCGACCTGCGTCGCGATCCGATCATGCAGGCCGAAACCGCGCCCGGCGATCAGGCCGAACAGGGTCGCCGCCGTCATGATTCCCAGACCACCGATCTGGAACATCAGCAGGATCGCCACTTGCCCGACGGGTGACCAATAGGTGCCTGTATCGACTACAATCAATCCGGTGACCGAAACCGCCGACGTGGCCGTGAACAGTGCGGTGAGAAACGGCGCGCGGCTGCCGTCAGCCGCCGCGATCGGCAGGCTGAGCAGCAAGGTGCCAAAAGCGATGGCGAGCAAAAACAGGCTCGGCACCAGCCGGATCGGATCGCGCGTCAGCTTCATCAGCGCGCGTTGGCGAAGGATTGTGCAGTCGGCAACAGTTTGATGGGGTGGCCAGCGCGCGCGCGGCAGGAAACCACCCACCTGCTGCCGTTCCCAACCGAAACCATCGCGCCGCAAAGCTGCCGCGCGATCCGGCTTCACCCCCGCGCCAGCAGGTCCTCGATCTGGCCAAGCCGCTCCTTGCCGAAGAACATTTCGGCATCCCCGTCGCCGCGCCCGACCCAGATCGTCGGAATGCCGAAGGCCCCGCGCGCAACGGCTGCATCGGTGTTGGCGGCAAGGCGCTGCTTGATGGCGTCGGTCTGCGCGCGGGCGAACAGGTCTGCGGCGTCGAAACCGCCCGCGCTCACCGCAGCGCCGATGGCTTCCGGTGAAGTGATGTCCAGCCCCTCCTCCCAGATCGCGCGCAGCAGGCATTCGGCGAACTGCACCCCGCGCCCATCCTCGTCAGCGGCGGTCAGCATCCGTTGCAAGGTGATCGAATTGAACGGAAACTGCGGGTGCATCCGGTAATCGGACAGCTCGTGGCGGTCGATGAAACGCTGCATTTCCAGCATCGCGTATTCATTCTTGCCCTTCACGTCAGCGTCGCGGATCATCGGCGGGGCATTGCCGGTCAGCTTGTGCATTCCGCCCAGGAACACCGGGATCACGTCCAGTTCCGCCTCGTATCGGTTCACCAACTCGCGCAAAGGCCACCACACCAGATAGGCGTTGGGGGAAACGAAATCGAACACCAGTTCTACGCGGTTGGCCATGTGAATTACCCTCTCAGATACCGGCGGCGGCGAGCGCCTGATCCATGTCCTCGGTCAGATCGGCGATATCCTCCAGCCCGACATTGATCCGCAGCAGTCCCTCGGTCACGCCCATCGCGGCGCGGGCCTCGTCGCCCATGTTGGCGTGGGTGCTGGAGGCCGGGTGGCACATCAGGCTGCGGGCATCGCCGATATTGTTGGAGATATCGATCAGTTGCAGCGCATCGAGCAGCGCGAAGGCCCGCGCGCGGGTGCCGACATCGAGCGCGAAGATCGGACCGGTCGCGTCCATCTGCGCAGTGGCGAGCGCGTGGCGCGGGTGGCTCGGCAGGCCGGGGTGGAGCAGATGCCCGCCCGCTGCCGTCACACGCGGTTCGAGGAACTGGCCGAGCGCCACTGCCTGCTCGCTCTGCTTGAAGGCGCGCAGGGGCAGCGTCTCCAGCCCCTTCATTACCACCCACGCGTTGAACGCCGACAAGGTCGGGCCGGTGTTGCGCTGGAACGGCATCAGCACCTCGTCGATCCACTGCTTGCTGGCGCAGATCGCGCCCGCCAGCACGCGGCCCTGCCCGTCCATCAGCTTGGTCGCGCTGTAAGCCACCACATCCGCGCCGAACTCCATCGGGCGCTGGAGGACGGGCGAGGCGAAGGCATTGTCGACCACGGTGGTGATCCCATGCGCCCGTGCCAGCCCGCAAACATGCGCGAGATCGACGATATCGAGCGTCGGATTGGCCGGGGTCTCGAAGAAGAACACCCGAGTTTCGGGCCGGATTGCGGCTTCCCACGAAGCATTATCGGCGCTGTCGATGATGGTGACATCGATCCCGAACTTGGGCAGCAATTGATCGCACAGCCAACGGCAGCTTCCGAACGCGGCGCGCGCGGCGACCACGTGATCGCCGGTCTTGAGCTGGCACAGCAGCGCCGCCGTCATCGCCGCCATCCCGCTCGCCTGCGTGCGGCAGGCCTCCGCCCCCTCCATCAGCGCAATGCGTTCTTCCAGCATCGCGACGGTGGGGTTCTGCAGGCGCGAATAGGTCATGCCCTCGGCCTCGCCCGCGAACCGGTCGGCGACGGTCTGGGCGTCGTCGTAGGTGTAGCCCGAGGTGAGGAACAGCGCCTCGCTGGTTTCGCCATGTTCGCTGCGCCAGGTGCCGCCGCGCAGCGCCTTGGTGGCGGGGCGCCAGTTGGCGGTGGCGGCGCGGTCCATTCCGGTGGTCTTTTTCATGGCGCGCTGCTTAGAGCCGCAGAAGACCGCTCGCAAGCAGGCCTTGGAGCGCGGTGTCTTCGTGGCCGACGGCGCTGAGCATCAACGCCCCTTCGATCAGCGTCATCATATATCGCGCGCCGCCCGACGGATCGGGATCGTCTTCAGGCATCTGCCCTTCCAGCCACGCAAGCTGGCGCGCCATCATCGCGTGCGCGGCTTCGCGATAGCCGGGAAGTCCGCGCGCCGATCCGGCGACAATGTCCCACCACAGCACCAGAAACGCCGCCATCGCCGGTTTGCGTCCTTCAGCAAGGATTCGCGCCAGACATTCCTGCCGGGTCTGAGGCCGCTGCGGACCGAGCGCCGCATCGAGCGCGGCGGAGTAGATATCGGCAATATAGCCCAGCAGATCGGCGATCAGCGTCTCCTTGTTGCCGAAATGGTAGATCAGCATCCGGTCGCTGGTGCCCGCCGCGCGGGCGA
Organism: Erythrobacter sp. NFXS35; assembly: GCF_040148725.1. Taxonomy (NCBI): domain Bacteria; kingdom Pseudomonadati; phylum Pseudomonadota; class Alphaproteobacteria; order Sphingomonadales; family Erythrobacteraceae; genus Erythrobacter; species Erythrobacter sp. NFXS35. Next base: position 27,964 of record NZ_JAGDEB010000001.1, on the reverse strand, counting down.
GCGGACGCAAGCTCGCCCCGCCCAGCCCATGTTCGAGCACGTGCGCGGCAAGCCGGGGCAGCAGGGTTTCGCGGGACAGTGGAGCGGTCGGCATTTTTCCTCTTGTAGCGGACGCTACATCAATCTATCAGTGGGCGTAGCAAGTGCTACATAAGGGAGGCATTGATGAACACCCTCGAAATTATCTGGATCGCCGTGGTGGTCGGCGGCCTTATCGCCCTCCTTACCATCCTGTTCGCAAAGCGCGAGGTGGGCAACGCGGAGGCGGCAGCGATGCTGTGCGCGGGGTTCGGCGCGTTCACAGCCGTGCAGATCGCGCAGGAAGGTGTGATCGGCTTCTACACCAACCACACCCAGAACCTGACCGGAGTGCAGGTGTGGTGGGATCTGGTCATGTGCGTCATGATCGCCCTGTTCCTCATCGCGCCGCGTGCGCGCAGGCAGGGCATGAATGTCCCGCTATGGGCAATCTTCGTCGGCTCCACCGCCAGCATCGGCCTCCTCGCCATGTGCGCGCGGCTGTTCTGGCTGGAGCGGACGGCGGGCGACACTGCCGCATAATCCCGCTTGCCCGAGCGCCTGCCGCTGCCTAAGCGACGGATCATGGCCGAGGGGCGCTCACCAGACCTGACGAATTCCGCCCCGCCGGTTCATCCCCGCGATCCGTTGGCGTGGTGCCTTGCGATCACCGGGCTGTACGCGCTGCTGGCAGGGTGGCGGCTGGCGATCCCTTCAATCCCGTTCTTCGACGAGGTGCATTACGTGCCCGCCGCCCGCGAGCTGCTGACGCTGTGGGAGGAAGGCCAGGGCGCCTATCTCAACCGCGAACACCCGCTGCTGGGCAAGGTGCTGATTGCGCTCGGGATGGCGCTGCTCGGGGATAATCCGCTGGGCTGGCGGATCATGCCGCTGGCGTTCGGCACTCTGGCGCTGTTCGCGTCGATGCGCGCGCTGTGGCACGCCAGCGCAGACCGCTTCGCCACGCTGGCGTTCGGCGTACTGCTGGCAACCGGCTTCCACCTGTTCGTGCAATCGCGGATCGCCATGCTCGATGTGTTCTTGGCCGCGTTTCTGGCAGTGGCGGCGTGGCAGTTTGCCGGTGCGATTCGGGAGCCGGAGAAAGGCCGCAGGCGGCTGGCGCTGGCAGGCATCGCGCTGGGCTGTGCGATGGGGGCAAAGTGGAACGCAATCCCGCTGGCGATGCTGCCGGGGCTGGCGTTCTTCGCGGCCCGGCTATCGGCAGGGCGGCGGCGGCTGTTCCTGTCCCGCCGGGGCGCGCCGGTGCCGGGTGTGACGCTGGTCGAGGCGTTCGTGTGGCTCGGGATCGTGCCGCTGGTCGCCTATGCGCTGACCTTTCTGCCGGGATATTGGCTGAGCGAATATCTGCGCCCCTCACCGCTGGCGCAGCAGGGCCTGATCGGCTTTCACGGCGAAATTCTCAGCCTGCAACAGCAGGTGCTCACACCGCACAATTACCAGAGCAACTGGCCGCAATGGCTGCTCAATACGCGCGGGATCTGGTATCTTTACGAGGTGGTCGACGGGGCGCAGCGCGGGGTGCTGCTGATCGGCAATCCGTTCACCATGCTGCTCGGCCTGCCCGCGCTGGCGTGGTGTCTGGTGATCGGCGCGTGGCGGAGCGATTGGGCACGGCTGGGGGTCGTGATCGGCTATGCCGCCGCGCTGGGCCTGTGGCTGATCGCGCCCAAGCCTGTGCAGTTCTATTATCACTATTTCGTGCCGAGTTTCTTCCTGCTCGGCGCGCTGGCGCTGGCGCTGTCGGACCTGCGCAATGCGGGCTGGGGCCAGAGGCTTGGCTGGTGGCTGGCATGGGGCACGCTGGCGGCATCAGCGGGGCTTTTCGCGCTGTTTTACAAGGTGCTCGCCGCCGCCCCGCTGGACAGCGCGGCGAGTTTCGCGAAATGGACGTGGTTGGTGGGGTGGAGATAGCCAAAGCGAGTCCTCGCGCAGTCGGGGACCTCAGTCGGCATTGTGCGGCCAGCCTGAGGCTCCCGCTTTCGCGGGAGCGCACCCTGAATTTGAGCTAAAACCGCCCCCACACGAAGCGGCTCGACAGGGCGTAGTTCCACACCGAACCTACCAGAATGCCTGCCAGCGCGGCGAGCGCCCAGAATAGCCCCTGCCCTTCCAGAAAGGTCGCCACCGCGACATTGGCGAAGGCGCCCACTGCGCAGGTGGCGCAGAAGCCGAGCCAGCCGCGCAGCACCGCACTTGCACCTTTCAGGCGCTTGTCCCGGTACGTCAGCCAGTTGTTGAGCCAGAAGTTGAAGCTCATCGCCACCAGCACCGCTGCTGTCTGCGCCAGCGCAAATCCTTCGCCCAACGCGAACAGCAATGCGGAGAGCACCGCGAAATGCACCACCACGCCGATGCCGCCGACCGTGCCGAACAGCGCGAAGCGTGTGGGTATCGCGCGGCCCAGCGTCTTGTCGTAGAGCCCAGCGAGAAAATCGAACAACACGGCGCGGTCCAACTTGCTTGTCCCTTCCCGGCGGGCGGCGAATTGCAGGGGAAATTCTCTGACCCGCATGGGCACACCCGACGTCGCCAGCAGATCCAGCAGGATCTTGAACCCGATCCCCGACAGACGCGGCACCAGCGCGCGGGCATGGGCGGTTTCCAACATGAAGTACCCGCTCATCGGGTCGGTCAGTTCCACACCGGTCAATCGCCGGGCAAGCCCATTGGCGAAGGCGGAGAGGCGCTCGCGTTCGGGCGCCGCCCAGTCGGCGGTGCTGGCGCCAGTGACGAAACGGCTGGCGACGCAAATGTCCGCCTCGCCCGCTTGCAATGCCGCCAGCATCGCAGGCAGCAGCGCCGGATCGTGCTGGTGATCGGCGTCCATTAACGCCACATAGGGCGCAGGCGTGGCGCAGAAGCCTTCGATCGCCGCGCTCGCCAGCCCGCGCCGCCCGATGCGCTGGATCACCCGCACGCGGGCATCGGCCAACGCCAATGCGCGTCCCTCGTCCGCCGTGCCGTCATGGCTGTCGTCATCGACGATGATGACCTCCCAGCGCACCTCACCCATCGCCGTCGCAATCCGCTTCATCAGCGGCGCAAGATTGCCGCGCTCGTTCAGCGTCGGCAGGATGATGGCGAGGTCGAGCATCGCTGATTGTCCCCCCGGCCTGCCCGCGTCAGAGGCGCGCGCGCACCGCTTCGCCGATTGCCGCCGTGCCGTGGCTCCCGCCGAGATCGCCGCCAAGGATGCCGTCGGCCAGCGCCGCGGCAACCGCGTTCTCAATCCGCACCGCCGCCGCCTCACGTCCGAAGGAATGGCGCAGCATCATCGCCGCCGACAGGATCGTCGCCATCGGGTTGGCCTTGCCCTGACCGGCAATATCCGGCGCGCTGCCGTGGATCGGTTCATACAGGCCGAAGGTGCCGAATGCGGTCGTGCGCTCACCCAGCGAGGCGCTGGGCAGCAGGCCGATGGAGCCGACCGCCGCGCTCGCCAGATCGGACAGGATATCGCCGAACAGATTGCCGGTCAGCACCACGCCGAAGCGGTCAGGATGGCTCACCACCTGCATCGCGGCATTATCGACATACATGTGATCGAGCGGCACAGCGGGGTATTCGGCGGCGACCTCGATCACCACATCGCGCCACAGCTGGCTGGTTTCCAACACATTGGCCTTGTCGACATTGGTGAGTTTCTGCCCGCCCGCCGCCGCTGCGCGGAAGGCGACGTGGGCGATGCGGCGCACTTCGTGTTCGGCATAGGACATGGCGTCCCACCCTTCGCGCTCGCCGCTGTCAGTGGTGCGCTGGCCCTTGGCGCCGAAATAGACGTCGCCGGTCAATTCGCGCACGATCAGCATGTCGAGGCTGGCGGCGATATCGGCCCGCAGCGGCGAAAGGCGCTCAAGCCCGGCGAACACTCTGGCGGGGCGCAGGTTGGCAAACAGGCCCAGTTCCTTGCGCAGGCCCAGAATCGCCTGTTCGGGCCGCAGGTGGCGTTCCAGCGCATCGCAGTCAGGATCGCCCACCGCGCCGAACAGGATCGCATCGGCGGCGCGCGCCATTTCGAGCGTTTCTGCCGGAAGCGGGTGGCCGTGGCGCTTGTAGGCGATGCCGCCCACGTCGCCTTCGAACAGGGTCAACTCCGGCAGCGCGAGGCTTTCGAGCACGCGCACTGCTTCGCGCGTGACTTCCGGGCCGATCCCGTCGCCGGGCAGGATTGCGATTTTCATCGGAGTTCGTCTCTCAGGCCATGCGTTGCAGCCGCTCGATCAGCAGCTTTCGCGCGGCCATAACATCGCCCCTCGCGCCCGCAAGCAGGGAGTGCGCCAGCGGCCTTTCCAACGCTGCCAGCGCGGCCATCTGCGCGGGGAAATCTCCCGCATTGTCGGGTCGCCCGCCGCCATAGCCAAGCTCGCGCAGCAGCATCGTTTCATAGGCGATCAATCCGATGACCCACCCCCGCGCCGACGGGGCAAGCGTAATCGCATCGAGCAACCCGTCAAGCGCTTCGTAGATCCCGCGATAGGGATTGCGTTCGGGCAGCGCCGCCGCTGTCAGCCCGCACACCCACTGGATTGCCGCAGCAGGCAGCGGCTCTGTCATCAGGGCAGCGCGGGAATGTTCCAGCTCCAGCCTGGCAAACGGCAATTGGCTCGCCGTGCGGCTGGCCAGATCAAGCGCCACACGGTTGCCCGGCACCATCACCGCGCGCATCTGCCGCCCGCGACCGCCCGCGACATAGCCTGCGACCAGACCGTGTTCGGCCGTCAGCAAACGGGCAATCGCGCCGGTCTCGCCCTGCTGGCGGCTGGCGAGCAGAATGGCGGGCGCGCGCAGGTTCACGCGCGCACCGTCCGCTTACTTCTTGGAGAGCTTGGCTTCCAGCGCAGCGACCTTCGCTTCGAGCGCGTCGGCCTGTTCGCGGGCCTTCTGGGCCATCGCCTTGACCGTGTCGAATTCTTCGCGGCTGACGAAATCGATCCCGCCCATCGCCTCGCGCATGCGTTCGCGCGCGCTTTCGCGGGCTTCGCGGGTCATGCCCGCCATGGTTCCGGCGGCGCTGTTGGCGAGTTTGACGAGGTCGGCGATGATCGGGTTCTGGCTTTGCATTCCTGCTATTTAAGATGCTTGCTCCGTAGAGCAAGCACCTTTCCTCGCTCATACGCCTTGCAGGGGCGTTGCTGCGGGCGGCCAGTCGGCCTTGCCGACGGCTGCCGCCGTCCGGAAGCATCCGTAAGTCCCGTTTGCCCTACAATTCGACCCGCGTCTCCGCGCCGCTTGCGCCGTGCTGGCCGCCATCCGGATTGGCGGCGATGAACTGGTAATTGAGCGCGCTGGCAAAACACAGCCACGCCAGATAGGGCAGCAGCAGCAGTCCGGCAACGCGGCGCACCCGCCAGATCAGCACCAGCGCCACCAACAGGCTGATCACTCCATATGCCAGCACGGCCAGCGCGGCATTCATGTCCTGCAGGCCGAAGAACACGCCGGTCCACGCCTGTGTGCCGATGAAATGGAGCGCGAACACAACCAGCGCCAGCCCGCGACCCGATGCGCCCCAGGCGCTGGCGACCAGTGCCAGCGACAGGCCGATCATCACGAACAGGATCGTCCAGACGATCCCGAAAGCGGCCGGCGGCGGATAGATCGCTGGCTTTTCCAACCCGGCGAACCACGGCGTGTCAGGCCCGCCCAACTGACCCGCAGCAAAGCCGATCAGCAATATCAGCGGCACCAGAAACAGCGCCCAGCGCAGGAAACTGGCGCGCAGTTGTTTTTTGGAAGCAAGGACGTTCATTCGCTCTCCCCGTGCCGAGGCTAAGGTGATTCTCCCGCGCCCGCCCGTGTTTGCGCTGGATAACAGAGCCGCGCATCAGCGCCAAACAGGCTACGAAATTAACCCGCTATATTGCGTCGGCTTGCGCTTTCGATGGCCCAAAACCGGACAAGGTCGGCGCAAATGGCAAGTAAGGGCTTGGGTTGGCGTACTTCAGTCTGCTAATGCCTGCCACATTCCTGCCGTGATTCGGAAGCGTTGCGGCGGCGGGGAGTTACCGAACCCACGCGCTTCCGCTCATTACAGGCCGCCCTTTCGGTCTTACAGGGGAAAATATCATGAAGAAGATTTCTGCGCTGATCGCCGTCGCCAGCCTCGCTGTCGTCACCGCCGCTTGCTCGGCCCCGGCTGAAGAAGCAGCGACCGAAGCCGACACCACCGCCGTGGCCGAAGAAGCCATGGTTGAAGAAGCCCCGGCTGAAGACGCGATGGCTGCCGAAGGTGAAATGGCTGCCGAAGGCGAAGCCATGACTGAAGAAGCCCCCGCTGCCGAGTAAGCCTTTGGGCTTGCCGGTTCCGGTGTGAACCACCGGAAAGCGGACAGACAAGACCGGCGGTGACCCACGGGTTGCCGCCGGTTTTTGTTTGTGAGCCGGCCTATTGGCGCCGGGCGGCGATCAGGAATTCGACATTGCCTTGCGGGCCGGTGATCGGGCTTTCGACAATGCCCTGTACGTCCCAGCCCAGCCCTTCGATCCATTCGCGCACTTCGTCGCACACGCGGTTATGCAAAGCAGGATCGCGCACCACTCCGCCCTTGCCTACTTCTTCGCGCCCGACTTCGAACTGCGGCTTGATCAAGGCGACTATCTGGCACGGTGTGGCGGCAAGTTCGAGCGGGCGGTCGAGCACCTTGGCCAAGCTGATGAAGCTGGCGTCGCACACAACCCAGCTACAAGGTCGGCTGATCTGTTCAGGCGTCAGAATGCGCGCGCTGGTCTGTTCCAGAACGGTCACGCGCGGGTCTTCGCGCAGGCGCCACGCAAGCTGGTTGGTACCGCTGTCCACCGCGAAGACGTGCGCCGCGCCTTTTTGGAGCAACACATCGGTAAAGCCCCCGGTGGACGATCCGATATCCATCGCGGTCACACCTGAAGGATCGAGCCCGAAATGCTCCAACGCGTGCGCCAGCTTGATCCCGCCACGGCTGACCCACGGATGATCGCGCCCGCGCACGTCCAGCGCCGCACCTTCAGGCAGTTGGTGGCCGGGTTTCTCGATCTTGGTCTCGCCCACGAACACCAGCCCCGCCATCACCAGCGCCTGCGCCCGGGCGCGGCTTTCGGCGAGACCGCGATCGACCAACAGCTGATCGACGCGACGCTTTTGCGGTTTTGCGGGACGGGACGGGGTTTCGGGCATGGACAAGGGCGACCCCTAGCGCGCAAAGTGCGCCCATGAAAGCTATCTACCGTCACGCTATCGGCGCCATCGCGCTGACATTTGGCCTTGCCGCCTGCATCCCCTCGACCAGAGCGCCCGCTCCGGTGCCGCCAGCGCCCGCTCCCGTACCCTCGCCCGCGCCCAGCCCGGTGGCTCGCCCCGCCCCTGCTCCCGCTCCTGTGCCGCCCCCACCGGTGCAGGCGCCGGCGACCGACAACTGGATGGATGCGCCCGCGACGCCGGGGACATGGCGTTATATCGCTGAGGACGGTTCGAGTGTCGCCGAATTCCTGTCTCCCGACAATGAACGTTTGGCCGCGATATCCTGCGCCTATGGCCGCGAGGTCTTCGTGGCCGTCTATGGCGCAAGCGCAGGGCCGATCACGATCCGCACCGAGACGGCAACGCGTACGCAGGTCGCCAGCCTCAGTGGCATGGTCACGCGCACGCTGATGGCACCCGGAGACCCGCTGCTCGACGCGATGGCGCTGAGCAAGGGACGATTCGCGATCGAGGCGGGGGGCCAGCCGCCGCTTTACCTGCCTGCCTGGGCCGAAGTGAGCCGGGTGATCGAAGATTGTCGGTAATTTTGTATTGCGAACCCGCCTCCGCGGGTTCGTCCTCGGCGCTGCTTCTGCCGCTGTGCGGCAGAGCGCCTGCGGGGCGGCCGCGTGGCCTTGCGGGCCTGCGGCCCGGCGGGCAGGCAATCAGGAACACCCGATTCTATACATTAATATCCACAGGCTTGTCCGCAGCCTGTCCACTTCCGCGCCCCAAACGAAATGCGCCCGAGGTTCCCCTCAGGCGCCGGTCAGCACAGGCTTGCGCGGTGGAGAAAGATCATGACGCGGGAAAAGTTTTATACAAGACTTGTCACTGTCACCTCCATGATTCACATTGCGTCTCGAGGCCAGCGGCGATCGCGGCTCTCGGCCCCCGGTGATGCGGCGGGTCTGGCTCACAAGCGCGAAAGGAGGTGATCCGATGTCTCATGGTTCAGTAGCGAGGTCGGTGAAGATCCCTACGGAGCATACTCGGTAATTATCTGGCCAAGTAAGGCTTCGTGAGCGGCACTTCCGGCCGCTGACCATGTCAAGGGCAGTTCCAGCCATTCGGCGGAGCTGCCCTTTTCATATTTGTGGTGCGAAGGCGCCTCCGCGCCTTCGTCCTCGGCGCTGTTTCTGCCGCTGCGCCGCAGAGCGCCTGCGGGCGGCCTTGCAGGTGTGCTTCGCACGTCTGCGCCTCCGGCTTCGACTCCGGCCTTGCGGGCCTTCCGCCCGTTCTGGTCATTCTCGTCGGAGGAGTGGTTCACGTGAATTATGGTAGAGGGACGAACTACGTCAGCCCGCCAACACGTATCTTGCCCAAATCCCCGCGCAGGATTAGGCGCGCATGATGCACTTCACCCGCACGCCTCACCCTTCGCCCACGCCCGATGCAACCCGCGAGGCGTTGATCGCCGATCCCGGCTTCGGAACGGTATTCACCGATCACATGGTGGTGATCGATTACGACGCGGACAAAGGTGGGTGGCAGACACCGACCATCGGCCCGCGCGGCCCAATCCCGCTCGATCCGGCCGCCAGCGTGCTGCACTATGCGCAGGAAATCTTCGAGGGAATGAAAGCCTTCGCGCACGCCGATGGCGGGTTGGCGCTGTTTCGTCCGGAGGCCAACGCGGCGCGGTTCAATGCCAGTGCGCGGCGCATGGCGATGCCGGAAATTCCGGAGGAAACCTTCCTCGCCGCCGTGCGCGAACTTGTAACTGCGGACGCCGCATGGCTGCCGCCGATCGAAGGCGGATCGCTGTATATCCGCCCCTTCATGTTTGCCTCCGAAGCCTTCCTCGGTGTGCGACCGGCCAAGCAATACAAGTTTGTGGTGATCATCAGCGCGGCGGGCAATTACTTCAAGAAGGGCGTGAACCCGGTGAAAATCTGGGTGAGCCAGGATTACGTCCGCGCTGCGCCCGGCGGCACCGGGGCGGCCAAGACCGGCGGCAATTACGCCGCATCGCTGGTGCCGCAGGCCGAAGCCACCGCGCAAGGCTGCGATCAGGTGGTGTTCCTCGATGCCATCGAGCACCGCTGGGTGGAGGAGCTGGGCGGCATGAACCTGTTCTTCGTCCGCTCCGACGGCAGCGTCGTCACACCGCCGCTGACCGGTACGATCCTGCCCGGCATCACCCGCGATTCGCTGATCGCGATGCTGCGCGAAGAAGGGCTCGACGTGCGCGAGGAACCTTACGCCATCGACCAGTGGCGCGAGGAGGCCGAAAACGGCACGCTGCTGGAAACCATGGCCTGCGGCACCGCTGCGGTCGTAACCCCGGTCGGCACGGTCGCCTCCCCCGCGGGCGAGTTCCAGATCGGCGCAGGCGGGATCGGGCAGATGACGGCGAAGATGCGCGAGCGGCTGGTGGGTATCCAGAACGGCCGGACCGCCGATTCGCATGGCTGGGTGATGCGGGTTTGATCGCAGTCGCCGCGCTCTACAAGTTCACGCCCTTCCCTGACCCCGCAGCCCTGCGCGGCCCTCTTCTCGCCGCGTGCGAGGCGGTCGGGATCAAGGGCACGCTGCTGCTCGCGCGCGAAGGGATCAACGGCACCATTGCGGGCACCGACAACGCGCTGGCGTCAGTGCTCGGCCATATCCTTGCGCTGCCGGGGTGCGCTGACCTCGACGTCAAATACTCCGCCGCGCCCGAAATGCCGTTCCACCGCATGAAGGTGCGGGTGAAGCGCGAGATCGTCACCATGGGGGAGCCGGACATCGACCCCACTCTGTCGGCGGGCCACTATGTTGATCCGCATGACTGGAACGCGCTGATCGCGGACCCGGAAACCATCGTGATCGACACCCGCAATGATTACGAAGTCGCGGTCGGCACATTCGCAGGCGCGGTCGATCCGCAAACGCCGTCCTTCCGCGATTTTCCCGCCTGGTTCCGCGCGCATCGTGACGAACTGCTCGAAGGCAAAAAGAAGGTTGCGATGTTCTGCACCGGGGGCATTCGCTGCGAGAAATCCACGAGCTTCCTGCGGGCCGAGGGGATCGAGGAGGTCTATCACCTCAAGGGCGGCATTCTGAAGTATCTCGAACACGTCCCTGAAAACGAGAGCCTGTGGCAGGGCGAATGCTTCGTGTTCGATGAGCGCGTGACAGTGCGCCATGGCTTAGCCCAAGGCACCTTCCAGCTGTGCCGCGCCTGCCGCCGCCCGCTCGACGCCGCCGCGCTGGCCCATCCGGACTACGAGGACGGGGTGAGCTGCCCCGCCTGCATCGACGAACGCACGCCCGAACAACGCGCCGGTTACGCCGAGCGCCAGCGGCAGGAAGCGCTCGCCAAGGCACGCGGTGAATTGCACGTGGGTGCGGTGCGCAAGGTGATGCCATGACTGCGCTGCCCATCCTCTATTCCTTCCGCCGCTGCCCCTATGCGATGCGGGCGCGGATGGCGCTATGGACGGCGGGGATCGCGGTGGAGTTGCGCGAGGTAAAACTCGCCGCCAAGCCGCCGCAGCTTGCCGAAGCCTCCCCCAAGGCGACCGTGCCGGTGCTGGTGCTTACGGGCGGAACCGTGGTGGACGAAAGCCTCGCCATCATGCGCTGGGCGTTGGCGCAGAATGATCCCGAAGGCTGGCTGGCAGGCGATGATGCGGCGCTGATTTCGCGCAATGACGGGCCGTTCAAGCACCATCTCGACCGTTACAAATATCCGAACCGCTATCCCGAAGAGGCAGCCGGCGACGAGGCCACATTCCGCCTCGATCATCGCACACATGGCCTGTCGGTGCTGCTCGATCTCGATGCGCGGCTTGGCATGAGCGCGTATCTGCGCGGTGATCGCCCGACCCTAGCCGATATCGCGCTGTTCCCGTTTATCCGCCAGTTCGCCAACACCGATCGCGACTGGTTCGACGCGCAGGGATTGCCGCATGTGCAGGAGTGGCTCGAACGGCACCTTGCTTCGGATCTGTTCAAGGCTGTCATGCCCAAATTCACGCCCTGGCAGGCGGGAGACGCGCCGATCCGCTTCGGGCCGTAGCCGCATTTGCTGCAATGCGGAATTTCCTTTGGGCCGCAAGCAATAGGCTGTTACAGGCGCGCGCATGCTTACCATCGACGGTGTCACAGTGCGGCTTGGCGGCCGGGCCATTCTCGAACGCGCCAGCGCAACCGTGCCGGTGGGCGCACGCGTCGGGCTGATCGGCCGCAACGGCGCGGGCAAATCCACGCTGATGAAGGCGCTGATCGGCGAGATCGAGCCGGATGATGGCGAAATCAGCAAGCCTTCGCGTGCGCGGATCGGCTATATCGCGCAGGAAGCCCCCAGCGGCAGCATGACGCCCGAAGAGGTGGTGCTGGCATCGGCCACCGAGCGCGCCAGCCTGCTGGAAGAGCTGGAAACCTGCACCGACATGGACCGGATGGGCGATGTCCACGAACGTCTGCTCGCCATCGACGCCTACAGCGCCCCGGCACGTGCGGCCAAGATCCTCAACGGCCTCGGGTTCGACGAAGAGATGCAGAAGCGCCCGGTCGACAGCTTTTCCGGCGGCTGGAAAATGCGCATTGCGCTCGGCGCGCTGCTGTTCTCCGAACCCGACATCCTGCTGCTGGACGAGCCCAGCAACCACCTCGATCTCGAAGCGACGCTGTGGCTGGAGAACTTCCTCAAATCCTACCCGGCCACGCTGGTGGTCATCAGCCACGAACGCGACCTGCTCAACAAGGTGGTCGATCACATCCTGCACCTGCAGGGCGGGCAGTTGACGCTCTATCCCGGCGGCTATGACGCGTTCGAGAAGCAGCGGGCCGAACGCGCCGCGCAGCTGGCTTCGGCCAAGGCATCGCAGGATGCTCAGCGCGCGCGGCTGCAGGATTATGTCGCCCGCAACTCGGCCCGCGCTTCGACCGCCAAGCAGGCGCAATCGCGCGCCAAGATGCTCGCCAAGATGCAGCCCATCGCCGCGATGATGGAAGACCCGACGCTGAGCTTCGATTTTCCCGATCCGGCGGAAATGAAGTCGCCGATGATCACGCTGGAGCAGGCGGCGGTGGGTTACGGCGAAGCGCCGCCGATCCTGAAGCGGCTGAATTTCCGGATCGAGGCTGATGACCGGATCGCGCTGCTGGGCCGCAATGGCAATGGCAAGACCACGCTGGCGCGGCTGCTCGCCTCGCAGCTGTCCCCGGCGGAGGGCGCGGTGAATGCTCCCGGCAAGCTGAAGGTCGGATATTTCACGCAGTATCAGGTGGAAGAACTGGCGGGCGAAGACACCCCGCTCGATCTGATGAACCGTGCGATGGACGGGCAATCGCAGGGCGCCATTCGCGCACAGCTGGGCCGGTTCGGCTTTTCCGGGCCGCGTGCGAACCAGCGGGTCGACAAGCTTTCGGGCGGGGAACGCGCGCGGCTGGCGCTGGCGCTGATCACCCGTGATGCGCCGCATCTGCTGATCCTCGACGAACCGACCAACCACTTGGATGTCGACGCGCGCGAGGCATTGATTCAGGCGCTCAACAGCTATTCCGGCGCGGTGATCCTGATCAGCCACGATCGCCACATGGTCGAACTGACCGCCGACCGGCTGGTGCTGGTCGATAACGGAACCGCGCGCGAATATGCCGGCAGCATGGATGATTACATCGACTTCATCCTCGGCCGGAAGCCGAAGGGCGATGCGATCAAGGGGAGCAGCGCAGGCGCCAAGCCGAACGGCGCGAAGACCATGGCGCAGGCGCGCTTTGCCCAGTCGGAATTGGACAAGGCGGAGAAGACCCTCGCCCGCGCCTCTGCCGAGGTCGAGCGGCTGGATCAGCAGATCCTCGCGGCGAGCAGCGGCAAGCCCGGAGCGGACAGCGCAAAGCTGCAAAGTCTGCTGAGCGCCCGCGCCAAGGCCGCCGACGCGCTGGCCGATGCCGAACAGGCATGGCTCGCTGCGGGGACGGTGCTTGAGGCGCTGGAGCAGGTTTAGGGGGCGGCAAGTTCCCACCAATCTCTGATCGCAGGGGATGCACCTGTAATGTTCGGCCCCGCTAAATTATCGCGCTAACACTATGTTAACACGGCTCGTTTACAGTGATTGGGATGGTCACGACAGCTCCCAGCCACGAGGTCACTCGAAACGTCCGACTTGGCGAAATCTATTTCGCCATCGGTGGGTTCTGGAAGCTCGAACAGATGAGAGCGTTTCTTGACGAGTTGATCAATGCCGCTGCTCCAATTGTCAAACAGCGAACGCCAATTCGTGTGTTGGGTGAAATGGAAGGATTTTTGGCTCAGGACCGCCAAACCGGCGCGGCAATTCGCGATCACTTGATGATGTCGCAAAAATACGGGCTTCAGCGCGTTGCGATTGTGTCCGCTCCAGCCCTTGTGAAGCTACAATACAGCCGCCTAAGCCAAGGCATCGAGGTCGAATTTTGCGACAGCAAGATGCAAGCTCTTGTATGGCTGAGACGACCCTCAGGGTGACTTTGGCCGACAGGGAAACGGGTTCGGGGGACTGATCGCGCAATCTGAACACGCCATCAAAGCCCCTCCCGAAACGCATCGACCAACCAACTCGCCGCCGGGCCGAGCCGCGCGTCGCGCCGCCACAGGGCGCTGAGACGATACTGCGCCCCCGGCTTTTCCGGCAGGTCGAGTTCCACCAGCGCGCCCGACGCCAGATCGCCCGCCACCATCGCGCGCGGCATGTTGCCCCAGCCCAGCCCTTCGCGCAGCAGCGAATGCTTGGCGCCCAGATCGCCCAGCCGCCATGTCAGCGGGCTGAGCACCGAGAATTCGCGGCCCTCTGTCATCGGCGAGCGGTCGGTCAGCACCAGCTGCAGGTGGCGGCGGCTTTCCCCCGCCGCGATACCTGCGCGCGCCAAGGGGTGAGACGGCGCGGCGACGGGGATCAGGTCGATCTCGCCCACCACCTGCCGCTCCAGCCCCGGTTGATCGCCGATCACCGGGCCACCAATGGCCAGATCGGCCTCGCCCTCGATCAGGCAGGCCGCGACCGCGCCCAGCCCTTCGATCCGCAAGGTCAGCGCGCAGGTGGGGAACATCTGCCGGAATGCGCCGAGCACGTGCGCGGTCACCTCGCCGGACACCATGACATCGACCACCAGCGTGATCGCTGCTTCCTGCCCCGCGTGGAGCGAGCGCGCTTTGGCCAGCAGAGCATCGGCCCGGTCGGCAACGCTGCGCGCCTCTGCCAGCAGGCCCTCGCCCGCCGCAGTCAGCACCGGGCGGCGCGATCCTTCGCGGTGAAACAGGGTGAGCGCCAGCTGCGCCTCCAACTGGGCGATGCCATAGGACACTGCCGAAACCGCGCGCCCCATCGCCTTGGCCGCGCCGCCGAAGCTGCCGTGGTCGGCCACCGCGATGAAAATGCGCAGTTGATCGAGGGAGGGTTCACCGAGTTTCATGGGCTGCATGTTCAGATAATACGAACATCTTGGCAAGTTTTATCGCACTTATCCGTCTGAACCATCCAGCCTATCTCCCGTTGCAACAGAGCGAGCCCAGTTGCGGGCCACTCCGAAACAATGAGAAACGCCATGATCGAACTTCGTCCCTTCAACACGCTGGGTGCCGCCAACCACGGCTGGCTGGATGCGCGCCACCACTTCTCGTTCGCCAGCTATCACGATCCCGCCCGCGTCCACTGGGGCGCCCTGCGGGTCTGGAACGATGACAAGATCGCTGCGGGCACCGGTTTTCCCACCCATCCCCACAGCGACATGGAGATCATCACCTATGTCCGCACCGGCGCGATCACCCACCGCGACAGCATGGGCAACGAAGGCCGCACCGAAGCGGGCGACGTGCAGGTGATGAGCGCGGGCAACGGCGTGCGCCATTCGGAATATAACCGCGAAGGCACCGACACCACGCTGTTCCAGATCTGGATTATCCCCGACGAGCGTGGCGGCGAACCCAGCTGGGGTGCGCGCCAGTTCCCGAAGGACAGCCGCAACGGCGCCTTCGTGCCGCTCGCCAGCGGCGTGGCGAATGATAATGACGCGCTCAAGATCCGGGCCGATGCGCGGGTGCTGGGGGCAACGATCAAGGCGGGTGAGAGCGTGACCTACACGCCCCGCAGCGCAGACCGTCACCTGTATCTGGTGCCCGCCACCGGCAAGATCCGGATCGACGATGTCGAGGCGAATGCCCGTGACGGCGTGGCGATCACCGCGCTGGACAGCATCACCATTACCGCGCTGGAAGACAGCGAAGTGGTGCTGGTCGACGCGGCCTAAGCCTTTCCCCGGAGCCGGCCGGTTCCCCCAACCTCAACCGCTGGCCGGCTCCACCCTCCCCGCATTCAAGGAACCCCGCCATGAGCAACATTCTCTACATCACCGCCAGCATCCGTTCGGACGGCGACAGCGTTTCGCGCGGTCTCGGTCAGCGCCTGGTCGAAGGGCTTGCCACCAAAACCGGCGCGGCTGTCGCCACCCGCGATCTCGCCGCGAACGATATTCCCTATGTCAGCGCCGAGCGTTTCGCCGCAAACCTCGCGCCCGTTGCCGAGCGCACGCCGGAACAGGCCGAACTCGCCGCCATCGCCGATGAACTGATCGCCGAATTGCAGGCGGCTGACACCATCGTCATCGCCTCGCCGGTCTATAATTTTGGCCCGCCCGCCACGCTCAAGGCGTGGGCCGATCTGGTGGCGCGCGCCGGAACGACCTTCCGCTACACGCCGACCGGTCCCGAAGGGCTGCTGACCGGCAAGAAGGCCTATCTCGCCATTGCCAGCGGCGGCACCCCGATGGGCAGCGACATCGACTTCATGAGCCGGTGGCTGGTCTTCTTCCTCGGCTTTCTCGGGATCACAGATGTGGAAATCGTGGCCGCCGACGGGATCATGGGCGAAGACGGCGAGGCCAAGATCGCCGCCGCGCAGGATGCCGCAATGAAGCTGGCCGCGTGATGCAAGCAGGGGGCGAGCGCAACAGGTCGCGCTTGCCCCCGCCAGCCCGCGATCTTGCCTCGGCTTCGCCGGATTACGAATGTTTCACGCGAAACATTGGCGCGCCCGTCACAGCCGCGGGCGCACCAGCAGCGGCTTGAAGATATTGCGGCTCGGGCGCACCACGATGATCGCCACCCCCGCCAGCGCCATCGCCCCGCCCGCCAGCAGCGGCCAGCCGATCTCGTCACCCGTCAGCCATGTGCCGAAAGCGATCGTCAGCAGCGGGGTGAGCAAAGTCAGCGGCACGATCAGGTTGGCATCATGCGCCTGAAACAGTTTGAAATAGGCCGAGTGCGCGCCGACCGACACCACCAGCCCGGCGAATACCACGCAAGCTGCCACCGCCCATGGCGCAGCGCGCACCGCTTCGATCTGGCCGCTTTCCAGCGCCAGTGTGGCGGGCAGCATCACCACCAGCGAAGCGACCGCCGCCCACGCCTGAAGCGCGACCGAGCCGATCGCCAGCCGCTTGACGAACACCGAGGCAAACGCGCCCATCAGCACGCCGCCGAACGCGAAGGCGAGGCCCACAAAGCTGCCCGATGCCGAAGGCGAGCCGATCGCCAGCCCCACGCCTCCCAATGCCAGCGCCATGCCGATGCCGCGCCGCCAGCGCACTTCCTCACCCAGAAACAGGATCGCGAACAGCACCGTCAGCGGCGCGCCTGCAAGGTTGACGATCCCCACGGCCGATGGGCTCGCGGTCTGCAGTCCGACGAATTGCAACCCGAAACTGCCCCCGGTGACGGCAAAGCCGATAGCGAGCACCCACGGCAGGCGCGCCGGGATTTGGCGCAGCAGCGGGAACAGCACAATCAGCACCATGGCGGAACGCAGCACGGTATAGAACAGCGGCGGCAGGCCGAGCGTGCTCACCGCGATCTTGCTGACCACGACATTCAGGGCCCACGCGATGTTGCAGAACACCATGATCGCGAGCGCTGAAAAAGGCAGGCCGCCGGTCTTCGAAACGGCAACCATCAGCTGTGGTCGTCGCCGAACACCTCTCGCGCGACATCGGCAGGCAGGCTTTCGCGAAGCTGCTCGCGCCACACCGTCGCCACCGCATCCGACGGCGCGCGCCAGTCACCGCGCGGGGACAGCGCGCCTGCCGATGAGACCTTCGGCCCGTTGGGCAGCGCAGAACGCTTGAACTGCGAAAAGCCGAAGAAGCGGTGCAGGAATTTGTCGAGCCAGCGGGCGATGGTCGTCAGCGAATATTCGTTCTTGCGCGCATCGGGGAAGCCTGCCGGCCACTCGCCGCCTTCGCGCTCCCGCCACGCATGCCATGCGAGAAACGCCACCTTCGAAGGGCGCTGCCCGAAGCGGATCACGTGGTGGAGGAAAAAGTCGTTCAATTCATACGGGCCGATCAACTCCTCGGTCGACTGGATTTGCCCGTCCGCGCCCGGCGGCACCAGTTCGGGCGAAATCTCCGTATCGAGGATCGCGCCCAGAACCTGCCCGCACGCATCGGTGAACTGCCCGGTCTGGATCACCCAGCGGATCAGGTACTGGATCAGCGTCTTGGGCACGCCGGCATTGACCCCGTAATGGCTCATGTGGTCGCCCACGCCGTAGGTGCACCAGCCCAGCGCCAGTTCGGAAAGATCGCCGGTGCCGATCACGAAGCCCTTGTGCTGCCCGGCGAGGCGGAACAGGTAGTCGGTGCGCAGGCCCGCCTGCACGTTCTCGAACGTCACGTCATGCACCGGCTCTCCGGCGGCGAAGGGGTGGCCGATATCTTCCAGCATCTTGGACGCGGCGGGGCGGATGTCGATTTCTCCGGCGGTGATTTCCATCGCGTCCATCAGCCGGTGCGCGTTCGACTTCGTCCCTTCAGACGTGCCGAAGCCGGGCATGGTGTAGCCGCGAATGGTGCTGCGCGGCAGGCCGAGCCGGTCGCACGCCTTGGCCGCCACGATCAGCGCATGGGTCGAATCCAGCCCGCCCGAAATGCCGATGACGAGGCTCTTGCTACCGGTCGCCTCGATCCGCCGCATCAGCGCATCGACCTGGATGTTGAACGCTTCGTAACAGTCCTCGTCCAGCTTTTCGGGCCGCGCCGGAACGAACGGAAAGCGCGCGACCGGGCGCAGCAGCCCGATATCGCCCTCTGCATACCCATGTTCGAAGATGATCCGGCGGTAGCTGTCTTCGGGGCGCCCGGCCCATTCGGCGGCATCGGCGTAGGTCTGGTTGCGCATCCGCTCGGCGGCGAGGCGATCAGTATCGATGTCTACCACGCACAATTCGCCCGACAGGTCGAACCGCGCGCTTTGCGCCATCAGGTCGCTCATTTCGTAAACCACGCCCTGCCCGTCCCATGCGAGATCGGTGGTGCTTTCGCCGTGGCCGCTGGCGGAATAGACATAGGCGGCGATGGCGCGGCTGGCGCTGGAGCGGCAGTGCAGGTGGCGATCATCCGCACGCCCGATGGTGATCGGCGAGGCGGAGAGATTGCACAGAATCAGCGCGCCCGCGAGAGCAGCAGTCATCCCCGGCGGGATCGGCGCCCAGTAATCCTCGCAGATTTCCACGCCGAAGCGGAAGCCGGGAAGGTTGGCCGCGGCAAACACCAGATCGGTGCCGAACGGCACTTCCTCGCCCGCCACCGCGATCCACAGGTCGGTGCAGCCGCGTCCGTGAGCGAAGTGACGCTTTTCGTAGAATTCCCGGTAATTGGGCAGGAAGCTCTTGGGCACCACGCCGAGGATCTGGCCGCCCGCAATCACCACTGCACAATTATACAGCTTGTCCCCGCGGCGCAGCGGCGCGCCCAGCACCAGCACCGGGGTGAGATCGGCCGATGCCGCGACCACCTCCGCCAGTGCCTGTTCGACACGGGCCAGCAGCGCATCCTGCAACAGCAGATCGTCGATCGCATAGGATGACAGCGTCAGTTCGGGGAACACCACCAGATCGACATTCGCTTCGTGCGCCTTGCGCGCTTCTTCCAGCACGCCTGCGGTGTTGTGGGGAACATCGGCCGGGCGGCTGCACGGAGTCGCTGTGGCGACGCGCACGAAGCCGTGTTCGTGCATATCGTAAAAGGGGTGGCCCTGCGTCATCCGCTTGCGTCTCCTGCTTCGCGCGGCTGTAACGTGCGCGGGGGCCGCTGCCTAGAGTTCAAGCCTCAGTCGTCGTCGCTGGCCCGAAGATCGTGCAGGTCGCCGCACTCTTCAAGAAACGCGATCAGTCCGCGTTCGGCACGGGTGAGCCAGCGGGTCGCGCGCGGCAGTCGCAGCCCTTCGCGCCAGGCCCCCTGCCCCTCGATCCGCGCGATCACCGCGGGATGGACATAGGCGCTGCGCGCAATCGCCGGGGTGTTGCCGAGATGCTCGGCCACGTGATCGAGCATTTCGCCCAACTTCACGTGCCCCCTGCCGGTCGCCAGCTTTTCAAAGGCGAGCGCGCTGGCGTGGAAGGTGCGGAAATGCTTGGCCGAGAAATCCTTACCCATCGTCTCGCGCAGATAGGCGTTTACGTCGGCGGAGGTGACGGGGCGCACGGCAACGTCCCCATCCCCGTTTTCCTCCTCATAGCGGAACAGGTGATCGTCGTCGCTGTCGTCCAGATCCTGCATCCGGCGCACCGCCCGCGCCAGCCGCGCATCGGCCAGATCGATGTCGCGTTCCTTGCCGCCCTTGCCGACGAAATGGAGCGCGATCCGCCGTGCGCCAACTTCGGCATGATCGCTGCGCAGCGTGGTCGCGCCGTAGCTTTCGTTGGTGCGCGCGTAGTGCTCGTTGCCGATGCGGATCGCCGACACATCCAGCAGACGCACCACCGCGGCCAGTGCGCGTGTGCGGGTGACGCGGGGCTGGCTGAGGTCTTCGTCCACCCGCTTGCGCATCAACGGCAGCAGCTTTCCGAAAGCGGCACAGGCATCGTATTTCGCGCTCTCTCGCGCCTCGCGAAAACCGGGGTGATAGCGGTACTGCTTGCGCCCGGCATCGTCGTATCCTGTGGCGAGGATGTGGCCGTTATCCACCGGGCAGAACCATGCATCGGAATAGGCGGGCGGGAGTGCAATCGCGTTGAGCCGCTTGCGTTCGCTTGAATCGCGGATCAGCTTTCCGGCTGGATCGTAATAGGCCCAGCCCCTGCCCGCGCGCCTGCGGGTGATGCCGGGAAGATCGTCGTCGACATAGACCAGCTTTTCCATCGCCAAGCAAAAGCGGACCGGTGCAGCGATGTTCCACCTTGCGCTGCGCCGCGCCGCACGCCAGCTTGGCTTTCGAGACAACGCGCATTTCCCGCGCGCCCAAAGGAGTGATTCCCATGGCCGATGCAAGCTACACGCCCCCCGAGGTCTGGAACCCCGATACCGTGTCGGGCGGACGCTTCGCCAGCATCAATCGCCCAACCGCCGGAGCCCGCGAAGACCGCGATCTGCCGGTCGGCGAACACCCGTTCCAACTTCATTCGCTCGCCACGCCCAACGGCGTGAAGGCGACGGTGATGCTGGAGGAACTGCTGGAGGCGGGCCACGCGGGCGCGGAGTATGACGCGTGGACAGTCAACATATCCGAAGGCGAGCAGTTCACCAGCGGCTTTGTGGCGGCGAACCCCAACTCCAAGATTCCCGCGCTGATCGACCGCAGCGGGCCGGAACCGTTCCGGGTGTTCGAAAGCGGAGCGATCCTCGTCCACCTCGCCGAGAAATTCGGCGCATTCCTGCCGACCGACCCGGCGGCCCGCGCAGAGGTGCTTTCGTGGGTGTTCTGGCAGGTCGGCACCGGCCCGTTCATCGGCGGCGGGTTCGGCCACTTCTACGCCTATGCGCCTGAAAAGTACGAATATCCGATCAACCGCTATGCAATGGAGGTGAAGCGTATCTTCGACGTGGCTGACAAGCGACTGGCGGACAGCCGCTATCTCGGCGGGGACGAATACACCATAGCCGATATCGCCAATTTCCCGTGGCTCGCTCCTTTCACCACTGGCCACATCTACAATGATGCCAAGACTTTCCTCAGCATCGATGAGTACAAGAACGTCGGCCGCTGGGTGAAGGAAATCGCGGCGCGTCCGGCGGTGAAACGCGGGCGGATCGTCAACAAGGTGTGGGGCGATGAGGACACCCAGATGAAAGAGCGTCATTCAGCCGCCGATTTCGAAGGCAAGCGGCTGGTTTCAGGCCCGCCGGTCTGAACCGCAGCCGAAGGAGGCGCACTTGTGCGCTTTCAGCCCCTTCACAACGCGAAATCACGCGCTATAGAGCGCGGCTCTGCTGGGGTGTAGCCAAGCGGTAAGGCAGCGGTTTTTGGTACCGCCATGCGCAGGTTCGAATCCTGCCACCCCAGCCATGGATTTCTTCAAATCCAAAGCATTGAAAAGAAACGCGTTTCTGTTCGAGTCAAAACCCCGCGGTACCCTGCCGTGGTACCCTGTCGTGGTCCTCATTTCGACACTATGATTCGCCGCGATTCCGGGCGCAAGATGCCTGCGGAATTTTTTGCGTTTATCCACCGGAAAGCGTGCCGATTGCGGGCCAAACCCGATCGGCCGGATTTCGCAATCGTCACGCTATCCTGATCGGCATCACGCAAAAAGCGCCTGGCACGCTCGTTTTCGGTCCGACCAACGCCCGCTCGGGGCCGCCCGGCAGCGCCAGGTGTTTCCGTCAGTGCCTGGCCATTAATATGCCCGCATCGCGCTCACCTCAGGCTCCGGCCACTTCCCCTTGCCGCGGCCGGACGCCCGGTCTTGCTGGCGGGCGCCGCGGCGCCTGCTCAGCCCTCGCCGCCGCTCGCGCTGGTTGCCCACCCGATCGCGGCGCCGGGCCTGGAGTCGCGGCCCTGAGCGCAGCATTCGCTGCCGGGCAATCAGGGAACGCCTCGGTCGCGGCCGAAGCCCCGCGCCGCCCAGACCGCTGATTGTTCAAGCCGCGCGAGACAGGACGTCGGCGCTGGCAGCTTGCAGGCCATGCCCATCGCGCACCGTGCCGCCTGACAGGCCATCGACCGAGCCAGACCCCCTCCAGTACGAGCGGATCGCCCGGTGCGCTCGGCGCCCACGCTTTTTAGAATCCGCTTTCGTCGGTGTCGGCGCCGGGGATTCGTCCGCCTCTAGCGCGCCCTCGGCGCGGCGAAACACCGAAGGCTGACCGCGTAAAATCAAAAAAAACGCGGGCACCGAAAAAAATCCTTTAACATTCCGCACAATGTGCCGATATTGGGAGTGAGCGTGTCCATATGTGCGGCCTTCTGGCCGGATATGATCGAGCCTTTTGTGGGCGCTCCGGCCGAGAGTGGACAAGCCACGGATTCGGCAACCCGACATTTTGAACCACAGGAGAGTTGCGTCTGCGACGCATCTCTTCCGCCGCGTTCGCTTCCCTCACCGGGAGGCGTGCGCGTGGAGCATGGACAGGACCGACAAATGGATGCTTACAAGAACTCACCGCTGAACCTCGCAGAGGCTCACAAATATGTGACCGCGCTGGCCACTCTGATCATGACCGGAGCCCCGCGCGAACTTGCAAACCCCCGGGAGGCGGCGTTGATCGCGGTTCCGGCAGGAAAAGAACTCGGACTTCACGAGCAAGGCTTCACGCGTGACCGCGACGTGGTCGCGGTCGCGTTCCAGCCCGGGCAAGAACATGAAGGACCGACCAACATCGCCGTCTACGAGCGGCTCAACAACAAGATCAGGATCAATCCGCGCTGTTCGCCGTGGTATTCCCCCAATCCCGAGCTGTTCATGATCGCGGCACATGATGACGAGACGGGATACGGCTACAGCAATGCACGCCTCGTGCGCTTCGGCCCGGTTCCCCGCGCCGACTTCGCCATTCGCCTGATGCAGGGCACGGCCGCGCTTCAGCGTGCAGCGACGGCCGCGCCGGGCCTCGCGCCTTTTCCCTTCCGGCCAAAGTGAAGGGCACAGCCATGGACATAAGCCATAACAGCAGCACTTTGGCGCTGGACGCCTCGTCATGACGGTCTGGCACAGCAAGGACGGCAGGCACAGCGCATCGCAAAGCGCCTTGACAGTCTTGGACGCGATCGAGCGCAAGCAGTGTTCAATCGAGGGGCGGCAACCAAAGGTGCTGTCCATCGCGATCGATGAGGAACAGCTCAGTTGCGACGTCGAGCTTGAACTCGTTCCATGCGTTGTCCTGCTCGTCAGATTCAGTACCGAGGAAGTGGGGTACGAGGAAGAGGAAGAGGAGGATGAGGATGAGGAAGAAGATGACGAGGACAAGGACGATTGCGATTATGATGCCGAAACTCGCTTTGCGGATCGCGTTGCCTATCTCGTGTCATTTTGGGTATCGTTTGGCGTGGACATGCGTCTTGAGGAATTGGCAGACCGCATTGAGACAACGCGGTGGCGGCTCAAAATCATGTCAGAAAGGTGGTCGGCAAATGGAATTCCGGTCGAGCTAGAGGATCTTCGGATCCTACGCACCAGCACTTGGTATTTTCATCAGCAAACTCCGGTCATAGCGCGATACCGAACTCTGAACCAGCACCTCGAAATGGAGAGTTTCGAACTTGAAGAGGATTCCCTCAACGACCTCCTCGATCAATATGGCGCGAGAGGAATTCCGTTTGAAAGAGCTCAAGTCAAACAGACGCTTGCAGCGCTTGGCGCACATGGGTGGATCGACAAGCTCGCAATCAACGCCATCAAGCTCGATTACGATCTAGCAGAGTTCCTACGATCTGGATTGCTCTACCAGTCTGATCATTACGGGGCGCGACCATCATTATCTACCTTCGATGGCCACGTTCGCGCCCATGGATGGGACGAGGATACCAGAGCTTTCTCGTGGCGCTACGACACCGTGAAGATTCGGAACATGGTACTGCCAGTCACTATCTTGCTCCGGCTGCCGGGCCGCTCGATCACCGAGGTGATCGAACATCCGCTCTTTACGCCTGACCTGATCATCTCCGATGCCTGGGTGGAGGATGAGTATGGTGAGCAAAGCCTGATGATCAGGTTCGACCAACCTCGGTTCCTGTTTTGCAAAGAAGCCGGGAGAGTCTGGGAGGAATAAGCCCACCGGGAGATCAGTGACCCAGACCACCAATGAGGGCCGCGAAGGGAAGCGGGCTGCGGCGTACCGCCTCAATTTGCGGCACAGGTTTCGGGCCGCGGCGACCGATAATTAGGTAGCAATTATGCTGCCTAATTATCGGGCAGAAAATCACATCGCCAAGCCATCGGGTGATCGGTGTTGCATGTAAGGACAGGCACGCCGTGCCTAAAAGCCCGGCAGTCTTGGCTGCCCCTCATAAGGCCTGCGCTGCCCTAACCGTCCGCGCTGGCTGGCGCGGCAGCTCGTGCCCGCCGCAAGTGACAGGCGGACTGAGCTGCAATATCTCTCGAACCGCATCGGCAGGCCCGATGGGAGGGCCCCTTGCCGCAAACACGCGCCTCACCTGCGCGGGAGCAATGCCGCACGGTCGGAGCTTGCATGGTGCATGAGGTATCTCTCAGGTCCCACTTGAGGTGACAGGCAGAGAGCCGCCTAGCCTCTGCATGCAGCAAACTTGCAGGCCTTCAGGAAAACTGAAGCGCGCCGACATTTCCGGATAAAACGCCATTGAACCTGTGACAGGTAAGCTTTGTCGCCCAATCAGCACGCGTAAAAAGGACCGATAGCCGGGATATCATGCGGACGCTTCCGGTAGGCTCACAACAGTGGTTCCAGGCTTTTTCGGCACCAAAAACGCCAAGCGCGGCGACTGGCGGAGCAGCGATCCACGAGCCAAACCCGGATCAGGTCTCACCCAAGGGCAATGGCTGGATCGCAACCATGCTTTCTGCCCGGCAACCCTCTTCAATCGCAGGCCTGCCAGCTGGTTTTCCGGTTCCCCCGTGCCCGCCGGCCGG
Organism: Erythrobacter sp. NFXS35; assembly: GCF_040148725.1. Classification (NCBI taxonomy): domain Bacteria; kingdom Pseudomonadati; phylum Pseudomonadota; class Alphaproteobacteria; order Sphingomonadales; family Erythrobacteraceae; genus Erythrobacter; species Erythrobacter sp. NFXS35. Next base: position 2,923 of record NZ_JAGDEB010000001.1, on the reverse strand, counting down.
GCCAGTGACGCTGTTCCTGACCACCGGAATAAAACCGTTGCACGCCTCGCCAAGCGAACACCAAAAGGCGCTCGGTTCCTTAAGAAACCTTAAGCGCGCAGCTTGGGTTCCCCTATGATTCCCCGAGGTCTGGATTAAGCAAAAAGCGAGGCAGATTTGATAAGCTATTGCGTGTGATGCAGCTGCTCGACTTCCTCTTACCGGCGAAGAATTCGTGCGAGCAGCGCGAGCAAATGATTGCGATCTATGACAATCTGCGCAGGCAGATCCCGCTGCTTTACGCCAGCGCCATCGTCAACCTGATCGGTATGCATGTTGCGATCGGGGGCTCGGAGCTATCGTTCTATTCAGCCGTTACCGTGCTGTCGGGCCTGCTTGTCTGGCGCACGATCTTCTGGACCTTTCTGCAAAAGCCGACCCAGAGCCACGAGAAAGTTCAATCCGAGCTTATCGGCGTGGTGCTTTTTACAGTCGTTTTGTGCGCAGGCTTCTCGATCTGGGCGCAGCTCTTGATCAGCAGGCATCCCGACCTGACCCTTGCGATCATTCTCTTCAACATATTGGCGGCCTTGGGCGCCGCTTACGGATTGAGCAGCTTCCCGCGTGCTGCCGTGCTGCCATTGGCGATTCTGGGCTTTCCCGTCGCAGTGCGCCTGCTCTTTACGGGCGATAATCTGACACAGGCGATGGGACTGAGCCTGTTGCTCGTCATTCTCCTTTTCATGCGCCTGTTGCAGACCCACGGCCATGCACTGTCCGGCTTGGTCAGCAGCCGGATGGCTGTTGCACGCGAACACAACCGTGCGATCTCGGCAGAAGTTGCAGCCTTGAAGCGCGCAGATGAAGACGGCCTCACCGGCCTTGCCAATCGCGCGCGCCTGATCCGGGAAATGGGACGCAACATGGTACCGGGACCCAGTTCGGGAGGTGGTAGCGTGCTTGCGATATGTGATCTCGATGGTTTCAAGCCGGCCAACGACGTATTCGGCCATGCCGCCGGCGATGCCATTCTCAAAGTCGTTGCCGAGCGCCTGGTAGCAGCATTCAAAGATCAGGCGCTCGTCGCAAGATTGGGCGGTGATGAATTCGCGATTTTCTGGAGCAGAGGCCTTGCGCGAAACGAGATCCTCGCGCGCGGCGCGAGCATCTGCGAAATTGTCAGGCAACCAATTGAATGGGATGGTAAAAAGCTGGTTGTAGGCCTCTCCTGCGGGATAACGGAGGCGGGGCCGCATACCACTTCGATAGCGGAATTCATGCGGCAGGCGGATTCTGCATTGTACAACGCGAAGGCCTCTGGGCGAGGACGATTTCAACTCTACGACGAGGTCGTCTTCTCCATCGACAAACGAAAGGCAAGCCTCGAAAGACTGCTGATCAGCTTGGAGGCGAGCAACGAGCTGACGGTCGAATATCAGCCGATCATGATGGTTGAGAATGGCAAAGCAGTCTATGCCGAGGCGCTGGCCCGCTGGCGAAGCGCCGAGCTCGGTGATGTGGCTCCCTATGAATTCATCCATCTGGCGGAACGGATCGGCAGGATCGAGCAGATCAGCGAAGTTCTGCTGAAAAAGGCGCTTCGTGGTGCGCGAGGCTGGCCGGATGACATCCGTCTTTCATTCAATCTGAGCGCAACTCAGGTCAGCCGTCCGGGTGCTGCTGCACGTATTCTTCAGACCGTTTGCGAACAGGACTTTCCCCCTTCCCGCATGCTGTTCGAGGTAACCGAGACAGCCGTTCTCACCGATTTCGAGACGGCCAAGCAGGAATTGCAGGCCCTGCGCGACGCGGGCAGCCTTGTCGCCCTCGATGATTTCGGGGCGGGCCACGCCTCTGTGTCATACCTTCGTGATTTGGTATTTGATGTGGTCAAACTCGACGGCTCGTTAACAACGAGCATTCAGGAATGCGCCAGATCTCGCCAGATTCTGCTAGGCCTGATCAACCTTTGTCATGCAGCCGGCGCGCTGTGTGTCGCCGAACATGTTGAAACGCCAGGACAGCTCGCTCTGCTGAAGGCGATGGGATGTGACTTGGCGCAGGGTTTTTATCTCGGCAGGCCTGTCAGCTCTGGTGACCTTGCGAGCCTGCCACAATTTAAGGCACTGGCGGCTTCTGCGTCAAACGACAGCCAGCCCGCCTGATACCATCATCAACGTGCGCCCCTGAAGCTTGTAGAGCCCTTATCGTTAATGGGCCCAGGCTCCCCGTTGTACTCCGGTTAGTGCGCAATGCTCTCCAGATAGCGCAACATACCCTCATAGCCGGTAGGGGTGAGATGAGTCCGGTCGCCGTCGCTGCTGGCGGGATCGGGCTGCGAAATTATGAGGCCATTCTGCTCAAGAACCTTGAGCCAACGCTTGGCCGTGGCGGTCGGCGCTTCTGCATCGATAAAGGCATTTTTCCCGCTGATCTTCTCATCCTTCGTCTGGCGAATGAAAAGATCCAGAAGCATATCCCAGGCGGGCTCGCCGAACATTTCGGGATTGCCCACGAAATTGGTCCGCGTCTTTCTTTCATGAAGAGCCCGCTGAGCGCTCTCCAAGGCAGCCTCGACTCTTTTGGAGGCTGGCTCTCGCGCTGGACCAAATGCATCGCAGCCACTGGTCACACGGATCTCGTCAAGGATCGCCTGAGCGGCGTCGAGCTGCTCGGCGAGCTTCCTTACGTCTATATCAGCCACAATGAACTCTCCGTGTTTACCCTTAATTCAGTACAGATCCAAAATTAATGATTCTGAATCAATTTGTATGAAGTTTTCACTAACAACTATTGTCAGAAGGTATGACATCATCGTGACGTGCTCCCCTGAAATGTGACCGCTTTTTGGTAGAGTCTGACGCAAGGAGTCGGACGATATGAAGCGAAGCAGGTTCAATGAAGAGCAGATCATTGCGATCTTGAAGGAGCAGGAAGCTGGGAT